>CANMNN010000006.1 GCA_947499305.1 uncultured Arenicella sp. | reverse complement strand
TGTGCTGTTGAATTAATAATAGGATTCTTAAGCAATGATTCCCTCACCCTCTGGGGTGATTCTTCAGGGATGACTAAATATCTCATGCCAGAATTTTCAAAACCTACATATAAGCGCTATCGGCGTAAGCCGCTGCTTCAGAGCCTGTGAGCAGTTTCTCAAACTGAGTGGAGTCATGCACGTTGCTTGCCGTCAGATGAATCCTCTTTATAAAACCATCTTCGTCGACCTTAGCGTGAGCTTTAAAGCCGTACGTGGTTTGGCGCTTACCATCACTGCCTTGCTTAACGCTGTAACCGGCCTCTGGGTCTTGAGTGTTCTCGCCATCCGCATTCTTACGAGGCCGGGCGTTCTTAGCCTCGATCACGCTCGCATCAATGATGCTCACTTCACCCTGTTTTATGATTAGGCTCTGAGCGGCTAGTTGGCTGTTAACTTCGTCCATAGCGATACTCAATAATCCCTCCTTTTCAAGCCTATTAGGAAAGCGCCGGAACAATAAATCCCGAGCCAGGGCTTTTTCCAGAGCAGGACCGCTTAGGTTGTGCCACGCTTGTAATAATAATGCTTTAAACATAATCAATGGTGGCCACGCCAATTCACCTTTGCGTGATGAATAAATATCTTTAAACAAGAATTCAAATCGTGACCAGTCAAGTAGAGCGTGAATATCATCGAATCCCTCAATCGCAGGATGAGAGGCTTGCAACGCATCGGCTAAGCTTTGTTGATGTAATGATTTCCAAGCCACGATCTATTAACTCTCTTCGTTTAAGTCGAGCTATTATCTCATGATTCCTTATGTCGATCGGGTTCGTGCAAAGGTTTCCTCTTTAATAATAATATAATTATTGAGGGTCTCGTGTTTGCCTAATCGGATTCGATGGCCTACGGATTCTAGAATTGGATATTCCCGTTGATCGAGGAATAACATGGTGACTGCCGCACTGTCTTCTTTTCTCTGCTGAGCGAATGACACCGTTGCAAAAGTGGCAATCTGGAATGAGAGCTACAAGCAGCGTAGTTTTTTAAACGGTGTTGTCGTTCGATACTGCTTATTTTTGTTCATATTCATCATGTTGATTACGCTCTAAATACGAACTATTTGATCAAGCCTAGCTTAGGTGCATGCTTAAGCTAGGCTGTATATGTCGTTTGAATTAGTCCGTTAAATTAAAGACATACGTCATTCGAGATAGTTGTTCACCAGTACCATTGTCCCCAGTAAAAGCGCGTACTCGAACAGTAAACGTTCCTTTTGCGAATGTTTGCCCTCGAAAGTTGCCGTTAATATCTCCGTAGATCGCATACGGAGCAGCATTTTCAACTGTTAATGGTTCTGAGTCACCATTAACAATTTGGTCGAATATTACACTGCCAACTTGGTCTTGCATGACACCAAACTCGGCCACTAAGTTTAAGTTTGAACCGATCTCAGACAATGAAAATGTTTGCCCGTTACTAATCGATGCAACCGTTGCGTTTGAGTCTGCGTTAACAATTGAAAGGCCTGCGTTGATTTCCGATGTTGTGAAATTCGCAACGAAAACTGAACCGCCCACGTCATTTCCTTGTGCAAATTTTTCGCTGTAACCACGAGCTTCAATAATAAGCCCGGTCCCAGAAGCAGAAAAAGAAAAGTAGTCACCATTACTATCACCAAATGCAGCAAAGGGGGCTTGATTCTCTATTCTGTCAGATACCACAATACCGTTCTGATCTTTGACAATAAAATGAACACTCTTAGTTTGTTGCTCAGGAGCGTGGTTGTAACGAAAGTTTATTTGGTTACCAATTTCAGTAAGGTTGTATTCGCGAACATAGGTGATTGGTCCTCCAACAGGCTGGTTTGTTAGTGCGTTTATTAGAGTTACGTCATTGTAAGCGTGTGTGACTGGCGCAAAGCCGATAAGACTTGAAGCAATAATTGCTGAAGTAATAAAATTAGTTTTCATAGTGTTTAGTAACTGATTTGTAGGTGGTTAGCTTGGGTATTATTTCGGTGGCCTTACATGTGCTTTAGCGCAATTAACAGAGTCATAATGTTGGCAAATGAATATATGCTGGGACAATATCAAATTGGTAAAAGATAAGCGTTCGAAGGCCAACTCAAACGCTTATAATGTTTGTCTGTCTATAATGAGGTATCAAGTAGAAATGAGGTATCAAGTAGAGTGGACAATTTAAAGCTGATGCATCAGTTGATATTCATATTTATGTATGAATTTGTCGTCCGTCTATGTCGGCAAGGACACTTTCAAATAAATAAACTTTAGTGATGTTAATGCATACGACAAAACTATTGATCTTGAGAGCTCTCTTTTACGCTGTACCATTTGACACGCAATTAGATGAAAAGCCAATCTTTAAGGTGAGAATCATTGTGCTAATGTACGACGTGAGGTGATGCAAAGCCACACTTGCAAAAGCGAGTTGTTTTCCAAAGCAAGATGGTTAGGTCTGTGATTCTCATGAACTGATTAACATCATGGAAGAACGACGACTTTGATAGCCAAGGGGATACCTTGAAGGGAGACATATTCGACGCCTTTAAATTTAAATTGATAGTAAAATCTCCCTGCCTAATTGGTATCTGTCTGCTGATTGCCCTTTATGCGATCAGCATTACATTTGTCGAAATTCAACAAGCAGAAATCGTTGAACGCACCTTAAATGACCCAATAAGTCGCACACGTTTATTTTCATCCATCGATTTTGCGGTTAACGTTCTAGCCTTAATCATTCAATTGTTCATCACCAGTCGGCTGATAGAACGATTTGGGTTTCGTTTTACGCTACTGTTTGTGCCGGTTGGCATTACTATTGGTTTTGCAATCATGGCCGTCACGTCTCTTTTGGCGGTTATGGTTGGCGTTGAGATTTTCAGACGATCAGGAGATTACGCAATTATGAAACCTGCTCGTGAAATGCTGTTCAGCGTAGTGAGCCGCGAAGAAAAGTACAAAGCCAAAAACTTTATTGACACAGCAATTCTTCGCGGCGGCAATGCATCAAGCGCACTAGCATACAAGGGCTTGCAGGCCATCGGTGTCGCGGGTGCTGGCATGGCAGGTGCGAGCTTAGCGCTCGGTCTTGCTTGGTGCGGCACGGCGTATTGGCTTGCTGGCCAGTTCAATCGAAAACAATCAGAAAACGCGGTGGACGCGCTGCAAAATTGACAAGCAAGTGAATTGCCCAATGTTAAGCTCGATTAATACCATTTTATCTAAAAGCGCTGTTAAACAAGTGCCCTGCTTTCCATGATTAAAAATATTGTAATTCTGATTGCTGTTCTTGCTATTTTGGCAGCCGGTTTTGTTTGGTTTATTGGCGATCGCGATCGCGGTCTTTGGGTGTTAACCACCGCCCTTAAGATCACTAATCCTATTGAGACCGCTGATGACATTGCTTACGGCGATGAAAGTTGGCAAAAACTCGATATATACCCGCAAGCCGAAACAGCTCCTGTCGTCATTTTTATTCACGGAGGTAGCTGGCGACACGGCCGCAAAGATCAATATAGATTTGCCGCCGATGCGTTCTATCGTCAAGGCTATACCGTTGTTTTGCCTGACTACATAAAATATCCAGACGAAAGAGCGAAATACCCTTCGTTCGCTATCGATGGAGCAAAAGCGATCGCTTGGGTTAAAGACAATATTTCTAAATACAATGGCAATGCAGACCAAGTGTTTGTTGCGGGGCATTCGGCCGGCGCTCACACTGCGCTGATGGTTGCTGCCGATAAACAGTTTTTGAACGCAGAAGGTCTAGCTCCAAAGGATATAAAAGGCGTTATCGGTATAGCGGGACCTTACAGCTTTGTGCCAGATTGGGAGGTGACCCAAGCAGTATTCGGTCCACCGAAAAATTACCCACTAATGGATGCACTCAACTACATTGACGGCGATGAACCGTCGACACTACTACTTCATAGTTCTGGTGACGTTCAGGTTGGCCAATATAATCAAGAAAAGCTGGCATCGGCATTGAAGGCAAAAGGTGTCGACACGCAGGACGTGCTGTATAACAAGCCAGGACACATTGACATGGTGACACACTTACACCCGTGGTTTACAAAAGACGACAACCTCATGGCCGATATTCATACGTTTATTCAAAAGCGGCTATAAGCTGGGACACACAATGTGGCCTGCTTTCGAGTGACAATCGCTATCTTTCTGAGTTTGGCTACTCGAAAACGGACGTTCGCGGCTTTGCAGGCATAGCAGGGCCTTATGGCTTCACACCCCAAAGAGCTAAGTATCGGCGAATATTTGACCCGGAAAGCAAGGTCGAGATTATGAGTGCGATGAACCATATCGATGGCAGTGAATCGCCGATGATATTGCTGCATGGGCTAGGTGATAAAGTAGTCGGGCTGGAGAACAAGAACGCTCTATTGCGCAAACTAGACGAGCAAAATAGAAAACAAAGGCTGAGACTATAGCGGCGTTTCTCACGCTGGCATACTACTCAAGTGACATCCATGGCTCGACCGAAAGATTCAGTCAGCGAGAGATATTGATCGTTTTTCAGACCGTTGATCTCAGACAAAGATCAACAGCCATAGTCGATAGAGCTACAGTAATCTATAGCTTTAATCGTAACTCAGCGCAGTCGCTTTGCCAGAGAAAACCCTATAAATAAAAATGGTGTAAAGGATAATACACGGCAAGGCAATGCACACTCCATAGAAGGTAAATAGTAGCGCGCTAGTATGCGCCGCCGACTCCCAGATCGTCATTTGGCCAATGATGATGTCCGGAAAGATACTATAGGCAAGCCCTAAGGCCGCCATCAAACATACAATCACAGGACATATAAACAAATACCACGGATTAAGCTCACGTAATCGATCAACGTCTCGTCGAAGCAAGACAGTGAGCAGACCTAAGGCGATGGCGCTAGCAATCGGAATCGGCATTAAGCCAATAAAATTAGGCAACTGAAACCAACGCTCGGCAATAACATCACTTACTAACGGAGTTGCGATGGACACCAAAAATAAGCCAATCGCCATCGGTAGCACCGACTTGCGCGCCCAGCCGACCGATTTCGCGAACAAATCACCTTCGGTCTTTATTAGCAGCCAAGTTGCTCCCAAAACGCAATAAAGCGCGGGCAAACAAAAGGCAATTAAGATTGAGAACACGGTATTGGTTAATGAGCCATTTAAACCAGTGATGTAGGAACCTAGCATCCAACCTTGTGCCATCGAAGCAACGAGTGAGCCGATAAAGAATATTCGATTCCACATCGCCTTCTTGCTGTCACCGGCTTTCACACGAAAATCGAACGCGACTCCTCTCAATATCAAGCCCAATAGCATGATCGTGGCGGGCAGATAAAGTTTAGTTAAGATAATCCCATGAGCTGATGGAAAGGCGATCAACAACACTCCGATACCCATTACGATCCACGTTTCATTAGCATCCCAAAACGGCCCGATCGACGCGATCATTATGTCCTTCTCTTGATCACTACCCAGTGGCAAAAGCAAACCTACGCCAAGATCATAGCCATCTAAGATTACATAGAGAAGCAACGATAAACCCATAATAGTCACGAAGATAAGTGGTAATGCAGTTTCCATGATTAACTCCCGGACGTTTGATTTATGGACGGTTGATTTGAATCAGTCGCCTCAGCGACGGACCCGTCAATTGGACTGTAGGCCCGATCTTCAGGGTGTTTACCTGGCAGTCCATAATTATGCATATGAATAAGCGACTTAGCGGGCTTACTCGACATGTAAAATACGGCACCGATATAGCTCACTAATAAGAATGCATACATAGCAAAGTATGCGGCGAGAGTGGTAATCAATATGCCCGGCGGGTGATCCGCCACGACTTCCGCTGTGGTAACTAAACCTGAGACCATCCAAGGTTGTCGGCCAATCTCAGTAACATACCACCCCGCCAATACCGCAACCCATCCAGAAAAGGTCATGGCAAACAACACTCGCTGACTAAAGCGATTAACTGAACCCTTACGCCAGAACTGCCAACAACATGCCCAAGAAACAAAGAGCATTAGCATGCCCACTCCGACCATTATTCGAAAAGACCAAAATACTGGCGCCACCGGAGGGTGCTCACCTTTGAAATCATTAAGCCCTTTAATTTCGCCGTCCCATTCATGCGTTAGAATCAAACTCCCGAGCTTGGGCACTTTGATCGCGGCATGCGTCGTTCGGAGTTCTTCATCAGGAAAACCGAATAGCGTCAATGCGGCGCCCTTTTGGGTCTCCCAAATACCTTCCATTGCCGCCACCTTAGCAGGCTGATGCTTCAGGGTATTAAGGCCGTGCAAATCACCGATAAAAATCTGTGTTGGAGTGAGTATTGCCGCGGCAATCATACCAATGCGCAACACCTTCATAGTCGCTGGACCATCAACACCTTTAAGCATACGCCAGGCGCTCACGCCGGCGACCAAAAACGAGGCCGTAAGCAAACTCGCGACCATCATGTGCGCAAAGCGATACGGAAATGACGGATTAAAAATCACTGCACTCCAACTTTCGGCAATCATTACTCCGTTTTCGTAGGTATAGCCGGTGGGCGTTTGCATCCATGAATTCAAACTCAAGATCCAGAACGCTGAGAGAGTCGTACCAATCGTCACGATTGACGTAGCGATCAAATGCAGGCGATTAGACACGCGCTGCCGACCAAATAACATTATCCCCAAGAAAGAAGCTTCTAAGAAAAAGGCGGTGAGCACTTCGTAACCCAACAATGGCCCAGCAATATTGCCGACTTCCTCCATAAAGCCCGGCCAGTTAGTACCAAACTGGAAGCTCATGACAATGCCAGTTACAACGCCAAGAGCAAACGTCAGTGCGAAAACCTTAACCCAAAAAGAATAAATGAATTCCCAATGAGGGTCTTTGGTAAGGGTATAGCGGATACGAAAGAAGAGTAAAAAGTATCCGAGCCCGATGGTAATCGTCGGGAATAGAATGTGAAAACTGATATTCAACGCGAATTGAATACGTGACAGGACAAATGGATCAAATTCCATGGTGACACCTCGTTGTTTCAACCGCAACAAGCATAGCTTAAACGAGCTAATTTGCCGATGAAATTAGGCTGAGCTTACGATGAAATTACGCTATACCTAAGATAAAGAGGCGTTATGTCACAACGTAAAAAGCCGCTCACAAAGAGCGGCTTTTTAGTTAGGCGTTCTGCTTTCAAATTGTATTTAGAAAGCGGAAGACTTTTTCTATAAAAGCTAGTTATTCATGCCGGCATAGAGATTTTTGAATGCCAAAAAGGCAATCCCGTAGGCCGTTAAAGCAACCAACATGGTCGCAACGAAACCGAAGTACACCGAGAAAATCGCACAGAAAATACCACCAGTGACCGTAAACAAGCCATTCAGAGCCCATGCCCAAGCAATAGTACCTTTCGGCTTTTTCTCAACAGCAAGTACACCCATTGGAAATGGCATGCCTAAGAAAAATGCCAACGGGAAAATAATGGCGATTGATGCGGCAATTCGGAACATTGTACGCAGCTCAAGCAGGCTATCGAATACAAAGAACTTACACAAAATAACGAAAAGTGTTGCCAAGGCAATGCCCGCGAATGGCACCCAAGTGCGATCACGTTCAATCAACTGCCATTTTTCAGAAACCAAACTACCAACACCGGCACCGAAAAGGAAGGTAAACAATACCGTGGTATAGGCATATAGCGGAAAACCAATCAATTTCATGAAAATTTGAATGAAGACGAGCTCGAAAACGATAAAGCCGAGACCAAGACAGCAGAAATAGGTCATAAAGCTACGTTTCCCTTCCCACTTTGCGCGACCTGTTTTAGCAAGCAGCAGCGGGCCAAAAGTAAACAGAAGTGCGAAAACAATAGCTGCACCTGCACTAACGATCAAATGCATCACATCAACAGGATACCCCGACTGCTTCTGAGAGTTCAGCAACGCCGATACGCCTTCGTTTACATAACGGTCTTTATCGTATTCAGGCAGAGTATCGAGCGATAAACGAAGCGAGTTAAAGAACGGACGATTATCAGTCGGCTCTTGAATACGATATGGCGCTTTGTCGATAACAGACTGAGGAAGCTTGCCGACAAAGAATTCGTCCGGCAAGAAAGAGTTTTCAACATCGAACGGATCAACTGGGTAGTTGAACATTGGCATCAGCTCTTTAACTTTATTCACCTCTTCTTGCGTCCAAGGTGACATCTTGATCAACATGGTCGGTAAATCATCACGAGCACCAGAGATATCTGAAACCAACACGTGCTTGCGGAAGTCAGTGCGGCCTAGTTTGGCCCAGGCGCGTGATGCTGTAGCGACCATCTTAGGGTAGATGTGATGGTTAATGTGCAGAATGCCATCTTCAGACAAATGCGTGAAATAATCTTCATAAGCCTCTACCGTTTGCAGGTAAAGCGACTGCATTGAGCCACTGCCCGCCGCAATACTCGAACTGGTGTGGTTCGAGAACATTTGAATAATGTCGTATGTATTATTTGTTTGGCGCAAAAAGCTTCGACCTTCGCCACGTATTACATTTGCGCGCGGGTCATTCATAATATTGCCGGTGTAATCGGCGTATTGAGTTTTACCGAGCGCAACGACAGTGCCGACAAGCTCAATCGCGTCAACATGACCTGCTCCATAGGTCAATGCCGCCTTGAGTTCTTGGCCACCCGCGCTGCCGATGATCAGAACCTTTGCATCGGTGTCAGCTTTAACGTAATGCGATACAGCAACGTAGGTATTCCAGAAATGCAATGGCGCGATTGTTGGCATGTTGTCGCGAATTTTCTGATAGTCGCCATCGAAACGATAGAAATAGCTCGACTGCGTACCACCGTCATAGGCAATCCATTTACGGCTTTGGCCCATGAGTTCAGTGTTGAGAATGTTGATCTTTGAAATTGGGTCCCAATAGGTACCTTCATTAATCTTCTTAACCAAAGGCTTAAAGGCACGCTTGTGCATGTGCGGTTCAAAGGTGCCAATGCTGTCACGGCTAAACGGCATACCAAGCAGCAATACCGCCGAAATCGCGATAGTGATGGTCATCATCTTGTTTCGCCCTGCTGAGAAGCAAACGGCCGAGACCATAGATAAGCCGGCAACCACAAACATGGTTCCCGCGGTACCGATTTTAGGCAACAAGGGAACAAGTAAGATGCTACCCAAAGCAGCACCAATGAGATCCCAGAAATAAAGCTTACGGATTTGGCTTGAATAGTGTGAGAACACCAAGGATAAAACAAGACCAGTAAGGAAGAACGGTACGCAGATAACGCCGTAAATTAGAAAGAAGTTTACCGTGAGCTCGCCAGTATTTTCACCACCGAGTTGCGTATAGTCGAAGGGCAGTCGGTCAATCGCCCATTGCATCATGGCAACCCAACCGGCCATCGCTAGAGTAATAAATGAGAGTGTTAACCAGAGGTCGTCCGTTTTCTCAATAGGTTTTACCGACAGAAAAACGCCTGCCAAACCAAAGGAGAACACCGCAAGCGTGATGATCATATACGCCATATTTGGGTACCAGAGTACATCAAATACGCGAATTAAGTTGAGCTCGAGCAACAATGACGCAAGCGCAATACAAAAAACTCCAAGGGCGGTTTTACTCATCCTAAATACCTGTAATTCTGTCTAAATAGTGTTGGGGGAAAGGCTCAAACCAATAGCAAAGCCTTTAAGCTGAAAACAGCCTGTAAATCCAGCGCAAATCTGCGCGGAACTATACACACCGCCTTTTGGTAAATCAACATCGTACGGGCGTTTGGCGATTTTTCAAAGCCCTGTTTCAGAAACTATCTCAGCGCAAAAAAAAGCCCAGCTTTGTGACAAACTGGGCTTCTTCTAAACGCGTCTTTAAAACGCCCTAAATGCTATACCGATAATACAACTTCATCAGCTGCCGCTTGATAGCTTGGCAATTCATTAAAGTTTAGGTACTTATAAACATCATCAGCAACCATATCTAAGTTCTTAGCAATTTCTAGGTACTCAGCGACTGTAGGCAACTTACCCTTAACAGCCGCAACAGCCGCTAGCTCAGCCGAAGCCAAATAAACGTCAGCACCATCACCTAAGCGGTTAGGGAAGTTACGAGTAGACGTTGAAACAACGGTCGAATTTGGCGCTACGCGCGCTTGATTACCCATACACAATGAGCAGCCAGGCATTTCGGTACGTGCGCCCGCTTTGGCAAATGTCGAGTAGTGACCTTCAGCCGTCAACTGCGCTTCGTCCATTTTAGTTGGCGGTACGATCCAAGTACGAGTCGGCACCAACTGACCCATTTCGTCGAACAACTTAGCCGCCGCGCGGAAGTGACCAATATTAGTCATGCACGAGCCAATGAATACTTCATCGATACCCACTTCGCCTTGTGACAGAACGTCTGACAAAGTTTTTGCATCGTCTGGATCATTCGGGCAGCAAAGCACTGGCTCAGTGATGTCGTCTAAGTTGATTTCGATAACTTCGGTGTACTCAGCATCGGCATCAGCTTCTAACAAATCAGGCGTTTCTAACCATTTTTCCATCTCAATGATACGACGAGAAATTGTACGAACATCGCCATAGCCCTCAGAAATCATCCATTTCAACATGGTGATGTTAGACGTGATGTACTCGATGATTGGCTCTTTGTTGAGCTTAATCGTACAACCGCCTGCCGAACGCTCAGCTGACGCATCAGCCAGCTCAAAGGCTTGTTCTACTTTTAGATCAGGCAAACCTTCAATTTCAAGAATTCGACCAGAGAAGATGTTCTTCTTGCCTTCTTTCTCAACCGTAAGCAGACCTAACTCAATGGCTTTTAACGGAATTGCGTGTACTAAATCACGCAAGGTGATGCCAGGTTGCATTTTACCAGTGAAACGAACCAATACAGATTCAGGCATATCAAGTGGCATAACACCAGTTGCAGCGGCGAACGCCACCAAACCAGAACCCGCTGGGAATGAGATACCAAGAGGGAAGCGAGTATGTGAATCACCACCCGTACCTACGGTATCTGGCAACAGCATGCGGTTCAACCAAGAGTGAATAATGCCGTCAGCTGGTTTAAGCGATACGCCGCCACGGTTACGAATAAAATCAGGCAAGTTAGCGTGAGTCTGAACATCGACTGGCTTTGGGTAAGCCGCTGTATGACAAAACGACTGCATTACCAAATCTGCTGAGAAACCTAAACACGCTAGGTCCTTCAACTCATCTCGAGTCATCGGACCAGTCGTATCTTGTGACCCTACAGTGGTCATTTTTGGCTCACAGTATTGACCAGGGCGAACACCTTCGATACCACAGGCTTTTCCAACCATTTTTTGAGCAAGTGTATAGCCTTTGCTACTCTCACCAACAGGCTCAGGTAATCGGAAAAGGTCAGATGCGCCTAAACCTAATGATTCACGAGCTCGGCCAGTCAAACCGCGACCGATGATCAAAGGAATACGTCCGCCAGCTCGAACTTCATCTAGCAATACTTGAGTTTTTAGCTCGAAAGTTGAGATGATCTCGTCAGTACCATGACGCTTAACCACGCCTTCATATGGAAATACGTCGATCACATCGCCCATTTCCATTTTAGATACATCCATTTCAATCGGCAATGCGCCTGAATCTTCCATAGTGTTATAGAAAATTGGAGCAATCTTGTTACCAAAACAATAGCCGCCATCACGTTTGTTTGGAATGTGCGGAATATCATCGCCCATGGTCCAAAGCACTGAATTTGTCGCTGACTTACGCGAAGAACCGGTGCCGACTACGTCGCCAACATAAGCAACAGGGAAGCCTTTTTGCTTAAGTTCTTCAATTTTACCCAGCGGGTCACCATTAACGTCGAAGCCGTCGCGCGGCATTTTCAACATTGCTAAAGCATGCAATGGAATATCTGGGCGCGACCATGCGTCGGGGGCTGGAGATAGGTCGTCAGTGTTGGTCTCGCCTGGCACCATGAATACGGTCACAGTGATTTTCTCAGCAACTTCCTCTTTCGAGGTAAACCACTCGGCGTCGGCCCAAGACTGAACAACGCGTTTAGCGTGCTCGTTGCCAGCGTCTGCTTTTTCTTTTACGTCGTAGAACGCGTCAAACATAAGCAGAGTATGCGAGAGCGAACCAGCCGCTTCGTCAGCTAACTTAGGATTATCAAGTGCTTTGATTAATGGCTCAATATTGTAGCCACCCAGCATAGTACCCAAAATTTCTGTGGCACGTTCATCGCTAACCAACGGCGATGTAGCTTCTCCCGCAGCAACCGCAGCTAAGAAGCTCGCTTTCACGTAGGCTGCCTGGTCAACGCCCGCGGGTACGCGATTTGTGAACAAGTCCATCAAGAAGTCTTCTTCGCCAGCAGGCGGGTTCTTTAACAACTCGATAAGGTCAGCAACTTGAGTTGCATTTAGTGGCTCAGGCACAATGCCCATCTCAGCTCGTTCAGCGACGTGCGCGCGATATGCTTCTAACACAATGATTCCTCGGCTATTTAGCTAGTGAAAGGGTAAATCTAAGGCGATACAAATCTTAGCATCAAGAGCGACGCTTTAAGGTGTAGGCTCAATTTAGGGCGCAAATTTTACTATACACGCACCCAAGTTTGAAGTGATACTATGGTTTAAGCTGTTTTGAAACAGCGTATTTTGACTATCATGAGTGTGAATACAGATTGAACGACGTTCCCCTGGGAGTACTCTCCCTCGCATTATTCCTGCTGATTCTGCTATCGGCCTTCTTTTCTTCTTCTGAGACAGCAATGATGGCGGTTAATCGCTATCGAGTAAAAACCCGTGCTGAAGGAGGCAATCGTAGTGCAAAATTGGTGCTCAGTCTCTTAGAGTCTCCGGATAAACTACTGGGCACAATTCTGTTTGGCAACAACGTCGCGAATATTGCCGCCTCGACGCTCGCCACAGTAATAGGTTTACGTCTATTTGGAGATGCCGGCTTAGCCTATGCGCCGCTCGCACTAGTGTTTGTCGTATTGGTCTTTGCCGAGGTTGCCCCAAAGACCTACGCTGCGGTTAACCCCGAGCGCATTGCCTTTCCTGCCGCTTGGATTTTAGCCTTTTTACAGATCGCCTTACTACCCTTCGTTTGGCTAGTTAAGTTTTTTTCAAATGGCATATTGAAGATGCTGGGTGTGCGAGTAAAGAGTCAGGGCGACGCGTTGAGCCATGAGGAACTCAGAGCGGCAGTAAATGAATCCGGAGAAATGCTCAATAACTCGCATCAAGAAATGCTGCTGCGTGTGCTCGAGATGGAAAAAGTCACGGTCGAAGACGTGATGGTGCCCAGAGCCAACATGGAAGCCATCGATCTTGATGACGAGTGGGACGAAATTGTAGAACAACTCGCGACGTCGCATCATACCCGTGTTCCAGTATTTCAAGGTTCTGTCGACAACTTTATTGGCATTGCTCACATTCGCAAGATGTTTTACCTCTCTCAAATGGGCAATTTCAATAAAGAAACTATGATTGGCATGATCAGAGAACCCTACTTTGTCCCCGAGAACTCGTCGGTGACGCATGCTCTGACTAATTTACAAGAACAACGACGGCGCTTCGGCATTGTGGTCGATGAATACGGGGATATTAAAGGCCTTGTGACGCTGGAACTAATTCTAGAAGAAGTAGTTGGTAGCTTTACATCAACGGCTCCGGGTTTAGACGATGAAATCAAAGCAGAGGACGGCGGCACCTACTTAGTCAGTGGCACCAGTTATTTACGCGACATTAACCGACAATTACAATGGAGTTTGCCCACCGACGAGGCCAAAACCGTTAACGGGCTAATTTTAGAGCACCTAGAAGACATACCAGAGGCGGCGACCTGCTTTAGACTCGGCGACTATGTGTTCGAAATTGTGCAAAGCCGCGATACATCTGTGCATGTGGCACGTCTACACAACCTTAATCAAGCGTAACCGTTTTTTTTCTAAGCATGATAGACAAGCCTGTGATTATCACCAATAATCACAAAACCGATAAAAACAGTTATTCGCGCTTGCCCCTGCCCGCGTATTTAAGATATATTTCTTGAAATAACAAATACATATAAACGATACTGAATCCATCTTATGAAAAATCTAGCCCTCGCCCTAGCTATGACCCTTTTGCTTGCTGCTTGTAGTAGCGGGTCCACCGTGACACCTCAAGACGTAACTCTAAACGGCGTTTTCACCGGTACGTTTGAAAATACCGACGGCATGCAAGGTGGTACTGCGACGTTCAACTTTTCTCAAGTGTCTGGATCAGATGCCGTTAGCGGCAATGCCATCTTCGATACCACAACGCTAGTCAACACTTGTTTGATCAACGGTACGATTACCGGCACAAACAATGGCGCCAACCTCTCAGTCACTCGCGGTGAAACCAACTTCCAACTCGCGATTAGCAATAATGGCAATACGCTATCTGGAACCTACGTAACAACGCCTGATCCAGCGACCTGTTCTAACGAATCAGGCAGCGGCACCATCACTCTAAACCGTTAAGAGTAAGCGAACGTTCGCACAGAACGAGCTTACAGAGTGAGATAGTCACAGTGCTTGCATCGCAACCCTTTGAAAAGGCCACCGCATTTTTGGTGGCTTTTTTGTGCTCAATTGGCATCGCTATGCAAGCCAACGCTAAGTCGGCCGACGACAAAAAGCAGGTCAGCTCAAAAATCTATTTCGCCTTGGGCAACGAGTATGAACTGCCTCTAAAAGAGGAGCGAAACTACTTTAGCTGTTCGGACAAAATATTCACCGTCATCGAGCTAAATAATCTTCCCAGAACTAAATATGACTTAGCCATTGTTTGGAAAGATCCCAGCAACAACGAAAGAGAGCGTACTGAGCACCCTTTTACAGTAGCTAGAGATGAAACAAGGCTGTGGAGTTGGCTAAGTCTCTCGCCTAGCGAGGGAGCCGCAATGATTCAATGGATCAACCCTGCCGCAGGCTTAGAAGAATTCGTCGGCCCTTGGACCGTCGATATTTTAATCAACAATCGCAAAATTAGCAGTAAGTCATTTGAAGTGATTTGCTAGGCTACGAGCCGGCCTCTTCACGGCGGCCAGGTAGCTTTTTGCTCGATTTCTTAGCGACGTTGTTGCGCACATAAACCGGCGAAAACACGGCCGCATCAACCCAATCTTGTTTCCGGTATTTTTGTTCGGCTAAGCTCAAAAGAGCCGCCGCTGAGGGATAAGTGAGTTTTGAGATACTTAGGTCACTTTTCATTGCCAACAGGGAAAAGTCACCGGCGTAAACATCCCAAGCATTACCAATTACAGTTAGTTTTTCAGCACTTGATACTACCGTTGACGGCGACGACACGTTTAAATCGTGTACACGTTCGATAACGTCATTTTTTTTTCGGTATTCGCACCAATAAACCTCCCCCATTCGCGCGTCTAACATCGCAATAACCGCTCCATCTCTCCCTGACTGCATCGCCAAGGCATCAAGCGATGATACGCCGATCATCGGGCAGGCTGCTCCGAATGCCAATCCCTGTCCTACGCCCACGCCTATACGCAAACCAGTAAATGAGCCCGGGCCTTGCCCAACGGCCACCGCATCTAAGTCCTGAGGGCTTAATTTGCCTGTGTTAAACAGCTCATCGATCATATCGAGCAATACACCCGAATGGACATTATTGCCGACCTCACTGCGCTCCAGGATCTCGCCATCGACCCGCAATGCTGCCGAACACGAAGAGGATGCTGTTTCAATCGCAAGAATAACAGTCATTCTGAAGCCTCCGATAAACGAGTAAGGAATGCAGACACTTTTTCAAGACTATTACTACGACGCATTTTGGGAAGACTATTCAAAAATACACGACCGTAGTGCGTTGTTCTCAAGCGACCATCACAAATCATAAGCACACCTTTATCCTGTGAGCTACGAATTAAACGACCCGCGCCTTGACGAAGAGTTATCACTGCACGCGGTACTTGGTAGTTCATAAATGGGTTTTCACCGGAATCCTGCATAGCGTTTAAGCGCGCTTTAATCACAGGGTCAAAAGGCGACTCAAACGGCAACTTATCGATGATCACACAACGAAGTGCGTCACCAGGCACATCAACCCCTTCCCAGAAACTCATGGTGCCAAGGAGCACCGAGTTTGGCTTTTCAACAAACTCTTTAAGCATTTCACGCTTACTAGTATCACCTTGGGTGAGAATATTAAACTCGTAGTCAGCGAGCTTCTCTTCAAATTGTTGCATAATTCTAAAGCTCGTAAACAACACAAAAGCAGCGCCTTTGCTGGCCTGCAAGATAGGCAAAACTTGTTCAAATAGCGCGTCGACAAAACCCTCTTCTTTCGGCAATGGCATGCCCTCAGGCACATACAATACTGCCTGATTAAAGTAGTCGAAGGGGCTATCCCAAGTGTCAAACGGCGTGTCACTTTCCAAGCCAACGAGCTGCTGGTAGTGTGCGAAATCACCATCGATCGATAATGTCGCCGAGGTAAACACTCGGGCCTGCTGTTTATTACCAAAATACGCATTTAAAGCATTGCCAATATTAAGTGGCGTTTCATGAATACGAAATGTCCGCCTAGAGACCTCAACCCATCGAACCACATCATCAAGCGATGAGTCATCCGCCAATTTATGACAGTCTTGCGCAAGTTCAAGCGAACGCTCATAACACCGAGTTAACGACTCGCCCGCAACTGAAGCCTTCTCAAGAACCTCAGAAAACTCAGTAAGTTTCTCAGCTAACAGTAATAATTTCTTAGGAAGATTAGGGATTTCGTCCACTAGATCACCCCAACCAACTCGGCGTTCATTGAGCCCAAGACTTAAGCGATAATCAGCCGTCATCTTGTCTAACTCATCAGCCGTTAACGCTAGTTTTGGAATCAGGCTTTTCTCTTTGAGCTCAGCCGCACGAGTGTCATTGGCCAACTCCATTACTTGCCATGAGCTAAAACTGTTTCCCAAAAAATTAGACGCAATATCTGGAATTTGGTGTGCCTCATCAAAAATCACAGTATCAACGTCGGGCAACAAGGCACCAAAGCCATCGTCTTTAAGAGATTTGTCGGCAAAAAATAGATGATGGTTCACTACCACCACCTCGCTGACCATCGCCGCTTTACGCGCCTTATTGACGTAACAGTCTTCGAAATAAGAACAGTTCTGACCAATACAATTATCAACCGTTGAGGTTACTGATGGCCAAATTCGAGAGTCTTCAGGTACTTCATTGAGGTCGCCGATATCGCCGCTTTTGCTGGTAGGCTCCCATGCATTAACCGCTTCTAACTCGGCAAGTTGAACCTTATCGAGGCGACGAGAAGATCCGCGCGCTAAAATCATTCGGTGCAAACATAGGTAATTGCTTCGCCCCTTGAGTAGCGACACCTTCGCATTTAGCCCTAAGTTCTTCAACACCAATGGAATGTCGCGATGAAACAATTGCTCCTGCAAATGCTTAGTGCCGGTTGAAACTAAGGTCTTCTTTCCGGACAACAAAGCTGGAATTAAATAAGCAAAGGTTTTACCTGTACCAGTGCCAGACTCAGCTAGCAGGGTCTGCTTATTGGCAATGGTATCTTCAATTGCCGCGGCCATCGCCACTTGAGACTCTCGAACAGTATAATTGTCGATGTTCTTTGCAAACGGGCCATTTTCGCCGAGAATATCCGCCGCATTGTCAAACTCGCTAATCACAAGCTATAGAGTTTTTGTTTCGGCCGCGCAATGCGCCAAAGCAGTACCCCAATGAGGCAAAGACACGCCAAAAACACGGGTTAATTTATCACCGTTTAGCACTGAGAAGGCTGGACGTTTGGCCGGCGTTGGGTATTCTTCAGTAGTAATTCCGTTAACGGTAACTGTGCTAATTTCATTTTCAACAAATATTGCTTTGGCAAACTCAGCCCATGAAGTTTGACCTTGGCAAGTGAAGTGATACACACCTACTTGCTCTTCAGTTAAACCACCCTGTTCCAATATTTTTTCAGCAATTTGTTTTGTCGCATCAGCAATGCTACCAGCGTAAGTTGGCGCTCCAACTTGGTCGGCAACAACCGAGAGTTCATCGCGGGTACTGGCTAGATTCAACATGGTTTTATAGAAATTTTTTCCTTGGTTTGAATATACCCATGATGTGCGCAAAATGATCGCGGGGGCTTTTGCTGCCAATATAGCCTGTTCACCTTCGAGCTTGCTCTGACCGTACATGCCGTTTGGAATGGTGGCATCAGTTTCAAGGTAAGGCTCGTTGGCATCACCTGCGAACACATAATCGGTAGAGAAATGAATAAGAGGCGTTTGAGATTTACTACAAAAGGCCGCAATTTCAGCAACTGCGTCACGATTGATCGCCATAGCGTCTTGTTGGTGCTCCTCAGCTAAGTCAACGGCAGTGTAGGCAGCAGGGTTAATGATTAAGCTCGGAGTGCTCTTATCAAGCACCTCCTGAATCACACCCGTTTGGCTTAAATCAAGCTGCTCACGACCGAGGACTTCAAGTTCATAATCACCTTTGAGCACCCGCTGTAAATAGCTAGTTACTTGGCCATTCCGACCGATCAATATTATTTTTTTCATCCTTTTAATCCGCTTTTACGTACTTAATAACAAAGCGTACTAGCCAACACTCAAACTTGGTACATCTTTGAGCAACTGGCCGACCTCGTCCTTCGCTGATAGCAAGGGAGATTCAATTGGCCAATCAATGCCAATTTCTGGGTCATTCCATAGCACACTGCCTTCTTGTTCTGGGGCATACAGTGAGGTGCATTTATAGACCACCTCTGCAGTATCGCTGGTCACCACAAATCCATGTGCAAACCCTTCAGGTACATAGAGCTGTTGCTTGTTTTCGTCGTTTAAGTAGTAGCCCACCCATTCTCCAAAGGTAGGCGAACCTGCACGGATATCAACCGCGACATCAAAGATCTCTCCCTGGACAGTGCGAACCAACTTGCCCTGCCATTCAGGGCTTTGGTAATGCAAACCACGTAGCACGCCCTTGCTCGATTTAGAATGGTTGTCTTGCACGAACTCACCAGGCAAACCCGATTCTATCGCTTTGTCTTTATTATAAGTTTCCATAAAGAAACCGCGATCGTCGCCGAAAACTTGCGGAGTGACGAGCAAAACGCCGTCGAGCTTGGTTTGTTCAACTTTCATATCGAATACATAGGTGTCATTGCCGAGCCTCATTCAATAAAGCTCTATGGTGTAAATTTATACAGCGGATTGTAACGTGCAGAGACGATAACGAGAAGGCAAATTCGCCGCAGAATTCGACAAGTTAACTTATTATGCTGTATTAAATCTCACGAATCAGAACATCGGCTGCTTGCAATACATCGCCAGCAAACTCAACAGCCTCAGCATTGTGATTAAATATGAATTCGTGCGACCCAGTACAGCGACGACGCACCCCTTCAGGCATGGTCTTTACTTCAATATTGGCTTCTCGCGCCAGAGCCGCAATAATCCTTGCCATTGCTGCGCTGTCAGGCCACCCGCATAAATACTTAATATTAGATTCGCCGACCAAAACCGGCGTTCCATCAACCGTCTGCTCTAGCGCTTTTTCACTGGTCTCGACTGTTTCTAGCCATGTCCTCACAGCACCGCCGTTAACAAGCTCTCGCGGAGAGCTCAGCGGAAAGGTTTCTACATAGCTCACTTTACAATCGAGTGAGCCTATCGCTGGGGGCAACGGGGTAGGAATACTCAGGTTCTCGGTTTTAGACCCGCTTCGCGGCCCAAGCAACGCCGTGCCCTTAAAATTCTCAACTAACTCCAGAAAACCGGTCGGCCATGCGAGCAAGCCTGGAGCGAGCACCATCTTGTAGCCATCCAATGATTTGACTGTTGGTGGCAATATATCAACCGACAAACCGTTTCGTCGAAGCGCGCGATAAAACTCGAAACAAAGCACGAAATTATCAAAGTCCTCACCCTGGGGCTGAGTCTGCCACGCCCAACAGCTTTCATAATCGAAAACTAAAGCAACCTTAGCTTGAGCAGGCGCAACCTCGCCGAGCGTCTGAATTTCATTTGAGGTTTGCCTAACTTCGTCATACACCGCCGACGGCTGACTATCTGGCCGCAACAAGCCTGCGTGCATTTGCTCTTGTGCGAAGGGCGCTTGCCGCCAACGGAAATAGCATACCGCTTCGGCTTGATGAGCAATCGCTTCGAAGGTCCATAAACGCACCATGCCATCGAGGGGTGCTGGGTTATTTGGCGCCCAGTTTACGGGGCCAGGTTGCTGCTCCATAACCCACCAACGCCCTTTACCCACGGCGCGATATAAGTCGTGATGAAAGGCTTGAAGGTCGGGGTCGCCTTGGCGCTCAAAGCGTTGTTTCCACTCGTCGCTCGCCTCAGTGCGGTCTACTAAAAACCCTAAGGGGTAGCTATCCCAACTAGCGATATCAAGATCGTCGCCCACTTTGAAATGATCAAAATCAACGATGCGCCCCATATAATTATGAATTAGGGGCGTGTCAGTATAGGTTCTTAAAACTTCGGCCTGCGCTTTGTTATAGGCCGCCACCTGGTCACTACTAAAACGCTGAAAATCAAGGCAATGACTTGGGTTCGGTTCTGTCACTGTTAGATTAGGCAGCTCTATTTGTGTAAAGCATGAGTATTCCATCGACCAAAACACATTACCCCAAGCTTGGTTTAGTGAGTCGATGCTTTGGTACTTTGCTTCTAGCCAATTTTGAAAAGCGTGTTTGGCGTTGTCGCTATAAGAGATAACCGTGTCATGACAGCTATATTCGTTATCGATTTGCCAGCCGATGATCGCCTTATGTTTACCGTAGCGCTTGCCCATCACATCAGCAATTCGAACCGACTCCTGTAGATACCCTTGATGGCTAAAGCAATAATGCCTTCGCGAGCCAAATTTACGCACGTGCCCATTCGCATCAACGGCAAGCATGTCGGGATGCTTGTCGATCATCCAGCGCGGCGGAGTTGCGGTAGGTGTACACATCACAACACCAAGACCGTGCGAATCAAGCACATCAAGTGCGCGATCCATCCAATCAAAATCAAACACTCCAGGCTTGGATTCAAACCTTGACCAAGCGAATTCGCCAACCCGAACAATACTCAAACCTAACTCGGCCATCCGTCGAGCATCGTCTTGCCATTGTTCTTCTGGCCAATGCTCTGGGTAATAACAGGTTCCGAGTTGCGGCTTGATTGGGCTTGAGTTCATAATAAATCCTTAGCTAGTGGTAATAACACGGTAGACGTCAATTGACATCTGGCTATTTAAATAATATTTATATTATAATTAAACTTTAGATTTCGGCAAAAAGTTTCGAACAAGATTTAGATATCTATCCAGTCTAAACCAGCTTGTGAGAAAAGTTGATACACGCCACAAAAATATACTTAATAAGGCAAAGCAATCGCATGACAGACATCACCAAGTTTATCGCCGGAGACTGGGGAACCAGCAATTTGCGCTTATACCTATGTCAATACAGCGGTGGTAACTCAAAGATATTAGAAACTCGCTTCGGCCCCGGCATTAGTCAAATCAATGGCGATTTTGAAGATAAGTTTTTTAATTTAACTCAGGACTGGTTAGACGCACATGGCGCGATGCCTGTGCTTCTCTCAGGCATGGTCGGTTCAACTATTGGTTGGAAAGACGCCCCCTATTTGAGTTGCCCAGTTGACGCCCAACAAATAGCCGCTGGCCGCTTAGAATTTGAAGCTCGGGGGATTAACTTCTCAATATTAGCCGGCCTAAAAACCGAAAACCCGCTCGGCCAACCCGATGTCATGCGTGGTGAAGAGCTGCAAATGCTCGGATGGCTTCGCCTGCAACAACGAAGCAAGGGCAGACATTTGTTCGCCCTCCCCGGCACGCACAACAAGTGGACCTTAGTAGACAACGGCCAAATCAGCAATTTTCTCACCGCCTTTACCGGCGAGCTTTTTGCCTTGCTGCGTAACAACAGTATTTTAGTCACTGAACAAAACACCTTCAGCTTTAATCAAGCGGTGTTTATGGACGGCGTAAAAGCCATCGACACACTGGGGGAAGCGCAGCTTGTGCACGCCCTATTTTCAACTCGCAGCAAACAAGTTCTTGGGGACATGGCCACCGGTGACGCACTATCCTATGTTTCAGGTTTAATTATTGGCGCCGATGTACTGGGCGCCAAATCATTATTCGGCGAGGTTGATGGTGTAACAATCATTGGTGAGAAAACGCTAACCGAACACTATGCCCTCGCTCTGGAATTCTTTGGAGTAGAAAGCCAAAGTTGCGACCCCTCCGAAATCGCCATCTCAGGCTACGACGCTATTTTTCAATACTTAAATTTACAGGAGAACACATGAACATCGCACTCGACACATGGTTAGAGAAAATGCCCGTAGTCGCCATTATTCGTGGCGTTCAACCAGATGAGGCGGTCGAAATCGGCCGCGCAATTCATGAAGCTGGTATCGGCGTGATCGAAGTACCGCTGAACTCACCCGAACCGTTCGAGAGCATCAAGCGTTTGAGTATCGATCTTGGTGAAGACTGCGTGATCGGCTGTGGCACTTTGCTTACCGAAGAAGACGCGAAACGAGTGGCAAAAGTAGGTGGGCAAATTGCAGTAACGCCCAACACTCGCCCAAGCGTAATCAAAAAAGCGATTTCTCTTGGCATGACACCAATGCCTGGCTGGGCAACCCCAACGGAGGCCTTCGCCGCTTACCGAGCTGGTGCGCGATATCTAAAACTTTTCCCGGCATCGAGTTTCGGGGCCGGACATATCAAAGCCGTGAAAGCAGTACTGCCCAGTGATGCGAAAATACTCGCAGTTGGTGGTGCTGGCGCGCACAATGCCGCCGAATGGTTAGAAGCAGGGATCGATGGTTTTGGCATTGGTAGCGATATTTATAAACCAGGCCGCAGTGCTGAAGAAGTACATCAGCGCTGTATAGACATTGTCGACGCAATCAACTCGGTACGATAAGCCATGCACCTGATAAAAACCTTATCGGTAGCCAACGAACTCGGTGAAGGTGTGATTTGGGATCACCGAAGCCAAAAACTATGGTGGACCGACATTCAGGGCTCTGCGTTGTATCGTTACGACCCTCAAACTGAAGAGTTAGAGCAATGGGAAACACCTGAGCGCCTTGCCTGTTTCGCACCACGCGAAGGTCATAAAGATCACCAATTAGTTTGTGCATTCGAGTCGGGTTTCGCATTTTATTCTCCTGTCGACAACCGACTCGAGTGGATTGAAAAACTTGAAAGCGACAATCCCGGAACACGTTTCAACGATGGCCGCACCGATCGTCAAGGCAGACTTTGGGCTGGCACCATGGTCGAAGATCAAGACAATGCGAGTTATAAAGGTTCTTTGTATTGTTTGAATCACGATCTAAGCGTGACAAAAACGATCGGCGGCTTATCAATCCCAAACAGTTTGTGTTGGAGCCCCGATGGTAAAACCATGTACCACACTGACACCCCGACGCTGGAAATTAATCAATACGATTTCGACATTGATACCGGCCGCTTTGGCCACGCTACGACATTTGTAAAAACCAAAGACGGCTGCTACCCAGATGGATCAATTGTCGATTCGCAAGGCGGGCTGTGGAACGCTCAATGGGGTAGCAGCACCGTTGTTCGTTACACTCAGTCAGGCGCACAAGACCTCGTTGTAGATGTGCCAGCAACACAACCCAGTTGCGTTGCCTTTGGCGGTAAAGACCTAAACCTGATGTTTGTCACGTCCGCGTGGCAAGGAATGAATTCTGAGGCGCGTATTGCCGACCCTGAAGCTGGCAATTTGTTTATCTATGAGACCAGCTTCAAAGGTATTGCCGAACGCGGATTCGCCAGCTAGACCCCGAGCGGCCCAAGCTTTACGCAGCAGCTAAGCCGTGCGCAGAAGCTAAGCGCCTATCAATGCTAACAAAAGTCGCTTCACCTTGTTAGAGGCGGCAAATAGAGGCGGCAAATAAAGGCGGCAAAATATCGTTTTGATCAGGTATAAAAAAGGCCCTCAAATGAGGGCCTTTAGAGACTGCTTTATAAGACGTCAGACTAAGCTGATTTCTTAAGATCTTTACTCAAAGACTCAAGCTTCTTAGAAAGGTCTTGTAAACGTGCAGGAATGTCTACTACTGAAGTCAAACCAACAAAGCGCTCTTTAGCTGCTTCGATTTGCTCTTCAACGGTTGCACGACCTTCTTTCAAACGACTTTCTGCTTCGTCTTGAACTTTCTCGCCGCGAGATACCAAGTCAGTGACCAGCTCTTGGCCGTCTTTGTTGATCTTCGTGTAACGAGTTTGAATTTCGTCGTTGGCTTTGTTTACTAATGAAACAGCTTCTTCATAAGTGCGGCCTGCAACACCAAGGTTGGCGAACCACAATTGCTTAGCAACGTTTTGAGCTGCTGAGATGTTTTTGCTTACTTTCGCAACAATTGAATCAGCCGTTGCTTCTACTGCGTCTTCAACCGCGTCTACCGCCTCAATTACTTCTTTCTTCGCTTTCGATACCGCTTTTGCAGATGTTTTCTTAGCAGGTGCTTTTTTGCTTACAGGTTTAGTTGCCATGATCGGCCTCCAACGTTTCAAGTTAATTTCGATAAATGGATCATACTGAGACGCTTTAGAATCTGCCCCCTAATTAGAAATCGCATTCTAACGCCCCGCCACGCCTCACTTTTCGGCAGCGATCAGACTAAACCATTGGCTTGCGATTATATGAGGCGAATTGATGCCTCCTTGATTTTCAATTGCTAGACTGCAACACTTGATCAGCAGTTAGCTATCCCTTACAAAAGCTATCTCAACAAATAGCTCTAACCATCAAAGGCCTCCCATGAAAAATTTAACCATTGCAAAACTAAGCATTAAGACTGCTTTCGCTTTAAGCCTGCTCACATTTGCGAGCGCATGTACTACCCTCGGCTCGCAAAATGCCGCGCCAATTGTCGAAGAAAACCTAGCACTTAAAGCCGCCCTGTCGTCACAAAGTGAGAAAAATCAAACGCGCTTTTCATCACGCAAGCCAGGCCAAACATTGGAGTTTTTTGGTGTACAGCCTGGCATGACTGTTGTTGAAGCATTGCCTGGCGGCGGCTGGTATTCGAAAATACTACTGCCCTATCTCGGTGAGAACGGACAACTGATCGGTGTCGACTACTCTCAAAAGCTTTGGCCTAATTTTGGCTTCATGACGCCTGAGCGCATAGAAGCGAAAAAGACTTGGGTATCGACATGGACTACCCAGGCTAACGAATGGCGCACCGACGGCAGCGCCTCAGTAAGCGCCTTTCAATTCGATGAGATGCCCGAGTCAATAGCCGGAACAGCCGACGCGGTCTTGTATATTCGCGCCTTGCACAACCTCGCACGCTTCGACGATAAGGGTGGTTTTCTTGGCAATGCTCTAAAGGAAACCTACCAAGTCCTTAAACCCGGTGGCATCGTAGGCATTGTTCAACATCAAGCTCTAGAAGACCGCGATGATGCATGGGCAAACGGCAGCAATGGTTATTTGAAGAAAAGTTTTGTGATCGAAAAAATGCAAGCGGCTGGATTCGAATTTGTAGGCGAGAGCAACATCAATGAGAACCCGAAGGACCAAGCTACAACTGGTGATTTTGTTTGGCGCCTTCCTCCGAGCCTCAATGGCTCGAAAGATGACCCCGAAAAACGTGCCGCAATGCAAGCGATTGGTGAATCCAGCCGTATGACGCTTAAGTTCCGAAAGCCTTCATAGTCGCCCCAATTGAATAATTGAAATACCACTATAGAGTGAGACATCACAATGGCTAATTTTTTTCGCGGATTCATCGCTCTATTAGTGGCGAGCCTGACAACGGCTATCATTGGCTCGGTATTTTCGAGCCAATTTGTCATAAGCGAGCTGATTTCAATTGGCGCCGAGATTCCGTTTTCAACGCGGCTATCAATGACCGCAGACGATTTCGGAATTCTACCCTCGCTGATGCCGCTCACACTGATCTGCTTTGTAATCGCCTTTAGTATCGCATCTCTTTGCAACAAGTACATCGGCGGTAAGCGAATCGTTTGGTACATCATTGCCGGCTCAGCTGGCTTGATGGCGACTTTGCTAGTAATGAAGGCTGTGCTCGTCGTTACCGGTATTGCAGGAACGCGCAGCACACTGGGCTTTTTGAGTTTTGGGCTTGCTGGAGCGGTCGGCGGATGGGTATTCGCCAAACTGACCAACTCTTTGGCGAAGCCGGGAGATAGGTAAGATGAAAACAGGTATCAGGTTCACATTACAATTAGCTGCATCAAGTTTGATGTTGGCGGCTAGCGTCAAGGTTTCGGCGCAACATTCTCCGGTGATATCAGATGACTACCGTACTGAGGTAGTGACCAGCGGACTTAATCAACCTTGGGCCGTTGCGCATTTGCCAAATGGCGACATACTAATCACAGAGCGCGGCGGCTCGCTTCGAGTAGTTCGTGATGGCAGGCTTCTAGATCAAGCCGTAGACAACGTGCCTGAGGTGTATTTTGCTGGCCAAGGAGGCCTGCTTGACGTTTTAATCGACGCCGACTTTAGTACTAGTAACACAATCTATTTAAGCTTTGCTCATGGAACATCTGATGCAAACGCTACACGTTTAATATCGGCGCAACTCAAGCTACGTGGCGACAACAATAATCCTGAATACAGCCTCGAAAACGTTACCCCAATATTTACCGCATCGCCCCTCAAGCGAGGACCACAACATTACTCTGGCCGAATTGAGCAGCTTAGGGACAAAACTCTACTATTGACCGTTGGCGACGGCTTTGATTATCGCGAAGACGCTCAAAGGCTTGATAGCCACTTGGGCAAGATTATTCGCATCAATCGTGATGGATCAGTGCCCCAAGATAATCCATTTGTTAATCACGAAAAGGCCAAACCTGAGATTTGGTCTTATGGACACCGTAACCATCAAGCCATCGCGCTGATCGGCGATGCTGTATATCAAAATGAGCATGGTCCGCAAGGCGGCGATGAAGTGAACTTAATCAAGCCTGGCATTAATTACGGTTGGCCAATTGCGACTAAGGGCCGCGATTACAACGGTGCACGCATCTCGCCTTTTAGCAGCTACCCAAATACCAAAGCGCCTATGATCGATTGGACTCCGTCGATAGCTCCTTCATCGATGGTCTACTATCGAGGTCGCCTATATGCAACGGCATTAGCTGAGCAATCGATACGCGCCTTAAGTGTACAAAACGAGGCAGTAGTTGATCTCGGCAAAGTATTTACAGGTATTGAGGGCCGCTTGCGAGATATCTCAGTGGGCATCGATGACAAACTCTATGTATTAGGCGATGGCGATCAAGCCGAGTTGATCAAGATCACATTTACACTGCTGAGATAAGCCATGTCTATTTCGATCAATGCGCCTTTAACCGGCGTTGTCGTTGACCTTGCGGTAACTCTCGGCGAAGAAGTTCAGCAGGGACAATTGCTCGCCATTCTCGAGTCGATGAAGGTGCAAATTAGAATCGAGGCCGATTGCGCTGGCGTTGTATCTGCGATCAACGCGGTCATAGATGAATCGATAGAACGAGATGCTAGCTTGTTTGAAATTGACCAGCAAAGCGCTAGCTCGAGCCAAACTCTCACTCGCTCTGACGTATCAAGCGAAGACCCCCATCCTCTAATTGCACAATTTGAAGAACGTAAAGAACTTAGCTTAGACTCTTCGCGAACGGTGGCGAGAGACAAGCGACACTCAAAAGGATATAGAACCGCTCGAGAAAACTTAGCTGCACTCTGTTCACCTGATAACTTTCAGGAGTATGGGCAATTTGCAGTCGCCGCTCAGCGTCAGAAACACGACTATCAAGAATTAAAAACAAGCAGTGCTGCGGATGGAATCATTACTGGCATTGCAAACATCAATGGTCAGAAAACTGCCCTAGTGGTCAACGATTATTCGGTTATGGCAGGAACTCAAGGTTTTTTCCATCACCAAAAGCTAGACCGAATTCTCGCGGTTGCCAAAGAACAAAGCCTGCCAGTCATTATGTTTACCGAGGGCGGTGGCGGCCGGCCAAGCGACACCGACGTGACAACCGTAAACTCAGGTCTACAATGCACCTCGTTTGGGGCATGGGCGGGCTTAAGCGGTTGCGTTCCAAGAATTGCGGTTGCCAACGGCTATAACTTTGCTGGCAATGCGGCGTTGTTTGGCGCAGCCGATATCACCATTGCCACCCAGTCTTCTTGGATAGGAATGGCGGGGCCAGCAATGATCGAAGGCGGTGGATTGGGCTCGTTCAAACCTACAGATATTGGCCCAATCGATGTGCAGTCGAGCAATGGCACCGTAGACATTGTAGCCGAAAACGAAGAACATGCCGCTAGCCTTGCACTAAAGGTACTTAGCTACTTTCAGGCTGCGCCAATACAAACATCAGGTACAGTGCAAGCGAATGATCAGGGAGAACTGCAATGCGCACTACCCGAGAATCGCCGTCAAACTTATGCTGTGCGCGCCATTATCGATTGCCTATGTGACCTGAATAGCGTTACCGAATTGCGCCCGGAATTTGGTAAATCCATTGTCACCTGCTTAGGCCGAATTGACGGCAAGGCAATAGGCATAATGGCGAACGATTGCACTAATCTTGGCGGCGCAATCGATGTAGATGCTGGGCAAAAAGCGGCGCGTTTTATGACGCTTTGCAATCAATTTGGCCTGCCGATTATTTCGCTCTGTGATACACCAGGGTTTATGGTTGGGCCCGAGCATGAAACTCAGGGGGCCGTCAGAAAACTCGCTGAGATGTTTACCGTTGGTGCACAGATCACTGTGCCGTTCTATGCCGTGGTACTGCGAAAATGTTATGGCCTTGGTGCACAAGCCATGCTTGGTGGCAGCACTAGTCGCCCACTATGCACGCTGTCGTGGCCCACTGGCGAGTTTGGTGCAATGGGTTTAGAAGGTGCTGTGAAGCTAGGTTTTAGCAAAGAACTTTCGGCAACGACAGACCCGAAAGAACAGCAAGCCTTGTTTGATAAATTGCTAGCCGACCAATATCGCCGCGGGCAGGCAGAAGAAGTCGCCAGCGTATTGGAAATTGACGCGGTGATCGACCCGCTTGAAACCCGGGCGACACTAACACTTTTACTTGATAGCTAACGATAGGCATAAAATGATATCTGCCCTATTAGACCTAGTAGCACCAAGAGCCAAAGCTCGCCTAGAAATCGAATTAAATACTAACTTGGAGAATTTTCTTTCGAACTTGAAAGGCGAGCACACTCTGATCGAAAGCAATCAGCGCCATCATAAATTTAGAGTCAATGGCAACTTCTTCTCAGATTTAAAAGCAACTGGCGTTGTAGTAAGAAATAACGCAAACCCAAATCATTATGAAAATGCTGGTTTTTATCTCGATGTTACCCACGGCAGAGATTCCAAGGTGGTTTTGAAAGCCGAGGAACGAGTTATATTAGGGTATTTGGAAGTTATCGCGATTAGCACCGCCCTAGAGAAAATGTTGACCGATCTTACTGAAAAACATGACCGTGTAGAAAATAATAAACTCGAAGGGGATACGATTTAGTCATCCTGGAAACACACTTAATATCTGGGTATTTACATTATTTCGGCATATCGTCGAGTACTAAAACTGGCATGACGTCTAAAGCTCTCAAGCTAATAAATTATGAATTTAACAATTAAAAAACTGTCCGTTTTAATCATTGGCGTATTTTGCATATCAGCTTGTGCAACAAATGATATTCGTGAAGACCTTCCTACCATAAAAAAAGAGGTGCATTCATTCCAAGATGTGATTTCAGATGTTTCAAACCTGAGTAAAAAATATGGAGAGGCCAAGGTTTTAGTCGTTCTTGATATCGATAACACTATATTGACCAGTTCTGTCGATATCGGTGGTGACATATGGTACCAGTGGCAGAGAGGTAAGCTCGAGCTAAAGCCAAGTCAGGAACAAGTAGTTTCCTGTCTTTTCGAAGATTCAATAGGCTTGTTATATGAACTTGGGCCGATGAACCTAACTGAAGAAAAAATTCCAGCGATCATTTCTGGCTGGCAAGCCAATGGGATTTCACTTATGGCATTAACCTCGCGAGCGCCAAAGTACAGAGCTGCAACCGAGCGCGAACTAGTCAACAAGGGTATCGACTTTGAAGTAACAGCATTAGCGCCAATAGGTAAAAAATCACCTGTTTATAGAGAGGTTAAAGGTAGAGAATTGAGCTACATGAAGGGAGTCATGATGACATCAGGAATGAACAAAGGTGAAATGCTCACTTACCTATTAGAAAGGACTGGAAGAGAGTTTGATGCAATTGTGTTTGTAGATGATTCCCAAAAGAACATTGATAACCTTTACCAAGAATTTGAATCTAGGGGCGATATCGATTTCAATATCTACCATTACACTAAGGTTGAAAGCGATCGAGAAAATCAATACGGAACAGTCTTAACAGAGTCTCAAGCTGAAAAAATGGCGAATGATTGGAATGAGCTAAACAGGACCTTGAATATGATATTCCCTCAAAGAAAGCTCGACTCAGGTTGTTTAAGTATTGACTAGTTATGACCGTTACAATTTAAACAAGCCCTGCCACTGAGCAACACCGCTTTTATAAGGCTTTAGGTCTACTCTGTGGTTCTAAGATATGAACCATCAAATACAATTTTAACACTTCCGTCTGTGGTGGTTTCCCACAGCTGACGAACCGTGCCGTCTTCGTTATCTGTCCAAGTAATACGGTGCAGAACCTCTTGCCCTTTATCATTCTTAAATTTTTGTGACGACAGAATCATTTGATTCCCTACTTTTTGACCAGCTAATTCAAGACTACCGCCTTGATTATCTATCCAGAGTTGCTGCCATTGTTTTTTGGAAGTGTTGTAAAAGTTATAGCTCGTACCGGTATACCCAGGAGATGCGCTGGTCCAGCTTTCTCGCAGTACGCATTCGCCTTGAATTTTATCGATGGAGTTTTGGCCAGCGACTTTGCCATTGGCGCTTACTTGCCACTCGCCCAACCAGAAATCGAAAGCCCGTGCGTTTTCGTTGCAACATGCGCATTCGCTATTTTGCGTCTGGGCTGCTGTCGACCACATTAGCAATATCACTACAAATATTTGTTTCATTTCACCACCATTTCAGCCGCCACTTGAATGCATTCTCACAGCATGTGCTTTCTTCAGATTATTTACTTAAAACATAAGGTCAGTACTTACCGAGTTTTTAAGATACACAATAATTCGGGGCAGAGTCGAATTTTCTCAAATATGTTAAAGCAAATTTCACGTGTTTGAGTCGGCATAGATAAATGATTATTCAAAACGGTCATTCGATCTAGAAGTATGACCCTGAGCCTATATAACCAAAAAAGTTGTTCTCACCCAGCATGTCATTTAACACATGAGTGCAAAACCTTTAGACTTCACTGCTCACCTCTCTGAAATCGATCAAGCTCATCAGGATCAAAGCCCTTATCTTCGTCTATTAGAGGATCTCTTAAAAAGTCATCGTCTGGGTGCACTGCAGTTACTTTGGTGACCAAAAGGCGGCATAACTTATCCAACCAAGTCTTATTCTTCGACGACTTACTGGCCATCCAAACTAAAAATTTAGTGGAACGCTCAAGCCTCCATATTTCTCTTTCTTTGGGGTTCATACTATCGATTCTTTTATGTCAGCTCTTACTTCAGCCGTTCTTGAAGAAAGTTTATTAATTCGGCATGGAACACCTTTTAAATGCGGTATCCCTTGTTCGAGATCCAAGTAATCTTCGTCGTCTCTGCAAAGTTGAGCGTCAGCATACTTCAATGCTCCAGAGAGGTGCCCAACACCCTGTTTCATTTCCGGTTTCCACCAACCGTGAGGAATCCTGATTAAGCCATTAGGCATCGTCTCTTTGATCGCTACCTTGATTGAGATCTTTGCCAATTCGTTTTCAACTTCCACCCATTCATCTTCTGAGATCCGGTAAAGTTCAGCGGTTTCTGGACTCACGAATAAAAGAGGTTCAGGGTGTCGTTTCCGCATTTCCTCAATGTGACGATGTCCGGTTTGAAAGAAACCATCTTCTCGTACGCCCGTAAAAAGTAATAATGGAAAGTTAGGGTCAATAGGTGGGTCCTCTCGAAAATAAGGCAAAGGGTCAAACCCCAGCTCTTCGAGGGCTAAAGATTTAAGTTCGACTTTTCCGCTCGGTGTCGCGAACCCAGTCTTTCGATACTTCCGAAATTCAGGGGGTGCGAAATGCACATCAGTTGTGTTCACGAACTCGTCCCAGGTCATGCCAAGCTTTTCAAGACGGTAGCTATAGAAATCTTCGATTGTTTCCCAAGGCACGATCTCCGAACGATCAAGCGCTCCAGCTAGCAGCTTCCAAAATTCAAACGTTGACCGACATTCTCCTGGAGGTTCCATCGACTTCTCCGACGTACGAATCGTAGACGTCCATCCAAAAGAGTCCATAAGCCAAGGACGTTCCAACCAGCTGTCTGCGGGTAAAATGTAATCGGCTAGTTGTGCCGATGGTGTCATGAATTGCTCATGCGTAACAATAAGATCTTGCTTCATCATTGCTTCGATAATGAGTTTCATATTTGCGTAGCTCATCATCGGGTTGTTACCAAGGAAAAAAAACGCTTTAACCGGATATGGGCCTTCGCCTGCCATAGCTCGAAACAAAGAGGAAGGAGGAGTCATATGGCAACCCATAATAAGATTTGCATACTCTTGACCCCAGACCCGCTTTGTTGGCTCGCGAAATCGCTCCTGACCTCGATATGTAAAAGCAGGATGTTTATCTGCCCCCAACTGTTTTGCTTTTTGCTCGTTCGACAAAACATGGTGCATCTCAATTGTCGACTCATTAACAATATCTGGATTGAAACCCTGCAGATGTTCACCACCTGGAACATCAACATAACCACAGATCGCTCTCAAAATGCTTTGTAAGCGGATGCCTGAAGTGGAATTGCGCTGCATATCGGTTATCGGCGTCCAAGGAATAATTGATGGCCCCTCAGTGGCGTACATGCGAGCAGCCTTGGCAATCATGCTTGACTCGCACCCAGTCAACTTCGCAACACGCTCTAATGGATATTCATCTACGCGTTCTTTGAGTTCATCAAAACCGATGGTCCAATCTCGCACGAAATCTTTGTCGTATAACTCCTCGTCAATGATCACCTTTAGCCATCCAAGCATCATTGCTGTATCGCTCCCCACTTTAAGAGGCAACCAAATGTCAGCTCGTTCAGCGCTAGAGCTCCTGCGTGGGTCTGTGACAATTAGCTTTGCACCCCGTGCTTGAGCTTGTTTAATCCATGTGTACATAGGAGTCCAACTGTGCCGCCGAGGATTGTGCCCCATTAGAACGATACACTTAGTATTTTGGAAATCACCGATCGGGAACCATCCATATGTATAGCGGTTAATTGCCGCTGTGTTTCCAGCACACAAAGCAACCCCGCTTGTCCAGTTCGGAGACCCGATATGATTCATGATCCTGCGTCCCAATCCATGATCAGTCGCAGTATTCCATTGGCTCGTTGAAACTGCCCAGGCCTCTGGCCCGTGTTCATCAATGATGGCTTTCAACCTTACTCCGATATCCGCAAAGGCATCTTCCCAACTAACTCGCTCCCACTTACCGCTCCCACGTTCGCCAACGCGCTTTAATGGGTGTGTTATTCGATTCGGGTTTGCAAACCCTTTTGGAGCAATGATCCCCTTCATGCAGATATTGTCCTTAAAAATTGGGTTATCAGAGGATCGAACTTTTACTACTCGGCCCTTTTTGGCTTCAGTCACAACCGAGCAAGCGATATCGCAGCTTTGACAAATGGTTCGTTTAGTTACAACGCCGGAGCGTGTTTTTCGCTTTTTATATTTAGCATCTACTACGTCTTGCGGATTAAATGGTACGGGGGCCGGCACGATTTCTTCTCCAGTGTTATTGCAGAGTTAGTCTACAGCTCCTATTATATGAGCGATCACTCAGCTTTAATATTCGGGTTTCAATATGTCAGAGAGAAATAATTCTAAGTCTTTGTATTCAATGAGAAAGATTCCATCTCAGGCGCGCTCGAAAGCAACTATAGACACCATATTGTCGGCTTCTACTCGGGTTTTGTTAAAGCGCGGATATGATAAATCCAGCACCAACATAATTGCAGAGATAGCCGGAGTTAGTGTTGGTTCACTGTACGAGTACTTCCCTGGGAAGGAAGCCGTTTTTGCCGAAGTTAGACGTCGCGAAGACCGCAGACTCTTTGAATTAATTATGGAGCACCCAGAGCCTGCATCAATAAAAGAACTATTAAAACTTCATGTGGCTGTATATTTAGAGTTTGTCAGATCTAACTTGGCCTTACACGTAGCCCTCATCAGCGATGTTCCGCAATTCGCAGTGACTGAGCAAGAACTACCTTTGTATAAAAACTACATACCTTGGGCGACAAAGTTTTTGCTAACTCACAGAGAAGAATTAAGATCATTCAGCGACCTGTCCCAGGTAACTGAATTTGTAAACAGAGTTTCGAGAGCAACAATCGATAACTACGTTCTTTATGCTCCAGAACAGCTAAACGATGCTCAGATTGAAGAATACTTGATCGAATTACTCGAACGATTTCTTTTAAAACGAGAAGCAGTTAGCTAGTACAGTCGGATAGGCTGTAACTGTCGTCATTAGTTTTAAAATTGAGTAATAAGCTAGCTTTCTCATCCAGTTTACTGCTAGATGAATGTAGACAAAGGGGACCAACTTAAGTTTTTCAAATGGCCGTTATGCTCAAAATGCAGCCATCTTCCGACCGCTCAGGTGGAACTCTTCGACCCTATTTTAAAACGTATCACAAGCCTTTTTCACACAAACCCGTATCACATAAACAGAGAGGCAGCCAAAGCGGAAAGCGAACTTAGTCTATAACTAAGCCATATCCTTATCACACTTCGCATCATACTCGGCTTCGCCGCCCACAAGAAAGTTCGCTTCGCGCCACAAGCGCTTTGATCTAGCGCCTGAACGGCAATAGCAATGAATCCGCTTGCGCGTCTGAATTAAGCATACGAACTCATCGCGGTTTTCGGGGGTGATTTGGTAAGACCTAAACGCTAAGAGCTTAAACGGCAAACCAAGCCGTTGTGCCTCGGCTTCAATTAACTTGTACTCGGTTTGGCCTTCGTCTTCACCGTCTGGGCGATTACAAACCAAAAGTTCCACGCCTTGATCAACAAAGCCTTGAACATCTTCTACCGTGATTTGGCCTGACACTGAAACCTGACTGGTTAATTGTTCTATATGCATTTTCCACCTCGTTAAGCTTTAGCGAGTCATCGACGATAGCATTCTCAACACCATTGCCAAGTGACTCATTCGCCAACCATTATTCGCCTAGAGTTTGGAAAATGCAAATAGGTGCTGCCAATCAACTTTTTGGTCGGCAACACAGGTTCTATTGCGCTTAGTCGAGGATGCTTTTGTAGTTATCTGAGAAGATATCTCGGCCAATAATCAATTTCATAATCTCTGATGAGCCTGCATATATTCGGCTGATTCTAGCGTCGGTATACATACGGCTGATTTCATACTCGTCCATAAAACCTGCACCACCATGAAGCTGCACGCCAAGATCGACCATTCGACCTTGAATCTCACTAGTCTGCAGCTTAGCTTTCGCACCTTCAATGGCCGTAAGCTTACCCTGGTTCATAAGTTCAACGCAGTAATCTACATAGCGTTGCGCCATATCAATTTCAGTGTCCATCTCAGCCATTTTGAATTGCGTGTTTTGCATGTCAGACAACTTCTTGCCAAACATTTTACGCTGCATAACAAACTCGCGAGTGATGTCGAAAGCACGGCGTGCTTCGGCGATATAGCCCACCGCACCGAGTAATCGCTCTTCAGCTAGGCCGTGCATCAATTGATAAAAGCCTTTGCCCTCAGCACCCAATATATTCTCTTTAGGGATCTTAACGTTATTGAAAAACAACTCAGCGGTATCTTGAGCTTTGAGGCCCATTTTCTCTAAGTTACGACCACGCTCAAAACCCTCCATACCCGCTTCAACAACAACCAGCGTTAAAGCATGCGAATGATCAACACCTTCTTGGCGTGCGGCAACAATAATAATATCGGCATTGATACCGTTTGAAATATACGTTTTAGAGCCGTTTAGAACCAGGTGATCGCCTTCGTCACGCACACTGCTGCGCATGCCTGATAGGTCGCTGCCGAAGTCTGGCTCAGTCATGGCAATGGCCAAAATTTTATCGCCCGACACACAATCAGGTAAAAACCGTTGGCGCTGCTCTTCGGTACCAAAAGATTTAAAGTATGGGCCAACCAAGCGACTGTGTAGGCTATTAAACCAATCACCACACCCAGCTCGGCTAGTTTCTTCGATGATAATTTGCTCATAACGAAAGTCGTTGTCGCCTAGGCCACCGTACTTTTCATCTGGCCAAATCATAAGAAAGCCTTGGTCACCGGCTTTTTTAAATGCCGATCGATCGACAATACCGGCCTTGCGCCATTCTTCCATATTTGGCTTGATTTCTTGATCGATAAACTTGCGATAAGCTTGGCGAAACATCACTTGTTCTTCGGTAAAATTTCTCATAGTGCGGGCTCGTTGGAATTAGTTTTAATGGCTATGCGTTGACAGGTTTGTAAACTCACTGCTGTTTAAATTAAGTTACGCCGATTGCGTTTGCTCAACAATGACTAAGCTTATTAAGAAATAGGCAAAGCTTTCGTGATTTAGCTCTCTTTCTTGCCTCTTTGGGCAAACGTAATACCACCAACAATAAGAAGCAAGCCACAAACGTGATACCAGTACAAAGACTCGCCGAGCAAAACGATCGCCAGAAAAGTACCCAGCACAGGTACTAAATTTATAAATAAACTCGCGGCATTAGAGCCAATCAATTCGAGACCTCTAATCCAAAAAACTTGAGAACACAGTGAGGCAAACACCGCAGTATATAGCACAACAATCCAACCAGTTTGATCTGGCCAAAGCTGCTTCTGATTAACGATTTCAATAAAGACAAAAGGCAAAGACGCCAGAAACGCTGACATCGCTAATACAGTTATTAAACTAAGCCAATGAATTTGAGGTTTTTTGGTGAGCATGACTGAATACACACCGTAACAAGTGATGGCCACTAGCATCAACAAATCGCCGATGACAAAACTCAGTTGAGTCAGCACCTGCCACTGGCCTTGAGCAATAATCGCAATTACTCCAAGCACGGTTATCGGAAAACCGATGAGTTGGTGGCTATTAGCACGCAAGCGATAAATGAGAAAATTCAATATAAATATCGAGGCCGGTAACGCGGCCTGAATAATTGCCACATTCATGGCCGTGGTGCTCTGCAGAGCGACGTACATAAGATTATTGAATAACGTAAACCCTATCAAACCTAGCGAAAACAGAAACGCTAAGCGAGGGCGAATAAGCTGCCAATCGCTTTTCAATTGTGGGAACGAAACCATAATGACGATCGCGCTCGCGAGCAACCATCTGAGCGATGTAAACACAAACGGCGAGATGTGCCCAACGGCAAGCTTGCCCGCAATCGCGTTTCCAGCCCAAAACAAAGTTGCCAGAAACAAGAGTAGGTAGGGCTGGCGATAAAGCCAGGCCAAAAAGCGCTTGCCGCTCATCTCAGCGAACTCAAGGTGAGGTAATCAGCTTTCGGGATAAGTACGAATCACAGCGCAGTTAAACCCGAGCCACAGCGTTTAAAATCGCGCCAAGCGTCGCGCCTAGAATGTCCTGACTTCGCCCTGCTCCACAAACGCGTTGCGAGTTGATACTCAGTTGAACATAAGCCATCGCATCTGAAGCGTCATCTTGACCAAGCGTGTGTTCGTTGTATTCGATAATTACGAGATCTTTACCAACATGCTTACTCAATGCAGAGGTGAACGCTTCTAACACACCGCGGCCTTCGCCGTTAATCTCCACTTCGTTGTCACCATCGAAAATAACCGCTTCCATCGAATCTTGGCCATCTTGCCGATTGACTTGATAACTTTTCATGCGCATCGAGCCTTTTGGCGCAAGATAGGTGCGCTCAAATAAATCGGCTATCTGCTCACCAGACACTTCAGCCTCAGTGTTCTCAGCTTCTTGTTGAACCACTGGACTAAAATCAACCTGTAACCAACGCGGCATTTTAATGCCATGCTCTTGTTCCAAAACGTAGGCCACGCCGCCCTTGCCCGATTGCGAGTTAATTCGAATGACCTCTTGATAATTTCGACCAAGATCACGCGGATCAATCGGCAGGTAAGCTACCTCCCATGTTTCGCCCTCTTCATACAAAGCTAAGCATTTATTGATGGCATCTTGATGGCTACCCGAGAACGCTGCAAATACAAGCTCACCCGCATATGGGTGGCGAGGATGCACTTTCAACTGCGTGCATTTCTCGACCACGTTTATGATCCTATCCATTCGCGAAAAATCCAACTCAGGGTCGACGCCCGCACTGTATAGGTTCATCGCCATGGTAACGATGTCCATATTGCCGGTTCGCTCGCCATTACCTAATAAGGTGCCTTCTACTCGATCAGCCCCCGCCAAAACGCCCAACTCCGATGCAGCAACACCACAGCCTCGGTCGTTATGCGTGTGCAAACTCACAATGATTGATTCGCGATTTTTAATATTGTCGCAGAACCATTCGATTTGGTCGGCGTATACATTCGGCGTAGCCACTTCCACCGTGGCCGGCAAATTTAAAATAATCTTGTGTTCAGGTGTCGGCTGCCACACATCGATTACGGCGTCACAAACCTCAACCGCATAATCAATCTCAGTGCCTGTGAAGCTTTCCGGTGAATATTGGAACTGCCATTGTGTTTCCGGCTGCTTTGCCGCATTTTCTTTAACCCATCTAGCGCCGTTAACGGCGATCTCTTTGATTTGATCTTTAGAGGCCTTAAACACTTGTTCGCGTTGAACCGTCGAAGTTGAATTGTAAACATGCACGATGGCCTGCTTAGCTCCCACTAAAGACTCATAGGTACGATCAATCAATTCTTTACGTGCCTGCGTAAGCACTTGAATCGTGACATCGTCGGGAATACGATCCTCAACAATTAGCTTTCGAACAAAATCAAAATCGGTTTGCGACGCTGCTGGAAAGCCAACTTCAATTTGCTTAAAACCAACACTCAATAGCATCTCGAACATCTCAAGCTTTTGCGCAGGCGTCATCGGTTCTATCAAAGCTTGATTACCGTCACGCAGGTCAACACTGCACCAGGCCGGAGATACGTCAATCACCTTACTTGGCCAACGGCGGTCAGTCTTATTTATGGCGACAATTTTGGTGTACTTACTGTGGTCGAAACGGTTCATCTGGAGGTATAAAATTGGTTTACTATATTAAGCAGAGTATAGTCATATAGCTTGAGTTTTTCTGACTAAATAAATTCTATATAGCGGCTTAATTGGCTATATTAGCCAATTAAAACTATATTTATAGTCAATTAAACCCACCAAGAACATGAAAATAGACAAAGTCGACAGACTGATACTCAAAGAATTACAGGCCAATGCGCGAATCAGCAATTTAGAGCTAGCTGAGAAAGTGAACCTCTCTCCCACACCCTGCGCACGACGAGTCAAGCACCTTGAGGAATCCGGCATTATTACCGATCACATTACCTTACTAGACAGTGAAAAACTCGGCCTAAATCTTACGGCCATGATTTCGGTAACGATGGAAAAACATACCGCTGAGTTATTCGAAAAGTTCGAGAGAGACGCCGCCGATCTACCCGAGGTGATCGACTGCTACTTAGTCACTGGGCAAGATTCTGACTTTCTGATCAAAGCCTTGATACGAGATATGCGACACTACGAGGAGTTTTTACTTCGCCGCCTAACTAAGCTTGATGGAGTTAGTGGTGTTCACACTAGCTTTGTATTGCGACAACCAATTCGCAAACACCAATTACCGCTCTAAAATATGACCATAATAAAAAAAATATTCGTCGCCTTTATCGCCCTTGTTTTGCTTTTGATTGCAGGCCTTTATGCCACCGGCACCGACTTCATCATTACCAGTGTTAAGCGAACCTACATGGTCGGTAACGTCACAGCCAACATCAATGATCATCAACAGTTTGAAACAAACCTGATTAAAGCAGGACAAGCTCAACCAATACCAGAACATCCTAAGAAAAATAGTAAAACATTAGACGACGATTTTAAGAAAGAATTAGAACGTTTAAACGCAGCAGCTTTTCTGGTTGTTAAAGATGGCCAACTTGTATTTGAGGAGTATCTATCAGGCTATAACGATCGAAGCAAAACTAATTCGTTTTCGATGGCAAAAACAGTGACAACTATGTTGCTTGGCATTGCCATTGAAGAAGGTTTTGTTCGAGACCTAGATCAGCCCATTATCGACTTTATTCCTGAATTTAAGGATGACCCGATTGGCAAAACCGCAACCGTTCGACAGCTGTCTTTGATGAATTCAGGCTATGAATGGGACGAGCAATACTACACACCATTCAGCCCCACGGTTGAGCTGTACTATGGTGATAATGTCACTGAGTTCACCACTGGCCGCCCATTCTCTGCCGAGCCTGGTACGTTCTGGGAATATTCCAGTGCGTCAACTCAACTACTCGGCATATTCTTGCTTCGCGCCCTACAAAAACCACTAGGCGATATTAGCCTTAGTGACTATCTCAGCGACAAACTTTGGAAGCCATTAGGCATGAACGACGATGCTGTATGGCATACAGATAATGAAGGCATGGAATTGACCTACTGTTGTCTAAATACTAACGCCCGCAATTACGCTAAGCTCGGTATGTTGCTCATGAATAAAGGTAAATGGAACGGCCAACAGCTTATCCCTGAAGCCTTTGTTGACGAAATGCTAAAGCCAGAGGGCACCTCATACTACGGGCTCTCAACTTGGTTGAGCGATGGCCAACAGCCCGCGTTTTACGCTTTTAGTGGGCACCTAGGCCAATTCATTATCAATGTGCCCGAGCATAATATGGTGGTCGTTAGACTGGGAGAGAAAGCCCACCCCAGCCAAGATTTCTTAAAAGACACCTTGCCAAATTTAATTGACGAGGCTCTAAAAGTATCTGCCGACTAGACACTTATCTAGTAACTCAAAAATATTTTGACAACGAGTCTAGTATCGCTTGGTTTATGCGCATCATTCGATATAACTGAGCAATATTTTTGGTCAAGACTGTTGTTTATCAAGCCTCACAAGGGTAAAGTAATTCCGAGGTTAATCAAGATTACGTCTGGGGGGATGCAATCTAAAGCAAAGAGTCTAGCGAAATTCAATAACTTGAAATCGCTAAATTCAGTGGAACGGATTTCACTAGCAACCTCATACGCGCTCAAAGTCTATTTTGGTCTTTCTTACCCCAAAGACCTTCGTAGTCGAGAGCGTTTTAAGTAGACGGCTTCCAGCACTCCAACCCTGCTGAGAAGCCGTTTTTTTAATTCAACCCAGTCATATTGCATTCGGTTAAAACGCTAACTAGATGCTCAAATCTCGCAAATTATAGTCTTTGAGCATAATCATCGAATGTGGGCCCCATTCAAATTTCTCACCTGCGTCAAAATGAGGTTTATAACAATAGGGGGTTTCATTCGCAAAGCGCTGCTTGCGTGCCGCTATCGCATAACCAATAACCTTGCTTCGCTCTTTGATAAATTCCTTATCATAAACAACCGCCTCACTATGAATTCCAGCCCCCATGACATTGAGAACCGATGAGCGCCGATGAAAACCTGAGTTCACAGTTATTCGTCGTTCAAAACCTGTGTTCGCGAACGAACCATGGACAATCTGGCGATTGCAAATCACCACATCACCTGCGTTACATATCAAGGGTACCGCATCGCTTATCCGCTCGCTGCCGGCCTGAGCAATTAGCGACTTAATATCTACCCGGCCTTGCTTGTGAGAACCGGGAACAACCCAGACACCGTTAACGGCGGTACTTCCATAAGCTTGTACCATGAAATTAAAACCATGAATCTCCTCATCGAACTCGAGGCTGTCCCAATGCGTATCGCCATCTTGATGCCAAGACACAGCTGCACCCAAGCCAGGCTCTTTGATGAATAAGCTTTCATGGAACGGTGCGAAATCCTCTCCATTTATTTCTGCTGCAACTCGCAAAAGTTTTGGGTGGGCATAAACACGTAAGCATGCTTCAGAAAACTGTAGCGAACCTAGCATTACAAATGGAGCCTCCATCGGAGCATCTTTAGCAGCTTCCGGTTCAAACAGTTTTACTTGATGACGACCGTTTGCAATTGCCGTACCACCGAGGGGATCACCTAGCGGTTTGGACCAAATCAAGTTTGGAGCTTTGCAATCTACTCCAAGAGCGGGCCCTCCCGATGCAGTGACGCTTGACTGGCTATCAACCGGAAAACGCTTATACATACTGTCGAGATCATCACGAATATCACTTAGCTCTGCCTCGTCAATAAGGCCAGTAAAAATATAAAAGCCGTGCGTGCGATACGCTTCTCTAATCTCGGGGCTCAATGCTCCTGAAGAGGTGAAGGTGAGCGGGCCACGATTGTCCATTTTTTGAGCCCTCTCTTGACCGTCAATCAGGTAGCGCCTCATCGCCTCAGCATCGCTCCCATAGTGCGCCGCGCAAGCATCGATCGATTTAATAACATTAGATTTCATAATTCAACTCCACAGTTTTTATATTCAATAAAATTTTATGTATAATAAAATCTGTCGTCAATAGCAGCTTTGAAAGCAAATACAAATATGCAAAGTAAAAAAATGGCCCGCGGAAGCGCTACCCGCACTCAAAATATGAACAAGCGCCGCTCATATATTCTTGAATGCGCGAGCAAGTTAATCGCTGACGATGGCTTTGAAAGCTTCACTTTAGGAAAATTGGCGGCTGAAGCAAAGGTAACAATACCGACCATTCATAACTTACTAGGAAAGAAATCCCAGATCGTTGAGCAGTTGGTTAAACAGATGGTAGAGCGCACCGAGCAGATACTGAGCGAGCCGAGTTTTGATCACCCAGTAAACGCTGTCGAAGGGTTTGTTGAAAAGCTAATCGAACTTTTTACTAGCAATGAAACTCTGTATAAGGCTGCATTCATAGCCGGCGAGCGTCAGAAGCTTTTTGCACATGCCATGAGCGATCAAATATTTTTTCGATCTATGGAATTAGCAAAACAGCTTGTCAAACGGTCTACTGAACAAGGACTATTATTAGGAGAAGTTAAAGCTGAAAGCTTGGCTCAACAAATATTTGCTAGCCATAGAACCGCTCGCCACGACTGGATGCATAACTACACAGACCTTGAAGGCTATCGAGCACAAGTACTAACCGGCATGTACTTCACTCTAGCTGCCGATGCCGCTCCGAGTCTTAGAATAGAGCTAATCGAAAAGATAAACGCGTTATAGAAAATTTGATGTAGGGTGTTTATGTCGCACCAGCATGATCGACGACAACTCCAGGCGCTCCTTGCTCTAATCTATGTCTTAGGTTTTCAGGTATTGGCATCTTCGTAAATTCAGTCGCGCTCACCATTACATAGACAACCTCCGCCGTGGCAACAAGTTCTTGAGTTGAAAAATTGCTGATCACAAATTCGAGGGTGTAGGAGGTGTTACCGATGTGGCCTGGTTTAACGCTAATAGCCAATACATCATCAAAACTTGAAGACGCCTTCCATGAAATATTCAGGTTCACCACTTGACTATCAACTCCCATCGCCAAAACGTCGTTGTAGTTCCCCCAGATGTGTCTAGTAAATTCAGTAGCTGCAACGTCGATAAACTCGGCATACTTTCCATTAAAGACAACTTTCTGAGCATCGCAATCAGAGTATCGTACGCGCAGCAAATGTGTGAAAACTGCCATCAAAGGTTACCTATTAGTATTAGACCAGGGATTAAAATCTAGTTTATAAATTAGGAGCCTAGATCCAAACGTCGGTTTGTGCTGTCAGAGCTCCGCCTTTAGCCTCACCAGTATTCACTACACCGCGAGGCTCAATCAATAAAAGTTGCGTCTCATTTTTAGCAAACGGCTTATGCGGTACGCCTTTAGGCACTACAAACATTTCACCCGCATTAAGGACAACCGAACCGTCTTCAAAATCTATTCGCAAACAGCCGTCTAACACTATAAAGGTCTCATCAGTATCTAAATGACTGTGAAACACAAACTCGCCCTCAACCTTGGCAAGTTTAAATTGGTAGTCATTCATTTCGGCAATTACCTTAGGCGTCCAATGTTCGGTAAATAGTTCAAACTTGTCGTTAAAATTAATTGCTTGATAGGTCATATTAGTGCGTTACCGTTTATCTAAATGAGTTGTAGCTTGCTTGGAGATTAGAACGAGAAGAATACCACCGAGCGTTAACAAGGTTGCAATAATCAAACGACTCGTGAGTATTTCATTTGAAAACACTATCCCGCCAAGGGAAGCGATTATCGGCACGAGCAATTGCATAACACCCGCCTGACTAGTTGTGAGTTTGGGCAGTGCCGCATACCAAATCGCGTAACCTAATCCAGAAGTGAGCGCGCCAGAGGCAACTGCCAATGCCCATGTTTCTGGAGATGCATGCAAGCCATCTGTAAGCGGGTAGATTAGAAACGGAATTAGTAAAAGGGCTACAAAGGGCAATGACAACGTGAAATTGTTGGCAGTATCGGCAAGGGGACTCTGAGAACCCTGACCCAAAACAGTATAAGCCCCCCAGGCGATACCCGCTGCGCTCATCATGACGAAGCCAGTTAATGAAGGCTGACTCAACTCAGGAAAAACTAAATAAACCAAGCCCGAACAGGCTATCAAAAAGCCCAACCATTCAAATTTAGAGAGGCGATTACCTCTCAATAAATTAATCAACACCATGGTAATTTGCACTGACCCGAAAAGAATCAACGCACCAACACCTGTTTCTAAACTCAGGTAGGCGAACGAAAATAACGCAGCATATGCAAACAGCATTAAGCTTGAGGCCCAGGCCTTGCTCTGCGGCCTATCCGAAAAATCGAAGGCTTTAGATCGATCAGCCCCCTTTATGCCTAACAAAAGCAATAAGGCGATGGCACCAGATATAAGTCGAATAGCCGTAAAGCTCGCGGGATCAATCTCACCACTGCTAAGCGCCAATCGACACAACACAGAATTGCCAGCAAATGCGATTAACGCGAGACCAGATAAAGTCGCGGTTTTTAAATTCATAAAATGGGTGTTCCGCCGAGCAATCCAAGAAAAACTAAAACGCCGCCAAACGTCAAGGTAACGCCCAAAGCCTTACGAACGCTAAACGCTTCTTTGAGAAACAACCAGGCCATCACCACGATAAAGACGTTGGCAGTTTCATTCAATACAGATGCGACAGAAGCATCGGCATACTTGAACCCGCCAAGCCAGAATAGTAAAGCGAGATACGAGCCAACGAAACTCGCTAGCAAGATATGCTTCCATCGGTGATCGCCCTCTCTTATAACGCTCCAAGTGCTAGCAATTTGCCGCTTATAAGCGATAAATAACAACATGCCTATCACGCCAGCCAACATACGCAAACTGACCATCCAAAAGAAACCGTCGTTGTCTAATATAGGCTTCATGGCCACCACACCGGCGGCAGTAAGAAACACAGACGCGGCGGCGAGACCAACCCCTTTGAGTAATACACCTTGCTCCACCGATTGATAACTGCGCTGGTATACAACAACAAGAATTCCCGCTAGCACCATGATGAAACCCAACCATTGCCAAAGCACCAAGGTCTCCTGCAAAAAAACTATGGACAACATCACCACAAAAGGACTGTATAGGCTTGCGACAATGGCAGTTCTACCCGCGCCCAAATTGCGAAGCGCTTGTAGATACCAGGTATCTGCCACCGCGATACCAAAGTAACCGCTGGCAATCAAAATGATCCATTCCAGCCAGCTTAGCACTGGCATCTGAATGCCCTCTAATAAGAATGCTGTCGGAAGAAGTAACGACAAACCCAGAAGGTTTTTTACCAAGTTTAAAGTATTGGCGCTCATACTCTCGCCAACGTATTTGAACAGCACAACAGCGCTCGCCCACATCAATGCGCAAACCAAGGCGAAGATTTCGCCAAAATTCTCTATAGCCATAAACCCTATACCCAATATTCCTTATAAACTAAAACGAGAATAAGCGTCATAACAAGGCCACGCTTTTGGCTTGCAGGTAAACACTCGTACCTACTTCCAATCTCATTATTGCTGCTGATTTTTTAGTTACACTTGCAAGCACAACCACTTCGTTGGCATCTAATTTTAGGGTTACGTGCGACGGCCCCGCCTCTTTTACTTCGGTGATCACAGCAGGGAAAATATTCAAAATACTAGTGTCACGCTGGCGGTTCAAAGTCACACTGACGTCTTTAGCAGATACCATCACACGCACCTTTTCGCCCTGGCCAAACTCTCTACGTAACACCGAAAAACGCCCGACTTTCGAGTCTAAGTAGGTCAAGCCAAACTCATCATCGTGCGCAGCTACAACGGCATCAACTATTGATTCAGCGTCGGAATCATGGGCAAGCGAAAGATCAAGCTGAGTGAGTATGGACTGCACGCTCCCGCTCGTTACTACGGAGCCTCTCTCAAGCAAAACTACGTCATCGGCTAACCGCGCAACTTCATCAATGGAATGGCTGACATAGATGATTGGGATATTAAGCTGATGTCGAAGAGTGACAAGCATCTTCAAAATTTCTTTTTTACTTGCATCATCTAGAGCTGCCAGTGGTTCGTCCATCAATAAAACACGAGGTTTCGAGCACAGCGCTCGGGCGATTGCAACGCGCTGCCTTTCTCCACCAGAAAGCGTGTTTACATCCCGCTGAAGGAGCTTTGCAAGCGAGAGTGATTCGATGGCCTCCTCTGGACTGATACCTTCTTGATCGGCGCTTACTCGTTTAGCACCATATTCGATATTTACCATTACCGATAGGTGCTCAAATAAGCTCGGTTCTTGGAATACATAAGCCAGCTTTCTCTTATAGCTTGGCACAAAGACTCTATTGTCCGCAGAATGATTCTGCCAAACCTCACCGTTAAAACTTATTGACGCATTCTTTCGGTTGCCTAAACCAGCGATGGCTCGCAACAGACTAGTTTTGCCACTTCCAGAGGGACCAAATATTGCGGTGACTTTGCTGGTGTTTAGGCTCAAGTCAATATTCAGATCAAAGTCGTTAACAGATGAAGTGAGTTTGATGTCTAAAGTCATCTAGACCACCTCAAAACACGCGCCTTGGGGTTGGCGGCGTAAACTATCATTAGCAGTGAAAATGAAATAAGTAACAACGCAGCTGACAACCAATGTGCACTTGCGAGTTCTAAGCTTTCGACATGCTGATAAATAGCAATCGAAGCAACTTGAGTCTCGCCTGGAATGTTTCCACCAATCATTAGCACCACACCAAACTCGCCAAGCGTGTGCGCAAACCCAAGAATCATCGCAGACAAGAAACCAGGTCTAGCGAGTGGAACGACGATCGAACAAAAACGATCAATTGGCGAAGCTCCGAGGCTTGCAGCTACTTCTAATGGTCGAGTTCCTATCGCTACAAAAGCATTTTGCAATGGCTGAATCACGAAAGGTAAAGAATAGATAACCGAGCCTAGCACTAAGCCCGTAAACGAAAAGGCTAATGGTTGGCCAAATACAGCTTCAAACATTTGCCCTAGAAAACTCGTTGGGCTAAAGGACACAAGCAGATAGAAACCTAATACGGTAGGCGGCAAAACTAATGGAAGCGCTACCATGGCTTCTATTAAAAACCGAAATCGCCATTGAGAATTAGCTAACCACCATGCCAATGGCGTACCAAACACCAATAGTGCCAATGTGCTAATGCCCGCTAATTTTAAGGTCAATAAAAGTGCGACTAAATCGGCCTCAGAAAACATTAGTTTGCCTCCAACTTTAGGTAACTATCATGTCCACCGACATAACCTTTCGACTGAATTAGGTCTTGAGAAGCTTCGCTCAAAACAAAGTTCTTCCATTGCCTTGCTGCATCAGAGTCATTGATTATGACTAGTTGTTGATCGATGGGAGTATGTAAGGCTTCCGGGATTACTCGATAAGAACCAGAATCGAGGTCTTTAACTTGTGCCAACGCCAACAGCCCAAGTTGAGCACCACCACCATTTACAAATTGAAATGCTTGAGCAACACTTTCGCCGTAAACTAGCCTGGGTTTCAAATTAAGTGCATCGAGCACTTGTTTGGCGGCCAAGCCGTAGGGTGCTATTTTGGGGTTGGCAATGGAAACAGTATGTTGCTCAGAGTTAGCGAAAATATCAGTCAGGCCTTCCATCGAAATTTCAAGCACTCCCTTTTTCGGGGCCTCAGCTAAGAATCTCGATGAACTGGAATTCGCATCAAAAAAGCCACCCTCGGCACTCCAAAGAACCAAGCGCCCTTGCGCATAGCTTCGTCTAGAACCGACTAAGGCAAAGCCTTTTTGCTCGAGTAACCTAGGCCGCTCTGAATCTGCAGCCATAAACACATCGACGGCTAAACCGTATTGGATTTGCGCTGCGTGTTTACCGCTGGAACCGACCAGCAGCGTAACCTGGTGATCGCTATACTGGGTAAATTCGTCAACTAAAGCTCTGGCCGTGGTAGCAAAATTGCTGGCTACGGCAACTTTCAATTCAGCGGCTGCTAAGGGCGAAACACCGATCAGCGCAAAAAACGATCCGAAAAAAAACCGAAGCCGCAGACCCATGCTAAACCTTTAGCCTCGGATCAAGGTGCCTACGCCTTTGTCTGTCAACACCTCGAGCAACAAGGCATGATTTACACGACCGTCGATAATGTGCGAGGTTTTAACACCGGAATTTACCGCATCGAGGCCACAATCAACTTTGGGCATCATGCCACCCTGAATGGTGCCGTCTTCTTTTAATGTATCAATTTGTTTAGCGTTCAAGCCAGTTAAGAGCTCACCTTGCTTATCCAGAACACCGGAAGTGTTAGTCATCAAAACCAATTTTTCAGCTTTAAGGTTTGATGCCAGCGCACCAGCAACAGAGTCGGCATTGATATTATACGTGGCGCCATCTCGGCCTGAACCAATCGGCGCGATCACCGGAATAAACCCCTTAGCCTCCAGTGTCTCAACTAGGGCACTATCGACACTGGCGACTTCACCAACGTGACCGTAGTCCACATCCGGCTTACCAGAGCTAAGCTTTTGAGCCTGAATCATATTTCCGTCTTTGCCAGTTAAGCCAACAGCATTACCACCATGCGAATTAATAAGATTAACAATCTCCTTATTCACCAAACCACCAAGCACCATTTCGACAACGTCCATCGTCTCCGAATCAGTAACCCTAAGGCCATCGATAAACTCAGTCGACTTACCAACCCGCTTTAAGGTCCCATTGATTTGAGGTCCACCACCGTGCACAACCACAGGGTTCATACCAACGGCTTTCATCATTACAACATCGCGCGCAAAACTTTGTTTCAGCGCGTCATCTATCATGGCATTACCACCGTATTTAACAACGATTGTCTTGCCTCGAAATCGTTGAATATAAGGCAGTGCTTCAATTAAGATTTGCGCCACAGTTTGGGTACTAGCCGTCATCTGTAAATATGGAGTGTAAGTGAGGATATCAGCACCAAAGTATATCACCCTAAATCAGAAACAAGCAGCAATTCACACTTCGCAACATATTGACATTTAGCATGAGAGAATCCGCTCATTAAGGCCCACTAAGCAACAAATTGCTTTGTTTTTCGCTTATTTGATTAAGTAGCAAAGTTTATTGCTTTATAATTCGTATAAATTGAATCCATAATTGCATCTCGAGCATCTAAAGATAATTGATCAACTACAGGCAATTGCTTCTCGAGGACACGATGACATCAACCAACACCAATAACTCACTTGCGACACTCAGCAACACTAAGATCAGCAGTGCTATGGACAGAACAAAGAGCAACAATATGAGTAGCAATGCAGCACTTCCTCTCAAGCGAAGCCTACAAGTTGCTGGCTTGGCAGCGGCACTATTCTTGTCTGGGTGTATGTCGAAAGTTGGCGACTTACCAGAAGAGGCACAAGTAAAGGTCCCTGAAGCATGGCAGCCTGTTGAGGCCAAAGTGAGTTCATCGTCTGAGGACTCTGCAAAACAGTCAACAAAGCCTGTTATAGGCGGCTGGCTCAATAGCTTAAATGACAAAGCATTGAATGCCCACGTTGAAAAAGCACTAAGTAACAACCCTGATTTACTTGGCTCAGCCGGGCAACTCAAAAACGCAATTGAACAAGTCACCATTACCGGCTCTGGTCTTTGGCCACAGCTTCGCTTCAGCGTTGATGGCAGCAATAGAGAGTCAAGTGCTGCCGCGGCAACCGGCGGCGCAGCTCAAGGTGACGGAGATAGCACCACAGAAATTCGCAGCATTGGCGGTACTCTAAGTGTTCAGTGGGAAATAGACATTTGGCGTAAGCTGAGCCAAAGAAAAAAAGCAGCCGCTCTTGGCGCACAAGCTCAAAGCGAGCTTTATAAAGCAGCCGAACTATCATTGGTCGCCAACGTTAGCCGAGCTTGGTACAACCTTGCGACTAATAAGTTGCAGCTTGACCTAGCGCAGAAACGATTAGACAGCTTTCAAAATACCGCTAAGTTAATAGAAGAGAACTACGAGCGCGGCCTTCGCTCGGCACTCGATGTATATTTGAGCCGTACCGATGTGCAACGCCAAATTTCAGCACTGGCCGATTCGAAATTCAACTATGTCCAAGCTTTGCGAGCCTTGAAGACACTGCTTGGCGAATACCCTGATGCGTCTACCGAGCTAAACGTGAGCTTGCCTGAGCTCGCCTCGTCTGTTCCAACCGGCTTGCCGGCCGATCTATTGACTCGCAGACCTGATGTGAGAGCTAGCCAGCTTCAATATCAAGCCCAGATCGCTAACGCAAAAGCAGCTCATCGAGATCGCTTCCCGAGTTTAAATTTCACGGGATCCATCGGCGAAAGTCGCGATACCTTTAACAGCATATTCGACAGTGACAACAGCATTCGCAACATTATCGGCTCGCTGACTCAACCTATCTTCGCAGCGGGCGCATTAAAAGCGCAAGAACGCAGAGCCTACAATGACGCCGAAATAGCCTATGCTTCACTGCTCAAAACAACTCTCACAGCGTTCGAAGAAGTTGAAAACTCGTTAACACGCGAGAATGTATTGTTTGAGCAACACAGCGCGATTAAAGAAGCTGTGAAGCTCGCTCAAGGCGGCTTGGATTTGGCGCTAGACCGCTATCAATCCGGTATTGAGAACTACACGACCGTATTGCAATCTCAGCGAAGTTTGTTCGACTCTTTGAGTAACGAGCTCAATCTTCGCAACGCCTTGCTACAAAACCGCATTGGCATTCATTTGGCGCTTGGTGGCGATTTCGCCAGCAATGAATCACGTAAAGCTGGCACTGTGCCAGCCCCGTCGATTGATAAACCTGACGACTAGTAACATCTAACAGCAGTGACTCCACAAAAATATGAGTAGTGATCAAAACAACCCTGACTATGAGTTGAATCTTAACGACGGCGTCACTGAGCAAGAACGCGGCAGCTTTGGCAATGCCGCGGGCAAACTGATCTATCGAGTTCCTCGAAAGTTAAGAATTGTGCTGTGCATTTTCTTGTTCGCTGCAATTATTATTAGCTTACTCAATGCATTCAAGCCCGAGGCCCGAAAACGCGCTATTCCTGAGACGGTAGTACGCGTTGAGGTAATTACCGCAAAGCCAAGCAGTTATCCAATCGTTGTTAACGCAAACGGTACGGTTGAAGCTGAAACTCGAGGCGACTTGGTTGCGCAAATTCGTGGCGAGATCGTTGCTGTATCTGACAATTTCAATACCGGCGGCAGCTTTAACAAAGGCGATGTTCTAATTCAATTGGACCAGCGTGACTATCAGGCCGACCTAAGCCGAGCATTGGCGAGCTTATCGCAAGCCGACGCCGCCTATCGTCAGGAGCAAGCTACCGCCAAACAAGCAGAACAAGATTGGCAACGCCTCGGTAATACTGATCCAGCGCCAGATCTAGTGCTGCGCAAGCCGCAGCTTACAGCGGCTAAAGCACAATTTGACTCGGCTAAAGCGGCGGCCGACAGTGCGCGCTTAAATCTAGATCGCACTACCATAAAAGCACCTTATAACGGCCGCATTATCGAGCGTAAAGCGGTGCTTGGACAGTATGTTGGGGTCGGCACTCCGATTGCCGAGGTTTTTGCCACAGATGGCGTTGAAGTTCGCTTGCCAATCAGCCAAGAAGAATTTAGTCAACTCGGCTTAGACTCGTTTTCAAGCGAGCCGGGTGCCGACAATCCGTTTACTGTCTCGATCACATCTACGGTTGGCAACCAAGGGTTCCAATGGGATGCAAGGATCACTCGCACTGATAGCACCTTCGACATTAATACTCGGCAAATCGATGTGGTAGCAAAAGTCGATGACCCCTTTGGCAAATTAAGCGGGCAGAGAGCCCTCAAGATAGGTCAGTTTGTAAGCGCAAGAATACAGGGGCGCACTGTCGATAATGTTTTTGTAATCCCAAATAAAAGTATTCGCGAAGGCAGTTATGTTTACGCAGTCCGTGACGGTAAGCTTGCTAAACAAAGCATCAACATTGTTTGGCAAGACGATCAAAACGCATTGCTCAGCCAAGGCCTTAGTAATGGTGAGCTGGTTGTAACAACTTCGTTGAACAGTACACTTGCCGGTGCCAGCGCTAAGTTTGATGACGCAGACTCGGAAAACCTAAGTGATACTTCTGAAGTGCTAGCCGAAGCTGAGGGCTCTTTACCCGCTGAGGGCTCTTTACCCGCTGAGGGCTCTTTAGAAGCTGAGGGCTCTGCGAGCGAAATTGACCAAGATCAAGACAGCATTACTGAATCAGCCGCTACTGCTTCGAGCAAGACCGCTGCTATTTCAGAACAAGATGCCGGCACACTACTGGAAGGCCAAGAAGCCGATCTGGATAGCGCAGTAAAGGCAGTAGAAGAGGCTGCTGAAGACATTAACGCGAGTGCAGAGCAAGCCGTTGAAGCCGTAAGCGCCGATAACGGGCAAACACAGTAAGCAAAAAATCGCCTAACACTTTAACAAGCGCTGCTTTGACAGCCAGATTACGCCGTGAATATGAGCACTGACACAAATGATTGAATGGTTTGCTCGTAACCCGGTAGCCGCGAATCTACTGATGATAACCATTGTTATCGTCGGCTTGTTCTCGGCATCACGCTCTATTCCCCTAGAAGTGTTTCCTAGCTTCGAAGTCGAAGCAGTAAGTATCTCAACCGTATATCGCGGCGCCACACCGCGCTCCATTGAAGACGGAATCACCAAGCGTATTGAAGAATCGATTTACACCATCGAGGGCGTGGACGAGATCAATTCAAGATCTTCCGAAGGTTTATCAGTGGTTACTGCGCAAGTCGCCGACGGTTATGAAAAGCGCGAGATCCTCAACGACATCAAGTTAAAGGTAGATGCTTTGAGCACACTGCCTGGCACCGCCGAGAAACCAGTCGTTGCGCTATCAACCTTTAATCCAGGTGTAATTCAAGTTGCGGTAGTTGGCGACGTGAACGAGAAAGTTCTTCGCATTACCGCCGACCGGGTGCGTGATGACCTACTATCAAATAGTAACTTGACCTTGGTTGAGTTAATTGGCGTGCCGAATTACGAAATCAGCGTTGAAATACAACCTAAGACACTCGACGATTTCAACTTGTCATTGCAAGACGTCAGTCAAGCGATTCGACGAAGCTCGGTGGATATCTCAGCCGGAAACGTCAAAACTCGCGACGGTGATATTTTAGTTCGAGCTGACGGCCAAGCATATAAACAACAAGATTTTGCAGCGATTCCAGTCATCACTGATATCGGTAGCGACCCAGTTCTCTTGGGCGATATCGCCATTATACGAGACGGGTTCGAAGACCAGCCTCTGATCACAAACTTTAATGGCAAGCCCGCCATATTGATAGACGTTGCGCGTACTGGCAAACAATCGTCAATTGAAATCGCTTCTATTGTTAGAGACTATATTGAGACAAAAAACCTTCAGCTTAGTAACGGTGTCAGTCTCAGCTATTGGGATGACGACTCGAAAATACTCAAGGGCCGGCTGAATACGCTTTTAAGCAGTGGTCTTTACGGCGGGCTACTGGTCTTGCTAATCCTTTCATTGTTCTTACGCCCCGCTATCGCATTTTGGGTGTTTCTTGGTGTGCCGGTTAGCTTTATGGGTGCGTTTATCTTCATGCCCTTTGTCGGCGGCACCTTCAACATGATATCGTTGTTCGCTTTCATAACCGTGCTTGGGATTGTAGTTGATGACGCCATTGTCACTGGTGAAAATATTTATTCGAAAATGCGTGACGGCATGGCGCCAGTCGAAGCATCAATCATTGGCACTAAGGAAATCGCGATACCCGTTACCTTTGGGATTTTAACCACTGTCGTTGCATTCTTGCCGATGAGCGACCTCGGGGCCAATCGCACGGGTTTTCTTGCCGCGCAAATACCAATGGTGGTCATCCCAGTATTGCTATTCTCACTGATTGAATCAAAACTAGTACTGCCATCGCACCTTAGCCACATAAAACCTCGCAAAGAGGCCGCTAAATCGGCATGGCTTTCTCGTATGCAAATGGCAGTATCGCGAGGCTTTGAAGATTCAGTGATACGCTTTTACAAGCCTTTTTTAGCGCGATGCTTGTCGAACCGAGCGATTGCAATCGCAGCGCTACTGGCTACTTCAGCAATTATCATGGCTTGGGCCAGCACCGGACACCTTAAATTCACCTTCTTTCCGAGAGTAGAATCAGAGGAAATTCAGTTCACGCTGACCATGCCGGACACTACCGGTTTTGAAACCACCCGAGCCCATATCAAGACGATCGCTGACCATGTACATACTTTACAGGAAAAGTATCGAGACCCTGAGACTGGCATATCAGTAATACGCCACACCTACAGTACAGTCGGCAGTAGCGGTGCAACAATAAAGCCAAGCGTTGGCGTAGTGCGAGCCGAATTAATCGGGCCAGAAGAGCGCCACATCGATATAAAGGCGTCTGAAATCGCTAGAGAAGTACGCACCCTAGTTGGAGACATACCAGGAGCCGAACAGCTCAGCGTTAGAGCCGAGTTAGGGCGCGGAGGCGAGCCAATTAATGTCGAGCTAAATGGTGGCGAACCGGCAAAAATGCAAGCTATCGCCGACAAAGTGCGCGAGCAGTTACTTCGATATCCTGAAGTATTCGACATTCAAGACAACTATTCAGGCGGCAAAGAAGAACTGAACATTGAACTCAAACCTCGCGCGCACGCCCTAGGTTTGAGCCTTGCAGACATAGCCAATCAAGTGCGCGGCTCGATTTTTGGTTTTGAAGCGCAGCGCTTGCAACGAGGTCGAGAAGAGGTTCGCGTGATGGTGCGCTTGCCAGAAGAACATCGTTCATCGGTAGACGACCTTTCGCGGTTATCAATATTGGTTGGTCGTAACAATGAGGCAATTCCTCTGTCTGACCTTGCGACCATAACTCCGGTAAGTAGCCCAACAACACTGTATCGTTTGAATCGAAAAGGCATCTTAAACATTACTGCCGATGTTGATAAAGAACTTGCCGACGTGCCGGCAATTCTGTCAGAGATACGCGCCTTTCTTAACCAACAAACACAATCAGACCCGAGTATCAGCTTTACTTTTAAAGGTGAAGCCGAGGAGCAATCTGAAAGCAACGAAGGCTTGCAGTCAGGCAGTTTATTAGTGTTGATTGCGATCTACGCGCTCCTGGCGATACCATTTAAATCATATTTGCAGCCATTTATTGTGATGTCGGTTATACCGTTTAGCTTGGTCGGCGCAGTACTTGGCCACATCATCACAGGCTACGACCTCTCAGTGTTAAGCATCGTCGGCATGATGGCTTTACTCGGCGTGGTGGTTAACGATAGTTTGGTTTTGGTCGATTATATTAATAAACAACGAGAAAAAGGCATCGAAGTCTATCAGGCTGTGCTCAATAGCGGCGCAGCGCGGTTCCGCCCGGTGATGCTTACCTCGATCACCACCTTTGCAGGTCTTACGCCGCTACTATTGGACGACAGCACACAGTCTCAATTTTTAAAACAAATGGCGATCTCGCTTGGCTTTGGCATTGTCTTCGCCACCATAATCACCTTAATCATTGTGCCAATCAATTATTATCTCGGCTACCAGATAAAACACGGCGTTATCCGCCTCTGTAAGAACATCTGGGCCGCGTGGCTAGAATTTTGGAATCGTGAAGATGTGCGGCGGAGCTAGCTTTACAATGCAAAGCCCCTACTCTATTTTTACACTAGGCTTTTGCAGCCTAGGAACCATAAGGTGCCTCCATGATTGAGTGGTTTGCGAAAAATCCTGTTGCCTCAAATTTGCTGATGTTCGGCATCTTAATCGCCGGTTTAACGTCTGCTAGCCGCTCTGTTCCAGTGGAGACATTTCCATCGTTCGAATTGGACACGGTTACTGTTAATACACAGTTTCGTGGCGCGACACCAAAGACTGTAGAAGATGGCATCACACTCAGAATTGAAGAAGCAATCGCCGATGTCGAGGGAATCGAAGAGCTAACCTCTCGCTCTTCTGAGGGAAGCTCGGTAGTCATCGCCGAAGTTAACGATTCTTACAATAAACGTGATGTGCTGGATGACATCAAGGTACGTGTAGACGCGCTCAACACCCTACCCAGTGACGCTGAAAAACCAACCGTCGCCCTCAACACACGTAATCGCACCGTTATTTGGGTAGCGATACAAGGCCAAGTTGAAACCAAAGTTTTACGCAGTGTTGCTGGACAGTTCCGAGAAGGCTTACTTACTTACGACCAAATCAGTAATGTAGAGCTTCAAGGTGTTGCCGAATACCAAATGAACATCGAGATAACGCCACAAACACTCGACGCATACAATCTAAGCTTGGAGCAAGTTGGCCGAGCGATAAGAGCAGGCGCACGCGACGTTTCAGCTGGCAATGTTCAAACCCTCAATGGCGACATCTTAGTGCGTAGCGACGGGCAAGCCTACACCCGAGACGAGTTCGCTGCGATACCAATTCTGTCAAACTCACAAGGCACTCCGATCACCTTAGGCGACATCGCCAATATCGATGATGGTTTTGAAGAAAAGTCGTTGATAACAACGTTCAATGGTACACCGGCGATCATGGTTCAGGTGCGCCGTGTAGGCGAGCAAAGTGCCTTGCAAGTTGCCGAGCAAACCAAAGAGTTCATGGCTAAGTTTGCCGAAAACTTACCCTCTGGTGTAAGCATCGATTTCTGGGACGATGATTCAGCTTATTTAAAAACAAGAATTGGCGCCGTACTTAATAGTGCATGGCTGGGCGGCATATTAGTAATGATTTTGCTGTCGCTGTTTTTACGGCCCGCTGTTGCAGGCTGGGTGTTTTTGGGAATACCGGTCAGCTTTATGGGGGCATTTCTATTCATGCCTCAGGTAGGCGGCACCTTCAACGTAGTTAGCCTGCTCGCCTTTATCATGGTTATCGGTATCGTGGTCGACGACGCCATCGTCACCGGCGAAAACATCTACCGGCGAATGCGTGAGGGTATGGACCCCAAAAAGGCAGCGATCGTTGGTACTCAAGAAATCACCGTACCCGTAACGTTTGGCATTCTAACCACCGTAGTCGCGTTTATGCCTCTAGGTTACTTGCAAGGCACCCGTTATGACTTCATTGGCAGTCAAATGCCGATGGTAGTAATACCAGTGCTATTGATGAGTTTGGTCGAGTCTAAATTAGTTTTACCGTCACATATGAGTCACATTCGAGCACGTGACGAAAGCAGCGAGCTCGGACTGCTAGGCCGCACGCAACAGAAAATCTCGCGCGGTTTGGAGAGTTTTGTCGAGAATACCTATTCGCCCTTTTTACGTAAATGCATCGCGAATAAAGCTATCACGGTGGCGCTATTATTGTCACTTTCGGCTGTCGTCGTCACCGCTATCTCTTTGGGTCACATTCGTTATTCACCGTTTCCATATGTTGAATCAGACACCGTTCGCATTAATCTAACAATGCCTGAATCAACCGGATTCGAAACCACCAACAAGCACATTCAAGAAATCGTTGAGCACTTCAAAACTGTTCAAAAAAAATACACCGACCCTGAAACTGGGGAAAGCGCGATTATCAACATACTCGCCACTAGCGGTAGCCAGCGTCGTAATATTAAAAGTAACTTGGGCGCGGTGCGTGCCGAATTGCAAACCTCGGGCGAACGCTATGGCAATGTAAAGACATCACAAATTGGCCGAGAGGTTCGCCAGCTGATTGGCGATATTCCTGGTGCCCAAAGTTTGAGCGTTCGTTCACGTTCGTTTGGTGACCAAGCGCCCATCAATATCGAACTATCTGGCGATGACCCAGCGAAAATGTATGAAGTGATCGACAAGCTCAGGGAACGTTTTAAGCGCTACCCAGGTGTTTATGACATACAAGATAATTACTCAGGCGGCAAAGAAGAGTTGAGCCTCAGCTTAAAGCCGCAAGCTTACACGCTCGGGCTCAATCTGCGTGATGTCGCTTCGCAGGTACGCAACGCCGTATTCGGATTTCAGGCACAACGTATTCAACGGGGTCGCGATGAACTTCGCGTAATGGTTCGCTACCCTCTGGAATATCGCTCGTCAATGCAGGACCTTAATCAACTCGCAATTCGAGTTCCTAATAGTGATGATCGTGTTTTACTCTCGGATGTTGCCGAGGTGGAGCCATTTGAAAGCCCTAGTACTTTGTATCGACTAGATCGAAAATCAATTCTAAATATTACCGCCGATGCAGACAAAGACATCGCCAACTTACCGTTAATCTTGCGTGAGATGGATGCTTTTCTTAAAGAACAACAGCAACAATATTCAAACCTAGAGTATCGTTTCGATGGCGAGGCAGAAGATGCCCGTGAGACAAATCAACGCCTTGGTACCGGTTTAATTCTGGTATTGATCGCCATATACGCCTTGTTGGCAATACCCTTTAAATCGTATGGGCAACCACTGATCGTGATGTCGGTAATTCCATTCGGCATTATTGGCGCAGTAGTCGGCCATTTTATCACAGGTCAAAACTTATCGGTTTTAAGTGTATTCGGCATGCTTGCGCTAGTTGGAGTGCTGGTCAACGATAGCTTAGTACTGGTCGACTACATTAACAAGCGCCGCCAACAAGGTGCTGAGCTAATCGACGCCGTGCTCAAATCAGCGGCTATTCGCTTTAGGCCTGTCTTGCTGACCTCAATAACAACCTTTGCCGGCCTCGCTCCGATCTTGCTAGATGGTTCCCAACAAGCGAAATGGCTGAAGCCGATGGCGACTTCACTTGCCTTTGGTATTGTATTCGCCACTATCATCACCTTATTGATCGTGCCAATTAATTATCTATTGGCACATAAGTTCAAATATCTATGCATCGATGTCAGCTCGAAACTTTGGGCATTGTGGCTTGAATTTTGGAACAAAGAAGATACTCGCCCGAACCGTTAGCGGTGAATACTCGAGACCATGCAAAAGATGACATACCTAAAAGACCAAGCAACGAGAGTTCAAAATGATTGAGTGGTTTGCTAAGAATCATGTCGCAGCCAATCTATTGATGTTTTGCATCATGTTGATGGGTTATAACGCGATCAAGAACGACGTGGCACTAGAACTAATGCCGGACTTTGCCCTAGGCTTGATAACCGTGACAACGGTACTGCCTGGCGGCAACCCTGAATCGATCGAAGCAACTATTACCACTAGAATAGAAGAATCGGTTGCCGATCTCGAAGGTATTAAAAAGATATCCTCGCGCTCGGCCGAAAATGTCTCCACTGTTTCAATTGAAATAGAGTCGGGCTATGACGACAAAGCCCTACTAAGCGACGTTAAAAACCGTGTCGACGCACTGAGCACCCTGCCCGTCGACGCCGAGCGCCCCGTCATCGACCTAGCCGATATACCGATTCAAGTTATTGGTATCGCCGTCTATGGAGATGTTGACTACGACCTTTTGTTTAAAACGACTTCTGACATGCGAGAAGCATTGTTGCAAGTTGATGGAATCACTCAGGTTGGGCCAGTACAAGCGCCTCAACGCGAGATTCAGATTGAAACCAGTCCCGACGTGCTTAAGCAATACGGGCTTACCATTAGTGACGTCGGCGCTGCAATACAACGAAACGCCATTGATGTTTCTGCGGGTAATTTACGAACTCAAAACGGCGATATTCTGGTTCGCACCGATGGCCAAGCATTTAGCAAAGAAGAGTTCGAAGCGATTCCAGTTTTTAATTCTGGTGACCGAGTACTCTACATAAGGGACTTGGCCAAAGTGGTCGATGGATATGAGCTTCGTCGGGTCGAAACACAATACGGCGGTTTACCAGCGATCACTGTCGAGGCCTTCAGAGTTGGTAACCAAAGCACAATCGATATCGCTAACAAAGTATTCGACTTCATGCGTGAATACGAGAAGACGCTGCCTCAAGGCATCAAACTCGGCAACTACGGTAATACCTCAGCAGTAGTCGAAGACCGCTTATCAACCTTAGTGAGCAGTGCCATCCAAGGCGGGATTTTAGTACTTGTTTTGTTGTCATTGTTCCTACGCCCTGCGGTCGCTCTATGGGTTGGCCTCGGAATTCCCGTTTGCTTTCTAGGCGGCTTGGCAATGATGCCGCTTCTTGGCTTGAGTATGAACATGCTCACCATGTTCGCCTATCTTTTGGTACTCGGCATCGTGGTCGACGATGCAATTGTCACAGGTGAAAACATATATCGGCATCAGCGTAATGGTATGTCACCCGCTGACGCTGCTCTGTTTGGTACTAAAGAGGTAGCCGTTCCAGTGACTTTTGGCGTAATCACCACCATGGTCGCGTTTGCACCTCTCTTGTTTGTTGAAGGCGTATTGTCTGATCTTGCCAAACAAATTCCACTAGTCGTGATTCCTGTTCTGGCGTTCTCATTAATCGAATCAAAGCTTATCTTGCCATCACACATGAGCACCATTAAGCCTCGCGATGAAAACAACATCAGCGGCTTAGGAAAGATCCAACAAAATTTTTCCCGCGGCTTTGAAAGTGCCATCATTAAACTCTATCGCCCCTTTCTAGATTATTGCATTTCCAACAAAACCATTACTATTGTCACTGCATTCATGGCGTTTGTAATCACCATAGTTTCAATGACAAGCGGTTGGCTACGCACCTCTTTTTTTCCAGAATTTGAAGACAATGCGGTATTCATCACTCTGACTATGCCGGCTACAACTGGCTATGAGACCACTAAGGGTCATGTGGTACGCATCGTTGACATTGCAAGCGAACTGGCTGATGACTACATTGATCCTGATACTGGTGAGTCGTACTTCAAATACATTGTTTCAATTGCTGGCCTTAAAATAGGCCCAACTGGCCCAACCTTTGGCAATAATCAAGGCATGGTGGTGATGGAGTTCGTTCAAGGCGAAGACGGCTTACCCGAAGGCTTTTCTATTCGCGAAGTGCAAGACCAACTCCGCACACGTATTGGCGAGATACCCGGAGCCGAAAAACTCAGCTTAAGTTCTACCTTCGGCGATTTTGGTGCCCCATTATCAGTCTCTCTATACGGTAAAGATATTGAACGTATCGGGGTGTTAAAAGACGAAATTCGAGAGTACCTGCGCACCTACCCTGGTGTTTTCGATATTCAAGACAACATGTCGAGCGGTAAAGAAGAACTCAAACTCGACATAAAACCATTGGCAAATACTCTGGGCTTATCACAGGAAGAAATCGCAAGTCAGGTACGTCAGGCGCTGTTTGGTTTTGAAGCTCAGCGCATACAGCGAGGCTACGAGGAAATTAAAGTGATGGTGCGCTACCCGCTTGAATCGCGCTCTTCGGTGACCGACGTCAATAACATTCCGATTAACACACCAAATAGCAACGATACTATTCCCTTATTTGAACTTGCTAATTTGATTCCATCACAAGCGGCTAGCTCGATCTACAGAGATAAACAACGCAGAGCCATCACGGTGACCGCCGACATCAACGCGGACGAGTACGACGTTACTGTAATACGTCAAGATTTGATCAAATATCTTGATGAAAAGTTTATCTATGAGTCTGACGTGACTTATGAACTAGGAGGTCAAGCTGAGGGCCAGAGCGATGCAAACGCGAGTTTTGCGCTTGGCTTTATCTTGGTAATCATTCTAATTTACGCCCTATTGGCGATTCCGTTTAAGTCTTTTGGCCAACCCTTTGTGGTCATGTCGATCATTCCATTAGCAATAGTGGGCGCGATCATCGGCCACTATATTATGGACCTTGCCTTCTCAATGCTAAGTATCATGGGGATGCTAGGCTTAACTGGGATTGTGGTTAATGATAGCTTAGTGTTGGTCGACTACATCAATCAAAAACGAAAAGAAGGCATGCCATTAATGGATGCTGTATTAACGGCCGGTGAAACACGTTTCAGACCCGTTATCCTAACGTCCTTAACGACCTTTGTTGGGTTGTTACCGTTAATGCTGAATCAGAGCACACAAGCTCAAGCGCTAATACCCATGGCCGTGTCGCTGGGTTTTGGAATCATTTTCGCGACCGTCATTACCTTGGTGATCACACCGGTGAACTATTTGATTGGTCGCAGTATCAAATATACTTTTATCCGATTTTTTAAATGGATTGGCAGGCAGTGGAATGGCACCTCACACCAAGAAAGCATAAGCCGCTAAAAAATTCTAATGAGTAATCGACTGCTTATAAGTAGTCAGCAGGAGGCCTTGTCCAAGGCCTCAACTAATCCGTTTAGATGTCTTTATTCTCGGCCGATAAAGCTCTAAGCGCATCCATTGCCTGAGCCGCGCAGCGCTTCTGCACGAAAATATGGTCGTGATAAAAACCTGCGATTACATTGACGCTAATGTCCATGTCACCTAGGGCCTTAGCAAACGCTGCGGTCAAACCCACCGCTTCAAGGCTTGAGTGCACTTCGAGCGTGATACCTTTATAAATGCCATCGAACTCATACCCCTGAGCAACCGCTAATGATTGTTCAACAATCAAGGTTAAACCCTCTGCTTCATCAATCGCTGCGAATGGTTTTAGTTCGGGATGGTCGCCATACTTTGCATCGGTGACGCTAAGAAAGACGTAGTCGCCATCAATTAACTTAGGCGACATCGCGCTAAGCAGCTTATTCAAATTTCGTTCGCCAGCCATTTTCGTTATTTCTCGAGCGGCTTATTTAGTCGGGTTCAATTTCAGCGCCCACACGCCGCTTTAGTAAACCATAGAACGCTTGCTCTGCGGTTCGCCTGCCCGCGATAACCTCATGGACGTCCTGCGCAATTGGCATTTCAACATTGTATTTCTCAGCTAGCTTAATAACCGTTGGAGCACTTTTTACACCTTCAGCGACCATTACCATGTCTTCGATGATGTCGTCGATATTTCGTCCTTTACCTAGTTCTAGGCCAACATGATGATTCCTACTCTGAGAGCTAATACAGGTCGCAAGCATATCGCCCATACCCGTTAATCCAGAGAATGTCTCGGCTCGCCCACCAAGTGCAACCCCGAGGCGAGTAATTTCAGCTAGGCCACGCGTTATCAATGCCGACCGTGTATTGTCTCCAGCGCCTAAACCTATGCCCATGCCGACCGCGATGGCGATAATGTTTTTTAAAACGCCACCAAGCTCACAACCGACAACATCATTATTCGTGTAAACGCGAAATACCCCAGAGTTAAAAACCTTTTGCAGCTCTTTAACGATTATGTCGTCGTCCATGGCAATAACGCTTGCAGCAGCTTGGCCAGCCATAATTTCACGAGCCAAGTTCGGGCCAGTGAGCACGCCAACCGGATGACCAGGTAATTCCGACTCAATAATTTGAGTCATGCGCAAATCAGAACCTCGCTCCAAACCTTTAGTAAGGCTCACTATGGGAACCCAAGGTCTGAGGTGCGGGCGCACGTCTCGCAAGACATCACGAAATGAGTTAGACGGAACCCCCATTACGAGAACATCGGCGGTCGCGACTACGTCTTCAATTTTTTCGTGAGCGACTAAATTTTTGGGCAGCTTAGCGCCGGGCAAATATTTTTCGTTGGTATGCTTCTTATTGATTTCTCGCACTGTTTTTGCGCTGCGGGCCCACATCGACACATCAGTATTGTGCGCCACCAAAGAAGCCACTGTTGTTCCCCATGAACCGCCGCCAATCAGACCTACTTGTAGCTTTCTCATTTTTGAGTTCTCTTATTATTGTTAATCATTGGCAAGCAAGAATGCCCAAACGCAGTTAGCTTTCGAGATCGTTAGGCATTGCCAAGGCGCGAATCTGCTCGACTCGATGAGACAAGATCCGCAACTCCTTACTCATTTTTTTTCGGCGTTCTACGATATCTTCTCCATCTGCGACGACCAAACCATAACTATCGAGCAGTTTATAACCGTTCTTAAACAGTATCTCACCAAGCGAGGCCTTGCTGCTAATACGTCGCTGTAAATAGGCTTGTCGACCATACTTAAATGCAGCTGATACAGCGGCCTTCTGATCCAAGGTTTCTTTGGCTCCGAGACTCGCAAATACATCGGCGACAATTCTATACGCCTCGATGTAAGGTTTTAAGCTGCAATGTGCTACCAATGGAGTCATGGTTCTGAGCATGGCTATTAGCTCGTGACGATTGCTCATCTTCGACTCCCAATCGTCACTAAAGTGATTCAACTCAGCTCGAATACTTTCATGAAATTCGTCTGTCGCTTCGTAAAAAAACTCAAACTTAAACATATCTTTTAGACGATCAGCCGCTTGCCAAAAAGCCGCCAATGGGTCTTCACTCGCATTAGCGGCTTCTACCAAGCTCATCTCTGCAATCGCCTTGGCAACGAAATGATGTACGATCGTATTGCGGTAATAGCTCGCCATTGCGTGTTGATCGGCCGCCACTGCATACACCGTTTCAGGGCCTTCGTCATAGCGGTTAATCAATTCAGAGTTCACCATATTGGTGATTAACTCCTGCATATGATCATTGTTATCGTCATCGAAATCACTGGTGAAACGAATGTCTCTATGCTTCGACCATTCGCGCAGAGCACGCATACTATCTTGTAACTCTTCTATGGTTTGTGCGCGCGGGGCCGCACCGAGCAAGGAAAGCGACATCAGAGACGTCAATGTTATCGGCGTAACGCGGTTGGCCTCTACGCCAATCTTGAACGCAGTCTTTTGCAGAGCTAGCGGGTCATCATTAAAACTCGATTTTTTAACCACAACCGGCTCGCCAAAATCGATATAGATTCGTCCCAAAGGCTGACGCATTCGGCGCAAATACGAGATGAACCAGCTTAACGACTCGGGCCGCTTTATCGCGCCGCTCTGCTCTGCGGCGTAATCCTTAACGTCATTATTCATGTCGTAATTGATGGCCACAGGAATCAGGTGGAGATCATCAGAGGTGGAATACTCCATCGCATCCATCACATACTTCAACATGCCATAACGCGGTGGCATCAATTTACCGACACGCGACCGCGTGCCTTCAAACGACCACGTTAGCGGGAATCGCTTCTCCAATAAGTACGCCAAGTACTCGCGCAAAACGAGTTTGTAAAGAGGGTTATCTTGAAACGAACGCCGAATAAAAATTGCCCCTGAACGACGCGCCAAAAAGCCGATGCCTGCGAACGCCATATTAATACCGCCCATGGTGTGCGGTGGCGGAAAGTCATGTTCAAACAATACCGACTGCATGGTAATGCCGTCCATATGCGTTTTATGAGTCCACAATAATGCTGTTGGATGTTCTCGTACGATTGATCGAAAGCGTTCTAGTTTTTCTGTATCGACGACCACTTCATTCTCGTAACCGAGAGAAATAACCCAGCGATTAAATGCGCCAGCGACGTCTTGCCAAAAGTTATGAGGCGTTGCGACCAGCTCTTTGAAATACGGAAGCGCCTTTGTACGCAGCTCAGATTCAGTCTTGCCGGTTTTCTCAGCAATGTCGAGTAAGCCAGCCTTATAACGATCACTCGCTCGAACCTGCTTAGACACTTGCGTTGGAACTTTATAACGGCTCCCACGCAAACGACGTTCAGCTACTTCTAGGGCTAGGCTCGCTTGCTCGGCAACATACTCGGCAAGGTCTGAGTCGATCTGAGCGATCTCACGTCGTTGGTCATAACGTTCAGACAAATCGCCAACGGTCGCCGGCTTGCCTAAAATACAGAGTGCACGTGACGGATCAGAGTCAATTATCTTCTGTGCTTTTGATTTGTTAGGCAACCTGGAGTTGCCTCGAAGGAGATCTCTAAACTTAGGCTTACTGGCAATAGGCTGACCATTAATGCCATCAAATTGGGTTTTCCAAACCACTCGAACAGGTACAACCAGAGTATCAATAGGTACTTGCAAAGCCATCTGCAAAGCTTGTGTAGGAATATCATCTGGGTCATGAGCTATTGGAACAACGCAATGACTTACCGTGCCAGAATAACCATGCTGTGCCTTGGTGTTATTGAGCCATTGGAGCAGCAATTGCTCCTCTACGTCATGTTCAGCATCTATGATGAAGAGAACTTGCTCTGACTCGATTTTTTCCCAAGGATTGATGATCATATTTATTATTGTTTGCCTTTCTATTGAGCAGTACTTTCGTTGTCCGCAGCATTTATAGATTTCGCCGACACTTTAACAGTGCTCTGTTTGCGAGCCCGCCTACGTGGCTTTCGTTTGGTCTCAACCGATTTGACCTTCCGCTTGCTATTACTATCAACCTTAGGCCTTACTGGCTTTTCCTTTGTGACTTCGACTTTCAAAGCGGGTGTTGGCGACTTAGTCGTACTCTTAACGCTTACCTTTTTAGACTCTTTTGACTTGCTGGCTTTCCTAGCTGCCTCTTTTCGCTTCAAGTTTTTCAAACGAGCTTCGCTTAACTTTCGCTCTTGATCAGAAATTTGAAACTGCATTTGGTCAAGCTCTTCGAGAAACATATCACGTACATAGTCGACGTGCTCACTCATCGTTCTCGCTTGCCAGTCTGACGTATCCACAGCTGGTAAAACAGTGACTTTCACCGTCGCCGAGCGAAATACATACTGCCCCCTTGGGGCCACATCAATCGCATTATGGATAACAATCGGTACAATTGGCACGCCGGCTTGCATCGCTAAGTGAAACGCACCTTTTTTGAATCGTCCAAGCGTAGTCGATGTTGAACGTGTGCCCTCTGGCGCAACACAAACACTGCGCCCCTCTTTCTGTAAAACGTCTACCAACGGCTTCATTGCTTCGAGCGCCGACGCTGCATTTTCACGGTCGATCAGAACCGTTCCACCTATTTGCATCAGCTTGCCAAGAATGGGGACATCGCCAATCTCTTTTTTGCCGATACCAGCAAGGTCGCGGCGTAGCAAAGCCGGCAAGATGACCACGTCTGCCTGGCTCTGATGATTAAATACAAATACACACGGTCTATTCGCCCAAGCATTCTCTTCGCCTTCAACATCCAACTCAATGCCGGTAAGAGCGCAAGCCGTGTCTGCGAATAACGATGTGGAGAAATTTCTCGTTTTGTTCATTGAGCCGGTTAAGGCATAAATCGGCAAACCGGCTGCAAACGAAGTGAGCATGCTAACTTGTGTAGCCGCTGTCTTTACGTAATCAAATACAGATGCGTTACCACGACTATTAAAGTCTTGTACTGGCCAACCTCGACCTCGAGCTATTCGACGTAAGCGTTTATTCGGATTGAGCGGTCGGGCATTACCAACAAACTCGAGTAGCTGAATATCTTCATCACTATCAGAGTAAAAATAACTTTTCTCTAGGTCAACGCCATGCTCGTCAGCAATTTGCTCTGCCGCATCTACCTTGCCCATACCATAACAAGTGGGCTTAACCACAGCGCCGGTAAACTTGCCATCGACAATTTCTAGATTAGTGCATTTTACGTGTTCGATACCCAAGTCTCGCGCCGCTGGCATTACTTGATAAGGAGTTGCTGCGGTCACTAAGGCTACGGTGTGCCCCTTACGCAAGTGCGCTTCGATTAAGGCTCGCGATTCAGGATAAATAAGCTTGGCGATGTGTTTTGCGTACAGCTTTTCCGCAAACTCTAAATAGTCTTCTTCACTGATTCCTTTTAAGTATTGCGAAGCGATGGTCATCATCGCTGAGAATCCCATGTTACCCATTCCAAACTGGGTCATGGTTTTTATTAGTTCTACCAATTGGCGAGGCGACACATCGCCACGTTTCATTTGCTCGCGTAAATAGGTGGTAGCTGAATAGCCGTAGATCACCGTACCATCGAAGTCAAAGAACGCCGCGATTTGCGGGCCATTCGGTAGGGCATCAATTTCTTTTGTTACTTTGCGGTATAAATCCATGTAGGCGATCGACGCGTTTCAATAGTAAATTGGTTAACTACAACCCTACGCACACTTAATTTTGAGATACTTCAGCGTAAGGGAATATGGATAGCTCAACAATGAACTATCAGATAAATCTAAGAGCTAAAATGCAGTTGCGTAAGCGCATTCGCTAAGCGGCTAAAATGTTTTACGCAACCTTCGTCCAATACTACCGAAACGTCTATCATTTACAAGAAAGACCGCCAAACGAAAGCTATATTTACGTTATTCACGGTGCTAAATCCAACTTGATTAGAAAAAGCCTATGCAAAAAACATCATCGCCATGAGTTAGCTCGCATTTTGGAGTAAGATTATGGTATCTCGGCGAATTGCCTAACACCTTTTTGGACTCACACATATGCAACAGCTTTCTGCTCAAGACGCACAGTTTCTCTACATGGAAACCAATAAGAGTTTATCGCAAGTGACTTCGGTAGCGATATTTGACCCGTCCACTGCACCAGAAGGCACGGTTCGGTTTAAACAAATTATTGAGCATGTTCGCAGTCGCGTACATACTTCACCGATCTACAAGCGCCGCATTTATCATGTGCCTCTGGAACTCGATTATCCTTATTGGATTGACGATGAGCACTTCGACATCGAATACCACATTCGACATGGCCGCCTCCCGCACCCTGCTGATTGGCGTCAGCTTTGCATACACCTTGCGCGATTCCATTCTCGCCCATTGGATATGCAACGCGCACCATGGGAAATGTACGTAATTGAAGGCATTGACAATGTACCCGGCATTCCCAAAGGTGCGTATGCAATAGCCACCAAGATTCATCACGCAGCGGCAGACGGAATGGCGATTGTAAATTTCTTTGGTGGTCTTATGGATATTGATCAAAAAGGTACGCCGGTGATGCCCGTTAAACAACGCGTTACCTCTGCTCGATACGAAAAGCCAACACCCTTTCAAATGTCCGCCCGAGGCATGTTCAATGGCTTGCGCTCGCCAGTGAAAGTTGCCGAGTCGTTAATGAAATACGCTCCCGGAATTGTGCAAACAGCGAAGAACCGTTTCGTAGAAAAACAACGCGAAGCAAAAGCTAGCGTTCCGTTGACACGCTTTAATCTAGAAACCTCGCCACACCGAGTGTTCGATTCAACGGCGTTTAGCTTAAGCGACTTCAAACCAATCAGGGGTTTGGTTGAAGGAGCAACGATTAACGACATCGTACTCGCCATATGCTCAGGCGCTTTGCGCAAGTATCTTGGCCACCATAAAGAGCTGCCAAGCGAAAGCCTTCGATCATTCGTGCCGGTTAATGTGCGCGCCCCAAAAGGCAGCTTGCAAGAAACCGAACAACCCGGCAACAACATCAGCACCATGTCACCTCTATTGCATACCAATGTTAGTGACCCAGTGGAGCGATTAACGGCAATTCAAGCTGAAACCAAGGAACAAAAAGCAGCTCGCCGCGGGATTTCAGCGCGCTTGATGACCGATGTGACACGCCACATTCCAGCGAGCACTCAGCTCTTGGCCGCTCGTTTAATGATGCGCTCTGAAATGGCTGGCCGTATGACTAATGTGTGTATCTCGAATGTGCCAGGCCCACAAGTACCCGTGTACATGAATGGCGCCCGCTTGGTCACACAAATGGGCTTGGGGCCACTGTCTGACCGAATGGGTTTATTCATTGCCGTAACCAGCCATAACGGCATGATTTCGTTCAGCGCGACATCTTGCAGACGTACCATGCCAGATGTGGAATTCTTTATGGAATGCATGCGTGATAGTTTTGAAGAACTGCGTTTAGCAGGCACTGAATCAAAAAAACGGACCACCAAAAAAGCAGCGAGCAAAAAAACCGTAAACAAAAAGAAGACCGCAAAGAAGAAAGTAAATAGTAAGAAAGTCAGTAGCAAAAAAGTAAGCACCAAATAAAGCTACTGCGAAGAAAAACTAGTAAGCGGCAAACAGTCAAAAATAGACATCTTTAACAATAAGCCGTCACTGCAATTTAATTAACCACGAAGAATACGAGTACTAACTATGCTAAACATCCGTCATTTGGGCGCAATCGCCCTCGCTTGCAGTGCCATTGCGTTGCAAGCCTGCCAACCTCAGTCAGACGAAGCAACCTCAAAAACTCAAGAAGACATTGCAAAATCAATTCCCTCTGCTGAAGTTGAAAATCCCGAAATTACTACTGAGTCGGTCGAATTGGCGGCTAAAAATATCGACGAAACGGGTTTTATGCAACATCTTAATACACTCGCATCAGATGAATTTGAGGGTCGCGCGCCGTCTACACCAGGCGGCAAGAAAACCGTCAACTACATTGAAAGTGAGTTTAAAAAACTAGGCCTTAAGCCAGCTTTTGGCGACAGCTTTCGCCAAGCCGTTCCCTTGATGGAACTCTATGTCGTTAATAACCCGCCTTTGATACTGGCTCACGAAGATGGCACAAGTGCGTCATTGCCATATAAAAAAGATTCCATCGTGTTCACATCTCGTAGCGGCAGTGCGTCTGAGATAAAAGACTCACCCCTCGTTTACGTAGGCTATGGCGTTGTCGCGCCAGAATATGGCTGGAACGATTATGAAGGCATTGACATGACCGGCAAGACCGCTGTCATATTAGTAAACGACCCCGGTTTTCGTTCACCCGAAGGAGACCTATTCAAAGGCAATACCATGACCTATTACGGTCGCTGGACCTACAAGTTTGAAGAAGCGGCTCGACAAGGCGCGGCTGGTGCAATCGTGGTGCATGAAGATAAAGCTGCGGGATATCCTTGGGAAGTGGTCAGTGGCAGCTGGTCAGGCCCTCAATATAATTTGTTTGCCGAAGATGGAAATGCGGGCAATCTCGCTGTTGAGTCGTGGATCACAATGAAAGCGGCGCAAGATCTATTCGCTAAAAACGGAATGGACTATCAAGAAATGGTTAGCAAGGCCGGCAAACAAGGGTTTACTCCTGTGCCGATGAACAGCACAGCGAGTAGCAGCCTACGAACCGAAAGTCGACAGTCTAACTCACACAATGTTGCGGGTTTTATCGAAGGCAGCGAACGCCCTGACGAAGCCTTTATTTACACCGCTCATTGGGATCACCTAGGAGTGAAGCCGATAGTCAGTGGCGGCGACGCCATTTTTAACGGAGCGCAAGACAACGCAACGGGCGTGGCAGGCATGCTAGAAATGGCGCAGGCATTTAGCTCACTGCCAAGTGCACCTGAGCGCTCCGTGATTTTTCTTGCGGTCACTGCGGAAGAATCAGGCTTATTAGGCTCAAAACAATATGCCGAAGATCCCGCCTTCCCAATGAATAAAACCGTTGCCGGAATCAATATCGATGCGATGTCGACCGCCGGCGCAACTGACGACATTGTTGTTGTCGGTTATGGCAACTCACAAATGGACGACTACTTAAAAGCCGTTGCCACGGAGCAAGGCCGAGTGCTAGTACAGGAGCCGACGCCAGAAAAAGGCTTTTTCTATCGCTCAGACCATTTTAACCTGGCAAAGAAAGGCGTGCCTATGCTGTATGCCGAAGCAGGAATAAAGGTGCGTGGTAAGCCCGAAGGCTATGGCGAAGCTGAAGCGAACCGATACCTCGCTGAGCGATATCACAAGGCCGCCGACGAAGTTCACCCTGAGTGGGATAACGGTGGAATCATGCAAGACTTATATGCGCATTTCAAAATCGGAGTGGCAATAAGTAATAGCAATGACTGGCCTCAATGGAGCGAAGGCAACGAATTTAAAGCGATTCGTGACGCGAGTCTTCAGTAAAACAGCTCAGCCCTTCGAACCTGATTAAGCAAAGTTCTTAACTCAGGAGTACGTCCTTAGCCAAGTTTATTTGCTTGGCTAAGGCGTCTGAACCGCCACGGTCCGGATGCATTTTTTGCATTAAGCGCTTATGAGCAGAACGGACTTCGTCTATTGAGGCATCTACTTCAACACCCAAAATGTCAGCCGCTTGGCGCTTATCCATAGCTTGATTACTTGATGCAATAGGCCCTGTATGTGAGTTACTTTGTGACTCAGAGCCGCTTTCATCGCCCATGAATTTTTTAAATAGCGGCGCGTACTGAGCAAATTGAGAAACTCGTCCGGCCAAGGCTAACAAAGAAGCGAGCACTCCCATCAACCAATGCGCTTTGCCGGTAACAACCAGAGCGAGTATCACCGCCGCGCCACCGTACATCGCCCATTTTCGCGCGAAACCAGCCTTCTTTTCGTCAGGCAAAGACTGCCAACGCTTGACCCCGAAGATCAAAGCGCCGATTGCAGCAACAACTAAAATAGATGACAGCACGGGCTACCCTGTGAATAAGTAAACTGCTGTTATAATAGAATTTATTCAAGACACATTCAAAGTATGCTGCGCAATCAAGTTGCCATACACAAAGATAATTATGACCACAACTATTGCTCAAGACCTATGTGACTACATTGCAGAGTCACCAACTCCGTTTCATGCCACAAAAACGCTACTAAAGCAGTTTCTCGCAAGCGGGTTCACCGAGCTTAAAGAAGCCGACGACTGGACCATTGAAAGTGATGGCGCTTATGTAATTACCCGCAACGACTCATCAATAATCGCGTTTCGCACCGGAGCAGACTATGAGCGCGGTTTTCAAATGCTCGGCGCGCATACAGACAGCCCTTGCTTACGAATCAAACCCAACCCTGAAATTAATAAATACGGTTATACCCAACTGGGCGTTGAAGTTTATGGCGGCGTGCTATTGCACCCTTGGCTTGACCGCGAACTATCAATTGCTGGGCGAGTTAGTGGTGTAACAAAGAGCGGCGACTTGTTTCATGATTTGATCGACTTTAAGCGCCCCATCGCAATCATTCCTAATTTAGCAATTCACTTAGACCGCGAAGCAAATACTAAACGTGCAATCAACCCTCAGAACCATCTGCCTATTATTATAGGTCAGGGCGACGATATTGATTTCAAACAACTACTGCTTGATCAATTGAGTAAAGAGGGCCGCGACGATGCCGAACAGGTATTGGAGTTCGAATTGTCGTGCTATGACGTGCAAGCCCCAAGCATCGCTGGCCTTAATGATGAATTCGTTTGCGCTAGTCGCATCGACAACCTATTAAGCACATATATTGGTGCCCGTGCGATTCTCGACACGCAAAGCGATCAAGCGTCGTTGTTTATTTCAACTGATCATGAAGAAGTTGGCTCGGCTTCGGCGTGTGGCGCTCAAGGCCCGTTTCTAAAATCAGTGTTACAACGCCTAACCGATAGCCCAGCGGCAATGACGCAATTGATCAGCCGATCTACCATGGTCTCTTGCGATAATGCACACGGCATACATCCTAACTACGCTGACAAGCACGATCAAAATCATGGTCCGCTGTTGAACGCAGGCCCCGTGATCAAGATCAATAATAATCAACGCTATGCTAGCAACAGCATCAGCTCGGCAAAATTTAAACAAATTTGCGATAAGTTAGACATACCCGTGCAAACCTTTGTTACCCGCTCAGACATGGGCTGCGGCAGCACCATCGGCCCAATTACCGCTACCGAACTGGGTATTGAAACCCTCGATATTGGCGCGCCTCAATGGGCGATGCATTCGATTCGTGAAACCGCCGGTACCGAAGATTGTAATTATTTATACCAAGCGGCATGCGGGCTACTAAAGAATGTTTGCGGCTAAGGTTTGCGGTTAAGAGTGCGGCAATCCGCTCATAATCGAATACGATATGACTATTAAATGCGGTAAAGCCTTAGTCATATCGAATAATTTACGCCTGAACATCAATAATCGGCAATTATTGATGTAATATAACGGAGCTTAAAATTAACTCCCGCTCGCCAGAGCCTCTTCAAAAATGCAAGATACGTTGATCGATCAAGGCATCAATCTGATGCTGTTCGGCATGGGCACAGTATTCGTGTTCTTAACGATATTGGTGTTCGCGACCACCATCATGTCAAAGCTGGTTCATCGCTTTTCGCCAGAAGAGCAGGCTGCAGAATCGAACACCACGAGCACTCCTCAACCGGTGTCACAGACAGCGCCCCAAGCGGCCAGCCCCCAAGTTATCAGCGCGATAGAAAAAGCCATCGCCCAGCACCGTCAACGCTAAGACTCGAGCACGTACCTTATGAGCAAGAAGTTAGGAATTACCGAAGTCGTATTACGCGACGCCCATCAATCATTGTTAGCCACTCGCATGCGCATTGACGACATGCTTCCAATTGCCGAGAAGTTAGATGACATTGGCTATTGGTCGATGGAGTCTTGGGGTGGCGCGACATTCGATTCATGTATTCGCTTTTTAGGCGAAGACCCATGGGACCGTATTCGCGAAATTAAAAAAGTAATGCCAAAGACGCCGCAACAAATGTTATTTCGTGGGCAAAACATTTTAGGCTATCGCCACTATGCTGACGACGTCGTCGACAAATTTGTGGAGCGCTGCGCAATCAATGGCATTGATGTGTTTCGTGTGTTCGACGCAATGAATGACATGCGCAACATGACCACGGCACTTAAAGCGGTGAACAAGGTTGGCAAACATGCGCAAGGCACGCTCTCCTATACCGTCAGCCCAGTACACAATACTCAAGCTTGGTTAGATATGGCCAAACAACTCGAAGACGCTGGCGCCGATTCGATTTGCATTAAAGATATGGCGGGCTTGCTCAAACCTTACGTTGGTTACGAGCTGGTTAAAGAGCTCAAGAAAACGGTCGACATTCCAATCCAGTTACATGCTCACGCCACAACGGGTTTAAGTACGGCTACCATTACCAAATGTGTTGAGGCCGGCATTGATAATGTTGATACCTCGATCTCCTCAATGTCGATGACCTACGGGCATTCAGCAACTGAGTCAGTGGTGTCGATTTTTGAAGGCGGCGACCGCGACACTGGTTTAGACATTAAAAAGCTTGAAGAAATATCAGCTTACTTCCGAGAAGTGCGTAAAAAATACGCTCAATTCGAAGGTTCACTAAGAGGCGTTGATTCACGCATTTTAGTCGCGCAAGTACCGGGTGGCATGCTGACTAATATGGAAAACCAATTACGCCAACAAGGTGCTGAAGAGAAAATCGACGACGTATTAGCCGAGATCCCTCGTGTACGCGAAGACTTAGGCTTTATTCCATTAGTGACCCCAACCTCACAGATTGTCGGCACGCAGGCGGTAATCAACGTGCTAATGGGCGAACGCTATAAAAACATCGCCAAAGAAACTGCTGGCGTTTTACGAGGCGAATATGGCGCCACTCCAGCTCCAGTAAATACCGAATTGCAAGCTAGGGTATTGGAGGCTGGTGAAAGTGCCATAACTTGCCGCCCCGCTGATTTGATCAATGCTGAAATGGATGCTCTGACCGAAGAGTTTAAGGGTCTCGCCGACGAACACTCTCTTGACGTTAAACAGAGCGAAGACTTTATTGACGACGTTTTGAGCTACGCTCTGTTCCCACAGGTTGGTCTTAATTTCATTAAGAACCGAAATAACCCAAGCGCCTTTGAACCTGTTCCTAACGGTGCTAAAGCTCGCAGCTCCGCGCCAATAAGCGACGCCGGTGATGAAATCTACACTGTTGATGTTGATGGCCAGAGCTACACCGTTACTGTTACCGAAGGTGGCGATGTATCCGGTATTGCTCCGATTGGCGATCAAACAACAGCTGCGAACGCCGCTAGCACACCAGCACCCGCCACAGGTGGCGAAGCAATTAAAGCGCCGCTTGCGGGTAATGTGATCAGCATTCCGGTAACCCCGGGCCAGCAAGTCAGCGCTGGCGATACAGTATTAATTCTTGAAGCCATGAAGATGGAAACCAATATCGCCGCGCCTAAAGACGGTCAAATCACAAGCATTAATGTGCGTGAAGGTGACAGCATAACGGTTGGCGACGTTCTGTTGAGCATTGCATAAGGGGCTAGGACAATGGAAAACCTAAATAGTCTCTGGCTGAGCTCAGGCCTCGCGCAAGTTCAGGCCGGCCAAATTTTAATGATGTTGGTCGGGCTTGGTCTCTTATTTTTGGCGATTCGTAAAGGCTTCGAACCGCTTCTATTAGTGCCAATCGGTTTTGGCACTTTGCTCGCCAATATTCCAGGAGCAGGCTTTGACTTAGCCCCTGTTTATGATGCCGCTGGCCAAATGACTAGCCCTGGTGGCCTTCTGTATTATATTTACAGCGCTGGCATTGAGACAGGCTTGTTTCCGCTAATCATATTTATGGGCGTCGGCGCTATGACCGACTTCGGCCCTCTACTCGCTAACCCGAGAACTCTATTACTCGGCGCCGCGGCACAAGTTGGCATTTTCAGCACGGTGCTCGGCGCAGTGGCACTCGGGCATTTCGGCATACTCGACTTTAGTATTCGCGATGCCGCATCGATTGGTATTATTGGCGGCGCTGATGGGCCAACGGCAATTTTCGTAACCAGTAAACTCTCCCCTGAATTACTTGGAGCGGTCGCCGTCGCGGCGTATTCGTACATGGCATTAGTGCCGATTATTCAGCCGCCAATCATGCGCGCCATGACCACACCTGCTGAGCGCGAAATCAAAATGGAACAATTGCGTGAGGTTTCAAGTGCTGAGAAAATTGTTTTCCCGCTTACCCTCTTAGTTCTAGTAGCATTTCTATTACCTGATGCCGCGCCCTTACTAGGCATGTTCTGCTTTGGTAACCTAATGAAAGAATGTGGCGTTGTCGCGCGCTTAAGCGATACAACGCAAAACGCCTTAATCAACATTGTCACCATTTTCTTAGGCTTAGGTGTTGGCTCCAAAATGAGTGCCGAGAAATTTTTAAATTTAGAAACACTCGGCATCTTAGGTTTAGGCGCAGTCGCTTTTTGCATTGGCACTGCCGCCGGCGTATTGATGGCAAAACTAATGAACAAGTTTTCTAAAAACCAAATCAACCCATTGATTGGCGCTGCTGGCGTTTCAGCCGTACCAATGGCCGCGCGTGTAGCGAATAAAGTAGGCCTAGAATCGAACCCTCAAAACTTCTTATTGATGCACGCCATGGGCCCGAACGTTGCAGGCGTAATCGGTTCAGCCGTGGCCGCTGGCGTCATGATTAACTTAGTGCAGGCAATGTAATGGCGACTTATAAACTAGGGGATAAAACTCCTGATATTCACAGCTCATGTTTTATAGCACCGTCGGCAGACCTAATTGGCTCAGTCGTGATGCATGAAAACGCCAGTGTTTGGTTCAATTGCGTTCTACGCGCCGATAATGAACCGATCACCGTCGGCAAAAATTCAAATGTACAAGACGGCTCTATCTTGCACGTTGATCCAAACTTTCCAATTGAGATAGGTGAGAACGTAACCATTGGCCACAAGGTGATGTTGCATGGCTGCACCATTGGAGACGGTAGCTTAGTCGGCATGAACGCCGTGGTTTTAAACGGAGCCAAGATTGGCAAAGGCTGCCTGATTGGGGCCAATGCCTTAGTCACAGAAGGCACCGAAATACCTGACGGCTCTATGGTGCTGGGCTCGCCCGCAAAGGTGGTCAAACAGCTAGATGAGAAAACTCAAACTATGCTAAAAATGGGCGCGGCGCATTACACCGAGAATAGTACAAAATATTTGGCCGACCTTGAGAAGCTCAATATAAGCGATTCATAAAAGCCCATGTCATTGAAAGCATCTTTATAAAACCAACCAATTTCAACCTAGGTTATCTTTCAACTAGAAAGCATTGAAACGCTTAAAAGAGGGTATACCAATCTTATTATAGTCCTAACGTCTCAATAACTGGGGCTGTTAGCACTCCACTGCGAAGCAGCTTTGCTAATTGGCTTGTTAGGTATCACGTTTAACTCCTCCTATAGATAGAAATTCACTCAGCGCCTCATCCTCCTTAAAACCCTTATCGGTTGCTATAGCTAGCTTTACTATTGACGCGAATTCGTCATCTAAATAAGTGAAAGACTCTTTTTTTACTATTTGGCGTTCGCCTTTTGAATAATCTTCTACCCAAGCTGTAAAAGTTGCTTTGTCCTTCTCCGATGTTCCTGACATTGTAAAAGACAAAGTCTTTTCAAATGAATACGAATCTATTAATTTTGAGTGATTACCAACTACAAATTCGTCACAGAACACGTTTATTGTAGGTTTAATGCACGCAACAAACAAAGAAGCTAGATCCAAAGCTTCTTCAATTTTTTCTTTGTCGGGCCTTTGATATTCGTGTTCAAGCAAATTTCTATACTTTGATACTTTTCTCAAAATTCGAGGCGCAACGATACCTAACAAGTTTAGAGTTTCAATTTTTTTAGGTATATTCCATTTCGTGGCCGGATAGCCAAATGATAATAATGCTTGATCCATCTGACTCACTATTGCTCTCTTCGCGTTAGTTATCGCATTTAGATCAGATGAACTACCGCCGGTTTCATAGTCAATCTCTGCCTGAGTAAGAAATTCATATGGATCGATATCTAGTTTATATTGATATAGACTGCCGCCACCAGAAGGCATAGCGATAGCATCATTTGGTTCGATATCAATAAGTTTAAGAAGTAGAGCAAGCTTTTCCATATATCTAACGCCCTTGCAATGGGCGTGGCGTAGCCGCGTGCCGCGCAGTGAGTACAGCGAACGCAGCAAACTTTGCGAACTTGTTATGCTGCATTTTCGTCAAAAAGATGGGCATAGTATTTCACCCTTGAAATTAGGTCTGGAGTCAGAACGTGACGATATTCAACTTGCCCATGTATTATTTCATTTCTGACTTGTCTTATATGATTCAGTTCAGCTACATGGTTTTTCTCTAGAATGCTTGCTTCTTGCAAAAACTTCATATTTTGTAAAACGGAACCTCGAACTCCTCCAGTTAACGAGTGTCGAGCCGCCCAAGCAGTTAATCCACTTTCCAAGGATACCCACGCATCCATAAACTCTCCGAGTTTTTCAGTTTCAGGGGTTTCATGCGGTACTAGTTCCTCACCGAAAAGGTTTTTGAAAAGAGTATTTGCTATCTCGGCATATATTTCTACTTTATCTCTTTCAACAGTCAACCCGTTACCTTGATGATATAACTCATTCCTCAAACGGTGATACCACTCGATTGTCCCTAAGTCGATTCCATCGAGCTTATCCGCAGCTAATTCCTCTAACCCATCTATCAAAGAAGGGAAACTTTCCGATATTTCTTGAACCTTTTTTCTTGTAACAGTCAAACCTGTAATTCTCTTAGGCAAACCAAGATAGGTTTTGATCATTAGCTCCACAGCATTATCTATACAAATCATAGCTAAACGCCTATGTGTATCGTTATCCTTTTTCAACAAGGATAGTCCGTGCCGTAAAATTTCGCCGGGGCCTGATGCCCATGGGAGCTTGGAGCCGTTACTCATAGTTTAGTCTCAGTATGCATAACGCCTTTGCAAGGGGCGCGTTAAAAACGCGTGCCGCGCAGTAAGTGAAACGAACGAAGTGTACTTGGCAAACTTATTAACTCTCTTCATGTTCGCCTACCTTGTCTTCATGAGGAATGCGGCCTTTTTCCCGCAATAGTTCTATGACAGAAGCTCGGTCATCATAAAAGTCCTCTAATATTCTTTGTGCATAGTGTCGCGCGGCTTCAACATGACTATCTTCTATCTCACACCAATCATCGTGCAATATATCATTACCTAAAACACGAATATCATCATGCGCTTTTTTCTTTCGAGATGCAGTGATTATTCCGTCATCCGCCGCCGCTTCTATTTGCTGATATAGGTTCTCTCTTTTCTTAGTTTTATAGCCATTTGCTCTAAGAGTTTTATCTAGCACTGAACGAATAAGGCCTACACTTGCTCTATTGCAGTCGTTTTCATAACACCTTTCCGCCTCACGAAACTCGGTTTTAATTCCATCAGGTACGTTGTTAGGTATACTGACTCTTTGCTTAGACTCTGGATGAAATGATACCAAACTTGCATATTTATTCGGGAATCTCGTATCTGGGGCATACCTGATTTTCGCCCAAGCTCCTGAGCCACAACCCGCACACCTATATAGTCTAAAGTCTAATGTATATGGGTGGCGACCAAAACTAGTGTCATCGATATGCTTCTTTACTGAACCATGTTCGTTTCCCCCGTGATGCCATTCAAAAGTACTCCTTCCTTGTCGACACCCGGGACAAAATGCAACGATCGAACATCCACTATCAATTAGATTTGCCATATTGGTTTCCGTGTAGAGTTAACGCCTTTAAAACGGGCGCCGGGTCTTCCCGGCGTCCGAGCCGAAGGCGGTAGTTTTTGAACTTGTTAGGTTTTGATTCATTCGATGTCCCTCTCAAATTGCTACGAAGTGATAAACCAAAGATATATCAAGTAGCCTGCAAACGCGAACAATACTCTCTAGAACGGAAGCTATGAATAGCTTTCGTTGCCCGTGACCTGATTAAACACCCCCCAAACTAAACCACAACTTTTATAGCTGCCACTGAGCTAGACGAATTAGAGGTATGGTGGAGGTAGCCGCTTGCTCATTAAAAAAAGAATTCATGATAGAACTCGGTCTCGCCGTCCCGAAATAGGAATAAACCTAACGCCGTGAACACGGGCGCGTGAAACGCGTCCGAGCGAAGCGGTAGTGTTTTGCCTTGTTATATCGTTTTGTCACTTTCAATTTGCGCCCTTCTTTCATTAAGAATTGCTTTGATATAAATGATCGCCCCTATTAAAAAGCAAATAATTCCGAACAACGTAGAATAAAACAGCCAATAAGTTAGCTTCTTCATTGAGTCATTTAGAACTGCATCCATGTATACAGCGGTTTTACATTTTCCTAAGTAATCTTTCGCAAACTCAGGAATGCAAACTTCTTCATTTGGCCGTTTACCAATTTTTTCTTCCACCTCATAGATTAGAACTCTAGATTCTTTTCCATAGTCCATAAGAGGAATTCCAATTGATGCTATTGATGCCCCCGCCCCAATAAAGGCAAAAACAGATACTTTAATAAAAAATATTCCTAAGTCTTTCATATTAGCCCGCTATCGATATAACGCCTTTAAAACGGGCGCCGTGTCTTCACGGCGTCCGAGCCGCTTGCGGCGTTTTCGTTTTTGAACTTGTTATGTGGTGATTTATAAAGTTTTTTCATACTCATTTATATAGTGCTTAACTTCATAAGCAGTGCCAGTAATATGCAGGGTGCCGGTTTCTTTGTTGACTATATACGGGGCGTTACCAGCCAACATATCTCTAAAGTTTCCAGACTCTATATATTCATTGCTTTGATAAAAAAATACCCAGCCCCATTTTCGTTCGATAGTATGAGCATCGAGAATCCCACATTCATTCCCAATTTCTGAAAGAACGAGATTTCTTGCTTCACTAGCACTAAGCATCTTTACACACATAACAGTTTTATTATCCGACAAAATGTCGGGATATTCTAAATACTTAGACATTCGATCTGAGTCTTTATCGAATGTCTAAGTGGTGCTTTTGAATGTCGTAACGTCATCATCGGGCTTTATCGAATGTGTAGCGTTGATTATTCCGATTAAACTCCTAGATGTGCGGCTAGTTACTATTTAACAATATCCATTTCGTCGATTAGAAATTGTGCGTTATCTAGCTTTTCCATAACCCAAAGCATATAGCGGCTGTCTACGTGAATTGCGCGGGTTTTGGCGATGTCGAAGTCCCAATCTGAATTCACGCTTTCGATTGTGCCATCAAACACTAAACCAACGAGCTCACCTTTTCCATTCAACGTTGCAGAACCTGAATTCCCACCAGTGATATCGAGGTCAGACATAAAATTCACGGGGACCGAGTTGATCGATTTCAATTCATAGCTTCCGTAATCTGCTTCGTCAATCAGCTTGAGCTGTGCCTTTGGAGCATTAAATGGTGCCACACCAGTATCCTTCTCGGTGATGCCTTCAAGTGTTGTAAACGCGGTGTAATTCAAACCATCTTTCGGCGAGCCGCCCATTACATTGCCGTAGCTTACTCGTAAATTAGAGTTTGCATCAGGGTAGGCGGTGAAGCCTTGAGCCTTTTGCCAGTTGATAATCGCGCGCATATATTGTGGCTCGAGTACTGCATAGCGGCCTCTTCGATCTTTGCTGGCATTTTCTTGAGCAATGTCTACATCATAAAGAGCGACTGCCAACTCAATAAATGGGTCAGAACTATTTTCGAGCTCAGTTGCCGAGGCGCTCATCAGCGCTAAGCGAGTATCAACGCTGTTTAATGTGGTGTCAGAATAAAAAGTATCCAAACGCTTAGACAGTTCAGCCATATCCACTTCATCTGTCAAGCCAAGCATTTGATCAAACGCGGCAACTCTCTGAGATTTTGGCTGAGCTAGATAGCCTTCAATAAACATTAACCACTCGGCTTTATCCACGGCTGGGTCAAAGCGTCGATCAATTGACTTCATGCCTTCGCTAAAGAATGTGAGGTCGCGCTCCTGATAGCCCGATTCACGTTCAGGATCAGGCTTCTCACTTTCTTTTGAAAGGCGATACAAACGTTTTGCCGCACCTAGTAAACTTGGTCGAGTAACATTTCGGTACCAATATTGCTGACGACTAACTTGAGCACTTTCTTCAGAAAGCGCATCTAACGCTGTAATTGCTTCGGCAAAACCTTGCCCATCGTCATTATTCGCGACCCATTCGTTTAAAGCATTCTCACGCTGAGCGCGGCGATCAACAAGACCTACGCGTTTAGCTCCTTTCACCTGCCCACCAAGGTTTTTATAAAAATTGTTTAAACCGGCCAAACGCGCTTCGTACTTAATGCGCGCGTCACTGCCTTCTGGTGCGGTTTGTTCGATGGTAGATATCCAGTTTTCGAGTAAGGTAATCCAGGTTGGGTAAGTCCAGTCGAATACGTTTTTCACTTCGGTTAAACGTGCGTAACGAGAGGTAGAACCCGGGTAACCCGCAACCATAACGAAATCACCTTCCTGTATACCCTTGGCTGATACCTTAAGAGAATGTTCTGGCTTGTAGGGAACGTTATCCTTTGAAAATTCAGCTGGTTCACCGTTGGGAGACACATAGGCGCGATAGAAAGCAAAATCGCCAGTGTGACGTGGCCACAGCCAATTATCTGCATCGCCACCATAGCGCCCAACTGAATCAGCAGGTGAGTAAACAATGCGAACGTCTTTGATTTCTAAACGCTTATTCAGCTTGTACTGGGCACCACCAAAAAACGACGATACTTGGCAGCGATGGCCAGCGTCACTTTCACAGCTGGCAAGAAGCGCCTTGCGATTCTGTTCGATCACTTTAAAACGCTCTTCTCCAGACATGCCTTCTTTCACGCCGTCCAGAACAGCCGATGTAACATCGGTCACCTGCTTGGTAACGTACACCCTCGAACCTGGAGCGGCAGGCAACTCGTCTTCCAATGACTTAGCTAAAAAGCCGTCTTCCAAATAGTTGTTTTCTTCAGTTGAATTGAATTGTACCGACCCGCGTGAACAATGATGATTGGTTGCAACTAAGCCTTGATCAGATACAAACGATGCGGAACAGCCGCCTAGGGAAATAATCGCCCCCATCGGAAACTCGGTAAGATTACTGAGTTGACTAGGCTTAATCTTTAAACCGGTTTTACGTAAATCTTTTGTGATCTCTGGTAATTGGTCTGGGGTAAACATGCCTTCTTTGGCAACTATTGGGCCAGCTTGTAAAGCAAGCAGGGATACAAATGCGCAGCTAAACAGCGCCTTTGGCTTTATATAAAACATCAGTGTGCTCCTTATAGGGATTGGGTCTAATTTACTTAGTATTTTTGTACTTTCGTGGCCAAGTCAATAAAGACTATTTAGCGCGAAACCGAATAACTTCCATTCATACGAAGAAAATTAATTGGTCTCGCGAGGCGGCCGAGTGCCGTTATCCTAACAGCATATTGAAATCATGACGAATCAGAAAAGCCCGATCAATTATCAGAACAACCCATTGAACGACTTAGCGTTTCAATTAAACACTGCGCTATTTGATCGCTCGACGAAAATAGAATTCCTTGATGATTCATAAATGTAGATTCTCGGCGATTTAGCTCAAGAGTTTGACCAGCACTATTACTGACCCAAGCTCCCGACTCCTTAGCAATGCATGCCGTCGCTGCGAAATCCCAAATGCTCCCTCCTCCCTGTTCTAAAGTCGGCAGTTTTAAGTAACAGGCATTGTTTGAATCAATAACATTGCAGGCATTAATCACGGCACCACTGCCATAAATAAAATTCAAACTATCAAAGCCCAAAGCTTCTGCGCATCTATTCAAAGCCTCAAATGCTAATTTATAGTTCGCGTGAGTTTTGAAGCTGGCATCCGCGTAAACCTGTAAACCCTTAGAGCTGTGTTTGCCAGAGCGATAAGCAATTCCATTTCGATAGCAACCTTGCTCGTCTATGGCATGCCAGACGGCCCGTCGCTCAGGGTCATACACGACCCCAATAACTGGCTTACCTGTTTGCTCAACTAATGCAATAGACACCGCGTAACCCGAGCGACCTTGGCTAAATGGTAGGGTTCCATCAAGCGGGTCAACGCACCAATAATAAGGCTTTGTGAAGCGCTCGAGCGCGTCAACGGTATCGAATGATGACTCCTCACCGACAAACGCAATATCTAGAGACTCAGAGCACGATTGGAGAATATTGCGGATTATCGATTCACTCGCAATGTCTACCTCAGTAACTAATTGCGACGCCTCGCTGCTCCCAGCGTTTTTATAAACCGTTTTCAAGTTTTGGCGATCAAATTTCTCAATCCACTCGCCTGCTTCCTGTGCAGCTTGAATTGCTAAACGACATAAAGCGCCTAATTGCTCCTTTGAGAATTGCTTGTTCATAAGCTTACTAAACTCATACTTATAAATTCTTAATCACGTCAGCTGTGAGCCTTTCACTATAGCTATTGATCTTCCAATGACCTGGGCTCCAGCCTTTTATAAAGCGGTGGAAATCTGCCCAAGCAACAGGGTAAAGCGCTCGCCATTCGCTTTCTAAATCGGCCACATCTAGCGTAAGCCCTTTTTGCTCTACTCGCTCTGTGAGGACAGAAAAATAGTGATCTAAGAGTTCAGCTTCCATCGCCTCGCATTCATCTTCATATAGGCAACTTCCGATAAAGTAGGCTACGTCTTTCATACCACAACCGCGACCAATATATTGAAAATCAACTGCGGCAACCTTCGGTGAGACAGTGTCAGTCGAACAGCTTTGGTGAAAACAAAAATTAGCCAACTTAGCATCACCGTGCACTAAGGTTTGATAACGCGCTTGCTTCAATTTCTGATCAATCAGAGGCGCTGCTTCTCGCAACGCAACATCGTCTAGAGCCTCCAATTCATCGGGGCGGGTATCAAGGTGCCAATAGCTGCCACACTCCCACAAACCCGGCAGGTCAGAATTTAAGAAGCTTGCATGGAAACTCGCTAACCAATCCAAGCACGCATAGACGTCGCCGATTTCAACATTACTTTTTCTGATATCGAAACCCTTTGCATCAAGGTCGGTTAAGACTAAAACCGTTTCACTTGCCGCAGCATTGACAGAGAGGCAAACTGGCACGATACAATCGTCTCCACAGAGCGCAGCATAATGTTGATACCAATGTGCCTCAACTTGATACGAACGTATCTTTCTTTGATGAGACAGGCTTGTATTCCAGCCGCGAGGATGGTCGCCAATATCTGGTAACTTGATATGTTTGAGTATCACAGAAGAATGAATACCCCCACTTAACTCTAGACGAACGATTTCTCCGTACCCACTCCATAAGGATTGAATCACGGTCGAGCTTTCTATTTTCAGGGCGCCGGTTGCCGATAGGACAATTTCGGCAATCTCTCTTAGCATGGTCATAAGCAATATCGTTTGAGGCATGCATAGAGTAATACACTTAGACGATTAATTCTCGGCGAAAACGCTTACCGAAAAACTTGAGAGATCTCCTTATATGGCGCGCTCTTATAGCGCGCCATAAATATTTTGCGTCAATAGTGTCTCGCTCAAGCCCTAAAGACTATTGTATTAATCTATGCTCAATAAAGCTTGAGAAACGACTTACCCCATAATGAATCACCATCTCATCAACTTCAAAGTTCGGCATATGCGGGAACGCAACATTGCCTGTTTCGGCGTTTGCTGTACCGATAAAGAAATACACCCCCGGCACGGTTTTTTGAAAATGACCGAAGTCTTCGCTGGCAAATGGAATTCGACCATAGGTCTCGATAAATGCATCGTCTCCAAAACCGGTCTTTAACATTTGTGTCGCGTACTCAAGCAATTGGGCGTCATTGCTAACGCCTTCTCGCTCATGAAGCACTGTTATCGAATCGAACCGATGATTAAATTTGCTGGCCCGAATTTGATTTTCAAGCTTGGCTACAACCGCATCAATGTCAGCGTGTTTGTCGGTAAAAAGCTCTGCCGACAAAATAAGCTTATTGTCGCTCGATCGCACATTAGGGCGGCCACCGAATAAAACATAATCCTGATAGATTGTTTTAGGGTTGCCTAAGCCTATATCGGCGTCAGACGTATTTAGCAAGTTTACAAATTTTTCAGGCGATGTCACTCTCGTTAACGATGACATCATTGTATTGATCTGTTCGGCTAGCGGCTGAGCATCATTCGTTCCGGCAAACTCAAGCTGAATATAACGCGAATGTGAAAACAGGTTGCCCGCAAGCGAGGTTATCGCTCCAGTCGGTAAGGGTGCTAGATGAGAAGCGTATATCTCATCAGCTTGAACCATATCAAATAGACCATCCTCGATCATTGCCCTAGCGCCCTTCTGACTTTCTTCGGCGGGTTGGAATAAAAAGTAAACGGTTCCCGCCAGTGTATCGACGTCTCTGGAGAGTGTTTTGGCAATGCCTAGTCCAATCGTCGTGTTTACATCGTGCCCACAAACATGAGCGAGCTCGTGATTATCGTGCTTGCCAAATTCGAAGGTCGCGGCGTCCATGTCAGCCCGCCATATAATTCGTTTGCCCTTCTTCTTACCTTTTAAGATACCGACTACACCGTAGCCACCGATATTAGTTTTGACCTCTAGACCGAGCTCGTTTAGATAGTTTGCGACAATGGAGGATGTGCGTTTCTCTGCGCCGGACGCTTCCGGATGTGCAAACAAGTCGCGCCTAAGCTCAACCAATTCAGGGTAGATACTTTTTGAATATTCCTCGTTGCGCTTTAGCCTGTTTTCCTCGGCGCTTATAGGGTTAGCAACAAGTGCTAATAGAATTGAAGCAGCCATGCACAATACGAGAGTGTTCGATTTAAATAGCATGATGAAGACACCTTTGATATTAGTTTTAAGTGTCGCCATTACAGCAAACGGCCTAGCGATCGGCGCGCTAGATTATAGAACTGAACGTTCCATTTTATAATTCTGAACTTCGAGAACGACGCGAATGTCACCAATTAAGGCAACAAATCGCTAGTGCACCTTTTGCCGGTATTGCGTGGGCGTCACACCCTTAATTTTTTTAAAGGTGGTATTAAAGGTACTTTTTGAGGAAAAACCAGCTTCCATTGCAAGGTCGAGAACTTTAAGCGAGCTGTCTGAGTTCAGCTTGTCGCAGACCTCTTTCACTCGGTAGGTATTGATAAAACGATTAAAGTTTTGTCCTGCATGTTGGTTCAGCACTTCGGACAAATGGTGTGAAGATAAGCCGATCGAATCAGCGAGTTTCGCCAAACTAAGTTCACTATCTCGATAACTTTTCTGTTGTTCAAGATGCTCTTTTAGCTCATCAAACATCACCGCACGAGTGTCATCCTCAATTGCGCCTGTACTTTTTTCATTTCTCTTTGACGCGTTCTCGATACGCGACTGTCGGTTTCCAGCAAGGCTTTCGATCATGAAAAATGTCGGTTTTTTCCATTGCGTAAGGGCGATAAGCAAAATAATGAACACAATAAGGGCGTCGGATAAGACCTGCATGCCCATGGTCGCGAAATTGGTAAACGCCATAACACCTTTAACGACAAAAATAATCAGGAATGACGACACCAATATGCTTAACCATAAAAATATCTTAGGGTTAAAGTTCGAAAGATTGTCAGATGCTTGCTGATGGTATCGCCGTATCAAAAATGCTGTAGCAATTAGGTATGCGATTGCCACGACGAACAATAAGTATTCACTTAGCCAAAGCCTTTTTGTCGGCGCCGCTGAGCCAACAATCCAAAGCCTAAAGGCTTCATGGTCATAAAGAAGCACGTCGTAATTTAATGCCAAGCAAGCGAGCAATGGCAGCATATGAAACAAATCGGTGGTGCTGAACTGAGCATTGAGGACGACCTTACTGCAATACAAGTAAAGCAATACGCCATACATTACAGGTAAAAAGAATAGCCACGCTGCCAATGGATTAAACACATCAGATGCAATGCCAAAGGTAATGAACGGTAAGAAAAAAGCCAACCCCATCGACAAACAATATATACCAAGCACCTTGCTGGCGGCCGTTGTGTTTCGATCACAGACCAATAGAAAAAACAGCAACAATCCTTGGAAGCTGCCTATCGCAGAAATATATTGGTGTATCGCGGTCATGCTCAGTAAGTATGGTTTTTCACTAGTATACGGTCAACCGCACTGCGCGGGTAGTTAATACAATTGGGCGCTCGCTTGCGAGTCAAACAAGCGTTCGATAAAATAAGATCATGGCAATTGAGTGATGCTTGGTTTCGACTGATTAGGAAAGCACAGTTAGTTAACTAAGCCCTCTTTCTAGCCTACCCTACCCTACATACCTATCAGGACGATTAATAATGAAAAAAATCCTCACTAGTACTCAACCGGCATCACTGCTCACTCTGCTTGTGTTATTCGCAATATCTTTATCAGGCTGTGGAAGTTCTGACGATGAGTATGAGCAAGAGCAATACGCTGACTTCAACGACGATACTAATACCCAATATAACGAGATTGGAGATGATTGGCGCACTGGACGCTTAACTCTGGTTGTCGAATTTCAACACTCGGGTTCAAACGAAGAGACTAAAGCAAACGGCGGCTTTGTTAAGGCTGACTGGAAGCATAGCTTAACGGCTCAATTTGAGCAGAAGGTTGAGCTAGGCAATGATTTAACCGAGATGATTGAGATCAATGCGAGCATGAGCCCAGAAGAACTCGAAGAACGGTTTGGCAACGCCAGTTTCAGCCTAATAAACGAAAGCTCAAAAAGCAGTGGTACATTTAGCTATGAAAGTGAATTTTTATCTCACACTCCAAATAGCACAGGGCCTGATTGGCTCAGGGACTACTCGAGTGGCTCCGGCAGCGTGAACTTCATTGACATTGATCACTTTGAAATTTCTCGATTCGGAAAAGGCTATGAATTTGAGCTGGAATTGGCCGGAGACGGCAAATCGCGAACAGCGCTTTTGAGCGGCGAACTGAAATCAGACGTCGATAAGGATGTCAGCGAACTAGAATTTAAGGACATGTCATTTGAGGACGAATTTAAAGTCTACCCGAAACCCAACAAAGACATTTTTGATTTATATCCAGAGCTAGATTCATTAAGCAATTTGCCAGAGGAATCGCGAGATGCCTTCTTACAAATGCAAAATGAGATGTATCAATTAGTGGAGTCGTACTACACGAACAAAACGGCGCCGCACCTCAACGACTTTGCCGGAGCAGTGACCCAAGCCAGCAAAGACAAACTTGTTGTGAAATATGTACATGACGGCCACAGCATTATTTCAAGACATAGCAGTGGCGTAATGTTAGTAGCCCCGCCGAATCAGAACGTACTGAACATAAGCATAACCATCGAGGCTGACTAGCGATATTAAAGTATGTTTTTGGACTAGATCAGTTAAGGGGCTAGATTAATTACGGAATTAGAAGAGCTGCATCGTGGTAGCTCGCTCGCGAAAGCCAAGTTTTTGATAAAAAGAAATAGCTTGTTCATTACCCTGACCAACAGACAGCTGAATTGACGATACACTATTATTTTTTAGCCAGGCGATGCCCTTACTCGCCAAGCTCACACCTAAACCGAGCTTTCGATAGTCGCGACCGACGTATAGCGATTCAAGTTGACCCAAAAGCGATTGCTCGTCAGAGGTGCTCGTTTTATCAACGGACATTTAATCAATACAATTATTTATTGTCTACACATTCATTTAGCTTGTTTTCAAGGTTATATATCTTATCATCTTGTTCGGCTAATTTACTTGACCACTACATACTGAGTAATTGAAGCCGTTGAAGTGTTTCGAGAACCCCTTCCCTGCTAAACCTATCGAGCGCCCAAAATAGAACTAAATCAAATTTCTTTTTGCTTGCGTCTTGATGCAGATGATCTAAACCTTGCCGGTTAGATTTCTTTCCGGACTCATGGTCAATATATTCTTTGTAAACCGTCCAACCTTTGCGCTCGCAAAATTCCCTAAGCTCTAATAGTTGATTTTCGACTTCTTGTCGTTTCTTATCGTTTTTACTTTTATTCGTACTTACTCGTGCGTAAATAGCGACTGTTTTGTTTTTATCACTGTCCATAAAACAACTGTTTTATGGACAGTATAGCAAACACCCTGAAACCCGCAATTTACCGTCAGAAAACACCCTCTTTTTGAGAGGGGTTTTATAGACACTCGAAAGCGCTATGATCGAGCAAGCGAAGCCCTCAGTCAGCATTTTCTTCTGACGCTTCGCTAATCCAACCTCTTAAAGAATCAGGCTCATCGTTTTGGGTCTGTTCACGCTGAATCTTCTGATAAATTTCTTCTCGATGCACCGGCGTATCTCTGGGGGCATCTATCCCAATACGCACCTGATTACCTTTAACGCCAAGCACGGTCACTTTGACGTTTTCACCGACTCGTAGGACTTCGTTAATACGTCTGGTTAATATAAGCATGTCTATAACACATAAAATATTAACTACTCGGCCCCAAGGGACCGAGTTTAGAAAAGACCCTGCTGCCGAGCTTCGTCTTCTCGCTCATTCATTGCCGTGAGCTGATCTTGGACATAAGCACGAATAACTTCCTCATTAGCATTGCCTATACTTTCAACGAAGTAACTTTGGGTCCAGAGTTTTCCTCCCCAAAAATACTTCTTCTTTATCTCCGGTCGCAATTTGAAAAACTGCCTCGCCGAGATACTTTTTATTATCTGCATAACATCTGATGGTGATACTTTTGGCTCCGATCGAACCACCATATGTATATGATCCGTCGGAACTTCTAATTCAACTATGTCAATGTCATAGTCGTAGCCTATCTTATTAATAATCGCCTTTAGTTCACTTCGGTAAGGCTCCTCAAATACTTTATGCCTGTACTTGGGAATCCAGACGAAGTGGTACATCAATCGATAAACATGATGTGTATTCCTCTGCAAATCCATAAGTTGGATACCTGAACAATGACCTTCGGCCATTGTACGCTATCCAGCTCGGGGGCAAGCCCCCGAGATTTACGCTATGCGGTTAAATCAACACCGAAGTGCAAAGGTGCCGAGTTCTAATAGAAGATAATCGATAGAATTCTTAGTAGTAAGCATCTTAATTTAACTCTGGCCCGTGTTCATAAAATGTTTCAGGATAAACGACCAAATTCATCTCTTAAATTTTGTTGCGCGCCGCTATCAATAAGAAATTGAATAATTTCATGGTGGCCTTTTGATTTAGCATAATGTAAAGCAGTACAACTCATGTCTCCAACACTGTTAACATCAAAACCTCCTTTTACAAGAAGCTTGACTATATTTAAATGTCCTCGTCTTGCAGCTAAATGTAAGCAATTATCTGTGTCAGGACTCTTATGAGTCCATACATTGATAGGCTCATTAGGGTCTTCAGATTCATAATTAGTTTCATGTGAAAATGCATTTTGAAGTTCAGCTAGTTCATCTTCTGTCAATTTTATTCGCATATCTCATTACACCCAGCATCTTTCATTTTTTTTCTAATATTCTTAATCGCTCGTCGCGATTGCCATGCAGTCTTAGCATGTCGATACGGATTCCATCGTTGATCCCATTCTGCACGAGCATTAAGCGCCTCTATTTCCTTATTCAATCTCCAACGCAACTCTTCGCATGGATCTAGGCCTGGGGGCATAGGTAGATCAAGAGCGTCTTTATACTCATTATATTCTCTAATGGCATCAGGGTGATCTACAAAGCCGCCATTTCCTTCATCTATCCCATCATCGATAGGAATTCCAGACGACATTGGAGAAATCGCATTTTTAATATCGTCTCCATAGAAATAGCCTAATCCGAATCCGCCTACAGCGGCAGCACCATAAGCAGCCGCTGTACCACCTCCGACAGTTGCGCCAGTCCCAGTAATGAAAGGAATAGCAAGAAGAAAGACGGCTTCACCAGTTGGATCTTTGTATTTCAATGGATTTTGATAAACATACCCAAACGTATTCAGTCCGCCACCAAGCCCAATCGGATCGCTTGTGACATACCGCCCTGTCCCCGGATCATAGTACCGATTCCAGTTATAATACAAACCGGTTTCGCTATCATAATACTGCCCCGGATAGCGGTGGTTATTCACAAATCGTTCCACCGAAATATCAGTATAGCCGAACGCTGTATATTCGGCGCTCCAAGTCACTTCGTTGCTCTGATTAACCGCCTGCTTTGGTGTCATAAGATGGTCATTGACGTAATAATGAACACCACTTTCCGCCGCGGTTTGCTCGACTAAACTTGATTGCTGTAACACTTCAACTTCCGCCAGCTCTAATCGACCTGTGCCACTCAATTGGATTCGTACGTAGCGCCCTGAGGCACTTTGCATGTCAAAATCCAGCGAGGCTCCCATAAAGTTACCCGCATGGTATTGATGCTCTACTGTTGGATCCGCAAGGAGTTGCGCTAAGGTTCTGCTTCCAAACGGTGTAGGAGACAGCATGACGTAAAAGTCTGCTAGGCTTTGAGAATATGGAGCGTTCGACTCCATACGTTGATAAACACGCACAGTGTCAATATCTCTCGCTTTAGCCAGGTCAACTTGCCACCAAGGCTGGCTCTCAACTGCTGTCAGCAAAACAGAGGCGCCGGCGAATTCAGGGTCAGCACTCCCATCGACTCCTCTATTAGCACTGCCGCCAGCATAAACTGACACCTGCTCAGTGTATCTATCTTTGGCAACATTAATTAAGTTTGGAGTGTTGCCGGTAGCGCTGCCCATAATTTGCATCTCGGCAAAGTTCAGATAATTGGTACCAGAGAGCTGTAGACGCACATACCGCCCGGTAGTGCCGCTTGTGTCGATGGTCAACGAACTACTCGCTAAAGTGCCACTGTGGTAAAAGCGAGTAACATTAGCGTTCGCAATCAATTGACTTTCAGTTTGCTGACCAAAGGGCGTATCAGAGATGAACACGTTAAAATCAGCCAGTCGATCTGTGCCTGCGTCTTCACGGTTATGAATGATGATCGAGTCAATAGCGGAATCTTGCGTTAAATCCACTTGCCACCATGGCTGAGCTCGACTGGAGGTAATGCTCAACGATCCATTCGCATAGAAACCATCTGTATTGCCGTCGATCGCCCGTGAAGCCACGGCACCGTTAATGGTATCAACTTGAGTGGCGACTTTGCCTAACGCTAGATTTGAAATACCTTCAGGGGTGGCATCGCCAGGCACAATAGCGGCCACACGCTCGCCATCGGCGTAAACATACTCAATCAGTGTGTTTCCTTGGCGATCACTTTCGGCAATTAAATTACCCGCGAGATCATAGTGATATACCGTTAAGTCCCCCGCTACTTCTTTTTGAGCGCGCTGCTGTTGATAATTGTATACGTACTGCCCCACTAATTGGCCGTTAAGGTGCACTTGCTCCAATCTACCTAAGTCATTGTAGGTAAAGCTTCTACCTGAGGCGTCTGACAATGTTCGCCCAGATGCATCCAAAACAACGCTCGCGCCATTAATGCTCGCAAGTCGGTTGGTATTCGCCTCGTACGTTAATGGCGTCACTACACTTGACTGACTCAATTGCTCTCGGTTGCCATTCGCGTCGTATTGATAATCTCGAATCAAACTTCGTACGCTGTCGCTCTCGCTGGTTAAGCGATCGAGAACGTCGTATTGATAATCTCGTTCTTGACTATTATCGGCAGCATCGGCGCTGACGATGTTCCCATTGGCGTCATAGATGTAATCACGACTGTAGCTGCCTGCAACGTGACTTATCAAGCGACCTTGAGTGTCATATTGTTTGGTTTGTATTAGACCATTAGCGAAGCTTTGGTTTGTCCATAGACCATCAGCGCGATAATGGCGGCTGTTGATAAGGTCACGAACATTGCCATCGAGGTCTACTGTCGCTAGGAGAGTCAATCGCCCAATACTATCTCGTTTACTGCCGACAGTACGCCCACTGGGGTAGCGAATACTTGTTAAACGGTTACCAGCATCGTAGGCGTATTCGGTGATGAATGTGTCGAGGAAGTTTCCGTTAAAGTCACGTTCATTTCGTCTAACACGTACCACATTACCCCACGCATCATAATCATAAAACTTTGCGCCTGAAGAGTCTAAAACACGACAAAGTCGGCCAACACTGTTTACGCAATGATTTACAAAATCATAGTTATAAATCGTTTGAAGCCTTGGTGCCGGTGTAGTGACTTTTCGCAAGCGGTTTAAGGCGTCGTATTCATAGCTTAGTGTCACACTACGAGCATCCGTCATACTGATAACGTTACCAGCTGCATCGTGCATGTAGGTTGTTGTGCCTCGATCAGAACTGATCTCTTTTGTTTGATTGCCCAGATCATCATACTCGTAGGTCGTGACAGCGCCATTGGGCGCAGTCACTTTCGATAACTGATCGGCTACGTCATACTCGTAATCAGAATGATTCGTTAGCGCGTCAACGCTACGGGTTAAGCGGTCTAAGACATCAAACTGATGATCAGTGCTCGGGTTTAAATTAGGATCCGTTTGTGTGCTTAAGTTGCCTACAGCATCATTGAGCATTTGGGTAACAGAGCCACCTGAATTGATGGACTCGATATAGTTACGAATGTCGTAGGTCGTAACGGTATTGCGAACTAACGTGCCATCTGGGTCTTTCACTAATTCATGCGTGCGATTACCTTTGGCGTCGTAAGTGTATTCAACTTTATTGCCCAGGTTATCGGAGACCTCGCGCAAATCATGCGCCGCGTCGTAAACGTAGTGTTGCTCTGTACCATCAGGCAATACGACCTTAGTCAATTGACCAACCTTATCGTAACCGTAAGTGGTCACTCGAGTGTCGCCTGTCTGCGATACCTGAGTAGTGCTTAGCAGCCAGCCCCGAGGGTGATACACATAATTAGTTACCACACCATTAGGGTCTGTGCTTTGTAGTAGTCGCCCATTCGCATCGTAAGCATCATAGTTAGAAACATGACCTAGCGCATTGGTAACACTCTGTAATTGACCACATTGCCCACCAGTATTGCAATCATAATATGCGAGCGTTGTAACGTCAGCGACATCAGTTCGCGGACCATCAATCTCAATCACTTTCCCAAACGAGTCGTGTTCAAAGGAGGTGGCTCGGCTCACCGCGACACCTTGAGCATCAAAACCGTTAATCGTAACGCTTTTGATATTTAGGTTGGCGTCATAAACATTAGTCACGCTCTTCGAGCCACTATTGTAAATACTCGGTGATGTTGTCTTAGTAACTAGATCAATATCTGAGCTCACATACTCGTAGGCAGTTGTTCGAGCTTCAGAGGTGCCATACGCCTCAGTCATAGACAAGCGCTGGTTAAAGGAGTTATAAGTGTAGCTTGTTACTCGGCCCTCGGAATCAGTACGGGTCAACATGTTTCCGTTGCCGTCCCAAGTTTGAGTAACACCTTTACCATCAACTTGATTAATTTTACTGGTGAGTCGTTCGGCCCCTTGTATCTGCTGAAACGTCCAGAGCTCTTGCGTGCCGGCCGCATCGGTCACCATTGTGCTAGCTGCAAACGCGTTATTTACCAAGGAAAACGTTAGTACCGACGTAACTAAAATAGTTTTAATCATAGTAGTGTTTCTGGTCATTGTATTTTTCGTCATCTTAATTCGATCCTTGATAGTCGAGCTCAAATTTCTCTTGGCCTACGGTGTTAGTTGTTTGAGCGTGCTCGGTGGAAATAGCTTTTCCATCTGCATCATAAGCCCATGTTGCGTAGCGATCACCATTTTCATCGGTGATGCCAGTTAGGTGACTCGGATATTGTGTGTTTTCGTAGTGATAAATGCGGCGAGGGTTGTCGGCGTTATCATCAGGTGTGAGGTCGGGGTAAATAACAGCGGCTAAGTTATCAGCACCGTCATATTTGTAAATATATTGATCTCCTAGAGCGTTAGTAACGGAGACGATATGATCATCATCGTCATAACCAAACGTCAACGATTGTCCATAGTTATCGCTTACGCTGATTAAACGGTCTTTATCATCATATTGATACGAGGTCGTTTTACCTTGGGCATCGACTTCAGAAAGCAGACGGCCAAATGAATGGTAGTTCTCCACATCGCCGTTTTCACGCGTAACCATAAAACCGTCAGCTGTATCAACCAACAATAATTTAGTCTCCAAGTCTCCTCGCCAACCACTCGCTGAGCGGTACCAGCTCTCACCCTTGCCTTTCTCTGAGACAACTTTAATAAAGTTATTGCTTGAGACTGCTAAACGCTTTTGAAAACTGTGTCGCCATCCTTTTCCGATGCCACGATCAAATAAATTTCGGCTGTTATACGAGCGCACAAAATCTAGTCCGTTTATAATATCAGGTTCACTTTGATATTTATTGCCCGTAGCTGGGTTACAAGGATTACCAACACAGCCATGTCCATCATCCTTATTCGCATCAACTGTATCAATTGCAGGACACCTTTCACCATGATTGTTGGCTAAATAATCGTAAATCAGAGTCACCCCATTAACAGTGTCTAGATATCGCCCCTGCTCTTGATCTAAGCAGAATTCCCCACCGCTAAAAAGTAGAAAATTTTCATGGCAATCACACTGAATTATTTCACTCCCATATACATAAAATATAGACATAGTAAACGTTCGCCAGGTATCTGGTGCAACAAGCTCTTCAAATTCGTAGTGAACCGGAGTTTTATATAGCGTAAAAGGTTCCGCTGTAGGATAGTCTATGGTTCTATCTACTTCAGGTACTGCATTATTGCTTGGACAAACAAAGTTTCTTATTTGAGATGAAGAGCTTTCAAGGCCGGCTTCCGCAATTGCGCAAAATTCCGAAACTGCACAAGAAGAGTCGGCACAATTCGGCCCCCAACTTTGTCCAGAGACAGTTCGTGCATTTACCTCGCCGGTGTGAATAAAAGCCAGAATAGCTAACACAAAAAGTAAACAATAAGTAGCGACATAATCAAACTTGGTAACTGTGAAAGCTTTTGTACTAATTGTCATCATCTTAATTCGATCCTTGGTAGTCGAGCTCAAATTTCTCTTGGCCTACGGTGTTAGTTGTTTGAGCGTGCTCGGTGGAAATAGCTTTTCCATCCGCATCGTAAGCCCATGTCGCGTAGCGATCACCATTTTCATCGGTGATGCCGGTTAAATGGCTTGGATAATTAGTATCTTCGTAATGATAGGTCCGTCTCGGATTATCGCTGTCGTCAGTGGCAGTAGTGTCTGGGTAGATTACCGACTCTAAATTGCCATTAGGGTAATACTCAAAACGATACTCACTGCCCAGAGCGTCGATCACGTGACTTAAATTGAATTCCTTATAGAACAGGCTAAGCGAAGAGCCATATTGGTTGCTTACGGTCTCCAACTGATTGTTTGCATTATAGGTATAGCTTGTCACCTGACCGTTCGTGTCTGTGATCGTCAATAACTGACCAAAACTATTATACGTTTCAACAACATCGTTCGCCTTTGTTAGCTCAAAGCCAGAAGATGTTTCAACAATGGCGATATCACTATCTGGCTCGCCTTGCCATACACCGGCAATTTTAGTCCAAGGCTCGCCTCGTCCATTGCCTGAAATATGCGTTAACCCATTTCCATCAATACTTAACTTACGTTGAAAGTTATGACGCCAACCAGCGCCTAAGCCTAAATTAGCTAGGTTTTGGCTATTGTAAGATCGCGTAAATGAGAGGCCTGCGTTACTGAAATCAGTTTCGGATTGGTATTTGTTGCCAGTAGAGACATTACAGGGGTTACCTTCTCCGTTCTCGCCAGCACAGCCTTGATCTTCTTTTGCTTCGTCTTCAGGGGCAGGGCAACGAGCTTCACCACTAACATAATCTGGAAAAGTATAACCTTCTGGTGTTAGACATCTTTGCGTTGGCACAGGTGAGGTCGGAGCGCGAAAACGATCTTGACTATCGAAACATCCTTCCTGCAGTGGCCTACCCAAGAAGTCAATACGATCTGGGCTACTCGCAATCCACGTAAAACATCGATCCATCAGACAAACATTGCTACAAGCAATAGCGCAAGCCGTATCTGGATTAGGGTCGAAGCCAGATGCATGAAAGCCAAACGCAATGCATGAATACCCGGATATTGGTTGCGTAGTTTGAGCATAAGATTGCTGAAACAGCATCAAGCAAACATAAAACAGGAGAAAATTTTTCATACGGTGATTAGGAGGAAGATTGGAAATGAGATCTTTACTTTACTTTCATGTATGGCTCTCAAGTTTGTCCTTTAATAGCCAGCGAATATTTTAGCCTTCTTTTTGTTAGGGTTCTATCTGTTTCGTTTTTATAGTGGCCGTAAATAAAAAAACACTCGTTCAGAGTACTTTTTAAAATTCGATTCCACGAGCATTCATGTGCTGGCGATGATGCTCTTTCAGCGCGTTTCATAACGGTTCGATTACATCAATTTCTGTAAGGCTGATTTTATCTATACGGATACTTTTCATTTTATCGATCGAGGCTCTTAAAAGACTAGAAACTAAAAGGCTAAAAACTCGAATTAAGGTCTAGAACTCAAACACGTTCTTATCGTTAACCTTAACTATTTCACCTTCAATCCTAAACTCTTCTGCACTGATCAACGACTCTAACACCTCAGCTGATTGACTCGTTGTTGCCAAACAACGACGACCATTCTCTAAAGCAGCGACCAAAATGCTCTTACGAGGTTGATTATCTTTAGAGTACAGCACGGTAAAGGTTTCAAGCTGCGCTTTGCCAGTCGCCTCTTCAACCAATCTAACCTTAGGTGGCGGCACATTTAACATTGACTCAACAGCAAGCCCTGCACTTGGCCTTTGCTTGCTATAAATTCCCATTGAGTGCTTTGTTAAATACCAACCGTTGGCATTCAATAAGCCAAACTCATTGGGATTCTCTCGGGCGCGATGCATTAATTCGACAATGCCATGCATACTGTAGTTATTACCAGGGCCGCCAAAGTACGGTAAACCGCCTGTGAGGCTTAAACCGCGAGAATCATCATGCGCAATCCCAAACTCATCACAAGCAATTTGCACCGCCGATGGAAAACAGCTGTAGATATCGAAAAACGACATATCATCGATGTTTTTGTTGGCCATTCTCAATGCCGATTTAGCCATCACCCTCATCGCCGGCGACGAGTGAAAGTCATCTCGCTCGCTAACATTCCAAATATCATTTGCATCTGCATACCCATGCAAATAGACCCACTTGTCCTCTGATATACCGAGAGAATTTGCTTTCGCGGCTGACATTAAAATGACCGCGGCCGACTGGTTAACTTTCAACATAGAGCTCAAGCGCTTAGTGTAAGGGTACGCAATGAAACGATTTGACTCGCTGTCGCGAATCAGCTCTTCGGCAGACGCATGACTCCGAAACCACGCGTGTGGATTATCCTCTGCAGTTTTGCTCAAGCCACTAAACAGCCTACCCATAGCCTCGCGTTGCTCAGCATGAGTGCGTTGATAATGAACTCTCAAGGCGTTTTCGAACAGAGGATAAACGTTCACAGGCAGGTTCATTCCATAGCGCCCTTCATAATCAGAGTTCCCCGGTTTGGTATCTCCAAACGATTCATAGCTCCCTCCTGGACTGTCCTTCCACTTTCCCTTCGGTAAAAGAAATTTACTCCAATGGTTGAAACGTCGAGACATGGTGTTCAATGCCTCGCCTCCAGTAAGCAAAACCGACTTGGCTTTGCCCAAGCTGATTTGTTGAGCAAAATAATTGACTAGCCGCTGAGGTGTGTTGCCGCCAGTCTGTGTATAAACCAAACGCTCTGGCGAAATCGACAATGCCTGAGCAACCGACTTCGGCACGTTTTCATACAGGCCGCTCGCCGGGCTATTCACCTGAGCAGCATCAACGGTAAGACCCGTAGCAACAAGCGTATCAAGAGAACTTAGAATATTTGGAATGCCGCTGTCTTGGCTTGCTAATAAGGCTGCCTCAGCCATCATTTCAATTGGGCTAAAATTGTCACCTAAATCGGGGCGATCACTTTTCTGGCCGCAAGCCACGAGCACCGGTAGTGTTTCAAGATCAAGTGCTGTTGAGTTTGGTTCTTCTTGTTTACTGGGATTGAGGCTCATAGGTAGCTTGCGTTTGATTTTTATAATTGTTCTGGTGTGTATTGCTACCCGTATATATTAATAGGCACGCATAGCAGTATAGTCTAGAGACCTTTAAAACGCCGTATAAGCACTAACAAGATACAAAGGTGCGTAATTTTCGAAACCAAAGAAGCAAAATAACTAACGAATTGAACCAACCTTTTTTGGTACTAACTAGTTTCGAGCGGCCACAAAAAAGCCCATGTCATTTTAATGATCATGGGCTTTTTGATGTGGACTTGCCGAAAAAGCGGCCTCCCAAACATTACATCATTGATTGCAGATAGTTTTGCTCGCCAACTTTGCCAAATAATTCAATTTGAGTTTCTAACCAATCATAGTGCTCTTCTTCGCTTTCTAAGATCTTTGAAAGCAGGTCACGCGTCACGTAATCACCGACCTTTTCGCAATGAGCAACGCCAGCTGAGTACATTGGTATGGCTTCTTCTTCTAAACGTAGATCGCATTTAAGCATTTCCAATACGTTCTCGCCGATATAAAGCTTGCCGAGATCTTGCAAATTCGGCAAGCCTTCGAGCATCAAGATACGCTCGATTAACATATCGGCATGCTTCATCTCGTCAATTGACTCTTCGTATTCTTTTTCGTTTAGTTTTTCTAAGCCCCAATTTTTATACATTCTTGCGTGCAGAAAGTATTGGTTGATTGCAGTTAGTTCAGCACGCAGTGCTGTGTTCAAAACCTCGATAACGCCTTCTCTTGCTTTCATAGTGACCCCAAAGTGTGACTCTATATCTGTTTAATTAAAAATTACTCGTGGAGTATAGCAATAAAACAATAAGCATCACCACACAAAATTCACTAAATCATTGTTTTTAAAGGACTTTATTAATAGTAATAGTTCTCATTTAATTTCGCATTCAGCCACTATGCGTCGCCACGCTGCCATACCAAACACTGGTTATTTGCTGGCATAGCTGTGTCTTTGAGCAGCTTAAAACCTTGCTTTTTAGCTAGCGCATCAATGGTTTCGAAGTCTCGTATGCCACTTCCAACACCGCGCTCGCGTAACACTTGATCAAAACCACCATTACTTTCGCTCGTGAATTCTCCGGCATACTTAAATGGGCCGTAAACCATCAAATAACTTTCACCATGAGTCACATGCTCGAGGCCAGTGAAAAACCGCTCAACGTCGCGCTGAGTCATTATGTGAAACGTATTAGCAGTGTAAACCGCATCGAATTTTCGAGCGTCTGCAAACCATAAGTCTTGGTTTACGTTTAGCTCGATTGGCCGAACGATGGACTCTTGTAACTTTGCGTTGTTAGCAAAGGCATGATCTAAGGCCGAATTAATCCCGCTTAAATAGCTCTGCTGGTCACTGGTTTGCCAACACAATTGAGGTATGCGACCTGCGAAATGGATTGCATGTTGAGCAGTGCCTGAGCCGACTTCTAAAACGGTATCAACGCGCTCGAGAACCGGTCTAATGGTTTCGAGAATAATCGCTTTATTGCGCTCGCAGGCTTCGGAAAAAGGAATATCTATCATGGATTAACACTTACAAAATTCTATAGGCATAGTATAGCTCTTCAAACATCGCTGAAAGGTAAGCATCATTGCTAAGCAGCTAAACGTTGTGATGAGTCGAACTAATACAGGCGAATACCGTAGAGCAGTACAACAATCTCAACCGCCTGTTTAATGTCAGGTTCAGCATAGACTTCATCTCCTTCGACGCTGAGCATGGTTACTTCAACCTGCTCGCCATTAGGTAGGGTACAAAGCACTGACTCTGGCAATTTACTGGCGAATATTTTCATGTCGACGTCCTGTCATTTACAAAAGCGTACGATACGTAAACCCTCACATACTTGCCTCACCCCTACGGGTGATTTTTGTGTTACCGTTTATGCTGTATGAACTCTAGACTAACAACTTCGCCTGACAAACACGGTTTGGCATCAGGCATCTTGCAAGTTCAATTCCCCTAAACTAGGCAGGTAAATTAACGCCGTTCAAGCATGTTACTAATCGAAGCTCTTATCAAATTCAGCAGTGTTGGGGTGTTGCTAGTGCTGTTGCTTCTGTCTCTGCGAGATGGACGCAATGTGCCGGCACTGCGCTTTGCGCCCTTCTTGTTGATTTCAATGATTTGCTTATTTCTATCTACTGGGGCTCCAGAACTATCAGTGAAAGGCCCATTATTTGTAACACTGCGCCTGATAGACATGCTTAGCTTTATATTTGCTTGGTGGTTTGGCCTTGCCTTGTTCGATGACGAATTTAAACTGGGGTGGCTCGAATGGTCGGGTGCAGTACTTTACGTAATCGCGCATATGCCGGGACGTTTACACTACATTGGTCTCAATAATTGGTGGTCGCCAAACTTAGAAATTGTTGTGTCAGGCATCGTTCTTTTGATGATGGCGCACTTAAGCTTCGTCACCATCGCTGGCCACCAGGAAGATTTGGTCGAAGGCCGGCGCCGGTTTCGTAAATGGTTTGCGACTGCTTTGGTAACTTTAATCGTCGTTTCTATTTTGCTCGAGCGGCTAGCAGGTCAGTTGGGTATTCCACAGGTCTTGTCGATGTACACTATTTACCTGTTTACCCTGCCACTGGCAATGTGGGCGGTTCTTTGGCTCGCAAAAATCGAACCAGACAGATTGTCACATGGATTGAAATCTGACGGTAAACAACACTACTCAATGGACGCTATAGACCCAAAGGATTTACCGGCACATCAACGATTAGTATCGATCATGCAAGACCAAAGAGGCTTCGCTGAACATGGCCTCACAATAGGGAAGCTAGCAGAGCGGGTCGGAATTCCGTCGCATCAATTGCGCAGTTTGATTAATAAGTCGATGGGCTATCGAAACTATACTGCGTTCTTAAACCACTACCGGATCAACGCAATTAAAGATGATCTCGCCAATCCTGAGAAAAGTCGAATACCGGTTCTCTCCCTAGCCTTGGACGCGGGGTTTTCTTCTCTAGCGCCGTTTAACCGAGCATTTAAGAGCAGCGAGGGCGTGACGCCGAGTGACTACCGCAATCAAATGCTTAACAGATTGTCTTCTTAATACCCTAATTAACTCCGCAAAAGCGAAAATAGCCGTTCATTTTTAAAATAGAGCGATCATTTTCACAGTTGAGCAGACCTTAACTGCGCTGAATCTTACGCTAGAGCAACAATCTTAATTTGTTTGCTTAAACAAGCAACCGAGGCTAATTATGGAATTCATCTTAGAGACTGTCGGTTTTATCAACGGCGCGCTTACAAGCTTTATCAATAACCTTCCAGTCGGAATGCGCGTAGAGGGCATGCGGTATTTAATTGGCGCTGGCGGAGTCTTTTTACTCACTTGGGTTATTCTAAGTGGTGTTCTCGCGGGTCGACGGATTCGTAAGCCGCTTCCGAACAAGTTACGAAACAAACAGATGCTGCGTGAGTTGCGTAATTCTGGCGTGAGCATTTTGGTGTTCATATTTGCCTACAGCGTCACCAACTACGCGCTTGAAGCTATCTTCGGCGGACCCGTGTTTAAAATTTACTCCGACGTTGCTGAATATGGCTGGGCATATTTGGTTTTCTCTGTCGTTTTATGGACCTTTGGTCTAGACACCTACTTTTATTGGACGCATCGATTCATGCATCATCCGAAGTTTTACCGCTTCTTTCATATGACTCACCATCGCTCGCATAACCCTACGCCTTTTACGGCCTATTCGTTCGCGCCACCTGAAGCGGTTTTGGTTTACTTATTTGTGCCGATCTTCTTTACCATCGTTCCGATGCACGATATCGCTTTCGTTAGCGCAATGCTGATTCAAATAATACGTAATGGCATGGCACATTGCGGCTATGAGCTATTTCCTAGAGGTTGGGTAAAGCATCCTATATTAGGTATCTTCACGACCGTGACACATCACGATTTACACCACGAAAAAGGTAACGGCAATTACGCGTTTTACTTCACTTTTTGGGACCGAGTTATGGGCACCGAACACGCTGACTATGCCGAGCGTTTTGATCGTGCCACAGAGCAACCGCTCGAGTTAAAAGCCAGCACTCTATTCTCAAGCAAGGCTTAGAGATCATAGAAAGCACAAACATCAGGCTGCTTACAATAAGTCTCAAGCCTCAATAAGGTTGATGAGAGCTTGAGCATTGTCACGTAACAGCGATTGGCGCACAGTTCGTCGACTGATGGGGTCTGTAACGATAAGTACTTTCGCTAGTGACGCACCGAGGTGGTAAAACGGCCAATCGGTGCCAAACACAATTCGCTGTGCAGCCGCGCCATTATCAGAGCTACGTTGGATGATGGTATCGAGTTTAGAAATGCCTTGCCCATGCGTACCTAACCATGCGTTTTGATTCGCCAACATTAACTCCAGCATGGCATCAACATCACGCGCACCGGCGTGCCCAAGCACAAACTGCACGCTTGGAAAATCGGCTATTGGCTTTTGATAATGGCGAGGCATGGCATAACGGTGACTCGATTCCGGCTCTATGCCCGCACGCCCACCGTGAAAAAAGATACTAACGCCGAGCGATGCAGCTTCTTCATACACCTTGAATATTGCCGGGTCGTCTGGGTAAAATTTCTGAACCGTAGGGTGCAACTTCATTAGCTTGAAACCCTGCTTTGCATGCTCGCGCATTTGCTCAATGCAATCGCTTTGCAAAGGATGCACCGAAAAGCCCGCCAGTAATCGCGATGCTTTATCAGCCTTTGAAACCGCCGTGCGCCACTGTTCAGTTTGATTATCACCAAACGGTAAATCGAGCTTAATTGGAAGAATTGCGGCTTTCTCAACTCGCATCGCGTCCATTTCGGCAAGCAGATTAGGAATGGTATGAGTACGCGTCACTTCGCTGCCCCAAAGCCCCTGTGCCATGATGGTGCTTTCTAGTTTTTCTAATGCCGTTTCAGAGAAGTTACCATTGACGTAGATGTCTAAGTCGAGATCGCAAGACGAATCAAATGTGTCGCCATCGCAATCAAGCAAGTGTTGTACGCGAGGGCTGACGGCCTGCAGGTCTAGAGTCGGTTTAAACAAGACTGACATACCTAAGTGCGCGTGCATATCAATGGCTTGCGGCAAGCTTTGATCGACACATATGAGTGCTCCTTGATCATCAAGCTCAAACCACGGTAAGGCAGATAGTCCTCGATAACCTTCATATCGATGAACACCAAAACGGCCTTTGCCAGATAAGCGCGCCTCGTCAAGCCTCTGCTGTGCGAGCAAGGCGATATCATCCTTGTTGTAGCGCTCGGCAGGCGGTTTATCGCTGCAAGCAGTAAGCGATGAAGCCGCCCCCACCAATCCGACAGTCTGCATGAATCGCCGACGATTTATCATTATCATTACTCCTTCATTTAGAATTTCGCTTGCTCTACTATAACTATAGTATGTCCAATTCCGAAAAACGTAAGAAATCTCCTTTTACCCAAGATTTCGAAAAGCTCCCTAACACTTTAGCCATATTCCCATTAAATGGAGCCGTGGTGTTGCCAGGCAACTTAATGCCCTTAAATATATTCGAGCCGCGCTACCTAAATATGATCCGCGATGCTATGAAGGGCGAGCAATTAATCGGAATGATACAAGTCAAAGACGAGCTATCGCCACCAAGTTTGCAGGCGGTAGGGTGCGCCGCGCGGATAATACGCTATAGCGAGACCTCCGACGGCCGCCTAGAAGTTTTGCTGGAAGGACTTTGTCGTTTTGCAATTAAGGAAGAGTTAAGCTGCCTACGAGGCTATCGATTAGTGCAAGCCGATTGGAGCGTGTATGAAAATGATTTTGACGAACCTACACCGGCGTCAGACCAAGAAACACTTTTATTCTCAAGCACTTTGAAAAAATATTTCGAAGAACAGAGTATTGACGTCGACTGGAGCACCATCGAAGATTTATCGCAAGATACTCTGGTAAGCAATCTTGTAACTCAACTAGCTCTGTCGAGCGATGACAAACAGCTATTGATAGAGGCATCTAACTTGAGTGATCGAGTCAAAGTTTTTACAGCGATCCTCGCGAACAATGACAGTTCTAATAGCATTCATCACTAATCTATAACTGCACTCGATCTTGTCACGTCCAATTATCGAAAAGCCTAGGTGCCCTGACTCGCCTCGATATTTTTAGCGCAATCATTCATCGAGACGCTATTATTCCGAAATGCGAATAAAGGCGGTACGGGTTGATTCGTTTTTTTACTAGCCGCCTAGACTATCGTGCCTCGTAATATTGACCAGCCGGAGCACAGAAAAATTATATATCCCAGTGTTTACACAAATTGGAATTCATAGGATGACTGCAGAATTAGGCCGTCTCCCCAAACCGTACAAACGCCAAATTCCGAAAAAACCAGAAGGTTTAGACAGCAACCCTGATGCTCGAATTATAAAGCGAGACAACTCCTCTTAAATCTCTTCGTAGCCTTCTTGGCTGTAGCAACGCTAAAAGCTGTTGCAGATAAGCCCTGAGCCGCGAAAGCAACGTTTGCGACAACAACTAAACCGAACATGAATTTCATCTGGAAAAACGTAGACGGCTCGAATACTCAAAGCTTGCTACACTGATATTACGTTTAAGAGTGTATGAAATAGTACAATACGAGATCGAAATTATGACGAACCTAATTAACGCCTACGCCGCTTTCGAACCAAAAGGAGAGGTAAAGCCTTACCAGTATGATGCCGGTGATATAGCTGCGCAGGATCTAGAAATCACTGTTCAACATTGCGGTATATGCCACAGCGACCTCAGCATGATCGATTCTGAATGGATGCCAACTCAGTACCCAATTGTTGCTGGCCATGAAATTGTCGGCACGGTTAGTAAAATAGGAGATGAGGTCAAAGGCTTTGCCCTCGGTGATACTGTTGGTCTAGGTTGGCATTCAGCCTATTGCCAGCAATGCACTTACTGCGATACAGGCGATCATAATTTGTGCGCTCAATCTCGCCCTACTATTATCGGCCGACACGGTGGCTTCGCCGATAAAGTTCGCGCGTCAGCAAGCAGCGTTGTCGCGCTTCCAAGTGGCATTGACCTGATTTCAGCAGGACCACTTTTTTGCGGAGGGATTACCGTTTATAACCCCTTAGTACAATTCGATATCAAACCTACGGATAAGGTCGCTGTGATAGGAATTGGAGGCTTGGGCCATATGGCATTGCAGTTCTTAAATGCCTGGGGTTGTGAAGTTACGGCGTTTACATCGACTGAAGCTAAGGGGCAAGAAGCACTTGAAATGGGCGCTCATCAAATCATCAACTCGCGTGACAACAATGCCCTAAAAAACGCTCGCGATAGCTTCGATCTAATTATATCAACAGTCAATGTGACGCTAGATTGGGCAGCTTACTTAGCCACACTCAAAGCGCGTGGGCGATTGCATTTTGTAGGCCTTACATTAGAGCCGCTTAATATTGGCGTTACGTCGTTGATGAGTCGACAACTCAGCGTATCTTCATCTCCGATCGGCAGCCCAAGCACCATCGCGCAGATGCTCGAGTTCACTATCCGCCACCAGATCAAACCAGTTATTGAGCAATACGCTTTTAAAGACATCAATCGCGCAATAGAGCGCTTACGCAGCGGTAACGCGCGCTATCGAGTTGTGTTATCGCACTAGACTCGGATACCAAGCTAAAATATTACTACCAATCAGGGGAGCGCCTACGATGAGATATCGTCTAGAGATGCAAGAACAATTCAATACAACGCTATCCGCGAAACAAGCGTTTAACTACATCGTAGATTTTTCAAGAATCCACCAATGGGACCATACAATCAGCGATGCAAAAAAAGTAGGTGATGATGATATCGGCCTTGGCACACAATTCGACATCACCTTCTCAATGGGCGGCCGAAAAACACCAATCAATTACCAAATAACCAAATACGAGCCAAGCCATTCAGCAGTGCTTACTGGTGTGAGCGACCGATTTACCGCGATCGACACCATAAAAATCAACAAAAATGAGCAAGGATGCAAAGTCAGCTGGCAGGCTGAAATTAATTTTAGTGGCTTGACAGCATTGTTGATGCCCTTATTGGCAAGGAAGGTAAGGGCTGTCGGAGCTAAGACCATCAGAGATCTAAATAAGAAACTCGATCAATTGTCCGACTCAGATTCGTCGGCTTGAATCGTGAGCAACAGTTCATCTGCTCAAAACCTTAAGTGAACATATGAGAAAAAGTCGTAGTCAAAAAAAAAATCGCCACTCGAAGGAGTAGCGATTTGAATAACAAAAAGAAGAGAGAGTTATGAAAATAAATACTCATTTACATTTCATGCCCTAATAGTAGTCGGCAACCTCAGCCCTAGTAGCTCTATTAACCTACTATTAACCATACCGTTAACATTCTGGAAGTTTGTTGCGTTAAAGCAACACTGCTAATGTTGTATTTTATCCAAAACGCAACAATTCATGTTAATTAGAAGAATATTCCTTAAGATGTTGCTGAGCGTTTTTAAGGTCATGCGACACAATAACCGAGAAGTTTTCGCGCTGATCAAGCTCTCGTAGCCATTTTCTTAGCTGCGCAGTACGCCCAATATTTTCAGGTACAATCATCCAACTGTACAGCGCCTCTTTCGCTATATCATGATCCAAGCTGTGTTTATCATTGGTAATGTCACCAGAAAAAAGTAGGGTACGCTCAGCCAATGAAACTACCCAAAGCGTTGACCCTGGCGTGTGCCCCCCTAGCTCAACAGCTGCTAAGCCAGGAAAGTTAGGCGACTCAAACACTGTTGCATCATTACTGCCATTGCTTGATGAGATTGCTCGCATCTCGCCATGACGCAAACAAGAGCCAGCAACTAAATCAGCACCCTCGGAAGTGTTGAAGTTATGCAAATCACGCTGACTCACGGTTTGAAGTACCTCAGCACCACCACCTCTAGCTTCACAGAGGTCTTTGATTCCCTCGGTATGATCTATATGTAAATGTGTAAACCCGACCCCTTGTAATTCGGAAAGCTCGCTGCCCATTAAACTCGATACAGTTCCAAAGACTTGTACGTCTTGCAATGAAGAGTCCATGGTTTTGATAAGGTCGGCAAAATCCAATGCCTGTTGTTTACTCATCCCTGTATCAATTAAAAAAGTGTTGCCATTCGCCCATTCTACTAAAAACGAAAGGTGCGCTAAGCTCCGCTCTTCACCTGTTTGAGCTGAGGTTAGCAAGTAACGCACCGAAGTCGGCCCATCCTCAGAGCGAAGCAACTCGAGTTGCTTGTAACTCGGCAGTGCGGGCTCAACACCGCGAACCTGAATATGTGCGGGCACTAAAATTGCGCCCAACACCAACCCCAGAACAACGATAAAACCTACTGCAATCCTTAACAACAACGTCACTGTGAACCCCCTTCTTTCTGTTTAGGCGAAACTAATTCTTAAAGGGTCGATTTGAACAGTCGCCCCATAAACATCGGCAATATTAAGGTGACAACCATATTAATATTGTACGGAAACGAGACAGACGTAATATAGAGCGTTAGCGGCGCTCGCATTCCTGGCCCGATAACATACAACATCAGAAAAAGGCCGATGCCCAATACTAGGCCTAAGCGTTTCGCATCAAGCTTTAGGCTAATTATGTTGATGCCAAACACTATCAGCACACAGACTATTAAACTCAATGAGGACGCGAGCATTTTGGTAGCAGGCGTCAGCGTTTCTCCGAAAAAATCTACGTAGAACTCAGCCAGCAAGCTAAATATTGCGGTTGACGCTATGGCGATAACACAATAGAGCGCCAGTTTAATAAGTAGACCAAACTTACCTCCTGACAGTTGTCTGAAATTGCTCAACATTCGCTTCTCTTGTTATTGTTATCAACGCGCAGTTAACTACTAAGGCTAACAACGCAAGACTAACACAAGAATTATCACATCAGAATCCCGAACGCGCTGTGTTTGAAGTATGATCGTGGTAGCCTAAACTTCGTAACCGCTAATATTAATCTCTCAAGCGATATGTTCAACGTAATCTCCTCGCTCGCGCTGACCTGCGCCTTTATTGCCAGCATTTTGCTTAATTCGAGCAGCTCTCACGCTGCGCTCAGCCATGAAACCTATTCGGGCGAGGTAGCGGGATTGGCTCAAGGCTGTTATTCAATCAAGTCGAGTGACGATAGCTTTCTGAGCATTAACCTTAAAGGCCAATACAGCTTTGGCACTTCAAACTTAATGCATGCAGGTCAGTTTTATTTCAAGCCAGTCTCATTCAAAGAGTTTTTGCTCGGTGATCGATACCAGAACACGGTAAGTAATGGGCTAATGTCCGAGTCATCGGTGAGCGAGAATAGCGTTTGGCAGGTCGAGAAACTCGACAAACATCTCTACTCTCTGAGCAGCGGCGACCAGACTATAAAAGCTCACTTGATTGAGCAGCATTTTTGTAAGCCATTCGCCGAAATATCACTCAATGTTGAAGGCGACAGCGCAAAGTTAAAAACCAACGCAACACAACCTATTAGAGGCGTTGTAGATGCGCACACGCATATTACCTCTTACGAATTCGTTGGCGGCAAGTTCGTGCATGGCGCTCCATTTCACCGCTTTGGCATCGAGCATGCAATGGGCGATTGCGAGCATATTCATGGGCCCAATGGCAAACTAGACTTGATCGGCAACTTGTTCTCTCACGATGACCCGTCAGCTCAACATGATACACAAGGTTGGCCCAAATTTAGAGACTGGCCAAATTATAACGACGAAAGCCACACCGACTACTACTATCGCTGGATAGAGCGCGCATATTTGGGTGGAGTAAGGATCATGGTGTCACATCTCGTCGAAAGCGAACAGTTGTGTAAAACGCAAATCGAGACTAACCCTGCTTCATGGGTGAACGGCAATAGTTGTGACACTATGGAAAGCTTTCGCCTGCAAGCGAAACGCCACTATGAGCTGCAAAACTATATTGATGCGCAAGCCGGTGGGCCAGGCAAGGGCTTTCTAAGAATTGTCACCTCCCCTACTCAGGCGCGTGAAGTGATCGCAGATGGCAAGCTCGCCGTTATTATGGGGGGCGAAGCATCTGACGTTTTAAATTGTGGCCTTAACGACCAATGCGACCAAGATACAGTCGACCGGAACTTAGACGAGCTCTACAACCTAGGCGTACGCTCTCTATACCCTGTGCATAAATTTGATAACCGATTTGCTGGTTCTCGTGTTGAAGATGGGATATTAAATGCAGCCCAATATCGCAGCGGAGGATACCTATTTAAAACAGGAGAGTGTGATGAACAAACCCAAGGAAACCCTATGAGCCCGGGTTTCCCAATGACCTCTGATATTCCCATACTGGGAAGCTTAATCAATTTGATAACCAGCGCACCCGATTACGACACGAGTATTGAGCACTGCAATGATCTAGGGCTTAGCGAACTTGGTACATATTTGGTAAATCAAATGATCGACCGCGGCATGCTTATCGAGCTGGACCACACCAGTGCTAAGAGCGCCTCCGACATCATGGACATTCTAGAAGCGCGCTCCTACAGTGGCGTAGTGTCATCGCATAGCTGGATGTCCAAATCTAAGGACGGTGGTGTGCACAAGAACACCGAACGCCTGCTCAATGCGGGTGGGTTTGTCGCTCCCTTTAACCATAACGCTTATCGCATGAAGAACGATATAGGCCAATATATCGATACCATTCAGAAAAGTGGTTTTCTAGTCGGCGTTGGTATCGGCACGGATATGACTGGTCTTGCAAATCAAGCTCCTCCTCGATCTGATGTAGACCAGAACCCGCTGGAATACCCATTTACATCCGAGCTTGGCTTAGTTTTTGATGTTCAGGTATCTGGTTTAAAAGAGTTTAACTACAATGAGGTGGGCATGGCCCACTACGGCATGGTTGCGGATCACATCCAAGAAATTCGCGAACGTTCGGGGAACGTGGCGTATGAGGCATTAATGAACTCAGCCGAAGCTTATTTGCAAATGTGGCAACGCGCTTACGACAAGCGAAGCATAGAGTAAGCTAGCAGGGCTCTACTGAATTAATTTGACAACGAGGTCCCGCAACAAACCGCGCCGTCCGTCGCGATCGGTTCGCCATCTCTATAACTAATCGTTCCGAGTGGCGCCTCACCATTGTCACACAAATAACCGGACCGATAGACACGTCCGTCTCCAATATCGCCGACCACTCTCCCTCCTGCTGCATCACATTCTTCAACACTCATTGGCATTCCAGGTGTAGCGCCTAATCCAGGCGAAGTGCTGACAGCTCTCGGTTGATCCGCTACTTGAGCAGCGCAGGCAGTCAAGCTCAACAACAACAAAATAAATAGAAAACGCATATTAAAACCCTAATTATTCTCACCATTTTTTTGTACTATAACAGCCCCTACTATCACCTCTCAAATTATTGAAAAGGAGTTCCTTTTGAAGAAAATTATTATTCCAGTAGTCATCATTGCGGCCATTTTCGTCGGCGCGCCATATATTACTGGCAAAATTGCTGAAACCGAGACCAAGAAAATGATCGACGGTTTTAACCAATCAGCTAGCACCTATGGAACAACCGAAGTGCTTAGCTATGATCGCGGGTTCCGCTCTACACAAGCGCGCTACAAGTATCTGCCGCCCTCACAACTTACAGGGTTCACTAAAGAGTTTGGCGAAATTGTCTACGCTTGCGACAGTAGCCACGGCGTTATCGGAATAGATTTCAACTGTAAGCTTGAAGGAGAATCAGCGTACAGCAAATTTGTAGCCGAAAAACTTAATGGAAAAGACCCATTGTCTATTTACGGCTCAATTTCGGCCTTTGGTGGAATAAGCCAAACTATTGCGTTGGAAGAAGTAAAAGACTTTGAACTAGATGGTGCATCAATAACTATTCCAAACTCAAAAATCACCGTCGATACAGATGCAAAGGGCTCATCCATTAAACTGAGCGGTGGCAGCGATGCGTTCGCCATGCAAGGCAATGGTCAGACCATGAAAGTAGGCACGATGAGCTTATCTGGCGACATGGAAAGAGCCGGCGAAGGCCTTTTCATCGGTGACTTCGTTATGGACTTAGAGTCGTTTACTGCAGAAGGCCCGCTAGGTGAAACCACTATTGACAGTATGTCGGTGCGTACTGAGACCGGCCAGAGTGGCGATAACCTGAGCAGCAATGCGGTGATTAGCATTAAGGAAATTGTATCAGCGGTGATGCCGTTTGAGAGCGTTAAAGATCTCAGTATGGCCATGGATATCAACGGCCTTGATAAGCAAGCATTTATTGAGTATCAAAAAATAGCTCAACAGATGCAAGCAGACGCGATGCTCGCGCTTGAAGAAAATCAGGAACAAGCGATGCCTCAAGCACAGATGGCTCAATTGATGCCGGCACTAGAAAAAATGCTCAAGCAAGGTTTGGACGTTAGTTCAAAGGTAAGCGCCGAACTAAACGGCGAAAACAACGATGTGGCGCTTAACTTCAAACTACTAGAAAACCTGAGCTTTGCACAAATGCCTCAGTTCATGACTGCACCAGACGAGGCGCTAAAAAAGGTAAACATCAAACTTGATGCATCACTCGCTAAACAAGTTGTCGATGGCCAGCCAATGGTTGCCGCATTTATCGCGCGCAGCCCGCTCGTTTCGGCTAACGATAACGACTACGCACTAAACTTAGCCTTGGGCGAAGAAATTAGCCTAAACGGCAAAAGCATGAGCTTTGCCGAACTTCAAGCGCTGGTATTTTCTAGCTTACCGTTCTAATTTTATAAAATCGGGACTTATAGAGCCCCGAAACTCTCTGCCCATGACCAGCCTTAGGGAATTCGGGCAGAGAGTCTTAATTGGCTCAGTTAGCTGACAGACTTATCACCCGATATAGCTTAGGCTAAGCCCTTAATAATTTTAAGGAGCACACTCCATGAAAGCCTTCCGCACTGCCCTACTTCTCACCACAACCTTATTCTCAAGCTTGCTAAGTTCACAGCTAAGCTTAGCGGCACATCACGCAGAAAAACCTGAAAAAGCCATTTTAATAACGGGCGCCACCTCGGGTCTTGGCTTAAAGATGACCGAAACGCTTTCTAAAGCCGGTTACATTGTCTATGCCGGTGCACGTAAAGAGGCCGATATGAAACGTCTTGAAGCCATGGAGAACGTTGAAGCGATCAAGATCGACGTCACTATACAAAGCCAAATCGACGCGGCAGTAGAAACGATTGAAGCAAAAGGCCGTGGACTGTACGGCCTCATAAACAATGCTGGCGTAGCGGTATTCGGCCCACTCGCCGAAGTTGATGTATCCGAACTAGAGTATCAAATGGACGTTAATGTATACGGCCCGTATCGTGTAACTCAGGCATTTGTGCCAATGATCAAGAAAAGCAAGGGCCGCATTGCTACTACAGGCTCAATTGCTGGCATTAGAGCAAGCAGTTTCTTTGGTCATTATGCAATGAGTAAACACGCGGTTGAAGCGTTTACCGAAGCACTTCAAGCTGAGCTCGCCCGTTATGACATAATGGTTGGCGTGATCGAACCGGGCAACTACGCATCACAGATCGGCAACACGGCACGCAAACGCATTCTCGATAGCGATTACTGGAGCGACAAATCAAGTTATGCACAAGAGCGAGAAGGTTTGTTGGCCGGTCTCACTCAAGTAACCGAAGGTAAAGATCCACAGGACGTTGCCGATGCTGCTTTGCACTTCATGAGCAATGACGAACCCAAGTTTCGTTACATGGTCACTCCTAATGAACCCCAAGCACATGCAATTATTCGTGCAATGCTCACCAAGACTGTGCAACTAAATCAAGGCCAAGCCTACACCCTAGATAAACAGGCTTTGATGAAAATGCTTGAAGAAGAATTAGCAAAATAAGGGTTTCTCACAGGCTTGGCGACTACAGCAGAAATTCTCTACACACATGGGCAGCTCGAGCGAGCCATGCAACGCAAGGTGCCGGCGGCAAAGCTTTTAGTTCAGACCTTACCGATGGCGCCTGAAATTGATCTCGCATTGATTGATGGCGCCTATCCGCAAGAGCAACTAAGTGCTGCACAAATTGAATATCTAATGGATGAGCCGCCTTATTGGGCATTCTGCTGGGCCAGTGGGCAGGTAATGGCGCGCTTCATTCTCGATCACCCCGAGCAAGTCAGAAATAAAACAGTTATCGATTTTGGCTGTGGTTCAGCCGTGGTGGCCATAGCCGCATCAATGGCAGGCGCTGCAAGAAGCATTGCCCTCGACATCGACCCCAACGCCTTATCAGTAGCTGCACTTAATGCCGAGACTAACCATGCGAAAATCGAGCTCTGCAATGATTTAACTAGCCTTGATCATCTAGAGTCAGAAACCATAATGCTGATTGCCGACGTTTTCTACGATCGCGCAAATATCCCGCTTTTAGAGAACTTTTTGACACATTACTCTAAAGTGATTATTGCAGATTCAAGAGTCAAACCCGAGGAGCTTAAAGGCGTGAACCCTTATGAGCATTATAAAAGTTGCACAGTGCCCGACCTAGCTGAAGCCAGTGATTTTAATTCAGTGACAATTTATTACTAGACCAAACAACTACAGCTGATGCCCCACCAGACTTGAAAATAGCGATTTCGCCACCATAATCTAATTGATTAAATTCAAGGACCCGTTTAAACAATCAGGCCAAAATCTAGGCCTAGAGGACATAATGAGCGTTGTAATCAATTCATCGGCTGTCAGCGGCAGCGAATACAAAACCCATTCATTAGTTACCTATATCTTGTTGGCAATTGGCCTTTTTACTGCGATTCCACTGTTATTTGGAGCGATATGGGCCATGATTCAAAAAAGGGGCGCCTATGGCACCCATTTTCACAGCCATCTGGTAAACGCTACCAGAGTATTTTGGTGGAGCTTATTTTGGTTTTTACTTGGCTGGGCAACCACTCCTATAGTGATCGGCTTCGCGATATTAGGCATTGCATGGCTGTGGGGACTTTACCGAGTTCTCAACGGCGCAATTAAAGCCTTAGCCGATGAGCCCTACCCGCTCTGAGCTTGGCTTAACTAGCGCTGTTTAGCGCGAGCTTTTCCTGGGCCAAATCCCATCACACTGGAAAACGCCTTTGAGAACGAAGACTCGCTCTCGTAACCGCTGCGTAGCGCTGCTTCATAGGTGGTAACGCCTTCGTCAGCTAGCCAGCGATACGCCAACGTCATTTTCCATTGCTTTAGATAGTCCATCGGCGATAAGCCGACCAACGATTTAAACAGGCTAGAAAAAGCCGAGCGAGACATGCCTGCGGCTTCTGAGAGTGCCTCTAGGCTAATAACCTTTTCTGTTTCTTGATGAATCAACGCCATAGCACGAGACAATTTCTCATGCGCTAAAGCTGCAAATACCCCGCTGTCTTGATCGGCATGATCCTGCACCATCGACAAGAACAAGCAATCGGATAACCTATTTAATAACAAACTGCTTTCTAAGCCCGATCTAGCCGACTCCTCAATAATTACGTCAATAATCTTAGAGCTTGCTGATCCCTCGCCACCTTGTACGATGATCACCTCTGGCAACTGCTTCATCAATCGATCAAACAAAGGATGCTCGTGCCCGAAATTGCCACAAACCAACCCTGTAGAAGGCTCAGTTAATACAGCCTGCATTGGCAATGTGTCGGCCTTATTGATCGAGATTTCTTGCTCGGGAAAGTTGGTAATAATATGTTTTGCATCACTCGGCAAGAATATCGCATCTCCCTCGGTCAACTTGGTCAACTGATTGTTGAAATTAAGGTAACAGCTGCCGCGTACGACAACATGAAAGGTCATTTTTTCTGAACCCGAGGTGTCGATCGCCCAAGCGCCACAATATTGGCCATTGTGAAACACATTAGCTTCGAGCTTTAAGGGCGAAAAAAGTTGATCGATTGTATTCATGAACGATTGGACATAAGACGTGGCAGACAGAGCATATCTCAACTCAGCAAGATCAGTAAAATTCATCGTGTTCGAACAAGCACAATAGTAACGATTTACCTGCTGCGCTTTCGATAAACGAATCTTGTCAATTAAGACGCTTACATTAACATTTTCGGAGTACCAACATGAAAAAAACAAACCTTCTAGCTAGCTTGATCGCGGCTTCTACAATCCTTTTCAGCACTATCAGTTTTTCCGCTGAAGAAACACAGCAAGACGCTAACGGTGTCATCCTAGGCGGTCACGACGCCGTTTCTTACTTCACCGAAAATGCGCCGGTGAAAGGTTATGCAGGGATTTCGGCAGCCCATGATGGTGCAATCTACCACTTCAGCTCGGAAGCTAACCGCGATTTATTTAAAGCGAACCCCGAAAAGTATGCACCGCAATACGGTGGCTTCTGTGCGTATGGCGCGGCAATCGGTGCTAAATTTCCAATTGATCCGACCGTATTCGCTGTTGTTGATAACAAACTATACGTAAACAACAGTGCTAACGTGTCAAAACTTTGGACAGCAAAACAATCTAAAGCAATTACACTTGCCGATGAAAAATGGTCAAAAATTCGTTCGGTTGCTTCAACTGAGCTAGAGGCTGACGAAGATTTAGACGACGAATAATCTGTCTTAGATCTACGCTTCACATAAATAGCCACATCAAAATGATGTGGCTATTTAGCTTTAAGTTTAAACTGGAATTTAGATTACCTTTCTTGCATCTTTTTTGACTTTGTAAGAGCTCACTTCTCCTCATGCGCTCGCCGTTTTTCAAAAATTTTAATCAACTTACTTTGCTTCTTGCTCTACCATTTAGACATGCGGTCATAGTTCTTAACTCCTCAACATGGTTAGGCTAAGGTACCGACATCGCACGCCATATGCTTTGCGAATTTTGAAATACTGATTACGTAAAGCCACCTCTTTTCGTTTTTTACGATCGAAGCTTTGACCCTTTTTAGGTCATTACAATGGCTAATTAATCTTGGCTTCGGCGATGCATCAACGATTTGAATAATTCAAACAACACGCCCTTCAAGCCTGCTCAGTGCATAAACCAGAGTAGAGGTTGTAGCAGCTGTAACATTAAGTTCGATCGCACCAGACAGACATTGACCGATTGGGAAGTCGTGTGTGCTCAAGGCAAAAGCCACAAATTCAAGTTCCTGTAGACCAATATCAAAATATCAGTGGCAATTCTGATTCTCAAACCATTGTATTTATAGTTTTCTAACATCCCACTCTTGGAGCCATTTAACCTTAAGGTCTTTGTGTAGCGTGTCGAAACAATTACGCTACTTCTCATTCGCGACCGGCGCTAAGGGCTTTGACGCTTGACGCCTGAACAGAGTTTGCAGCTCGAGCACTCAATGTGACGAATAAAAAAATACTGGTGACAGCCTATCAAACTCTCATTCTGTCTCCGATTGTTAACACTAGGTGCACGTTAGAATTACTCTGCATGTGCTAGTATTAAGCCCTCAAGATTAGCCTACGCTGGGATCGAAACGAAGTGCCAAGCTAATCCAGTCAGTAACTCCCGCGGCAGGTCTATGAGCTTTTTACGCCTAATTCAATATCACATCAAAATGAGCTTGGTGGCAATTTGGTGTGCCTTGGCCACGATTGCTTTCTACCTAGCGTCGTTCCCGTTTAATCACCATAAATCTCTATCTTGGGCGTTTGCAAAAACGCTGAATTTTGGCGTGCGCATCGCTTTAAGGGTTCGCATTACCGTACTCGGACGCGAGAATATGATTCCGGGCCCCGCGGTAATCATAATGAATCACCAATCGAACTTTGATCCTCTATTACAAGGCCCAGTGTTCCCTAAAAATACGGTAATCATCGCAAAAAAAGAACTTCGCAAAATCCCGCTATGGGGGCGGCTATTGGATGCCACCAACAACATCATGGTAGACAGAAAAGCAAAGGGTAAAAATGGGTCGAGCATTGATCTTGCTGTCGAGCGCTTACGGGCCGACGATTGTTATATTTGGATATTTCCCGAGGGAACCCGCAGCCAAGGTAGGAAGATGGCGCATTTTAAGCAAGGCGCATTCAAGATGGCCATCAGAGCTCAGGTTCCAATTATTCCTATGGTTTCTAAACCGCTAGAAGATGTGCTAGACGTACCAAAAAAGGTAGCAAAAGGCGGGGGCCATGAAATAAAAATTCTTGAACCTATTCAAACAACAGGTATGACGGAAGGGGACGTAGAAACCTTACTGCAACGCTGCGAAGAAATTTACCAACAGCACCTTTCTAGTTATTGGGGAATTCGCCCTGAGGACGTTTTCGCTGAGAGTTGAGACCTTGCGACAAAGTGATTTGGTACCTTGGTTTGTCTAGAGCAGATCAGCCATTATGGAGACTCAAAATCATTTGAATATCATTTCGGCTTAAGCCTTTGAGCAATTGAGATTCGTCATGGTTCAAGCCTTGACCCGCCAAAATAGCCGCTTCTACTTGATACGCGATCTCGCTAGTCGCTGCATAGTAAAGAGACGGATGTAGTTCATTAAGCTCACTTACTATGCGATAAATCAATTCCTTTTGCCGAGAAGCTTCTAAGTCTTTACGTTTTTCTTCCACGTAGGGTCTCACTTATTGGTATGGGTTGATATTGTTCTGCAGTTTACACTGTGCAAGTGTATTCCCAGGTGACGCCACTTCCTGCTGGAGCTTAACTAGATAATAGTTTCCGATGCGCCTACCTAAGAGTTTATGTAGTACGTTAACGCTTAATGCAAACGTGGTCATTTCAACAGCTAGCCGAAACATTCTCCAGCTAGGCCGCGAAAACATCAACTTGTGTATCGTTGTAACACGCACCATCGGCCATATCGGCTTTGTGTGAAGGAATGAGCGCATTGATAGTCGCATTAGACTCAGAGTCAGACATCCATGCACCTTTAGGCACGTAAAGCACACCAGGCTTAACCTTGTCACTCAAACTTAACTCTAGAACGACCTCGGCAAACTGATTCTTAAGTGCTACTTTTTGACCGACCTCAAAACCTTTTTCTTGAGCATCGACTGGGTTCATTTCAACCCGGTACGGCTCAGCGTTAGCTTGAGTGCCACCTAAGGTCGAGTTAATACGCTTATCCGAGCTTGGGCTTACTAAGGTAAACTCATAGTCACGCACCAACTCTTTGTAACGGGGTAGCCCCAGGCCTGCACGCTCTTGTTCTGCTTGATTGTAGAGCAAAGCCTTATTAATTGGCGAATTCGGGAGCGTATTTCTAAACGCCACATTGTTATTAAAATTCGGTTTTAGGGCGTTATCAATCAGCTCACCCTCTTCTGGCAAGTTAGTGACCGCCGCCCTCATCATTTGCTCATCAGTTTCAGAGAACTCCGGGTCGATGAAACCAAAGATCTCTGCCAATTCACGAAAAACACGCGTATTAGCACGCGCTTCGCCTACAGGCCTAATTGCGGCTTTAGTTCGCTGCAGCGCAGTATGCCCATAGGCCTTATATAAATCTCCGTATTCCATTGAGCTGCAAGCGGGCAATATGATGTCTGCGTAGCGCATACTATCGGTCATATTTAAGTCATAACCGACAATAAATAAGTCATCGGATTCGAGCGCCTGTCTCAGTAGGCCTTGTCGAGGGTGTACCGCAACCGGGTTGTGGTTATAGATAAACAAAGCTTTAATTGGCACGTCTAAATCATCATTAACAATATGAGCGGCGACATCCAAGATGTTGATAGTGCGGATTTTGGGAGAGAGCCAATCAGGTCGCTTGAGGTATTCTCGGTCAATCTTAAAATAAGAGGATGGGTCACAAATGCCAGCGCCCACTTCCAAGAAATTGCCAGTGAGTAATGGTAATGACATCGCTCCACGTATCGCTGAGCCGCCACTACGACTGCGCTCTAAGGCAACACCAATGCTAAGTGATGCCGGTTTGAGCATGCACCAGTATTCAGCAAATCGAGTAATATCGTTGACGCGCAAACCGCACTTTTGAGCTGCTAACTCTACAGAATATTGCTTTGCATGTTCAAGGAATTGATCCGCACCACTTACGTTTTCGTCGATGAACTCTTTATCTAATCCTCCCATTTGGGCAATTAAATTAGCTACCGCATAGGCCAATATTAAATCTGTCCCCGGGTTTATTTGCAGGAACAAATCTGCGTCGTCCGCGATACGTATTCGCTTTGGGTCGATCACTACTACTTTCGCACCTTGCTTGCGCGCCTGACGAATTATTTTAATTAAATGTAAATGTCCCACCGTTATATTGTTAGCCCAAATAACGATCAACTTAGATGAGGCCATTTCGGCGTGCGCAATACCTCCTGTATTCCCAAGCACAGACTGCCACGCCGCAGACGATACTCCGGCACACAGAGGCGCACTATCGAGCTGTGAAGCACCTAGACGATTAAAGAAGCGTGCATCCATCGAACCGACCGACAGGACCCCCATTGGGCCCGCATACTTTAATGGAAGAATGGCTTGCGGCCCGTATCGTGCAATAACGCGATCGAAATTCTGTTTGATCTCACCGTAAGCCTGACTCCAGGAAATGGGTTCGAAGCTAGACTCTCCATCAACGACAACGCGCCTTAGCGGTGTATTTAATCGTTTGTCTCCGTGCACCCATTCGACCATGCCCGTTGCAACTTTGCTACAGATTTTACCATTGGTGAAAGGGTTCGCTTTTGAGCCTCGAACCTTTACAATTTTCTCGTCGACAATGTCCACTGTTAAACTGCAGGTGTCTGCACAATCAAGAGGGCATACAGTTTCAGTTGAACGAACGCTCTTTGAATCAAACGACATAACTAGCTCCGACAAATCAAGGAAAGGGTCTAAGGACGTTCCTTGAGACTAATTCAAAGCGCTGTTTAATGCTACGCCATCTCTCTACGTTTAATAGGCGGCAACCTTAAGGAGATCAACGCTAGACGAAAAAAGAGCCGCTATTACGCGGCTCTCTGTGAGTAGTAACGAACGAGGTCATCATGTCCACCAATATGCTCATCTCCGAAGAAAATTTGCGGCACGGTACGACGTTTGCTTCGCGCTACCATTTCAATCATCTTGCTCGGCTCTAACTCAACATCAATCTCCTTATAATCGATGCCACGAGCTCTGAGAATACGCTTTGCAGCCTTACAGTAAGGGCAATAATCTTTGGAATAAATTGTTACATTTTTTGAGGTCTTCTTAGACATAAATAGCTCCTGATGTACGCACATCGGTAAAGGTTATGAGTGAACTATACAGTCCAACAGACCCAATCAATATGCGTGATCGTCTGCTATTTATGTCTGATTTTCGATGCGTTCAGGGCTAAGGACTAGTCAACGAAGCCCTGATTTGCCTTAACAGTTAGAGGATGATATCCAGGTTTAGCTTCGGCAAACGCTTTACGTGCTAACGCTTTTCCTTCCTTAGTTTTAGAAAGTTCACGATATAGCGGCTTCACTAACTTATTGCGACCAATCGTTGTAAGGTATTCATACAACCGCGGCATCGCGGGTTCGTACCAATTCCTCACTGACATCAACAGCCAGCTATGAGCAATCTCATTATTCTTCGAGTTAGTCAAATCAAAAGCGCTGTCTAAAGAACTAAGCTGTTCGGGGCTAAGTACCTCCGGCAAATTATTCAAGAAATACAACCACTCATGCACAGTCCAATCTTGAGTATCAATGTCTTTTGCTGCGAGTTCGCCCGCTAACCATTGACTACGCCCGGTATCGATAATGCTGAAAGCATCTGAACTGGGCTTGGGCGCAGAATCTGGAATGCCAGCCTTAAAAATCCACTCATTGATTCTATCTTTATCAAGTTTGTCAGCGTATTCAATTAGTAACGTTCGATCGAGATAGTCGGTAAACTGATCAGTGGTGATGCTCTGAAAAGCGAATTCCTTAAAGTATTCTTTTAAGAATCGATCGAAGTTATCACGGCCCACTTTGTGCTCTAGTTCTCGTAAGAACAAGGCTCCTTTTTCGTATGGAATATTCGAGAACACATCATCGGGGTCACGGCCACGCAGATCAATCGCCAATATTTGGTCATTTGCGTCTAAGGTTTCTAGATTCGCTTCCAGATCTTGGTAGCCGAGCACCGCTTCCATATTGAACCGATCAGTGCCGTAAACAATTTCCATAATACGGTAGGTTAAATAGGTCGTGAAACCCTCGTTCAACCATAGATCACGCCAAGTTGCATTACTGGTTGCGTTGCCAGACCAAGAATGCGCTAACTCATGAGCAATCAACGAAACCAGGCTCTTGTCTCCAGCAATAACGGTTGGGGTAATGAACGATAAGCGAGGGTTTTCCATACCTCCAAATGGGAACGAAGGCGGTAGAATCAGCAAGTCATAGCGATCCCAACTATATGGGCCATAGGTCTTTTCAGTGGCAATAAGCATCGATTCGGTGTCTTCAAACTCAGCCGCTGCCGCTTCGAGTAAACTGGGCTCTGCATAGACACCGGTTCGCTCGCCCATTGCTTTGAATTTTAAATCACCGACCGCTAAGGCGATGAGATATGAAGGGATGGCTTGGGGCATACTGAACTCATAAACCCCATCGCGGGCTGCGTTGGGATCGTTCGATGCACTCATCACTGCTAGCAGGTCTTTTGGTGTACGAATAATGGCATCGTAGGTGACACGCACTTGCGGCGAGTCTTGCAAAGGAATGAAGCTACGCGCATGGGTTGCCTGGGCTTGTGTAAATAAAAAAGGGTGCTTACCGCCCGCTGTTTGCACTGGCGTTAACCATTGCACGCCACTGGCTTGCGGCGAGGTTGCGTAGTTAACCAGCACTGAACTACCAGATTCCGGCAGGCGTATTTCTAGTGCTGAACCAAGAAATGAGTCTTCTGGATCGAGCGTAAACTCCAAAGGCGATCCATTACTGGTGACGCTGTTTATTGTTAGGTCGTTGGTATCCAACACCAAAGTGTTGGCATTCTGATCAAGCTTTTTATAGTCAAGCTCAGCAGTGCCACTCATTCTTTTTTGCTCAAAATCGATGTTAAGATCAAGTGATATATGGGTAAGGATCACACTCTCAGGGTTTGAGAATGAGTGATAGTCTTTTCCAACTTCTATATCACTGACTTGAGCGTCGGCATTTTGTTCAGCCTGATCGGCGACCGTTGTTGCGGCGTTGGCAACTTCTTTCGGGGTGTCGGTCGCTGCCCTTTGATCGGTTTGGCTTGGCATGTCATTGCAAGCACTCAAAAACGTTAACGCAGATAAAATAGCGACAGCAGGTGCTGCGCGCAATAGATTAGAAAACATAGTTAATCCTAATTTAGCTAAAAAATTAATAGTTAGAACATTCGCCCAAGCAGTCAGCTAGGTGACTTCATCAGTTAAAGCGATTCATCAAAGAGGTTCGTCATAGTCGAGTACGCTGCACTCTATATCGAACTCGAGTTTAACTGAGTTTGCTCGACAAACCTCAATATAGTGCTCGAGCCGCTGTTCCAGGCTTTTTGCAATCGAGTACGCTTTGAAGTAGCCATAGCTACCGGGATTATGTTTCAGCTCTTCCAATATATCCATGGCCTCACCGTGTAACAAAAACAGCGAATCCCCTTGAATAACAGAACCAAGATACTGACGTTCCGGCATTCTAACGACACCGTTGTTACTGGCATTGGAATAAACATCAACAGGAATTTTTTTCATAAACACTTACTCCGCCCGATCAACGATTAAACGCTTACCCAAACTCACCACATTGTCGTCTAGGTAACCCAACGCGGCATAAAATCCCAATGCACTGTGATTACTGTTTCGCACTTGAAGATTTATCTTAGGGCATCCTCGCTTTAGCAACGCGGCCTCGATCTCATTCATTAAGTGACTAGCAATACCCCGTCGCTGAAATTTTGGCGACACAGCTAGGTAATTTACCCAACCGCGATGCCCTTCATAGCCCCCCATAACCGATCCTACTATTTGGCCTTCAGATTCGGCGACCAACAGTAAGTCAGGATCAACAGCCAGCTTTCGCTGAATATCTTTGCTTGAATCATTTTGAGGCGTTGCCACACCAGTCGCGTGCCACAAGGCGACGAGGCTTGATTGATCAGATTGTGTATATGGGCGAATTTTCATGGGGTTAGGTCATTGTAAAGAAAAATGCATAGCGGTGCGAGCAAGAGGTGCGAAGTGTCGTCAGTGTGTCAATCGGCCTCAATCCTAGCTATAGTCGAACACGTCACAGAGTTAATAATTTGGAGTAGCTAATGAGTAAAACATCGATCAAGCTTGGTCAAATCGCTCGTACCGTACGCAACTTATCAGCTTCGGAGGCTTGGTATAGGGATGTACTGGGTCTTCAACACTCATTTACTGTACCAAGTATGGCGTTCTTTCAGTGCGGTGAGGTTCGCTTAATGCTCACCGAAAGCTCCGAGGAAAAATTCAGTGATTCAATCATCTATTTCTCAGTCGAAGACAGTCGAGCTGAGCAAGAGCGCTTGAGCAAACAGGGAGTAGAATTTGTACAAAACGCATGCATAATTCACCAGCACGAAGATGGTAGCGAAGAATGGATGGCATTTTTTAATGACCTTGAGGGCCGCCCACTGGGTTTAATGAGCCTATCAAAGCCAAGCTAAATTAGCATCGCGATTGCGGATACTGCCGTCATGATGATCACGAACCAGCGAAATGGCTTTTCTGGAATTCGACTGACGATTTTAAATCCGAGGAATGCACCCAATGCTATCGCCGGAAACACCACCAAGTTGACCATCGAACTATTCCATGTGATGGTTTCCCACACCCATATATGAAAGGGCAGCTTTGCAATATTAACCAATAAAAAAAACCATGCGGCGGTGCCAATAAACTGATCTTTCGGTAAACGCATTGCCAAGAGGTAGAGTGCCATTACTGGCCCAGCTAAATTACCAACCATAGTCGCGAAACCACCGGCAACCCCTATCGAAACACTGAACATGGGCGAACTTGGTATGTCTAGATCGGTTCTTCGTTCGCGATAGATCATCACAGCAAGAGAGACAAAGATGATCGCAATCATCACATAAGCAAACATTAGTTCATCAATCAGCTGCCCGACGACAGTACCGACTACGATCCCCAGAAAGGCAAATGGTATGAGCTTTCTTAAGTGCGCCCAACTGGCGTGCTGATGATAATAGTAAACGGCAAACAGATCAGCCAAAATCAAAATTGGCAGGGCGATGCCTGTTGACGCTTTAGCACCAAAAACCAAGGCCAAGAGCGGTACCGAAATCATCCCCGCACCATGTACGCCGGTTTTAGCCATACCGATTAACGCTGCGGCAAGGCCGAGCAACGCTAATTGGTATAAGGTGAAGCTATACGATGCAATTTCGATGGTCATGAGTTGTCGAGCGCCGCCTCCATTTAACATAAATGAAGCGCACAATTTGTTAGTATAAGAGGATGTCGAACCGCAAAATAACATCGAATGGGGGTCGAAGCGAGCAAACTAACTCGAAGACCTTAGCAAGAGCAGAAAAGCCTGCTATACCGGCTCCGCCAGAGAAGCCCTCGGCACATGAATGTTGCGGCAGCGGTTGCGTTCCTTGTATCTATGATTATTACTATGACGCGCTCGATAAATGGCAGCTCGAATATGGATCAGACAAATAGCATGCTCTCGTCAATAGCACCAAATTTAATGGAATTGGAAATTATTGCTTAGCTTGCCTAATTATTTCTACATACGTTTTAGAGCCCTCTTTCAAGCTCCGTTCTTGGGTCATGAAGTCAACGTGATACAAACCAAAACGCTGACCATAACCAAGGTTCCATTCAAAGTTATCGGTCAACGACCAATAGTAGAAACCGCGAACGTCGTAGCCATCTTCAATCGCCTTAGAAACCGCATAGAGCGTCCGGTCAATATAATCAGCGCGTCGATCGTCTTTGCCATCAGCAATGCCATTTTCGGTAATGATGATAGGCACATCTAATTGCGAGATACGTTTGATCGCGCGATAAATACCCTCTGGGTAGATACCGTAATCCATGTCAGTCATCATTTCGCCTGGATAGGCCTTGGCCTCAAGCGATTCATCGATATTGCCGTTAAAATTGAAGGCGTAATGTGAATAGTAATTAAGGCCAATAAAATCAAGTGCCTTGCTCGCGCCGTCTATCTTAGATGACAAATCGGCCATGGTTGGCATATAGAACTCAAATTCATCGGTTCTGAACAACCTCAGTACAGCTTCGTTATAATTGTTATCGGCAAAAAATTTTATGAAATGATCCATGATGTTGTACTGCGACTGCGCGTCCATCTGCATCATGTTCTTAACCAGCCCAATGCTAGCCTTATCGCCTCCTGGCAACGACTTTAACTTTGTGTAAACTTGAACGTGCGCACGCATTAAGTTCTCAAGCACTTTGCCAGCGAGCTGCGGGTCTACTTTGCCTGGTGGGAAATGGCCTGATAGATAGCCGTCAAACATGTAAACACCTGGTTCATTAATGGTACACCATTGCTTCACCGTTGATTGCAGCGCCTTGAAGACGATTACAGAAAACTCGACAAAGTGAGCGATGTTTTTTTGCTTCTCAAAACCACCTAAATCTTCAAACCAAATTGGGTGGGTAAAGTGATGCAAAGTAACCATTGGCGTAATGCCATTAGCGATAAGTGTGTCCACTTCATCAACATAATGTTGCAAAGCAGCTTGGTCGACCACGCCCGGTGCCGGCATGATTTTGCTCCATGACACTGAGAAACGATAAGCATCAAGGCCCAAGTCGACCATTAGTTGTGTGTCTTCTTCAACTCTATTCCAATGATCAACTGCGATGCCTGACTTGTCGCCATTTACAATCGTCGGCTCTCCATTTGCGTGAAACTGCTTTTCCCAACGACCAAAATTATTAATGTTCTGATGCCCTCCTTCCACTTGATGCGCCGCCGATGCCGCGCCCCAAACAAACCCCGTTGGAAAGTACTTCTCAGATGTGTCAATTTCACTCCAATCCCACAACAATAGAGGGTCGCGAGAATTAAGAACCAAATAGGCAATTCCATACGCAACGAGTAGTACCGCTAGGGCCGCAAGGAGTTTGTTTTTCATTGTTATTTCCTAAGCTAATTTAAAAGTAGTTTTGTGATGACACTAAGCTGTTTTTGCACTATTCCTTTCTTGCACTATTCCTTTCTTGCGCTAAGCCTTTCTTGCGCTAAGCCTTTCTTGCGCTAAGCCTTTCTTGCGCTAAACAATGTCACTTGAAAATACCGGCCAGGTATCGTCAGTTAGCTTGCCATTTCGAATGGTGCGTATATCTCCGAACTGCAAGAACACAAACTCGCTTTGGTGAGGCCTTAGAAATACGAAGTCATCGGGCTTTAGGTCAACTAGATTTGAGGCGCTAATCACTTGTTGATTTGTGCTCAAGCCAATAATTTCATTGTTTCGAATTCCTGAGGGCGAAACATAGTCAGCCTTCCATTTGCCGCCATAGATCGTCAAGGTCTGCTCTGTGTTTGGGTTCCATGCTTCAATCACGCCCGCGAACCTCTCGGCCGACGGCAATAAAATACCATCGAATTGCTTAAGCACTGGGGTTGAGATGAACGCCGATGGAGTCATGCCCTTGAGTGTATCGATGTCAAAATCAGTTGGTTTAACAATGCACGAGCCAGCGGTAAGGTCATTACAAACGGTTGTATTTGTGTGCAGCGCCAGGGTTGGGCTACCTGAACCATTAAAGGTTAATACGTCGATATCAATGTTCGAAGTATGTGAGCGTGCCACATCGATAAACGCTCGATAGATAGCTTGCGATTCGGTATACGCATCATCAACACTTTTAATAAAGCTCGGCAACTTAACCACATGCGGGTCATATCCCATAAAACCTGAAAACTCTACCAAGTCCGCATTGGCTTCAATAGTATCTAACAAAGCAACCAGACTTTTTGGCTCGAACAAACCGCCGCGGTGCAAGCCTACGTCAATCTCGATGTTGATACGCAGTTTTTGATTCAACTCTTTCGCTAGCGCTACATATTGCTCTAGCCGGTCATGAGTATCCACTAACCACTGGAGCTGGGCTGTTGGATTAAAGCCGCTAGTGCCATCGAAATTTTGGTAGAACTCTTTCGCTAAAGCCACGGGCATTGGCTTGCCAAAGAGCACGTCAGAATCGGGAAAACGTTCTGCAATAAGATTTAGAAACGGCTGATGAAACACCATCAACCGGTTGGTATTCGAACGACGCATAATGTATTCAAGTAGCTCAATACTTGGCAGTGATTTAACTGGAATCCTGTACCCCGCTTTAGAGTTGAGCATTGCCTTTATTGCATCGATATTTTGATCAGCCAGATCTAAGTCGATCAACATCTTAGGCTTAAATAAACCGTTTTCGGCTAGCTCCTTGCTTAAGCTCTCAAAATACTCATTATGTGGACCGCCAACACGACTAGGCTTGCTAGCAACAATTCCTGCTACGGCCAGCGCTACAGCGCTGCCTAAAAATAGGCGTCGGTTCATAAGATAAAAAGCTCCTTAATGTGCTTATTGAGAAACAAACCATTGGGGTCAAGATTAGAACGAACTCGCTTGAAATCATTCCAGTGCTCGTATTTCTCCGAAAAGTCATTAGCGGTCAGAGTATGTATTTTCCCCCAGTGCGGGCGACCATCATATTTCAGAAAAATTGGTTCTAAAGCAGCAAAGTATTTTTTATAGTCACGATCAGCGAAGTTGTGACAGCTGATCGCGCAAGAATCACGCTTATAAAACTGACTCAACCAAATATCGTCGGCTTTCACATAGCGGTATTCAATTGGGAACACCACCTCAAGCTTTTGCTTTTTGATGGTGTGCAAAATCTCAGCCAAGCACTCCATACCATCTTCAGCTGCTACCGAGTACTCCATTTCATTGAAGCGAACATTGCGGAGATTACCGAAAACGGTATAGCTTCGATTTACACGCGTAGACATCGGACCTGCCGCGTCTTTCAATGCGGTGTTCACCAAAAAACTTCGCAGCCAAGGTAAGCGCTCGGTCCATTTTTTGAGTTCTAATATACTGTCGCCCGACTCGGCGTAATCATGCTCATCATCAATCGGCTTATCCGTTTCGTCTAATGTGATCATCATTGAGTAGTCGCCATATGGAAACGCATACATTTCAAAACGACGACCTTCCTTCAAGTATTGATCAGCCAGTATATAAGCTTCAATATTAGGCAAAATCGATTGCTGCTCGTGCAAATTAAATGCGTCGCGAACATCTAGGGTTACTTCTGTTAATACACCTAATGCGCCCAAGTTAGCGCGCGCAGCGTTAAACACATCGGCGTTCTCGCTGGCACTGCAATTAATAACTTCACCGCCACTACTAATAATTCGCAAATCACGAACGTCGCTCGATAAAGAACCATAAGTAGAGCCTGTGCCATGAGTACTGGTTGCGATTGCGCCCGCGATAGATTGAGTATTGATATCAGGCATATTAGCTAGTGCCAGACCATGCTCCCATAAAGGCTCGCCCGTTTGCCCCAGTAAGGTGCCCGCGCCAAAGGTAGCTTGCTTAGCAATCGGGTCGGCACTTTTTAAACCGCGTAAACGCGCCAATGAAATAAGCGTTTCAACTGTAGGAACCAAGGGGCTAAAGCTGTGCCCGGCTCCAACACATCGAATCGACTGCTTCGATTCCTTAATCAATTTAATCAACTGATCTTCACTTCGAGGAACACTGCGCTCGGTTGGTTGACTTCGCTGATTACCAGACCAATTACTCCAAGGCAGTACCGGGCGTCCATTTGACCCTATGACCTTGGGTGCAAGAGGCTGGGTTTGCACTGCATTGTCTTTAGAGCATGACGCCAGCGTTGTGCACGCCGCTAGGCCTGTGCCAACCGCCTTAAGCATTTGTCGACGGTTTATATTTGGGTCTCGATAGCTCATAGATTTTTCTTATCCCATCGGTCTCGGCATTCTCTAGCTCAATTGTGTATTAATCGAGTCTATTCTTTGTTCTTAGGGTCGGCCATGTACGTGATCAAATCTTCAAAGTCTTCATACACACATTCCTGACAAAAGCCCTGCGCAGGCATGTTGCCGATGCCATTAACCGCATTGTCTACGACTTTCTCTATGCCCTTCTCTAAACGCTTATCCCAATCATTTTTTTTAAACGCAACTGGCACGCCTGCACCGTTAACACTGTGACAGGATTTACAGTAAGTATCATAGAGCTCGACAGTGTATTGGTCCGCAGCGAATACCCGAGCAGTTGCCAATTCTGCGATTATAAAAATAGATAATTTAGCGATTCGCTTCATAGCGTGTATTCGATCATTAGTTGCAAATAGCTCACTCTAAATCTTTCTGACCATGAACTATCATTGGGATGAATTTCATAATATGACAATTTGTCACATTTAACAAACCATTAACCTAGAAATGATTTACACTTGTAGTATTAGCCCATCGAATAACACGCCTAAAGTGCGTTAAAACCAAATGGAAATCAAACATAAAGAACGGCGAGTGCCTGTTCAGGATCGCGCGATTAAGCGAGTTAATAGAATACTTGATACCGCTTTGAGCCTAATGGCCGACCCTGCTCACAAAAAGGTGACAACACATCTAATTGCAGAACACGCAGAAGTATCGGTTGGCTCGGTGTATCAGTTCTTCCCGAATGTAGAGAGTGTCAAGATCGCGCTTATTGAACGACTTTTAGGGCAATACTATGAGCACTTTTCGGCGACCGTCGAAGCGAACCCGAATATAAGTGATCTTAGCGCGTTCAGTCACTTACTCGTCACAACAACTTATGAGTTTTATCAGGCGCACCCAGATGTAATCGAGCAAATTGTTGCGAGTAGCACCAGCCAAGAATTTAATGAAGTGAACGCACAGCTCAACGAGCGAATACACTCCCTAATGCTGAACCACTTACTTACTCAAAATTTAGATGTCGCACCCGCGACGCTTTCGCGAAAGATTTCGGTCGCAATTGCCACGGGGGATATGATGACCATGTTTATTTGGTCTGCTAACGACGACAAAGAGCGCCAAGCTTACCTAGATGATTGGAAGTCCTTGGCCGACTTTTATAGCTCTCAAGTTTAAGCCACCGCGCTCGCTTGATTAGCTAAAGCTTTAACTATAAAAACCGCTGAAGGCTTCAATAAAACGATCGACCTCGTTCTCAGGCAAACTATTGATACCTGCCGCGGCTGTGCGGCCACCGCCGGTTTCAAACTGACGACAAATTTCATCAGCACCTTGTTTATTCTGAAGCGGTGCTCGAACACTCACCACATAGTCGCCTGCAGGCTTGAGAGTAATAACCGCATGTGCTCTCTCGGGCGACTGATTTGCCAAGTCGTTGCCAAACACGCCACTTACACGGCGGGCCCAAGCCTGATCAGGCAATTCGAAAACAGCGGCATGACTCTCGTCAAAGCGCGGCTTGACTGCTGCCGCTTTTGACATATCTTGATGATAACCAGACTCCAAGGTCTCGAAGGTATCGGAATCATCTCGCATAAACGCGAACGCACTCGCATGTTGCGACGTATGCTTAAACAAATCAGCCGGATGAAAATACAAGTCTTCTAAAGACGCACCATAACCGTTGTAATTTAGATATATACCTAAATTCTCCAACTGTTCGAGTTTGTCCGAACTCAGCTCCAGAAATTTCGCCATTCCCTGCGCACTCTTTTTGAGGTTATCGCCAAAAGTGCCAACAACAGCCCACTCCAAAAATTCATCTTTGAGATGCTGATTTATAAGCAAGGAAGTACATACGTTAGCTGAGGTATTAATCAATGCCGTTAGGTTGTCGTGCACGGGCAAGTCACCAGCAAAATGATGATCACAATAAAACACCTCGGCGCCTTGCGCCAAAATGGACTCTAAGCCATGGCGATTTTTATCTAAAGATACATCCAATACATTGACTTGATCGCCAGCTGAAACCTCAACCCTATCGAGTAATTGAATATCGCGCTTAACCCCAGTAACAAGCGTCGACTCGATTGGCTTAGCCAAACGCAGTTGAGTCAGCGCGCAGATACCGTCGGCATCACCATTAAAACAATCTATCACTTTCATCGGTTTGTACTAGGGTTAATTAAAATTCGAGGCCATTTACCGTCTAGGAACCTTCTTTCGGCCTACAGGCTTTGATAATAATCCATCAAAATCTTAGCGACTTCAGGTCGAGAAAACTCCGGTGGAGGCGCAATACCGTTGCCAAGAAGCTCACGCACCTTTGTGCCCGAAAGAATAACAAAGTCTTCAAACTTATGGTCAGGCACATCACGCATCATCACAACTTTATTTAGAATCTTCGAGTAAGCCGTGTGATCGGCGTTAAAAATCTCGATCTCCAAAGCACCTTCGGGCACTTTCTCCTCGAAGATCGTTTGCGCATCAAACGCTCCATAATAGTCACCAACACCTGCATGGTCACGACCAATAATAAAATGCGTCGCGCCCATGTTCTGGCGGAACAAAGCATGCAGAACAGCTTCGCGCGGGCCAGCGTAAAGCATGTCAAAACCATAACCGGTTACCATTACGCTGTTCTCTGGAAAGTAATTAGCCACCATTTCGCGTATAGATGCATCACGCACATCGGCAGGAATATCGCCTTGCTTGAGTTTGCCTAAAAGCATGTGGATCACACAACCTTCGGCGCCCGTTGCTTCCATGGCCATCTTGCACAATTCTTCATGTGCGCGGTGCATTGGGTTGCGAGTTTGAAAAGCGACCGTTTTAGTCCATCCGCGCTCGGCAATCTCGTCACGAATTTGCACAGCAGTTCTAAAAGTATCGGCAAAGTCTGTTTCGAAGTAGCTAAAGTTCAAGACTTCGATTTGCCCCGATACCGCAATAGAACCTTGCGATAAAAAGGCGCCGACGCCAGGGTGCTCTTGGGTGGTAGTGCCATAAATTTCTTGCGCTACATGCGATAACTCGTCTTGGCTAAATGTCTCTATCGAACCAACGGTTTGGATCGCAATAACAGGATTACCATCAACATTCGGGTCAAGCAGAGCAATGCGCTCGCCTATTTCGAAGTCAGCTGTCTCAAGTAAATTTAAAACCGGCACAGGAAAAAATAGGCCTGCTTGAGTATGTAAATTTTTCGCGACGGATAAGGCATCGGCCTTAGTCATGTAACCCTCAAGTGGTGTGAAGTAACCTCCACCTAACATCACCGCGTTGGCAGCAGTCGCCGAGCTAACAACAACTTGCTTAAGGTTTTTAGCTTCACTAATTAGGGCTTCTCGTTGACTTGGGTCAGTAACTAAAAGAGGCTTCAGCGCATCAGCGCCATGAGGTTTAATCACGGAATATCTCCAGTAAGCGCAGCACCATATTAGCGCTGCTTAAAATTTTTGTTCGGTTTGTAGGCTAAACTAAGCTGTCACTTGATTAGGCTTAGCGATATAAAATCAAAAAGCGCTGTTCTTGCAGATAGTTAAGGATGATGTCGACTTCTTCTTCGAGCGTCATTTTATCTGTGTGCAGCGTAATTTCAGGGTTTAGTGGTGCTTCGTATGGGTCATCGATACCTGTGAAGTTTTTGATCTCGCCAGCACGTGCCTTTTTATAAAGGCCTTTGGGGTCACGGTCTTCGGCGCACTCTAGGGCACAGTCAACGTGGACTTCAATAAAGTTATATCCGCCATCGGCATGCAGCTTTCGCACTTGATCACGATCTTCGCGATAGGGGCTAATAAAACTGTTCAACGTAATAATGCCGGTATCGCAATAGAGCTTTGAAATTTCACCAATTCGACGAATATTCTCGGTACGGTCTTCTGATGAAAAGCCTAGATTTTTGTTAATACCCAATCGAATATTATCTCCATCTAAGCGATAGCTAAGCTTACCCAATTTGTGCAGCGCTTTTTCAACCGCTACCGCTACAGTGCTTTTGCCGCTGCCCGATAGGCCAGTAAACCAAAGAGTGACGCCTTTTTGGCCAAGACGATTAAATCGATCAGCACGGGTTACTTCGCCGTCGTGCCATACTACGTTTGTTGCTTTTTGTTCAGTCATGAGAGTTATCTAGCTTATTATTTATTAACAGTGCCAACTAGGATTAAGTCAGCGCATTGTTCAATGGTTTCAAAAAGGTTCAGAGATTCATCGCGGATTAAGTTCGCGCCCCAAGAATTGCAGATACCGATAATCGAGTACGCAATGAAATGAGTATCGATGTCGTCACGTACTACCCCAGCGTCGATGCCCTGCTCCAAGGTTTGTTCTAACAATTCTCGATAGGTAGTTCCGAGTTGCTTGATTCTGCTTCGACGTTCCAACGGCAGATACAAACGTTGCTCGTTGTGCACTTTCATAGCGCTGTCTTTCTGCGAATAGTTGGTCAAATGCGATGTAATAATGGCCAAGATCTTTGCTTCAAACGGCTGATTTTTAGCGCAAATTTTCTTCATTCGCTCAACGTATACATCAAAACCGTATTCACATACTTCTTGCAAAGCCTGCTCTTTCGATTTGAAGTAGTAATACAGACTGCCTTGTTGAATGCCCATCGCCTGAGCGATGTCTTGTGTGGTCGCACCGTGAAAGCCTTTTTCAGCAAACACTTTTGCCGCGGCTTCAATCGCTAACACTTTCTTGGCCGCGTATTTCTTCGGCTTTGACTGCTCAGCCGCATGTTGTGCGCCCGCGACGGTGCTTTCGCCTAATTCAATAATGTTGTCTGCCTCGTTCATGGCGGCGATTATATAGAGCTCGCTTTAATTTTCTATAGACTTATAGAAATTTCCATTAACTATTTATTTATGTCTATAGATCAAATAGTTATATCTATAAGTAAATTGAAAGAACCGGTAATAGATAAGGCTAAGCAATCAGTTTTAGTTCGTAGTATTCTCAATCTTCGAAATAGCAAAATCACTTGGAACATGAGCGAATTAATCGTTAGCGACCTGATCGTCTACCCCTTAAAGTCGGCACGAGGAATTCATGTCGAATCCATACAACTTAATGAACTCGGCCCCGAACTTGATCGGCGCTGGATGGTAATCGATAGCCAAGCTAATTTCGTCACTCAGCGCAAAACTCCTAAAATGTGTCTTATCGAAACAGCCATGACGGCCGATGGCTCGCTTGAGCTATCCGTTAAAGGCATGAAGGTGCTCACTGTTTCTGCGGGCGGCTATACACTTAGACAGTCTTCAGTATGGGGAACCGAGGTTCAAGGAGAAGATTGCGGTGATGAAGCTGCCGTTTGGATAAGCACTTATTTAGATAAACAATGTCGCATTATCTATATGCCCAGCACCCATGGACGCTTAGTAGATACTAACTATGCAACACAAAAAGAGCGCGTTGGCTTCGCCGACGGATTTCCGCTTTTGGTTGCTACACAAAGTTCCTTAGAAGATTTCATTAGCAAACTAGGGTTTGAGATCGGCATGGATCGGTTTCGACCGAATATCGTCATTAACGGCAATCAGCCTTGGGCCGAAGACAGCTGGAAAAAGCTCGCAATCAATGACATTACCCTGAGCCTACTTAAGCCTTGTTCTCGGTGCATCATGCCGTCGATCAATCCGCAAACGGCGGAGAAGCAAATGACGGTGAACCAAACCCTTCAAGCACATCGGCGGCGCGAGCGAGACACCTACTTCGGACAAAATGCTGTCTACGATCGGCTAGGGAGCATCACTCTTGGTGATTCAGTGAAGTTGTGCGGTAAAACCAATTTTTAGTATAGGTCTTGCTGGGCTAGTACATTTCGCTATCTAAAGAGTACTGCTATTCAATAAACGCAATGAAGTCTATCTCCAGACTATATTCACTCGCTTTCTTATCATTGCTGATAAGGCCCAATCGGATGATTTTTTCCAGTTCTTGCTTGGTGGGGCCGTCGCCCAACACCTCACTGAAACGCATCTTTTTAAAATCTGCGAAGGATAAAACCAGTTCTTTCCAATTATCCCCAGTTTCAGGTAGAGCATGTTTAAACCGCGGTAAATAAAAGCGCCGATAGTTGCTCAAGGTAAATGCAAAACTTTGACCAAGCGCACGATAACGAATTTTCACCCCCTTAAACGCGCTTAAGTCGATCGACGCATACGCCGTTCTCACCGAGGCAAACCCGCCTCGATTGGCCAAGGAAATTTTTCCTGTAAGCTCGAGACTTTCATCGTGTACTTGGAGCTCTCCTGTAGAGCGCCCGCCCATAACCCCATCAAGAACAACGAACCACTCGCAGTCGCCACATTTTTCTTCACCGAAATCATACTTCATACTTTGTTGCTCTGTTTTAGCATTTGCCGCAGGTATCTTGACGCTCAAGGCAACACCAACCACGAGGAACAACAAGAGCATCTTTCGCAATGAATTTTTCATCACAAGTGAGTATGTGCTTTTGCAAGCAAAGTCAGTGTGAAGCCACGCCGTAATATTGATAAGCCGCAATTTTAGGGCCCTTAATGTATTTTTGATCTAGCTTAGAGATATTAAAGCCCGCCGCCAAAATCAAGGAAGGTATTGGCCGATTCAAATGGCAGCCCCCAGCCAATTTTTTCCAAATAGGGTTGACTCTATCTTGCCATCTGCGCACCGACTCATCTGGAGACTGACCATGCTCACTAAAAATCAGTTCCCCAGACGGCTTTAATACTCGGCGCATCTCCGCCAAAGCGCTCATTGGGTCTTCGATAGTGCAAAGCGTATACGTCAAAACAATCGTGTCAGCACTTTCATTATCCAAAGGAATTGACTCACTGGGTAACCCTAGCCACTCGACCTTTACATTTGATGCATCCAAATTAGCCTGAGCTTTACGTCGCATCCCCTCAGATGGCTCAAGCCCCCAAACAAGCTCTACCTGTTCTTCTTGATAGTGTTTTAAGTTCAAGCCAGAACCCATGCCTATCTCTAACACTTTACCCTTCGCCAGAGGCACCATTTTTTCCCGCAGTCGCTCAATGGCAGCCATACCGCAAGCACAATTAATCAAGTGTGGTAGCACATGTTCGTCATAAAACTTCATAGTTGATAACTCGTTTGGCTTATCGAATGGCGGTTAGATCTAACACCTTAGTACTCGGCTCGTCGCAAAACTGTGACCACTTCAGACTGCTAGCAATTAAAACTCGTAACCTTGTTCTTGATACCAATCGACGGCATCACGAATACACTCCTCGGCAATTGGCACTTCATAGCCTAATTCCTCGATCGCTTTGCGGCTGTCTGAATATTGTTGCTCAGACATATAACGAGCTTGCCCAGGGTTGATCTCAGGAGCCCTACCTGTAAATTTGGATAATAACTCACATAAGTGTCCGTATAAGACTAAGGTAGTTTTACTTAAGGAAAATTTTGGAGGCTTAGCATTTATGACAAACGCCATTTTGGTAAAAAAGCGGTGATAGGTCATATTGGTAAGAGCGTTTCCAGCACAAACATAGCCATCTCCAGGGCGGGCAAGCTTAGCCGCTTGAATATGAGCTTTAGCAACTTCAGCAACGTGACAAAATGAGGATCCCCCGCCTGGACTGAACGGCATTCGACCTTTTTTTAAATCAAATAAAACACGGCCTAACTGAAAGGTATGATCGAATGGACCGATTAAAAAGCCTGGGTATATAAACACGACATCGAGCCCAAGCTGATGCAGTTTTTCGAGTGCTTTTTGAGCCTGATATTTTGTTTCGCCGTAGTGAAAGCCGTAACCCTGATAATTAAAATGGCCATTAAGTTCATTGATCATTCCGCCTTCAGGATCAAATCCTAGCACGTCAGTGGTGCTGGTATGTACCATACGCATTACGCCAAACTTCATACATGCTTTGGCAATGTTGATTGCACCATCAACGTTGACTTGCCTTTGTCGCTGTTCTGTTTGACTCCAAAATGAGGTATCTCCAGCAACATGAAAGACCACGTCGCATCCTTTGACAATCGAGTCAACCTCATCGGGCACAGTGATATCTGCAAAAACAATCTCGACAGGTAGATCTTCAATAAATTGTGTATCTGAACCGTGCATACCTGACGCACGCACGTCCCAGCCATCAAGCACTAATTCGTGAACTAAATTACAACCCAAAAAACCGGTAGCACCGGTCACTAAACACTTCATCAGACTCTCCGTAGTCGTTAAAGTTGCCGGCCAATCATCAGCGCTAAGCGAGCTCTATGAAGCGCCTTCGCTGTCTTTAGCCTTATTAGAGTGCGCCACCCAAGCGCACTAATTATTCAGCGATTTTAATGCTTTGACCGGTCTTAGGGAATACCAAAACTTCAATTTCTCGAAGGTCAATCCGCCTTTGAGGAAGATCCAACTGATCGAGAAAAAGCCACTCTCGGCCGTCTTTCGTTTGTAGGTCTGCCGCCATGCCACGATAGGTGTCACCGCTTTTCATCTTTAATTCGATAACTTCACGCCGCATACAGGCGATCTCAAAATGGTCATAGAGGTCACAACGAATAACGTCCGCCATTACTCAACTCCTTCGGTATGTGGATTGTCCTTAATGAATTGCACCAGTATATCGACCAATTCTTGAGGTCTATCTTCTTGAATAAAGTGCGCACCATTTTCAATCAATGTGTGAGCTTGTCCCTTGGCGCCAGGCACGGTATTTTGCCAGCGCTTGTCTTGCCCAGCCATAATCGGGTCTTTATCGCCAAAAGCAGTAATCAATGGTTTATTCCAGTTCGCATAAAAGTGGTCCATAACCGCTTGATTTTCTCTAAGTTGACTAGCCACCAGGCTTGGAAACATTCTTACCGCCGCGATCGTTTCTTCAGTTGGATAAGGTGCGGCATAACCGGCAAGCTCCTCTGCGCTCAGCTCCCGAGTGGTCGCACGCTGAAAAAGGCTGGCAAAATCGAAGTTGTTAGTGGTTCTAGCGTAGGCAACCCACGTGGAAAATGAGAACGACTCGTCGTCAAAATTCAAGCTTTGAACATCACCTTCTTTCCAAACAGCAACCTTGAACAATGGATATCCTAACCAGCCTTTGATACCGCCCATTGCCGGCAATGTTGTGTTTGACAACATAATGCGTGCAAAACGATCTGGGCGCTCGGCGACCACGCGAAGACCAATTAGCCCGCCCCAATCTTGGGCAAATAGAGTGGCATCTTTCAGGTTAATCGCGTCAGTAAAGTTGCTCATCACGTCAACGTGCATTTGATAACTGTGTGCATTCATATCGACAGGTTTATCCGATTTACCAAAGCCAACGTTATCTGGTGCGATCACGCGATAACCTTGCTTTGTTAACAATGGGATCATATGACGATACAAATAGCTCCACGACGGCTGGCCGTGCATCAATAGAACGACTTCGCCGTCTTTCGGGCCTTCATCGAGATAATGTATCCGATAACCATCGACCTCGACGTAGCTTGGAGCAAACGGATAATCAGGCAAATTATCAAAACGGCTATCGGGCGTGCGAACGCTTTTAGCGGTTTGCCATGTGTTCGACGACTGCAGCAAAACAACCGCAGTCAGTAGCACGAGAATAATAACGGCAACGACAATTAGAATGATTTTCAACATGATGACCCCTCTATTTAAGATTTCAGCATAGCTAGTTTTACTGGTTAGAACAATTTAGCATCAACACTTGAAAACGTGACCATCGCTCATGCAATTGTAGAGACCTGGTTTCACGGACTTCATTGCTCTAAAATTTCTTGCTCATTTTTGACTAATCGAGAAACCAATGCATTCCGCTTAGGCCTAACTACTAAGGAGTGCACTGGGGTCGAAGCCCTCTCTTGAACCACTGCTTTCAACTTGATGAACCATCTCAACAATCTTTTGATTTATTGGGCATTTATGACCAAGCTTCTCGCCCTCAGCGACCACAGCGCCGTTAAGAACATCTACTTCGGTCAAGCGACCATTGCTAATATCCCACCACATTGAAGTACGCACAGTCGGGTCAATGTCCATCATCTTGCTGCCGAGTATGTTGAAAATAATGTTAGGCGTATTCAACACCTTCGGTACAAATCTCATCGGCACGGCAGCAAGCTTTGGTAGGCTTAATCCTTTGGCTCGAGATACATCGATCAGCTCTTGCATGGCCCCAGCAATAATTCGACGATAAACACGGTGCTCTAGCATTTGTTTTACTGGGATGTCAGCAAGCGCGTTAACCGCATTAGCAAGATTTAGCTGTAATTTAGCCCAGCTATAAGCCTCCATACTCTCGATGTTTTGAGCGATCAATAACTCGCTCGAAACCGTGCTCGCCAAACTTATATCACCATCTGCAGAATGGGCCTCCACAAAGAGATCTCCTTCAGAACCTCGGTGCAGATGCGTATCAGACTGCTGTGCAACATTGGAGGTCATAATGACTCGCCTTACAATGTTATTTGGAAACGAAGCGCGGACTAAATCGTCAGTACCAAGCCCGTTCTGACAGCTTAAGATCGTCGTATTTGGGCTAACCAGTTTCGCCATATCCAGTAGCGCCTGCTCGAGCCCCGTACACTTTACAGTTAGCCAAATATAGTCAAAGGCTGTGTCGATAGTCTCAACTCCCGAAATGAAATGAATCTCAGAAGTTGTCGCTCGGTTACCCTGATAGTCAGTAATGGTAAATTCTTCTGCGAACCTCTTGCGCAGTGACTCCCGGCCCAATACGGTAACGCTCAAGCCCTTCGAGGCAAAGCTGCCCGCCATATAGCCGCCGATTAAACCGGCACCAAAGATTAGATGTTGACTCATAAATTACTCCATTGAAAAACGAGTATCGAATTCTTATATTGCCTAATTGCGATCACGCCGCGGGCGCGTTAACACCCCGTAGACTAAAAGCACGAGGCTTAGTAAGGATAGTAACAAGGCGATGCCAAAAAACTGTTCTACCACTGTCATCAGCTGAGGATATAAGCTTGGTTCAATTGGCGCATCACCCAAGTGTACGCCCATTAAGTAAGACACCAAACCCATGCCCACAAAGCCACCCATAGTGCGCAAACCGTTCATTGTCGCTGAAGCACTCCCGAGCAACTTGTCGCTCACGGTACTCATGCTGGTGTGAACAATGGGTGTATCCATCACGCCAACGCTCGACCCTATCAGCGAGATTGCGAGCACCACTATCCACACCGAAGACTCGGGCGACAAAGTAGCCAATAAAAAACAAGCAATAGAAAAACCTGAAACGCCGGTAAATATTAGATGCCTCGGTCGCAAAAATTTTGACAAGGCACCACTAAACGGTGCGATTAATGCAGTACACAAAGCTTGAGACAGGAGAATTAACCCCGTCGTTTGGGCATCTACCTCTTTCAAGTACTGCAAGTACAAGGTAAGCGTAAACGGCAAAGCCAAAATACTTACATAACTTAAAAAATGCGCAGCACCGAGAATGCTAAATGTGCGACTCTGAGTAAATAGCTTCACCTGCAACAATGGGTCACGACGCTTCGACTGAAACCAACAAAACGCAGCGAATGAAAAGAGGCCTGAAAGCAGCAGTAGTTGCCCCGCAACCTGTTTGGCGTCGTACACACCAAATGCCATTAGCAATAAGGCTCCAATGTAGAGCGATAGGTCAAGTAGCCTCAGCCGCGATTCGCGATCGCCATAGCGCTCCCATTTTATAAAACCAAAACCGAGAATCGAGAGTAATAAGAACAGAATGCCGGGCACATAAAATACATAGCGCCAACTAACTTGCTCTATTACAAAACCGCCAAATAATGGACCGGTGACCATACCAACATAAACCACGGATATGTATATCCCCATGACCCGCACCTTTTGATCTTCCGGCGGCACACTAACCAACAGCGCTACTGCAGAGGCAAATACAAACGATGCACCAACGCCTTGCAAGCCACGGGCCAGCAAGACCATATAGCCGTTAGTTGCAAAGCCGCCGATCAAACACGCCAAACTGCAGATCAACAAACCGAAAGCGAACATGCGACGGCGGCCAAATCGATCCGACAGTTTACCCGCAGGAAGTACAAAGCAAGCACTGGTTAGCACCTGCGAAAGAGTAAACCAACTGATAATGTCAGCGGTTAAGCTCATTTCCTTTGCAATCGCGGGGATGGCCAAGGTCGAAGAGTGCATCTGCAAGGGAGCTAAGAACGAGCCCAATAGGATGACTAATAAGGTCAGGCCTAAGCGACTTATCGGCTGCTCACGATGATGCTTAAGACTAGTATTTTCCAAACCGACTATTTCCCAAACTAATTATGCTAATTTTGCTTGCCGCTTAGAAAACAATTCTCAAAGTCATGCAATTTTGTACTGCTGCGGATTATACTCAAGCGGTATTCAATTGAGGTCATCACAATGAAAATAAACGTCAATGGTCAAGAACACGAGGTTGATGTCGCAGCCGACATGCCACTACTTTGGGTCTTACGCGATGAATTAAACATCAAAGGGCCTAAATTCGGCTGTGGTATCGCACAATGCCGAGCGTGCACAGTGCACCTCAATGGGCAGCCAATTCCCTCATGCTCGTTTCCTATATCGGCTGTTGGTGGTGCTGAAATCACCACGATTGAAGGCTTAGGAAAACCAGATGCAATGAGCCTTGTTCAGCAAGCATGGGTTGATCACCAAGTGGCTCAGTGTGGCTATTGTCAACCAGGACAGATCATGAGCGCTAGCGCTCTGTTAAACAAAAATTCAAACCCGAGCGACGAAGAAATTGATACGGCGATGTCGGCGAACTTATGTCGCTGTGGTACCTATCCCCGAATTCGAGCGGCGGTTAAGTCGGCCGCGAAAAATATTCGTGAAATTGAGCTAACACCTGCGATAGAGAGTGAAATTGACAATCAATCAGAGGTGTCATCATGAGTAAACTCGGCACCATAACCCGTCGGACCTTCTTATTCGGATCGGTCGCAATTGCTGGAGGCATCGGTTTCGGTTACTACAAATACAAGCAGCCCATCGATAACCCACTTGAGTTAGATCTGAGTGACGGCGATGCGGCAATAACGCCCTACGTGATAATCGATCAAAATGGCATCTCAATCATTGCTCCGCGTGCGGAAATGGGTCAAGGCGTTCAAACTACTCTCGCCGCAATGGTAGCCGAAGAATTAGATGTAAGGCTTGAACAAGTAAATGTATTACATGGACCAGCATCTGCCGCTTACTTCAATGCCGCCGTTCTAGAAGAGGCCATCCCGTTTGCCGCAACCGACACGAGCTCGATGGCTAAACGCATGCGCAACTTCGTACACGTACCGGCAAAATTACTCGGCCTGCAAATCACTGGTGGCTCATCGTCGGTCGCCGATGCGTATGAGAAAATGCGAGTTGCCGGCGCTGTGGCTCGAGGTGTTTTAATACAGGCCGCTGCCCAGAAATTAGGTGCGCCCGCCAATAGCTTGAGAACTGAAAATGGCACTGTTGTTAGCCGTGATGGTCAAGCTCTGAGCTACCAAAGTTTAGCCAGCGCCGCCACATCAATTGAACCCGAATCGGAGGTTGCTCTTAAGCCGCAATCCGAATGGAAAATTCTAGGCAAGTCTCAAAACCGCATTGACGTGCCCGCGAAATCTACCGGCACGGCTGAGTTTGGAATTGATATTGACTTGCCAAACATGATGCACGCCAGCATTCGAGTTAATCCAAACTTGGGCGCGGCAATGAATTCGTTCGATGCAAGCAAAGCCGAGGCCATGCGCGGGGTAAAGAAAGTCGTCGCAATCGACAATGGCGCCGCCGTGATCGCAAGCAATACTTGGTACGCATTTAAAGCGGTTAACACGATCAAATTCGATTGGGCTAAGGCTGAGTACCCACAGAATAGCGCAGCGCACCTCAAGGCCGTTGAAGAGAGCTTTCATAGCGACCACCAAGACAGTCAGTTTCGCGACGACGGCGATGTAGATGCCGCGCTAGAAAACGCTAGCTCCATTGTCTCTGGCGAATACAAAGTGCCCTATCTGCCGCACGCCCCCTTAGAGCCCATGAACGCCACCGCATGGCTACGTAACGGCAAACTAGACGTATGGGCTGGAACTCAAATTCCCACCCAAGCCGTGAAAGAAGCAGTCAATATCACAGGCTTAGACGAAAGTGCCATCACGATTCACACCACTCTTATGGGGGGCAGTTTCGGGAGGCGCTTAGAGATGGATTACATTATTCAAGCCATCAAGGTCGCGGCCCAAATGGAGGGCACGCCGATTAAATTGACGTGGACCCGCGAAGAGGACATGACGCACGACAACTATCGCCCGAATGGCATGGCGCGCTTTAAGGCGGTAGTTAGCGAAAATGGGCCGACAGCGATTGATCTTCAACTCGCTGGTGGCTCAGTAAACACTTCTCAGATGGGCCGCCTAGGTATTCCTGCTGCTGGGCCAGACATTGCGATTGTGCAGGCGGCATGGGATCAGCCTTATGGTGTCCAGAATTACCGCGTCACCGGTTATCGAGTTAAGCATGACTTTCCAATCAGCTCATGGCGTTCCGTTGGGTCATCACAAAATGGCTTCTTTCATGAAAGCATGATGGACGAAATTGCGCATGCCAAAGGTTTAGATCCAATGCAAATGCGTATTGATTTAATGACGCATGAACCAAGCCGAAAGGTGCTTGAAGCCGTCGCAGAAATGTCAAATTGGGGAGAAGCACTCCCAGAAGGCCACGGCCGCGGAGTCGCCTTTTCACTCTCTTTTGGAGTGCCTGCGGCGGAGGTCATTGAAGTTGCGATCGTCAACGGTAAAGTCAAAATCGTCAAAGCCTTTGCAGCGGTGGACGTTGGTACAGCAATGGACCCTCGTAACATTGAAGCGCAAGTGCTTGGTGGGCTTAATTTTGGTTTAGCTGCGGCAATGAGCGGCAATATCAGCATTCAAAATGGAGAAGTCCAAGAAACCAACTTCCACCAATATCGAGCAATGCGCTTTTACCAATCGCCTGAAATTGAAGTGCGGATTTTGGAAAACGGAGATCGAGTAAAGGGCATTGGCGAACCAGGCACACCACCAGCGGCGCCGGCACTGGCTAATGCAATATTTGCTGCCACTGGTCAGCGGATTCGAGAGTTGCCGCTAGATAAATCTATTGGTTTTGTTTAAGCGCGGAGTGGGCTAACTGCTTTGGCTCACTCCCCTTAACCCATCTGAATCATTTCAGCAACTTCTAAACGACCGCCAACTTCTAGGAATGGGCACGCCTGAGCAATAGCGATAGCTTCGTCGATTGAGTCTGTTGAGATAATTGTGAAGCCGGTCATGCCGGTTTCGCCTCCAGAGCTTACTTCGCCCTGCGAGCTAACCACTGACACATTCTTGAGTGGATTCATTGGGCTTAGGGCTTTCTCACCAAGATTTACAATCCACTGGTGGTACTTATCCATGTGGGATTGTTTTTCTTCAGGAGTTGATATTTCAGGTGTACCTAAATAGGTCAGCATAAAGTTCGGCATAGTAATTCCTCGCAACTCAGTAGATTACGTTTCCTTAGCAAGAATTGTACACAAGCTTGGCAGCCGAGATCACTCTGTATTTGAATCTGCTGCTTATTTTAACGTTCAAGCTTGATAGTGCGTCTGAAACACAAGCCTAAACCTAATTTTAGCTGAGCGTTTTCTGTAGTTCTAGCTCTCGCCTCTTAAGCTCAAGTACCTTATCCGCGATCTCAATACGCTTTTGCTCAATCTCAATTAGCTCAGCCTTGAGTTTTCCAACTTGGTCATCTTTATCAACCTGCTGTTGCAATGAGGCAAGTTTATTGCGGTATGTGCTTGAGCATACTCGATCGCTTAGATCGTCTTTCAATTTCGCGCACATCTCAGGAAAGGCGCTATCGCACCACTTACGCGTACCTTTCTTCTTGAAAATTTCGCGCTTTTCGTCGTTCGCTCGACAAGTCACAACCACTTTTTCGCCAACCTGCTCGCCATTCTCCATAACATCGAGCTCAACAGTTCGTGATTTAACAGCGGCCGAAGCAGACACACCAACCAAACATGCAGCAACAGCAAGAAGAGTTAAGCAGCTCTTTTTTAGATTTTTCATAGTCAATTATTATTGTGCCCAACAACTATTGTTTATTGGGCTCTCATTTATCTGAGGGTGAGGGTAACGTCTCTATGATAACAAGAGAACCAGTGCAGTTGCTGTTGTCTATTAGCGACTGTTTCGTACATTGTTCAGCAATTCGCCACTTCTCAGACCAAAATTCGACATATGGCTGCTAACAGCCAATATAGCTAGTCAACTATTTTTGTATCGTCAACCACATTCATCGTCGCCAAACCGCTGTTACCTATCTCAACAACAGCGAACGGTCCGCCAATTAAAGAATGCTCTGGGTCAGAATGATCAAGCACAGGTGTTTCCGCTAAAATTTCACCGGCAAACTGTTCGGCATTGTCTTTGGGTCTATACCCTAAGAAGCTGGCTTTAGTATTATCAACAACGCGTCGGTCATTATTTGAAATGCCATACACAACCGTAAAGCCTGTTACTGGAGTGTTTATTGATTGCTCAACCATATGAATGAGATCGTCATAAGACAACCATGTTCCTAATGACCTGGCATTATTCACCTGTGCACATGAAAAGATGCGCATGCACACTGATTCGATACCACGCTTGTCCCAGTAAAGACTGCCCAGATCTTCAGCGAAACATTTTGCCAAACCATAAAAGGTGTCTGGGCGGTGGGGTGCATCAGTTCCAATGCAGTCTCGTTTAGAATGCATTCCTACAGCATGAACTGAGCTGGCATAAACAACACGTCGAACGCCATTGCGGTAAGCCGCTTCCCATACGTTGTACGCGCCAATAATATTGGGGCCGAGAATTTGCTCGAATGGTGCTTCGTCGCCAATCGCACCAAAATGCACAACCATGTCGGCATCTTTAAGCACCTCGACCATTTGGTTCAAGTTAGCTAAATCGGCTTGAACATAAGACTCGCCGTCATAAAGCCCCCCGATATCATCAACGATGTCTGTACTAACAAGTGTGTCAGCCATCTTAGAAAGCGGTTCACGTAAGTATGAGCCTAGGCGGCCTGCGGCGCCGGTAAGAACTAGTTTTTTCATATTGCTTATCTTTGTTGAGAAGTAAGTTTGGCAAGTGACTCAGCGATACGATCAATTGCTTGATTCAGTATGTCGTCAGAGGTTGCGGTGGATAGTCTAAAAAACGGTGACAAGCCATAGGCGCTACCTGCAACGGCGGCAACCTTGGCTTCCTCCAATAGGTATTGTGTAAATTGCGTGTCGTCTTCAATTAATTTGCCGTCGGGCGTGATCGTTCCAATAAATGCATCACAGCCAATAAAGGCATAAAACGCACCGCCTGGCGCATCGAGCGTTAGACCGTCGATTGTCTGAATACGTGAGACAACCAAATCGCGCCGCCGTTCAAAGGCCACGCAAAATTCCGTAACGGAGTCTTGTGGACCGTTAAGAGCCGCCGCTGCGGCCGCTTGCGCAATAGAGCACGCACCAGAGGATATTTGCGATTGAACTTTTACCATCGCATCAATTAACTCGGAGTTGCCTGCACCATAGCCAATTCGCCAGCCGGTCATGGCATAGGCTTTTGAAACGCCATTAACAATGAGCGTGCGGTCTTTTAACTGAGGGTTCGCCGCGGCGAAAGAGAAAAACTGTTTATCATCGAACACGATGTGTTCGTATATTTCATCCGCCATCACCATCACTTGCGGATGACGCTCGAGCACGTCACCAATTGCTTTGAGCTCCTCGGGTGAATATAAAGCGCCTGATGGGTTCGAAGGTGCATTAAGGATAATCCATCGAGTATTGTCGCCAATTGCTTCTTCGAGTGCAGATGCGGTAACTAAGAATCTATCATCAGCAGAGCAAGGCAGCTCTACTGGCTTGCCACCGAGAATTAACACCATGTCTTTGTACTGGCCAAAATATGGCGCACAAAGCAGAACTTCATGGTCAACTTCTAAACTCGCCATCAACGCATTAAAAATTACTTGCTTGGCACCGTTACTAACAATAACTTGAGACGTTGAATACGCCAGATCGTTCTCACGTTTAAACTTATCGACTACGGCTTGCTTTAGCTCGGCGGTACCTCCAGTTGGTGGATAGCGCGTTTGCCCGGCTTTAGCGGCAACATTGGCGGCTTCTACGATGTGCGCGGGCGTATCAAAATCGGGCTCACCTAAGCCCATATCGATGACGTCATGGCCCTGTGCCTTAAGCGCTTTGGCTGCTTGGCTTACCCACGCTGAAGCTGAGGGCTTAATTGGCGCAAGCCTTGATGAAACTGGGTTTAGCGACTTATTCAAAGCAAGGTTCCTCTAGTTATACTCATTCAGCGATCACTATTAGATAACCGCACGTTCTACGAACGGCTGATTATTAGCAATGCGTTTATACGAAAATGGGCTCAAGTCCAATGATCGAAACTCGCCATACGTTATTAGCTCTGCAACACCACGCCCCATCGCAGGCGCTTGCTGAAAGCCGTGACCAGAAAAACCGTTGGCGAAGATGAAATTTTCCACCTTATCGTGTGCACCTAATATCGCGTTTTGATCGAGGGTGTTATAGGCATAATGCCCTACCCAAGAGTTAACTAACTTAATCGCTTCAAACTGAGGTATTCGATTGGCGATTGCTGGCCAAACTTTGTCTTGCCACAAACTATGATCTTCGACGAAGTCGTCGTAATCCACGGCGGGGTCGATATCGGGTGGGCAGCCGGCTAAATAGTACTTACCTTCACTGCGCATGTGCACGCCAGATGGATCTATTGTTAGCGGTAAATCTCTATCAAGCGGTTGCTCGGCCTCAAAGATATAGGTGTATCTTTTTCTGGGCTCTACAGGGATTTCAATGCCGGCCATGCGAGAGGTTAACAGCGCTCTAGGGCCCGATGCATTGACGACTCTACCACACGCTATTTGCTCTCCCGTGGCAAGGGTAATACTTTCAACAAGAGAGTCAGTCGCGTTCTTACTCATGCTAACAACTTCGTTAGTAATATATTCAACGCCATTTTCTCGCGCCGAGCGCTTCCACCAATCGAATACAGTGTTTCCGTCGTAGTAGCCCTCATTAACAAGGTTGTGATTTCCAACGAGGATGTCATCCAATTGGTAAAATGGATAATCTCGTTTAATTTCATCTGCGGTCATGGTTTTTGTGCCCGCACCGCAACGAGCTTGTAAGGCTTGGGCCTCACGCAAAGTGTTCGCAAACGCCTCGTTATCAGCCAAGTACATGTAGCCATAACTCTGAAAATGGATTTCCGGTACGCGCGGATCATTGCCAAGTTGCTCGCGGAAATTACGCACAAATTCGGCTGCGAATTGAGATATGCGGATATTAATTTCAGCTGAGAACTGTTGCCGCATACAACTATTGGTATGCGAGGTAGATGAAAACTCATAGCTTGGGTCTCTTTCAACCACCAGCACTGAGCCGTTGAAATCAGGGTTGTTACTCAGAAACCATGCAACCGACGAGCCAATTTTTGCACCACCAACAACTACAACATCGTAGCTGCTGTTAATGGGCGCATTGAAATCGGATTTAATCACCTAAGGTCTCTCCAAGTAACAACGCTTTATTGATTTCTGCTATATCCGAATCGCTTAAACCATAATCTGTTTTCGCGACTTGAGCTGAAATGTACCCGCGTGCAAAGTCGCGCTTGACCAGTTCAGGGTCTCGCTCACTTGGCTCTCCGTACCCCGCGCCACCAGAAAACTCCAACTTTACTCGACGGCCGTTGGGTACAAATTGCTTACCTTTGCCTTGCATAGCAACCCCATCGTCACGAGCAATAGTGGTCGGCGCGCCATTGTGGCCGCCTTGCCGCCCCCTAGCCGGGTGATCAACACGGTCAAACATCGCTGAGAAGTCAAACTCGTGCCCATCCGTAGCTCCGACCTCCATATATTGACCAAGCCCCCCGCGATACTTACCCGCACCGCCACTGTCTGGGCGTAGCTCTTTGCGCCAAATAATTATCGGTCCGGTATGCTCCGTCGCTTCTACTGGCATCGTCATTACGCCAGAAGGGAACGCAGTAGAACTCATGCCGTCCAAGCCTGGCCTCGCTCCCGAACCGCCAGAGTTAAAAGTTAGCACTTCAGCTCTTATCGCATCTTTAGGCGCTGGCGCATCTGTTCTTGGGCGCAGTGACACTTGAAAATTACATAGTGTGCTTGCGCCTTCGGCCGGAACAGTCTCGGGCAATATTTTGTCTAAGGCGTTATAAACAACATCGGGCAGCATTTGACCAACTACATGGCGCAAGGCAACAGGTGCAGGATGGAGTGCATTCAGTAATGTGTTTTCAGGCGCGCTAATAACAAACGGTGCCAATGAAGCCGCGTTATTTGGCACCTCAGGCGCGATTGCGCATTTTAATGCGTAACAGGAGTAGGCTTGGGTGTACACCAAAGGCACATTAATGCCCATCTTATCGACACCTGACGAGCCATCAAAGTCACAAAGCACCTCATCATCTTTGATTTCTAGCGCAACATTAAGCTTGATTGGGGTGTTATATCCGTCGATCGTCATTTCACCTGTTGCTGAAGCGTTGGGAAGCGCCGCAATTTTTTCAAGTGTGGCGACACGCGAATTGTCTAAGATGAACTCAGCAATTTCTTGCAGGTCGTCTAAGTCAAATTCTTGCATCATCTCAATCAAACGTAAGTGACCGATTTCATTGCAGGTCGCCAAGGCGTGCATGTCACCGACTACTTGATCGGGCTCTCGAACGTTGCCTCGCACAATATGCATTAAGGTCTTATTCACCTCGCCTCGTTCAGCCATTTTCATGATTGGAATATACAAACCCTCTTCATAAATTGACGCGGCATCAGCGGTAAAACCTCGTCCACCAATATCGACCACATGCGCGGTGCAGGCGAAAAAACCTATCAGCTTTTCCTTATGAAATGATGGGCTTACCACGGTTATATCGTGTAGGTGACCGGTACCTTCCCAAGGGTCATTAGTTATATAAACATCACCTTGAAAAATATTATCTCGGCCTATTCGTCGAATGAAATGTGCTACCGCCGCGGCCATTGCATTCACATGGCCAGGGGTGCCGGTTACCGCTTGCGCAAGCATTTTACCGTCATAATCATATACGCCGGCCGACAAATCTCCCGCTTCTCGCACCGAAGTTGAAAATGCCGTACGAATCAAAGCTTGTGCTTGTTCTTCAACTACCGAGATCATGCGATTCCACATGACTTGTTTGGCGACAGTGCTCTTTCGAGACTGACTATTTGATGTCGACTTATTCATTAGCTTGCCCTCACGCGCATATCAATACATCCATCGCTTTGCATAATTGCTTCTCGGCTAGCAGGCACAATCACCGTCGTTTCGTCTTCGGTAATCGCGGCTGGCCCATCAACCGTTTGACCAAACTCCATATTTTTTCTCAATACTACATTTGCTGATTGCTCCACGCCTAGGGCCGGGTCAAACATCACACGCCGATTCTCAACTGGAGCCGCATCGGCACGATCGAGTTCTATTGCCTGTTCTACGGGTTCAGACGGCGTTGTTGCATTCACAGCCCATACGGTTATTTCGATATCCATACCGTCGACGATTCGGCCGAATAGCGCTCTATAATCTTCTTCAAATAAGCGTTTAAATGTTTGCATATCTGGTTTCTTAGCTTGCTCCGAGCTCAGCACTACGGGTATTTCCCACCCCTGACCGCTATAGCGCATGTAGACTTTAAACTCTGAAAGGATCTCGGCCGCTTTATCGCAGCGTTTTACAAAGCCTCTAGCTTCTTGCTCTAACTCGCTTAATAAACCTGAAATCATTGACGTATCAAAATCAGACAAGCGCATGAACACACTTCGGTTTGCTTCAAAGCTAAACGGCGCACGAAGAAAGCCGATGGCCGACCCAACGCCAGCGCCAACGGGCACCAAGAGTCGATCGACACCCAATTTCTCACACAATCTGCCGGCATGTAACGGCGCGGCGCCGCCGAAGGCGATCATGGTGTAGTCAGCTAAGTCCTCACCGTTTTCAACCGCATGAACACGTGCCGCATTTGCCATATTTTCATCGACAACTTCAACCAAACCGTAAGCGGCAGTTTGGGCGTCCATGTTTAGCTTAGACCCTAGCTCACTCACCAATGCACGCTCAGAATCTTCTGTTTGCAAACTGATTGAGCCACCTGCAAAGTTTGCAGGGTCTAACTTACCAAGAACCAAGTCCGCGTCAGTTACCGCTGGGCGCGCACCACCTCGGCCATAGCAAGCTGGGCCAGGCTCAGAGCCAGCCGACTCCGGACCAACGCGAATTTGCCGCATCGAATCAACATGAGCAAGTGATCCGCCTCCTGCCCCAATCTCAACCATGTCGATAACAGGTATGGAGATAGGCATGCCTGAGCCTTTCTTAAAGCGATAGGTTCTCGCTACTTCGAACACGCGACTGGTTTTTGGTGTTTGATTATTGATTAAACAAATCTTCGCCGTAGTGCCGCCCATATCGAACGACAACACTTTATCGAGGCCATAACGAGCAGCAATAGTTGCTGCAAACACCGCGCCTCCAGCTGGACCAGACTCGACCAAGCGTACGGGAAACTCCGAAGCGCTTTCTATCGAAATAATGCCACCGCCCGAGTGCATTAAAAACACGTTGCAGCCAACACCTTCGTCACGCAAACGACCGTATAAACGACCTAGGTAACTTTTCATTAAGGGTTTGATATAGGCATTCGCCACCACTGTATTAAAACGCTCATACTCACGCATTTGTGGTGACACTTCTGATGAAATTGAAACCATTACCTCAGGCACAATTTCATTCAAGACGTCTCTAATTAACCGCTCATGGCTGTCATTTAAATAAGAGTGCAACAAACCAACTGCGACGCTCTCGTAGCCTGCGGTTTTAATCTGCTCGGCGAGCGCTTGAACCTCAGCCTTATCAAGCGCATGGTAAACCTCTCCTTTAGCGCTTACTCGCTCATTAACAGTGTACCGTTGCTGCCGAGGCAGTAAAGGCTCGGGCAAGCTCAGATTTAAGTCGTATTGCTCGAAGCGAGATTCTGTGCGCATCTCAATGACATCACGAAAGCCCTGTGTGGTAATTAAGGCTGTCTTCGCCCCATTTCGCTCAATCAAGGCGTTAGTGGCCAAGGTGGTTCCATGAATAATCTGCCCGATTTGCGAGGGGCTGATCGACGCCTTGATACATACCTGATGCATACCATCAATAATAGCGTTTTCTGGCGCGATATAAGTTGTCAGCACTTTAGTGGAAAATTGCTGACCATCTTTTTCTAGCACTACGTCGGTAAACGTGCCGCCAATATCGACACCCATCCGGATGCCTTTCATTAAGTCTGTCATGATGCTTTTCGTTTAGTTACCTCAAGCCTATCTGCTTGAGTTTGGAATGAGTGGTAGTAAGTTTTTGCACAATGGTGCGCAATTTCCGCAGCACTTTGCACAATGCTCGAGCTTTTTGATTTGTCGTACCGCGCTGCGAAACGCAAAGGCTCTGGCGTCCACGGATAATCAAGCTTAAGTAATTGGCCGTTTGCAATTTCTTGTTCAACCATTGGCGCGAGCAAAGCGGCCACACCGTAACCGTCAACGGTCATTTGCAAACATGCGGCTAGATTGCTTGAAGGAACCAGACGAGTTTTTAACTTAGGCCACTGTGCGAAGTGTGCGGCGACGTCTTCGTAAGGCCGGGTTCTTCTAGCATGGGTCAAAATTGGAAAGCGGCTAAGATCTGCTGAGCTAGGTTGCGTATCGCGAGGCAAATCAATATTTGGCGATGCCACCCAAACAATAGGGTATTCACCAAGGCAGTACTCGCCAGATGCTTTGCGAGCAAAGGGGCCACTCTGGAAGGCTAAATCAATATTTCGCTCAGCGAGGTCGCTCTCTAATTTGCTCGATAAATCAACACTCAACTCGACCACCACATTCGGAAATCGAGTCTTAAACGCTTTCATAAAATCACGCAGCCATGTGTGAACCACCATCTCGTTCACACCTAGTCGCACAGCACCATCAAAGGCAGCCTCACCATTCGCCGCTTCAACGAGTTCATCAACCGAGCACAAAACATTGCGAGCGTAACCGAGTAATTCATGGCCTTTGGTTGTTAGCCTGACTGAACCTGCATCTCGCTCCATCAATACCGTGTTAAGCGATGTTTCGAGTGCGGCAATGCGTGATGATACATTTGGCTGAGTTGTGCTTAAGCGCTCAGCCGCGCTGCGAAAACTTCCAAGGTCGGCAACCAGCACAAAGGTTTCGAGTTGTTTAAGGTTGAGCTTCATCGAATATTACTGAATAGGAATTAGAAGAACGCCTGAATGCCAGTCTGCGCGCGCCCCAAAATCAATGCATGAATGTCGTGCGTGCCTTCATAAGTATTGACAGTTTCAAGGTTAATCATGTGACGCATAACGGGATACTCATCCGAGATACCATTACCTCCATGCATGTCTCTCGCCGCTCGCGCAATTTCGAGTGCTTTGCCACAAGAGTTGCGCTTAAGCAGTGAAATTAATTCTGGCGCTAGCTTCTTCTCTTCTTTCAAACGAGTTGCACGTAAACAACCTTGCAAAGCCAGTGTTATCTCTGCCTGCATATCCGCGAGTTTCTTTTGCACCAATTGATTGGCGGCTAGGGGACGGTTAAATTGTGTTCGTTCTAAAGTGTATTGGCGGGCAGAATGCCAACATGCCTCTGCGGCACCCAGTGCTCCCCAAGAGATACCCAAACGCGCGCTGTTTAGGCATGACATCGGGCCTTTTAAACCAGCGACATTTGGCAACATCGCGTCTTCGGGTACAAATACATTGTCCATCACTATCTCGCCGGTGATCGACGTACGCAAAGAAAGTTTACCTGTAATTTTCGGCGCGCTTAGACCTTCCATGCCTTTTTCAAGAATGAAACCGCGCACTACACCATCATCAGTTTTAGCCCAAACGACAAACACGTCAGCGATAGGTGCGTTGGATATCCACATCTTCGCACCACTAAGTTGGTAACCACCACTTACGGTCTTCGCACGCGTCACCATGCCAGCGGGGTCAGATCCATAATCAGGCTCCGTTAATCCGAAACAGCCGACCCACTCTCCGCTAGCAAGCTTGGGCAAATACTTATTACATTGCGCCTCTGAGCCAAAAGCGTAGATCGGGAACATCACCAAACTAGATTGAACGCTCATCATCGAGCGATAACCCGAGTCGACTCGTTCGACTTCGCGGGCAATCAAGCCATAGGAGGTATATGACATACCTGCGCAGTCGTAACCTTCGATCATGGCGCCGAGTAAACCTTGCTCTCCCATTTGCTTAAAAAGTTCGCGATCAGAGGCTTCGTTACGATAGTCCTCTATCACTCGGGGCGCGAGCACACTCTGTGCAAACTTTTGGGTACTTTCGCGGGTTAAATTTTCTTCGTCAGTCAACTGTTGCTCTAGCAAAAATGGATCTTGCCAATTGAAAGACGCCCAATGATTTCGATCACTCATGGTTAAAACTCGGCGGTTTATTAAGGTTTATCATTCACAATAGGATAAATTAAATTAATCATAGAGCAATGGCAAGATAAATTTAAATTATCATAAGAAAATGCCTTATTGCGCATGCGATCGCCTCAAATCGAGCTTCATACAATTCTGTTAAACTGCTTGAAAATAGACAACTCGACTAATTCAGTTCAGCAGGTAGCTTCATATGCTTGAAATAACGGTTAACAACATCACTCATCAGCTCGATATTGAGCCAGACACTCCGCTGTTGTGGGTAGTGCGTGATGAGCTCGAACTAAAAGGCACCAAGTTCGGCTGCGGTCTAGCGCAATGCGGCGCCTGCACCGTGCACTTAGATGGCAAAGCAATTCGCTCATGCGTTACACCAATTTCGGCGGTCGCTGGCCGCTTAATTACCACTATCGAAGGTATAACGCCAATCAGTGAAAGTATTGCGCCAGACGAGCCAAAGCAATTGCATGTGTTACAAGAAGCTTGGATAGAACAACAGGTACCTCAATGCGGATACTGCCAATCAGGGCAAATCATGTCGGCTGCAGCCTTGTTAGAGGCAAACCCGACGCCAAGCGATGCCGATATCGATATTGCTATGGCTGGCAATGTTTGCCGCTGCGGGATGTATGGACGTATTCGGAAGGCTATTCATAGCGCGTCAACCAAGCTCGAACAAATCAATCCAAAAGCGGAAGAACTAGAGTTGGCTCCAATCGCCTCTGACCAAGAGCAGGAGACAGACAATGGGTAAGTGGACACGAAGAGCATTCTTAACAACGGGCGCATTAGTCGGCGGTGGACTAATTGTTGGCGTGGCGATTCGCCCAGGCCACCGCACGCCTAAACTCGCTGAGCTTGTCGAGAACGAGGGTGAGACCCTGGTTAACGCATGGGTTAAAATTCTACCTGACAATAGTATTAAAGTGATCGTGCCACATGCTGAGATGGGCCAAGGCGTACACACGGTTTTGCCGATGATGTTAGCCGACGAAATGGACGCCGATTGGAATACCGTTTCGATGGAACAAGCACCGGCTCATGAAGAGTACGCCTCAAATGACATTGTGCGAGAGTTTGCTCTTCCGGGAAAAGCACCCGGTATTGTTGAGGATACTTTGAAAGGCGTCACGCTAAAACTAGCACAGCAAATGGGTCTCCAAATTACCGGCGGTAGTTTCTCCGTGCGTGGCACAGGAACTTGGGGCATGCGCACTGCCGGAGCAGCTGCCCGCGAGCTATTAGTGAACGCCGCCGCAGATCAATGGGGTGTTGCTGCCAATCAAATTCGCGCCGAGAACTCATACCTCTACCACGACCAAAGTAATCGCTCGGCACCATTCAGTGCGCTTGCCGAGGCAGCGGCTAAGGTTAAAGGGTCAACGCAACCTACACTCAAATCACCTGATCAATTTAAGATCATGGGTAAACACGTTGAACGATTCGATATACCGTCTAAGGTTGACGGCAGTGCAGTATTTGGCGTCGACGTTGAGTTGCCGAATATGAAATACGCCTGCGTTAAATGTGCCCCAGTGTTTGGCAGCAAGGTTAGCTCAGTAGATAGCCGTGACGCTGAGAAAATGAACGGCGTGATTAAAGTGGTCAATTTAGGCGCGGGGATTGGTGTAATCGCTGAGCGTTACTGGCAAGCAAAGAAGGCCCTAGATAAAATCAAAGTCACGTATACGCAACCCGACATTCAGGCTTTGAGTTCGGCTGATATGTTTACTCAGTTTGGTCAAGCAATGGATGCTGCGGTCGCTAATGGCGATGAAGAAGACGACTATAAAATCGGCAATGCGCGCTCAGTACTATCTAGGTCCAGCGAAGTCATCGAAGCAGAATATAGAGTGCCGCACTTGGCGCACTCAACTATGGAGCCAATGAACTGCACCGCATGGGCCCACCTCGATCAATTAGAAATTTGGGCTGGCTTACAAAACCCATTGGGCATTCGTAATTTACTTGCCGACGAGTTTGATTTTGAACGAGACCAAGTGGTTATCAATAACGTTTATTTGGGCGGAGGCTTTGGCCGACGTGCAATGGACGACTACCCGGTGCAGGCCGCAAAGCTAGCACTCGCACTGCCTGGGGTGCCGGTCAAAATGATCTGGTCACGTGAAGAAGACACACAGCAAGACTTTTATCGCCCGGCCGTAATGAGCCGGTTTAAAGCTTGCCTAGATTCATCCGGCAAGCCTGAAGCTTGGGAGAACCAATTCGTTGATAAGCATGAGCCGGTGGAGGCCCCAACGCTGCCCTACTCGGTAGCCAATCAATACATTCACTACGTCAATAGCCCAACACATATTCGTTTTGGCCCCTGGCGTAGCGTTGATCATACTCAGCACGCCTTCTTTACTGAATCGTTTATTGATGAACTTGCGGCGAAGGCAGGCGCTGACCCGTATCAATATCGCTATGATTTGCTGTCAAATGACTTGCGCGCCCGCAGCGTTCTAGAGACAGCAGCAAAGATGTCGGATTGGGGCAAGCCATTACCTGAAGGTTGGGGTCAAGGCATCGCGTTGCATCGCTCGTTCAACACTATTGTTGCGGAAGTGGTCGACGTCGATATGAGCAACGGCAAACCTCGCGTTGACAAAGTATTCTGCGCGGCTGACCCAGGTTATGCCATGAGTAAAGATGGCTTCATCGCGCAAATGGAAAGCGGCATTATCTACGGTTTAACCGCCGCAATGTACGGTGAAATCAACATTGAAAACGGCGCGGTGGTGGAGAGCAACTTTCATAACTACAAGATGCTACGCATGAATGAATCACCCGACATCGAAGTTGAAATCATCAATAGCGGAACCGACACACTCGGGGGCGGAGGCGAACCGGGTACTCCTCCAATAGCGCCGGCCGTTACCAACGCCATTTATGCAATCACTGGGAACCGGCTGCGACAGCTGCCAATAAACAAGCATGTAATAGCTTAAGGAGTCTAAATGCCATGAGTTTAAGTTGCTTAAGCTTCGCGGTACTCGGACCTGAACTGTGAGGGAAGCACCGCAAACTTTCGTTTAAACCGGCGGCTAAAATAACTCGCGTCGACGAAACCACTTTGCTCCGCCACCAAAGCTATGGGCAAGGTGGTTTCGATTAGGAGACGGCGCGCGTGCTCCAGCCTTACATCGGTGATGTATTGCTTTGGAGTCTTGGAAAGGAATTTTTTAAATCGTCGCTCAAGTGCGCTAATCGAGAGATGTGACACCTTGGCTAACACATCCAAACGAATCGGCTCCATATAATTCATGCGAATATAGTTTACAGGTACTTTCAAGGCTTCGACTCGCGTGAGCGCAATGGATGTTTTCTCTAAATGCCGAGTAATGCCGTACGACCCTATTATCTCGCCTTGATGATTTAATAATGGCCTTTTAGTTGTGGAGAACCAGGCGATCTCGCCCGCGACCGAATTCATTTCTAATCGGTCTGTGACCATCTCCCCCTTCAACACACGCTTGTCATCTTCAACGTATTGCTTTGCCAAGGACCTAGATGCAAAGTCAAAGTCCGTTAAGCCGATAGCCTGAGACAATGAGCGCACACCAATATGCTCAAGGAAGAATCGATTGGCATGCATGATTCGGCCTCTATCATCTTTCGCCCAAAATAGAATATCGGGCATTAAATCGTACATTTTCAGCAGCTCACTGATGGGAGTCCCCGAAAAAAAGTCGCTTTCCTGTTGGCTTTTCAATTCATAACCACCGTTTATTTAATCCATAACAATATAATTAAAACATAGCCTAAAGAGCTAATAAATTAGTTTAACGCCGATTTTGTTGCATTTTAAACCGATTTAGAATGATTCCGACTTGTTGTTTTAGCGTAGTCTTGTTGACCATGAACTTAACTCCTCAATGCGATAAAGATGTGGTTCAAATATGACTAAGCGAAGACTTAGAATGGGAATGGTCGGCGGCGGTGAAGGTGCTTTTATTGGCGCCATTCACCGCTTAGCCGCGCGTATGGACGACCAAATCGAGTTAGTCTGCGGCGCTTTTAGTAGTGACCCGAAAAAGTCTAGGCAATCAGCTGATGATTTGTTCCTTAACCCTATTCGATGCTATGACAATTATAAAAAAATGTTTGTTGCCGAGGCTCGATTGCCCGCTTCACAGCGCATGGATTTTGTTTCGATCGTCACACCAAACCACTTGCACTACCCCGTTGCGATAGAAGCAATAAAACACGGTTTTCACGTGATTTCAGACAAGCCTGCAACGCTTAACCTTGATGAAGCATTGCAACTCAAATCAACGCTGAACAACAGCGATTGCCTCTACGCACTCACTCACACCTACACTGGCTACCCCATGGTCAAAGAGGCACGTGCACGTGTTGCCTCTGGTCAGTTAGGCGCAGTGCGAAAAGTAGTGGTCGAATATTCTCAAGGCTGGCTATCTAGTAGTGATGACGAGTCAAGCAAACAAGCGTCATGGCGCTTAGACCCGCATCGCTCGGGCATAAGTTGCTGCATGGGAGATATCGGTGTGCACGCAGCTAACTTAGCAGAAACCATCTTAGGGTCGCGCATAAAGCAAGTATGCTCGATATTAGAGTCAACCGTCGAAGGGCGGGTGCTCGACGATGACGGCACAGTCGCACTTCGCTTTGATAATGGCGCCAAAGGTGTCCTGATTGCGAGCCAAATTAGCCTCGGCGAAGAGAACAATTTACGCATTCGAATCTATGGTGAGCTAGCCAGTTTAGATTGGTCACAGCAAGAACCGAATAGTTTGAAGTTGTCATATGCTAATAAAGCCAGCGAAATTTTGCGCGCCGGCGTTGGTGAGCTATCGACTGATACAACGAATCACTTGCGCACACCGGCAGGTCACCCAGAAGGCTATCTCGAAGCCTTTGCGAATATCTACAGTGATTTTGCCACACTCGTCCGTGAGCACAAATCGAGCCAAAACCCGAAAATCAGTGTGCCGTCTATCGATGATGCGGTACATGGTATGGCGTTCATCGAAACCGTTGTTTCCGCCAGTAAGTCAGATATAAAATGGCACGAGGTGCCTCAACATTCATGAATACTCAAATCAAAGGCCCGGCGATTTTCCTAGCCCAGTTCATCAACGACAAACCGCCATTTAATAATTTCGCGGATATTTGCCAGTGGGCTGCGAACCTGGGTTATAAAGCTATTCAAGTGCCCACCTCTGGCAGCAGTTTTATTGATTTAGAGTTAGCCGCAACCAGCCGTGATTATTGTGATGAGTTCGCTGGTATTGCTAAACAAGCCGGTCTAGAAATTTCAGAACTCTCAACGCATCTTCAAGGTCAGCTAGTAGCCGTACACCCAGCCTATAGCGAGATGTTCGACGGCTTTGCACCTGCTGAATTGCGAGGCAAAACTGAAGAACGCACCAAGTGGGCGATTCAACAATTAAAATACGCCGCCAAAGCGAGTGAACATCTAGGCTTGAAATCTCACGCTAGTTTTTCAGGTGCACTAATGTGGCATACCGTTTACCCTTGGCCGCAGCGGCCTGCCGGTTTGGTCGAAGATGGCTTCACCGAACTCGCCAAGCGATGGCTGCCAATTCTGGACGCGTTTGATGAGTCTGGCGTTGACGTTTGTTACGAGCTCCACCCAGGTGAGGATTTACATGATGGCGTGACTTTTGAGCGTTTTCTCGAGGCCACAAACGATCATGCTCGCGCTAACATCTTGTACGACCCTAGCCACTTTGTATTACAGCAGTTGGACTACCTTGCGTTCATCGATATTTACCACGAGCGCATCAAAGCGTTTCACGTAAAAGATGCTGAATTCAACTCAAATGGACGATCCGGTGTTTATGGAGGCTACCAATCTTGGGTCGATCGCCCTGGCCGATTTCGCTCCTTGGGCGATGGCCAAATCGATTTCAAAAGCATCTTCAGCAAACTTACTCAATATGGCTACGACGGCTGGGCAGTACTTGAGTGGGAGTGCTGTTTAAAGCACCCTGAAGACGGCGCCAGAGAAGGTGCAGACTTTATTAGTGAGCACCTAATTCGAGTGACCGAAAAAGCCTTTGACGATTTCGCCTCTACCGGCACTAACCCTGACCTTAATAAAAAGATACTCGGCCTCTGAGCTAAGCCACATAAAAAGCTAGAACTAAGAGTAGAGCTCAAGCAATAAAACCAAAGGAGAATTTCGTGAACCAGAAAAGCATATCGCACTCTAAAATATTCATCGCGTGTTGTATGGCGCTTACTGTTACCTCGATGACCTTCGCTATTCGTGCAGGCATACTCGGACAGTTGAGCGCTAGCTTCAATTTCAGTGACACGGAACTTGGCTGGATTAACTCAATGGCCTTCCTAGGCTTCCCTATCGCCACTGTTCTAGGCGGCCTACTCTACAATTCTCTTGGTGCGAAAAAGCTAGCGATCATTGCCTTTGTTGGTCACTTAATAGGGCTAATCATGACAATCTATGCGGTGGGCTTCTGGACACTACTGGTCTCTACTTTTTGTATCGGATTTGCAAACGGCGCGGTAGAAGCAGCGTGTAACCCTTTGGTTGCGGAAACCTACAGCGATAAAAAAACCACCATGCTCAACCGCTTTCATGTTTGGTTTCCAGGCGGCATAGTAATCGGCGCATTGATATCAAAACTCTTTACTGATGCAGGTTTTTCTTGGCAATCGCAAATCGCGGTGATGCTAGTGCCAACCCTGATCTACGGCTGGATGATGTTCAGCTTACGATTTCCAGAACAATCCTCGGTCGAACGTTCAACCGGCAAAAACGTTAAAGCCGTGTTCTCTCCGCTGTTTCTGTTCATGGTGTTTTGCATGACTTTAACCGCAACGGCCGAGCTCGGTACGCAACAATGGATTGAACGAATTTTAAGCGCCTCAGGTGCATCGCCAATGCTAATTCTCGCTCTAATTACTGGCTTGATGGCACTCGGGCGCTACTTTGCGGGGCCGCTAGTTCAACGATTGAACCCGGTTGGTGTGTTACTTAGTTCCGCTGTGGTAGCAACCATCGGCATCTACACCATGAGCATTGTAACGGGCAATATGGTGTACTTAGCCGCCGCTCTTTTTGCAATTGGCGTTACCTGTTTTTGGCCGACAATGGTTGGCTTTATTGCTGAACAAATCCCTGAATCGGGAGCCTTCGGGATGTCGCTAATCGCCGGAGTCGGTATTCTAGGTGTGAGTATCTGGAACCCAGTTATCGGCAACTGGATAGATTCAGCTCGACAAACAGCACTTGCCCAAAACTTAACCGGCGCGCAGGCCGAGCTCGTTGCGGGACAAGCCGCCTTAAGTAACTTGATGCTGTTTCCAATGGCATTAGTTGTTCTTTTCACGGGCTTATTTTTTTACACACGCTCAAAAAAAAGCACGATTGGGTAACACTTCAAGCATAAATCGTCTTAAACAAATAGGCGGAGATAAACATGACAGAGAAAGCTCATACAGAAGATAAACACGATAATCAAAAGCGCAAGACTTTAGTTGCGCTTAGCGGCTTAATCGGGGCGACGGCGAGCAATATATTACTCAGTGGCAACGGTTTCGAGATAGCCACCGCTTACGCAAATTCTGACGCCAAGAGCCGTAAACCAAAGCTGTTTACCACAGCACAACTTGAAGTGCTTGAACGTATTTGTCAAACCGTAATTCCCAAAACCGACACGCCGGGTGCCGGCGACGTTGACACCCACGGATTCATCGATAACCAGCTACACCATTGCTTCGATACAACGGCACAAAAAGCTATATCAAATGTTATCGACACGATAGATCAAAGCGCTCTAGCACGTCACAAAAAGTCGTTCTCACAACTTGAAAGCCTGACTGCGCACACCCTACTAAACGATATTGATCTATGTAAAAGCGGCTTCAAGCAAAAAGATACCGAACAATTTAAGTTTCTAAAATATCTGATTGTATTCGGTTATTACACCTCTGAAATTGGAGCCAGTCAGGAACTGACCTACGACCCAGTACCAGGCGGTTTTAAGGCCAATGTCGCATTAAGTGATATTGGCTCTGCTTGGGGCTCTTTGGGCTTCTTCTAAATACAGAACAATAAAAAGGAGGCTAGGCACCATGCCAAGTAGCTACATTAACGAAAGCAAAGAAGAGTTTGACGTATTGATTGTCGGCAGTGGTATCACTGGCGGCTGGGCCGCGAAAGAATTCTGCGAGCGAGGCTTTAAAACCTTGATGGTCGAACGTGGCAGAGCTGTTAAGCACCGTGTTGATTATATTGGGGAAAATGTTCGCCCTTGGAAGCAGCCATTTCGACAACGAGTTGAAAAGAAGCTTGTTGACGACCAGTATAAAATTCAGCAACAATGTTACGCCTTTAATGATGCAACCAAACACTTCTTTGGCAACGACAAGGACCTGCCTTATAGTACCGAAAAGGATACAAAGTTTAGTTGGATTAGAGCGAACCAATTAGGCGGTAAATCTCTGCTCTGGCATAGGCAATCATATCGCCTGTGTGATTCCGACTTCAAAGCAAATAGCTTAGATGGCTACGGCAATGATTGGCCTATTCGCTATAGCGACCTCGAAGGTTTTTATTCCCATGTGGAGGAGTTTGCCGGCATTAGTGGCACTCCAGAAAACCTACCCCAACTTCCAGACAGTAAATTTCAGCCGCCTTTTGAACTAATGGGCCCAGAGCTAGCTCTTAAAGCGACTTTAGAGAAGGACTTTCCTGATCAAAAACTAATCATTGGCCGCGCAGCACATTTGACGCAACCAACCGAACTGCAAGTGTCTTTAGGCCGAGTACAATGTCAAGCTCGCAACGAGTGTCAAAAGGGCTGTTCATTTGGGGCTTACTTTTCAACTCAAAGTAGTACCCTTCCCGCCGCTGCGAAAACCAACATGCTTCACATCGCCCCAAATAGCGTAGTGCATAGCTTAATTTATGACGATAAAACCAAGCGCGTTAAAGGGGTCCGTGTTATTGATAATGATGACCTGAGCGAGCGAGAGTACTTCGCAAAGATTGTCTTCTTATGCGCGTCAACAGTCGGGTCCACTCAAATTTTGTTAAACAGCTCTACAAAAGAGTTTCCTAACGGTTTAGCCAATAGCTCAGGAGTATTAGGGCACTACTTGATGGACCACAATTACAATGCTGATATTGGTGGAACAATAGAAGGTTTTGAAGGCGAATATTTTAAAGGAAGAAGACCGACTGGCATCTATATTCCAAACTTTCACTATGAACCAGATCGTTATCATTCGAAATTTATTCGTGGTTACGCATTTGCTGGTGGCGCCTATCGTGAAAACTGGGGGTCGAGAGCAAGCGAAGATGGTATCGGCCTGGACTTTAAGAATCGCTTAAAGCAGCCTGGAAAATGGAAAATCAGGCTCAGCGCTCAAGGCGAAATGTTGCCCCAATTCGAAAACCGAATGAGTCTACACTCAACCAGGAAAGACAAATGGGGGATACCGCTCGTTAATTTTGATATCAAATGGTCCGACAATGAAAGAGCAATGATGCGCAGTGCGGCAAAGCTTGGAGAGAAAATGCTGTCTTCTCTCGGCGCGACTGAAATATGGAGCAATGTTAAGGACGATGCGCCGGGCTTAGCAATACACGAAGTTGGAACCGCTCGAATGGGACGCGACCCTAAAGAGTCGGTATTAAACGGCTTTAACCAAGCCCATGATATCTCAAACTTGTTCGTTACAGATGGGGCGAGTTTTTGCTCAACAGCTGTACAAAACCCTTCTCTAACGTTTATGGCACTGACAGCCCGCGCGGTGGACTATGCCGCTAAAGAAGTAAAAGCTGGCCGGCTCTAAAATCTAACAGGACAATAAAATGCTTATCAAAATAACAATCAAAGCACTTCTAGCGACGCTCGTTTTAACCCAACTTGCGGCATACGAACCGGCGCACTCTCTCGAGAAAAAAACTGCTCCAACGATCACCCAACCCAGATTGAGCGTACAGCTATGGTCGGTACGTGAAGACGTAGCGGCCGATTTTAAGTCGAGTATTAGTAAACTCGCTGACATGGGTTTCGAAGGAATTGAGCTCGCGGGCGACGTAGGAGAATTCACTGATGACCCAAGCGGTTTAGCCCAATTTGTCGCTTCAAAAGGAATGACGATTAGTGGTGCACACGTCAATTATGAGTCACTCTCTGATGAAAACTTTGAACAGACAGTTTCGTTCTATAAACGGGCAGGCGTACCAATGCTTATGATTGGCTATGATGCTCGCATGGGCAAAGCTGATGAGGTTGACGATGCAATCGCAGAACTTAACGATTTACATTCAAAAGTAAGCGCTCAAGGCTTGAGCTTTGGATACCATAATCACGAATTCGAATTTTCAGAAACTTCAAACGGTAAACAAACATTTTGGGATCAACTTGCGCAGTCGACACCGCCCTCGTTTGTAATGCAAATTGATGTCGGGTGGGTAAACTACGCCGGCAAAGACCCAGTCAGCTTTGTAAGACGTTATCCTGGCAGAACAATTAGCACTCACTACAAGGCTACGCTGAACCCTGAGGTTAAAGACAAGCTGCCTATCATTGGCCAAGACAGCCTTGATTGGGGAAGCCTTTATGATGCAAATCGCACGGTCGGCGGCACTCTATGGTTAGTCGTTGAACAAGAAGAATACCCAAACGGGTTAACGGCGATGGAGGCATTAGAAATGTCGAAACAAGGGCTAGACAAAATTCTCAAAAAGCACAAGTCAGCAAAATAAACTAGTTTGACGATAGCGTTAAATACCCATCAACTAGCGTTAGAACTGGTGGTGTCGCGAGCGATAACTCATTGTTAGTACAACCTCGCCCATTCGATATATCGAATTTGTATCCATGCCATGGGCAGGTGATCTGGCCATTTTGATCGATCTGAGCACTTTCAAGTGGCCCAAGCAAGTGTGGGCACTCGGCCGCGTAAACCCGCCACTCACCACGCCACCGATTTATGACAAAACGCTGCTTACCGAACTGCACTACTTTAGGTAGTTGCTGAGTTACCTGTTCTGGGGTTCCAAGAATTAGCGATTCTGGTGTGCCATTAAGTTTCGACTCTTTTCGATGATCAATGGCAGCTTGCCGGCTACTCATCAAGGTCTCGTCTTCGTCGTACAAGACTGAATACTGACGCTGCAAGGTTTTTAAAATAGAGGTCTTCGGGCTTTCATTTTTAGCAACTCTGTGAATTCCTATCTTGCTAGCAATACGCCGATAAAGTGACAAAGGCAGTAAGCGCTGTGAAGTCCTTAAAAGCATTAAGACTTTCGAAAACGCCTCGGGCAAATAGAATTTCACCAACACGTCGATTTCACGGTCCTGACGCGCTATCGCTTGCGTATGAATTTCAAACCCTCGAGCATCGCCAGACAATACTGTGGTGACCCAATAATTATTGTCCCGATCTACCAACAGCTCTAAGTATTGAGAACTAGAATCCGGCAAAATGGCTTTTGCCTGCCACCCCCAAGCTCCTTCATCGAACAAGTCTATAGACTTAAAACTCGAACTATGGACAAAGGGCAAGTGCTCCCAATCGTATGCATTTTCGATCATTCTCGTGAGACTGACCGGTATCCGACGCTGATATTCACCAATAAGACAGAGGTTCTGTAAACGCTGATAATTGATTTTTTTCGCTCTATTTTGAAACACGGTTTTGGCACTTTGTGTATTTAACTCGATGAAAAGTATCACTATTTGCCTTCGATTACAGTCTCGCTTGAGCTAAATTAGCGATCTCAGCCTTTGAATCTAAGGCTTTAGTGCTTTACCATCGAGACTTTATATAAAAATCACAAAAAAGTGTCTTATGAACCAATCAGTTGTCCTTAGCGGCGCCGGCGTCTGGAACCCACCTCATACTATTACTAATGAGGAACTCGTTGATTCCTACAACGCCTACTCAGCCAAATTCAATGCTGACAATGCTGTGGCGATTGCAGACGGAAGTGTAGCTGAAATGCCAATGTCATCTGCGCCTTTTATTCACAAAGCATCGGGTATCAAGCAACGCTATATCTACATTAAGGATGGCGCTCTCGACATTGATCGCATGCGGCCTAGAATCCCCAAACGTGCCGATAACGAACTATCACACCAAGCCGAATTTGCTGTAAACGCAGCTAAGATTGCACTCACGGATGCGAATAAAAACGCCGCAGATATTGATTCGGTAATTGTCAGCTGTGCCTATACGGAACGCGCATATCCGGCAATCTCGATCGAGGTTCAAGAAGCGCTAGAAATTGAAGGCTTTGGCTTCGATATGTTGGTCGCCTGCTCAGCCGCAACCTTTGCATTGCAACGCGCCTATGAAATGGTTAAAGCTGGAACCGCTAAATGCGTGTTGGTAATCAACCCCGAGCTAACATCACCACAAGTTAACTATAAAGACCGCGACAGCCATTTTATTTTTGGCGATGTTTCAACCGCGGTGATCATAGAAGGCGCAGAAACATGCACTTCTGAACACAGCTACGATATTTTAGGCACTAAAGCGGTGACTAAATTTTCAAACAATATTCGCTCTAACTTTGGCTACGTATCTCACGCGATTGATGACGAAGTTTTCAACCCAGACAACTTGTTTCATCAAAATGGCCGCGGGGTATTTAAAGAAGTATGCCCTATGGCCGCTAAGCATATCGAAGACCATCTAAACGAAGTCGGCTACACGCCAGAAGACCTTACAAGATGGTGGTTACATCAAGCCAATATTAATATGAATTTGTTGATCAGCAAACGCCTACTCGGCCGTGACGCCACGCTCGAAGAAGCCCCAATTGTATTAGACGAATACGCAAACACAGCCTCAGCCGGTTCGATTATCGCCTTCACTAAGTACAATAAAGATTTAGCCGCAGGGAGCGTTGGCGTGATCTGTTCTTTTGGTGCAGGTTATTCAATCGGTAGCTTGGTGATCAAAAAACGATAAGCTTGAAAATTAAAATTTAGACCACATATTTAGGCCATAGAATGCAATTCTATGGCCTTTTTTTATTATCGCTGCAGGTGTTAAACAAACACTCAGCGAAATCTAATCTAAGTTCGAATTATCAGTCTCAAGGAGCCAGACTATGCAAAAACCAAATATGAAATGCCACGAAGTTGACTATGAAATTTTCGGTGATGACATGCAGATTGTCGAAGTTGAACTCGACCCCGCCGAAACCGTTATCGCCGAAGCTGGCGCCATGAATTACATGGATGACGGCATAAACTTCGAAACCAAAATGGGCGACGGATCAAAACCCAGCGGCGGCGTGATGGACGCCCTGCTCAACGTTGGCAAACGCGTTCTCACCGGTGAATCGATCTTTATGACCCACTTCACTAACAATGGTGAGGGGAAAAAGCGCGTGGCATTTGCAGCGCCCTACCCAGGCAAAATCATTCCAGTCGACATGTCTGAAATAGGCGGTGAATTGATCTGCCAAAAGGACGCTTTTCTATGCGCGGCATACGGCACATCCCTCGATATCGCTTTTCAGAAAAAGCTGGGGGCTGGTTTTTTCGGCGGTGAAGGCTTTATTCTGCAACGCTTACGCGGAGACGGTAAAGCCTTTGTACACATCGGCGGCACCGTGATTAAACGCGAACTCAAAGCCGGAGAAGTTCTGCGCGTTGATACCGGTTGTATCGCGGCGTTCACAAGTGGCGTCGACTACGACATAGAAAGAGCAGGCAATCTAAAATCAATGGTGTTCGGTGGAGAAGGCTTGTTCGTCGCGACTCTAAGAGGCCCCGGAACCGTGTACCTACAAAGTTTGCCATTTTCAAGGTTGGCAAATAGAGTAATTCAAGCGAGTGGCAGTTTTGGAGGTAAAGGCGAAGGGTCGGTACTTGGCGGCTTAGGCGACCTTTTTGGCGATAGATAACTTATTTTAAGTGTCTCGCTTGATAGAAAACAGAGATGGTCTATACGAACCTAGACCATCTCTTCAATTATCCCAAAACTATTTTTCACTCGGCGCTGGTTTCTTACGAAAATCAACATCGGAGTTTGCGATCATATAAATCGTAGCCGCGTATGCCGCTACGTTTTGCGCCAGTTCATCAGGACTAATCTTGTCTAATGTATCATCGGGCGTGTGGTGCAGATCAAAGTAATCCATACCATTCTGACTTAGTCTAATGGTTGGCACTCCTTTCGCATCTAGCGGAATTATATCGGGTCCACCGCCTTTCACATCGCTACCACCACGAACGATCCCAAGCGGAGCCAAGACTTGGCCGATTTCGTCAATTAATTTTGTAGCTTCTGCACTCACGTTAGAATTGAGTTGCCAAATAGAACGTGCGCCAAAGTCTGATTCGGTCGCTACAACATAGTTCTCGAGATCAGACTCATGCTTTTCGGCGTAGGCTTTCGCACCTAATAGGCCAACTTCTTCAGCACCAAACATAACCACTCTTATAGTGCGTTTTGGTCGCTCTGGCAATTGTGCGATTAGCGCCGCAGCAGCTGTAGTAATAGCAACACCGGCACCATCATCTACCGCACCGGTTCCTAAGTCCCAACTGTCTAGGTGACCACCAATAAGCACAATTTCGTCAGGTCGTTCGCTGCCCACTAGATCCAAAATAACATTTCCGCTGGTAACCTCGCCTTTCCATTTAGCACCTGACTTAAGATTGACGACTAAGGATTTACCCAGATTATGCAGGCGACGAAGTTGATCTGCGTCAGGGTTTGATAAGGCAATGACGGGAATCGACGCCCAATTACCTTCTTTTGCGCTCATCATTCCAGTGTGTGGAAAGCGGTGTAAGTCAGAACCTACTGAGCGAACCAATAGCGCTTTCGCACCACCGCGCTCAGCATGCTGCCAACCGATGCGTCGGCGTTGATTTGCTTGACCATAACCAGCTCCGGTCTGACTTTTAACCAAGACTTCGCCATCGACAAAAGCAACTTTGTCTGTGAGCACGCCAGCTTCGACCTTTTTCAGGTCCTCAATTGAGCGAAAGTAAACGATCTCAGAATTTACCGTTCCTTTTGACGCGGCACTGCCGCCTAGTGCTGTGCCATAAAGAGGCAGATCATATGGCTTGGTTAACGAAATAGTTAGATCACCACGGTCCCAATACGGCATGGTGAAGGGCTCTACCACAACTCGATCAAAACCGAGCTCTTCCCCTAAGCCTTTACCCCAATCTCGCGCTCGAGCTTCTGCCTCTGAACCACCCATTCGGGCGCCAACTTCGGTGGTTAGCGATTCAACAATCTCGTAGGCTCTATCGCTCTTTAGCGCTTTATCGATAAGTTGCCGTGCAGTCGCGCGGTCTTTTTCCGTGGTTTGAGCGTTTGCCGACAATGTAAAGGCACTTAATAAAAGGCCCAGTACTAGGGTTTGTAGAACTAAGTTTTGTTTTGATAAGGTTTTCATAACGGATCGAGGGGTTTAAATTTTCTGACTCAATTGATGCTTCTCTAGAATCGCCATTAGATCATTATCGAAGGCTAAACGTTGGCCTTTTTTAAAATCAAAGTGCACCATTCTTGCTTTAGCTTGGGCGGCTATCAGATTCATTTTTTCGCTGAAAATTGCATGCTCAACCCAAAACTGATTTGTCTCAATTTGGCTGACACCGGTTCCGATGAGCACAGTATCTGGATAGCTTAACGATACTTTAAACCGACAACTGGTCTCAGCAAGCGCGAGCCCAGAGGTCATCTCGCTGGATGGCTCGGCACCAAAGTTTGGAAATAATAGACGAATAAACTCTATTCGCGCGGTCTCACAATAATAGAAGTACTTAGTATTGTTAACATGATTCATTGAATCCATGTCCCCCCATACCACCGTTTGGGTATGTACTATTGGGTAATCACTTAGCGCGTATGGCTTATCGGTCATTGTATTAATTCTGTTCTAATATACTTGCGTAGATCGTAGCTGAAAATGAAAACAGTAGCGTCAAGGCGATTCAAGTAAACTAGGGATACTCGCATCTGCCAGATCACATTATGAGCACCTTATCGCATCTCAAAGTATTAGACTTATCGCGTGTACTAGCCGGCCCTTGGGCAAGCCAATTATTGGCCGATATGGGCGCCGAAGTAATCAAAATCGAAAAGCCCGATGGCGGCGATGATACGCGTCAATGGGGGCCGCCCTATCTAGGCGACGACTCAGGCAATGAGACCAGCGAATCGGCTTATTTTCTGTGTACAAATCGAGGCAAAAAGTCGGTTTGTATCGATATAAAGTCAGAACTGGGACAAGAGCAACTACGGTCATTGCTTACCGAATGTGATGTATTGATTGAAAACTTTAAAGTTGGAGGTCTCGCACAGTACGGCCTGGACTTCGACTCGATTCACGCCTTAAACCCGCAACTAGTCTACTGCTCGATTACTGGCTTCGGGCAAACCGGCCCCTATAAAGACCGCTTAGGTTATGACTTTCTAATTCAAGCGATGGGCGGGTTAATGAGCATTACCGGTGAACCCGACACAACCGGGGGCCGTCCACAGAAAGTCGGAGTTGCGCTCACCGACATCATCACTGGCCTGTATGCTTCAAACGCGATACTGGCAGCACTAGCGGAGCGTGAACGTTCCAACCTGGGGCAGCATATCGACTTAAGCCTATTTGATGTTACCGTCGCCAGCCTTGCCAACCAAGCCAGCAATTACCTTGTCGGTGGAACGGTTCCCGAACGAATGGGTAACGCCCATCCGAATATCGTGCCCTACCAAGATTTCAGGGCTGCCGACGGTCACATTGTGATTGCGGTAGGCAATGATACTCAATTTACAAGCCTAGCGAATGTGCTTGAAGTGGAGGAAATCATAGGCAATTCTCGATTTAACACTAATGCCAACCGGCTAGAAAATCGCGAGGAGCTTATAGGGTTAATCGAAGGTGCGATTGCAAAAAAGAGCTCCGAATATTGGCTGGAACGATTTGAAGCCAACGGCGTTCCCGCCGGACCAATCAACAATATTGAGCAAGTATTGAACGACCCTCAACTCATCGCTCGAGGGATGCGACAGTCCCTAAAACACGAAAGTCGTAATCGTGTAGATATAGTCGCCAACCCAATCAATTTCTCAAGAACGCCAATACAGTACTCGCACGCAGCTCCTACACTGGGGGCTGATACCGAGAGTGTATTAAAGACTCTAAAACAAAAGGAACCGTAATCCCTTTTATGCTGTGCCCGTTGAATGCCAAAGATTTATAAATTCGCAGCCAAACGCTAGATAAGTTGCAGTAAACTAGTCGAAAAACAATAAAAATATGAGCCATTACCTATGAAGTACACTATCGTTGTCGACTCTGTCGCCGCAATACCTGAGCACATTTTTAAAACTCGTCCAATCAAAGTTCTTCCAATCACCATCGACATTGATGGCGTGGTTCAACAGGAAATCATCGATGAGCGAGAGCTAATAAGGTTCTATAAAAGCGGTGAGCTATCAATTCATTCGAAGATCACCACAGCTCCACCGTCCCCTGAGCAAATTAGCGATTTCATTTTAAACGAAGTTGCTCCCTATTCCGACTACGCCATTTGCCAAACGTTTTCCCGTGCAGCAAGCCCCATTTACAACAATTTTGAAATTGCGGCGTCTGGGATCGCTAAGAAATCTAAAGATGTTCGAGTAAAGTTAGGGATCGATCACCCCTTTAGAATGACCTACCTCAATACTGGCACCGGTATTGCGGCACAAGGCCTGGTAGCCATCTACGCAGACATACTGCTGAGTAGAGGCACCGATTTTATGGAATACACTGAAACGGTAGAAAAATTCACGCGCGTAGTAAGGTCATACGCAATCGTTCGCGATATTTACTATAGTCGCAAACGAGCTCTTGAGAAGGGTATTAAATCAGTCGGCTGGGGCTCTGCCCTAATAGGCAAAGCGGCGGGGCTAACACCGGTTATTGAAAATTATGCCGATGACTCGAACGCGATCGTGACCAAACGAGGCGAAGATAAAGCACTTGAGTCGTTACTTCGTTACGCTATTGATCGCATTAAAGATGGCCTGTATGTACCGGTAATCAATATTAGCTATGCAGGTGATCTCAACGACCTATACCAACTTCCCATCGTTGACGAATTACAAGAGACCGCGAAAACTCATAAGGTCAAAATTTTATTCGGTGTCATGAAATTGGGCTCGAGTATGATGTACGGGCCTGGAGGGTTTTCGATAGGTCTAGCCCCAAAAAATAGTAAGGACAAACCGAAATAGATACTCTGCGCCGCTGAAACTATCAGCAATAGAATTGAAAATCGGCGGCCTTTTTATAATTTTAGTATTGGCTGCTTTTAGGGTTCAGGTCTAGTTACTATCTAGTAACTAGACCGTCACTACGAAACCTCGCTCCACTCTGAGATCACTGAATTAATATCGGTCTCAGGCTTATCAACAATTTCAGATTTTGTGCGACTAAACTTTGGAGCTGGCGCAGGTTGAGTCAGGCCATTAACCGTTACGTAGGCGTTCCTAGCTTGCATATGAGGATGGTCCGGCGCCTCTGAATAATCGAGTACCGGTGCAAAACACGCATCACTACCCTCGAGCAAATCACACCATTGTTGTTGTGTTTTAGTACGAACAATACTGGCAATTTTGGATTTAAGCTCCGGCCACTTTCTTGGGTCATTTTGCTTGGCAAAATCGGTTTCGTTTAAGCCCATTTTTTCTATCATCAAAGCATAAAAGTGCGGTTCAATTGCGCCTAGGGTGATGTATTTATCATCACTAGTTTGATAACTATCGTAAAAGTGAGCAGCAGAGTCTAGTAAGTTAGAAGCTCTGCGAGGAGACCACGCGCCAATGTTGCTCAACGTATAAAAGATGGACATCAGGTTCGCCGTGCCTTCTGTAATGGCCGTGTCTACCACTTGACCCTTGCCTGAAATTCTAGATTCATGAAGTGCAGCCAATACTCCCATAATTAGAAACATGGTCCCTCCACCATAGTCTCCAACAAGGTTTAGCGGAGGAACCGGAGGACTATCATTGCGGCCAATTGCGTTTAATGCTCCGGTAAGGGCGATATAATTGATATCGTGACCCGCAGCTTGCGACAATGGGCCAGTTTGACCCCAACCTGTCATTCGACCAAAGATAAGTTTGGGGTTAGTATGTTCGAACACCTCAGGCCCAATACCAAGACGCTCCATTACTCCAGGGCGAAAGCCTTCAATTAGGACATCGGCTTTCTCGATTAAAGAGCGAGCAGTACTCGCTCCCAGCTCTGATTTCATGTCGACTTCGATCGAACGTTTGCCTCGACGCAAAACATCTCCAGGCATAATATAGGGATCATTAGCTTTATCAATGATCAGCACATCGGCCCCCATATCGGCCAATAACATTCCGGCCAGTGGCACCGGGCCAATGGCTGACATTTCAACAACTTTTAATCCTGCTAATGGACCCATAATTTCTTTCCGTTTTTATATCTAGTTTTGCTGGTGGCTACTTAGAATGCTTGAAGAGCCACTACTATGGTGGAAGTGCTATTTTAGTGTAACGGTATTCGCATCGTAATCAGGTAGAAACGATTCTTGTTTTACGCTCAAAACTTTAAAGCCAGAAAATGCCGCTTTGCGCATGAGACTGGTCTTAAAGTGATACAGCTTGCCGGCCTTAGCAGAAGTTCGCTGGATTTTTGCTGTTCGCTCCAAGCGGTTTCGTTGATAAAGCTGTAGTGCTGAGGGAATATCTTGTGCTTGATCTATCGATCGTTGCAATATTCTCCCGTCTTCAATCGCCATTGCGGCCCCAGAGGCCATAAACGGCAAGGTAGCGTGAGCGGCATCTCCAAGCAGCGTAACACGTTCAGAGCTCCAATTACTTAGCGGTGCGTGGTCAAACAATGCCCATCGGTAGCAACTTTGTTTTTCAACTGCTTGGATTATTTGGTCTACCGTGTCATGCCAACCCAAAAAGTCATCTCGTAGCTGGTTCCAGGAAGCTTTGCTTGTCCAACTACTATGAGTCCATTGATGATCTTCTACCACACCGACAAAATTAGCCAATTGCTTCGCTCTTAGGTAATACAAAACCATGTGCTTATTTGGCCCAACGAAATTTGAAACGACAGTGTCCATCCAGTTGCTCGGCAAACTGGACGTATCGACTACTCCGCGCCATGCCACATTACCTGTAAACCTAGGAGCACTATCACCAAGTAGTTGCGGTCTTATTGTCGATTTAATACCATCGGCCGCAACCAGAAGATCCGCTTTTACTAGTGGCTCCCCTTTTTCGGTCGTTTGCTCAGCTGTTTGCAGATGAACACTGACCTCGTAATCACTTTGACTATAATGACTGACGCTTACACCCGTTCGTAACTCAATATTAGGCCGTTGTCTTATGCCAGCTAACAAGGTTTGCAAGAGATCTGACCTATGGAGATGTAAGTAAGGTGCTCCGTACTTGGCTTCATAGGCATCGCCAAGCTCCATTGTATGCAATTTCCTGCCGGTTTTAAAATCACGGAAGTCAACTCGTTGTGGGCGAACAGCTACCCTAGCAAGCTGAGTAGACAGTCCAAGGCTCTCTAGGACTTTAATTGCGTTTGCCCCACACTGAATTCCAGCACCGACGTCTGATAAATGAGCCGAGCGCTCGAGTACGATAATGTCATGTCCCGCTTGGGCTAAACAGAGTGCGGCGCTGAGACCGCCAATACCGGCGCCAACAATTACTATTTTCATTATCGGCCTAAACCCCTCAAGGCTTAACGCGCCTGCATGCGAATGCCGCCGTCCATACGCACACTCTCGCCATTCATATAATCATTCTCAACCAAATGTTGAGCGAGATGGGCGATTTCATCAGGCTTGCCCAATCGCTGCGGGTTTAGGACAGATGCCTCTAAGGATTGATAAACATTCTCGGGCAACGCATCAAACAGGGGTGTATGAATAAGACCGGGCACAATAGCGTTCACTCGAATACGGTGTTCAGCTAAATCGCGTGCAAAGCAAATAGTTGCGCCAATGATCGCGCCTTTGGTGGACGCATATGCCGCTTGGCCAATTTGTCCTTCTTGGCCTGCAACAGAAGCCGTATTGAGTATCACGCCTTTGCCACTCTTTTCATCAATTAGTTCTTGGATACTCATCTGCGCTGCGCACAAGCGCATGACATTAAATGTACCAATCAAATTGATGTCAACTACTCGTTTAAAGGTCTCTAGCGCATGCGGCTTGTTCTCCTTACCAACGAGCTTTTCACCGTGACCGATTCCAGCATAATTGCAATTAATATGAATTCCACCGAATTTAGCAACCGTTGTGGCGACTGCAGCTTCTACACTCGATTCGCTAGTAACATCGGTGTTGATATAAAGAGCATTTTCACCTAGCTCTTTAGCTAGAGCTACGCCTTTCTCATCGTTTAAATCAAGAATACAGCACTTAGCACCTTGAGCGATAAACCGTCTTACGGTCGCTTCACCTAAACCCGATGCTCCGCCGGTAATAACGGCAACTTTGTTGATCAGATGCATGAATAAACACCTCTAGTTATGATTTATTTAGTTAAGCGCCAAATCATATCACCCTTAGACGACGCAAGTGTATTAGCCTACAGTGAGTCGAATAGCGCGACAAACGACTAGAATAAGTATTATGACGTCGACTTTTTTTCGCGATAGCCGAAAAATGGTCGTTCAACGAAAGAATATGTGATTACTGCCATAATGTACGACACACAGAAAGCGCCCAGCAAGAATTCCCAACTTCGTATCCCAGCGTTCGGACTGGCCAAATATTGAACTTGTATTTGTTCAAATATCTGCATTCCTAGACCATGCAGAATATAAAAGCTGAAACCAATTACGCCAACAGAACGGAATAGCCAATTAGAGATTAGCCATCTATAGACAGTTTTAGGCGTATTTAGGGCAAGCAATATAATTATCGCTGAGACAATACACTTTAACCAAAATTGGCTTACCCAGTGAAAGACCTCGGGTGATGGTTTCATAGGCGCAGACCACGCTATGATATAGAACGTAATCAATGCGGCAACAATTCCAAGCGCTTCTCTACTCCAGCGATTGCCCCAATCTGGATCTAGGTGCCTAGCAATCCAATCATATTGAATATAAGAGCTTATTACTCCAATTAAAAAAGCGTACAAGAAAAATTTATGGGAGTAGAGCCCGTTGTAAAAAGGTGTCCAATCGCCCATATAAATTACACTTAAGTAGATAAATATAGAAAGCAGTAAAATAGGCAATATTCGATGTACTCGATAAGTTAGGGAAGTCAATATCAAGACCACCGGTAGCATCATGTAGAACGCGAAAATCTGAGTCATTGGCCATAGATGCCCTTCTGACTGAACGAAGAAGAAATGTCTCAAAGCGGTATCAAATTTGAACGTTACAACGTAGATCAAGAATATGTACAGATAGTACATCGGTAATATTCGCTTCAAACGCTTAACAACATAGCGCTCAATGCTTTCCCACTTGAAGATCTTTTGGGCGTCAAGAACGAACGGTTTAGACAGCAGAAAGCCGCTAATTACAAACAACAATGCTAGCCCCATCTGCACGGACTCAAAACCCGGAGCAGTATGACTTAAAATCACTAATAGTGCTGCGAGCCCTCTTATGCCATTAATCGTATCGAACTCACCGCTACTAGAGATTTTATTGCCAAGCGCCATATCTTCGAATGCTGGCAAGGATAAAATCGAGGTGTTTCGAGCGAGTAAGAAAACTGCAACGAAGAATAGAGCCGTCATCCCGAGCACTAAAAACCAATTTTTTTCACCAATGGATACACGCGAATCGAGCACGGTTGGTGTTCGGCCATAGGCGAGTCGCCTGCCAGAATCACCTAAGTTTCGATTTGAATGAAACCCTTCAGATATATACTTACCCGAATAATAATAATGATTTTGATAAGGTTTGATTACCTGAATCTGGGAAAGAGTGAAATCTAGTGATTCATTGTTTGATAGATGCGTACTTGAAGCGGCCGCTAATTCGAATTCAAACCTGAGCTTCTTAATCGGTAAATTCATCACACGTGTGCCACCACGCGTCGATTTTCCCGCTACAGCCTTTATTACGAAACGATCGAGTTCCGAGCTGTCGCCATTACTCGACAAGGAATGCACTGTTACTTGGGTGTCTACTGGAAAAACTCCTGCAACGATGACTCGACTCGTAGTGTTTTGAAAAAATACGTGAGTTAGTACGAAGACGACGCACGCAACTAAAAATGCAACTAAAAATGCGCGCATGGTGTTGGTGTTTAGTGCTTCGCGCATAAAAGACTTGCCAGGCTTAATTTAGATCAAAACCGAGTATACTCAGTTGTCTAACAAAAGCTGAATAATCGGGGCTACTACCGCTGTCTGCGGGATTTCTACAATCTCATTTTCTAGATACTGGTCGAACCACGTTTGTGCAATTACGTCATAACCCTCGTCCGTAGGGTGCAGTCGTATAGGGTTTCCACCAAAAAATTCAAGATCGAGCAAATCTAGGCCGCCATTACCATCTTGCAGAAAGCGAGTAAAATGATCAACCACGGGCGCACCACGAAGGTTCGCAGTAGCAGCGACCTGAGCATTGTAATCGGACACGTTTCTGTCACTTCTTGGTGTAAGCGTACCAATTATGGGGGTAAACCCAACTGAGCGAGCACGATCGATCATTAGCTGTATATTAAAAGCAGTTGTCGACGGTGAAAGGCCAAAACTAAAATCATTAGTACCATACAGAATCAATATATAGTGATTGTCAGCTGAGTGATCAATAAGTGAGCTATTCAAATTGCTCAAAATACGAGCAGCGCCAAAATCGGTTGACGTGCCACCGACTCCCCAGTTTATAACCGTACTTTCTCGGGATTTAGCGTCTAACAAATCGTCTAATTTATCACTTGGAGGTAGAGGTGGAGACAAACCATCATTACCGGTCCGCCCACTTCCTACTCCAGCGCTTACCGGGCCGTTAAAATTATTGTTATCGCCAAAAGTTAAGCTGTCGCCGAAAAGAACGATCATGTTCGTTTCATTTGCAGCAGTGACATTCGCCGTTAAGAAAAAAGGAAATAGGCAGGCTGCGCGAATAAGCCTATTTACAACGGTTTTTGATCTATTACACATTTTCGAATTGATAACCCTAATTAATCACAGAGCCTTGTTTATAAAGTACCGACTGAATCATTTGATTTGTCGGAAAGTGCATCAAGGCTTGCGCGCCAGTATACATATTTGGCGGTAATTGAACATTGTTTGGCTGCACTTTATCAAGAAGTAGTTTTGTGATTTGGTCATCAGACCTCGCAGCAATGCGATATTGTCGCGAACGGTTTACATAGTCGCCTACTTGAAAGTCATACGACACCCAATCAACGAGGACATCTCCGGACTCTGTGATAGATGCACGTGGCTTGATATCAGGAACTGAATTTTTAGTATGAACTTGTTCAGCCTCGCCCCATGAACCATCAAACCTGCGAAGAACAATATCGCTGAAGTCTTCACTCGTCGATGCCCAGAATACCCAAGCCGTGCCAGTAGAATCGTAGACAATGGAGGCCGAAAAATTTTCATGCCCCTTATTGCTGAACGTTGCCGCTTGAGTCCACTTAAGAGCACCATCAACTTTAGAGGCTGTCATATACATCAACTCGGTTTTTAAACGCTTTTGCTCCGTCCATACAATCAACTTTTCACCTGAAATACCTGTACCTAAAGCTAATGAAGTCATTGCATTAGCTGTTTCGTAGATAAGCGATTCATCTTGCCATTCATCGCCGATAAACTGTGCAAACATGAGTCTCTGAGACTCTTCATCAGTGTCTATCCAAATCGATTCGACAGAGATATCACCGTTGGCATAGGCCGGCTCCATACTAGACAAAAGTATAGAACATATAATTAAATGGAATAATAAGTTAACTGATATTTTTAGCATTTCGCGCGCTTTCATGTTGTGTGGTTGGAGAAACTACAAAATGAACACCACGTTGAACTGTATTGCTGAACCCAGATTATACCGACTTATTGGCCAAATTTTGCCTTCAAGTATCGAAACCGTAATATCAGCAGACTTTAGAGCTCTAGTAGTTACCCAGCGAGCACTTAAAGACACAGACGCGTTTCGTTCGACTAAGAGAACGCAACTCGCACCATCTTGTTGTGTTGTGAGTGCATACACATAAAAAGCCCCAGTAGATATCTCTACTGGGGCTCTATATATAAATCTGGCGATGTCCTACTTTCACATGGGAAACCCACACTATCATCGGCGCTAACTGGTTTCACTTCTGAGTTCGAGATGGGATCAGGTGGTTCACAGTCGCTATTGTCGCCAGAAAACTGGTCAAGAACTCGCTCTATCTGCAGCCCTAATCGGGTTGCATTACGTAGTCACGCTTTCTTATATCAATTGCTTGTTCGACCGTTTGGTCGATTAAAATCAGTAGTTGT
>CANMNN010000005.1 GCA_947499305.1 uncultured Arenicella sp. | reverse complement strand
GTCAACTGAACTAAAGTTCAATGCGATCTAAACCTCAGTTGATTGACTCCCCCCTTAGTAAAGATAAAAATACTCCGATGAATATACTTATAATCGACGACCACCGAATTTTCTCGGCTGGACTCGAATTCTTGCTTGACGGCATAAGCGACAATAACGTGATCACCACTGAGGTGAGTTGCGAAGGCGTTCTGAAAAACAAAGACAATATGGTCGCACCAGATTTAATTCTGCTTGACTACAATCTACCTAACTCATTTGGAGAGCAAAGCCTAACTCTAATTAAAGAAGCGTTTCCTTCCTCTATTGTTGTGATTATTTCAAGTGAAGAGTCACACGCAATCATTCATTCAATGATTGAAGGCGGCGCCGCTGGATACATACCCAAATCGTCAGAACCAAAGTTGCTCGAACATGCATTAAACCTAGTTTTGGCTGGTGGTGTATACCTTCCGCCTCAAGCTTTTGACACCCTCGGTCGACGAATCCAAATGCCAGAGACTCGATCACTGACTGAACGACAAGAACAAGTTCTTAGAGGTGCAGTGTCTGGTAAAACTAATAAGGTTATCGCAATTGAGCTAGACATTGCTGAGGGCACCGTTAAGTCTCACCTATCCTCAGCTTATGAGTGCATGGGTGTAAACAATAGAACTGAAGCCGTATTGATCGCCGCCAAATTTGGAATCGGTAACCCGATTTATTAGCACCCTTAATTAACGAGTGACACTTTACAGCGATGACCAAAACTGACGTCAAACAAGAGGCTTCTATCGAAACTACCGATAATCCTCAACGCTTGGATGCCTTCGAGGAAGAGATTCTTTCCGCGAAGGCTCAACCAGCGGTAGGCGTCGTAATATCGCTGATGATCATCAGTCTGTTAATCAGCTACTTCGCTTACGACTCTGTGCCTACATTCGCCTGGTCGATCTGGCTTGTAGCGATGATATTGACCATGCCCGCACGTTTGTTTGTTCAACGGAAATTCGATACTGATAAGTCGATTCCAATTGATAAACGAATGCGGTACTCAACGATCATAAACGTGGCAATCGGCCTAGTCCACGGCTCTTCATTTTTCTTCTTTCCTTACTTCGATTTCCCTGAACGCATGATTCAAACCATTGTGTTTTTAGGGTTAACAAATGGATCGATTAGCACAAACTCTGGTTACAAACCGTTTTTCCTCGGTTATTCCGCGCCAGTTGCGATAGGACTGACTCTTGCATGGGCTCTAACCCCTGTCGGTGAAGGCTCGCTACTTATTCAGTTCGGTGTGACGGCGTTAAACTTAGTTTACTATGCTATCCAGTACTCCAATGCCTCAAACCATTTCAGACTATTCAAACAATCGTATGAGATTCGTGAACAACAAGCATCGTTAAATCAGGCGCTTAAGAAAAAGAACAAAGAGTTGGATCACGCTCTCAATTCGGCCGTTCAAGCACGCCTTGAAGCAGATCAAGCTAGCACCTCAAAGACCCGCTTTCTAGCGTCTGCAAGCCATGATTTGAGACAGCCAACCCACGCTCTATCGCTGTTAGCTGGCGTACTTTCCAATCGTCCTTTGGATGAAAAGAGCAAAGCCATCGCTCAAGATATACACACGGCGAGTCAGAGCTTGCAGTCACTGATGAGCGGTTTACTCGATATTTCTAAATTAGATGCCGGTCTAATGGAACCTAAGGTCGAATCAGTTGACCTACATTGGCTGGTATCACGTGTTTGCTCCGAATACCAAGCAGACTGCGATAGTAAGGGATTGCGACTGATATTTACAAGCAGCCAAAAAAGTGCGACGACCCGTGTGGACCCTCAACTTACTGAGCGCATCTTAAGCAACCTGATCTCGAACGCAGTTAAATATACAGATGATGGACGCATCGAGGTTAGCCTCGGTGAAGTCGACGGGCATTGGCAGATTCAAATTCAAGATACTGGCTGTGGTATAAAAGAAGACGAGCAAAAACGCATCTTCGAAGAGTTCTATCAGATAGGTAACGATCATCGAGACCGTTCAAACGGTTTAGGTTTGGGATTGGCAATCGTTAAACGCTTGAGTAACGCACTTAATATTGATCTTAGTTTCAGTTCTACTTTCGGCAAAGGCTCTACTTTTTCCTTTACTCTACCTAAAGTTGAGGTAAAAACCGAAGTAAGCCAAGACGTCGAGCAAGTGGATATATTAAGCGGCTTACATATTCTTTGCGTTGATGACGAAGCTGATATTCGTCGAGCACTTGAACTCGTATTCGAAGTCTTGGGCTGTTCGTTTGACTTGGTAGAAGATACTAAAGCTGCTGCAGAGTCAGCAATAAACAAAAAGCCAGATATAGTACTCGCGGACTTTCGACTAAAAGCTGATGACAATGGTATTAAGACAATTGATGCTGTAAGAAACATCTACCCAAATATACCAGCCCTACTGGTAACCGGTGATACCTCGCCAGAACGACTAAAACATGCGAGCAATGCCGGAATAGAAATGTTGCACAAGCCCCTAACCATGGAAAAACTTGCGCGCTCTGTTGGAGAAGCAGTGGCAAAACATTAATAAACTGAGGCTTAGGCCTATTATGGGTAAACTGGTTGGCAAAGCAGATTCTTCAGGATCTCAAAATCAAAATACTGGAGCCGAACAATCTAAGGCGGACAACAACGAAGGTCAGTTTTCAGCGCTGCCATCTAAAACTTGGCTCTCAAACGGTGTTGAGCTTTTATTCGAGCGCAACGGGCTTAATAAACACGGAAAACCATTCGACGTAGTAATTGTTGGCAGCGGCTACGGGGGCGCTATAGCTGCCTCCGAGCTTAGCAAAGCGAGCAAGCTTGGTTTATCCATTTGCTTGCTCGAACGTGGGCGGGAATTCCTTCCAGGTTCATTCCCTGCTTCAATGGACGAAGCTCCCACAGAATTTAGAACGACGCCATCTTCCGGGTCAAAACCCAAAGGTAATCTTGAAGGCCTATATGATATTCGACTTGGCAATGACTTAAACATCGTTCAAGCCAATGGATTGGGAGGAGGCTCACTCATTAATGCAGGAGTCATGGCCCGAGCAAACGATGAGGTTTTTGAGAACAGTCGCTGGCCGTCACAGATTAATGGCAAGACCTTAAAACCCTATTACGATAAAGCTGAATTAGCCCTTGGCTCAGTAAATTTGGGGGCTAGCGGTGAACTATTTAACAATACGATTGAGTTGCATAACAGCTTTACTAACAACAAAGGACCGGCCAAATACGAGTCTCTTAAACAACTCGCGTTAGGCACCAACAAGTTTCGCAATACCAATATCACCGTCAATATGGTCGAAGGGCAACAAACTTCGGCTGGACTCAAGTTGAATGCCTGCAACCTTTGCGGAGACTGTGCTTCAGGATGCAACAATAATTCGAAAATATCCCTCGATAAGAATCTACTGGTCGAAGCTGTAAGAAATGGAGTAGAAGTCTTTACAGGAGCATCGGTGCTGAAGTTGAGTCAAAATGAGTCAGATCTTTGGCAAATTGACCTTGTATTTACCGATTCACAATTACGCAGCCGACAGGCTGAACCCCAGCTGCGAATCAACACCACAAACGTGTTACTTAGTGCCGGAGCTTTGGGTTCAACCGAAATACTAAAACGCTCTCAAAATAATGAACTGAAATTCTCAGAGCAGCTCGGCCACCAGTTTTCGTCAAACGGTGACATGCTCGCCGTAGGCTTTTACCAAAACCAAGTCGCTAACGCGATCGCCAATGCCGATATAGCGCCTTCAAAACGAGGGATAGGTCCAACTATTACGGGAATGATTGATTTTCGTGATCAAGCAATACTCGAAAAACGGCTCGTAATTCAAGAAATGGCGGTTCCCGCTGCTGCTAGCCATTTCTTCGGTGAGGTATACGGAACAGTAAATTCTATCCAAACCCTTTGGAGTTCTGACAAAACTGCTCATCAGAATGATGCAAGTTTTGACGACCATGCCGCACTGAGTGAGAAAGCACTGCAGCACACATCTCTTTATGCGGTGATGGGGAATGACGGGGCGAAAGGCAAATTGTGGTTCAAGTCTGAGGACTATCACGACCACGAAGGTACTCTTCAAGTAGACTGGCCAATGCTCAAGGAGCATGAGCTTTTTGACCACCAAATAGACCGACTAACAGAGTTATCAAAAAGCAAACCAAGCGACTTAGGAGGCGAAATCCTAAGCAACCCTGTTTGGCAATTACTAAAGCCTGAGCATATGAATATGATGAAGGCTGAGCGCGGCGCCCCCATGACGGTTCACCCTCTGGGCGGCTGTCCAATGGGTGAATCAGAGCGTGACGGAGCTACTAACCACCTAGGTCAACCTTTCAGACCAAATGCCTCTAATAGTTCGAAAGAAGTCTACAAAGGATTATTTGTACTTGATGGCTCGATTATTCCAGAAGCGGTTGGCATCAATCCCGCATTAACCATTTCAGCTGTAGCATTTAGGGCTATTGAAGCGTTAATTCAACAAGGGCACTTTAGCAAAAACTTCCGCGAGAGCACGTCGCAAACTAGTGTAAAAAAAGAGATAGAAAACGTTCCAATTGTTCGCTCCCCTAAAGAACTCGAAGACCTCGCGAATATCCAGCAAAAAGAAACCCAAGTTCAAATCACTGAGAGATTAGTTGGCTTCAGTAGACTGGAAAACGACGCTGGACAAGCCGTTGACGCTGTCATCGAACTTACTATATGGTCGAGGCCGCTCAGCGTAAAGGAGCTAAGCAAATATAAAAAAGAAGACAATTTTTCAGCTGTAAAACTGGAGATAGACAACGAGCTTGTCGATCAAGTTACACAGCTACCTCTAAGCAAGCTGCGGCTTTACCTTAGAAGCGATTGGGAAGATATTAAAAACGGCAAGATTAAAGTCGATAAACACGAAATTGCTCTCGATCAAGCTGCAAAATTTATTGGCCAAATTGAAGGGCACCTAACCGCATTTGCTCGAGCAGAATCGTATCCTCTCTCACGCATCATTGAGAGCGGATGGGGCTGGATGCTAAACCGAGGGTTACGAGATTTGTATCAAGTGGTTCGTCCGAAGCAATGGGAAAGCTTAGATAGTGAATCTGGATCAAGGCCACTCAGAAAGAGAAATATGTTTTCCCGCCTTATCAACCTCGGGCGCACTCTTAGCCGCGCGGGAGAAATTCGCACACTGAATTACGACATCACAATACAGGCTCAGCTTAAGGGCGACGACTTCGTCTATTTCGGGCCCGATAGTCACTCGAACTGGTCAACTCCGAACAATAAAATAATCGGTGTAAAAAAGCTCACTTACGAACGGCGAGCCAACCCATGGACCCAGCTCGCTCAAGTTTCGCTGCAGAAGATTCCTAAACGAACAGAAACCAGAGAAGTGGGGTTACCCTTAAAGCCACTAAGTTCTTCCGAACATCGACTAGAACGACAACAGCGAAACTTGGCGCGACAAGGTAATACGCTCGGCTTAGATATGAACTATCTAACCAAAGCAGGCACACCCTTAATTCGAATCACTCAACAACAGAATCAAGTGAGAGCATTAATGGACCTCGTATCTCTCGGCTCGTATATGACTCGCATGTTGCTTGGAGTTCACTTCTATAGCTTTCGAGCTCCAGATTCGCCAAAACCAAGACAAGCGGTGCGATTGGCGGGTATTGTAAACGGTCTGCCGGAGCCTACTATTCATAGGTTAACTGTTGATAGGATTCCTGATAATCGCATCAGCGGATTAGAAGCGGGTCAAAAGGTGGAAATAGTCCTCACACACTATCGACACGAAAATGCCACCAAAGTGCCAGTTATGATGCTGCATGGTTATAGTGACAATAGTGCTCTTTTTGTGCACTCGTCTATGCCCAATAGCCTCGCAAAAGTCATGTATCAAAATAGCCGCGACGTCTGGTTAGTCGATTTGCGCACCAGCTCTGCACTATCAAGCTCGAGGTACCCTTGGAAATTTGAAACTGTTTCGAATATCGACATTCCAAAAGCTGTCGAATATATTTATAACCACTACGAAGGAAAACATAAAATTGATGTGATCGCGCATTGCATGGGCGCAGTCATGCTGGGCATGTCTATATTGCAGCCGTATCGCGGCCCGAGCAAACCAGGCTTTAGTCTGTCTAGCGCCACGATCAATCGTATTGTCTTCTCTCAGGCAACGCCGACAGTCGTATTCACGCAAGACAATAACTTTAAATCTTTCGCCACAAATTACCTAAAGGAGATGATTCCAAACGGATATCAATTTCAGGTTCAAGAAGGTCGAAAAGCCAATCAAATCCTCGACCGTTTCCTATATACCTTGCCCTATCCGCGTCATGAATTTGACATTGTCAATGCTCCGTTAAAGCCCTCTCATCGAGCCGAGTTCGCTCGCACACGCCACCGGGTAGATGCCCTATTCTCGAGAACGTTTGAGCTTGCCAATCTCAGCTCTGCAACGCTTGAACATATTGACGACTTCTTTGGCCCAATGCATTTAGACACGATCGTTCAAGCAAGCCGCTTTGCTCGTTATAACGTTGCTACTGATGCAGATGGAAACAATAGTTATGTTAGTCGCGAGCGCCTACAGAAGTACTGGAGCGGCATTCCCACCATGAGTTTTCATTCAAGGAGCAATGGGCTAGTAGACGTATCTACTGGCGAGCGAACAAAGCGAATCTTCATGGAAGCAGGTTTGGCCTACACTAGCATTATTATCGATAAAGAGAACTACGGTCACCAGGATTCAATTACCGGCGTAAATGCCCACTTAGATGTCTTTCCTCAGATCATCGAATTCCTAGATGTGCACAAGGATGAGTCAGCTAAACTTCAAAATTTGCAATGCTCAAAAGTTGATGAAACGGCGTGGGTTGTTGAAGCTCCCGCGTGTGGTCCGATTATCATACGTCATGAAGACAGACAAAAAACCAAAGTAATGCTGGGCAGCAATTCAGCACGCGCCTGTAAGCCATTTTGTATATTCCTGCCCGTTTTTTACGATGACAGTCAACTAAAGATTGTCGGCAGCAACGCAGCAGAGCGACTGCGTATACTCGAACACTATGTTGAACTGTCGATGGAAATTCAAAATACGCAGAGTAATGACGACTCTTCACGTTGGCATATAGCTGAAATTCCAAACTCGCTTCTCTCCCTCCCGAACTTAGCAACTGACACCAAGATGGACGGTTTAGCTGCTTTGATGGTCTATGATGATCTAGTAGAACTCGATGATGACCTTGTCGTCGGCTCTAGTTGTAATCCAGCCACTGAAGAATATGTTTCGAGCTTGTATATAGCCTCCGATATAAATCAAGAACTGCAAAAAGTTATCACTAAGGTTGTAGCTAATTTCTTCCAATCGAACCGAAATGTCTTAACCGAGTTCGCGAAGAGCGTCATTGAATACGAACCTCAACTCAATAATAAAAAAGAGTTGTGCTTTTCGATTGGGAGTTGCCAGTACCCTGCGGGGATGCTTGACAAAGAGGTGGCCTATGATTCCTACAAAAAAATGAATCAGCTACTCGATACAAATTCGCCGACCAAACCTCAGTTTCTCGCTTTAATAGGAGACCAGATTTATGCTGACGCTACAGCGGGTTTTCTAGACCCTACCACCAAGTTTGACCGTTTCGTACAGCCCTATTACCAGTTGTACAAAAACCAAGAGGTTCGATCGGTGTTAAGAAGGCTGCCACTATTCGCAATGCTCGATGACCATGAACTTTCTGACAACTGGGAACCGGTGACAAATAACGCAGAAAAGCAACAAGAGCTCGATGAAACTCTTAGAGCAGGTGTAGATTCATTCTTAAAATTTCAAAGAGGGGAAATAAACAGCCTCGGTGAATCAGAAAATAGCGGTATTCCCCTTTGGTACTCTTTCAGCTATAACGAGCACAACTTTTTCATGTTGGACACTCGCACTGAGCGCAGCGCTCGGACGTCGACTAATATTTTGCATACCGAAACGACAATTATGAGTGCGAACCAGCATAACGAATTTGAAAACTGGTTGATCAACACGAACAATGGAAAACCAAAATTTATTCTCTCTAGCTCTATATTGCTTCCTAGACACACACTCAATCATGCAAGTGAAAACTCGGCTGCAAATTGCATAAGATCTGATGGCTGGGATGGCTACCCAGTCTCGCTCTACAAAACACTTGCTTTGATCGTAGACAATAAATTGGATAACTTGGTCTTCTTATCTGGCGATGAGCATATCGGCTGTTACGCCGAAATAGACATACACAACCTAGAGACCGGCGACTCGATTTCAACCGTGTCGGCCCACTGCCCTGGCTTGTACACCCCATTTCCGTTTGCAAATGCTCGAATTGATGATTTTGAAGGCGATATCGACAATATCACTGAGCAGTCAGTGAGCCAATTTAACTTCGAGCATCGAGGCACTCGTTACCAGTGTAAAGTGCGAGCAAAATTTAATTTAGGGTCAAACCTTGTTCAACTTGGGCCGATAAAACTTGAACTTTGTGGGGGATTTCTCAATATACAGACCATTTGAATCCGAAAGCCGCATCGAAGATGCAGGCATTATTTCAATATCTTGATGGCTATCACTTTCAGCAATGCTATAATTTGTGTAACTAAATTACATTTTTAGATAGGACCAGCTGTGAACCCACCGATTAACACGCTAAGCGATGACGCTAAAATTTTGCCTGATTTACTAGGCGAAGTGATAATTGAACAAGAAGGCAAAGAGGTATTCGACGCCGTAGAACTTCTTCGCCAAGGTTTTATAAGCCAACGTCAAACGCCGGATGAAACAAAACAACTGGCATTATTGAGTGCCATTGACGGCTTAGATGTTGACGCGCTAGATCGAGTAATTCACGCCTTCAGCACCTTTTTTCACCTTGCCAATATCTCTGAAGAGCACGCGAACCAAAAAGCGCGCGCCTCGCTCGAAGAAGCTGGAGAGACTTGGAGCAATTCGTTTATCGATACCGTTGAAGGCTTTAAGCGCGACGGTAAGTCACTCGATGAAGTAATCGAACTTGTCAGCGACTTAAATTACTACCCAACGTTCACCGCTCACCCAACTGAGGCTAAGCGACCTATTGTACTAGAGGCTTTGCAGCGTATTCACAAAGAATATCAGGGACTTACCAATGGTAGTCTTGGCGACGTCGAACTAAGTGAATATCGTCATCGCTTAAAAGCGATGATCCAAATTTTCTGGAAAACTGAGGCTGTGCGCCCATCAAAGCCCACTGTGTACGACGAAATTGAAAACTCTCTCTACTATTTTCGTGAGAGCATTTTCACCTGTCTTCCTGAAATTTATCGGGACCTGGAGAACGCGATTAAACACGCCTATCCGGAAGCACGTGGCCAAGCTTTAAAGTTGCCCAATATTGTGCGTTTTGGAACTTGGGTTGGTGGCGACCGCGACGGCAACCCATTTGTAACACCTGAGATCACTCGCAACGCGCTGCGCATGCAGCAAATCGAAGTTCTATCTGAATACGCGCGTCGAGTAGATCAATTAAGTAAAGTACTTACTCACAGCAGCGACCAAGTCGAGCTTTCAGATGAATTTAAGGGATCAATGGAACGGGATCGAATTCGCCTGACTAAATACCTGGGTAAGAAGCACGCAAAAGAGCCCTATCGACGTAAGTTGAGTCTTGTAAAGCTGCGATTGGAGCACACTATAGCCATTGCTGAAGCACACTTAGGCGACGGGCATCCAGCGTTCGATCCGTTAGCGTTTCAAGATGAAGCTGAGTTCAAATACGAACTGACAACTGTGCGCGATTCATTGATTCACCACAACGAGGCGAACTTAACACGCGGCGGCTTGCAAGACCTACTGCGCTTGCTAGACAGCTGCGGTTTCTATCTCTCGAAGATGGATATTCGCCAAGAGTCAACTTTGCACAGCCAAGCGATTCACGAAATAGGCCTGACGCTCGATGAGCCTATCGACTATTACGCGATGAACGAAACTCAGCGTCAAGACTGGCTAACAGCTCGAATTCAAGACACCGATGATTTGAGTTATGACCGTCGACAAATCACAATCCAAAGCGCTGACATCATTGCAGTTTTTGATTTAATGAGCGAGATGCGCGAAGAAGTATCGCGAGAATGCTTCGGCAGCTACATTATTTCAATGACTCATGAAGCGAGTCACTTACTCGAAGTGGCATTGTTGGCAAAAATGTCTGGGCTAATCAGCAGCGACGAGAGCGGTAACATAAAGTGTGAGATTCATATCGCACCATTATTTGAAACCGTCATCGACCTAGAACATGCCGAGCCCACACTAGAAAGCTTGTTCACCAACCCCGTTTATCGCCAATTACTAGCCTATAGCGATGAAACACAAGAAGTGATGTTAGGCTATTCCGATTCGTGTAAAGACGGCGGTATTCTCGCATCGAGCTGGAATCTATACAAAGCTCAGCAAAACATTGTATCGGTCACAGACAGGCATAACATTCGATGTCTATTGTTCCATGGTCGAGGTGGCACAATTGGTCGAGGCGGCGGCCCAACTCATGAATCGATTTTGAGCCAACCTAAAGGCACCGTTAAAGGTGGCATTAAGTTCACCGAGCAGGGCGAAGTATTGTCTTTCAAATACAACTTCAAAGATACCGCGCGCTACGAACTAACCGTGGGTATTACCGGCCTAATGAAAGCCAGTGACCCGAGCAACGATCGTCAAGATAAGCCCGAACACATCGCGATGATGGATCAATTGGTTGTCGCAGGCGAAAGCGCGTTCCGCGAGCTTACTGATGATAATGTTGCCACCATGCAGTACTTTTATGAAACAACACCTTCTAGTGAGATCGGCCTATTGAACATCGGTTCACGCCCATCGCATCGTAAGAAAGCCGACTATTCTAAGAAATCTATTCGTGCCATCGGCTGGGTTTTCGGTTGGTCTCAATCGCGTCAGAACATTCCAGGTTGGTATGGATTGGGCACGGCTCTCCGAGCAGCCATCGAAAGCGATGGCTTAGCGACGCTTCAAGACATGCAAACTAATTGGCGTTACTTCCAGAACCTGTTGAGCAACTCTCAGATGGTGATCCTAAAAACCGATCAAAAGGTAGCCAAAGAGTATTCTAAGCTGTGCAGCGATGCTGATATTGCTGAGCGCACTTATGATCAACTCCATAGCGAGTTCAGAGAGTCATTGGAGAGCATTCGAGAAATCACTGGTGAGCGTTTGATGATGGCTGACTTCCCTGAAATCGGTCAATCAGTTCGCTGGAGAAATGCTTACCTAGATCCATTGAGCTACATCCAAGTTAAACTATTGGAAAGATTGAGCAAAGAAGAAGATCGCATGGCGTCGGCTTGGCTGAAACCAACTCTTGGTAGCATTAACGGCATTGCCACCGGCTTGCGAAATACCGGCTAAATATTGATCGTCAATATGCTAAAAAGGGCTGCCGATATTGCAGCCCTTTTTTATTGCTCAATAGATCGATTACTCTGGAGACCTGATGCTCTACTCAGGTTTAATGTTGGCCTGCTTCACTTCTGCTCGTAACTCGCGAACTTCTTGATGTAATTTTGCAATCAAGGTTTCGATATCATCGTGCTCGTCGTGTAACTCTTTGTTTTCGGCTTCTTTTACGGTTGCCATCGCGTCGACCACGATTCCGATAAACAGGTTTAGCACGGTAAATGTGGTGACCGTAATAAACGGGATAAAGAATACCCAGGCATACTCATGCACTTCCATGACCGGGCGCACGATTCCCATTGACCAACTCTCAAGTGTCATTATCTGAAACAAGGTATACATTGCGCCACCTAAGGTACCAAACCATTGCGGGAAGGTATCTCCGAAGAGCATCGTGCTGAGTACTCCAGAAATGTAAAATACCAACAATAAAAGACCTGCTACCGACCCAACTCCTGGAATCGCTAACAACATCCCAGACACCACCCGACGAAATGATTCAACTGCAGTTACAAGCCTTAGCACCCTTAAGATTCTAAACGCTCGAAGTATCGACAACCCGCCTGATGCTGGAACCAGCGACACGACGACGATAATGAAGTCAAATATGTTCCAGCCTTTGGTAAAAAATTTGATCCGGTAGACGAGCAGCTTCATCAATAGTTCGACAACAAAAATTGCCAAACAAATGCTATCGGCAATTTTTAAAAATGTTAGCCAAAACGAACTAAGACTGCGCGAGGTCTCGAAACCCAGAATCACACCATTGATAACAATGACAGCGATAATAAAGTTCTGAAACCAGCCAGATTCAACAATATTTTTAATAGATGACATACGATCTGCTCTTTTCCATGTTTCTCATCAATAGGGGCCAAGCCCGAAAACGATGCGATTTTACTACACAAACAAGCATTGTGAATTAAACTTGTGACAAGCCCAGTAAATCGTGCAACAAAGGCAGCCGGAGACCACCGCTAGAATTACCATGCATATCATCCCTATAAGTAATCTAGTTTTTATTGCGCTGCCAGCGCTCTTAGTACTGGCGATACTGTGGCGATGGTCCCATTCAGCGGGTAAATCCTTGTATGCGCTGGCACGAATGGTGATTCAACTGTGCTTAATTGGCTACGCTTTGAGCTACATCTTTGAAACCAAACACCCTGCATTGGTATTCGGCGTGCTTAGCATAATGATGTTGGCTTCCTCGTGGATAGCTCTTGGCTCAGTACCAGAAAAACGCACGCGTTTGTACTTTAAAGCCCTGCTCGCAACATTTGTGGTTAACTCGAGCCTGCTAGCGCTGATTACACAGCGTGTACTCAGTGTATCGCCATGGTTTGCACCAAATATTGTTATACCACTTGCAGGTATGGTCTTCGCCGTTGGCATGAATGGCATTAGTCTGTTCGCCGAACGCTATTTTGTGGAGCTTGAACGCGGGGCCGAGAACGAGGCCCGCAATATTGCCTATCGTGCAACCTTGATCCCAATAACTAATTCATTGTTCGCCGTGGGTTTGGTGTCTCTACCGGGCATGATGACCGGGCAAATTCTATCTGGTGTATCGCCTCTAATTGCCGTACGCTATCAAATTATGATTATGCTGATGTTCTTTGCCTCATCGGGCTTAACCTCCGCACTTTTCTACCAGCTGATCAGAAAAGACTGAGAATTACGAATAAATCGATACCACTTAAATGCCATATTCTGATCATTGAAAAGACCGAATCAGTCGGCATATTGATACCAAGTATTACAGGGTATCAGCGTAAAGGACGCCTTCGCTGAAAAAGAAAAAATCAAATAATAAAAGGAGCACTCTATGTTCGAAACCGTTCAATTAATCGCGATTGTTACCGCGATAGTCTGCCTATTTTTAATTGTTGTATCGCCTAAGGGGCCTATCGGTGCTTTTCGTGGTTTGGCAAAAGTAACCATCGCCCCTGCGCTATTGGTGTTTTTAGCGCTGTTCTGTGTGCAACAAGTGCCAGCGGGTCACGTAAAAGTAGCGACACTCTTTGGTAAAGTTCAAGATCATGTTTACCCCGAGGGGCTACACTTTCCAGTTAACCCTCTTTACGCTTGGAACGAATACGATGTTCGTCAAAAGACAATTAAGTTCGACAAACTCGGCGTGCCATCGCAAGATCAACTTATTTCGCATTTTGATGTATCTATCCAATTTCGTTTGAATGGAAACAAAGCACCGCAGATAAAAAAGAATACTGGTTCAGCGAGTGACGTCGTTCAAATTCATGTGGTGCCTTATTTTCGCTCATTGATTCGCGAACAAGGTAAAACGGTCGCGAATGCCGAGGAATTCTACTCAGATGCAGTGCAAACGCGTATGCAAGTAGAGATGATGTCGGCACTGACAAGCAACCTTGAGCCCATCGGCATTGAAGTTCAAGGGATTTTAATTCGTAACGTTGTGTTACCGCCGTTTATTGCCAAAGCAGTTGAGGATAAGAAACGTCGTGAGCAAGAGGCTGAGAAGCAAAAAGCGGAGTTAAAACGCTTTACTACGGAGCAAGAGCAGAAGATTGCTACGGCCAATGCGGAATTTGAAGCCGCTAAGCTCGAAGAGCAAAAGATTCGCCTCTTAGCTGATGCAGAGGCGTATAAGATAGAGAAAATCAATAAAGCCGCTCAACAAAGCCCTGCGTATATTCAACTCAAACAAATTGAAGCTTGGAACGGCATTCTGCCGAAGTATATGGGGGGCGACAATATGCCAATCTTAGACTTACGCTCGGCTTCAGAAAAATAGCGCAGCTAGCTCAATCAACCTGAGTTCGGCCGCGAAGCATACTTGCTCGCGGCCATTTTTCTGTCAATTGAACAGGCAAAGCCGGCATCGTACCGCTTTATTAGGCCCACCCTCCCTCTATTTCGCTATTAGGGCGTTCCACCATACTACCTTCACTGGAGATACAGCCGTATTCGCTACAATTGCGCGTACAATTTTAAAATCATGGAGTCACCATAATGAGCATTGAATACACCGCCATCAAACTGGTAAAACGCCCCGAAACAGCGATCACGCCAGATCTGTTCGAAGTAGTTCGACTCAATACACCAGAACTAGAAGACGGCCAAATACTGATCAAGCAGACTCACATGTCGCTCGACCCAGCCATGAAAGGCTGGATGATGCCCGATCGCGATAGCTATATCCCGCCCGTTGAGCTAGGCGATATTATGCGCTCTGGTGGTGTCGGTGAGATTATTGAATCTAAGAACTCGGCAATGCCCGTTGGCGCGCGCGTGCAGGGCTTAATTGGCTGGAGAGAGTATGCGGTGAGCAATGGAGAAGGCTTGAATTTACTTCCCGAAGGCATTCCCACTGAAGCAGTGCTCTGCGTTCTAGCGCTACCCGGCATGACCGCCTATCAGGGTTTAATGAACGTAGGAAAACCAAAAGCCGGAGAGACCATCGTGGTTTCGGGAGCGGCTGGCTCAGTTGGCTCCATGGTCGGCCAGATAGCTAAGGCCGAAGGACTAACTGTAATTGGGACCGCGGGCACCGACGAAAAATGTCAATGGTTGACCGACGAGCTAGGCTTCGACGCAGCCATTAACTATAAGTCTGACGATCTCTCGGCGAAGTTGGCCGCAAGTGCTCCAAACGGTGTCGACTTATATTTTGAGAATACTGGCGGCGCAGTACAACACGCAGTATTTGATCTAATGAATGCACATGGTCGCATTATGGTGTGCGGCATGATCTCCGATTACAACACCCTCACTCCATCAGCCGGCCCTAATTGGATTCCGATCATCAAAAAGCGCCTAACCATTCAAGGCTTTACGATGCCTGATCACTACGACAAGATCCCAGGCATGATGCAGGCTATGTCAAAGTATTTAATGGAAGGTAAAATAAAATATCGAGCCCACACCCTTCATGGATTAGAGAGTGCGATTGAGGGAATTAACCTTTTGTTCAGTGGCGGAAACACTGGCAAATTAATGGTCGAACTCTAGGCATCAATAGTCTATGTGTAGTGCAGTGCTTGCAAGTACACTGCACTACACGATTAGCCTTGTCGACCGTCTAATGGGACGACTCCATTTAACAGTATCTGAACAAAAAACGCCGCCATTAGTTAGTCTTTAGTCTTACTGTCAGTCTCTATTCCCAGCCTGTGGAATATTGAGTACAACGAAGAACGAGGCATCTTCATTAACTCGGCCGTTGCACTCGCATTACCGCCGTTCTTTTGATACTTGTGCAGAACCAACAAGCGTTCTATTTCATTGATGCCATCACGATATGAAATCTCGTCACGAGCGAAACTCGAAAATATGTCCATGATTTCATTAGAAGTATGCCTTTCTACTGAGTAGGGCATAAAGCGGCGTATATCAGTAATTTGGTGCTCCGACTCTCCAACCAACGTTATCAATATGAAAGCCACATGCACAATAGGCATAAATAAGACAGCATTAACTTTGTAGCCCATAGCCATGATCACCAAAATTAGCAAACAGGTAAATACCAGCGGTAGTAAGGCCAATAAGGTGTAAGAACATCGAATCTGCATCATGTGGTCTTTATGGCTCATATACCCACGCGTAAGTGTTCCGATAATCAAAATCAGCAGCGCCACCGAGAAAACTTGAAACAAAATGTACAGCTCACCTCTGATGGCAGTTTGGGTGTGCCCAAGTGGCTCTATTCCCTCGATAACAATGTCAGTGAACAATACTAAACATGAAAGGCAGAATGAAACTGTGTAAACGAGCAATACTCTCGTATTCGACTTCTTCCGTGCCACATGTAAGGAATACGCAAAAATAGAACAAAGACCGCATAAAGCCACTAGGTAATAGGCCTTAACTAGATATATGAAGCGTTCGGTCTTAAAAAACTCGAACGCACTCAGAACTTCGCAAACGCTTAGGCAAATAAACATAAAGACCATTATGCAAAATGTATTCGACTCAGTTTTCTTTCTTCCTTGAAGCGCGGCGAAAAACACTACGATACTCACCAATAATGCCATCGACGCAGGTAATACATATATGCTCATATTGAGTTTACACCTCCTCTAATATCTCGTTAAAAACAGGCCGTTGTGCAAAAACTACAACGGCCAAAGTACAGCGGCCATGGTTAGGCTATCGGCTACCATTTGATCAAAAGGTGTAACCAAATTGACCGATTACAAGACCAGAACCAGCAAAACACCCCCCGATCCTATCGCCGCTTCGTACCTGTCGCTCTTCTACTAATTTATTGAAATTAACTGGAAAAGTCGCCGACGTAATGTTTCCTAATTTATCCAATGTTTTGATCATTCTATTAGGAGTTACTCCGTTAATATTTGAAAGCTTTTCAAAGGGCTTCCTACCAATTTGATGACTCAACATCCAGTCGAAGTCCTTCCATCCAAGCCGACTTAATGTGTCATCTATCATCTTGTTATGGCTTCGAATGAATATGCCAGCAAGCTGCCCCATGATCATGTGGCCGTTGATTGACCCGTCTTCTTGTTGTTTATATATACATTTGTCCACATGAGAGCTTGACGAAAAAGTGTTAAACAGCTCAAAACCCGAACTATCATTTTTTTTTGTTGCACCAATTATTACAGCTCCGCCAGCGTCTCCAACGGACAGCGCGCCGATGATATTTCGTGCTGTCTTAATGTCGACACCTCTTTTTAGAGCATCAATTGCGGCCCTCATTACTCGTGTGGGAACTTCTCCTGTTACTATCAAAGCGTATCTGACGATACCACATTCGATATAGTTTGTGGCGATATGCATCGCGTCAATAAAGCCATAGCACGCGTTCGAGATATCATATGCATACCGAGCATTTAGGCCCAAAGCATTTTGGATTGTATGCGCGGTAGCTGGTTCTGGCTGATCGCGCTCGATACCACAAAATATAATTAAATCAATATGTTGAAGATCTACTCCTCCAGCTTCTTCGAGCGCTTGCTGGGCAGCAGGAATAGCCAAATCAGATGGTTTTGCCGAATCCGGGGCCACCCTCCGTTCTTCGATACCCATCGTTTCGGACATCCAATTTTTGTCGATGCCATACAGGACATCTGACCTAATTTCCTCGAATAGATCAGTTGATTTAACGACTTGGGAGGGCAGATAAACACCAGTTGAATAGATTTTCGCTTTTATCTTTTGAGGGTGATACATAATGAAGCTCCATTAGGATTGTCTGGAATTAGACAGTTTAAAGAAGCCATACTAGCAACCAAAAGATAGGTATAACGAAAATCAGACAGTTGTGAAAATGCTCAAAGGTGTGTAAAAGTATTACTCAAGGCGAAGTTGTACAAGATTTAAAACCCTACGTTTGGGTCTAATCTCTTTACAAAGACATGCGCGAATGGATTTGGTAAGAATAAAAAAAGGCCCTTGAGGGGGTAAACTCAAGAGCCTTCCGGAAGAACTGTCCCCCCACGGGTATCTTCCTATTTTTACCTCAAATCCTATTTGAGGTGGCCTCCAGTTACTGCAAGCGTCGGGTTGGAAGATTAGCTGCGGTAATTGGAGGTTGTTGCGCACTGTTACGTGTACGCACACTTAAAATAACACAATCAGATAAAGATGCTAGACATGTTTTTAGTTTCATCCTATCTATTTTAGGTCTGTGCTTACCTTTTGGGCCAAAAACGGCATTTTTCATCAATTGTTTTTAAATATTCAGGCAGATTAGTAAGCAAAGTATTTTCTATCGTAATTTGTAGCAGAATTGGCCCATCTAACCTTAGCTCATTTTCTTAAGCATACTGATCGGCATTATTTTCATAATACGGCAGACTAGTTCCCATGGCCAACCTGGCACATAATAGCTTGCCCCTTCTTTTTCAATTGCTTTAAGTATCGCCTTACATCCCGTCTCAGTGTCTACGATAAAGGGCACAGTTTTGACTTTTTCATTAATTTCGCTACGAATAAAGCCTGGGTGAATCGTAGTGGCTTTTATCGGGGTGTCTAACAAATCAACTCGAATACCTTCAGTTAGGTTTGTTATCGCTGCTTTTGTAGCGGCATATACAGTCATAGCACGGCGAAAGCCTCTAACAGCGCTCACAGAAGAAATCGTCACGAGATGACCATGATTTTGGGCTCTGAAGAGCTCCAACGCAGCTTCACACTGAGCAATTGCCGAAACGAAGTTCGTTATCGCTGTTTGCTTATTCGCATGAAAGTAGCCAGTGCCTAAAGATGCGCCCTTGCCCATGCCAGCGTTAACAATCACTCGATCTAAATGCCCAAGATCGTCAGCAAAGGCTCTGAACACTTCAAACACCTGATCATGATCATTAACATCAAGAGACCTGACTGACACCTTTACTTCTGGGTGCATTTTGGCTATTTCATCTTGAAGTTCTTCTAAACGTTCAACACGCCGGGCGCACAATGCTAGGTTTTTACCTTGTTCGGCGTACATTTTCGCCATGGTGTAGCCTAGCCCGGAACTAGCACCCGTAATTAAAATATTCTGTCTGCTCATAAGATGTTATGCGTAAGTTATAAAGTGTTTGTTGTCGGGCCCTTCAAAATGCGTATGTTCATTTAGTGACGATAAAAATTGCCGTGAACCTGTGGTCACGATTTTGGTTACGCCGCAATTAAGCAGAGTCCAATTCATTTGCATCATTTTGTTTTCAGCGACACCCAACAAGTGTTGGCTAACGACTGAAATAGGACCACCGGAAGTGAACACAGCAATATTCTTTTTGCCTTTATTATTAGCTATTGTGGCTTTGAACGCTTCGTGAATACGAGAACTGAACGTCGACCACGACTCAATATAGTCAGCGTCGTAGTCACCAGAAACCCAACGATCCACAGCGCTGTTAAATGCGTGTTCGAAGGCGGCTTTAGGGTCCGATTGGCTGCGTATGTAGTCAGTGGTGCCTTTCGCCGTAGCAAATTCAGGGCGCAATTGAGTCAATATGTCGCGAAAATCGTACTCATTCCAATTAGAATCAAATACCGCGTTAGTCGATTCTAAGCACTGTTCAAAACCTCCTAAGCAGTTCTCGGCAGTTTGCTTGTGGCGCAACATGGAGCCGAGATGCACCGCGTCAAAATTTGCTAATCGCTGACTTAGAACATCGCCTAATCGTGCGGCCTGTTGGTGACCTAAGTCAGATAATTGATCGTAGTTTTCTTTGCCGAAAGAGGCTTGCCCATGTCGAATTAAATAAATAGTAGCCATTACGCCTATTTTCCTGATTGCTTGATTGCCTTGCGGCATCGATGCATTAAATAATGTACAAACACCCAAAGTATTTTGAATGCAGGATTTTGAGTTTGTTTATGGTGATAACGATAGTAAATTTGCTGCACAATACCGGCTAAGCGGAACAGCCCATATACTTCATAAAAGGTAAAGTCCTTAACTTCACTATCGGTTTTCGCTAGATAGTAATCGATCACTTCTTGGCGACTGAGCATTCCATCTAAGTGAGTCGGCTGCCTGCGGGTTTTTTGAGCAAAAAAGTCATCGTCGGCCTCTACCCAGTAAGCAAGTGAGTTGCCTAAATCCATCAAAGGGTCACCCAAAGTCGCTAGCTCCCAATCGAGAACCCCAATAATCTCAGTTGGCTCATCAGCGTTTAAAACTAGATTATCCAAACGGAAATCATTGTGCGTTAAGCAAATGGTTTCTTTTTCAGGCATGTTGTCGGCTAGCCAATTAATCACGCCTCGAGCGCTTGGCACATTCCAAGTTTTAGCCTTTTTATAGCGATGAGTCCAACCGCTAATCTGTCGTTCGGTATAACCACCACCTTTTGCGATGTGATCAAGCCCGGCCGCCTTGTAGTCAACTTGATGAAGCTCGATTAAGCTATCTAAAGCGTTGTAGCATAGCTGTCGACATTGCTCTTGATCTAAATTTAGGCCGCGCGGCATGTTAGTTCTTGGGATCATTCCGTTGAGCTTTTCCATTACATAAAACTCAGCGCCGAGAATCGAAACATCATCGCTATGGGCAAGCATGTCTGGCACATAGGGGTAAACTGGCTTTAGTGCTGCTTGCAAACGGTATTCTCGCCCCATATCGTGTGCACCTTTAGCTTTAGTGCCATCCGGCGCTCGCCGAAGCACTACTTCTTTTTCGGGGTAGCCTAAACAATAGGTCCAATTTGATGCGCCACCCGAATACTGGGTCACACTAGGCGTGCCACTGACCCCTTCTAGCTTCTCTAGCAACCAAGGATTCAAACTAATTAGATCAAGCTCTTCACCTTTTCTTATAGTTCCAGCCGCATCAATACTGTTTCGTGAATCAGACATTTTTCTTTACAAACTTGGCGGTTCTTTTCTTGACTATCTCTAAATAGCGTTCCATCGACAAAAAACGCTTTAATCGATACGCCTTACGTCCGTCTTTATGAGTTACGATCATGAATTTCTTTTTACTTACAGCGTCAAACACCTTGCCAGCAATTTCATCGGCACTAACACCCGATTTCTTGATCAGCTTGGTCACGATTGCCTGCATTTTTTCATCACTACTACGCAATGATTGGTTTAGGTTTGTATCAAAAAAGGCTGGGCAAACAACGGCAACATGTATGTCATCTACCGCCAACTCAAGGTGCATGGTTTCGGAGAGACTAACCATCGCCGCCTTAGTGACGCAATAACTAGCCATGCCAGGTGCTGCGGTTAAGCCGGCCTGCGAAGCTATGTTAATGATAGTTTTATCGGCCGCCTCGCTATTGCGTAACAAAGGTAAGCAAGATTTAGTCATTCGCACATGACCAAGCAAGTTGATATCAAGTACCCACTGCCACTGCTCCATGGTTTCCGAATCAATTTTTCCAGCGCTCGCAACACCTGCATTGTTTATAAGCACATCGATCGAGCCCCATCGCTCCGCGACTGTCATTACTAATTTCTCAACGTCCCATTGCTGAGTGATATCACACTTTACGAAAAATGCTTCGCCACCGGCATTTTGAATATACTGAACAACTGCTTCTCCGCCCTCTTGATTAACGTCGGCCACACAGATTTCAGAACCTTCTTTGGAGTACTTTTTGGCCAGCGCTTCTCCCAATCCAGAGCCAGCGCCTGTTATTAAAATTTTTCTCATCATTCCTCGGACTCGTCAGTCCATATCTTTGTTGTATTCGCGAATTAAGCAAACCATTTGAAACTTAGGCCACTTAGTATGCGATAAACTCTGTAAAACTACTTGAAACTATTTTTAGTTAAGTTTTACTTTGGAAATATCGGCGCCACATACATTTTATAAGTCATTATATGCCTATGCGAATTTAGTCTGATACTTTTTAAGTTCTAGACGAGTCACCATGCCCATGTGAACTTCGTCTGGGCCATCCGCCAAACGCAAAGCTCTAGCCCCTGCAGCGAAATGAGCTAATGGAAAATCACTACTCATACCTGCGCCACCGTGCATTTGCACAGCCATATCAACAACATTTTGAGCCATGGTTGGTACAGCGACTTTAATCGCTGAAATTTCTGTCATTGCGTTCTTTACACCAACAGTATCTATTTTCCAAGCCGCGTGCAGAGTCATAAGGCGAGCTTGATGAATAGCGATACGAGCTTGAGCAATACGTTCGCCATTGCCACCGAGTTTTAGGATCTGCTTTCCAAAAGCTTCTCGTTCCAACCCTCGACCAATTGCCATTTCCAGTGCTTTCTCGGCCATCCCGATGGTTCGCATGCAATGATGAATACGGCCAGGGCCTAAACGACCTTGAGCTATCGCAAAGCCCTTACCCATACCCATAATTAGGTTCTCTTTCGAAACCCGCACATCAGTAAAGTGCATTTCACCGTGTCCGTATGGCGCATCATAATCACCATAGGCCGTAAGCATACGCTTGATCTCAACACCCGGCGAATCGAGAGGTATGATCACCATTGCATGTTGGCTATGTCGATCGTTTTCAGGGTTCGATAAGCCCATTAAAATCGTGAACTTTGCATTTGGGTGTCCTAAGCCAGTACTCCACCATTTTTTGCCATTGATCACCACATCATTACCGTCTTGAGCAATCGTGGCTTGCATATTTGTTGCGTCCGACGAAGCAACATCTGGCTCCGTCATGCCAAATACTGAGCGAATCTCGCCTTCGAGCAAGGGCGTCAGCCATTGCTCTTTCTGGCTCTCATCGCCAAAGTGATACAACACTTCCATATTCCCCGTATCAGGAGCATTACAATTAAAAATTTCGGGCGTGAACAACATACGCCCCATCTCCTCAGCTAATGGTGCATATTCCAAGGTCGTTAAGCCTTTACCTAGCTCATCGTCCGGTAAAAATAAATTCCACAGACCTTGCTGCTTAGCCATGCCCTTAAATTTTTCAACCAATGGATGAAGCTTCCAATTTAGCCAGTCTCCACCGGGATTAAGTTCATGAAGCTCGCGGTAAATTTGAGCCTCAACCGGCTCTATATTGTCTCGTATAAACGTTTTAACCCTAGCAATGTAATCTTTGGTTTTAGCACTGTGTTCAAAGTTCATAAGGTGACTCTCTCGGTTGTGCGAATGATTTGATGACAATCTTGAAAGACTAGAGAATAAGCCATAGAAACATGAATAGAATGAAATATACTTACCTAAAACTATGAATTTAATTCACACGCATGGCTAATCCAAAACGAATCCAACAACTAGATCTGAACTTACTCAAGGTTTTTCAAACTCTTTATGTTGAACAAAATATGAGCCGAACGGCTGATATCCTACACCTCACGCCATCGGCGGTTAGCCATGCGATGAAACGTTTGAGAGAATCTTTAGGCGACCCACTTTTCCAAAGATCGCATAATAAAATGGTGCCTACAGCCGCGTGCAGTCGCATGGCGCCATTGATTATCGACAACCTCACACGCTTGCAGCAGATTCTTCAACAATGGGGCGAATTCGAGCCAAGCCGCAGTGATCATGTATTTAGAATTGGAATGCATGATGCTCTTGAACCATCGATTCTTCCGAAACTCTGCGAGATCATGTCTAGGCGAGCACCGAATGTGGGTATCGCAAGCGTTAAAATCGACCGTACCAACCTATCCCGCGACCTTGGCGCGGGTCATATTGATGTCGCCCTAGACGTATCTATATCGGTTGAGAAACCTGTACGGCAGCAAAAACTAGGCAGCGGAGGCTTTAAGGTTCTTATGCGTAAGAAACATCCATTGCGATATTCCTTGGACAAGCCGGCTTACTTACGAAGCCAACATATTAGTGTGTCAAATCGCCCGCAGGGAATGACCATGGAGGACACCTTCTTTCGACAACAAGGCTTAGAGCGCAAAACCAATGTTCGTTGCCAAAACTATTTCGCCGCTGCAAAAATACTTAAATCGTCGCAACAGATTCTAACTGTAACATCGGGAATGGCTGAGCAACTACTGGATGATGACCTATGTATCGTTAATCTTCCGTTCTCAATACCCAGTTTTGGTACGAGCCTTTATTGGCATGAAAACACTGAGCAAGACACGGCCTTAGCATGGCTACGCTCGCTTTTGCTTGAGGTGCTAGTTCAACCCTAATCAATACAACTACCAATCTTTAACCGTTCATAACACTTCAACAATAATACGGCTGACCATTTCCTTAGCCGTTGTGATACCAGATAGGTCCTCGTATAACTCCCCGTTTTTACCCGAGTGATGGCCTCTTCCAATTAAGCGCATAAAATAATAAGGCTGATCGTCTTTTAAGTTCACCGTCGCTGCATAAATCAATGACGGTTGAGCCGACGAGCCTGTGCCGCTGTAGATTGGGTCATCAGGAAACGCCTCTCGATGATAGACCTCATTAAAATCGAAGGAGCGGTTTATTTCAAACTTCACAATGACATCTTCCTCAGCCTCGGTATTAGTACGCAGTTCAAAGCTCGAGATTGGAGTCGCGCCAGTAATTGCGTCAGCTATAGGGTTAGCACTACTCGGCATCATCAGCCCATCAGCGCTCTTGATGCCTCGCGCATAGGACCAATGAGGAAGCGCCTCGGGTCGCCTTGCCCCTTCACCACTGAATAGAGATTGAATATAGGAGCTATCAGAGGCTTTCTTAGTAACATACAGTGTTTCTAAGTAGTTTCCTTGCTTGTCTTCTAACCATACGGCCATTTGCGGAACGCCAGTAATGGTGACGCCAAGGACCGTCGCGCCAGGACCTGAGTAATGTTCGCCTGCTTTGATATCAATACTCAGACTCTTACCTTGTTGTTGATAGCGCGTGTAAATTGTTTCGCTTAACTGGCGTTCAATTGGTTTGAGCTCTTTTATTGCGTAACCTAGGTCCACAATCGACTGAAACGGTGGTAAGCCGGCGCTTAAGCCGATAACCGTGACCGGCACCATCAATGTTCCGAGCCATACATAGCGTTTAGCTTTAGGCTGACGAAAGTAATTTACGATCGACTTTAAATTATTTTTTAGGTGAAAAACGCCAAAAAAAACGAACGTCAGGCCAAAAACTGTATGCACCGCAGACAATAGACTATTGTATCGCAAGCCGTATGACAGTAAGCCGGTGATCAAAATTGTAGCGAAACCAAACAGCATAAAGATACTCACCGCCGCACGATTAATTTTTTTATCAGCGCTCATAAATCACTCTTTTCATTAACTAAATTGTTATTTTTTAAATTTCTTGATTGGCTTCAATATTTGCAACAAGAAAGCCAATACTGGCGATTAGCCGTTCCCAACCTTCATCCTCGGCAATACTCATTCCCGTGTAGGTAGACACCTTTCGAGCTCGAATCGCCAAATAATGAATACCCCCTGAAAATAAATTCGCAATTGCCTGCCAATCGGCTTCTGGCGGGTCCAGTTGACTGAGAAACGCCATAAGCTCTAGCCCCATAGATTCACGCACTTCTTCCATCGCAATGGTTAAAGCGTTTCGTTCTATAGTTTCCCATGACAGAATTTCCAGCGTTAAAGGTCGCGACCGAAGAGCGTTTGCATAGCGCCTGAACACTTCGGCGAAGCCATCGGCGAATGACATTTCCGCTAAATGTTCCCGCTGCACTTGATCACCCAATAATTCAGAAGCTGGCGGCCAAAATTCGGAGGAATAGGCATAACGCTCCATCAAGCCATCTAAGCCATCAAAGTAGCGATAGATGAGCACTTTATCTACACCAGCTTGCTTCGCCACTGCGTTAACTCCTAGCTTGCCAAACCCCCTTTCGGCCAGCACTTCGCCAATTGCCGTCACAAGCTTCGCTTCAGTTTGCTCCCGATTTTTTGTTGCTTTAGAATTTTTCAAAATTATCTTATATGTCACTATATAGTGACATATAAGATATCACCACTCAGTGACACAATCAAATAAAATGGAAATGAAAATTACTGGCTAGCTTATGCTTGCCATGTGACCTTGGTTTCTAACCAGCCCTCTAAGTCTTCGGAGTGCAATCTACTGGCCTCAAATAGTCGCTCCATTCGACTCATTACATAGGTTGAATAATCCTTTTTCTTGTTAACCAATTGCGCAACAGAAGTAACACCGGATTGATCTAATAGGCGTTTCAAATATGACTCAGGGAGCGTATCTAGTGCCTGCTCTGATTTACCCAACAACCTCTCCCACAATTGCTGAATTCGCCAAAATTGTATCACCTCAGAGAGCTTATCTGAATCGTGTACTCCTAACAACAGATGGTCAAATTGGGTTTCAGACGGCACTCCTGTATGCCCTAATTGTAGTATTAAACACGCCGCTAGATACTCCGCCTGCATTAGACCGCCCTCCCTGAGCTTACTGAACATCAATTCAGGTGCCGACGGCTTAACACGATGTTCGGCTATTCTGTGCCACATCTTCTGCGCGTCATGACTTAGCTGCAGCGGGTCTCTCGGCGTTTGAAGCAAACTCGCTTTTATTTCATTTAGGCGCTTTTCAGGCGCACGATTGCCTGCCACCACGCGACTTGGCACCAAGGCAATATGCTCCCAAGTATGTGCCCGCTGTCTGTGGTGATTCGCAAAGCTCTCGATAGAGACAGTTGGCGCTCCAGACCGCCCCGAAGGACGAAGGCGTGTATCAAGCTCATACAAAATACCCTCGCGCATCGGTGTCGCAATTGCGGTTTGCAAGCGACTTACAAAGCGTGACGCGAGTTCCAAGCTTGTTTGCTCTTGGTCAAAAACGAAAATCAAATCGAGATCAGACAGGGGAGACATTTTGCCAAGCGCTACTTTCCCCATGCCAATTACAGTAATTGGCACCGTCTCCAATTGCATATTTTCTGCTACTACATTAAGCGCTAAATCTAAACTGTGTTCTGCCAGATCGGTTAAAGCGGTCTGAAATGTAGCAACTTCTATAGTCCCATTTAAAAAACTTAAATAAAGTTGATAGAGGTGTTCATTAACGAATCGCCTCATCAACTCGAGTCGCTCGCCATAGTCGTCAGCGTGCAATACGTAGTCACTGTCGAAAGGCTCTGGATACGACCAACGTTCATGCACGTAGCAATCGATAATGTGCGGCGACTGTTTTAACAGCAAGGTCATTGCCGGAGAATGAAGTAAGGGCGGCACAATGCTTTCAAGCAAAACCGGCGACTCAGCTAATAAGCGAAAGTACTGTTCACCGCTGGGCAACGCTCTGAAAAACTCATGTAATCTCACCACCGTATTGCTGACATCTCCTTCGGCATTGCTCAAATAGTTTGCGATACCGCGCGTAAGCGCTCTAAGGCGATGGCGAACGTGTGACGATACCCCATAATTCAGATATCCAGCTTCCCATGAATCGATGATGTCATCCGCTTGGGAACTCAAATCGCTTGGCCAAATAATCGCTTCGCCTTGCGCTGCGGCTTGTTCGGCAAATAACTCCTCAAAATAGCGGTGTACAAAAACTCGGTACTTATTTAAGTTGAGCACTAGTGAACGCCAGCTATCCAAGCCAAGCAATATCAGCAAGCTTTGTTGCAACTCTCCGCTAGTGGGGACTAAATGAGTGTGCTGATTTCCTTGCATCTGAATCGCATTTTCGAGACGACGCAAGTATTGATATGCCTCGATCAAAGTGTCACTGCTCTCTCGGTCCAGTTTGTTGAGCTCCGCAAGTGCGGCGAGTGCCTCGAGGGTATTAGAGGTTCGAAGGTCTCGATGGCGACCTCCCCAAAGAAGCTGCAAGGCATTGCAAATAAACTCGATCTCTCGAATTCCTCCGCTACCTAGCTTAACATTGTAGCCACTAATTTCGTCACTAATAGGGCCTTCCCAGGTACGCTGCACCCTTAAAGAAGGGTGCTCAAGATTAATGCGTTGCTTTATTTCGGCCAACTCATCCAGTGCTCTATAGTCGAGGTTTTGACGCCATATAAAAGGCTTCAGAGTCTTTAAAAAATCGCCCCCTAGCGCATTATCCCCTGCTACAACACGCGCTTTCATTAACGCTAGTCGGTGCCAAGGTGATGCTCGGTAAAAATAATAATCTTCTGCTGCGGCAACTGACATTGCCAAGGTAGTAGCCGATGCGTTAGGGCGAAGTCGCCAATCAACACGCCATATGAAATTTGACTTGCCCGATTGCGAAATCAACTTGGTAAGTACCTGAAGTACCTGGTGACAAACATAGCTCTTACCTAACGTGTCGGGCACAGGCAGAACATCGGGATCGAAATAAGCGACAAGATCAACGTCGCTCGAAAAGTTAAGATCATAGCCACCGAGCTTGCCCATGCCGAATATAAACAAACCAGGAACATCACCCTCTTGATCGAGGATTTGTTGACTAAGCATACGGTGTTTTGGGGCGACCGTTAGCCATGCAAGCTTAAGCGCATAATTAATACTCGATTGCGCAAATTTCGACTGCCAGCGACCGAGCTCAGGCTGGCTCAGTGAGCGAGTAAGCTCAGCGATTGACCAGACCAAGCAAAAATCAACTTTAGCTTGAAGCAAGTATCGCTCAGATTCATCAAGATCACTCGCATTAGGAAGATCAAGACCATCACAAATTTCACCCAGCGCTGATATGAAGACATCCGCTTTCAGGGACTCGAACTGAATGTGTGAGTACTGACTGAGTTCGGCTTGCCTGCTAAGAAAACTCGAAGCGGAAATTTTTTCTAACACGACCAATGAAAGTAACTATCAGTTTAATCCTATTTAAACCAAGTTAAGCATTTGTGGCGGCTTGAGGCCGCTGACGGCGTTCCAATTTTTTAGCCGCATACCAACAGGAACTTTGGATGTGAAGATTGTTCTCCTCAGCCCAGTCAAAAGCATGATCGACTAATTTTGATGCCAAGGCCTTTCCCCTATATGCATCGGGAACGAACGTGCTGTAGAAATCGACCAGCGCTTCGGCTGACTCGGTACCTGAGCGCCGGTACTTTACAAACGCCCGCTGACCATCTTCCAAATGAACGTAAAAGAGTGATTCTTCTGGCTGATGCTGAATTTGATAGTCGGACATGGAGTTTACACAAAGAGAATTTTAATTATCAGTCTAGCAGATGTTCACTATTCACGTAAAAAACAATTAGCGTTGGCACTCGAGTTTAGAACTTTGTTTCAAACTCCAAAAATTATTCTTTCCTTTTGCTCAGTATTCCATGCAGGGTATTTTGACATAACCCCAGCAAACAATTCGGAATTGAGTTGCTGATCAAGCCAAGCCTGCAACTTCGGTAGATCTTGAGAATCAAAAAAAGGCTTATCTACAAAAGCTAGCTGCCTTATGAAAGGGAAAATAGCGACGTCCAACGCTGATTCACCAGTGTCGAGTAACGACAACTGGCCATCGGGGCTAAGGGATAGAAAAGCTTCGAGCTCGTTGAGAAAGTCCAAGGCAGCTTTAAAGTAATGACTTTGTGAAAACTCAGGAAAACGATCGAAGTACTTATAGCGATCAAGGTTAGACTTAAATTCGCCATCGTTACGCACAACGAGATGATGTTTTAGATGATCTTGCTGCCACGAGGAGATACCGTTTTGTATCGCCCAAGCCATAATATCGATGCTTTCATCGATAACAACTTCGCCGGTATTTAATACCGGCACCGTAGCTTTAGCTGATGCTGCTAGTAGTTCAGCGGGCTTATTTTTGAGTACAACTTCTCGTAACTCACAAGCAACTTTATTATGCCGAATTGCCATACGCGCGCGCATGGCATAAGGGCATCGCCTGAAAGAGTAGAGCACCGGTAACATTGGAGATCCGAAACGCGTATGGGCTAGGCCTTAAAACCAAATAAGCCTTTTTCAATAATGCGGTTGCTTACTACTGATGGCAGTTTTTTCTCCCAATCGCCACGCCCTTTAGGCAGTTCTTTAACGATTTCACGCGCAGAAATATCAAGGTTATGCACATTTTGAATATCGGCCGAGACCATAGCTCGATTAGAAGTGAGGTGCTTCAGAAGATTACGCAGAGACGGGTCGACATCAACATTATCAAGCGAGATCAACTTACCATCTCGAATGGTTGGGTACACATAAACATTGGTATTGTCCGAAAACAATTTGCCAAATGCTTCTAATATTCCACCTTCAAGACCTTGGTAATACTGCTCTGCAAATAAATAGTCAAAATCAAGCACACTGAGCATGATGCCTATACGATTAGGCGTGTATCTACGAATCCATGAACGCAAGCGGAAAAAACGCAGATAGTCCGAAATGAGCACTGAGAACCCCAACTCATTTAGGAGATCAACACGCGCTAAGAAGTCAGAATCACCATCATCATTTCCGCTGTACAACTCGTTAAGCGTAATTTCCGCGACGACCAAAATTTTGTCGGGATCAACGCCCTCTTCTTGGGCAAAGTGTTTGATCGCTGAATTACTCATGTCCATATGAACATTTGTAGGCGGCTTAAAGGAACCTCGAATCACAATGGTGTCTTTCTTGCGCAAAGCCGACGCCGGTACAACCGATGCGCCAGTTGGTTCAAACATAACCGCACGACAGTTCCAACTGTGAATTAAATGTAAATTCATCAATCGATTTTCGACATCGGCAAAATCTGGACCAGAGAAGTGAATCAAATCAATTTCGATGCGCTTATCGTAGCCCATACCATCTTGTAGATTATCGATGATTTTCTTTGGGTCATCTGAGTAATGGTACGCACCATGAACGAGATTTACTCCCAATACACCAAGCGCTTCCGATTGCTCTCGGTTGGTATCATCAAGCATACGTACATGTAGAATGATTGAACTTGGTTCGCCTTGCGGCTCAAGTTGCCTCTTAACACCAATCCAACCGTGGCACTCATTTTTCTGGCTGTAGCTTCGTGCGGTTACCGTCGCGGCATAAGCGAAGAATTTAGTTTCATCACCACGCGCCTCATTTAAGCGCTGAACCATCAAATCAAACTCATGATCCATCATTTGTTCGCAGCGTTCACGGCTAACATAACGCCCAGCTTTTCCGTAAACATCATCACTAACCTGCATATCATAAGCAGACATTGTTTTCGCCACTGTACCGGCCGCGGCGCCTGCGTTGAAGAACTGTCGGGCAGTTTCTTGACCTGCGCCGATCTCCACTATCGCACCGTAAATACTGCTATTAAGGTTTACCTCAAGGGCTTTCTCTTGAGTCAGTTTTCGGTTCTTGCGGTTTTCTAATTTTACTTCGGTCATGATCTACAAAATAGTTAGGGTGTTTGATCTTGATTGACGTATCACTTTGATAGCAATACCACAGCATGGGCTTCTATTCCTTCCTCTCGACCTACAAAGCCGAGCCTTTCGGTAGTAGTCGCCTTAATATTAATCTGCGATTCGTGACACTTAAAATCAGCAGCAATATTAGTCTTCATCTTTGATAAATACGGGGCGAGTTTTGGCATCTGCGCCGCAATTGTGACATCGAGATTCCCCAGATTAAAACCTGCCTTATGCATTAGAGTCACTACATGTCGCAACAACACTCGACTATCGGCGCCCGCATAAGCTTGGTCTGTATCAGGAAAATGCTTGCCAATGTCCCCTACACCTAGCGCGCCAAGCACGCCATCGCAGACGGCATGCAGCAAGACGTCAGCATCAGAATGCCCAAGCAAGCCTTTAGCGTGATCTATCTCAACACCACCTAAAATGAGTTTACGTCCTTCAACCAGTTGATGAACATCATAACCGTGCCCTATGCGCATAATTAAATTGCTCGTTGGTGTTTTTCTGGCGAAGGTTCTTCATCTTCGTCGTGCTTGTCTTCTTTCTTATCTTTTTTTGACTTTCCATCGCCAGTCGCGACATCAATAACAGCGCCGCCAACTTTAAAGGGAATTTTCGCAACCTCTATCGCAACATCAGCGGTAGCGCCGACGATTGTTCCCAAACACGCTTGAAGGCTTAAACAGCAACACGCAACCATCAACAGTTTTATAAGGCGTGTGCGCAATATAAATAGATTCATCAACATAAAGGCGGCAACAAGAATTAGATAATAGGGTGAGTTGATTGCTCTGTATTGTACTCCTTTTTGCAGTGCATTTTTTTAAGATCTTTTACACACATTTAGGCATTTTTTTCTCGCCATTGTTAAAGCACAATAAAACTTTACGTTTTGACTAAAAACTCAGCAAGTACAAGATCTTCAGGCGTTGTTATTTTTAGATTACGCGCGTCGCTTTCTATCAACCTTGGCTTATAAGAATACGCCTCTAGAGCAGAGGCTTCGTCAGTAATGTCAATGCCATCATGCAAAGCTCGCTCAAGACAATCAATCATTATGCCAAAACGAAACATTTGAGGAGTTTGAGCTTGCCAGATCACGGCTCGATCAATTGTCTGTGCAATTTGCCCCTTTTCGTCTGAGCGCTTCAGGGTGTCTTTGGCTGGCATCGCCAAGATACCGCCAACCTCGTCATTTACAAGGTTCTCTATCAGTTCATCTAGCAAGCTCGTACTCAAACAAGGTCTTGCCGCATCATGAACCAGGACCCAATCATTGGAACTTGCATTAATAGATCGCAAACCATTTAATACGCTACGCGCACGCGATGCTCCGCCTTGCGTTACCACCAGTTTAGCGTGGGCGGCGATGCCTAGGGTTTGAAAGGTTTGATCATTGGCGGGCAAGCAAACGGTCACTTGCTCAACATCAACACGATCGACAAACACGGCCAAGGTGTGCTCGATAACAGTGCGGTCGCCCAAAGTTAAATACTGCTTAGGAGTGGGCTGCTGCATTCGGCTGCCAGACCCTGCGGCAGGAATAATGACCCAAATTTTCGAGCTCAAATTAGATTCTCCCTACGAAAAATTGATCCAGTTTGGTATTCAACTCGCTAAGGCTTACCGCAGTCATCGGCCGATCATTTGATGCCACGATGTCAGCGGCGTTTTGATAAAGGCCAGCGCGTTCGGCGTAGAGCCTAGGCAACGGATGCGACTTCATCTTAGCTAAGCCTCGGCTGCCTATGTTATTAACGCGCATAGTCAGGGTTTTCAAACTTATCTTTAGATACACGCGCGCGCCCAGTGAACCAAGATGGTCCATTGCCTTTTGGCTATACACCGCGCTACCGCCAGTTGCTATCACATGATTTTCAAAATCCAGTTGCGATAGAACTACCCCCTCTAAAAAGCGCAAGTAAGGCACTCCGCGTCGATTCACTATATCTTGAATCGGCATATTTTCGACTTGCTCTAAGATGAGATCGGTATCAACAAATGACATACCTCGCAGCTTAGCTAAACGCCTTCCCAGTGTACTTTTACCGCTACCGGGCATGCCGATGAGCGTAATATTTGTCGATGAAGTCACGTTAGGTTCCCATAACGGTCATTGAACTTAAATTAAGGAGATAAACGACTTAATCAGTAAGACGGTGCGCTGGAATACGTGAATCTGTAACCCAATCCAAATGCATCTTGTCGCTGTCAAAGTTGTTACCATCTTTATCGACGAAAAAACGACCGAAGGCCACCGAGTTTTCTACCACACTGGCTGAACCAATTCGGGTGTATTCAAAAATAATACTTTTAGATATCTCTGCGCTACCGCGAATGTGGCAACCATGGCCGATCCATGTTGGCCCTACGATTGTTGCACCTTCTTCAACTCGCGTGCCACTTCCAATATACACAGGGCCTTGGATGTCGCACCTATCCCAATCAACGCTAGTGTTTAAGCCAACCCAAACACCAGGCCGAACTTCTGTACCAGGCATAGGGATTGTGCGTAACTCACCGTTCATAATCTTTTGATTTGCTTCCCAATAGTCGCTTATCCGGCCAATATCAATCCAATTAAACGGAATATCTATCGCGTGAAACTTCACCCCCATTTCTACGATTTTTGGGAACAAGTCTGACCCGATGTCATAGGTTTCACCTTCTGGGATCAGATCTAAAACCTCGGGCTCAAAAATATAAATACCAGTATTAACTTTATTTGAGAGCGCTTCTTCGACACTCGGCTTTTCCTGAAACGAGGTTATTTGCCCATTTTTGTCAGACACCACAACGCCGTAATCACTGACGTCTTCAGGCTCTACAGCCAAGGTGCAGATACTAGCCATAGCCCCACGCTTCCAATGCTCACGTACGGCCTTGGTTAAATCCAAGTCGATCAATGCATCTCCGCACACTACCAAAAAAGTGTCATCAAAGAATCCACCGAATTCTTGAATACGCTTTAAGCCTCCGGCGGAGCCGACAGCCTCAGACTGAATTTCGCCGTCTTCAATATGACCTTCAAATGAATAACCAATCTCCACTCCTAGACGTTCGCCATTACCAAAGTAATTTTCGATCTTCTCGGGCAAATGACTGACATTAACCATAATTTCGTCAAAACCATGACGAGCCAGTTCTTCAATCAAATATTCCATTACCGGTTTACCGATAATGGGGATCATCGGCTTTGGCATTTCATTGGTTAGTGGTCGCACACGGGTTCCTTTACCCGCGGCCAAGATCATGGCTTTCATTCAGCGCGCTCGCATAAGTTTAGTTATCCAGAGTTTAGCCTTAATAGATGAAAATTTCAGGTATCCCTTGCATCATCTTTAGCAAGTCCTCTAAAAACTTTGTTTATAGCTTAGGCTTCAATCGAATTACCGTTGTTTTTGACCATCTTCTTGAGCAGTGTATCGTCGAAGAGCGCTTCGAGCCGCTCAACCTCAAGAGCTGCTGCCTGCTCTAAGGTCAAATCTGTTTCATAGGCACTGGTGTCGCTGCGCCACTCTTCAATGTACAAATCACTACTGCCCTTACCGGCCCGCATTGCGGCTCGATCAATCGCTTCTTGAAAACGGTCAGCTAACATCACCTTACCTTTCTCTCTTCCACGCTTTATGGTGACCATCGAAGGTATGTCTCGCCAATACATAACAATTTTTTTCATGGCATTTTTGCGCCCAGCGCGAGATGGCCTCTTATCAGAGCTTTGTGTTTTATCGGTCATTTTTTAATGTCTATATCTAAAAGCTTGTTACTCATGCATCAACTCGAATACAGGCATTGCTTGGGTCGTAAGGGCTATCTTCAACGACTTCAGCATCCCAGAGCTCGCCCAACATTTTAACTTTTAAACGTTGACCGACAACCGCGAGTTCGGGTGAAACATAACCCATACCAATACTCTTTTCGAACGCCACGGAGTAACCGCCGGAAGTTAGGCGACCAATTTTTGCATCGCCATCATAAAGGGCTTCACGCCCCCATGGGTCAGCATCACTAGGGCCATCAATCAATACGGTCACACACTTCCAACGAACGCCGGTATCTAGCATTGTCTGCTTACCATGAAACTCTTTGTTCAGATCGATAAATCGAGGGAGGTCAGCTTCAGCCGGTGTTGCGTCTCTTCCAAGCTCTGTTCCGAAAGCTCTATAGGACTTCTCTTGACGTAACCAATTTTGCGCGCGAGCGCCGACTAGCCTCATATTAAATTCAGCACCAGCTGCCACCAACTGATCGTACAAATAATTTTGCATCTCAATCGGGTGATGCAGCTCCCACCCGAGCTCGCCGGTATAGGCGACTCGGATTGCCTCCACCGGACACATCGCCAACTCAATCGAACGAGCTGATAACCAAGGGAAGCGCTTATTTGAGAGCGCAGTTTCTGGCTCGGCATCACGGATCAACTTATTAAGTACTTTGCGTGAATTCGGCCCAGCAATCGCGAACACGCCCCACTGAGTAGTAACGTCTTGAATCTCGATGTATCCAAATTCACCGGCTTTATCTTCCGCGGCTTTGCGCAGGTAGTCGGCATCATAGGCGGACCAAGCGCCGGCTGAGACCAAATAGTATTCATGCTCAGCGCGGCGAACAATCGTGTACTCTGTTCGAGTTGTACCAGCGTTGGTCAAAGCGTAAGTGAGATTAATGCGGCCGACCTTCGGTAGCTTGTTGCAAGTAAACCAATCTAAGAACTCCGTCGCTCCAGGCCCCTTGACAACATGTTTGGTGAACGCAGTTGCATCAACAAGACCAACATTCTCACGAACCGCTTTCGCCTCCTCTACCGCATATTGCCACCAGCTCCCTCGTCGAAAAGAGCGCGAATCATGATCACTAAAATCAGTGGGAGCATAGTAGTTAGGACGCTCCCAACCATTAACTTGGCCGAACTGCGCGCCAGCGGCTTTTTGCCGATCATAGGCAGGGGATGTTCTAAGTGGCCGACAGGCTTCACGCTCTTCATCTGGATGATGCAAGATATAAACGTGGTCGTAGCATTCTTCGTTTTTACGCGCGCCATATTCGGTCGTAATCCAATCGCCATACCTCTTAGGGTCGAGTGATGCCATGTCAATTTCGGCTTCGCCTCCGACCATCATTTGCGCTAAGTAGTTGCCCACTCCACCGGCTGCAGTAATGCCAAAACTAAAGCCCTCGGCTAACCACATATTTCGTAAGCCAGGCGCTGGGCCAACCAGAGGATTGCCATCAGGGGTGTAGCAAATTGGACCATTGTAATCGTCTTTCAGACCGCTGTTTTCGCAACTCGGCATGCGATGAATCATGGCCATGTATTGATCTTCTATTCGATCAAGCGCGAGAGGAAATAAGTCAGCGCGAAAGCTATCGGGCACACCATACTCAAATCGAGCGGGTGCGTTCTTTTCATAAACGCCAAGAATCCAGCCGCCTCGTTCTTCACGCACATAACTCTGTGCATCGGCATCACGAATAACTGGGTGTTCAGGATTACCCGCCTCGCGCCACTTAACTAATTCAGCATCGGGTTCAGTGACAATAAATTGATGCTCGACAACGATCGCGGGCATTTTGATGCCCAATAGTTGCGCCGTTCTTTGCGCATGATTGCCTGTTGCGGTAACCACATGCTCAGCGAAAACGTGACGCTGCTCTTCCGAAGGAACTAGGTTTCCACCCTGATCGATCATCTTTGTTAGAGTGACTTTCCACTCAGACCCCATCCATTGATAAGCATCAACTTGCCACTTTCGCTCAATTGATACGCCACGCTGGCGGGCTCCCTTAGCCATTGCCATTGTTACGTCAGCGGGGTTGATATAGCCATCGCCTGGATGATAAATCGCGCCCTCCAAATCACTAGTATTGATTAGCGGCCAACGCTCTTTAATCTGAGCAGGCGACATATGATGGTATTCAATACCAACCGATTCAGCCGTAGAACCATAGAGCATATATTCATCCATACGTTCTTTGGTTTGCGCCATACGAAGATTTCCGACAACTGAAAAGCCCGCGTTCAGTCCAGTCTCAGCTTCCAACGTTTTATAAAAATTGACTGAGTAATCATGCAAATGTGAAGTGGCATAACCCATGTTGAACAAAGGCAACAAGCCAGCGGCATGCCACGTCGAACCCGAAGTGAGTTCGTCTCGTTCGACCAGCATTATGTCTTCCCAACCATATTTGGCTAAGTGATATGCGATCCCCGCACCAACGGCGCCGCCGCCAACGACTAAAGCTTTAACATGGGTTTTCATTCTTCTTACTTCTCCAAAACTGTTCTTGCTCTCAAAAACGGTTGCTGTTCTAAAAAGCGGAGCTATGTGCAATTTGTCGATCACACTTTATTTGAGTCAAATCTACGACAAAGTCTCTATGCCAATTTGCCTAAAAACGACCTCAACAATCTTAGCCATTTGCAGAGGGCATTTTGTTGATTAGACTGATTTTGCTCCACAAGCAGTAAGCGCCGATTGAAAACGCTCGAAATAACGATGTCATGGTCGCATAGACACAAGATTGACACTAAGTTAGAGAATTACAATACTGATATATTAAGAATAATTTTATCATTTTTTGAATTATAGATAGTTTGAGTCATTATGGCCTCGAAACAATAAGGTAATACTAAGACTGAAACAGGAAGCGCATAGATAAGACACACCTACCATTTTGAGGACAAACAGCATGGCCTATAAAACCGACATTGAAATCGCACGCGAAGCGAACAAAAAGCCAATTCAAGAAATTGGCGCTAAACTCGGAATACCAAATGAGCATCTTTTGCCATTTGGTCATGATAAAGCCAAGGTTACTGCTGAGTTCATTGCTGATCAACAAAGCAAGCAAGATGGCAAATTAATTTTAGTCACAGCGATTAATCCTACGCCGGCTGGCGAGGGTAAAACCACCACAACCGTTGGCTTGGGCGATGGCCTAAATGCTATCGGCAAGAAGACTGCAATATGTATTCGCGAAGCTTCTTTGGGCCCATGCTTTGGTATGAAAGGCGGTGCGGCCGGCGGCGGGAAAGCGCAAGTAGTGCCAATGGAGGACATGAATCTGCACTTTACTGGCGACTTCCATGCCATCACCTCAGCGCATAATTTATTGTCCGCCATGATTGACAACCATATCTATTGGGGCAATGCGCTAGAGATTGATCAACGCCGAGTAACCTGGCGCCGCGTGATGGACATGAACGACCGTGCACTGCGCGACGTGGTGACTAGCCTCGGTGGCGTCAGCAACGGTGCCCCACGCCAAACAGGCTTTGACATCACAGTAGCGTCCGAGGTGATGGCAATTCTTTGCTTATCAAAAGACCTTGCTGATTTGGAAAAACGTTTGGGCGACATCATTGTGGCCTATCGCCGTGACAAGAGCCCGATTTATGCGCGCGACATTAAGGCCGATGGCGCAATGACAGTTCTATTACAACAAGCGATGCAACCAAACTTAGTGCAAACACTCGAGAATAACCCGGCATTCGTGCACGGTGGCCCATTCGCCAATATCGCGCACGGCTGCAACTCGGTTGTAGCAACAACTACTGCGCTTAAATTGGCCGACTATGTTGTTACTGAAGCTGGTTTTGGAGCGGATTTAGGCGCTGAAAAATTCTTAAACATCAAATGCCGCAAAGCCGGCATATCACCAAGCGCTGTGGTGCTCGTAGCAACGGTCCGCGCGATGAAGATGAATGGTGGCGTCGCCAAAGCAGATTTGGGCGCTGAAAATGTTAAAGCAGTTCAAGACGGTTGCCCAAACCTTGGCCGGCATATCGAAAACCTAAAATCGTTTGGAGTGCCGGTCGTTGTAGCGATTAACCATTTTGTTAGCGATACCGATGCCGAAGTTGACGCAATCAAGGAATTTGTTGCTGCGCAGGGAGCGGAAGCGATTTTGTCTAAGCACTGGGAATTTGGCTCCGAGGGTTCTAAAGCGCTTGCCACACGCGTTGCCGAAATAGCCGACGCCGACATGGCAAGCTTTGCGCCAATATACCCAGACAACATGGGCTTGTTTGAAAAAATTGAAACAATTGCCAAACGCATTTATCGCGCTGATGAGGTTTTAGCCGATAAAAAAATCCGCGATCAATTACGGCAATGGGAGGCACAAGGCTACGGTGACCTACCCATATGCATGGCGAAAACCCAATATAGCTTCACCACTGACCCAAACATGCGAGGCGCTCCCGATAATCATTCATTGCCCGTTCGAGAAGTTCGACTAGCAGCGGGTGCAGGTTTCGTGATCGCGATTTGCGGTGAGATTATGACTATGCCGGGGCTACCAAGTGTACCTTCAGCCGAGGCAATCCATATTAATGGCGAAGGCCAAATCGACGGTTTATTCTAAATCTAAGCTCTGAGCAATTGAGTCATCAAGCGACCCGAACAAGAGTTCACTTGTTCGGGCATTCTTCGTTGAAACGCAAAAGGTTAAGGCAAAAACTCCTTTTCCAGCAAGCATGGCACGAATAAACGCCGAATACCTGATTGCTTCGCAACGCCTTCAAACCCAAAATTCTACCATTTGTCATTAAATATCGCCTTTCGGCACCTTTACTACAACTTGACAGTCGGCTGTGACAAACTCACCCTATCAACAAACAGCGATGAATTGGTAGCCAGGTATGACAAGTAAACAAACACATCTAGTATTCGCCATTTTGCTAACACTGGCATGCAGCTTAACCGTGCACACAGCTTTTCAAGGAGTTGATCGCAAAGCACCGAGCAAGCAATCTACTGGAGTAAGCAATATGCATTCAAATGGCTTGCCTAGCTCAGCATCTAGGCTAATTTTTCATACAAAAATGGTCGTAGAAGAGTCCCTTATTATCACTAAAGAGTCTTTGAATACCATAATCGATGCAGCGATTGAGATCTTATAATGAGCGCCAAAACGACTTTGTTCGACAGGCTTCTTTCTCAGCTTAAGGGTATCGGAGAAAAACCCAAGGTACAGGAACAATGGCTCGCATTTAAAGAGTTTCTGAAAAGTATTGAAGAGTCGTTTAAAAGTGACGATTTACACAAAGCCGATAGCGAATTTTGGAGTTACCATATTGGAGGCATAGCTCTAATACTGGTGCTCGATACAGTAATAAATTCGTTATCCAATTTTGAGTCGATATGGGGCTTCTTTTCGTTAGCTTACCTGAGCTGGGGATTAGGCTTTTTCTATGCTGGCCTACTCATTCGTAGCCAATATAAAAAAGCACATTGGGAAACACAGCCTCACCTGAACATTTTATTGAAAGGGTTTGGCTGCTCGCTATTTTTTAGCTTTGTAATAGTGGTCATCATGACCGTGCTTTCAATGGCGTTCTACTTTGACGATTTTTATCGATTTAGAGGAACCTTCACTCCGGGAATTTCTTCTGTCGGAGTTTTTAGCGAGTTCTTTTTTAGCAACTGGTTTATCACCTTTTTCTACCTCCTTGTTTGGACAATGCTTTATATCGGCATTACAAGTCGACGTAAGACCAAGCAAATAGAGGTAGACAATCTACGCCTGCAAAACAGTCTTAAAGAAGCCGAACTAAGCAGCTTATCGAACCAGCTAAATCCGCATTTCTTGTTTAACGCACTGAACAACATCCGGTTCATGATTCATGAAGATGCTGATAATGCGGAAAAAATGCTCATGTCTCTTTCCGGTGTGCTTCGATACTCACTTGATAGCTCAAAAAACGATCTAGTTCCTCTAATTGAAGAGCTAGATATAAGTCGTTCATACATAGATTTGATTCAAATTCAGTTTGAAGAGCGCTTAGAATTTAGCCTAGACGTACCGCACAAACTCAATAAGTGCACTCTGCCTCCAATGGTGTTGCAAATGCTTCTTGAAAATGCCGTGAAACATGGCATCGACAATATCCGCGAGGGCGGCACAATATCAGTAAGTGCTCAGCTCGAGGATCAAGCCTTACGACTAGAAGTAAGCAACAACCTACCCCCTGATCACGAATCAAGATCAAAGGCACCAAAGGATAATGAATCAGGGATCGGCTTGATCAATATCGCGCAAAGACTAGACTTGCTGTATTCAGGCCAAGGGTCGTTAGACACGAAAGTTGAAGATAATCGTTTCATCGTAAACGTAAAAATTCCTCAATCATAGAACCCTCAGTGCGCAACACCACCGTAATAGACAAACCACATTAGAGATAAAAGTGAAAGCAATTGTAGTTGAAGACTCACGCCTAGCCAGAGAAGGGCTGGTGAGAATGTTAAGTGATTTTAAACAGCTAGATTTAATAGACGCTGCAGACCATCCGGACTCTGCGTTAAAAATCATTGCTGAACAACGCCCTGATGTATTGTTTCTAGATATTCACATGCCTGGGCGCAGTGGTTTTGAACTGCTTGATGAACTCGATTATACCCCTCAAGTTATCTTTACCACTGCGTATTCCGAGTACGCCTATCGCTCCTTTGATTATAATCCGGTTGACTACCTACTCAAACCAATCTCGCCTGAACGCTTAGCGATCGCAATTGAAAAGTTAAGTGTTAATAATCAGGTTGAAGCATTAGAAACGTTTGATATGAACAGCAAAATTTTCATAAAAGACGGGGACGATTGCCACCTGGTCTCCTTAAAGCAAGTGCACTATTTTGAAAGTTGCAAAAACCATACGAGAGTTTTTTTCGATAGCCATAAGCCTTTCATTAAAAAGGGCTTAAGTGCAATTGAGGCGAGATTACCTAGAGCCGGTTTCTTTCGTGCGAATCGCCAATTTATCGTTAACCTAAACGAAATCAGTTCGATCAATGAGAGCATTGGCGATGGCTATGAACTAACCATGAACGACAAACAAATGATCGAAGTAAGTCGGCGCAATGCGGTGGAGCTAAAGAAATTGCTGAGTTTTTAGGCTTCAATTAGTAACGATCTTGGTTAGATCGCAAGGCACAGACGCATGAGCTAGCTATTGCACATAACCTAGCTTAGCTCACGTGGAAAACAAAGCGGCAACCTAACGACCTAAGTAGGCAATAGGTACTAAAAATGCGATTGCCTATCGTGGTCAAAGTAAAGGTTAAGTCTAGGGATTAAAACGGCATCCCGCCGCCTCCGCCCATTCCACCAGGTGGAAACTTACCGCCGCCCATGCCTGGCATTCCTCCCATGCCTCGCATCATTTTCGCCATCTTGCCTTTGCCGCCCATTTTCTTCATCATTTTCTGCATCTGCATGAATTGCTTCAAGGTCTTATTCACGTCTTGAATCTCAGTGCCCGAGCCCATGGCGATGCGTTTTTTACGACCACCTTTAATCAAGGCCGGAAACTGGCGCTCTTTGGGAGTCATCGAGTTAATAATCGCAACACTTTTGTTCATATCTCCCATCATGCCACCCATGGCACCAGTCGGCAGATTCAAGTTGCCCATACCTGGCAATTTATCCATCATGCTTTCAATACCGCCCATGTTGTTCATTTGCGCAACTTGGTCACGATAGTCTTCTAAATCAAAGCCCTTACCTTTCTTGAGCTTCTTAACTAATTTTTCGGCTTTCTCTTTGTCGACCTTCTGTTCGGCTTCCTCGATCAAAGTCATGACATCGCCCATGCCTAAGATACGCGAAGCAACTCGATCAGGGTGGAAGGCTTCGATGCCGTCGATCTTTTCTCCGATACCTAAGAATTTAATGGGCTTGCCAGTAACTTCACGAATCGACAGCGCAGCACCGCCTCGTGCATCGCCGTCAGTTTTGGTCAAAATCACACCGGTCAGCGGCAATGCCTCGTCAAAAGCCTTAGCACTTACCACGGCGTCTTGACCGGTCATACTATCGACCACAAATAGGGTCTCAACCGGATTTGCCGCAGCATGCACCGCTTTGATCTCTTCCATCAGCTCGCCATCAACATGCAAGCGACCCGCCGTATCGATTATCAATACGTCCATTACCCCGTTTTTGGCGGCTAATTTCGCATTGGCGACAATATCAACGGCTTTTTGATCAGCTGAACTCTGGCAAAAAGCCACATCAATGGAATCAGCCAAGGTTTTTAGTTGTTCAATCGCAGCCGGACGATAGATGTCCGCGCTGGCAACCATCACACGCTTACCTTCGCGGTTTTTTAGTAGGTTAGCGAGTTTACCAACCGTGGTGGTCTTACCTGCACCTTGAAGGCCGGCAACCAAGATAACGGCCGGCGGTGTCTGCGCGAGGTTCAAGGCATCATTCGCTGCGCCCATCAACTCAACAAGTTCGTCCTGAACAATCTTAACCACCATTTGGCCAGGATTCAGGCTCTTCGACACATCAACGCCTACGGCTTTTTGCTTTACCTTGGTGATGAACGACTTCACCACTGGCAAGGACACGTCAGCCTCAAGCAGAGCGATACGCACTTCGCGCATAGCGTCTGAAATATTTTCTTCGCTGAGCCTCGCTTGGCCACGAATTTTTTTGAGGGTTCCTTGAAGGCGATCGCCGAGTTGTTCAAACATAGACTTAACTTAAATGATTGGCTGCAATTTTAGGTGTGATATTCTACTCCCAGTAACGATAAATCTCACCTCTTGTTGTCACTATTTTAGCGATAATTACGTTAAATGGTGGCCTAAAAATTACGCTAAACCTAATGTTCGATTCACTTTTTGCCATCCTTGCCATTGCACTGTACGCCGCAGCGACAGCATTAATGTCGATGTATATTCGATCGGTAAAGCACACCCAAAACCGAGGCGACCTTAAAATATTCATCTCGTTTTTATGCGGATGCCTCGCGGCAGCCTGCCATGTGGCCTATGGATTAGACGTGAGTTTTATTGGCTCAAACCTTAACCTTAGCTTGAGTTCGATGGTTGTACTAATGAGTGGCATGCTAGTGCTACTGTTTTTATTAGGCGGATTAATTATGCCGATTCGCCGACTTGGTATTTTAGTGTTTCCATTTACAATATTAAGCCTAGCGTTCGCTTTATTATGGGGAGACCAAATGGCGCCGATCCAAAACCGAAGTCTAGCCTTTAGTGCTCATATTGTGATCTCACTTCTTGCTTATTGCGTGTTAGCCATCGCCAGCATTCAAGCACTCCTTTATGCCTACCAAGAACGTCAGATCAAGAGTCGTACCAATCCAGCCATGCTGCTGGCCTTACCTCCTTTGCAAACCATGGAGCTTCTATTGTTCCGTTTAGTTGGCATTGGCTTTGTTGTACTTAGCTTTACTCTGATTTCAGGTTCAGTATTTAGTCAGCAGATTTTCGGCCACGCGTTCGTGTTTAAACATCATACAATCTTAGCGCTACTCGGATGGCTTGTCTTTGCAACGCTACTCTTCAAACGCTATAAACACGGCTTAAGAGGCTCAAGTGCTGTAATCTGGACGATAAGTGGCTTTTTATTGATTCAACTCGGTTATTTCGGCACCAAAATTGTGTCCGAAAGCTTGGGCGTACAGTAAAATGCTGTCGGCGATCAATTCATCAACGACTATTTAGCCTAGATCTCGATCTATACCTAGCTTAGGTGTAGTTCTAATTAGACTTAAACCTAGTAAACCTACTGACAAACCACGACTCAGCTGTGAATATTATTCGAAACTCTACTCGCGAAGTTGCCGTTGGCAATATCAAAATCGGTAACGGTCACCCTATCGCTGTGCAAAGCATGTGCGCCACGCGCACGCAAGATATCGATGCCACCATTGATCAAACAAATGCTCTGCATGAACGCAAAGCCGGTGTAGTTCGAATCGCGGTAGACAACAAACAAGATGCAGCCGCGCTAATCGAAATTCGTAAAGCCACGGATGCGACCCTATCAGTCGATTTACAAGAAAATTATCGTATGGCTGCCTTGGTTGCGCCTTATGTAGATAAAATCCGTTACAACCCTGGCCACTTATTTCACCATGAGAAAAAGAAAACATGGCAAGAAAAGGTAAGCTATTTGGCCGACCTCGCCGGTGAGCACGATTGCGCCATGCGTGTAGGTGTCAATGCAGGTTCTGTAGACCCCGCCAAACTTGATCAATACGATTCTCGTGACTCTGTCTCTCCTATGTTAGACAGCGCCTTAGAGCATTGTGAATACTTAGATTCAATCGGCTTTACGCGCTATGTGGTTTCGTTAAAAGACTCAGATCCTCAAAAAGTTATAAGCGCTAACATACGATTTGCCGAAGAGCGCCCTGACGTGCCTTTGCATTTAGGCGTTACCGAAGCGGGAATGCCGCCGATGGGTATAATCAAAACTCGCATCGCATTCGAACAATTAATTAGTCGAGGTATTGGCGACACAGTGCGGGTATCATTGACACTGCCAAATAATATTAAAGCTGACGAAGTCGATGCCGGGCATGAGATTATTGATGATATTCACGCGGGGCGCGTAAGAAGTGTGGTCGCTTTTGACCCTGACAAACTTAATATAATCAGTTGCCCGAGTTGCTCTCGAGTTGAAAACGAAGCATTTATCGAGCTCGCACAGGATGTTAAGGAAATGACCACTTACGCCGAGGATCACAACATAACAATCGCCGTAATGGGCTGTAGAGTTAATGGCCCTGGTGAAACCGACGATGCGGATCTAGGACTGTGGTGCGGCCCTAAACAGGTAAATCTAAAACGCCAAGGCGAGAAGCTTGGCGCTTTTGGTTACGACGTGATTTTGGATAAACTGAAAGTCGAACTCGACCAGCTTATTGAGCAGCAAGCTAAGGCTTCATAGCAAGAAATGTGCTTGAATCATGAGCTCAGCGCTCGTGATTCAAAGCCACAACTAAGCCACAACTAAGCCACAACTAAGCATTAACGCGTAGCATTAAACGTTCCGTCCAGTGACACGTCGATGCTCAAGCCTCTAAGCTCACACTCACCTGAGCCCGTAACATCGCCTGATGCTCGCGTGCCATCAACCGTGCCGGTTACAGTAACCGAGCCTTGGCATTCATCTTCTTCAATCGACAGCGTTCCTCTGAATACTCCGTCATTTTGTATTCCAACTGTGAACGTTTCATCGGGATCATCGCCATCAAAGCGCACCAATCCATCACTAGTAACCGTAATCGTAACGTCGAAGGTATCACTTTCAGTAATACCTATTGCGCTTGCGGTTAAATCGGCTGTTCCAGTATAGGTTCCTGCGAAGTTAGCAGGGACATTAGTACCCGGCAAAGTATCGTCAACCATACTGCCCGAATCACTGTCGCCACCACCACACGCAACCAAAAATGCGCTAGCAAAGAGAATAATAATTTTTTTCATAATGAGTATCTTAACGTTGGGTAAGTCGTGAGCCTAGCTCTATTGTGATATCAAGTCTTTAAGCTTAACGGAATTTAAGCTTAATAGAACAAGTTTAAAACCAATAGCATGACCACCAAAAACAATATCGTCATGCCAGCACCGGCCTTCATGAAATCTTTTACCTTGTAGCCCGCCGGGCCCATGATTAGGGCATTCACTTGATGGGTTGGAATCAAAAACGAATTTGAGGTCGCAAGCGCTATCGTTAAAGCAAAAATTGCTGGATCGGCGCCAACGCCTAATGCCATTTGAATTGCAAGAGGCACCAATAAAACGGTGGCGCCAACGTTTGACATCACCAAAGTAAACACCGTGGCGATAATTGCTAAAAACAATTGGATTCCCCAAACAGGGAAACCATCCATAAATCCAAGCGCTAGTGCTGCAAGGTAAGCGGCGGCACCTGATTGCTGCATCGCCATCCCGAGCGGAATCAAGCACGCTAGCAAGAACACCGTTTGCCAAGACACGGCATTGTAAGCTTCTTCCATATCAAGCACTCGTCCGATAACCATACCGACCGCACCCACCATTAACGACAGCGCCAGAGGCAGATCGCTAAACAACACAAGACTGATTGCGATAACAAACGCAACCGAGGCATTTCGTAATTTGTTGGTACGAAACTCTTCCTTTGGAAAATCGGTAACGACCGCGAAGCGCTTATCCTTAGCAACCTTAATCATATCTTGCCAGCGACTGTGCACTACTAAGGTATCCCCAGCCTGCAAACTAAGACTAGAGAGCTCATCATCAATAACTGTATCCACACGATAGACAGTAAGAATTCTCATTCCATAGCGCTTGCGAATGTCTAATTCTGAAATAGTTTTATCGATAACATCTGAATCTGGCGGTATTACAATTTCGGCAATACCAGCGGTTGTTGGGTTTAGGGCATCAGCAAACTCATTTAAAAACGGGCTGATAGTCAATCGGTGATCTTCGGCATAACTTGCGATCTCCTGTCTTGATCCCATAATAGCCAACACTGAACCCTCTTGAATTGGCGTATTTTGCTCAGGAATAATCCGAATATTGTCACCAGATTTGATCCCCAGAATCCAGCCGGCGCGACCTCGGGCTTGCACTTCCCCGAGAGCAAGACCCGCTAAATCGCTGTCCTCATTAACCGTTACCTCGAAAATGCGGCCATCGATACCATAGACATCTCGATAGTGTTGCAAGTTTTCGGTCGTCAATGTTTGCTTCTCTGCGACAGGAAGAATGCGTTTACCAAGAATCAAAAAGTAAGCAATACCTGTGGCTACCAAGGCTAGGCCAACCGGAGTGACCGAAAATAGGCCAAAAGTTTCCATTGGAATAGCATTATCAGGGAAATGTAAATTGGCGCTTTCGATAAGATCATTTAGTAAAATTAGCGGTGAAGAACCCACCATCGTCATCGTACCGCCCAAGATGGCGCAGAAGCCCATAGGCATTAAAAGGCGCGACAGGGGAATGGCAGTGCGACGAGAAATACGGCTGACAACGGGCAAAAACAAAGCCGCCGCGCCGATGTTCTGCATAAAGCTGGAAATCCAAGCGACACAGGCTGACAGCACAAAGGTAATCTTGCCTTCAGTCTTGCCTGCCCGTTTGAGAATCTGCGCAGCCATTACTCCCATGACACCCGTTTTATCCAAACCAGCACCGATAATCATTACGGCAATAATCGACATCACCGCGTTACTAGAAAAGCCATCAAAGAGCTGATAGGTAGGTACAAGGCCGCCATTGAACGCTTCTATTTGCGATGACAAGCCTAGCAATACCAACACAATTAAAGCGGCAACATCAACCCGAACCACTTCAAACACAAACAAAATCACCGCAAACGAAAGAATACCCAGGACTGCGATAATTTCGTTTGTTAGGGCGACGTCCATAATGTTCTCTCAGCTACAGTGTTGGGATAATTTGCATTGGGTAAAAATCAACGTAAATATAGTAACATAGCGCCGCCAAGCTTGGTTGCTAGGGCTAAATAAAAACTCGCTCGCTGTGTCCTAATTGAGCAAAAATACGGTCTAGTTTTCCACTTAGGAGAAAATCAGTTTCGAAAACTGTCTGATTTGCAAGCTCGATTAGAAAATATACTGCTTGAAGTGACCCACGCCATTGCATTTATAATGAAGCTACTAAACTAAAAAGTAACTTCTTATGCATTTGGATCCTCATGCAATTTGGGCGCTAAGCTTAACCGTAGTAGCTCTTATACTGTTTACCCGCGACCGTATTCCTCTTGAAACGTCGAGTTTGGCAGTGATCGTGTTGCTTGCGGTGAGTTTTCAACTTTATCCGTATCAAACATCAACCGGACAAATTCTAAGCCCGGTTACTTTTTTCGCTGGTTTTGCGCATGAAGCTTTGATCGCCGTCTGTGGATTAATGGTGGCAGGATACGGAATTGTTCGCACTGGCGCACTCGACCCCGTTGGCCGCGGCCTCGCAAAACTCTGGGGAGTGAGCCCAACTTTGTCGGTCCTCATCACGCTAATCGTGTCGGCTTTGTTGAGCGCAGTGGTGAACAATACTCCCATTGTTGTGCTTCTCTTGCCAATTATGCTGAACGTCGCGATTCGCACAAAAAGCAATCCTTCTGGAATATTGATGCCAATGGGGCTAGCTACCTTATTGGGAGGCATGACCACAACCATCGGCACCTCTACTAACTTATTGGTTGTTAGCGTTGCCAGCGATATGGGATTACAAACTATCGGAATGTTCGATTTCTTCATCCCGGCAGCAATTGCTGGCTCAATAGGGATTGTGTACCTTTGGTTGATTGCCCCGAGAATACTACCCAACCGAACGCCAAACCTAGAAGACAGCGGCCCTCGGATCTTCACAGCACACCTACACGTTGGTGATGACAGCTGGGCAGCAGACAAAACGCTCACAGAGATTATCGAGAAAACGGAAGGCGCGATCCAAGTCTCCGGCATCCGACGAACCGAAAACACCTTTACCGTGCCCTTGCCTGACGCGAAGATTCGAGCCGGTGATCGTTTGCTGGTTCGAGACACTCCAGGCGCACTAAAAGAATTTGAGCGCACCTTGGGAGCTACGCTGTACTCTAAAGGGCATGAAGTTAGTGACGATAACCCCTTGTCAGACGATCAACAACATCTTGCTGAGCTAGTTATCGACCGTGGATCGCCGATGATTCATCGAACCCTGAACGAAGCGCACTTCTCAGATGTTTATCAGCTCGTGACCTTGGCGATTCACCGCAAAGGTAAAGTGCTCGAGAATATGCCGCAAGGTATTGCTAGAACGCCACTAAGACTAGGGGATGTGTTGTTGGTTCAAGGCTCTAGCGAAAATATTGATGAAGTAAAACGTCGCGGACACTTTCTAGTGCTTGATGCGACAACTGAGTTACCATCGACCAAATACGCACCACGTGCCATCATTATCATGGCTATGACCATTCTTGCTGCGGGTCTAGGAATCGTTCCGATTTCGATCAGCGCTGTTGCTGGCGCTCTCGCAATGGTACTTACCAATTGCTTGAAGTGGCAAGACATTCAGCGGGCTCTAAGCGCACAAGTGATTCTGATTGTGGTGGCAAGTTTGGCGTTAGGCACAGCCTTAACACAAACCGGAGCCACCTTATATGTGGCTCATGAATTTGTTGAAGTGACTAAGGGCATGCCCGATCGCGTGGTGTTCTCGCTCCTAATGTTATTAATGGCGATACTAACCAATATTGTTTCTAACAATGCCGCGGCGGTAATCGGTACGCCGATAGCCATCAGCATTGCTACACAACTTGGTTTGCCACCCGAGGCGTTCGTATTGGCGGTATTATTTGGCGCTAATATGAGTTATGCCACGCCAATGGCGTATCAAACGAACTTACTGGTTATGAATGCTGGCGGATATACATTCATGGACTTTGTTAAAGCCGGTGTGCCCTTGACCATCATAATTTGGCTTAGCTTTAGCTTTATTGTGCCAATAATGTATGGCTTCTAAATCTGTATTAATCAGCTGCTAACCCAATGGACCAAGTGCAAATTTACTATTTGGAGATGACCTCTCCGGATTCATTAAACGCGAAAAAGCAACCAGATGACTTTACGATTTCTGAAGCACGCGTTAAGCAGTACCAAATTAATCGCTTCTTATACGAAATGGTCGGTAAACCTTGGGACTGGACAGACAAGCTAGAACATACTGATGCAGAGTGGCAAAGCTACGCCGAACGAGATGAATTACGAACTTGGCTTGCTTATAGTCATGGTTCAATCGCTGGCTATTACGAACTTGAAAAACGAAAAGGTGGCGATATTGAAATTGCTTATTTCGGTCTAACGCCTAAGTTTATGTCAAAAGGCTTCGGAGGCTATTTTTTAAGCCATGCTATAGAATCCGCTTGGGGGTGGGAAGGTGCAAAGCGCATCACTGTCAACACCTGCTCGCTTGATCACCCAAGTGCCTTACAAAATTATAGGGCACGCGGCTTCGAGATTTATCGTAAAGCTAGCAACGAAAAGTAATCATTCTTCTTGCTAGGTTGTTCGATATCTAGAATACCCTTAAGGACCCTAAATTCGCTTACTCCTCGTGATACTCGCGTGCTGCGTCTAAAATCCAATGTCCGAGATAATCTGAGAAGCTTCGCCTTACAATCAACTTATACACAGGGTCTTCTGAGACCTGCCATAGAGTCATACCGGTTTTCGCGACCATGGTTTGCGCGCACTGACCTTTAGAGAAAACAGAATGATGGAGGTCGAGCGGCGTACCCTTCAACAATAAAGCCCGAGCCCTATCGCCGGATATTTCAAGGATGGTGTTCCCACCCGACACATCAGTAACAGCCGAAAAGATATCTTCAAAGTTGCTTTTTAATGTCTCTACAAGGTTTGCCGTACCATCCGCATCACATACCAGCAACCATTCATTGGGTCCAAGCCATAAAATGGTCTTAGCGTTGTGCTCAACAAAGGTGTTTGCCTCGCGAGGCAAATCGATGCCGAGCGACTTCTTAGCCGCCGCGGCAAATTTACTATTATCAAGCGAGCCGCGAATATTGATATGTCCCAGAAATGCATGTTCGCAGATCGACAAAACTGAGCCTGGGCACTTAATTGACGAAAAGTCGATCTCGACCATGGGGCTTTTAGCGTTGCTAATTATCTTAGTCTCAGGCATTTTGCTTCTCCCCTTGAGGGTCTAGAAAAACCGTAGTGCTAATTTTAGCTGAAACAAAACCCTTATCAGGTGTCGTCACGTAAACCGTGTCCCCCATGCGTTGATGGCCATTCTTAACCAATGCCAAAGCGATCGACCGCCCTACACAAGCACTGTAGTAACTCGAGGTCACATGACCAAGCATCGGCAACGGTATTTGATCACTCGCGTTATTCACAATCTGTGAGCCCTCTTGCAGAACAACCTTGGGATCGTCCGTTAATAAACCAACAAACTGCTTTCGATCTTTTCGCGCGGTGTCACTTCGTTCAAGTGATCGCTTACCTAAAAAGTCTTTAGTTTTCGATATCGCCCAACCCATACCGAGATCAATCGGTGTAACTGAGCCGTCGGTATCTTGGCCAACAATTACATAGCCCTTTTCAGCGCGCAAAACGTGCATAGCCTCAGTGCCGTAGGGCGTAATATCATATTTTGCACCTGCCGCTATTAATTGCTCCCACATGAAACAACCATGATTCGCCTGAATATTGACCTCATAACAAAGCTCTCCAGAGAAGCTAATTCTATTAACTCGTACTGGTAAACCCGCAAGCAAGCCCTCTCGAGAGGCCATAAATGGGAAGGCATCTTTATCAAAATCGATTCCGTCGATAACCGAATCCACAACCTTACGGCTATTGGGGCCAGCGACTGCCGCGGTCGCCCAATGATCTGTCACTGAAGTTAAATACACCTCAAGCTCGGGCCATTCGGTTTGCAGCCAAAGCTCCATCCAGGACATCACGCTCGCCGCACCGCCGGTTGTGGTGTGCATAAAGTAGCGGTTTTCATCCAGTCGAATAGTTACACCATCGTCCATCACCATGCCATCTTCACCTAACATAAAGCCATAGCGCGCAGTGTTAATGCCAAGCTTTTTCCAGGCATTGGTGTATATCATATTCAGAAAGTCACCCGAATCTTTGCCCGTGATTTCAATCTTACCAAGCGTTGACGCATCCATAATACCGACACTATTTCTTACCGCCAAACACTCTCGATCCACCGCTTGATGAATATCTTCGTTTAGCTTCGGGAAATACCAGGGACGCTTCCACTGACCAACATCTTCGAATAAAGCGCCGTTTTCTTGATGCCAGGTATGCATCGCAGTTTTACGCACGGGGTCGGATAGATTCTCACCTATTTCTGGGCCAGCAATCGCACCGAAGGTGACAGGTGTATAGTTTGGTCGAAACGTTGTCGTACCAGTATCTGAAATAGAGTTACCCAAAGCCTCAGACAATATCGCCATACCGCTGATGTTACCCATCTTGCCTTGGTCGGTACCAAAGCCTAGCGCGGTATAACGCTTAACATGCTCGATTGATTCAAAGCCTTCGCGCGCAGCTAAATAAATATCCGACACGCCCACATCATTTTGCTGGTCAACAAAGGCCTTAGCTCCACGGCCTGGCGGGTCTTCGGTTGGAGTGCGCCAAAGCGGGGTTAAATCAGTACCGGCCGAGCAAGACACACCAGGGATTCTTGTATTTTTAGTATTAAAACCCGCGGCGATTGCCGCGCTCCTACCCGCTTGCGCCCCCTCTGTTAAACAGTCTACGAGAGAAAAGCTTGCGTTTGCAGCGCCAACAGAAACTTGATCTTGAACCGAAATACCATTTTCAAAACAGGCTTTATCATCATTCCAAAGCGCTTTGCCGCCCGATTGAGAATACAAGTGAATTGCGGGGTTCCAGCCGCCAGAAGTGGCAACAATATCGCAATCAATGCGCTGCTTAGCACCAAAAATAGATTTGCCATCGTCGCTCAGGTTCTGTATTTCGGCGGCGATAACTCGCGCTTTACCAATGACATTTACGACTGCGCATTGATTAATAACCTCAACTCCAACTGCTTTCAATGGTTCAATCAGATTCTCATTACTTGCTCGGGCGTCGACCAAGGTTACCGCTGACATGCCGGAGGCTTTTAAATCCAGAGCAGTTTGATAGGCGCTGTCGTTATTGGTGAACACGACGGCTGAATCCCCTAGCAGTACGCCATAGCGATTTGTATAAGTTGAGGCCGCTGAGGCAAGCATCACACCTGGGCGATCATTATTGCCAAACACAATTGGGCGCTCGTGAGCACCGGTCGCCAAGACCACTTGTTTGGCTCTCACTCGCCACAGTCGCTCGCGCGGACCAGAGCGTTGGGCTAGCGCAAGATGGTCCGTTAGTCGCTCTGCAATAGTAAGAAAATTCGCATCGTGGTAACCAAAAACCGTGCCTCGAGGAATAAGCGTCACGTTCTTTAAACTCGCCAACTCTTCGAGCGTTTCTTCTAACCATTTAGTCGCAGGCTTAGAATCAATTAGTTCGCTCGAAGACAACAGACGCCCACCGAGCTCCTCTTGCTCATCAGCGATTATTACTCGCGCACCGGCCCGGCCAGCACTCAAAGCCGCCATCAAACCAGATGGTCCTGCGCCAGCGACTAAGACGTCACAATGAGCATTGGTTTTTTCGTAATGATCTGGGTCAGACTCCCTTGGCGATTCACCAAGGCCAGATGCTTGGCGAATAATGTGCTCATACGCCATCCAAAACTTAGCAGGCCACATAAAGGTTTTATAGTAGAAGCCCGCCGGAAGAAAGCGCGAGAAAGCTCCGAATATTGACATCACATCAAAATTCACACTCGGCCATGCGTTAGTGCTATTGACAACCATTGCGTCATAAATAGGAGCCTGCGTGCCACGTACGTTAGGAATGGTCAACGCGCCCTGCTCTACTTGAAACAAAGCATTTGGCTCTTCTGCACCATCCCCGACAACACCACGAGGCCGATGATATTTCCAACTACGCCCGATTAATTTTACGTCGTTCGCAAGCAGTGCAGAGGCAATCGTGTCACCTTGAAAACCCTGGTAGCTTTTACCCTCAAAACTAAAATTGACAGGTTTGGAGCGATCAATTCGGCCGCCATTTGGAATGCGCTTCATTACTTGGCCTCCACATCAGCAGGGTGCTTTGCACTTGAACTCAGCTCATCCAGGTTTGGTTGGGAATCACCAATTTTATAAACACATTTGAATTTATATGTCACGGTATCACGCACAGCATTGAAGTAACGCCGACAGCCCGCAGAGTGATACCACATTTCTCGGTGCAAACCTTTTGGGTTACTTCGGTAGAACAAATAGTCCGCCCATTCTTTATCGCTCAATGCGCTTGGCTCCAGCGGGCGTACTATGTGTGCTTCGCCGCTGTATGTGAATTCGCTTTCGTCGCGTACACCACAATACGGACATTCAATTAACAACATCAGCCCGCCCCCTAGTGCGCGACGCCGGCGGCGCCGTGTTCATCTATTAACGCGCCCGATATAAAACGATCTAGCGCAAATGCGGCATTTAATTCGTGCGGGTTATCATTGGCAACGGTATGCGCAAAGACCCAACCAGAACCCGGAGTGGCTTTAAAGCCACCGGTTCCCCAACCGCAGTTGAAATACAAGCCCTTGATATCGGTTTTACTGATGATTGGACAAGCATCCGGACAGGTATCAACAATACCGCCCCATTGACGATTCATCCGCACACGGCTAAATATTGGAAAGAGCTCCATGATGGCCGTCATTGTGTGTTCAATAGTAGTGAAGCTGCCCCGTTGACCGTAACCGTTATAACTATCGATACCAGCGCCGATCACCAAATCGCCTTTGTCTGATTGACTGATATATCCATGCACCGCATTCGACATTACAACAGTATCCAATATGGGTTTAATTGGCTCGGATACAAACGCTTGAAGAGGGTGGCTCTCAAGCGGCAATCGTAAGCCAGCCATATTGGCGAGCACACTTGAACTGCCCGCCGTAACCACACCAACTTTAGGCGATTCAATATAGCCTTGGCTTGTTTCTACACCTTGAATCTCACCATTCTCGCGACGAAAACCAATGACTTCGCAGTTTTGAATAATATCCACGCCCAAGTTATCCGCCGCGCGAGCAAATCCCCAGGCGACAGCGTCATGCCGAGCAGTCCCGCCACGTGCTTGAAAAGAGGCTCCTAGCACTGGGTAGCGACTATCAGGAGAACAATTTAAATGCGGTATGCGTTTTTGCAATTCAGCGGCATCGACCACCTCCCCATCTACGCCATTCAATCGATTAGCGTTAACGCGGCGTTGAATATCGCGCATGTCTTGCAGGGTATGCCCTAGGTTATACACTCCTCTCTGACTGAACATCACATTGTAGTTAAGATCTTGGCTCAGACCTTCCCACAGCTTCATTGACTTTTCATATAACTGTGCGGCTTCATCCCAAAGATAATTCGACCTAACAATTGTAGTATTTCGACCTGTGTTTCCACCACCGATCCAGCCTTTTTCAAGCACGGCAATATTGCGCATTCCATGCTCCTTTGCCATGTAATAGGCAGTCGCCAGACCATGGCCACCACCACCAACAATAATGGCATCGTATCGCTTCTTCGGAGATGGGCTACGCCAAGCGCGTTGCCACTTTTCATGGTGGCTCATTGCATTTCGAGCTAGCGAAAAAATCGAATACTTGTTCATAAGCTTTACAAATTTACAGTTTGCCCAAATTTAAAAGTTAGCCAGTAGCGTCTCAGCATTCAATGACATTAACCGCGAGTCCACCACGAGAAGTTTCCTTGTATTTAGTTTGCATATCAGCACCCGTATCACGCATGGTCTTGATCACCTTATCAAGCGATACAAAGTGTGTACCATCCCCGCGCATAGCCATGCGTGCAGCATTAATGGCTTTTACTGAAGCCATGGCGTTACGCTCTATACAAGGCACTTGCACCAAGCCCCCAACGGGGTCACAGGTTAGGCCAAGGTTATGTTCCATGCCTATTTCGGCCGCATTTTCTACCTGCTCCGGCGTGCCACCCAAGACTTCACACAAAGCGCCAGCGGCCATCGAGCATGCTGAACCAACCTCGCCCTGACAGCCGACCTCTGCGCCGGAAATCGATGCATTTTTTTTGAACAAAGTTCCGATCGCTGCAGCCGTTAGAAGAAAACGGACTATGCCATCGTCGTTTGCACCCAGTATAAAGCGATCATAGTAATGCATAATCGCTGGAATGATTCCAGCCGCACCATTGGTCGGCGCCGTTACGACTCGACCGCCACCGGCGTTCTCTTCATTGACGGCCAGTGCGTATAAATTAACCCAATCGAGAATACATAATGGGTCTCGTAATGACGCTTCCGGTTGAGCTTTCAAGTTCTCATATAACTCAGCGGCTCTACGCTTAACCTTTAAGCCGCCCGACAACACACCTTTTTGTTCGCAACCGCGCTGCACACAGCCTTTCATGACTCGCCATATCTCTAGCATGCCTTCACGAATTTCTTCTTCGCTGCGCCACATTTTCTCATTTTCAAACATCACATCGCTAATCGACAGTTGATGCTCTCGCGTGATCGCCAATAGTTCTTCTGCGGTGTTAAACGGGTATGGCAGCTCGGTGGAATCTTCAACTATACGGTCTGCACCCATCGCGGCTTCATCGAGCACGAAACCGCCACCAACGGAATAGTAGATTTTATTGACCAGCTCTTGACCGTCGGCATTAAACGCAGCAAATTTCATCCCATTTGAATGATGTTCTAAGGTTTCGCGACGATGCATTATTAGATCATTCAACTCGTCCATGCTAATGGCGTGGTCGCGATTAAGCGATATCATCTTCGAGCTTCTAATAGATTCCAATTGTTGTTCAACGGTATCTACATCAACCGTTTCCGGTAAATCTCCTTGAAGCCCTAGCAAAACGGCCTTATCCGATCCATGGCCTTTGCCTGTTGCACCTAACGAGCCATATAATTCGACTTTAATTCGATCGACTCTAGTTAGCACTCCTTGCTCGGTAAGCCCGTCAACAAACCATTTGGCTGCACGCATTGGGCCAATAGTATGAGAACTTGACGGCCCAATACCGATAGTGAATAAATCAAATGCGCTGATGCTCATGGCAAACCTTCTTTAGGCAGAATATAAGTTGAAGAATATAATAGCAGTGTAAATCAACTTAACCATCGACGACTCACACTTATGCGACTGCGACTCACGCCTAAATTCACGAAGAGTTTAGTGTGATACACCAAACTCTCAATGAACTGTTTGTCTGGCGAGAGCGCGCCAGACAAACAGCTTCCAAACTTATTGCATAGGATAGTAAAACGACGTAGTACCAGGCCTTTTAGCACATATCTTTGTTGGAATGTTGCTGCCTGCTTGACGTTTATTTTTACAAATTATGTTCTGCGCTTCGATTCCGTATCGATTTGTATAATTAACAACCAAACCGTCAATATACGCTTTTTGCTTATCATCAAGTTGCTTGTAAATAGACTTAAACATCTTCTTGGCTTTTTTATCCTTGCCGTTTTCATTCGCGACACCTAGCCAAGCCATGCCTCGTTCAATAGATTGATCTACGTGTAGGCCCTGAGTGTACATAACACCAATCATAGACTGAGGTGTTTTCAAGCCCCATAAAGCGGCTTCACTCAGCAATGGGTAAGCTGCTTCATAATCTTGTTGGTGATATAGACGCACACCCTTGGTTACTTGCTCCTCCAGGTCTTTACTAGACTTATAAACGACTTCCTTATCTGGCATTGTCATGCCAATATTCTTTTTATCGTACTCTGTAGCATTGATAATGCTCGGCAGCTCGTTAGGTCTGGGAAAATTCACTGGTTTCGCCTCTTGCGCCAATACGCTCATCGAAGGTGAAAATAGTAGTGCTAACAATAATAATTTTCTAGTCATAATCTCTGTCTCGGTTAAAATTGTAGGGAAAACGCGTATGTCCAATATCGAACATAGTGTCGACGATAATCTTAAGCTTACAACAAACTATCCAAAAGCGCGAAATTGAAATTTATCAAGCAGTTAATGCTCCAAACCACGTACTTAACACCTGAGCCCATCGTGAAGTTAAACAATGATTATAAGCACAATAGAAGAATAGGCCCGATTCATGATCACATTTATAAAACGCAGCGCTCAGGCCATTCTGGCTTTGGTCGTCCTAGCCTGGTTCATTACTTTCATAGCCGTAAAATTTGAATCGCATGAATACACCAAGATAAGCGCTAAGCAACGCGAACAAGCCTCCGAGTATCTCGCGGGTAAAGTAACTCCTCCGCCATCAGGCTGGGCGTTCGAAACGTTTACACCTGAACAAGGTGTAAGCCTCAGAACTGGCTCAGTAGATGCCCCTAATGCCAAGGGGACAATCGTGTTTGTCCCTGGTTTTACGGGTACGATAGAAATGTCAATGGAAACCATTACGCAACTTAATCGTTCTGGCTTTAGGGTGGCAGCGATTGAGTATCGTGGCCAAGGCAAGTCATACCGACCACTAAGTAACCCAGAAAAAGGTTACGTAGAAGACTTTTCGATACTAGCCAGCGACGTTGCCAAATTTGCTCGCAAAGTAAAGCGAGACGGGGAGCCCTTATTCTTTTTCTCAATTTCTAAAGGTGCCCACATCACAATGCGAATGGCGGCCGAACAAGGTGTCGATGTAAACGCCTTCGCGCTAGTCGTCCCAATGATTCAAATCAACAGCGGTGACATGAGTCACTCGACACTAAGCAACATCGCGCACACCCTAAACGCCATCGGCCTAGGCGAGATGTATGCCCCAGGAAGCGCTCAATGGCCGCCTCTACCTCTGGTTTTTGGAGAAGCAAATGGTTGTAACTCTAACCCCGAAACCGCACAATTGCAGAGCGCGATGTTTGCCTTAGATGAAAGCTTACGCACTCGCGGCGTCACCATTAAATGGTTAAAAGAAACTACAAGCTCGACTCAAAAATTGCTCGACCCTGAGTTTATGAAAGCACTAACGCAACCGGTAAAAGTGTTTACCGCGGGCGATGATCGCTTAGTTAGAACGGATATCGCGACTGAGTTTTGTGCATCACTAACCAACTGCTCTGTGACCCATTTTGAAGAAGCAATGCACTGTATCAACCGAGAAAGTCAGGACCGTATGAACGAAATCATTCGACAATCTGTTACCCTCTTTGAGAACTCAAGCTCTCCAGCACTCAACTAGTTCTGAGTGCTTTCAGGTGAGGATTTATCTATTGATATACTTCAATTAAGAAAGCTTATCGCGGCGCAGCTGCCTTTCATCTCTAGGTGAGACATTGTAGCGGTCGCGGTAAGATTTACTGAAATGCGGAGCAGAAACAAAGCCGCAAGCAATTGCTACTTCTGCTATCGACTTATCAGTTTGAAGCAATAGTTGACGGGCTTTTTTTAGACGCAAATCCAAATAGTATCGGCGTGGCACGCAATCTAAATACTTATTAAACAGTCGTTCTAATTGGCGCCGAGAAATCCCTACCAAAGACGCTAAATCGTCAAGGGCGATAAGCTCTTCCAAATTGGCTTCCATCAAGGCGACCGCTTCCGTTAACTTGGGCTGGTCGGTACCTACTATTAGCCTCAGTGGGATACGTTGTTTATCATAGGCGCCGCGCATTCGGTCACACATAAACTGTTCTGAAATTGACACTGCCAATTGGTTGCCATGACGTTTCTTTACTAACTGCAGCATCATATCTAAAGGGGCAGTTCCACCAGCGGCGGTATAACGATCCCGGTCTAGTTCGAAAAGCTCTTCGGTGGTAATGACTTCGGGGGTCATTTCTCGCAAACTAGCTATATTTTCCCAATGAATCGTCGCTCGGTAACCGTCTAACAAGCCAGCTCGCGCAAGAATATAAGTGCCAGTGCACAGCCCCCCTAAAATCGTTTTACGAGATTTGAATTTATGCAGCAATCGGCTGACTTGATCGTTCCACTGCTCTTGCACACGCATGCCGCTGCAAACAAATAGCACATCAAGATGGCCAGCATCTTCAAGCTTTTTACCAGGGGATATTTCAAAGCCATTACTGGCCAGCACAGAGTTACCATCGAGAGTATAGGTGGGCCACTGAAAGTGCTCTTGACGGCCAAGTTGATTCGCCATTCGCAACACTTCTACCGCTGAACTCAGCGCGATCATAGAATAATTAGGCAGTAGTAAAAATCCATATCGCGTAGGCTTGGAATTAACCGCTCTTATTTCTGGCATTCTAAATATCCTCAAACGTTATCTAAGCCACAGCTCGGACCTGTATTAGACAGCGTAAATTTAGCAACACTGGCTTTAATCAAAGCCTTGTAAAACAGCGGGTGATAACCGCATTTATTATTCTTTTAGGTAGCAGCCAAATTCGTTCGACATAACTGACCTAAATCGATAATAGCACCAAACCCTGCCATGTAACTCGAAAAATGCACGAGCATTGAAATCAATAGTGGCACCTTATTCCATGCAGTTAGCTGGCCGATTGCAGCGCGCCGATTACAGCACTAAGAAGAGATCGAGCGCAGACCATACAGACATCAAACGCAGTCGTGTCTGTTCTTATTATAGGTACACATTTCCAAAGCCATGATTATTGAGCTGAGTTAAGATCGAGTAGAGGAGGCAATGGCGCAACTACACAATGGCGCAACTACAAATTCCGCTAAGCTTACATTCACCATCGTTTTTCTTGTCGCAATAGGTCGTGTAGCCCCACGATACAGCTTGCCGAGAGCGCGTGTATAGTTCAACAATCGCAGAGACCAAAAACAGTCAAAAAAGCCTGAAAAATCACGATAATTCGCCGTATGCATTAGGTTTCCGCAGAAAGTTCGATTATTATATCGCTCCTATTTCTGGAACCACTATCAGGAGTGCCTTGTGCGCATCAATTATTTTAATACGCTGCCATTGCGAGTGCAGTTAGAAGAGCTCGGCAAATGCCGTTTTATGGACCGTAACGAATTCGATAATGGCGTGGAATATATCCGCGATAAGAAGATCGTCATCATCGGTTGTGGCGCTCAAGGTTTGAACCAAGGCTTGTGCTTGAAAGACTCAGGCCTAGATGTAAGCTATGCACTTCGCCCTGAAGCTATTGCTGAAAAGCGTCAGTCTTACCAAAATGCGGTGGACAATGGTTTTACCGTCGGAACCTATGAAGAATTGATTCCTACTGCCGACATCGTCATGAACCTGACTCCTGATAAGCAACACAGCCCGGTTGTTAAAGCGGTTATGCCGTTAATGAAAGCTGGCTCAGTCCTTGATTATGCTCATGGCTTCAATTTGGTTGAAGAAGGTATGCAAATCAACAAAGACATCACAGTAGTGATGATGTGCCCGAAATGCCCAGGCTCTGAGGTACGTCACGAATTCGTCCGTGGCTTTGGTGTACCAACCTTGATCGCGGTTCACCGTGAAAACGACCCGAATGGCGACGGCCTTGAAATAGCCAAAGCACTAGCTGTAGGCACAGGCGGTCATCGTGCTGGCGTCTTGGAGTCATCTCCAATCGCAGAAGTAAAATCAGATTTGATGGGCGAGCAAACAATTCTTTGCGGCGTGCTTCAAACTGGTGCGGTTCTTGGCTTCGACAAAATGGTGGAAGAAGGCGTTGAGCCTGGCTACGCGGCAAAGCTAATCCAATACGGTTGGGAAACGGTTACCGAAGCTCTAAAGCACGGTGGCGTAACCAACATGATGGACCGCTTAAGCAACCCAGCCAAGATCAAAGCGTTTGACCTGTCCGAAGAGTTGAAAGATTTACTTCGCCCATTATTCCAAAAGCACCAAGACGACATCATCTCAGGTGAATTTTCAAGCACTATGATGGCTGATTGGGATGCCGACGATGTAAACCTTCACAAATGGCGCGCTGAAACAGCGGAGACTAACTTCGAGAAGCAAGAAATTACTTCTGACGAAATCTCTGAGCAAGAGTACTTCGATAAAGGCATCTTACTGGTAGCGTTCGTACGCGCAGGTGTTGAGCTTGCTTTCGAAACCATGGTTGACGCTGGTATTATCGAAGATTCAGCTTACTACGAGTCGCTGCATGAAACGCCGCTTATCGCAAACACCATCGCGCGCAAGAAGCTTTACGAAATGAACGTCGTTATTTCAGATACAGCTGAATATGGTTGCTACTTGTTCGATCAAGCAGCTCGTCCTCTTCTTGCTGAGAAGTTCATGCCTAACATTAAAGCTGACGTAATCGGCAAAGGCCTTGACCTTGCGGATGCTGGTGTTGATAACACTCGCCTAGTTGAAGTAAACAAAGCATTACGTGAGCACCCAGTTGAAGTTGTTGGTCAAAAGCTGCGTGGCTACATGAAAGATATGAAAGCGATCGTATAAACGACCTACTTTTCAAGTTTTACCGAAAAGCCGAGTTGCACACAGCAGCTCGGCTTTTTTTATGACGTTCGACTTTGTCGGCTCAGGGCTGTTATACGCTCAGGGCTGTTATGCGCTCAGGGCTGTCTAACTTGTTCCGTCAAATCGTAGCTAGTCAACTTTAAAAGTTGAACAAATCGTCTATGCTAGAACAAAACAATAACAATTTTTTAAAACTATGAATAACACAGGCAATGGTGTGACAAAGCTCGGTTTCTACCACGGATACAATCGCACTGTCGCGCAAGTTCCCAAGTTGTTGGTCATCGCTTTAGTCGTTTGGGCGAGTAGCAAGCCAGAACAAGCAAGCCAAAGCCTAAGCACAATCCAGAGTTGGACAATCGCAAACTTCGGAAGTTGGTACATGCTCAGCGCAGCCGTCTTTATGTTGAGCATGCTAGTCATCGCCTTAATTCCAGCCAGCGGACGAATTAGATTATCAAAAAATAGTGAGGCACCCGAGTTTTCACGTTTTTCGTGGTTCGCCATGATGTTCGGGGCCGGTGTCGGAATTGGAATGCTGACATACTCAACCGCTGAACCTATTTTTCACTTTTCAACTAACCCCGAAACGCTTGCCGGCCTGGCTGAACCCGAATCTCAGGGCAATGTTCGAAACGCATACAAATGGGGCTTATTTCATTGGGCCTTAACACCTTGGGGAATCTACGCGGTTCTCGGCATTTCTTTGGCCTACTTTAGCTACCATAAAGGGCAACCACTGACACTTAGGTCCGCATTACGGCCTATTCTGGGCAATAGTGTCGATGGCTTACTCGGCAACGTAGTCGATATCATCGCGATTGTGGCAACCGTTATTGGTGTAGCGGTGACAATCGGCTTCGGGGTATCGCAATTTGCTTCTGGCGTATTCAATATTACTGGAGCGAACTGGATTCTCAACGACGCTGGTGCCCCCACACTTACTGCTCAACTAATTGCCCTTGGAGTAGTTATTATCGCGTCCACCATCTCGGCTCTTTCAGGCGTGAGCCGTGGCATTAAGTGGCTATCGAATATAAACATGGGCTTGACTGCATTCTTATTGTTATTTTTTGTTTTCTTTGGCGCTTTTAGTTTTGCCGCCAGCGCCTTTGGTTGGGCAATATGGGATTACCTATTCAATCTCTTCAGTATGTCGTTCACCATTTGGAATACTGATCAAGCACCAGAGCTGGCAAAGTGGCAGGCTGACTGGACACTCTTTTATTGGGCTTGGTGGATCGCATTTGCACCTTTTGTTGGACTCTTCCTAGCACGAGTATCAAAAGGCCGAAGCATCCGCGAATACGTCTTAGGTGCGATGGTCGTACCATCATTAACCTGTTTAACCTGGTTTGCATTAATCGGCGGCACCGCGCTGGAGCTTGAGCTTAGCGGAGCCGCGAACGGCAGCATCCTGAGGGCAGATATTTCGGCACAGCTTTATCAAACAATTAATTTGATCCTATCACCGAGCTTAGCCACCGGCATGTCGGTAGTTATCGTCGTACTGCTGTTAACGTATTTGGTTACGTCAGTTGATTCTGCAATTCTAGTCGTCACTAACCTTGCCTCTGAAGGCAAAAAAACCGATAACTCTGCAAAACATATTGTGGTTTGGGCAGGGTTATTTTCATCGGTTATCGCTGCACTTCTCTATGCTGGAGGCATGCCGTCTTTACGTTCAGCGATGATTATCGGCGCATTGCCATTCTCGTTCGTCATGGCCTTAATATTAGTTTCATTGATCTTGTCATTAGTAAAAAACAAATCTGGCTAAGTGCACACGGTGTGCTTTACTATTGGCGTATCAATCATCATTTACAAAGATAAACAGTCCTGAACCTGAAAAAAGCCCTGAACCTGAAACAGCCCTGAACATTAAGAACCAACTGTCATGAACCAAGAAGTCTCACTCCCACCCAAACTGCTACTGGCGGCTATAAATCGAAATTTGGACTACCATTTTTTTGGCGAGTCCCGTGACAACGCTAAGCAAATGTTCAAGACTATTATGGACGGCGAACCTTGCCCGTTTATGAAAATCGACACTGGCGATTCCGGAGATGTCTATTGTGAACTTTCATTAGACAGCTCACTTTATGTTGGCAAGCTCAATTTCAGTAAATTTCGAAAATCCCTGGCAATGACTATGGTTGGGATCCAAGAGCGGCTTGACGCCGATGCACCGCTTAATGCAATGCGCAGCGATAAAGGTGAAGTTCTATTCAATATCCCTGGAATTATCAAAGACAAAGACGGGCAATTTAATATTTTGGTGGTGGCATTTCGGCATCTCGGCCCGGGCCTTTCTACTATAAGATTAATGTTTCTCGACCCAAAACAGTATTCACAAGCCGTTCAGCAAGCCGCTGAAAAAGACAACAGAGGATAATTATTCTCTGTACCCTTTCATTCTTAATTGAGTAAGACTCATGAACGCCAAACCTTTTTATCACGCCAAAAGCACCCTCGAACGTCAGCGCAGCTTCATTGATGGCGCATATCTCGAAAATCAATCAGGCGACACATTCGCCACACACTTCCCTGGCAGTGGCAACAAGATTTGTGATGTCGAAATTGCGGGCCAAGATGAAGTAGATACGGCTGTTAGTGCAGCCAAAAAAGCGTTTGAAACATGGTCTCGTATGCCCGCGGCTGAGCGCGGAAATATAATTCGCCGAGCTGCTCAAATTGCCCGCGAACGAAACCAAGAACTCGCCGAACTCGAGACCCTCGACACTGGGAAAGCCATTGCCGAAACTAGTTGCGTAGACATTATCTCTGGCTGTGAAGTCATGGAATACTATGCCGGTGTGGCGCAAACTTTACATGGCCAGCACATTGACTTACCACCCGATGCCTTCGCGACCATACGCCGTGAACCTATTGGCGTTTGTGCTGGCATTGGCGCTTGGAACTACCCTATCCAAATTGCGATGTGGAAGTCAGGCCCAGCATTAGCTTGCGGAAATACCATGGTATTTAAACCGGCTGAGCAAACACCATTAACTGCTCTAAAGCTTGCCGAAATCTACAAAGAAGCAGGCTTGCCCGATGGTGTTTTCAATGTAATTCAAGGCGCACGCGAAACGGGAGCGGCACTGATCAGTCATAAAGACGTATCAAAGGTCACACTCACTGGCTCGGTAGACACTGGCAAAGTGGTGATGGCACATAGTGCAAGAGATTTGAAAAAGGTCACGCTAGAACTTGGCGGAAAGTCGCCAATAATAGTGTTTGATGATGCCGATATCGACAATGCAATTAATGGCATTTTGGCCGCCAACTTCTATTCTACCGGTCAAATTTGCTCCAACGGCACGCGAGTGTTTGCACACCAAGATATTTATGAGAACTTGATCGAACGCCTAGCCGAGCGTGCCAATGGCATGAAAATTGGTGACCCATTTGATGAGTCTACCGACATGGGGCCATTGGTTACCGCTGAGCATTTTGAGAAAGTGAAGAGCTATATGCAAATTGCCAAAGACAGTAAGGCAAGGCACGTTTGCGGAGGCGACACGTTGACGGATCCAAGTTTGGATGGCGGCTACTATGTCTCACCGGCGATCTTTGCCGACTGCACTGATGATATGGAATTTGTTGAAGAGGAAGTATTCGGACCACTGCTTTCTATAATGTCTTTTACCGACGAAAACTCTGTAATTGAACGCGCTAATAGCACTGACTTCGGTTTATCGGGGGCTGTATTCACCCAAGATTTTAGTCGCGCTCACCGCGTCGCCAACAAGATTCAAGCAGGCATTGTTTGGATTAACGAATACAATGTTACTCCCGCCGAAATACCGTTTGGCGGCTATAAGCAATCGGGCATCGGTCGAGAGAATGGCTTACAGTCGATTGAATATTACACTCAACTGAAAACCATTTATGCCAATCTCGGTGACATCCCTCGGCTTTACTAAAGCCGTGCTAATCGCCGAGACTTATGTAGTTGACTCGCTAGCAGCGTCTCGATTCAGCGCCTGCAAAATAACCCCGCACAAAACAATCGCGCCACCTACTAAAGCATAGGTCGAGGGTACTTCTCCTACGCCTATCCACACCCAAATTGGGCTTAAAATAACTTCGAGCAAGGCTAATAGAGAGACTTGCGCGGCAGGCACATATTGTGATGAGACAGTCACTAAAACCATACCTAGGCCAATTTGAAATACGCCTAGAAATAGACAGATCAGCAAGTCTTTGGTACTCAAGGCAAAATCGGGCACAAATGGTGATACTGCCAACATCAGGATAAAAGCGTTTAGCGCACATACCGCAACTATGTTTGCGGCGCCATTAACATCTCCTCTGCTCCCAGAGTTTACTTGCGAACGGATAGTGATAATGGCGCTCGAGTAACAGAACATCATCATAAATGCCAAGAACATACCAAACAGGCCTCCGCTCGAGAGCCCGTCGCCGAAAATAAGGGCGATGCCAATTAAGGCAATGCTCATCGCGAGCCATGTACGCCGAGAAACCCTTTCGTTGAGGAACAGCATTCCCAGGAAGGCGCTACAAAGCGGCGCTAGCGAAATGATAAACACCGCATTGGCGACAGTAGTGTTGGCCAAAGACGTGACCATAAAAAGCCCTGCGCTGGCGATCAAACAAGCCGCCAATAGGCCCTTACTTCCCATGCTGGTAAACTGAGCAACGCTATTGCGACCATGCATGTAAACCACCACACAACATAGAAACAAACATTGCGCTAAGGATCGATAAAAGAGAATGCGAAAGCTTTCGGGCTCATCCATAACTCGCATACCAATTCCAAGCAAACTCATCAGCACACCGCCAATGATGATCATCAATACTGAACGACGATAGAGAGAGCTATTCACTTAAGCTTAACGATTATTTTCGCTGATATGCATAGTTTGTTAGGAGTAAATATCAATCTCGATCAGAATTGAGGCTGTTTGCCGAACCCAAAATTTCGTTATCTAGCCAGTTTAACGCTGGCTCTCCTGATAATTTTTAGCAACATAAACTGGCGCATCACTCGCTGGCAAAATATCACCGCCTTTGATGATATCGGCGGCCTTCTCGGCAATCATCACGGTGGGAGCATTCAAGTTACCGCTTACTATTGACGGCATAATCGACGAATCCACAATACGTAAACCCTCAAGGCCTCGAACCTTACAATCGCCATCGACTACCGACATATCATCACTGCCCATCTTACAGGTGCACGAGGGATGGTACGCCGATTCAACGGCATCCTTTAAATAGGCGTCAAGTTGTTCGTCACTTTGCACGTGGGCTCCGGGTGATAGCTCTTCGCCTGCAAATGGCTTGAAGGCCTCTTGCTCGAAAATTTCACGCGTTAAACGCACGGCTGCACGAAACTCCTCCCAGTCTTCTGCCTTAGACATATAGTTGAACTGTACTTTTGGCTTATCTCGGTAATCAGCTGAACCCAAACGAACCCAACCTTTACTTTGCGAACGCATCGACCCCACGTGGGCTTGAAAACCATGCCCACCATTGGGGCTTTGACCATCGTAACGAACCGCCATCGGAAAGAAATGATATTGTAAATCTGGATGTTTCACGCCTTTTTTACTGCGAATAAATCCACCAGCCTCAAAATGATTCGTAGCGCCTAAACCCGTACGTGTAAACAACCATTGAGCACCAGTAAGCGCTTTTCCTAATAGATTATAATACTTGAACAGTGAGACCGGCTGCGTACATTCCATCTGCAAATAGATTTCCAAATGGTCTTGTAGGTTCTCTCCAACGCCCGGCAATTCATGTTGCAACTCGATACCATGTTCCTTGATTTGCGCCGCAGGGCCGATACCCGACAACATTAACAACTGTGGGTTATTGATTGGGCCGCCAGAAAGAATCACTTCGGTTTCGGCGAACACTTGATGTGATTTACCACGCCTCACATACTCAACACCGGTTACTGACTTCCCTTGTAGGATCAAACGTTTAGCGTGCGCTCGCTTTATTACCGTCAAGTTTGAGCGCTTCATAGCGGGGCGCAAATAGCCCACCGCGGTAGAGCCTCTAGTTCCATTTTTAGTGGTGCGGTCCATCGGCCCGAAGCCTTCTTGCTGGTAGCCATTCATGTCTTCGGTATACGGGTAACCAGCTTGTTGCCCAGCATCAGTCCAAGCCTTGAATAAGGGGTTGTCACTGCCCCCCTTAGTAATACTTAGTGGGCCAGCATCACCATGATAATCATCTGCACCTATATTCCTATTACCCGCCTTACGAAAATACGGTAGACAATGTTTATAACTCCAATGGCTCAGGGATTCGTCCTCTTGCGCCCAGCGATCGTAATCTAAGGCGTTCCCGCGTATATAGCACATACCATTAATCGATGAAGAGCCACCAAACACCTTACCTCTAGGGCAATGCATCACGCGCCCACCTAGATAGGGCTCCGGCTCTGTATGGTAGTCCCAATTATAGCGCGTGCCGTTCATGGGGTAAGCAAGTGCCGCCGGCATGTGTATTTGCCACTCCCAAAACGGGTCTTTACCACCAGCTTCTAGTAAAAGTACTTGCTTGCTTGAATCTTCACTCAAGCGATTGGCTAACACACAACCGGCCGACCCGGCGCCAACAATAATGTAATCAAAGTTCATAAAGGATAATCTCGCGAGCGAGCTAAGACAGGCTATTAAATACTAAGCTAAGGCTAGCAATTTCTATTCAGGACCGCGACCATGCCTGCGACTAAAAGCGTTCTAAAATTACTTCAAAGCGACCAAAAGAGGTTGATAAGTCGCCGATTCACAGCTCGACCATTGCGACGAATGGTACTTTAAGTCAAAATGAATTTAGCAATACCAAAACCAGCGCAACGACTAGGAATCACGAGGGGGCAACGATGAATTTCAGCAAAATACAAGCCAAACAACGCGCCTTCTTCGTTACCTGGGATGACGGCTCTACTTCAGAACTACCGTTTATATGGCTGCGTGACAATGATCAAGATGAATTGCACCCTCATACAGGCGAACGTGTATTTGACCTAACCTCCATTAAGCTAGATATACGCCCACTCGACTATTCTTTAGAACTTAGCGACACACCCGAACAATCTTTACTGAAAGTTGACTGGCCAGATAAAGAGTTAAAATCAATTTACTCGGCAAAGTGGCTTTTTGCCCATCGACCAGGACAACCTCGCTACGATGCCGCAGCAATCGGGCGCAAGAGTTGGGCCGCTAAAGAAATGAATAGTTTGCCGAGCTTCGATGCTAAACAGTGCCATAAATCCCAAGATAGCTTACTCGAGGCACTTACTACACTTAAACAGACAGGCATCATATTAATTAACAATCTCGATGATGACCCGAAGGCTGGCGAATTATTCGGTGATTTAATTGGCTTTAAACGCGAATCCAATTACGGAGTTGTTTTCGAGGTTAAAAGTAAGCCAAAGCCCAACAACCTAGCCTACACCTCACTAGCCTTACCCCTGCACACAGATTTATCAAATCAAGAATTCGTACCCGGTAATCAGTTTTTGCATTGCTATCGAAACGACGCAATAGGCGGAAGCTCTGTATTTGCCGACGCTCTAGCGATCGTTGAAGACTTTCAGTGCGATTGTCCAGAGTATTACCAAACCTTATGCGAACTACCGGTGCCTTGGCATTTCTTAGATGATAAAGACGATGTGCGCTATCATCGACCGGTAATTGGTTTAACACGCAACGGTGAATTTAACACTCTAACCTTCAATGCGCATTTGGCGGATATACCAGATTTTAGCGCAAGTGATTTATACACCTTCTATGCGGCGTATCAAGAGCTGATGAAGCGAATTCGCGGCGCAAGCTACAATATCCATTACGAGTTACAAAACGGCGAAATGGTAATTTTTGATAATCAACGAGTACTGCATGGCCGAACCGCTTTTGACCCGAATTCAGGTTCGCGTCATCTGCGCGGTTATTATATTGAGCATAATGAGCTTAACAGCCGAATAAGAATGCTAGATCGACGAAAGCAACAATAACAAAAACAACAACATTGGAGAATTATTAATATGAAGGAGTCGATCAGGTTGATTGATAAGCCTACTTTCTTAGGCTCACTTGCACTCTTGCTGTTGGTCACAATTCCGTTAATAATTTGGCCAGACCAAGGTAAGGAATATGTAGGTCTCGCTCGAAATTTTGTTGTTGAAAGTTTTGGCGTCACCTATTTGATGCTCGGTCTCGGCGGCTTCATATTCATGTTGTACATCTCGTTTAGCGATATCGGCCGAATCAAACTTGGCGATCCGGGCTCTGAACCTGAGTTCAAAACCTCGTCGTGGGCGTCGATGCTTTTTTGCGCTGGCATCGGGGTTGGCATAATGGTTTGGGCGCCAATTGAATGGGCCTATTACTATCAAGCGCCGCCATTCTTACTCGAAGGCGGCACAGCCGAAGCTGCTAAATGGGCATCCGCTTATGGCATTTTTCATTGGGGCCCTGTAGCTTGGTCAATTTATCTGATTCCAGCCCTACCAATCGCGTACTTTTACCATGTGCGCAAGAACCGAAAACTAAAATTATCTGAAGCCGTTGCGCCGCTGATCGGCAATAAAAACGTACGTGGATTTTGGGGCAAGCTGATCGACGTACTATTTGTGTTTGGCATGTTGGGCGGGGGCGCGACAACGCTGGGGCTAGGCGCACCATTGCTAAACGAAGGTCTGCACCAATTGTTTGGTTTTGAAAAAAATATCACGATGCAAATTTTAGTATTGCTTTTGGCCACGGCGATTTTCGGAGCTAGCGCGTATTCCGGCATTAAAAAAGGCATTCAGAGCCTGTCGAACTTCAATCTATTCTTAGCCCTGATCTTACTGGTATTTGTAGTTGTTGTTGGGCCAACAACATTTATTGCCGAAACGTCACTCTCATCAGTAAGCACCGTTTTTGAAAACTTCTTTTCGATGTCTACTTACCTCGAACCATTCGGTGGTTTAAATGGTTATGCCGACACGCAATTTCCTCAGGATTGGACCATCTTCTATTGGGCTTGGTGGCTCGCTTTCGCGCCAACCATCGGCCTATTTATTGCTCGCATATCTTACGGGCGCACCATGGCAAACATGATTATCGGCTCTTTATTCTACGGCTCTTTTGGTTGCGCGCTATTCTTTATGATTCTCGGAAACTATGGTCTTAATCTACAACTGACAGGAACCCTAGACGTCGTTAATATTCTAAACACCGAGTCTCAATCAGCGGCTGTGTTCGCAATACTTGGCAGTCTCCCGTTCAGCACGATTGTAATCGCACTCTACACTGTGTTGGCAATCGTATTTTTGGCCACCACCTTTGATTCAATTTCCTACATCTTAGCCTCGGTTGTACAGACTGAAGTTGACGACGAACCAATGCGCTGGAATCGACTATTCTGGGCTGGCGCGCTGAGCTTTTTACCGATTACTTTATTGTTCTTAGGCGACCTACAAACGCTCCAAACAGCCAGTATTGTCGCAGGCGCTCCGCTAATTTTAATTTCACTAATGCTCTGCATATCGATCTATAAAACAGCTCGATATGATTTGAATAGACAATCATCGGTACCCGACCCTGAAATTGATCTGGATGAATTCCCCGAGCATGATCCATGGAGCCGCCGCGGCTCTTGGGATGACGAACAGGCGTAGACCGTCAAGACAGTTTAATCGTGGAACTCGTCAAACCATTTGTTCGCCTACCCTTTCGTTTCGACGTAGAGCGTTTACAATTAGAACTGGCTCAGTTTGATAATGCGATTTGGATGTCTCATCCAAATCGCATTCAAGGTAATTCAGCAATCCCTTTGGTATCATTGAACGGAGATGACAACGACGACTTCTCCGGAGAGATGATTAGCACTCCTCATCTCGATCGTTGCGAATACATTCAACAAATAATGTCACACTTGGATGAAGTGATAGCGCGCTCTCGATTGATGAAACTCGCTGCTGGCGCTGAAGTCACACCACATGTGGATTTCAACTACCATTGGTATCATCGAGTTCGTATTCACATACCGATTGTTACCGACCCAAGAGTTACCTTCTATTGTGGCGATGATCAGGTGAATATGCGCGAAGGAGAGTGTTGGATATTTGACTCTTGGCGGCTGCATAAAGTTGTCAATGATGCCGACTTTGATCGCACTCATTTGGTTATTGACACCGCGGGCTCTTCACGGTTTTGGCGTTTGGTCGAACGGTTGGCCGTTGATGAATCAAGGGGCTATGACGGCGATTTCGAACAACAAGTAGATTACTTGAGCTATCAAGAAAACAAAAAAGTATTGATCAAAACCGAGCGCTTTAATGTTGCCCCTGTAATGGCGCCAGGCGAGCTCGAGGCAATTGCCAATGAATTGATCACTGATGTTGCCAACAACCCAGACAACAACCCTGCATTGGTCTTGGAGTATAAGGGCCTACTAAGAGACCTGGCTAAAGACTGGCGCGAAGTATATTCATTACACGGCTATCGGGCATCCGGTACAGAACTCTATCGAAAGCTTCTTAATCGAACAGTAGCAAACTTGCGCCCTAACCCCCGCGCTCTTGTGACGTCGAGCAACAACGTTGGCATCAACCCCATCATCATGCAACGCATACTTAGAGCTGCTCTGAACGCTGAACATACCTCACGCTTTTTCGACTAAATAGTGTTGCGCGTCCAGCTCAAGATTTCTAAAACTGATAATCAAACAGACTCAAATCTTGAGCATAGAATTCACTCAGCTGCTCACGTAAGTCAGAATCTAGATAGTCTTGATAATGGCCATGTTTAGAGGCATTGCGAACGTCGAGTTTAGCGCTGGGAAGCCCAAGCTTTGTCATTAGCGTATCGAGCGATGATTGCAAGGTCTCATAACGCCCGATGAAGTCCATAGCAAGCTGACCATTAGCCTTACATAACTGATGAGTTTGAGGGCGAATCAACACGCGTTGACGAAATTGCGAGCGCGTTAATGCCACCTTCATCCATTCAGTCGCGCGGTCGCTAAACTGAGAATTGCCTCGATTCAAAAAAGCACAAGCCGAGACAAAACGATCGAATGGGTTTCGCACAAACGCCAGTTTTAAGTACCCCAGTTGCTCGGGTGATAATACCGGGGCAATTTCTTGATAGCTAACATGACCATGTCCAATGTCGGCAATTGAACTGATTGGCAATACTTGCTCGCCAAACAACATTTGCTGCTCCCAATCATCGTCGCCTTTGTATTGCCGCAACACCTGACGTATAGAATGAGTAGCCGTCTTTGGCACCGCGAAAAAAATAAAACGGTGTGCGTGAGATACGATCATTCAGATATAGGGTATCGAGTAAGAACGTCAGGCCCTAGGGCTTCGATGAGCGGATCTAAATACGACTCGAAATTGCGCCATTGTTCCAAACCTGTTTTATAAATTGGCTGACGAACTTGTTCTGAGCTTGGCGTTCTAATCTTGCGCTCAGTTTTATAAAACTCTAAACACGATTGCTCAAATTCTAGTCCGCAAAAGTCGAGAATTCGGCGCACCTGTGTCTCGAGATCGTCAACGACATCTTCATGCTGAACCCTTAATACAAAGCCCGGCAAGACCTGGTCCCAATGGTCCATGACACGCAAATATTGCTGATAGTATTCGCCCACTTCTCGCAGACCGTAGGTAAACTCTTGGCCTTCGGCAAACAGCTGCTTAAAGTTACTAAAACAACAGGCCATTGGATGACGGCGAGCATCAATTACTTTGGCGTTTGGCAGCATCAATTTAATTAGGCCAACGTGCAAAAAATTGTTTGGCATTTTATCGATGAAAAAAGGCGCGTTCTTTCTAAAAACGCGAGTATCGTCAATATATTGCTGACCAAATTTTTCGTAAAAATCTACTTCGAGCTCACCAAGCACCTTAGGATACGGCGCTTCTTCATCAATTCGTACCTTCTCACGACCTTGTAAACGATGAACGAGACTCATCACATTGGGCAGCTCGAGTGTGCCATCAACTTTAGAGTGTGAAGCTAACACTTGCTCTAATAAAGTGGAACCTGAACGTGGTAAACCTAGAATAAATATTGGCGCCGGATCATCGCAACCCGCGCCAGATAAACCTTCAAATAAAGCCGCATTACAGCGCGAGAGCTGAGCATCAACTCGTTTGACGATCTCACTTGATTGATACTTCAGTAAAGCTCTGTTTAAGTCGTTGCCTTCTCGATATGCATTAAACGCGCTCGCATAGTCTTTACGATCTTCTAATGCTTTACCAAGGGCAAAGTTAAAATGAACTTTATCAATATCACTGGTGCTCTCGCGAAAACGATAATCTTCTAAATGCGCTATTTCTTCGTCGGTAAATTGATATGTTTTAGTATTCGCCAAACTCCAGAATGCATCTCCAAAATCGGGCTGTTGCTCGGCTAAACGGTGATAAGACTCGATCGCCCCATCAATATCACCTTGAGTTTTCTGTGCATGACCCAGCAACAGATAGCACTGCTGTAATTCTTCGTCTGTGGCAATTAATTCTCGGTACAGTTCGATACCTGCCTCGGTATCGCCAACTCCGGTAGTGGTCGAAGCAAGCAAGGCTCTAAATTGCGTTTCATTCGGGCGCAGTGTGGCTAGTTCTTGAGCAATCTTATGCGCAGCTCCAAATTTTTGACGCTTCAACAGCACGTTACTGTAATCAAAACGAGCACCAATATGATCTGGTGCAAATTGCACGGCACTCTCTAAAATAAATTCTGCATCATCGAGAATTTTCACCTCAACAGCAATCGCAGCTAATAGGCGCATGCCCTCAACATCCTGCTTATTTTGCTGTAAATAGCTACGACAAATTTGATCAGCTGTTTCTAAATTGCCTCGGTTCAAATTACTCTTAACCGCTTGCAACGCTGGATGAAGCTGCTCTAGTTGCTCCAGCTGATGTTGCGCATAGGACAACTTATCTGTTTGCGCAGTTTTCGTATAAAGCTGGGTCAGTGCTCGCCAACTAGCGATAAGCGCGGCATCTTGATCGAGTGCCTGCTCATACGCCTCAACGGCTTGTTTTAGTCGCCCTTCACTGACAAAAATATGGCCTAACTCTTGATGTGCCCGTACATACGTTTGATCAAGCTCTAAGACCTGCTGCAATGCATCAACTGCCTCCACATTACGCTCTAACTTACGCAAACAAACCGCCTTTATATAGACGGCTTCTGCGTTAATTGTTAATTCGTCTCCAAGTTTTTCTAAGCTATCAATAGACTGCTGAAACTCACCAACTTTAGCCAGATTCATGGCATTTTGTATAACGGTATCGTGCTTGGTTTGCGACATATTATTTTTTCTAGGAAAGCTTATGAAAACAAAAGATTTATAAAGACATACTAACAAAAACCACTCTATAACAAAGGCAAAATGGCGGTTATCGCGGCAATGCAAGCTATGCGCTGCTGAGGGTCGAAAGAATTAAAAAAGGCCAACCCGAAGGCCAGCCTTTTAATCAGTAGCATTTCCTAGTTGAGAAGCACGAAATACTGCTTCTCAACATAAGAGCTACAACTTAGTTGTAAAAAACTTTAGTTGTAATCCCAGTGGAACCGAACACCAATGGTACGCGGACGCGTCACTGAAACTTTCGGAGTACCATCAAAGGTGTTGATGTTAACGATACCGTCTTCATCAAACACGTTATTGATAAACAACTCTGCACCCCAATTATCTTTCTTGACGCCTGCTGACATATTAAACAGCGTATAGGAGTCTTGAATATAACGACCTGCTCCGAAGAACTCACCTGCCGCGGTATCAACGGTGCCGAAAGATCCAGGGATTGCAGTTGCTTGTGGTGACGATCCAAAAGTGCCTGCTAATTGCTGAATTTGGAGACCAGAACCTCGCCCATAAATGCGGCGAGTTTGGTCTTCAATGAAGTTAGCATCTGCCGTGATGTTTGCGAAGCTATCACCAGTGTAAACCACACCTGCCTGAACAAATGCGTCAGCACCAAAATTACTCAGTTCGAAGTCATATCGACCGCGTACATTAAACGAGAAATCAGCGGTAAACGGTAGCTCGCTGCCAACTGGCGCTGCAATACCCTCTAGTGCGCCGTTTAAGCGCGTGATCTCAGAATCAACAAATGAAACCGCACCTTGAATGGTTAAGTTATCGGTTGGAACCCAGGTGAAGTCCGCATCGATACCTTGCACTTCGGCATCGCCTACGTTCTCGAGGAATACTAAAATACCGATATTCGCAGGATCAAAACGAGTCGCTTGAAGGTTGTCGATTTCAGAGTTGAAATACGTTGCGTTCAAACGCAAGCGATCGCCCAAGAAATCACCTTTAATACCAACTTCAAAGTTAGTTAGCTCGTCCGTCTCAACCACCGCTGGTACACGGAAGCCTTGGAAAGGGCCACTCTGATTTGAAGCGGCTGAACCCGCATTACGGTTAACCGTTTGTGGTCGGAAACCTTCAGATACAGTAGCGAAAACCAAAACGCTGTCGCTCGCTTTCCAGTCGGCGGTGAATCGGAACAATGTATCAGACTGATTTGATGTACCACTTCCATCCAGCGCATCGATACTCAAGGTACCCGCAGCGACGTCAGCAAGTAGCGCAGCCGCACCACCCGCGCCGAAGAATTGTGCAATTGAATCGGCCGTTTGGCCGCCCAGCGCTTGAAGTCGAGCTGTTACGTTATTACCTGAACCACCCGTGCAACCTAGAGTGCCGTCAGGTCTAACAATGGCAGAAGCGCCACTGGGCAACTGGCCAGGGCCAATTAACGGCAAACCACTAACGTCACCTCCAATATTTTGACAACCGCCAAACTGGCCACCCGTTGCACCACGAAGACCAAAGTCTAGATCGTAATAACGTGCACCAGCGCTCAGGCTAATAGTGTCAGACACCTCGAAAGTAAAGTCAGTGAAAATAGCGACTTGCTCTTCGTCGCGCGTAAAGTCATTTACGAAAACTGTCGGTGCTAGACGTGCATTAGCATTGCCGATACCATCTGCCAGCCCAGCTGGGCGAGTCGCTGGGTTAAAACCCGCGCCAATCGCGCCAAAGTATTGGAACTGACCTTCAGAATTTGTTTCAACGTCATCGAAGAATCCGCCAACAGTAAAATTAAATCTATCACCCACCTCACCTTGAAAGCGCAGCTCGTGAGTTGTACGTTGGCTCTTTGTTGTGTCTAAGTACTGCTTACGAAGGTCAAAGATCGTATCCTGCGAACCTGCTCTGCCATTGGTGGAGATATAGTAGTTTTGATAACCGCCAGTAAAGCTATACAAAGTGTAATCAAGAAGTGAGTTCACATCACGATCTAAAAAACCACCTGCGTAGATTACATCTAACGCGCCAACACGGCCTTTGACAGTCCATGAAGTCAAACCAAAGTTATCAACATTTCGCTCAGGCGAAAACGATTGAGATTCATCGGTGTTACCGCCTGCGGCGAGATATTCAAATGAACCTTCGGTTTCAAGATCTTGACTAGTGTGCTGAAGCAATACGCTCCAGTCGTCGTTGATGTTGTAAGAAATACCTAATCGAGCGCCGGTGTATTGAGCGTCATTCCAGTTCTCTTCGACTAAGCCACCATTGCTTGTGTCAGTTACAATTGCATTGGCAGAAACACCGGCGAAGGCTTGGTTACGATTAAAAACACGTACCGATTCGGCATCGTTTGTTCCTAAGGTCGCTGGCGCGTTATCAATCCAACCGCCTTGCGTATCCGAATAAACGACGGCTCTTACAGCCAATTTGTCAGAGAGTGGCACATTAATCGATGCCTCTAAATTCGTGCTCGGATCACCACCTGATGTAGTGCTGTAACCGGCTTTGATGCCAGCATCAAAGTCTTCGGTCGAAGGCTTGTTAGTAATTAAACGCACTGTGCCTGCTTGTGAACTTGCTCCGAAAAGTGTTCCTTGAGGGCCAGGCAGCACTTCCACGCGCTGTAAGTCAGCGGCATAAATATCAAGATTACGACCGCCAAATGAGGCAGGTTGCTCGTCAAGGTAAACAGCCACTGTTGGTGCAGAGCCTTGAACCGACGATACAGTGTTGTTCGATTGCTCACTGGCAACACCACGAATATAGATTTCGCTACGACCAGGGCCACGACCCTGCTGAGTTACGTTGGGAAGATATTTTACATATTCGTCAAAGGTCGTAACTCCCAGCTCATCAAGAGCATCAGCACCAATTGCCTGAATCGCAACTGGAATGTCTTGCGCACTTTCAGCACGCTTAGTCGCCGTAACCACAATTTCCTCTAGTTGTGCATGCGCTGAACTAGCGGCTAAGCTGGCTCCAACAGCTAAGGCAATAGAGTTAACTAATTTAGTTTTCTTCAAGATCGATCTCCTAATTGTAAAGTTTTATATTTTTAAATGAACTGGTTCAGATAAAAACTCTCTATTTCGTGGGGCAATAATGAGTAGAATGAACGAGTCAGACTAGCAAAACAGTGATCGGGAAATCATTGTCAAACAGTGCATCCAAGCAAGTTCAACAAGTATTTCCAACAAGACTGTTAAGTTAGGCCACATTAAACTTAGCTTAAGCAAGAGATTAACTCAACTTATAGCGACAATTTCGTTAACTTCTGTCTATTTCCGGCGAAAAACAGTGTTTCAAAACAAGTAATTTCATGAGGATGATATTTTTGAGTACATATCGCTCTATTTTTATTCTAAATCCGAATTAATTGCGGGCGATATAGCTCTATCTGAAATTAGAGGCTTTCGGCTGAATTTAGAAAAATGAAGCTTTCCTTAGCTCAGGTTTTTAGATACCTGACAATCACTCAATAGTGCCTAGTAAGTTTATATACATTAAAGGCACTATTGAGCATAGATTTAGCGTCTCAGGCACCTAAAGTTTGGGAGCGATTAGATCTTCCAATTTAACCTGATCCACCGCGAAAGCTCTAATCCCTTGGGCAAGCTTTTCGGTCGCCATCGCATCTTCATTTTGCATCCAACGGAAGGCCTTTTCATCTAGCGACATTTTAGCTTGCGCAGCGCCGGTGCTCTCAGGCGATAAGTGTTGAATTAGAACGCCTTCGTCATTGCCTAACTCTTCTAGGTAGTTCGGACCAATGGTTAAATAATCACAACCCGCTAAGGCTTCAATTTCGCCAGTGTTACGGAAACTCGCTCCCATCACAATGGTGCTGTAGCCGTGCTGCTTATAATAGTTATATATTCGAGTTACAGAGATCACGCCAGGGTCTTCCATGGGCTCATAGCTCTCCTGGCCTCCATTGGCCTTATACCAGTCCATAATTCGACCAACGAATGGTGAAATCAAAAACACACCAGCCTCGGCGCAAGCAACCGCTTGGGCAAAGCTGAAGAGCAAAGTCAGATTACAGTTAATGCCTTCTTTCTCTAATTGCTCAGCCGCCTTGATGCCTTCCCACGTAGAAGCAATTTTAATAAGAATTCGATCTTTCTCAACACCACGCTCCTTATAAAGAGCAATCAGTTTTTTGGCTTTATCTACAGTAGCCTTTGTATCAAACGATAAGCGCGCATCAACTTCGGTTGATACGCGGCCGGGGATGATCTTTAAAATCTCACAACCGATATCAACGCCAAAGTTATCAACGGCATCACTCAAGTCGCCATTAGCTTTCGCCACGGCGCGATCAATGATCTCGGCATAGTCCGCATCTTGAGCCACTTTCAAGAGTAATGAAGGATTAGTTGTCGCATCTTGTGGAGTGTATTTTGCAATAGCTGAAAGGTCGCCAGTATCGGCAACGACGACAGTCATATCACGGAGTTGTTGAAGCTTGTTCATTCTAGAATCTCTATTGTTAAGACTATTATTAAAACCGGGATAGCGGCTTAGCTATCAATTAAAATATCTTCCTGGGTCGCCGACGCTTTTTCAGTAGTAATTGCTTTTACCGCCTGAAAGCCTTTCGGTAGCTTACGCCCGCGCTTGCCGCGCTCGCCCATGTAATGATCTAAATCTTGGCCTTTCAAGCGCAAGTAACGCTTACCGGCATGGACCAAAACATGCTGCCCTTTTTTAAAGGTAGTGGCTCCTAGAACATACTCAGCGCGATCAGCCAAAAGCTTACTCGGCACATTGATGAGTTTAACACCTTTACCTTTGGCTAACTCTGGCAACTCAGTCACTGGGTAAATAGTCAAATAACCAGCCGTTGTCACAACCGCTAAATAGTCTTGTTCAAGACTGTTGATTTGTAGCGGAGCCAGAGCTTCTGCGCCTTTAGGCACGCTCAGTGTCGCCTTACCTTTCTTGTTTTTAGTCAACATGTTTTCAACTGAACACAAGAAGCCGTAACCCGCATCACTGAGCATGACATATTGATCTTTATCAGGCCCCATAACCACGGCTTTAAAGCTCGCGCCGCTCGGCGGCGTTACACTACTGGTTAAAGGCTCACCCTGACCGCGCGCAGAAGGCAACTTGTGAGATGGCACGGCGTATGTACGTCCAGTCGAATCTAAGGCCACCAACATTTGATTCGACTTACCTCGCGCTGAACTTAAATATCCATCTCCCGACTTGTAATTGAGCTCTCTTGGATTGATTTCATGCCCTTTAGCCGCGCGAACCCAGCCTTGAGTTGAAATAACCGCCGTGATCGACTCACTAGGTACAAGCTCGCTCTGATCAATTGCTTTGGCGGCCGAACGTTCAACAATTGGCGAACGTCTAGCGTCGCCAAAATCCTCAGCATCGGCCTGCAACTCTTTTTTTACCAGGGTTTTCAAGCGGGCATCAGAACTCAACAATAACTCTAGGCGCTCGCGCTCTTTTTCTAGCTCTTCCTGCTCACCGCGAATCTTCATTTCTTCGAGCTTCGCCAAGTGGCGTAATTTCAACTCAAGAATCGCTTCAGCCTGACGCTCAGAAATATCAAAACGCTCCATTAATACTGGCTTTGGCTTATCTTCAGCGCGGATAATGGCAATCACTTCATCGATATTTAGAAAAGCAGCCAAATAGCCTTCTAATATATGAAGACGATCTACAACTTTATCAAAACGATATTGCAAACGACGGCGCACCGTTTGAATACGGAAGGTCAACCATTCTTTTAGCGTGTCGCGCAAACTATAAACATGCGGGCGACCATCAAGGCCGATCATGTTCATATTGACGCCATAGCTTTTTTCCAGGTCCGTGGTGGCGAACAAATGCCCCATTACCGCATCGACATCAACGCGATTTGATCGCGGCACAATAATTAAACGAATAGGATTATCTTGGTCCGACTCATCACGTAAATCGCTAACCATTGGCAACTTCTTGGCCTGCATTTGCGCGGCGATCTGCTCAAGAACCTTAGAGCCTGATGCTTGAAATGGAAGCGCGGTAACAACAATATTCCCGTCTTCTTTCGTATATACCGCGCGCTGGCGTACCGAACCATTGCCGGTATTGTAAATATCCAGCAGCTGAGCCTTTGGAGTAATAATTTCAGCTTCGGTCGCAAAATCCGGCCCTTGAACAAATTCACATAGATCTTCGACAGTGGCTTTGGGGTTCTCTAGTAGATGCACGCAGGCATCGACTACTTCTCGAACGTTGTGCGAGGGAATGCTGGTCGCCATACCAACCGCGATGCCAGAACCACCATTTAACAGAATATTCGGTAGTCTCGCAGGCAGGTTGGTAGGCTCCTTCATAGTGCCATCGAAATTCGGCTGCCAATCACTGGTACCCTGGCCTAGTTCAGACAATAAGCTTTGGGCATAGGGCGCTAAACGTGATTCGGTGTAACGCATTGCCGCGAACGATTTAGGGTCGTCAGTTGAACCCCAGTTCCCTTGACCGTCCACCAATGGGTATCTGTAACTAAAAGGCTGAGCCATCAATACCATGGCTTCGTAGCAAGCACTGTCGCCATGGGGATGAAATTTACCTAGTACGTCACCAACTGTACGAGCCGATTTCTTATACTTGGCGGCATTATGTAAGCCCAATTCGGACATAGCATATACGATGCGCCGCTGCACAGGTTTCAAACCATCGCCGACAAACGGCAGGGCTCGATCGAGAATCACGTACATTGAATAATTCAAATACGCTTGCTCAGCAAACTCAGCGAGAGATTGCTGCTCAGTATGGTCGTTCATGGATTACTTTAGTCCGAATTAGCCAAAAAATGGCGTTAAAAAATCAATGATCAAGGTTACTTAATGACACCAAATTCAGCAACGTTAAATTCAGCTATCTTGCAAAAAATAAGCTCGTATCTGGGGCAAACAGAAAAAACACACTCGCCTGCCGTCAATTGACTACAATAGACCCCAGAAATCATCTAGTTGAAAATCTTCTCTAATTCAAATGACCTACCCAAACGACGTCTTCTTCGACATCGAAACTCTGGTAAATGTGTCTCAAGCGCAGCGAGTCTTATTACTCGGTAATTGCCTGCCCGGCTTTCTCGATAATTATATTCAACAAAAGGCACTATTAAACCAAAGCTGTGAGCTAGTACATATCACCAGCCTGGAGATAGAATCACTTTGGGAGCTCGACCAACGATTTGATGTGGCGATTGTGGTCGATCTATTTGAGCACATCGAAAAAAACAAAGGCATGCAAGTGCTTTCAAGATTGCGTGATGTCTTGAGCCCGCAATATTGTATTTGCCTGCCGCTGAGCAGCGCTGCAAATTCAGATAGCTGGCACCTTACCGACCTATTTAGTTTTGCTTTGAGCCGCGTATCGAGTTATCACATTGAGGTTGGTGGTAAATCGAAGGAATTGGGTTTATTCAAATACAACATAAATGACTATAAAAAAACGCCCGATTGGCTAAACGCAGACAATTGGGCGAACCCGCAGATGTGGGGTAAATACTGGTGGTAAGTTAGCGTTATACGAAGCTATTAGGTATGGATGAGGCAGGTTTCAAACATTGAATCCTTGAAAATAATTATGGCTAAAAAATTACCTCGAAAAATTTTCTATACGCCCATAAAACAGCGTGCTAACATCGGACAATCAACGCTTTGTTATGCATATTGGTCATACAATTTGCAGCGCTATGATGACGACAAAAAACTGAGATCAACTGAGACATAATAGCTCCATGAAAGCTACCGACATCAGCAATCCAGAATACTTCCATAAAGTAGTCGATTGCCAATATGCGTGTCCCGCGCACACTCCCGTTCCCGAATATATTAGATTAATTGGTCAGCGTCGTTACAGCGATGCCTACATGGTTAACTGGGAATCAAATGTATTTCCTGGCGTGTTGGGCAGAACCTGTGATCGCCCTTGCGAACCGGCATGCCGACGCGGCCGAGTTGACGAAGAACCCGTTGCCATTTGCCGCTTAAAACGCGTTGCCGCCGACAATAAAGACGACGACAATGTTAACGCGAGAATGCCGGTAATTCCGACTGAGAAGAACGGCAAGAAAATCGCGCTAATCGGTGCTGGGCCGGCCTCACTCACAGTCGCTCGCGATCTAATGCCATTGGGGTATGAAGTTGATTTGTATGACGAGAACCCTAAAGGTGGCGGTTTCATGCGCAGCCAAATCCCGTCATTTCGATTACCTGAAGCCGTACTCGATCAGGAGGTCGACTACGTATTAGATATGGGAGTTACTCGCCACTTTAATACCCGCGTTGAAAGCATGAAGGGCATTCTCGACAAAGGCTATGATGCCGTATTTGTCGGCACTGGCGCACCTAAAGCCAAAGATTTAAGAATCCCTGGGCGTGACGAAGCCGATGCCAATATTCATCTTGGTATTAATTGGTTAGAAAATGTCGCCTTCGAGCATATCGATAAAATAGGCGAAAAAGTAGTGATCGTCGGCGGGGGAAATACCGCGATGGACTGCTGTCGCACCGCCAAGCGGATTGGTGGTGATGAGGTTAGCGTTACCGTTCGCTCCACCTATGAAGCGATGAAAGCATCGCCATGGGAGAAAGACGACACTCTCGCTGAAGGCATTCCAATTCTTGCGAATCACAGTCCTAAAGAATTCATTGTCGAAAACGGCAAGCTAGTTGCCATGACCTTCAATGTGGTCGAATCAAGCTACGATGAAAACGGCAAGCGCACCATTAAAGAAACAGGTGAAGTTGCCACCGTAGAATGCACCGATGCCATTATGGCAATTGGCCAAGACAACGCGTTTCCATGGATTGAACGCGATGTTGGCATTGAGTTCGGCGATTGGGACATGCCGATTGTCGACAAAGTATCATTTCAATCGACCAACCAAAAAGTCTTTTTCGGTGGTGACGCGGCCTTTGGCCCCGAAAACATCATCACCGCAGTTGCACACGGCCATCAAGCAGCCATTTCGATTGATTTATTTCTAAATGGGAGCTCCGTAACCGAAGCGCGTCCAGCGCCTGGCACAAACTTGGTCAGCACTAAAATGGGCATTCATCAATGGGCCTATGATAGCGATGTAATCGACGACGATCGCCAAGCGTCAGCGCACCTGCCAGTTGAACAAGCCTTATCAAGCCGCAAAATTGAATCAGAAATTGGTTTCGATCTAGATGCGGCCTTCATCGAAGCTGAGCGCTGCCTAAACTGCGACGTACAAACCGTATTCGTTGAGTCAAAGTGTATTGAGTGCGACGGCTGTACCGACATCTGCCCGACCAATTGCATTACCTTTATTAACAATGAAGAGGAAGACACATTAAGAGACAAACTTAATGCGCCGAGCCTTAACAAAGACACTGACCTCTACGTTTCCACAGACTTACCTACTGGCCGAGTCATGGTAAAAGACGAAGACGTTTGTTTACATTGCGGCCTGTGCGCCGAACGATGTCCGACCTCCGCTTGGGATATGCAGAAATTTTTATACACCGTTACTAAAGCCGGCAACGAGCCTGCGCCTATATTAGTAGAACAGACTGGTGGCGCTAAGAAGCAGGAGCAAGCAGCATGAACGCCTCTAACACGTCCTCTATAGGTAATGCGCCCGTATTAGAACAAGTAGTTAACGACTTCGTTGTTAAATTTGCCAATGTGAACGGCTCCGGCTCGGCTAGCGCGAACAGCATGTTCGCTAAAGCAATCTTTCGTATGGGCATCCCGGTGAGTCCACGAAATATCTTCCCGTCGAATATTCAAGGCGCGCCAACTTGGTACGAAGTACGAGTGAGCGAGCAAGGCTATCTTGGACGCCGTGGCGGTCAGGTTGAGTTAATGGTTTCGGTTAACCCGCAAAGCATGACCAAAGACGTTGAAGAAGTGTGCACAGGTGGCTACTTCTTTTACGACAATACATACCCGCTTGATTTCAAGCTGATTCGCGATGACATCCATTACATCGGGCTGCCTCTAACGCAAATCACCAATAGCAACTTCGATAACCCGCGTTTACAACAGCTGTTCAAGAACATCATCTATGTGGGTTCGTTGGCTTACCTAATTGGTATCGATTTCTCGGCGCTAGAAAGTATCGTTAACGACACCTTTGCTAAAAAACCAAAGTTAATCGAACCGAATATCGGCGCATTGCAATTAGGTTTTGATGAAGCAAAGAAAGCCTTTGCTGAACCATTGCCTTTACAGCTAAAACGCAGCAACCAAAACGATGGCAAAGTATTGCTTGAAGGCAATGCGGCCTGTGGTTTAGGTGCGGTATATGGCGGTGCAACGGTTTGCGCGTGGTACCCAATCACTCCATCAACCTCGGTTGCTGAGGGCTTTGAGAAGTACGCGAAACAACTGCGAATTGACCCTGACACAGGTAAAAACAACTTCGCGATTATTCAAGCGGAAGATGAATTGTCGGCCATTGGGATGGTGATCGGCTCTAATTGGAATGGTGCACGCTCGTTTACCGCCACAAGCGGCCCTGGCGTATCCCTAATGCAAGAGTTCTTAGGTTTAGCTTATTTCGCAGAGATACCCGCCGTGTTGATCGACGTTCAACGAACTGGCCCGTCAACCGGCATGCCAACACGAACTCAGCAATCTGATATTCTAATTTCGGCTTATGCCTCGCATGGCGACACCAAACAAGTTTTATTATTCCCAGCTACTCCAAAAGAATGCTTCGAACTGACTGCCGATGCCTTTGATATTGCTGATCGCTTACAGACACCCGTGATCATGTTAACCGACTTAGACCTCGGCATGAACGAACATATCTGTGACGATTTAGAATGGGATGATAACCGCAGCTATGATCGAGGCAAGGTCATGTCGGCTGGGGACCTCGTCAATGCAAAAGAGCGTTGGGGTAGATACCTAGACGTTGACGGCGACGGCATTCCGTATCGAACAATTCCAGGCACGCATGCCGAAAAAGGTGCTTACTTCACTCGCGGAACGTCGCGCGACGAATACGCGGCATACACCGAAAATGGTGACGCATACCAACGCAACCTCGAACGTTTAGAAGTGAAATGGGCGACCGCGCCTCAACACCTACCTAAACCTGAGATCACAGAGCGAAGCAGTGCAAAGAAAATCGGCATCATTCATTTTGGTACCAGTTTAGAAGCAACGCGTGAGGCAATTGATGAGCTCAGCAGCGAAGGCCATGAGATCAATGATTTACGTGTTCTAGCCTTCCCTTTTAATGATCAAGTAGACGATTTTATTGAACAACACGAGACCGTGTTTGTAATCGAGCAAAATCGTGATGCCCAACTCAAAACTCTATTGGTTAATGAGTTAGAGATCGCACCGAAAAGCCTGAAATCGGTATTGCATTACAACGGTGACCCTATCAGCGCACGAAAAATCGTCGCGGAGATAAAAGCCGTTTTAGATAACACTAGCGCGTCATCGAACGTGGCCTAGGTAATTATTATCCGCTAGAGTTAAAGAGAGCAATTATGAGTTTTTACAAACCAAATTTTCGTCACCCTGCAGCACCAACCAATGAACTAGGTCTAACCGCCAAAGCCTATGAAGGTGGTATTTCCACTCTTTGCGCTGGTTGCGGTCATGATTCAATCAGCGCCGCCATTATTCAAGCGGTGTGGGGTTTAAACATCGAGCCACATCGCGTTGCCAAGATGTCGGGTATCGGTTGTTCTTCAAAATCACCAAATTATTTTTTAAGCAAGGCCCACGGTTTTAATTCTGTGCATGGACGTATGCCTTCGGTTACTACCGGTGCCAATGTCGCCAATCGCGATTTAATGTACATCGGCGTATCTGGAGATGGTGACACAGCGTCTATCGGCATGGGCCAGTTCGCTCACGTGATCCGCCGCAATCTGAACATGATGTACGTGGTAGAAAACAATGGCTGCTACGGTTTAACGAAAGGCCAAGATTCAGCGACCGCGGACCAAGGTTCAAAGAGTAAAAAAGGCCGAATTAACCCATTCGAAGCCATCGACTTAGTAGCGCTCGCCCTAGACTTAGGGGCGACTTTCGTTGCAAGAAGCTTCTCAGGCGACAAAGAACAACTTGTGCCATTAATGAAAGCTGCGATGGCGCATAAAGGCTTCGCTATTATCGACGTTGTCTCTCCATGCGTGACTTTTAATAACCACGCTGGCTCAACCAAAAGTTACGACCATACTCGCGAACATGTTCAAGCGGGCTCAGTGGTCGACTTTGTGCCGATGGCGCAAGAGATCACGCTGGATCAAATCAAAGGCTCAACTCAAAACGTGAGTTTGCATAATGGCGACTCAGTTCGTTTGAGCAAGCTCAGCGACAACTATGACCCCACCGATCGCCACAATGCAATTCATACATTGCTAGAGCACAAAGCTCAAGATAAGCTGATGACCGGTTTGATTTATTTAGAGCCTGATTCAGAAAACTTTCACGAAACACTCAACGTTCCAGACCAGCCCTTAAATGAGCTGAAGGAAGATGTATTATGCCCCGGCGTTTCGGCGTTAAAGTCAATCAATGACGGCTTGCGATAGCCTTTTATAATCGGGGAAAGACTCTAAATGGGGCCCTGTTATGGCACCCAAATCTTAGTTGGGTGAACGCATCTCCGCGCTAACGTTCGATTTCTTACAAAGATAAGAAATCGAACAGTCGAAGTATGCCGCGCGATTTACAACAGCCTTAGGGGACTTTTCCCCAGCATTCTTCCGCGAAATAGCTTTACTTTAGAGTACACACTTATATTCCAATACACATTGAAGCTGCGTCTATCAACTTAAGCGCCGAAATATAAACAAGCGTAAAAAGCGAAAACTCCGCTTAACTCCAAGGCATTATTGTTATAGTATTACACACCTTTTTAGAAGTACCACCAATCAACTGCAATGCTTAACTCAAACACTTTAGACAAATTCGCTATCCTGTTGTCGGGAGCGTGCTTGATACATTGCTTGATCACCCCGGTTCTTGTTACAGCACTGCCAATCGTATCGTCATCAACACTGGTTGAAGACCTTCTCTTTCACCAGTTAATGCTCTGGGTTGTACTCCCTACTAGCTTTGTTGCGCTGTTTTTAGGCTGCCGCAAACACAAACAACTGGCAATTGCTGGAACCGGCATTGTTGGGCTTAGCATATTAGTCGCCGTCGCCTTCTTCGGCCATGACTGGTTTGGCATCACTGGTGAAAAAATTGCGACGACTATAGGTGGCTTAGTATTAGCCCTCTCTCACTATCTGAATTATCGAGCCTGTCAAAATACTACTTGCGAAGACAGAAACTGCTCTACCCAGCATCACCACTAGCTGGTCATCTAGACCAAGCCAGTTTCATAGCACAGAGAATGTTGCGCCAAATATAGATAGCGAGATGGCATAGGCACCAAGCGATGGTATAGTAGTTTAATGAAAAAACTACTATACCTACTCGCCTTCGCCGGCGCACTAACCGCCTGCCAAGAGCGAGCTGATACCTCTACACGCCCTGCTCATGAAGAAGCTGCACGATACGCCAATGTATCAATCATCAGCAATGCCGCTATTTATACGGCAGACCCAAACAAGCCAAAAGTTGAAGCTTTTGCTTACCAAGGTGATCGATTTATTGATACGGGTGCAGCGGCAAGTCTAGTAGCAAAATATCCTGGCGCAATCAAGCTAGATCTTGACGGAGCAACGATCGTTCCCGGAATCATCGATGCACACGGTCACCTACTTGGCCTAGGCCAAAGCTTATTAAACGTTGATTTACGCGGCACCAAAAGCATTGACGAGATCGTCGCCAAACTTAAAATTCGTGCAGAAGACTTACCTGAAGGCCAATGGCTCCTAGGCCGAGGGTGGGACCAAAACGATTGGGAAGTAACTAATCTGCCAAGCGCGGCTGATCTAGACGCTGCCTTCCCAGATAGACCCGTTTGGCTAGAACGAATAGATGGCCATGCAGGCTGGGCGAACAGCAAGGCCATGCAGGTAAGTACCAGAGATTTAAGCGGCGATTGGCAACCTAGCGGTGGCGAAATTACGCGCGACGGCGATAATGCTCCAACGGGTATTTTTATCGATAACGCCTCCAGTCTAATTCAATCACAAGTACCGATTGAGACCGATGAGCAATTATTGAACGCGCTCAAAGTTGCCATGAACAAAACTGCCAGTGTCGGCTTAACCGCAATGCACGACGCTGGGACCAGCTTGAGGGTATGGCGCTTGCTCGAGCAACTAAAACAACAAGAGCAACTCAATGTGCGCGTTTACGCCATGGCAGACGGAGCCAATGAGATGCTTGATTACCTATGTGATAACGGTGCTCAAATCGACGCCAGAGCACTCCTCACCGCACGATCTATTAAGCTCTACAGTGATGGAGCACTGGGCTCTCGAGGTGCGGCATTATTGAGTGACTATAGCGACGATGCAGGCAACGTGGGCTTACTAATTGAGAGCGAAGACACTCTAACAAAACACGCGAGCAAAGCCTCAAATTGTGGCCTGCAAGTGAATATTCATGCCATTGGGGACCGAGGTAATCGAGTCACCCTTAACGTACTTGAAGCTGCGAGCAATGAAACCCAAAACCCTGGCCGCCATCGGATTGAACACTCCCAAGTAGTCGCGATTGAAGATTTCCAACGCTTCAAAGATCTAAAATTAATCGCTTCGGTACAACCAACACATGCAACTAGCGATATGTATTGGGCTGAAGACAGGGTTGGCAATGAGCGAATAAAAGGCGCTTATGCTTGGCAAAAATTCGCCGATCTTGGCGTACCATTGGCGCTAGGTTCAGATTTTCCGGTCGAAAAACCCGAGCCACTACTAGGATTTTATGCCGCGGTAGCCCGACAAGATGTCAAAGGCTGGCCGGAAGGCGGATGGTACCCACAGGAAGGCTTGAGCCGCGAGCAAGCTTTGCATGGTTTCACTTTAGGTGCCGCCTACTCGGCATTTCAAGAAAAGCAATTAGGTTCTATTAGCACAGGAAAATTTGCCGATTTCGTTGTGCTATCAAAAGATATTATGACCGTACCAGAACAAGAAATTCTCGACACCGAGGTGCTGGCAACCTATATAAATGGAAAGGCTGTATATTCTCGATCTGAATAACGAGGGAATCTCTAGACAAGCTCATTTGATTAATTGTACACTAATCAAATGAGCGATACGAAACACAAAGAATCTAAAGCCAAACATGGTGGAGCACGATCTGGCGCAGGGCGTCCAAAGGGCAGCGGTAAATACAAAGAACCGACTAAAGCCATTCGTGTGCCCGAGGGCAGCATTACTTATATCAAAGAATTTCTTGAAGGCTACCCTGATGTAACGCAACTTGGCAGCCCACCTAAAAAGCCCCAGACAAGCAACGTAACTCGTTTACAAATACCACTTTTCAGCTCAACCGTTGCAGCGGGTTTCCCATCGCCAGCTGAAGACCATGTTGAAGACACGCTCGACTTGAACGAATACATGGTACAACGCCCCGACAGCACGTTTATGTTACGGGTAGAAGGCGAATCAATGAAGAACGCTGGCATCATGCCTAACGACATTTTAGTCGTCGATCGCTCACTTAAAGCCACACATAAGAAGATAGTCATTGCCGCGATTGACGGTGAACTCACCGTAAAGCGGCTTTATCACCGAGGCGGCTTAGTAAAACTATTACCTGAAAACCCCGCCTACCCTGAAATCGAATTAGAGTCTGAGGCCGATTTAGTTATTTGGGGTGTTGTTATTGGTAGCTTTAGACGCTTCCAATCTTTCTAAAATAGGGTCTTATAAACATGCAAAAAATCGACTATTTAGAAGCACAAGCAAAGCTCGCCAAAACTATGAGACGAGTTTGTGAAAACGACGCACCGGTTACCATCAACGGCGCAGGCAAAGATCAAGTAGTTATGATGCCGTTAGAAACCTTCCTAAAACTGCACAACTCCGGTTGCGAGCCATTGAAGTGCACACCATTTAATTGCCATCACTCAGTTTAATCTTCAATATCTGAGACCAAACTCACCTTTAATGGCTAGCCCAATGGTGACTAGGGCTATTTTTTAATCCACACTGTGACTTAATAAAATAGTAAGGATATCGATAATGATTTTTCAATCAGTAACATTAACTGTATTTCGCAGAATAGTTCTAGCATCAGTCATTTTAGTCAGCATAAGCGCTTGTGTGCACAATATCTCGAATATATCGGACAGAAATCAAGGGGGTCAAAAGAAATTCCCTGCCAGCATCAGCGAGCTGACCATTGTGTCAAATGGCAAACGACTACCAGGTCTAATCTATGGAGCTGAAGGTATTGGGCCGCACCCAACGGCAATAATGCTGCATGGCTATCCAGGCAACGAAAAAAATTTGGATGTCGCGCAATCCTTGAGACGTGCTGGCTGGAATACAATTTTTTTTAACTATCGCGGCGCATGGGGCGCAGAGGGTGAATTTTCATTTTTAAATTCCGAACAAGATGTGCAATCCGTTATTGCTTATCTACAAGAAGATGCCGTATCTAAAAAGCTCGCGATAGACCTAAATAAAATATCTCTTGTAGGCCACAGCATGGGAGGTCATATGGCGATTGCCGGGATTCTCGACAACCAAGCGATTCAATGCGCCGTCGCTCACGATGGAGCGAATATGGGAGCTGATGGTAAGGGCATCTTCACAGATCAGCAGAGCATTAAACTCTGGAGCGACTACAGTGATAGCCTGTTTATGTTAAATGGGTGGTCTGGTAAAAAGGCCATTGCAGAAATCGCTGAGCACGGCTCAAGAATCGACTTAGTCACACGCTCTAAGAGTATCAATCAGCGTCCTGTGAAATTAATTGCAGCGGACACCGATGTAATTCCAGTAGACCTCCACATAAAGCCATTGTATGCGGCACTTCAACAATACTCAGACAATATCGACTACCAGCTTATTGACGACGATCATAGTTTTTCTAATTCGCGCGATCTACTAATACACTCAACAATCGACTTTCTGAATAAAAATTGTCGTTAAACATCGACCAGAGTAACTCATGACGATCGAACTGTGGCTCACCTTTGTTGCGACATCAAGCTTGATGCTAGTTATACCTGGCCCCACAATTATTACAGTTCTTGCCTATGCGGGCCAACGAGGAGCAAGCTCAATATTACCGCTAGTTTGTGCCGTATGCTTGGGAGACGCAACGCTAATTGCGGCTTCATTGATCGGGCTAGGAAGCATTCTAGCGGTGTCGTCCATAGCATTTAACATTATCAAAGTAGTAGGTGGAGCTTACCTCATTTGGCTAGGTTTCAAGATGCTGAAATCTTCAATCAGCAAACCTAAAGCCAGTGAGCGTGAAGGCACAAATCAAAGTGCATCTCACTCTCGAAACAGCTATTTTAGAAACACTTACTTGGTGACAGCATTAAACCCAAAGGGCATTGTGTTTTTTGGAGCGTTTCTGCCACAGTTTGTTAACGTAGACCTGCCCATGACTCCTCAGCTAAGCATATTAGTCATTAGTTTCATTTTACTCGCAGCCTTAAATACCTTCTGTTACGCCTTTCTGGCAACAAAAGCGTCTAAGGCAGTTGCAGCAAGACAGACATCAAGCCGTTTTGAGCTTGCTGGCGGTCTAGCCCTAGTTAGCGCAGGCGCCTATACCCTGAGCGTAGAAACGTAATAACAAAACTAGCTCAGGAATTTGATACTCAATACTATTGCTTGACAGTTCGCAACTGACTGACCGCTAAGCCGCTTAGTATTAATACAAAGGCTAGAAGCTTAATAAGGGAAATTTCTTCAGAGTAGAAAAGCACCCCTCCCAATAACCCGAAAATCGGAGTCAAAAGCGAAAACGGCGCCATGGTTGATAATGGATACTTAAGCGTAAGTCTGTTCCAAAGCCAATAGCCTAAAAGTGTTGTCGGATAAGCTTGAAATAAAATTGAGAACCAAACTTGAGCATTAAGTTGACCCGGCAAATCGAAAAACGGCTGTCCGCCCTTTAGAATATAGGCAAACGCAATTAATGGAATTGGCGCAAAAAGCATCCCCCATACACTGAATGCGAATACATATTTGGTTTCTGATTTCTTAACGATCAACGCTAAGAGGCTCCAACTAATAGCAGCAATCATTATCAGGGGTAGTGCCTGTAGCGGCAGAGAACCATCGCTTAATGCCAAACTCACCAACACTCCCGCTAGCGATAAGACTACGCCAATAATTTTATTGACGCTAAGCGACTCCTTAAAAACAAAGTAGCCAAGCACCAAACTACTGATGAGACTCATGTTCATCAACAGCGGCGCCATTCCAACCGACACTCCGATATTGATTGACCACACCATCATGCCCCAGACTCCTAAGCCAAACACCAGGCCATAGGCCAGCAAGTATCGCACGGGTTCGGGTGGCCTTTTCACAAAGAAAATTGCGGGGAAAACCGCGAACAAAAACCTGAATGCGGTTAGTAATATAGGGTCCGTTTGACTTGCGCCTAACTTAATAGCTGAAAAATTTAAGCCCCATAAACACATCAACAATAGGGTGATACAGATATCTTTTACCGTCATGAAACTCTCTTTAAGTCATAAAACATCGATATAGAATGACTATTATCGATTGATCAAAAAGAAATAACAGATACAATTTTAGCTAAAAATAAGAGCACAGATATATCAGATACTATCCTCCACTATGAAATACAAAGACATTGCTGATCGAATAATTCAAGATATTCAAAGCGAGAAGCTTGAGAGTGGCCAGCGCATGCCGTCCCTAAGGCAATTAACCAAACAGCTTGGTGTGAGCATGACAACCGCACTGAACAGCTATCGCGCGCTTGAAGAACTAGGCTGGCTTGTCAGCTACCCAAAATCAGGATTCTATGTATCAACGTTCTCAAGTAACGAAAATCAGCCAGAGTTACCTCAATTCAAGAGCCGAAAAGCACCCGTATCGATCAGCAATAAGGCCGATAGTTATGACGATAGAAGCCATACATCAGGCCCATTGGGAGTCAGTCAGGTCTGCCCTGATAACATCCCCCTTACCGAAATTAAAGCGTACATCAGACAAACAGTTCAGCGAGGCGACGCACTACTACATACCTACCCCAACCCCCAAGGCTCAACAAGGTTCCGCGACGCACTAGCAACACACTTTTCAAAAAATGGCTTCCCCTTAAGCGCCAACGAGCTTTGCATTAGTAGCGGCTGCATGGATGCAATTCGAATGGCGGTTCTAGCGACCACTCAAGTCGGTGATGCCGTTGGAATAAGCTCCCCGTGCTTCAACGGCTTACTGAAATTGCTGGCAAGCATGTCTCGTAAAGTTGTGGAGATACCTTGCACCTCTGAAGGTTTAGATTTAGATCAAATTGAGCAACGATTAAAGAACAAAGAAATTAACGCCGGGCTCTTTAGCAGCTCATTTATGAACCCTCATGGCATTAGCCTATCCATAGAACAAAAACAAAGACTGGCTAGCTTAGCCAACAAATATCGCACCCCCATTATCGAAGACGATGTCTACGGTGAGCTAGGCCATGAAAACCTATACCCACTGCCTGTAAAGCATTGGGATACTAACGGTTACGTGATCTGGTGCTCATCCGTTTCAAAAACGCTTTCGAGTGGCTTACGTATCGGCTGGTGCGCTCCAGGCAGATATTTGGACAAGTGCATTGATATATGCGCATCAGAGCGACTCGGCCATAACGAACTAATACAGTTGAGTATTGCGAGTTTAATAAACGCAGGGCAATACCAAAGTCACGTACAACGAATCAGGAAAACCTCACTGTCAAATGCAAACGCCTACCGAACTCTTTTGCTCGAAAATTTACCCGAAGGCTCGGCTGTTAGTGCCCCTAAAGGTGGCTTAGTTCTCTGGGTTCAAACGCCTAATTTGGACCCAGAAAGGTTTAGACAATTGATCAAAGACGCCGACATCGATATACGTTTTGGCCCCCAATTCACCACCAAGAAACTATACAAAGATTGCTTTCGACTGAACTTTGGATGGAGCTTGTCGAATCACTATGATTCGAACAGAACTATCGAAGATGCTTTATTGCAAATAACACAAATCGTTAAAACTGCTCGGGTTTAAGGTGAGAATAAATTAAGCCCGCCAAGTTCTGCAGCGCTAATATATAAGACATTCCCATAAAATATTTGAATCATGTGCCAGAAAAATTCAGACCAAGCAGGCCTTTCATACAGCTCATTTTAGCACTCAAATAAAATGTGTTGTGTCGATCTTTTTAAACTCACTAGCCGAAGAGGCCAATCAAAAAACTAACGATTGCCACCCTTTTTATTTCCTAGAATCCTTAATATACATAGAGTTTCCGTTATTCCTCATTTCAATATCAAACAACTCAGTTGCTCTGATAAGCGCACCCAACTTTATATAGCCGTAGTTAACAGGTGAAAATGAGCTGTTATTGGAAATGTACTTTCCTACATTATTCATCAGCGCCCAGTCATCATCGTCGGATGTTTGCTCCACCGCCGTCCTCAAAAGCCTTACTAATGCAGTATCTTGTCGAAGTTGAGTTTTGCTTTTTCCCTTTGCTTTGATTTTGTTCGTTAACGGTTTGTCGCTGTCTTTATTTTCTTTTACTTTAGCGAGATTTTCTGTGTAAATAAAAGTTGAACAAGCATCAACAAACGGCTGGGGCGTTTTCTTTTCTCCGAATCCGTATACAGGAAAACCGCTTTCTAACAGACGCATCACGAGAGGCGTAAAATCACTGTCGCTAGTCATCAAAGCAAACGCTTCTACGGTATTTCCATACAACAAATCCATTGCGTCAATAATCATAGCTGAGTCGGTCGCGTTTTTACCTTTGGTATAGGCAAACTGTTGCATGGGACGAATAGCATGCGGATGCAGCTTCTCGATCCAACCTGACAATGATTTGCTATTCCAGTCTCCGTGGGCATGCCTAACATTGACCTTACCAAACTTAGACAGCTCCTCAATAACACCTTCTATTGAGTTGTGGCTAACGTTATCGCAATCAATAAGCAATGCAATTCTGTTTAATTCTGACACATAGATCCCCTAATTTTCGACGCCTTTATTATTAAAGACGCTCGTTTATTTCTACGCCAAATGTCTATTATGAGTTTGCTAGGAACATTGATAAACACATTTCGAACTTTGTCGCTGAGCTCTCGAGCTAAACCTCTGGCGGTTACAAACTCGCCATGTATGAAACACTGGATTCAGGCTCGACTCCAAGTAGACATACAATCTCGCGAGCCCATTTCAAATTCTCGACACAACCAAGGTCGAACATCATAAATCGAACACGACATGCTTTTGCGATCGAGCGCCGAACACCAACCATCTTCGCTACGGCGCATTGTTTGAGTGCCTTGATCGTCAGTAAGAATATGCTCGCTGGGAACACCCGTATCGCTAATCAAAAAGACTTCATAGCGGCAGCAACTAGCAGCACAGTTTGAGCAGTTTTTAACCTCATTCGTCACGTTTATTACGCTTTGCGCCTTGTCCGTAAAGGCTCTTTCCTTTGATTTTAGGCCTACGCGGCGGAACCCTATTTTCTCGAGCAACGGGCTTACCTGACGGAGTGCGTTCCGGCTTACGAGAATCGCGATGACGAAACTCCTCAGGTAAAACATAACGCCATTGGCCTTCTTCGAGTTTGCCTAGGCGCAGCTCACCAACACGTACCCGCTTTAAACCGCTAACATGCAAACCCACGGCTTCACACATGCGGCGAATTTGACGCTTCTTGCCTTCGCGTAAGATGATTTGCAATTGCTCAGAATTAAGCTGCCTTACCTTGGCGCGCTTGAGTGGCTTACCGTCTAGTTCGAGGCCAAAAGTGAGTTGCTCAATTTGCTCATCGCTAACATCAACGTCCACACGAACTAGATACTCTTTTTCTAACTCGGTGTTTTCACCAATTAACTGCTTCGCGATACGGCCGTCTTGAGTAAGAATGAGCAGCCCCTGCGAATCAATGTCTAAGCGCCCTGCAGGTGCTAGGCCCTTGAAATGTGCAGGCTTTAAATGTAATCGCGTTTGGTCGGTTTCAGAGTGCGCTTCCTGCGTAATCAAACGCACTGCAGGGATATAGTCATCCTCGGCCTGACCCGAAACATAACCGACAGGCTTATTGATCATTATAGTCACGCGCTCGTTCTGCATTGCTTGCGCGCGCTGAGTTAGTTCAATCTTTACATCTTCGGGGAATTTAACCCCGAGTGTATTCACTAACTCTCCATTTACCCTTACCAAGCCTTGCTCAATCAACTTATCGGCTTCACGGCGCGAACATAAGCCACGCTGCGACATTAGTTTGGAAAGGCGAACAGGATCTGACATTAGTCTTTCGCTAACTCAGCAGCCAAACCTATATAGTTCGCGGGAGTAAGTTTCTTCAACTCAACTTTCACATTTGCCGGTACTTCTAAGTTCTCGATAAACACCTCTAAGGCTGCTTGATCGATGCCGTCCTTACCACGTGTAAGTGCTTTCAATTTTTCGTACGGCTCTGGAATATCATAACGACGCATCACCGTTTGAATGGCTTCTCCAAGCACCGCCCAGTTGTCATCTAAATCGGCTGCGAGTGCAGGTGCATTTACGTCAAGCTTACTAATGCCTTTAAGAGTCGCTGCACAAGCGAGCATGGTGTAGCCAAAACCAACGCCGATGTTACGCAACACGGTCGAATCAGTTAAATCACGTTGCCAACGACTAACGGGTAGCTTTAGGGCTAAATGATCAAACATGGCATTGGCTAAGCCAAGGTTGCCTTCCGAGTTTTCAAAGTCTATTGGGTTAACTTTATGCGGCATGGTTGATGAGCCAACTTCGCCAGCGATCACCTTTTGCTTGAAATAGCCAATTGAAATGTAGCTCCAAATATCGCGATCAAAGTCTAATAAAATGGTGTTGAAACGCGCAACCGCATGAAACAACTCAGCCATATAATCATGTGGCTCAATCTGCGTTGTCAAGGGATTCCAAGTTAACCCTAGTGATTCAACAAAGCTTTGTGAGAACTGCTCCCAGTTCACTTCTGGGTACGCCACGACATGTGCATTATAGTTTCCTGTCGCGCCGTTGATCTTGCCAAGAATGGAGACTGCTTCAATCTGCGAGATTTGGCGCTCTAAACGCGCGACCACATTTCGCATTTCTTTGCCAAGCGTTGTTGGCGACGCAGGTTGACCATGCGTTCGTGCCAACATAGATAAACCAGCATTATCATTAGCAAGCCCATTGATTGCCGCGACTACTTGCTTGAAAGTCGGCACAACAACTTGCTCGCGAGCATCATGCAGCATCAATGCGTAAGACAAGTTATTGATGTCTTCCGAAGTGCATGCGAAATGGAAAAACTCGCTTACCGCCTTAACTTCAGCAATTGACTCGGAGCTTTGCTTTAAAAAGTACTCCACTGCTTTCACATCATGATTGGTCGTTGCCTCAATGTTTTTAACGGACTCTGCATCGGCAACTGAAAAATTATCGATGATAGCGTCAAGCTGAGAATTTGCCTCACTTGAGAAACCAGGTACCTCAGGGATATTTGATTCTTGCGCCAAGGCTTGTAGCCACCGAACTTCAACCAAAGAACGATATTTGATCAAACCAAATTCGCTAAAAATAGGACGTAAAGACTTAACTTTACTGCCGTAACGGCCGTCTAAGGGTGTTAATGCGGTGGTCGCGGAGAGTTCTAATTCGAGCATGAGAGATAAACGCCAAAAAGTGAAAGTGTGACTATTTTGAAGGCGAGATGTTACCATACTTGAGCTATGAATAAGGTGCCAAATTCAATGACTATCGACTGGTCGCAGTACTCCTTGGAGCAACTGAGGGCCAATGCCACCACCATATTTCGTCAAGGTGGCGGCTCACGACCTGATGTTCTACTAATCGACATTGATGGTCACAAAGCCGTGCTGAAAGACCAAAGTGGTGCCGACAAGAGCTTCGCGTTTCTAGTGGGTCCGCTATTAAACTGGCGCGAGTGCAAAGCGCTAAAAAAGCTAAAAGCTGTGGCCTGTGTACCCGATTTGTTAGCGCAGCCAAGTTTACGCTCATTCTTGATGACGTATCATGAGTCTGAACAGATCACTCGCCTTGAAAAATTTACGCCTGAGTGGCCGGTTTTCTTTGAAAAGTTAAGAAATGCAATTGATGAAATCCATCATGCCGGCGTTGCCCACAATGATTTGCGTAACCCAACCAATACTTTAGTAACGCCGGAAGGTGAGCCAATTTTGGTCGATCTGGTCGCCTGCTTTTGCCAGGGCCAGGCTTGGAACTTGCCAAATCAATGGATGTTTAAAAAATTCTCGCAAGTTGATTTATCCGCGATTACCAAGATCAAAAGCAAAGTTGCCAAAGACTTGATTAACGACACAGATATTGTTGCAGAAGATATCGCTGGGCGCCCCGGAATGGCTATAAAGGGCTTGGGCCAATCGATAAGGCGTCTCTCGCGAAAGCTGTTTACCGACTAAGAGCCCTCTGCGCGAATAAGAGCCCTCTGCGCGACTAAGAGCCCTCTGCGCAACTGCGACTGGGCTAGATACTAAAACCCAGCAGCTAATCTCAATCTATCCCATGCATAGTGATCTACTAACATAACCGCGAATAAATACATTAAGTACTTAATCGAGTAGATGAAGGTTGTTCGCGACAGCTCATCACTATAGTTTTTATACAGCTTGAACACATAGTACATAAAGCGAGCATTCAGATAAAACGCGCCGATCAAATAGATACCACCAAACATATGGATGCTAAATGGCATCAAAGTTACAGCTACTAAGATATAGGTGTATAGCAAAATTTGCAGACGAGTGAACTCTTCACCATGCGTCACGGGCAACATTGGCACACCCGCTTCGGCGTACTCTTCACGCCGATACAGTGCAAGTGCCCAGAAATGCGGGGGCGTCCATGCAAATATAATTAGGAACAACAAGCAGCCCTCAGCTGTTATAGCGCCAGTCATCGCGACCCAACCCAAAAGAGGTGGAGCGGCACCAGCGGCACCACCGATAACAATGTTTTGCGGACTAGCAGGTTTTAAGAAAACCGTATAAATCACGCCATAACCAACCATCGAAATAAAGGTTAATACTGCGGTTAGCTCGTTAACCCATTTCACTAAGATGAACATGCCGAAAAAACACAGCAGCGCGGCAAACACAACGGCTTGCCAAACATTCAAACCACCTGTCGCTAATGGCCTGTTCTGGGTTCTGGCCATGATGGCATCGGCACGCATATCAATAATCTGATTCATCGCCGCGCCCGAAGACGCCGCCAAACCAATACCAAGACAAGCCATCGCAACGGTAAATAAGTCAGGCATGCCTTGGACAGCCAACAACATACCAACAAAGGCGGTAAACACAATCAACATAACCACGCGAGGTTTCGTTAAATCGTAATACTGTTGTATTGCGCCACTAAGGGAGTTATTTACGGTTTCAGACTGGGACATGGTGTTTCAAATAAGTTACAAAATCGATCGGCATCAATTAGCCAATTTGCGAAGTTTTCAACAAGCGCTTAATGTCTTTCTGAATCGACTTCGGTTCAGTACTTGCAGGGTAACTCATCATGAGATTACCGGCAGGGTCGATCACATATATGCGATCGCGCTCAGCTTCAATTGGTGCGTCGTCAAGCTTTAAAATTTTCGTCCAATCTTCGAACTGAGGCTTTTCTACAGAATAAACCTCCATCGGGGAATATTTGGCTGCCAAATCTAACGCAACTGCCTCGCTAAGACCTGATTGAATAACTATTGTTCGAATCCGTGTCATATCATTGTTCTGCATGAAACGAACTTGACGCATTTTCAAAATATTATCTTCACAAGCCTTGAGACACTCGCCATCAACCTTCACCATGAATACCCATTGCCTGCGAAAGGAATCCAACTCGACAGCTCCATTTTTGCCAAGCATGTCTAGGTTACTAACTTGGCGAACAGGAACGTACAGGTCACCAAAGTTATTAAAACTTGTTGGCTTGTATAAAAATGCCCCTGCTACCGGCGCAACGAACACCGCGAACACCATAAGCATTTGCACGCGATTCCAAAACTGAGTTTTCTTAACGTCTTCAGGACTTGGATTTTGATCAGTCATAACATTTACACTGTTTAGCTAACGGGCCTGGTTTTGCGGCCTTTTATCAGCAACACTAAGCAAGCGATGAAAAAGGCCAGCGCCATGGAGAACCACTGAAACGCATACCCTTGATGTTTCGCGACCCACTGATCGTCGATCTCGGGCCACTTTCGAACTAACTCAGCGCTATCGCTGGCTTCGGGCGCCAATTCTACCACTAATGGAAACACTTTCGCGTCTAAAACAGACGAGACTTCAGATATTGGCAAATACTGCCAGACTGAACCGTTTTGCACTGAGTAATCATCGTTCCATAAAGGCGGTTCGGCCGGCGGATTATTCAAACGACCTACGAGCTCTTGTTGTTGATCGTTTGTATCGATAGTGGGAAGTTCTTCACGAGATACTCCAACCGAAACCCAGCCTCGCGCGACAAGCACTAAGTGATCGAAGCTATCGACTTTAAAAGGCGTAAACACCTGATACCCAACACCACCATTGACTACTTGATTGTCGACAAATATCGTTTGCTCAGAGAGATACTTACCAGTAAGGCGAATGGAACGAAAACGGATTTCCTCCGGGTTCAAACCGGCAATTGATGCGATATCGCGCACAGAGAAGGAAGCGCGAGCTTGAAGCTTATTAGCGATATCACGCTTCTGCTCTGCTCTATCTAACTGCCAAATACCGAGCCGCAACATCGCAAGAATCATAATCATTGCGATGATTCCTAGCAGAGGTAGACGCCATATAGGCGCAGTTTTGTCGATTTGATTAGGCATTCGCAACTCGTTGACTCAAATAAGGTAAACTCCGCGCACAATAGCACAGATGTTGTAAGTGTTAGTTGCCGTAATTCTTAGATATCAATAGGCCTTTTATATGAGCACTATCGTCATAGTCATCCTACTTTTAGCCATGCTAACGAGCCTAGCAATCGGCTTATACCACTTACTCAAGACCCCCGACGAGCGCGATAAAGGCGGCCAAGTTGTCAAAGCACTGACCTGGCGGATCGGAATTTGGGTGGTTTTATTCGGTTTTATCGTACTTTCGATGAAGATGGGTTGGATCAAACCAAGCAACTCAGTCCATCCGCAAAAATTTAATGAAGCTCAACTGGAACGAATGGACCAATCAGATAAAGAAATGGACCAATCAGATAAAGAATAGTGTTCACGAATTCTTAAGTTGAAATCCGGCACAGACAATAAAAAAGGCGTCCTATGGACGCCTTTTTTAATCCTCGAATACATCCTCAAGCCTTAGAGAATATAAACGAAGATAAACAATCCAACCCATACGGTATCAACAAAGTGCCAATACCAGGCGCCAGCTTCAAAAGCAAAATGGCGCTCTGCGTTAAAGTGGCCTTTCATATAGCGGATCAATACTACCAATAGAATGAACGCGCCTAGGCACACGTGAAAGCCGTGAAAACCCGTTAACATGAAAAAGGTTGAGCCGTAGACGCCAGTCCCTAAGGTAAGGCCCAGCTCGGTGTAAGCTTCAATATACTCTTCAACTTGAAGGAACAAGAAAATTGCACCAAGAATTACGGTGATCGCTAACCAAATAATTGTTTGGCCCCGCTTTTCCGCTCGCAGAGCGTGGTGAGAAATTGTAAGCGTGACACTCGAGGCTAGCAGTAACAGCGTGTTGTATAACGGCAAGTGCCAAGGGTCGACCAGAGCATACTCAGTGCCTTCGGCAATGGAGTTAGCCGAAGGAGCAACGCCTGCTAACAGCTCAGCACCTTGCGGACCGGTTGATGGCCATGTGGCTTCAAAACCAGGCCATAGCAATTCAGTGTCTGCCAACCATGGAATAGACAACATACGAATGTAATACAGTGCTCCGAAAAATGCTGCAAAGAACATTACTTCAGAGAAAATGAACCATGACATGCCCATACGAAATGAACGATCAACGTCCATATTGTAGTCTGGGCTTTCAATAATTACGCTGCGAAACCAAATGAAAAGTAGTACTGCCATACCTAAGAAGCCTGCGCTCATTAGTGTTGGCGCAAACGAATAACCATTTAGCATGCTTGCCGCACCCATTGCGATACAAAACAATGCGATCGAGCATAAAAATGGATATGCACTCGAATCAGGAACGTAATAGTGGTCTTTAGATTGTGCAGACATGTTGGTTTCCTCGTTATTAAACCGTCTTATAATTTTGTTTATTGGCCTGCGTATTTTTCGTTATCGAAAAATGTATAGGACAATGTTAGCTCATGAACGTCATCTGGCAATTCAGAATCGAGCAAGAACCTAACTTCCATTTCTTGCTCCTCCCCGGGCTGTAGCACCTGTTTTGAAAAGCAGAAACATTCAGTTTTTTTAAAGTGAAAGCCCGCTCTTGGCGGCGTAACGTTAAACGTAGCCATACCTGTGATCGGACGATCTGAATAATTCTTAACGTAAAAGACAGCGGTTTCTACCTCGCCAACTTTAACATCTAAACCGCGTGTAATCGGCTTAAACTCCCAAGGGAGATTTGAGTTCGTGTGAGAAGTGAAAGTAACAGCTACATCTCGATCAATAATCTCTGCTGAGTTAGCTCTTGCTTCTTCAATAATGTCTGTTTTTCCACCAAAGCCCGTTACCTTACAGAAGGCTTCATACAATGGTACCAATGCGTATCCAAAGCCAAACATAATGGCCGTAATTAAAACTAGTTTTGTGACTAAATTGCTATTCATTTAAAACCTCTGAACTACTCAGGTTTGGAACATCTATACAAAAAATCGACTGCCACATCAAAAATACGAACAATTTACAAACTAATTGAGCGTCTAGGCCAGAGCTTAACGACCTAGAAAAGAGGGAGCTAACCCATCTTAATAAAAAATGAAGCCACAAACAAAACCACAGGAATCATCGCAATGATCAACGCCACTTTGGCATTACTCATCTTCTTATCATTGTTGTCTTGTTGATCTGTCACTTTTCACTCGTACGGCGCTCAAATCAATGATTCAAGCGCACTCTTTTAATAAAGCTTAGCTTTAATTATTTAACTACAGGTGGCTCATCAAAGGTATGGAATGGCGCCGGTGATGGCACCGTCCATTCTAGACCTTCTGGGTTTTCCCAAACTTCAGCCGTTGCTTTTTTACCGCCACGAACCGTCGCAACAATGATGTAAACAAACAGAAGCTGTGATAAACCTAGACCGAAGGCTCCGACAGATGACCACTGATTAAACTCAGTAAACTGAACCGGGTAATCAGCATATCGGCGTGGCATTCCAGCAAGACCTAGGAAGTGCTGCGGGAAAAACGTGATGTTAAAGAAGATCGCTGTCAACCAAAAGTGGATTTTGCCTAAAGTTTCGTTGTACATGTGGCCAGTCCACTTAGGCAACCAGAAGAAGGTGCCACCCATCATCGCCATTACTGCTCCAGCGAAGAGTACATAGTGGAAGTGAGCTACTACGAAGTATGTATCATGGTACTGGAAGTCAGCAGGCGTAATCGCCAGCATCAAGCCAGATAAGCCGCCTAGCGTGAACAAAAACACAACACCAATTGCATACAACATTGGCGTTTCAAATGTCATTGAACCGCGCCACATTGTAGTTACCCAGTTGAATACTTTTACGCCAGTCGGAACTGAAATCAACATGGTTGCGTACATAAAAAACAGCTCGCCTTGCAGTGGCATGCCCACGGTAAACATGTGGTGGGCCCATACAATGAACGATAAGAACGCAATCGCTGCAGTCGCGAAAACCATTGAGCTGTAACCAAATAGAGGCTTACGGGCAAAGGTTGGGATGATGTGCGAGATGATGCCAAACGCTGGCAAAATCATGATGTACACCTCAGGGTGACCAAAGAACCAGAAAATGTGTTGATACAAAACTGGGTCGCCGCCGCCAGCTGGGTTAAAGAAAGCCGTGCCAAAATGACGGTCAGTCAATAGCATAGTTACTGCGCCAGCAAATACAGGCATGACCGCAATCAGCAAAAAAGCTGTGATCAACCATGTCCACACGAACATTGGCATTTTCATCAATGTCATACCAGGAGCACGCATATTCAATACGGTTACGATCACGTTGATCGCGCCCATGATAGAAGAGATACCCATCATGTGTATAGCAACGATACCCATATCGACACTCATACCGCCTTGGATCGTTAGTGGAGCATATAGAGTCCAACCAGATGCCGGTGCGCCACCTGGCACGAAGAAGCTGCCTAGCAGGATGGCGAAGGCAAATGGAAGAATCCAAAAACTCCAGTTATTCATACGTGGTAACGCCATATCTGGAGCGCCAACCATCAAAGGCAGCATCCAGTTAGCAAAACCAACAAAGCCGGGCATTACTGCACCAAATACCATGATCAGTGCATGCACTGTGGTCATTTGGTTAAAAAAGTGAGGATCTACAAACTGTAGGCCAGGCTGGAATAGCTCAGCGCGAATGACCAAAGCCATTGCACCACCTACAAACAACATAGTTAATGAAAAGATTAGGTATAGAGTACCAATATCTTTATGGTTGGTAGACATGAACCAACGTTGAAAAAACGGAGGCTTATGGTCGTGATCGTCGTGGCCGTGATCGCCAGCAGTTGCTGCATGTGACATGAGTATTCTCCTAGAAAGTTAGTTTCGTTTCGCTTGAACGTCAGCTGGCAAAACAATATCGCCAGTGTCGTTTCCGAAAGAATTACGTTGATATGTAACGACCGCGGCGATCTCATCATCGCTTAGCTGACCACCAAAAGCAGCCATAGCCGTGCCAGGCTTACCAAACATAACAATTTTAATGTGCTCATCAATTGAGCCAGTTGCTACCGCACTGCCTGCGATTGCAGGAAACACACCGGGAATACCACTGCCGTCTGCACCGTGACACGCGGCACAACTTGCCGACACTGACTCGCCTTTAGTCATCAATTCTTCTTTGGTCCAAGTTTTGGCTGATGGCTGATCAGCCGCCTGAGCGCTGGGGATGATCGCCTCTATTACAGACACCGGCGCGTCGTCTTGAGTTTCAATAACAACAGCTTGAGTTTCAACAATAGATGGAGCGTCTAGCGTTTGATCTGCAATATTCGAGGCATCAAAAGAACCACCTGCAGCTACCCATGCATCAAACTCTGCACCGGTTACAACTTTCACGACAATAGGCATAAATGCATGGTCTTTACCGCAGAGTTCAGCGCACTGACCTCGGTATATTCCCTCTTTCCCTTCATCAACATTGAACCAAAGCTCATTAATGTAGCCAGGAATAGCGTCTTTTTTAGTACCGAAAGCCGGAATCCACCATGCATGAATTACGTCATTAGCAGTAATCAAAGCTCGCACTTTTCGGCCCGACGGCACTACCAATACATTATCGGTCTCAAGCAAGTAGTTCTCGCCTTGAGGCTGAGCGTTTTCCTTATCAAACTGATCTATTTGGTTTCGCGGAGTAGACAAAGTGCTGTAGAAGCTGATGTCTTGGTCCAAACCTAAATAGTCGTAACCCCATTTCCACTGGTAACCAGTGATTTTGATGGTTAGATCAGATTTCGTGGTGTCTTCCATCTTAATTAACACTTGGGTCGCTGGCACTGCCATTACCACTAGAATCAAGAAAGGAACAATCGTCCAAACGATTTCTACGGAAGTACTATGGCTAAATTGCGCTGGCTCATAATTCTTACTCTTGCGATGAGCAAAAATTGAGTAAAACATGACAGCAAAAACAGCAACAAAAATGGCCACACAGATCCAGAAGATCAACATATGTAAGCCAAAAATATCTCTAGCAACTTCAGTTACAGGGTCCTGGAAATTCAAACGATACTCTGCTTGAGCCAAACCGCTGAATAGTGCGGCTACTAGGAACGCGCCAAACGTCGAAATTTTCGACAATGACTTTATGTGTTGAGATAACACCATAATTAGAGGTACTCCAATTAAAATTTCGATTCGTAGAAAAATCTTTTACTTCAAAGACTTGAGTCCAATTTTCATTGCACTGAAAAAACCTTTAGAAGCCCTAATTCTGTCACCAGATATTATCACTTATTGCATCAAGCCGATTCACATAAGTGAAGGGCAATTTCGCGTTAAAAGTAGAACGATAATTTGTCTGATTTTGCCCGTGTTGGGGCGCACGAAAGGTATCATACAGGCCAATGAGCTTCAACAAATAAGGCCCTGAATTACAATAAAAGTTTACCCAAAAACACAATTCACGATAAGGCCAACCCTGCATTATCGTCAAGATTTAGATTCTTCAGCACTACCGGCGCGCACGAATCGGCACAGTGCTCTAGCTCGAACAGCAAAGGCTCGGAGATTGCATGCTTTAGTGTATCAATGTTCTCGGCAGCGCTTTGAAAATCCGGGTCAACATGATTGGCAACCCAGCCTGCAAACTGAACCGATGATGATCTAATCGCCTGAACGGTCAATAAAGCGTGGTTTAAACACCCCAATCTCAAACCCACAACAAGGATAACCGGCAGCTCGATTGCAACCGCAAGCGACTCGATTGAAGTGGAGCGCGAAAGATCAAGCGGCACTAGCCAGCCGCCCACACCCTCAACAACGACTAGATCAGCCATGTCTTGAGCCCTCTTAACGTCGTCAACGATCTTCGCCGTTTCGATCGAATCACCGGCCGCGTTTGCTGCGATATGAGGTGCTATCGGGTCATTATAGGCATAACGATTGATCAACCTTCTTGGCAACTTGACCGAACTAGCCTGCGTAATTGAGTCGATATCGTGGTTTCGCCATTCGCCATCGTTAAATTCAAAGCCACTTGCAATGGGCTTAAGCCCTGCAATTCGTTCGCCCTCATGAGCCAGATGAGCGATCAATGCAGAACTTGCATACGTTTTGCCGCAATCGGTGTCTGTACCGGTAATAAAGAAGCCTCGAGACTTCTTTGCATTTGAACTTAAATCTGAGCAATTCATTTATTCTAGACCTTACAGTTAGCAGGCTTGTGAACAACTAGATAGACCACCTCATATACCAAGTCGATTCTGCCTTTTTGACTGATTATGTTATTTACTTGAGCAACAATCCCTTTTAAACGGCTTGCCCCCATTAGTCCGCGCCCCCGAGATCGCCCAGCATTGCCAGCGCCGAGATCGCGCACACTCGAAAGAGCCGACTCGAAGCTAGGGAATGGCTGGATTTTTTGCTCACTCGACAATTCATCGACAACCAAGCCAGACATTCTCGCTACAGATTCAAAATCGCTAAGAGAAAGAAAGCGCTGATCATTAATACCGCCCCAGAGCGCACGCCACTCTGCAAGCGTCCCAAGAGCAAAGCTGCTAAGTAGCGCATAGGCTCCAGGCTTAAGTATGCGGTAGATTTCAGCAAATGCGGCCTCATTATCACACCATTGCAGCGCCGAGCTACTGATACAAAGGTCGATACTCGTCCCCCTTAAAGGCACACTTTCGATATCACCCTCAAGTAAATTCAAATATTGTTTTTTTACATCGACAAGCCTGTCACTCGCTACCCGAAGCATTGCCGGCGCCAAATCTATCCCGAGCAGATTACAAGGCACTACATTGTTGGCAATTGCAGATAGAGCATAACCAGTACCACACCCCAGATCACAGACGGTCGGCACATTGATGCTCTCTATCGAGGGAGACATTGCTCGCGAGAGTAGTCCGCTAACATCAGCCTTGCCAATCAGCGAATCAACTATTTCACGCTGCATTGCAGAATGGTCGTCATAAATATAAGCAGACTTATTAAATTGATGGCCCACTCTTTGTTTATCTAAATTCACGTATCACCTCGTTCTCGGCCCTTTCAATAAGATCAAGCAGGGCCCGCACTACCTCGTAAGGTTGGGTCATAAAAGGTGCATGCCCCGTATCAAGTTCTATTAGATCGGCGCTCAACATACTCGCTAGGCGAGCACTACTTTCAGGCTTAGACACTCTGTCTTTAAGACCACTGATCACCTGAATAGGCATGGTCAATTGCTCAATTTTCGCTCTAAGATCAGTTCGGGCCAGACACTCAATGCCTCGATTCAGTGTAACTTTACTCGGATCTGGCCACGAACAAATCGCCTTGTGAGCAGACTGCGCCAAGCTTCGCGCACCTCTGTTCGAACCAGCTTGCATTAAAAGAAACAGTGTTAAAGCTCTCTGATAATCTTTAGCCAACTGTTTAGAAAATAGCCTAAAGCTATCAAGGTCTACGCCCTCCGGCCAGCCATCGTCGGCAATGAATTTTGGTGAGGTGCAGAGCAATTGCATAGCATCGACTGAACTTGGGTCCATGCATGCGGCCTGCATTGCCACCATACCTCCTAAAGACCAACCTACCCAAATTGCAGGACGCTCAAGCTGATCTAGGCAGTGTTGCGCCATTAGCTCAATGCTCGAAACGCCGTCATTACTGGCCTGCGTGCCGTATCCCGGCAGATCAATGCATTGGGTGGTTATGTCGGAGCATTGCTCGGTAAGGGCATCGATAAACTCACCCCAAACGCCGCTATTCAAGGCCCATCCATGCACAAAAACAACATGAGGCTTATTCATCAAGCAGGCCTATTCGGGTCGGAGCCAACACATTTAGATTCATCGATAAACATGAAAGCAAGGCATCGATTTGTTCAAATGAATGGCTCGCTGATAGAGTCACACGTAGGCGCGCAGTATTCTTTGGCACTGTTGGCGGGCGAATCGCGCTGACATAAAAGCCACTATCACGCAGCGCCTGACTGATACTAGAGGCCGCCTGGTTCGAGCCAATCACAATAGGTTGAATTGCGGTCAATGAGGGCATCAACGAGAGTTTTCGCTCATGCGCAACGGCTTTAAAGTGGCTTATATTTTGGGACAGCTTATCCTGAAGAGCTCCATCTTTAACAATGCTCAACGCCTCAAGGGCACATGCTGAGAGCAGCGGCGGTAGGGCTGTTGTGTAAATGTAGGTCCGAGCAGTTTGGATAAGGTGGTCAATAAATATTTCATCGCCAGCTACAAATGCTCCGTAACCGCCGAACGCCTTACCGAGAGTTGCCATAAGAAGTATATCGCCAGAAGGACTAAGCCCTCGGCAATTAAGTGCCCCTCGACCTTCCGAGCCCAATACCCCAAAGCCATGCGCATCATCAATCAACAGTAAGCCGGAATTAGCCTTCGACAAACCTGCTAGTTGCTCTATCGGCGCTATATCCCCGTCCATACTAAACACCCCATCGCTGGCAATTAAACATCGATCAAATGACGCATTTTGCATCACCCTCTCGGCGTGGCCGGTGTCAGCGTGAGCATAGCGCTTAAATATAGCGCCACTGAGTTTTGCACTATCGATTAAAGACGCATGGTTAAGCTTGTCCATCAAGAGCAAATCGCCTTTATTACAGAGCGCATGAGCTAAGGCAAGGTTTGCCATATATCCACTGGAAAACAACAGCGCGCGCTCGGCGCCTACAAACTCAGCTAATGAGTGCTCTAACTGATGATGCAAAGAGTGATGTCCACAAACCAAGTGAGACGCCCCACTGCCCACCCCATAGGCGGCCAAGGCTTGCTGCCCCCTTTCCACAAGCGCTGGATTTTGCGATAGACCTAAGTAATCGTTACTAGAGAAGTTAACTAACTCTTGTCCATTGATTGACGACTTGCCGCCTTGGGATGCGCTCATCAATGAACGCTCACGCCACAGCCCCTGCGCGCGCAAGTTTACATGGTGCTGCGCTATCGCATCACGCCAAAGAATCGCCATTTCAAATGCTGCTTCTATATAAGGTGCAATCTAGATAAGGTGCGATCTAGCGTGTGCTTTGCTGAGGAACAACACCCAGCTTTTTCATAAGCTCTCGATCATGATCGACCGATGCATTACTGGTGGTAAGCAATTCTTCACCATAGAACACCGAATTGGCTCCAGCCATAAAGCAAAGGGCCTGCATTTGATCATTCATCGATTCGCGACCCGCCGACAACCTCACGTAAGAGCTAGGCATAGTGATTCTCGCAACGGCGATCGTGCGAATAAATTCAAACTCATCAATTGGCTCGACATCATCCATCGGTGTGCCTGGCACTTGGATTAGATTGTTAATAGGCACACTCTGTGGAGGAACTGGCAAATTCGCCAAATTCGCGATCAAGCCCGCGCGATCTTTGCGCGTTTCGCCCATACCGACAATACCACCACTGCACACATTCATGCCCACGCTCCGAACATGCTCGAGCGTATCCAAACGATCTCGATAGGTACGTGTTGTGATTATCTCTTTATAATAGTCTTCAGAGGTATCCAAATTATGGTTGTAGTAATCAAGGCCTGCCTGTTTGAGCCGTTGAGCTTGCTGAGCGTCTAGCATGCCCAAGGTTGCGCAAGTCTCCATGCCTAAGCCACTAATCTGCCTAACAGCCTCTTCCACAACCCCTAAATCTTTGTCTTTGGGGCTTCTCCAGGCCGCCCCCATGCAAAAACGGCCAGCGCCATTAGCTTTAGCCTTCTTGGCGGCATCAACAATTGCCTCAACACGCATTAATCGCTCTGCTTCCAAGCCAGTTTTATATCGCGCGCTCTGCGGGCAATATTTGCAATCTTCTGGGCAAGCTCCAGTTTTTATGCTGAGCAAACTACTAAGTTGCAACTCATTGGCATCAAAGTGCTTTCGATGAACCTGCTGAGCTTGGAACATCAAATCATTAAACGGCAGATCAAAAAGTGCCTCAACACTATCAAGCGGCCAAGCAAGTGTGCTTTTCTCAACAACAATCTTGGAGACAGGCGGGTTTATTAGTTGATCATTTAGCGGCCCTGATACCGCTGAGGGCCCCGATACCGCTGAGGGCTCTGGTACAGCTAAGGGTTCTGATAAACCATTTTCTTGAGTTACGGCGTTGCTTGACATAATATTCTTGAAGTTAGTGTTGCGATAAGGAAATCGTAACCGCGCAATTGATTAGTGCGCGATCGAACTAAGAGCCCAAAGTAAGCGGGCTAGACTTAACAACAAACGGACTTGTAAACCAAAATGAATTTTACACCTTACAACCATGTCAGCCAAGCATTAAGTTGGCTTCTCCCGCAGCATTGTTTGCAATGCAAATTAGCGATAAAACCAAACTTAGGCCCAGTATGCACACACTGCTATGTAGAGTTGCCATTTCAAAGCAATAATTGCCGGCAATGTGGTCAAAGATATTCTTCTAGCCATGAATATTGCGGTCGATGCTTAAACTCGCCTCCAAGCTTTGATCGGTGTTTTTGTCCATTTGAATATAAATCGGGCATAAAAGAGCTAATATGCAATATTAAATATCGCGAAAAACCGAGCTTAGCCAAAGCCGCCGCCCAATTGTTGGCAAAAGAAATAGTTGAGCAAGGAATTGAATTGCCACAAGCGGTTACACCAGTGCCAATGCACGTGAAACACCTAAGATCGAGGGGTTACAACCACTCAAACTTGATAGCAAGGCACTTGTCGCGCATTTTAGACATCACATATATTGAAAATATTGCAACAAAGACGAAGGCCACATCAACTCAAGCTGGCTTGAGTTTAAAAAAACGAAAAACAAACCTAAAAAACAGCTTTAAAGTCATCCGAAATATAGATTTCAAGCACATAGCCATTATCGACGATGTTATGACCACCGGAGCAACCGCAGAAGAAATTGCTAAAATTTTGAAAAAAAACGGTGTAGACTATATTCAGGTATGGGGTATAGCGCACACGCTTTAGATGTCTATAGACTGATTCATCTCACGATAGGTGTCTAAATATAAAAACAATCAAAACAAAGACTTAACTAATCTGAAGGAATCTGCCAACATGGCTAAACCACAGAAAAAACCAAACCCCGCAGGGCTCATCGCCATAGCGAACCCTTCGTTGGCAAAGAAGCTAAACGAAGATGATGAAGAGCGAGCCAAGTCAAACAAAGAGCCAACTACCCCAAAGGTAAAACCAAAAAAAACGGCGCCTACCGCCACATTTGACCAAGATCGCTGGCATGCGGTACTTGCTTTAAACGTTCTTCGATATGGCCTAGCATTATTTTTGATCGCGATGAGCGCGCTACCTTCGGTATTCGACGAATTCCATGCCAAAAACAACTTGATTCACCCCTTGATGTTTCAAGCAAGCTCCTTTGCGCTGCTACTATCAGCAATTTCGTTCACAATACTCACCACAAGGCGAATATTCGAACTGAAACAAATATTAATCAGCCAATTTAGTTTCGACATATTCTTAGCTGGATGCCTAGTTCATGCTACAGGCAGCATTCAAAGCAACTTCACTTTACTTTTCTTCGTAGTTGTCACAACAGGTAGCGTGGTACTTCGACGCAAGCCCGCGCTCGCTTTGGCATCTGGCGCGACAATCACCTTGTTCTACGAACACGTATACAGCGCACTCCAAGAAGGAACGCTCATCAACTCCAAATTCGACACATTAGCCCTATACTGCATATTGTTGATGCTCGTCGCTTGGGGCATTTCATACATTGCAAGTCGATTAAGATATGCCGAGTTAAACGCCTATGTTCTTGGAAACGAGTCGATTGAAGAGTATTTGGTAAGAGAAGAAAAATTGGCCCTTAAATCTGCACTCGATAGCACCGACGGCAATAAAACGGAGGCTGCTAAATTACTTGGAATGACCTTTAGATCTTTTAGATACAAATTGACCAAATACGACATCACCTGACAATAATTGTCAAACTAGAACAAGCCAATCAAAATCGAATTAAATATTTTAAAATCAAAGACTTATAAATATATTTTTGTTTAACATTTGTTTGCAATAAAGTTCTGGCAAGATTGCTTCAGAGAGGGTTAAATAGGCCTCAGTTAGACAAGAGGGCACCGCGAGTAGTTGGGTCACTGGCTCATAAGCTCAAGCCTCTTGTTCATACAAAAGAATCACCCCTGACAATTAGATGCACAGATGTGGGCAAACATTCTAAGCTTCTAGTTTCGACTCTTTAACTAAAATTTATTTAGGAAAACTGAAATGAAAAACATGAAAAAAACACATTCAACTGCAAAGGGCTTCACCCTAATCGAATTGATGATCGTAGTTGCGATTATCGGTATCCTGGCAGCAATCGCGTTACCAGCTTATCAAGACTACGTGCAACGCACAAAAGTTAGTGGCGCTGCGATCGCAATGGCATCTTACAAAACCGGCGTTAGCTTGTGCTATGCAAACCTTGGTGCTTTCGCGAACTGCACAAGCGTAGTTGCTGGCCAGCCTATTCCTGCTGGCGCTGAGGACATTCCTCGCACGACACCAGCGGACAATGGTGTGACTCTTGCATACATAAACGGCGCTTCAGTCGGTGAAGGTGGAGTCATTACGGCCAACACAACTGCTAACAACGCAGCTAACGCTGCAATGGTTCTTGTTTTCACACCGCAACCACCTCTTGGTGGCGGAAATGGCGCTATTGATTGGAACATAACAGGTTCTGGCTGCAAGATACTTGCGGACGGCTCTGTAAACAACCGCGGCATTGATTGCTCAGGCAATTAAAAACCGAGCGCTTTAAACAGCGCACTTTAAAGTAGCAAGGAAAGCAGCGATGCATACACGCACCGCTGCTTTTTGCGTTCAGATCAGCTCTACACCAAACTAAGCTGGACAATTGCTATTTGTAGTGATTAGCAACTTTCGACGAACCTAGAGACCTCATATCTATATCGACTTACCATAACTACATGACTAACACTAAGAAACGGCTTTATTTTTTCTATGCTCATTTGGGCATTAGCTTTATCATCTTACTAATACTGATGTACCTGATTTTCTATAGATGGTACCCGCACGACCTTTTTTACACCTCAGGCGGTTGGCATGGAACCAAAATAGTTTTTCTTATCGATATGATACTCGGCCCAATGCTTACGCTAATAGTGACGAATTCAAGCAAAAAGAATAGCGAGTTGATTCGCGACCTTTGCTTTTGCGCCATAGTCCAGATCACCGCGCTTGGATATGGTATCAGTTTGCTTGTTAACACTAAGCCTACTGTTTTATCAATCCACTCTGGCGCTATTCATACAATACAACAAAGCCAAATAGAAAAAATACCAGATAAAAACGCATTTAAGGGGCACTCAAATACTCCACCATTAATTTATAGCGATGACATTAGCAGGTACGACCTATCTCTACCTGAATTCAATGCAAAGGCGAATGCTATTCTCAAGTACGCAGCAGACTACAGCGCGCCAATGCATGCAGTGCCAATCACCTTTGACTCACTCAACAATAGAACAGAAGAGTTAAGGCTTTTAACAACGAAATCGCTAAACAGCATTAAACAAAGCCACAACTACAATAATCGGCAACTCGAGTTATTGCAAAAAGAAAATTGGTTTGTGCTCGAAATAGACGGCAGCTTCAAGAACGCCTACCTCGCTTTTGACCAAGAGGGTAAAATTCATGAGAGTATTTGTTGTCACTGAGTCTATGACCCCTGAAAAAGCATATATTGGCATGGCGACCACACGTCTAGGCTCGATCAAGGTTTACAAATTTTGATCACTCTAGCTTAAGTTTATAGGATAGAATGATTCGTTATACCTGAATCATATTTTAAGCCCCTCAACTAACCGAAGATCGACTATGCTCGAAAACGTTTCCCCAATTATAAAGACGCTCGTCAATCTAGATTTGATTGATCCCGGGCACATTAGCTCGTTGCCTCTGAGCGGCAAGTCTTCAGCAGAATCATTGCAAACCTTATTCGAGGCCTCGATCATCACAAGTGGAGTGTACAGTAAGGAAATGTCATCTCGTTTTGGGATCCCTTTGCTAGACGTATCAACCCTTGACAAAGTTAATATCCCGACTGAGTTAATCGATAGTAAAATTGTAGCTCGACATAGCGTTTTACCCATTTACAAGCACGGAAAAAATCTTTTTGTCGCAACCATAGATCCCACTAACAAAAACGCTCTCGACGAGATAAAGTTCTACACTGGCTTACAGATAATCCCGATTCAAACCGAGCTATCAGCATTGACGAAGTTAATTACTGATATCGAGAATGACCAAGAAGATTCGCTGGATGACTTTTTGGGTGAAGGTGAGCTTGAACTCGATATCTCAGAAGCAGAAGAAGGCGACAAACAGAATGAAGATGGTTTTGACCCGAATGCTGCACCGATTGTTAAATATGTTAACAAAGTATTGATTGATGCAATCAACCAAGGGGCATCGGATATACACATAGAGCCTTTCGAAAAAGAACTAAGAATCCGTTTCCGTGTTGACGGTGTGCTCCATAAAGTTACTGGCCAGCCAATATCATTTGCCCCACGCATAGTTGCGCGGGTCAAGATTCTCGCTAAGCTTGATATCGCGGAGCGGCGAGCACCTCAAGACGGGCGAGTACGCCTTAAAGTTTCAAAAACCAAAGTGTTTGACTTCCGTGTTAACACCTTACCCACGGTTCACGGTGAAAAAGTGGTGCTTCGTATCTTAGATTCGAGCGCAGCCAAGCTGGATTTAACTTCATTAGGTTTTACGCAAGAACAATTATCTCTCTACAAATTAGTAGTTCATCGCCCCTATGGCATGGTACTTATTACCGGCCCTACGGGCAGCGGTAAAACGGTCACTCTGTACTCAGCTCTCAATATGCTAAACACCCCTGAGAAGAACGTTTCGACTGTTGAAGACCCAGTGGAAATACAGCTGCCCGGGATTACGCAAGTAAATATTAACGAAAAAGCAGGGCTTGACTTTGCTGGCACCCTGCGAGCTTTTCTACGTCAAGATCCAGACATTCTTATGCTTGGTGAGATTCGTGACTTAGAGACCGCTGAAATTGCGATTAAGGCAGCTCAAACGGGCCACATGGTTCTTTCGACCTTACACACAAATGATGCTCCCTCGACACTCACGCGACTTTTGAATATGGGCGTGCCAGCATTCAACGTTGCCTCTGCAGTACACTTGATTGTGGCTCAACGTCTCGCGAGGAAATTATGCATGAACTGCCGAGTCCCGGCTGAGCTTCCGGAGAAGGTGTTATTAGATGCTGGTTTTCTTTCCGAGGAAATTGGCACCTTCACCCCTTATCAAGCCTTTGATAAGGGGTGTGCCAGCTGTACAAATGGCTATAAAGGGCGCTCGGGCATCTTTCAAGTAATGCCCATCAGTGACAATATTAAAGCCATGATTATGGAAGGTTGTACCGAAAACGACATTGAAAGATCTGCCACAGAAGACGGTATTATCGACCTTCGTGGATCAGGTTTATTAAAGGTCAAAGAGGGCATTACTTCTCTAGAAGAAATTGAACGTGTCACCAACGTGTAATACACTGTTGAAAATAAAGGCCTTTTACCTAAGTTACCTAGGATCACAATTACCCTAACTTACTGAGTGTTTCAGATACCGAAAGCCCAATAATAAACCACATCGCGAAAACATATCTCTTATGGCCACAGCAAAGAAAAACAAAAACACCGAATTCGACTGGGTCGGCATAAATCAGAAGCGCCAAGAAGTGAAAGGGGAAGTTGAAGCACCAAGCCTTTCCCAAGCCCGTGCCATCCTGAAGCAGCGCGGTATTCGGGTCACAAAAATAAAGCGCCAAAGCAAGAGTCTTTTCTCTAATACAAAACCAATTAAAACAGTAGATATTAGTTTTGCATCACGCCAAATGGCGACCATGATAGGCGCAGGCATTCCAGTTGCTCAAACCCTGCGCGCGGTGGGCAAAGGCCATGAAAGCGCAGCTATGGAAAAGTTGATGCTAGACTTGGCGAAAGAAGTTGAATCCGGCTCGGCTCTCAGCAACTCTCTAAAGCAATACCCTCAATACTTTAATCGATTGTTTACCAGTCTTACAGAAGCCGGTGAAGAATCCGGAAAGCTCGATACAATGCTTGACCGAGTAGCCACTTACACCGAAAAACTCGAGGCAATTAAGAGTAAAGTAAAGTCTGCACTCATGTATCCAATCATAGTATTGATTATTGCCTCACTTGTTACCGTACTTCTACTGCTATTCGTAATCCCCCAGTTTGAAAAGCTTTTCAGCGATTTCGGCGCTGACCTACCGACATTAACTAGAACTATCGTTGATATGTCAGAGGCAATGCAAGAGCATTGGTGGAAATACTTGTTAGTCTTAGTAGCAGTTGGGGTTGCTTTCTCCGCAACGTATAAGCGCTCTGAAAAAATGAAGTTTGGTATCGATCGAATACTTCTGAGAGCTCCTCTTTTTGGCACCATTGTTAAGAAATCAGCTCTAGCTCGGTTCTCGAGAACTTTATCCATCATTTTTGGGGCTGGCGTCCCGCTTGTTGATGGAATGGATACAGTCGGCGCTTCAACAGGTAATCGCGTATACCAACAAGCAACAAAGACTGTTAAAAATGACATGAGCACCGGTCGTGGACTTGAGAATTCAATGTCTGCAACTGGCCTATTTCCCAATATGATGCTCCAAATGGTCGCGTCAGGAGAAGAGTCAGGCGAACTGGAAATTATGCTGGATAAAGTGGCCGATTTTTATGAGCGCGAGGTTGACGATGCAGTGGAAGCATTAGCCAGCATTATCGAACCGTTAATGATAGTGCTTCTGGGTAGCATCATCGGCACTATGATTGTTGCGATGTACTTACCAATCTTCAAACTTGCATCTGTTATCTAGATTGCGCGCTAAGATCTAGACTCTCATGATTACCGAATTTGCCCAGCTACCCATATCATGGCTAGCCGCAATTGGCGGCCTATTTGGCTTATTGATTGGCAGCTTTTTAAACGTTGTCATTTTCCGCTACCCAGCAATGCTCAAACATTCATGGACTGTACAATCTCGTGCTTGGCTTGAACTCGATGAATTAGATGAAGCCCCCCTGACCCTGTCAAAGCCTGCATCACATTGCAGCAACTGCAAATCTCCGATAAAGCCATATCAAAATATTCCAATAGTTAGTTGGCTGATATTGGGAGGAAAGTGTGCCGTTTGCAAAACTCGTATTAGCGCGCGTTATCCTTTAGTTGAACTTTTGACCGGACTATTAAGCGCATTTGTCGTCTATAAATTTGGCTTCTCACTTCAATCATGTTTTGGCTTATTACTAACTTGGGTTTTAGTGGCGCTCACGTTTATAGACTTCGACCATCAACTACTGCCTGATGACATCGTTTTGCCAGTACTCTGGCTTGGCCTGGCAATCAGCCTTGTTCCAGTGTTTAGCTCTACACCTTCGGCGTTAATTGGAGCGATTGCGGGATACTTAGTGTTTTGGATCGTATTTCATGTGTTTCGCTTGCTAACCGGTAAAGAAGGCATGGGCTATGGCGATTTCAAGTTGATGGCATTGCTCGGTGCTTGGTTAGGTTGGGAGTATTTACCACAAATAATTCTTATATCAACTTTGGTTGGCAGTATTGTCGGGGTTAGCATGATGGTCTTCAAAAAAGCAGCCTCAGATCTGGCGATTCCATTCGGTCCATACATTGCGACTGCTGGCTGGATCGCTATGGTATATGGTGCCGAAATCAATCAAGCTTACCTAAACTACGCGAGCCTTTAGGGAATTAGAGTGATCAAAAAATACGTAGTCGGATTGAGTGGCGGCATCGGAAGCGGCAAAACCGTTGCGTCGGATCATTTTGCGAAGCTCGGGGTAAACGTTGTAGACACAGACATTCTTGCAAGGAAGATCGTTGAGCCTGGCGCGCCAGCCTTAATCGAGCTTAGCGTTGCCTTTGGCGATGTAATACTTAACTCATTAGGTGAGCTTGATCGAAATGAGCTTAGGAAACGAGCGTTTTCAAGCGACGAGAACAAAGCCAAGCTAGATCAAATAACGCACCCTGCGATATACAAAGAAGCTCTAGTGCAGATAGAGGCGAGTGAATCCACTTATTGCTTAGTAGTTGTACCACTACTAAGCAAAGAGTCAGCATTTACGGCAATGATGGATCGCATTGTGGTCGTCGCAGCAGATATTGAGACCAAGATTACTAGGGTAGAAAAGCGGAGCCAGTTAAGTCGAAATGAAGTGTTGCAGATCATGGATACGCAATTGAGCGACGAACAACGCGAAGAATTTGCTGACGACATTATCGAAAATAATTCAACGCTTGAACATGTTTATACCGAAGTCGAAAGACTGCATGAAATCTACATAGGCCTAAGCAAAAAGCTAAACAATTTTAGCTGAAAGCAGTGATTATTCAGCGTTTAATGCGACGAGTTTATCCAGGATAACTTGGTTTCCTTGCAGAAAATCAAGCCCGCCAAGTTCGCTAACCGACACCCATTTCAATGCTTGCCCCTCTAAGGCAGACACTACTCCTGAAAAGTCACGAATAGTATGTACATGCAATAGCACGTGCCTATCTGGGTAATCGTGCTCGACATTCATTAAGGGCTCACTTGCATTAATATTAATACCTGTTTCTTCCCTAAACTCACGAATCAACGCCTGTTGCACAGATTCGCCTACCTCGAGCTTACCGCCAGGAAATTCCCATTTTTGATAATAACGATCTTTAACAACCCTTTGACCTACCAACACCTTGCCGATTTCATTGAAAACAACACCAACGGCGACTTCGATACGCTTCATAACGGTGTGGTTTTCAGCTACGGTAGTCAGCGTTTATGCTGACGTAATCGTGTGATAAATCTGAGGTCCAAACGTGCGAGGCAAACTCGCCTTGATTGAGATTGATATGAATTTCAATTTCTTCTTCAACGAACACCGCCTTACCTGCAGCTTCTGTGTAACTTGTTGCTGGCTCGCCACCCTCAATCAGAGATACATCGCCGATGTGAATATCAACACTACTCATGTCTAATTTTGTGATCGGCGCTTTGCCTAATGCCATCAAAATACGCCCCCAGTTAGGATCGCTTGCAAACAAGGCAGTTTTAACTAAAGGAGAATGTGCGATCGAGTAGGCTACAGCTGTGCAATCGGCTTCGCTTGACCCGCCACTTACCGCTATCTTAATAAATTTAGTAGCGCCTTCGCCGTCACGAATAATGGCAGTGGCTAGATCGATCAACACAGATTCTAGCTCTAAATAGAAGACCTCTAGTTCGCTATCGCTCAAAGCTTCAGCTTGTGCTCTACCAGTCGCTACCAACACCAGAGCATCGTTAGTTGATGTATCGCTGTCGACAGTAATTCGATTAAAACTGGCCGCCGTTCCGCGAGTTAGGAGCTTATCTAAATTCTCCTTACTTATCTTTGCATCAGTAGCAACATAGGCCAACATGGTCGCCATATTTGGGCAGATCATACCTGAGCCTTTGCTGATACCACTTATCGTTACCGTATCGTCTCCGATTTGAAATCGACGTGACACTGCTTTCGGTAGTGTATCGGTAGTCATAATTGCTTTCGCAGCAGACAACCAATTATCTTCTTTAAGGCCAGACTTGGCAGCGGTAATTCCCGAAAGAAAAGCATCCATATTAAGCTGTTCGCCAATAACACCCGTTGAAAATGGTAAAACCTGCTCAGTAGCAACACCTAGTTGCATAGCTGCCTCAAAACATGTTTTCACGGCATTAAGCATACCCTGTTCACCGGTAACCGCATTGGCGTTACCAGAGTTAATTAGCAGCGCTCTGGTCGCTTTCATTGCCATGTGTTCTTTGGCTAAAGTGACCGGTGCTGCACAGCATTTGTTCTGAGTAAAAACCGCCGACACTTCGCTGCCCTCACTCAAGGACATTATCAAAAGGTCATCACGTCCAGAATATCGAATACCCGCCGCGCTAGTCGCTAACTCAATGCCTGCAACAGGCAACAAAGTACCTGGCTCTTTTAAACCTACTGCCATAACCAACCTTCGACTGCTATTTGAAAACTTACTTTAGCTTACCGTGACACTGCTTGTATTTCTTACCTGATCCACAAGGGCACGGTTCGTTGCGACCAACCTTAGGCTGATTGCGCACAAAAGTCGCGCGATCAGCGGCTGGCTCAGCATCACCCTGCGGCGCTGATGCATCGGCGTGTTGCAACTCGAGCCCCTCCTGAGAGGCTTCTTGCTGTCGACGCTCCAACTCATCAACCTCAGACTCCTCTCTGAGTTGAACCTTAGCCAAAACGGTCACAACCTCTGTTTTAACACGGTCAAGCATAGACGTGAACATTTCAAACGCTTCACGCTTATATTCTTGCTTAGGGTTCTTCTGAGCATAACCTCGCAGGCCAATACCTTGGCGAAGGTAATCCATCTCAGCAAGGTGTTCTTTCCACTGAGTATCTAAAGTCTGCAACATAATGACTTTTTCAAGGTGTCGAATGATTTCGGGGCCATATTGCTCTTCCTTGGCTTTGTAAGCAGCGTCTACTTGCTCCAAAATTCGGTCGCGAAGCGTTTCTTCATAAAGAGATTTATCTTCTTCTAACCATTTCACAACGGGCAAATCTACACCAAACTCTAAACGCAAATCATCTTCAAGTTGGTCTACATCCCACTGCTCAGGAAGGCTCTGGGGAAGTATCGTTCGATCGATAATTTCATCGACTACTTCTTCTCGCATCGACTCGATATTCTCAGAAACATCGTCAGTAGACATCAACTCATTTCGCTCTGAGTAAACTAGTTTACGCTGTTCGTTAGCGACGTCATCATATTCGAGTAGTTGCTTACGAATATCAAAATTATGCCCTTCGACTTTTCTTTGAGCGTTTTCGATTACACGGGAGACAAGACGGCTTTCAATCGCTTCGCCCTCTTCCATACCTACTTTTTGCATCATATTGGAAATACGTTCGCTGCCGAAAATACGCATCAAGGAATCATCCATCGAAAGGAAAAAACGGGTTTCACCAGCATCACCTTGCCGGCCTGATCGCCCTCGCAATTGATTGTCAATACGTCGTGATTCGTGGCGCTCAGTACCGATTACGTATAATCCGCCCTTGTCTAAAACTTCGTCATGTTCTTTTTGCCATTCGGCTTTTAACTTATCCTTATCGGTGCCTATCGGTGCTTCTGAGACACGCATATCTAAATTCCCGCCAAGCACGATATCAGTACCACGGCCAGCCATGTTGGTGGCAATGGTTACCGCACCGGCACGACCAGCTTTCGCAATCACTAGCGCTTCGCGGTCGTGATGCTTAGCGTTTAAAACTTCATGCGCTATCTTTTTCTTTTTAAATTCATTAGATAGTAACTCCGAGACCTCAATGGATGCGGTACCTAGCAATACAGGCTGTCCTAGCTCATGACGCTCTCTCACATCGTCAACAATTGCATCGAACTTTTCTTGCTGAGTACGATAGATTACATCCGCTTGATCAAGCCGCACCATTTTAGTGTTCGTGGGGATTACTACGACCTCAAGACTGTAGATTTCCATAAACTCAACAGCTTCAGTGTCTGCGGTACCCGTCATACCCGAAAGCTTGTCGTACAAACGAAAATAGTTTTGGAAAGTAATCGACGCGAGCGTCTGATTTTCACGCTGGATTTCAACTTTTTCCTTGGCTTCAATCGCCTGATGCAGGCCATCAGACCATCGACGCCCAGACATCATTCGCCCGGTAAATTCATCAACGATCACGATTTCGTTATCTTGGACTACATAATCAACATCACGATTAAATAGCGTATGAGCGCGAATCGCCGCATACAAGTGGTGTAACAGCGTAATACTACCAACATCATAAAGACTGGAATCTTCCGGCAGCAAGCCAATGCGAACCATCAACTTCTCCGCTTTTTCATGACCAGCCTCAGTCAAGTAAGCCTGTTTTGATTTCTCATCAACGGTATAGTCACCCTCGCCATCTTCCTCTTCTTGGCGAACAAGTTGCGGCACGATAACATCGATCTTACTGTAGACTTCAGCTGCTGTGTCTGCCGGGCCCGAGATTATTAATGGTGTACGAGCTTCGTCGATCAGAATCGAATCAACTTCGTCGACAATCGCGAAACTCAAATCTCTCTGGGCCTTCTGGTCTGCAGAAAACGCCATGTTATCGCGCAAATAATCAAAACCAAACTCATTGTTAGTACCGTAAACAATATCGTTGTTATAGGCCGCTTGCTTAACGTCTTGTGCTTGACCTGATCCAATAACACCAACCGTCAGGCCCATGAAGTTATACACTTTGGCCATCCATTGTGCATCGCGAGACGCAAGGTAATCATTGACAGTAACAACATGTACGCTTCCATTAAGTGCATTTAAGTATGCTGGCAAAGTGGCCATAAGGGTTTTACCTTCACCAGTTTTCATTTCTGAAATTTGGCCTTTATGTAAAACCATCCCGCCAATCATCTGCACATCATAATGACGCATACCCAGAACTCGAACCGAAGCTTCTCGCATCGCCGCAAAGGCCTCGTTCAGCAAACTATCTAGTGATTCACCTTTTTCGATACGCTCCCTAAATTCGACCGTTTTCGCCTGTAACTCAGCATCGCTCAAACTTTGAAACGATGGCTCTAAGTCGTTGATTTTTTTGACTCGTTTAGACATTTGACGAACCAAACGATCGTTACGACTTCCAAATATTTTCTTTAACACGGTTGAACCTAATTATTGTTATTTCATCGGCGAGCAGAAAGGCCTGATCGCTAAGGGTTTAGACATGGTTTTTGCCAAATATCATTCAAGTATAAGGCTTTAAAGTTAAATTCCAAGACGACTTTCTACATAAGCGAATTAGTATCTCGGGAATGAGGTTTTAGGTGATAGTTGTTGTAGCAAGACACAAAAAAAGGGGCACGAGCGCCCCTTTATCCGTTAATAAAAATGCGCAAGTGATTACGACTTTTTATACAAGTACCGTACTGGGTTAATGGTGCGCTTATTCTTCGCAACTTCAAAGTGTACGTGTGGGCCTGTCGAGCGCCCAGTTGACCCAATTTCTGCAATCGCTTGGCCTTTTACAACAGTTTCACCAACAGCAACCAAATTTTTTCGGTTATGACTATAGAGGGTTGTATACCCGTCGCCATGATCTAACTCAATCATCCAGCCATAGGTGCTTGCCTTTTTTGAGCGGATAACAACACCATCCGCAACAGCCAAGACCGAGCTGCCTTCTTTTCCTGGTATATCAACACCTTTATGAAATTGTTTCTTACCAGAAATAGGGTGTAAGCGTGATCCGAAATTTGACGACACCCAACCGCCTTCTACTGGCCAACCAGCCGGCGTCTGCTTTGTTTCAAGACTACTTCGAGAGAGCAGAAAATCCACAGCGGCAATCTCAGACTCTCTGAGAGACAGCTCTTTCTCAATCGCAACAATCGCATTCTCGATATCTATTTGCTCTGAATCAACCGCATCCGATTCTGCAACACCACCGATAGGTGGATCTTGCTCAAATTGAAAGTCTTCTAAATCAATTCCTGATTTTTCTGCAATTCTCTGCTCAACAGCATGTATACGAGAAACCTGAGCCTGTAAACTGCCAACTCGGCGACCAAGAACGTCCATATGTTTTCGGACATAGTCACGAGTTTTAAGCATTTCTTGCTGCTGTTCATTGACCCTAGTTTCAACAGCTATTCGGTATTCCGGGTCAACAAAAGGGTTTAATGAGCGATCGATCGCAGACACAACCCAATAACTGGCTAAACCCAAACAGACTGGCAAAGCAACTAATAAACCCAAGCCAGTCAAAAAGAGCTTGTGCCCCGAAAGGCAAAGCGCACCATTTTTTGACGTATTGTCTTTTAACAGAATAATTTTCAAAATAAACCCAATATTATTTTAAGCCTAGAGTGTTATATTTCACCAATGTCTAAACCCGTAAAGCCAACTTCGAAGACACTGAAAAAGCAACCTGCTAAAAGCTTGAGCAATTCTTTACGTCTAAAGTCTCCGCAAAACATCAAGCGTAAACAAAACGTTGCAAACATCCTAGAGCGTCTACCATTTCTTCGACAGTTAAACGCCTTACAAAACCAACTATTGAGTGTCACACCAGCGTGGCAAAGCTGGCTAAACCAGACAAATAATCAGGTAATAAGCCAATTTGCCGCTCTCGCGAGCTTTGATGGTGAAACACTCTATATCAACTGCACTCGCACAAGCTCGGCTACCTTGATCAAACACCAACAAGGCAGCTTACTTGAGCATTTTCAAAAATCAGGCTTCGAACATATTAAAACTATTCGAATTCAAATGCAGCTAGAGCCAACAAACGTTCTCAAAACTGCCAATAAAGAACTACTCATAGATAATTCTCAAAGCGGTTCTTCATCAAACTCTAAATCGAAAAAACCATCTGAGTCGTCACTTAAATCTATCGAATCAGCAACGTCAACCATCAAAAATGAGCAACTTGCTGCTTCACTTCAACGCTTAGCAGACACACTAAAAAAAGCCACTTAAAAACCAGCGCTGCAACTTTGCAACGGAGCTCAAGTTTGAGTAACTTTAGGATTAAGCGTCAGCTAAATGCATGAACGCAATCGGCGCTTCGGCAGGGTCATCATAGGTAACCAGCTCCCAAGCATCCGGCTGCGCGATCAATGCTCTTAGCAATTTATTATTAAGAGCATGCCCTGACTTATAGGCGCTGAACGAACCGACCAATTGATGACCTAGTAAATATAAGTCACCAATCGCATCTAAAATTTTATGCTTGACGAATTCATCTTCGTATCGAAGGCCATCGTCATTTAATATTGTGTAGGAGTCCATCACGATCGCGTTGTCGTGACTACCGCCTAAGGCCAAGCCAGCTTCACGCAGCGCTTCAACTTCGTGCATAAAACCAAAGGTTCTTGCACGACTTACTTCTTTAACAAACGAGGTAGTTGAGAAGTCAACGGTGGCTTGCTGTGGGGACTTGGCAAAAATGGGGTGATCGAAGTCGATTGCAAAAGACACTTTGAAGCCTTCAAATGGTTCAAATTTTGCCCATTTATCGCCATCTTCGATTTTGATTGGCTGTTTAACTCGAATGAACTTTTTGGGTGCGGTCTGTTCAATTACACCCGCTGATTGAACTAGAAATACGAACGGTGCTGCACTGCCGTCCATAATAGGCACTTCTGGTGATGTGATTTCAACGTAAACATTATCGATACCTAAGCCTGCCAGTGCAGACATAAGGTGCTCAATGGTAGAGACAGAAACATCGCCCTCTTTTAGGGCGGTAGACAAACGGGTGTCGCCAACTTGATTTGGATCGGCTTTTAGCTCAACAACAGGGTCTAAATCAACGCGCCTAAAAACAATACCGGTGTTAACCGCGGCTGGGCGCAGCGTTAAATACACTTTCTCACCCGTATGCAGACCGACTCCGGTAGCACGAATGACGTTTTTCAGGGTTCGTTGATGGATCATAAGCAGCAGCTATTTGGGGGCATTCATCGTTGTTGCAGTATCATTTTCATCAAGTCTCTTTTAGTAGTGTGTTAATACTAGTTAACACGCTCTATTTCCAAGGGACCATTTGGAAACGCTTTGACAAACTAACTTGCGCAATATTTCTAAAGGCACAAAGCTGATCGCAGCTGCGTTTTCACAATTATGGCAGAAAAGTGACACTTATGAGTCGTTTTACAGTGTTTATCATATTTTTTGGTTCGTTTTTAGTCATTTAAAGCTCAAACGTCCAACAAAATAAAGACAAGGCGCAAATCCTACACGAAACGGGAGGAATTGTGTAGGCGAAACACCTCGCTTTATCCTGTTGAAAGCATGGACTTTGCGTTTTCTGTACTTATAAAAACCAATCAAACTACAAAGACCCAAGAAACTAGACACAAGCCAAAAAAACTAGTCGGCTTGGCGGCGTAAAAATGTTGGAACATCTAACCCTTTCTGCCCTTCTGTGTCGAACAATGGCAATTCCGAAGAATCACGTCCGCGCGAACCAGAAACCAAGCCAGGCTCATTTGCTTCGACATCATTTAGATTGTCGTATTGGCCGGTGGCCGTTCCACGTTCATAGCCTCCTCGATCGTACGACATGCCAGTTGGATCATAATCACCGCCTACTGCTTTCGCCACTGGTTGAACAACTTCCATCTTAGGTTGCTTGATCGTTTGATCGGACCCATCCATGATGCCTGTAGCAACCATAGTTACACGAAGCTCATCTTTCATTTCGGGATCGATCGATGTGCCGATTACCACTGTGGCGTCATCAGAAGCCATATCGCGGATCATGCCGCCAACTTCACCAAACTCGCCGATCGACAAATCAGGCCCAGCTGTAACATTAACCAATATACCTTTAGCGCCACGGATGTTCGTATCTTCTAAAAGTGGACTGCTTAAGGCGTTGCGAGCCGCTTCGCTAGCACGTGTGGCACCCGTTGCTGAGGCTGCGCCCATCATAGCCTGTCCCATCTCAGACATAACCGTCTTCACGTCGGCGAAATCCACGTTGATCAAACCAGGACTCGTAATCAATTCAGAAATACCTTGCACCGCGTTGCGCAGTACATCGTTAGCCATTGCAAACGCATCTTGCAATGAGGCTTCTTTACCCATCACATCAAGCAGCTTTTCGTTTGGAATCGTGATCAATGAATCTACCGATTCTTTTAGTAGCTTTAACCCTTGATCTGCCAATTTAGCGCGTCGACCGCCCTCAAAGCTGAATGGTCGAGTGACAACGGCGACCGTCAAAGCGCCAATATCCCTCGCAATCTCGGCGATCACGGGAGCAGCACCTGTACCTGTACCTCCGCCCATACCTGCGGTAATAAAAACCATATCGCTGCCGGCAAGAGATTCGGCGATACGCTCACGATCTTCGATCGCTGCTTGACGGCCGATATCAGGGTCAGCGCCTGCGCCTAGACCTTTGGTTAAGTTGCCCCCAAGCTGTAAAATTGTTGGGCAATCTGAGGTTTGTAGTGCCTGCACATCGGTATTCGCATTGATAAATTCAACGCCTTCAATGTTAGACATCTGCATGTAGTTAACAGCGTTACCGCCACCACCACCAACGCCGACGACTTTGATGACCGCTTGTTGGTCAATCGTATCTAATAGTTCAAACATGTTTAACTCCCGTTATTAAAATTCTAAAAATTACCTTGAAACCAGTGCTTAACGCGTTGCAGCATCGCACTGATTTTAGATTCTGTTTTGGCAGCTTTCTTAGGGCCGCTTTGATTGGCATGACCGAATTGCACAAAGCCAACACCAGTCGAATAAATTGGGTTTTTCACCACTTCACTTAAACCGCCTAGGTACTTAGGCATACCTAAACGCACTGGAAGATGAAATATCTCTTCGGCAAGCTCTATCATGCCTTCCATTTTCGAGCTACCACCGGTTAGCACTACGCCTGAGCGAATGAGATGCTCGAAGCCATTACGACGAAGATCAACTCTGATAAGTTCAAACAACTCTTCGATTCGAGGCTCTACAACCTCAGCCAAGGTTTGTTTGGACAGCTTACGTGTCGGACGATCGCCAACCGTTTGCACTTCAATGCTCTCGTCTACCGCCGCCATCTGGCGCAGAGCACAGCCATAGCGTTTTTTGATTTCTTCAGCAGAGGCGGTTGGCGTTCTAAGCGCAATTGCTATGTCATTAGTAATCTGATCACCGGCAACGGGAATCACCGCCGTGTGGCGAACAGCGCCCTCTGAATAGACCGCGATGTCAGTTGTGCCACCACCAATATCAACCAAACAAACTCCGAGCTCTTTTTCATCCATTGTCAAAACAGATTCGCATGACGCCAACTGCTCAAGAATGATGTCGTCTACTTCTAAGCCACAACGTCGAATGCATTTTTCGATGTTTTTCTCAGAGCTGACTGAAGCGGTCACCATATGTAGGTTGGCTTCTAAACGAATGCCGTTCATGCCAATTGGGTGACGAATACCTTCTTGACCATCTATAATGTATTCCTGCGGCAACACATGAAGAATTGACTGATCGTTTGGAATAGCCACTGCTTTAGCGGATTCGATCACGCGATCAACGTCATTCTCGTCAACTTCGCTATCACGCACAGCAACCACACCATGGGAGTTAAAGCTATTAATATGAGCACCCGCTATACCGGCGAATACCGAATAGATTTGGCAGCCAGCCATTAACTCTGCTTCTTCGACAGCGCGTTGAATCGCGGTAACTGTTTCTTCTATATTGGCAACCACGCCCTTGCGCATTCCAGTTGCCGGATGATGCCCATAGCCAATTATCTCAACCTCACCTTCGGGGTTTACCTCGCCAACAATCGCCAGCACCTTGGACGTACCAATGTCCAAACCAACTATTAATCTGCTTTCGTCTTTCTTACTCATTGCAAACTCGCGCTATTGATTAACAGCAAGTGCCAAACCAGATGGGATGACACTGCTATTAATAGAATTTGTGTTAGTTGAAACGGGATCGGCGTGCGCAACAGCCAAACCATCTGGGTAACGGGCATCGACACGCTTAAGTGGGCGATCGGCAAACCTAAATTTTTTATCGAAAAGCATTTGAAATCGCGCTAGGCGCTCGGTCACATCTTGATGGCCTAGCAATAAATCAAATTCAGCGTTTTGTGCATGATCATAGAGCTCTAGTGTCCAAGCATCTGAATCGCTCAAACTTACGCCTCGAACCTCTAATCCATGTGCTCGCAATTTCGCCTTCCAATGAGTTGCTTTCATGAGAATTCGCTTAGCCTGAGACTCTCGGCCATTTAAGGTAATCACATTATTGGCAGCTATTGATTCTGGCAATTCGATAACCCGTCCAGATGTAGTAACCCATTTACCCGTTCCCCAGCGCATTGCAGGGCGGTGCTCTTGCACAGCTATCACTAAGGTTTCAGGCCACTCTCGACGTACATCAACGCTCTCTACCCACGCCAAACTTTGGGCTTTAGCTTTAATCTGATCTAAGTCGAGAGAGAAGAAATTACCCGATGCGTTATCGACCACAATAGCCTCAACGTCACTTGGTTTAAGGTAACGAAACTGACCTGTAATTTTTAACTGCTCAATCTTAAAGGTGTCAGGGCGATACAAGTGATCTGCAATAAGCAAACCCAGAGCAACAAACGACATTACGGTGGCCAAAGTCATGACGGTCGCGCGACCGAGCTTACCAAAGCGTCGAGCTTGGTATTCGCGTTCTTGATTTGCAAAGGCGCGTTGTTTGGTCATTTATCCGCGCTCCTGATCAATGGTTGTTTCTAAGATCTCGACCACTAGGTCCTCAAACGACCTTCCAGTTGCCGCTGCGGCCATAGGCACTAGGCTATGACTCGTCATGCCAGGCACAGTATTTACTTCAAGCAATAGAGGCTTATTATCTCGATCAAGCATGACATCAACTCGTCCCCAAACGGCACAATCCAATGCCTCAAAAGCACGTAATGCTAAGCTGCGAACCTCTTCTTCAAGCTCGGGCGCCAGCCCAGCTGGGCAAAAATATTGCGTCTCGTCGGATTCATACTTAGCATGATAATCATAGAACTCGTTGTCGGTCGACATGCGGATAACGGGCAGAGCGTCACCTTTCAAAATTGCAACCGTTAGCTCAGCGCCTTCTATAAATTGCTCTGCCAATACCGCATCACCCACTGTCGCAGACTTAGCATAAACCTCATGTAATTCTGCCTCATGACTTACCTTTCCAATACCGACACTAGAGCCTTCTCGAGCCGGTTTTAGAAAGAGCGGTAATCCGAGCTCTTCGATAAGGCCATCTAAGTCAGACTCGCTATTCAGCACTCGATACTTAGCAGTGGGCAGCCCGAGAGATTGCCATACTTGTTTAGTGCGCACTTTATCCATGGCTAAGGCACAACCTAGAACTCCGCTACCTGTATATGGCAAATCGATAGCCTGCAATGCGCCCTGCACAACGCCATCTTCGCCCCAACGCCCATGAAGCACAATAAATGCGCGATCGAAGCCTTTCGATTTTAGCTCACCAATATTGCTAGGGTTCGCATCAATCGCCTGGGCATCTACACCTTTAGCAATCAACCCCTTGAGCACCGCAGCGCCACTAATCAACGACACTGAGCGCTCAGCCGAGGTTCCGCCTACAAGCACAGCGACCCTACCGAAGCGCTGCCTTAGTTCCATCGAAATTAAGTTGACATCACTCATTAGCTTGTCTCCTCAATTCGATAAGTTTCATACAGCTGCTTAATAGCTTTACCAATGCTTCCAGCGCCCATTGCCAATACAACATCACCATCTTGAACTAGAGGAGACAACACATGTGCTAATTCTTCCAATTCGGCAACAAACACAGGGTTACTGGCGCCACGCACTCGAATCGCCTGCGACAGAGCTTGGCCAGTCGCACCGCTGATAGGCTGTTCGCCTGCTGGATATACGTCGCATAACAAAAGATCCTGCTGCTCTGCAAGTACAGTCACAAAATCGTCAAATAAATCATACGTTCTGCTATAACGGTGGGGCTGAAAAACAGCTATTAAACGCCTATTTTGCCAACATCCACGAGCCGCCGTCAGGGTCGCGTTTAATTCAACGGGATGATGCGCGTAGTCATCTACGATCGTGATTTCTTTGCCATTAAGCTCGATATCGCCAAGCACTTGAAAACGCCGGCCGACTCCCTGGAAGCCTTTAAGGCCTGACTGAATTGCCTCATCACTCACTCCCAAATGGCTCGCAATGGCAATAGCGGCAGTTGCATTCAAAACGTTATGTTCGCCAGGAATCGATAGTTCGACCGCGAGATCAGTCTCCTGCAAAGGCCGCGAAACTTTAAAGTTCATTACCTGACCTGATTGAACTAAATCATAAGCACGATAATCACTTGCTTCACTCAAACCGTATGACACCATAGGTTTGTGAATCTGGTCACGAATTGAACGCACATTGGCATCGTCTTCGCACATTACCGCCAATCCATAGAACGGCAGGTTTTGCAGGAAGGTTACAAATGTTTTCTTTAAAGTTCCAAGATCACCTTCATAGGTGACCATATGATCTTCATCGATGTTAGTAACAATTGCCATTTCAGGCTTAAGGTTTAAGAACGACGCATCACTTTCATCCGCTTCAGCAACTAAATAGTCTCCTTGGCCAAGCTTCGCATTGACACCAGCACTATTTATCAAGCCACCAACCACAAAGGTTGGGTCGAGATCACCCGCGATCAAAATAGCCGACACCAGGCTTGTAGTCGTGGTTTTACCGTGTGTGCCTGCGACAGCAATACCTTGTTGAAAACGCATTAACTCGCCCAACATCTCGGCACGAGGGATCACCGGAATGCCGGCATCAATGGCGCCGCTCACTTCTGGGTTAGTGCGATCAATTGCGGTAGAAACCACAACCACGTCAGAACCTTGAATGTTGTCGAGATGATGACCGATAACCACATTAACACCCGCATCACGCAAGCGCTGGGTAACGGGCCCATCATTGATATCTGAGCCGCTTACAGAGTAATTCAAGTTGACCAATACTTCGGCAATGCCTGACATTCCACTGCCACCGACACCAACGAAATGAATGTTATTTACACGATTACGCATTGAGGTACTCCTGACAAACTGCAACCACATTATTTAGCGCATTCGGTTTATGCAACGTATGTGCATGCTCTCCCATAGCTGCGAGTGCTTGCTTGTTGCTTACCAGCGCCGCCAAGGTTTCAACAAACACAGGCTGATCGATTTGGTCATTGAGCAACATTTTTGCGGCTCCAACATTGACTAAAGTCAGCGCGTTTTTCTCTTGATGATCGCCTGCTGAAAATGGATAAGGAACTAATAAAGAAGGTTTTGCAGCAGCACAACATTCTGCCACGGTCATGGCGCCCGCTCGGCAGATCAATAAATCCGCCCATGAATATGCGGCTGCCATATCTTCAACAAACTCACTAACTTTTGCTTCGACACCATACTGATCATAGGCTGCACGCACTTGATCATCGCGACCATTGCCTGACTGATGCCAAATTGAAATCTCAGTTCCATTGACTTCTGACAATTGACTAAATACAGCCGGCAGTTTCACATTAAATGAATGCGCACCTTGGCTTCCACCAATGACCAACACATTGACCTTGTCACTAGTATTAATCGAGCCGGGCTGAATCGAAGCGCGCACTGGATTACCCAACCACGCAGCACTCTTAGGCAGATCTTCCACACTCGGAAAGCCGGTTAAAACGCGGTTGGCAATTTTCGATAAATACTTATTCGTCATGCCAGCCACTGCATTTTGCTCGTGCACCACTAGGGGCTTGCCTAATAGGCGCGCTACCAAGCCGCCAGGCCCCGAAACAAATCCGCCCATACCTAAAATGCAATCGGGTTGGATACGGCGAATATGTGCGACGCTTTGCCACATTGCTCTTACAAGCTTAAAAGGCGCAAGCAACATGCTCACCCCCCCTTTACCTCGCAAACCTTCGACCGAAATTAGGTCAAGCTTAATGTCATTTTCAGGTACAACGCGAAACTCTAGACCACGCTGAGTACCAAGCCAGCTAATCTCGACGCCGCTGTCTTGCAGTTTTTTGGCCACTGCCAAGGCAGGAAAAACATGCCCGCCGGTTCCGCCAGCCATCACCATCAACTTAGAAGTTTTTTTCATAGAAGCATTCATAAAGCCCCCCCAACAACGGAAGATTTATTCGTACTTCGCACCGTGCCGCTTGTATCGCGTTTACGATTTTGACGATCGACACCGAACAACAAACCCATAGCAATGCAACACACCAGCATACTACTACCACCATAGCTGATGAACGGCAGCGTGAGACCTTTAGTAGGCAGCGCCCCTAAATTAACGCCAATATTAATGATTGCTTGAAACACCAAGAGAAAACCAATCCCCCCTGCTAAACGAGCAGCATAAACACGTCCAAGCAATTCGGCTGTTCGCGAAATAACCAATGCTCTATGCAAGAGGCTTGCATACAATCCAATCACCAAAACAATGCCAACCAGGCCGAGCTCTTCACCAATGACAGCCAAAATGAAATCATTATTCGCATGCGGCAAGTAGTAGAGTTTTTGAATGCTCGCACCCAGCCCAACTCCAAAGATCTCTCCGCGCCCTACTGCAATTAGGGCTTGGGTTAACTGAAAGCCCGAGCCGTAGGGATCTGACCATGGGTCAAGAAAGGTAATAAATCGCTTCCAACGATAGGGAGACATCCAAATCATCAGCGACATTGCAATACCCACAACGGTCAAACACAGAATAGTGTGTGAGATTCTTATGCCACCTAAAAACATCATTAGACCAACCGTGACCGTCATGACTACGAAGCTACCAAAGTCAGGCTGCATCAAGAGCAAGCCGCCGACTAAGGCTAAAACTAAACCGATATTAAAGATGCCTTTAGAGAACTGAGTGATTTCGCTTTGCTTGCGAGTTAAATAACTTGCCGTGTAGAGCACGATCGCCACCTTAGCAAACTCAGCGGGTTGCAAACGGATACCCGCAATAGAAATCCACCGCGTTGAACCGTTCACTTCTACGCCAATAAACAAGAGGGCTAGCAACATCAAAATCCCAAGCGCTAACAGAGGCAGGCTAAGCTTTTGCCATAACCATACTGGCACACTTGCAACCATAACGGTAAGGCTCACTCCGAGAATCATATGCACCAATTGGCGCCAAAAGTGAGATGTATTTGTATATAGATCTTGGCTACCCATCGCAATAGTTGATGAAAACACCATAACTAAACCAAGCATCAATAGTGCGATAAACACACCAAGCAAAATGGTATCCACACCCGCTGAATTGGGCATCGATTGAGAGCGAGTTGCATGAAGACTCATTGAGTCACCTCAACTAACTGCGCGACACAACGAGAGAATTCATCACCACGGTGCTCAAAGCTTCTGAACATATCAAAACTCGCACACGCCGGACTCAGCAATACAATATCTCCGTCATCAGCCGAATCAGCTGCCTGACTCACAGCACTTTCCATATCACTTGCATGTGAAATCGGCAAAAGCCCATCTAACGCTAACTCAATATTTTGAGCGTCCTCGCCTATTAGAATCAACTGCTTAATGTTTGAGCTCACAACCGATTTCAATTCAGAAAAGTCAGCACCTTTACCTTGACCACCCGCTATCCAAACGAGCGGTTGCTCTAGATTACTCAAAGCGGTTGCCGTGGCGCCAATATTAGTAGCCTTCGAGTCATTAACCCAGGTAATGCCATTGACGCTAGAAACGGTTTGCATTCGGTGCTCTAATCCCGAAAATGACTTAACCGCATCGACCAACTTCTCAAGCGGAAGACCAAGAAAGTCGACCAGAGCAAAGGCACTCAATACATTTTTAGCGTTATGCAAGCCAACCAGAGGAATATCTCGAAGCGCCATTAGACGTTTCGAGCCTTTGGCCAACCATCGCTTTCCGGATTTTCTAATTAGACCAAACTCATTGTCGTTGGCTGGCTCTTCCAACTCAAAGCCTAAGAGTTCACTCACATTCGTCAATTGCGCCAACCACTCATCGTGCATGGGCATTACCGCGCGTTTTGCGCCGCGAGTGATTCGCGCCTTGGCAAGAACGTAATCTCCCATCGAATCATAACGATCCATATGATCGGCGCTAATATTCAGGATTGCCACTGATTCAGCTGGCACTTGATGCGTAGTTTCTAGTTGAAAACTAGACAACTCCAGAACTGCCAAATCATAATACTGAGAATCAATCAAAGCATCTAAAACGGGGGTGCCAATATTGCCTGCAACCAAAGGCTGTTTGCCAGCATGGCGACACATCGCCCCAACCAAGCTTGTTACCGTGCTTTTGCCATTCGAACCAGTAATCGCGATCACTGCTTGCGTATTTTCTTGTAAAAAAAGCTCAATATCGCCGACGATATGTGCACCTTTCTTCTTTGCCTGCTTAAGCATCGGCTCCGTCAAGGCAATGCCTGGGCTTGCGACAACAAGATCAGCCTCCTCAAGCTGCTCATCTTTGAAATCACCTAACTCAACAAGAACTTCAGGAAACTCTTGCCTAAATTTGCTCGCTAATGGCGGCTCTTCTCGTGAGTCAATTACAACTACGTCTAAACCACGCGCGCGCAGGTAACGCGCCGCACTATAGCCGGTCACGCCCAAGCCCACTACCGTCGCAGCACTATATTGTGCCAACAAGGTTTGGTTAGGATTGTAGTGTTGAGTTGCCATTATGGAGTTTTAAAGTTCCTCGTTTATCTTACTTTTAGTGTCGCTAAACCAATTAACACTAGCACTAGGCTAATGATCCAAAAACGCACGATAACGCGCGGTTCTGGCCAGCCCTTTAGTTCAAAATGATGGTGAATAGGCGCCATACGAAAAATGCGCTTGCCCGTTAACTTGAATGAAGCGACCTGCAAAATCACGGAGACAGTTTCTAGTACGAAAATTCCGCCCATGATGAATAAGACAAGCTCTTGGCGGACGATTACAGCAACTACACCGAGCGACGCGCCTAATGACAAGGAACCAATGTCCCCCATAAACACTTGAGCTGGGTAAGTGTTAAACCATAAAAAGCCTAAACCAGCCCCAACTAGAGCCGCGCAGAAAATAGCCACTTCTCCTGTTCCCGCAATTGCAGGAATTTGCAAATAATCGGCAAATACAACATGGCCAGATAGGTAACAGAAAACGGCTAGCGCGCCGGCGACCATCGCGGTCGGCACGATCGCCAAACCATCTAGTCCGTCGGTTAGATTCACCGCATTACTCGTTCCAACAATCACAAAGTAGGTAAGAGGAAGAAACAACAAACCCAAAGGAATGGCGATACCCTTGAAAAACGGAATAATCAAAGAGGTTTCTATCGGCGTTTGAGCCGTTGAATAAAGCCAATAAGCGGCAATCGCGGCGACAACACTCTGACTCAAGAACTTATTACGCGACCCCATGCCGACTGGGTCTTTATGTACAAGCTTTTGATAATCATCGTACCAACCAATTACACCGTAAAAGAAGCAAGTAAAAAGAGTGATCTGCACAAAGCGATTGCTCATATCTGCCCAAAGCAGCGTTGACAAAATCACTGATACGAGGATCAAGAGCCCCCCCATCGTTGGCGTTCCTACCTTATCAAAATGCGTCGGAGGGCCGTCTTTGCGAACCGTTTGACCAATCTTGTAAATACTCAGCTTACGAATCATCACTGGACCGAATACAAGTGACACTGTAAGCGCTGTCAACACCGAACAAATCGCGCGAAAAGTAATGTATTGAAAAACATTAAAGAAACTATATTGGTCTGCCAAATACTCAAATAATGCGTATAACATTAGCGCTCACCCTGAACGTCTTGCGACGCTTCACTACCTAACTTTTTGTGTAGAAACTCAACTACACGCTCCATTCTCGCTGAACGAGACCCCTTAACTAAAATCGTGTCGCCCAGCGACTCAAGGCTATGTTGCATATTCAAATGCTCAAGTAGCTCTTCTTGAGTCAAAAAAGCCGCTCCGTTGCGACCGAACGCTTCGACGACCAGATTAGCGTATTTACCACATGCCAGAAGACGCTTAACCCCACGTCTAGCAGCCTGGGTGCCAAGTGCTTTATGCTCTATCACGGTTGCTGAACCGAGTTCAGCCATATCCCCAACTATCAGCGTATTTGTATCGCTCTGAGCCAGAACATTAATTGCAGCACGCATTGAGGCAGGGTTTGCATTATAGGTATCGTCGATCACGTCAATGCCCGCTATACGCTCAACATTCAAACGACCACTAACCGGCCTGAACTTTGACAAGCCTTCTTCAATAGTGGCTAGAGGGATTTTCGCAGCCACCGCAACTGCAATAGCAGCTAAGGCATTTCGGACGCTGTGCTCCCCTACCGTATTAAGCTTAACTTTAAGCTTCTTGCCCCTAGCTCTCGCCTTAACAACAAGTCCGCGATGGCACTCCTTGTAGCTAGCCCATACGTCTGCCGATTCAGATAGGCCAAAGGTAAGCACCTCATAGGCATTAGCAAGCTCTATCCAAGTATCCGCGTAATCATCATCAATATTGACAATAGCAATGCCACCTTCAACTAGCCCTTGGTAGATCTCCCCCTTAGCTTGGGCGACCGCTTCAATAGAGCCTAAACCCTCTAGATGCGCCGCTCCGGCATTGTTAACCACCGCAATAGTTGGCATCGCGGCCTGGGTTAAACGCGCAATTTCGCCTGCGTGATTCATACCCATCTCAACAATGGCGTATTGATCCTTTGCGTTCAGGCGCATGAGAGTAAGTGGTACTCCAATCTCATTATTCAGATTACCTTTGGTAACCACGCCTTGACCAAGTTCGCTAAAAATACAGGCAAGCATTTCTTTAACAGTTGTCTTACCAACGCTACCTGTCACTCCAACAACAGGCAGAACAAACTGGCGTCGCCACCAGCCAGCCAAATTCAAAAGTGCTGCGTGTGTGCTTTCTACTTTAACAACTGGCAAATCAACTTCTACATCGCGCTCTACCATTACTGCGCCGGCGCCAGCTTGTTTAGCCTGCTCGACAAAATCATGAGAATCGAAATTCTCACCTTTGAGCGCGACAAATAATCGATCTGTACAATCTTCTCGAGTATTGATGCTGATATCGCGCAACATAGCGTCTGCACCGATAAAGGAGCCGTTAACCGCATCAGCAATTTGAGACACTTGCATCATTGAACGTCTCCAAAACCCAACTTTAGGTAGTCGCTGATAAATTTTCGATCTGAAAATTCACGAACCTCATCACCTATATGCTGAGTTGTTTCGTGCCCTTTTCCTGCGACCATAATCCAGTCGTTAGCCGCAGCGTTATCAATACAGTATTGAATAGCTTCAGCACGATCGAGAATGATTTCATGGTCGCCTTTTATCCCCTCAGCTATTTGCTGAGCAATTACTTGAGGGTCTTCCGAGCGCGGATTATCATTGGTGACGATTAATACATCAGCAGACTTCTCAGCCGCGGCACCCATCACCGGACGCTTGGCTTGATCGCGATCGCCGCCGCAGCCGAACACACACCAGAGCTTTGCATCACAATGCTCTCGCACTGAAGCCAGCGCCTTTTCGAGCGCATCTGGTGTATGGGCATAGTCAACGACCACACTCAAGGCTCGAGATGCGTTAGAACGATACAACTCCATCCTGCCTGGTGCAGGCTTCAACGACGCTAAAATGCTTTGAATGTCTTCAATGGGAGTGCTCAATGCAAGCAAGGTCGCGACCAGCATTTCAATATTAGGAACATTGACTGCGCCAATTAACGGCGTACTTACACTAAAGTCGACGCCATTTCCTTCAAACTCAAAACTAATTCCATCGTCGCCCAGATTTATTTCATCCGCGTAAACATCGCCACCATTACCATACGAAACAATAAACTCGGCATTAGCAACATCGATCAGAGAGCTGCCCAATTGATCGCTCGCGTTGGTGATAATCAGCTCACTATGAAACCCAGTAAACAAACGTCTTTTGGCAGCGGCATAGTTCGCCATATCGCCATGGTAATCGAGGTGATCGTGACTTAAATTCGTAAACAAGGTGCAAAAGAATTCAACGCCATTGACTCGACCTTGATCCAATGCGTGTGATGACACCTCCATACATACTTGTGTTACGCCCTTTCGCTTTAGGTCTGCAAGCATCTTGTGTAGAGAAACCGGATCTGGCGTGGTGTGCTCTGCAGGGGCTAAATCGGACAATTGCCCAACGCCAATTGTGCCAATCATGGCTGCCTGCAACCCAAGAGCCTCAAGCGCCTGTGTCAGCAAGTAACAACAGGTTGTTTTACCATTCGTACCCGTAACTCCGAAAATCTGCATTTCATCGCAAGCACGGCCATAAAATTCGTGGGCTATGTAGCCGACTTGATCTTGCAAGTTGACGATGGCAACTGCCGGAATAGCAAGGGAATCCGGCAGATCGAAATCTTCAGGGTCGTATAACGCAGCGACCGCACCATTCTCTTGAGCCTGAGACAGGTAGTCTCGCCCATCGACCACCGAGCCTTTGTAGGCGCAGAACAGCGAACCCGCTTTAGCTTTTCGGCTATCGATAACTATATCAACGATCTCGGCAGTTGAATCACTGGCGATGTTACATTTAGCTAGAAGGTCGGCTAATAGCATTACTGGCCACCTTCGACAATTGAGCTTGGTATTGACGTTTGTACCGCAACCGGGCGAGAGATCATAAGCTTGAGCTCTGACTCTTCTTCGGGCTTAGTCATTGCATCTGGGGCAACGCCGCGCAGGCGCAAAGCGCCGGCCATGACTTCAGAAAACACAGGCGCAGCGACTAAGCCGCCATAATAGTCGACCCCTTTAGGGTCGTTAACCGATACAACTAACACGATTTCAGGATCACTGATGGGCGCAAAACCTGCAAACAACGACATATAACTATCATCCTGATATTTGCCATTGACAACTCTATGCGCGGTGCCGGTTTTGCCACCCACTCGATACTGATCAACACGCGCTTTCGGTGCAGTACCTTCGTCGCTCACGGCGGACTCAAGCATTAATGCAACTTTATCGACTACCTCTTTAGAGAATACCTTCTCGCCTTTAGGCACCTCTGTAACTGGGTGCAGACTTACCGGCAATAAAACACCATCATTTGCAAGCGCTTGATATGAGCGAGCAAGCTGCAAAGTATTAACCGACAAGCCATATCCGTAACTCATGGTTGCATTCTCGATCGGGCGCCACTTTTTACGATTTGCCAAGATCCCACGTTGCTCACCTGGAATTCTCAAATCATTAGTTTGACCAAAACCAAGATCGCGATATGCGTTATACAAATCACGCGGCTTCATCATCATCGCAATTTTGGCTGAACCAATATTACTCGACTTTTTAATGACTTCAGAAACAGTTATTTCACCAAGCGGCTTAGTATCATTGATACGGCTACGACCAATAAAGAATGTACCCTCTTCGGCGTCAATAATGGTGTCTGAGTCGATTTTCCCAGCGTCCATAGCCATGGCCACAGTGATCGGCTTTACCGTCGAGCCAGGTTCATAGGAATCAGTAATCGAACGATTACGAAAGCGTGAGCTTTTCAAATCACTTCGATCATTAGGATTAAAGTCCGGCATGCTGATCATCGATAAGACCTCACCGGTTTTAGCGTCTAAAGCCACCAATGAAGCCGAAGTTGCTTGATGCTTTTTAACAGCAGCTTGCAAATGACGATAAGCAAGATACTGAATACGAGCATCGAGACTTAAGGCTATATCATCACCATGGCGAACTCGCGCGAGCTGCTCCACGTACTCTACAACGTGCCCCATTTTATCTCGTAAAACTTGGGTACGACCTGCTTGACCTTTAAGCTGATCGTCATACGCAAGTTCAAGACCTTCTTGACCTTCATTGTCGATATTGGTGAACCCCAAAACGTGCCCCATTACCGGGCCCGCGGGATAATAGCGCTTGTATTCGCGAACTTTGTTAATGCCCGGCACGTTCAATGCAAGAATTTTAGCTGCAAGCTGAGGGGGTAAATGGCGTTTCAAATATACAAACTCGCGCGCCTTTCGCTTCTCAGCTTTTTCTAGCAAATCCCTCAGCGAGGTACCCAACAATTTGGTCAGCTCTTTGTATGAGTATTCTTTTTGCTGACGAAGAATCGTTGCCGGATGCATCCAGATTGAGTCGACCGGCGTGCTAACAGCAATAGGTTGGCCATTACGATCAGTAATCATGCCTCGCGTCGGCGGCTCTTTTTGCACTCGTAAATAGCGAGCGTCGCCTTGAGACTGCAAATAATCATTTTCGACAATTTGCAACTGGACCGCGCGACCAATCAGCCCTACGAAAAGGCATGTGAAAATCACGATTACAGTGGTGTAACGCCATGTTGAAACAGGCACAACCACTTCCTTCTTAGCTGCACGAGCACCACTCTCACGCGCAGTTTTCACCGGCAAAGCTTTAGTTTTAGCGCGCTTTTGCAAATCAGCCATTACTCTGCCCCGGCCACTTGCACACTTCTATCGACAGCCTGATCGATGTATTGCACTTCGCCTTTTTCAGGAGCACGCATTGAAAGCTGCTCACTGGCATCCTTCTCGACTCGCTGCGCTGAAGCCCAGACATTCGACTCGATCAAAAGCTGCCCCCACTCATCGTTCAGGTCGTCCCGTCTACTCTCTTCAGTTTGAAAAGAAAGATAAGCCAAGCGATGTTGATGGCGCACTTTAACGACAAACAGCGCAGTAACAACTACGCTCACCACCAGAAACCACATAACGCTATCACGCATGCTGACCTCCGCTTGCGGGGTCCGACAGATAGGGTTCCGCCGTGCGCTCTGCAATACGCAACACCGAGCTCCGAGAACGCGGATTGTCACTAACTTCTTGCTTACTTGGCTTGATAGCTCTGCTGAGCAACGTCAGAGGCGTTTTGTACGCATCTTCGCTGACAGGAATGTTTTTCGGTGGCAAGTTGGGTGTTGATAGCTCCCGCATAAAACGCTTAACGATTCTATCCTCTAATGAATGAAAACTAATTACAGCTAATCGACCACCCTGACTCAGTAGCTTAACTGCTTGCGGAAGGGCCGCCGCAACTTGACTCAACTCCTGATTTACATGCAAACGAATCGCTTGAAAGCTTCGCGTTGCAGGGTGTTTGTTTTTATCCTTTTTAGGCGTAGCATCGGAGATAATTTGCGCGAGCTGCAAGGTGCTATTAATTTCAACGTCAGAGCGAGCCTCAACAATCGCGCGAGCGATACGTCTGGCAAACTTCTCTTCACCCAAATCAAATAGAGCCATCATCAGGTCACGCTCTTCAACACGCGCCAACCACTCTGCTGCCGACTCACCCTGGGTTGTATCCATGCGCATATCTAGTTCGCCGTCGCGCATAAAGCTAAAACCGCGTTCGGCTTGATCGAGCTGAGGCGATGAGACACCCAAATCCATCAATACACCATCAACTTGGCTCAGCCCCACATGTTGCTCGAGCTTCTCAGCCATACGACTGAATTCGCTATGAATAATCGTTACTCGGTCATCGTGCTCGAAGACCTTACGACCAAGTTCAATTGCACGCGGATCTCGATCGAAGGCAATCAAACGGCCATCATCACCAATTCGATCAGCGATTTGCTGCGCATGACCAGCTCGCCCCAAGGTCGCGTCCACATACACTCCGCCTTCGCGAATATTCAACGCGTCGACTGCCTCTCGCATTAGGACAGGAATGTGCTGTTCAGAGGTGGTCATTGTAAGCCTCTAGAAGGAAAGTGATTCGAGCTCAACCGGCAAGGCCGATTCATCAAGCTCAACAGCTAAGAGGGACTCTCGTTGCGCAACCCAATGCGCTTCGTCCCAAATTTCATACTTGTCACCCTGCCCTACCAAGACAGCTTTGCGATCAATATTGGCAAACTCACGCAACTGAGTAGGCACCAAGATCCGGCCACTGCCGTCCATAACACAATCATCAGCATTACCAATTAACACGCGCTTCAACTGACGAACTTGTGCATTCAATGTAGGCAAGGAAGTCAACTTCTTCTCGACCTCTTCCCAGTCAGCAAGCTTATACAATAATAAACAGCGGTCGGTCGGACTAATAGTCACCACAAGCTGGCCTTCAGACTCCCCACGCAGGGCGTCACGAAGCTTGGTCGGAATCGACATCCGCCCCTTCGCATCCAGACTAATATGGTTACTTCCTCTTGCCACGACTCTTTTTGGCCCACTTGATTATTGGTTTTTGTATTTTTAATGTGTTTTTAGTCAGAATTTACCCAAAATTCCCACTTCTTCCCACATTTCGCCACTATCTACGACAGACCAATTTGAGTCAAGGATTAATTGACAAGAAAACCTTTTTCTTTCAGTGAGTTAGCGCACTTTTCCTTGTGACTTAAGGTTGCTATTTAAAGTATTACTTTAACTTGCTTTCGCAACAGATTATTTATGTAGAGTTAAACTGACCTGACTGAAGAGACAATAAAGTCGTATTTCGAGTCAAGGCAAAGCATTATGATTCGTTAATACTTACTTGGCTAATATTTAGAAGCTCAAGCAACGAAGTTAAAGCCCACGAGCCTCGAAACAAAACACTGCGGCGCAACATTCACCATGCCTGAAGCTTAGCACGAGCACTGTAAATAAATACAGCATTTATACTGAAAACAAAAAAATGAGTCAACCTATAAGCCGGGTCCTGTCAAGGACAGTCATTCATCTAGGGCTTACATCACTGCAAGCCTCAAGCAACCTACCCGTGTTCAACGCGAGCCACGCCTTTTCCCGCAAGGGAATTGAACACCTATTTGGTCTTGCTCCGAGTGGGGTTTACCTTGCCGCTCGTGTTACCACTAACGCGGTGCGCTCTTACCGCACCATTTCACCCTTACTATTCACAACCGATCATAAAAATAAAAGGCACGAATAGCGGTATCTTTCTGCTGCACTGGCCGTCGGCTCACGCCGCCCAGATGTTATCTGGCACTCTGCTCTTCGGAGCCCGGACTTTCCTCCCCCTCTTGCGAAGCGGCGACTGCCCAGTTGACTCAGCGCGCAGTCTACTCAAAAAGCGCGCTCATAGCAAAGCTTGGGGCGCTATATGAACCTAGATTATTTGCCTCGAAGCTCGTTTAAGGCAGTTGTTAGATCGGCGTAGCCATGAGACTCCACCTTAGCTTCTATGCCCTTGACGATCTGCTCAATCATAGCCGGGCCTTGATAAATAAATTGACTGTATATTTGCAGATAATCCGCTCCAGCGAGCAGTTTCTCCCATGCGTCCTCGACATCTTTAATGCCACCAACACCCACAATTTGCACCCTGCCTTGCAGCAGCTTATAAAACTGCCGAATACACTCGGTAGCCTGCTCCTTTACAGGCGCTCCACTCAAACCGCCAGGCTCTGCTGCATACTGGCTCTTTAATGATTCTGGCCGAGCAACAGTCGTATTAGTGGCGATCACGGCGTCGAATTGGTGTGAAATCACGAGCTCTGAAATCGTCTCTATTTCATCGATTTCAAGATCAGGGGCAACCTTCAGAGCAATAGGCACATAGCGCCCATGAACCTTCTGACATTTTAACTGCGCCGTTTTAATTTTAAGTAGCAAATCATCTAAGAAACTCTCATTTTGCAAGTCTCGCAAAGATTTAGTATTCGGCGAGGAGATATTAACGGCGATGTAGTCTGCCTGCGAGTAGATCCTCTGCATTGCTGAGACATAGTCAAAGTGTGCATCCTCAATAGCCGTTACGGCATTTTTACCAATATTAATCCCCGCGATAGCGGTTTTATCAGTTTTCTGAATGTTTGATAAAAACTCATCGACACCACCACTATTGAAGCCCATACGATTAATTAGCGCTTCGTCTTCAACTAATCGAAACATTCGAGGCTTAGGGTTACCTGGTTGTGGCTTAGGCGTTACCGTACCCATCTCAACGCCACTGAAGCCCATGGCCGAAAATGCCGGCAAAGCGCGCGCTTCTTTATCAAGGCCTGCGGCTAATCCCACAGGGTGGCGAAAATCGAGCCCCATACATGTCACCGGCAAATCTGGCACTTTTCGACCAAAGAAGCGCTCTAACTGAGAGCATAAAAATGGCGATTTTGACGCTCGTGCCAACTTTGACATGGTGAGGTCGTGCGCGCGCTCTGGATCTAGAGAAAATAGCGCGGGACGAGCAAGCGAGTACAGAAATTTTGATGGGTTCAGCATGATCCGAATAATCTCTAGAGTGGCATAAAAGATATCAATTTGTCTTAGCATGGAGTTTAACAGAGCTGCTTCTTGACTGCCGCTAATCAAGGCCATTAAAGAAAATTATCGCAGCTTGATTAAAGCTAGTGTTCTGTCGATTGCGAGTGCTGTAGACGCCAAGCCTTCGCGTACAAGCCATTTATTTCCAACAAAGCATGGTGCGTACCCTGCTCGGCTATTTCACCTTTATCAAGCACTAAAATCAGGTCGGCGTCGACAATCGTAGATAATCGATGCGCGATCACTACGCTGGTGTAATCGCCTCGAACTCGCTCCATCGCGTGTAAAATACGCTGCTCAGCCTGGCTATCCAATGACGATGTCGCCTCATCAAACACCATTATTTTCGGCTGTTTAAGTATCGCTCTGGCAATCGAAACTCGCTGCTTCTCTCCGCCAGAAAGCTTTAGACCTCGCTCGCCAACCTGAGTGTCACCTCCATCAGGAAGCTGGTTAATAAAATCGTCAAGATAAGCCATTTCAATGGCTTGCTGAACTTCATGCTTACTAGCATCTACATTACCGTATTGAATGTTCTCGAGAATAGTGGCATTGAACAATACTGTATCCTGTGGAACCACACTAATCGCCCGCCGCAAGCTTTCTTGGGACACACCTGCGATGTCCTGACCGTCAATCAAAATCGAACCAGAACTAACATCGTAAAACCGAAACAGGAGCTTCATGATGGTTGACTTACCCGAGCCGCTTCCACCAACAATGGCTACTTTTTGCTTAGGTGCCACCTTAAAACTCACATTATCTAAAATGGAGCGCTCAGATTGATAGGCAAAGCCAACTTGCCTAAATTCGATCGAGGCGTTATCCACCTTGATATCGTTAGCGTTTGGTCTATCTTTTACTGAAGGCTCAACGTTTAGCAAAGCAAACATCGCGTCAATATTCGCCATAGAGCCTTTCATCTCTCGGTAAACAAAACCCAAAAAGTTGAGAGGCACGAATATTTGCATCATCAGTGCGTTGATCAACACAAAGTCGCCGATGGTCATCACCCCTTGGCTAACATGCACCGCTGCTAAAACCATTGCCGCGGTTGCTGCTGCCGAGATAATCAATGATTGACCACCATTCAAGCCAAACAAGGTCAAGCGATTCTTACGCCTCGCCAACTCCCAAGCGGCAAGATTCTCGTCATAACGGTCACCTTCATAATCTTCATTATTGAAGTACTTCACGGTTTCGAAATTCAATAAGCTGTCGACAGATCGAGTACTTGACTGGCTTTCGGCACTGTTCATTTGTCGGATCGTTTCGGTGCGCCATTCAGTTGCGATAATTGAAAAGCCAACATATGCGAACACCGAAACAAACACTATGAGGGCGTACCAAACGGAATAATTCCATACCAGTAAAACCATAATCATGCCGATTTCAATAAAGGTAGGCACGATGTTGAACACCATAAAACGCATTAAAAAGCTGATGCCTGTAACGCCGCGCTCGATGTCGCGAGAGACACCCCCGGTTCTACGATTCAGATGATAGGCCAAATCCAAAGAGTGCAAATGCCTAAACACTCGGTGACCAACACGACGCATTGCTCGTTCGGTTACGCGACCAAACAATGTATCACGTAACTCACCGAATAAGACGTTTGAAAACCGAACCACTCCATATGCGATCAACAACGCCACCGGCACCACGACCACCGTAGAAACAACGGCAGCAGGCTCTGTGCTAGACAAGTTGAGCTGATCTACTATATTTTTCAGAATAAACGGCAAACCAACACTGGCTAGTTTTGCGCCAATAAGACAAGACAATGCAAGAGCAATGCGGCCTTTAAACTCAGTAAGATAGGGTACCAACTTCTTCAGACTCGACCAATCTACATTCTCCAAGCTTGTGGAGTTACGCGAGCCTTTTCCAACACCTCTCATTTAGTCACCATGTTTCTCGCTATCAAAGCTTGCTGAGGTAATAGTATTCGCATTTGCCGCCTTAATAAGTAGCTCGTTGATGGAGTCGGCCTTTATTTTAGAGCTCGCAAATCGTTAATAAGCTGCTCAAGCACCGCTTCTCGATAACGATATGGTACCGTTCGATTAAAATTAAACACAAAACGGTAGCTCTTTCGCTTATCTGGATTGTTTACATTTATGTCGATATAACCGGCATAGCTGCGAACCCCACTAAGCGTGCCAGTCTTTGCATACACATCAACATCAGCAGCACTGACCTTTATCTTCTTAAACAGTGTTTTATTTGGTTCCAGGACCACCAACAAATCATCGATCTGGCTCGCGCTGAGCCTATTTTGTCGAGACAAGCCCGAGCCCTCGATCAAACTATGATTTCGCCAAGAAAGCTCCCTAGCTAGAGCCTTCTGTGCATACTCGCTGGCGGATTTAAAGGAAACTGACGTAGAATCGGCATTTTCTGCCAGTTTAAGGAAAACATGATTCGCCATGAAGTTGTTTGAAAACTCTAAGGTACCCCGCAAAATCTTACTAATGCTCGCTGAGTTCACATGCCGATATAGCAACGTCGCGCCAACAGGTAAAACCGCATCTGTACGAACCCGAGCCACCTTTGAACTACGAAGTCCAAATTTTGACTTTGCGATGAGCAACTCAGCAAAATTAGATTGGGCGTTCTGAGAACTTCTCAGATTAACCCTCTCCTTTTGTTTAACCATTGTTTTAGCAACGCGCTTGGCAGTGGCCGTCAGCGGAGTCTGAGTTTCGGCACTCCTTAATACGCCCTTATTTCGAATCAAGTTAACCGTATTAAAGTTTGCTGAAATAGCCGATAGTGGTGCATTATAAGGATCCGAGACAGAGCTTCTACCCGGCACCGACTTTATGTCAAAATAGGAGTTATCTAGCTTTATCTGATCAATCTCTTGCCACGTTAAACCTATGACATTCATTGCTGATTCGAGCCTGGGTATCAATCGATCAAATTCCTCTGAAACCACATATGGATCACCATAACCCTTAATCCAAAGCGTGTTTTCTACCAGATAGAAATCAGTATAAAAGGAATGATCTAACCCCCACTTCTGAATCGCTAAATGAGCGGTAGCCAACTTACTTAGGGATGCTGGCACCAAAGGCTTTTCAACTTGCCATTCACCTAAAACAATACCCTTGCTCGATGTCACTAATATAGAGTCTTTGTCACCAAGCTGTAACGAGGTCAACACCTTCGAACTAGATGCACTGGCCTGCTGCAGAGACAGACAGACAAAGCAGCCTGCGATAAGCAGTTTAAATTTTCTAAATGCCAGAGTCTTAATCACTATTCTTTATATCTAGAGCCAAGTTATAAACCTCATTCTTGCGTCGACCACTCAACTTAGCAGCAATACCTGCAGCCTGCTTTACTGGCAACTCCTGCAATAATACTTTTAATGTGGCCGTAATATCGGCCTCGCTTGCCGATACCGCCTCGACGCCCGCAAGCATTAGCACAAACTCGCCACGTGTTTGATTATCATCATTGGCAAAAGTATTTACGAGCGATTCAACTGAGCCTGCGAGGACTGTTTCGAAACGCTTAGTTAGCTCACGCGCGACCGCTATTTGCCGCGCCGGTCCAAGCACGTCTAATAGATCATTTAAACATGCTTTAATTCGATGTGAAGACTCAAGCAATACAATCGTTCGACACTCATTTAAATACTTCTCTAACACTGATCTTCGAGCGCCGCTTTTTGACGGCAAAAACCCATCGAACACAAATCCATCGGTTGGCAAACCAGCAATAGATAACGCAGCGATAATCGAGCTAGCACCTGGCACGGCTAAGATTGAATAGCCCTGCTCGCGTAAGGCCCTAACCAAAACAAAGCCAGGATCACTAATTAGAGGGGTGCCCGCATCACTTATCAATGCGAGGTCAAGACCCGAGTCCAATTGCGCTTTCACCCATTCAATTTGCGATTCTTCATTATGTTCGTGACAAGAGCGTAATTTTGTACCAATGCCGTAATGGTTTAACAATCGTTTACTGTGCCTAGTGTCCTCGGCCAGGATAAAATCCACAGATGCAAGTACTTGCAAGGCTCTCTGAGTAATATCACCAAGATTACCAATAGGCGTTGCAACCACCATTAGCTGGCCTAATTCAGCATTTTTGTGTTGTTCATGGTTTTTGCTATTGGAGTGGCTCACTCGGTATACTCGCTACATCGCTGAAAGGCTGCCCAGAATAATCGGAATACTCGCAAAATGCATCCAGAATTAAATAGCCGTATGAAACTCTTAAGCACCTGCTTAAGCCTCGCTCTTCTAAGCAGTTGTGCGTCTGGGCCAGCACCCTATAGTGCAGACGTTGAAGCGCGCGACATTATCGTTGAAGATCCGATCACGGTTGGGAGCCAAGAAATAGGCGAACCACAAACACCACTGGAAAACCGTTTTGATGACGATGCCTTGGTTGTTGAGGAACTCAAATCAAATCGCGCACAATTCTATACTCAGCAAGCGCAAACTCAAACAGATCCAAACGCACGAATCAATGCGAGTCTCAGCGCCGCAGAGTATTACATTCAAGCCTCAAATTATGGCACAGCTGCTGATACAATCGCGCCATTAAACGCGAGCTTACTCGATCCTGTTCAAGCAGACCGTTTAGCAATCATAGATGCGTATGTCGCTTATTCAAAAGGTGAGCACAGCCTGGCATTGCAAATATTAGAACCGCTCACCTTACCCGCATTATCCGCCGATGAAATGCCACCAGAAAACGTGGACTCGTTAGCCGAGCAAGCAAACAATGACTTGAGCACAGAATTAGCGTCCACAGCTCTTCCTCAGGTTCCTGATCGCATTCAGCTGAGCACACAACAAGTTGATGCGTTATTACTGAGCTCATTTAGCCATCAGGCATTGGGCGACTTCGACAGCGCGGTGGCAGCTCTTATAGCTCGCGAGGGCTCGCTGGTGGGCGCTGCGCGTAGCGAAACAACTCGCTACATTTGGCAGTTAATTAGTGCATTACCGGTTGAGCAACGACAAGAGATCTTTCAAAGCAGCGAAAATGCTTTGGTTAGAAACCGGTTTGAACAGAGTCTAAACGCAGAGCGAGCAAAGGTTGCGCTTGCACCGCAGCAGTTTAATCGCTGGCAGGAAGCTCCTAGCGAGCAGACTAAACAAACCTTGGTAAATAATTGGACAGCCAATTCTCCTCGAAATATCGCGATATTACTGCCGATCACATCTAAGTTTGAAAGTGCAGCAAACGCACTTAAAGACGGCATAGAATACCAACACGCTGCAAACCAGTCGCCATTTAGACCTCAGCTACAGTTTTATGATATTGGCGACAACCCTAACTTAGCCGGACAATATTACGCTTCAGCAGTGCAATCAGGTGCAGATTTTATTATAGGCCCCTTGGGCAAAGACTACGCCAATCAAATTAGTCGATATTCATATGACGCCTACGGCGACAGCGGCACGTCAAGCTACCAGTCACGGCCCAATACTCTTTTACTCGGGGGAGACACGCCATTAAACGCAAGTACTTCGCGTTTCACAATGAGCCCGGAAATGGAAGGCGCGCGTATAGCCGAAAGAGCCTGGAAAGATGGGCATTTAAGTGCCGGATTGCTCGTCAATGAATCTCGCTCGAGCCAGCGAACGGTCGCGGCGTTTACTCAAAAATGGCAAAACCTTGGCGGTAAAATCAGTAAAATGGTCAGCTATTCTCCTGCGCAATATGATCACACTACGGAGTTAAAGCAGCTGTTTGCGGTCAACCAGAGTGAGTATCGCCACAAGGCTATAAGTCGAACATTAGGTTTCAAACCTAAATTCACTGCGTATCAGCGCGCCGACATAGACTTCGTACTGATGATTGCAGACACGAAGGCTGGGCGCTTGATACGGCCACAGGTCAACTTTTTTAGCGGATCAAAGGTTCCTGTCTATGCCACTTCTGATATTTTCGATGGGAGACAAGATAAAATCGAAAACTTCGATTTGAACAATACTCGCTTCCCTGTAATGCCATGGGTAGTGCAATCAGCACAAATAGCCAAATATGCTGGCAAATTGAACATGCTCTTCGCGCTAGGTGCTGATTCATATAGCGTTGCGGCCAGCTTCGATCAATTGCGTCGAAACAAACAACTGGCGATCAATGGCAAAACAGGTCAAGTGAGTATTAGTACATCAGGAGAAACGGTATACCAACCTATTTGGGCCACTTTCACCAATGGAGAGGTTAGTGCGCAGGAAACACTTGGTCTTGACATAAACCTTTTGCCCGCGCCTAATAACACTCTAAACAATACTCGAAATGTAAAAGGAACTTACAGTGATTCGACCTATAATTCGCAAACTTGGGATAAAAGTAGCGGGAGTCGCCTGCAACAACAATACCGCCAACAACAAGCCCCAGAGAACAGCTCGCAGCAAGAAGACATCGAAGATGGCTTGCGGGGATCACGCTGAAGACTTAGCACTCCATTACCTGCAAGCCAAAAGCTTCACGCTGGAGGAACGCAACTTTAACTGTCGCTACGGTGAGATTGATCTAATCATGCGCGACAAAGACTACATTGTATTTGTAGAAGTGCGATACCGAGCGTCGCTGCAATTTGGTGGTGCCTTAGAAAGCATCGATCAATTCAAGCAAGCCAAATTAAGACGAGCCGCTGAGTATTATTTAGTAAAGCGTAAAAGCAACGACTGCGCGTGTCGATTTGATATACTTTGCGTCAACGGAAACCTCAACAAACCAGACTACGAGTGGATTGCTAACGCCTTTTAGGCTCTTTGAAGCCTTCATAACCCTTTAGCCACTCAATCAAGAGAAGAACCAAAATGTCTATTATTTCTGACCATTTTCAAGCCAGTGCTGCAAGCATTCTGGACAATCAATTCTTAGAGCCTCAAATCGAAAAAATAGCTAAAACGATTTTTGCTAGCTTCGAAGCCGGTGGCAAACTAATGATTTGTGGTAATGGCGGGTCGGCCGCTGACGCACAGCACTTATCATCTGAGTTACTGAATCGCTATAAACGCGAGCGCAGAGAGCTCCCAGGCATAACCCTCACCGCTGACGGTTCGACAATAACCTCTATCGGTAATGATTATGACTATAGCGAGGTCTTCTCTAAGCAAGTAAGCGCACTTGGTCGACCTGAAGATTGTTTGATGGTGATTACGACCTCGGGCAATTCAGCGAACATCATTAAAGCCGTTGAAGTAGCACATGACAAATCGGTTACTGTCATTGCGTTGAACGGCAAAAGTGGCGGAAAATTAAACCAGTCACTAAACCCTGACGACCTTAATCTGATTGTTAAGGGCGATGTGACCGCACGCATACAAGAAGTACATGGCCTTGTGATTCACTGCATTTGTGAGCTTATCGATAGCTATATTTTAGATTAGTCGTATCTCAGCAATAGTGTGTTCAGCATTCTATGTATAAGAAAGTTCAAACACGCTAATTTAGCTAGTAGCAATAATTTCACGGCACCTGGAGTCAACATGAGTCAGCTTTCACTACACTGGTTTTCATTTCAACGATCTAGACAAAAAAAGCTCAAATTGAGCGCCGTAAGTCTGATTTTCGCTATTCTGCTCAGCGGATGCGTTACGGCACTGGTGGCAACTGTTGCAATTGCCACTGTGGATATTATTCATGATCGGCGAACGGTCGGTGAATATATTGACGATAGTGCAATTGAAGTTACATCACGAAACATTTTGGTCTCCAACTCCAAGTTCCGTAAGGCTGCTCACGTAAAAACTCAATCTTGGAATGGAATACTGTTGCTAACAGGCGAAATTGACGACGAGCTGGTCAAGCCTGAATTAGTCAATCGCCTTAGATCTATCAAGGGCGTCCGCCAAGTTGTCGACGAGACAACCATAACCGGCAAAACAAAATTATGGGCTAGAACTAATGATGCTTGGATCACCAGCAAGGTAAAAAGCCGCTTAGTGCTCAAGACTGGTTTAAAAGCAAACAGGGTTAAAGTCGTCACAACCCGTGGAAGTGTCTATTTAATGGGCATTGTTACCCGCGATGAAGCCGAGAGAGCAACCGAACTTACTCAAACCGTACGCGGTGTAAAACGGGTAGTTAAAGTGTTTGAATATCAGGAAAAGAGCTAGACTATGTCATCAGACCGCTTACTCGACACTCAATCTAAAGTCGTCGATCCAGCCATAAGCATCGCCGAGCTACCAGAAAAACTCGCGAGCCTAGCAAAACCGGTTGTGTTCACCAACGGATGCTTTGATATTTTGCATCGAGGTCACACAACCTATCTAGAGCAGGCGCGAAATCTTGGGGCATCCTTGGTTGTCGGCGTCAACACCGACGAGTCAGTCCGTCGTCAAAACAAGGGTAGTGACCGCCCCATCAACGCGCTAGAAGACCGAATGTCGGTTCTTGCCAGCCTCGCGTGTGTCGACGCAGTAATATGCTTTCACGAAGATACACCTTTGAAGGTTATCAAAGCGATCATGCCCGATCATCTAGTCAAAGGCGGCGATTGGAAAATCGTCGATATTGTAGGAGGGGCCGAGGTGGCGGACAACGGAGGCGAAGTGCATTCACTCGAGTTTAAATATCAACGGTCGACTACGTCACTGCTTGAAAAAATACGCGGATAACTAGACCTCGCCGGACGCCTACCTTCAAGGCTATAGCGTGAAAATAGTACAAGCCTTAGCCAACTCACACCGACTGCCTCTTTCTTATAGATGCGCTACCTTTTGATACCGGCACTTGTCGAACTAGATTAACCAGAAGCAATTTGCTAGACGCAGCACGGGCACTGATTGGGCAATTACAGATGGACCCAAACCACCAGACCTGCTCAAGTCGAGGTGTATAGCTTTAAAAGAAGGCCCTATTAAAGGTCGACAGCTTAAACCTACCTAAAAAGTTAGAAGGTGAGCGGCGAATAGGGAAACACTCTTTAAACCGATAAAACCTTTAATAGCGAATACCAAATTATCTCTATTCCGCTGCAGCCGAGTCTCTCTCAGCCAAATCAGTGTAATAGTGATAAATAAATTGGCGTGCGACGTAAGCACTTCGCACATACCACTTTTCTTTGTTGATGATCAAAGACGCATAAGCAACTTTGCGGCCATTTTTCTCTGCGTAGCCAACAAACCAATCGTGACGACCTCGGGGTGAGAAGCCGGTCAACGAACCAGTCTTACCGCCAATCTCCATCCCTTTATAAACTTTATATCGATTCAAACCTTGAAACGATTTGCGCGCAGATCCAATCCGGGTGGTCTCCTTCATCAAGCTTCGCAAGGCTTTTGCTGAGCTCACACTGATTACCTGCTCATCACTCTTTTTGGGTGCACTGCGATATAAATAATCACCATTACCATCTTTAACTGACTCCACCATATACGGCGTGACCATACGTCCGTCGTTAGCAACAATAGCAGCCATTTGAGCAGCGTGAATTGGGCTCAAAGTAATGTCTTTGGTGTAACCCGATGCCGCCTCGGCTATTTCCCACTGGTTTGCAAGATTGAGACCAACACGGCTTAAGGGCAAATTAAAATCGGTATTCATAGGCTGGTCAAATCCAAACCTATTTGCATAACTGCTTAAATTGTCACCACCAACGTGAAAGATACCAAGACGACCAAACACCGTATTAATTGACTTTGCGAACGACTCTTTCAAAGTCGGATTGCGTGTCCATTTATTAGTTTTATGACGTAGAACCTGGCCTTTGTATAAGGTGGTCGACTTGCCGTTGTAAGGCAACACCGTAGAAGGCGAGACTTTTCCCATATCTAAGCCTGCGGCCGCAGTCACCATTTTAAATACCGATGCCGCCGGGTAATCGGAACGCATTACTAAGTTATCCAATTGCTCGTCCGATTTAATAAAACTGCTCAAATTCAATATCGCGCCAGTTTCAACATCGAGTGCCACAAAGCACGCATAATCTGGCTGGTAACGAAGATAAACATCGGCCATGTCAGCATGTACTGCTGGATCAAAAGTGTACTCGACAATGCCATTTGTCATGCCACCATCTTCGCTCTTGAACTCAAGTTTATTGGGGAATCGATTCTTCTTCGCGTGCTGGGTAACGGCTTCAGCAACCGTTTTCGTGCTTAACGAGCTTGCTGCAAAACAAATATTCGTCGTTGAAACGAGCACAGCTAATAAAGGCAAACACACCAAACTAGGAGGTCTGGCATTAAGAAACTGAATCATCAATAATCTCTAGTTAGACGGCAAAAACTGCTCTAATTCAGACAAGGCTTTTTGATAAACGCCACGTTTAAAATCGACTATATTGTCGATCGCATGATGAGCATCAACCCAACGCCAACTATCGAATTCCGGGGCTTCAGGGCCAGCACAAAGGTTGACCGCAGAGTCATCGTCAGTTAGCTCGAGCAAAAACCAAACTTGCTTTTGTCCCTTAAAGCTTACACGTCGACGACCGGGGCCATGAGCTCGACGGCGTTGATTACGTAACAACCGTTGTGGCAATTCATAACGCAACCATTCCTTTGTGTGAGCAACTAAACGAACCTGTGTTTGAGCCAAACCTGTTTCTTCCTGGAGCTCACGATACATAGCATCGACCAAGGACTCATTTCGACTAACGCCACCTTGTGGAAACTGCCAACCATCCTTATTTATGCGTCGAGCCCAAAAAACCTGCCCCGCTCGGTTGCAGATAATAATACCAACATTTGGCCGATAGCCATCGTTGGCAAATATGGGTTCGAAGTTTTGCATGCCTTTGATTTGCCTATAGGGTGAATTTAGACCATCAATTTCGTTAAAAACATCAGTAGCACTAAACTCAGTAATATAAAGCCATTATAATCAAACCGTCGAGCTTTATGCATCAACTAATTGATGTAACTAATTTAACCCTTTTGGTTTGCACCTCTTTGAAATTCAAGTGCTGGCTAATCAAATCTCGTCTATTGAGTATTTTTCGGAGAACCTTGTGGCATTAGCATTATTTGACCTCGATAACACATTACTAAATGGCGACAGCGATCATAGCTGGGGAATGTATTTAGCCGACATAGGCGCCGTTGACGCAGAGCACCAAAAGGAAAGACAAGACTACTTTTATAATCAATACCTAATTGGCGAACTAGATATTCTGGAGTTCTGTGAATTTCAGTTTTCGGTTCTAACCAAAAACAGCCTAGAACAATTACAAGCCTGGCGAAGTGATTTTCTAGACTCGGTTATTGAACCGATGATTCAAAATGGAAAAGCCGATCTTTTGAAGCCGCATCAAGATGCTGGCGACGAAATACTGATAATCACTGCAACCAACGACTTTATTACAGGCCCTATCGCTCAGAGGCTAAATGTTCCTACGTTGCTGGCCACTAAGGCTGAATTCATAGACGGTAAATACACAGGCAAGGTGGCCGGAACTCCCTGCTACCAAGAGGGAAAGATAACTCGTTTGAATGAATGGCTCAGAGAACATAATAAAGAGTTTAAAGACACCACTTTCTATAGCGATTCAATCAACGACTTGCCTTTATTAGAATTGGTCGATGCGCCGATTGTCGTCACCCCAGATGATAAACTTCGCGCTCACGCGCTTGAGCTAAACTGGCCCATAATTGACTAACACTCTAGCCTCATTTTCGTAAACACAGAGCATTAACATGACTATTTCTATTGGCGATAAAATCCCAGACCTTACGGTTGCTACCACTCAAAACGAATCGCTTGCGCTACGCGACCTATTTAAAACCGACAGCCCTAAAAACTTAGTTCTGTATTTTTACCCAAAAGACAACACACCAGGCTGTACAACTGAGGGCCAAGATTTCACCGCGGCCTACCCTGACTTTAAGGCCGCAAATACCGAAGTAATCGGTTGCTCACGCGAGACAATACGTCAGCATCAGAACTTTATTAACAAGTACGATTTCGCCTTTGACCTCATTTCTGATCCAGAAGAGGAGCTATGCGCTGCGATGGGCGTAATGAAAGAAAAGAGTATGTACGGTAAAAAGTACATCGGCATTGAACGAAGCACTTTTGTATTTAACGCAAGCGGTGAGCTTGCTCACGAAGTTCGAAAGGTGAAGGTTAAAGGACACGTCGACGAAATTTTAGAGATTGTAAAACAGCTGTAACACTCCCATTTACGCTTCCTAGTTCTGCCCTCACAACAAGGGCAGAATATCCGCCTTTTAAACTTAGAACCCTTTGAGCTTTAGAGCCAAGTCTGTAGCACTCGAGGCGTTAGTTAACGCTATTTCGTCAGAGATCACTTCTTCTTTAACAAGTTCCTCTAGATGCTGATCAAAGTGCAACATGCCCTCGACTTTATCGCCGCCTTTAATCAAATCTTTAATTTCCTTAATTCGTTGTGGCTCTTGAATTAACTCTCGGGCCAGCGGGGTAACAGTAAGTACTTCGCATGCGACAGTACGTCCACCGCCTTCTTTCTTCGGAAGCAATCGCTGCGTCACAATCGCGCGTAAATTATGCGCTAGCTTTGAACGAATAGTAGACTGCTCTTCACCACCAAAACTCGATACCATACGAGTAATCGCGTCTGCAGAGTTTGGTGCATGCAGAGTACTGAACACTAAGTGACCTGTTTCCGCCGCAGTTAGTGCGATCTCGATACTTTCAGGATCACGCATCTCGCCCATTAAAATGACATCAGGGTCTTCTCGAAGAGCTGCTTTCATTGCTAAGGCAAAATTTGGCACGTCGATACCGACTTGACGTTGCGAAATCACACAACGTTGCTCTGTAAATATATATTCAACCGGATCTTCAATAGTCAGAATATGCTGGTATCGGTCTCGATTTATTTCGTTCAACAAGGAAGCCATTGAGGTCGACTTTCCTGATCCAGTTGCGCCAGAAAAAATAATCAAACCTTGGCGCATCTTAGCGATTGTTCGCACTTGTTGTGGCAAACCTAAATCATCTGGACCTGGAATGTGATTCTCAATAACGCGCATCACCACCGCCAGCTGCCCCATTTGGCGAAACATGTTTACGCGCACACGGTTTCCATTGTTATCGCTCAGAGACAAATCCACTTGATTCTCTTCTTTAAAGCGATTCAAATAATACTTAGACATGAGAGGGAAGATCAATCGCTCGATCATCTCGTCACTCATTTGCGGCGAGCCTTTTACTTGTCGGATACGACCATCGAGACGCATCATGATTTGATGGCCTGCGCGAATATGAATATCCGAAGCCTTAAACTGACAAGCTGAACCGACAATGCTTGTCAAAAATTCGAGAGCTTCTTTAACTTGAGGAGTATCGGGTAGTTGTTGCACGATACTGGGTTTAGACTTGGCCATTTTATTTATTCTAATTATCCAAAGGTTTTCGCAACGAAGCTTGTAGAGCAGATTTGTCGCAGCGTACTAAGATCGCAAAGCATTAAAAAAGAACTGAGCTGAACCATTATCTAAGCAGCCAAACACTTTTTCAACCGCCTCATTTAAGCTAAGCTGCCGCTGATAGCCGATTAGGATTTGCGCACTCGCTAAAGCCAGACTATCACGGGCGACCGATTGCTTACCAGCTAACACGCTCAATCCAACATCTAAGCAGTGTTCAACGGGCTTCGATTCACCGTCAAAACCCAATGCAGCACTTGCTGATTCAAACATCGATTCTGACTCAACTAACTCCTTTTTAGCATCTACATAACTCGAGATCTCACCCTGCGGCAAGCTTTCGTCAAAGAAGTAACGTCTTAAAGGCTTATTCAAGGCTGGTGCCAAACCTCCCTCCACGCCTTTTAGTAAGATTACATTTTGATAGCCTACAGCTTTTGCCAAGCCAGCATAAATCTCAGGATAGGCCTTATGAACATAACCCAATACAAGATGGGTTTTTGCGCGTGCGGCAACTGGCATAAGCAAACGTTCGATAGTCGTTAACGCCGTGCGTTTGACAATTCGATCACGCAAATCCTGCAAAGCGAATAACTGGGGTGCATATTGCTGCTGATCTACGTAGCCCCAATGCTTATCCGACATGCCCGATGCGACCTCTACCGAGGAAGCGCAAGTATTAATTCCCGCCATCTTATAGACTTTATGCGCGGTGACGCCGTGCTTTGGCCCCACAGTTTCAACTCCATGCATCACAGAATTCAGCCCACATGCCGCCAATACGGCAGGAATAAAGGGCGTCATTGTTACGTTTCTCACATAACCATCAAACGGATCTGCAAGTACGATCAACTCATTGACATCCGCGACAGCAGGCTCAATAGAAGCTTTTAAAGCATCAAGGATACCCATAAATTCGCCCATCGATTCACGCTTCATTCGCAAGGCAATGAGGAAAACCGCCACTTGAACTGAATCAATTTCATCGGACAAAATCGCCGACATAACCTTAGCAGCGTGCTCACGCCCGATATCTCGACCTCGATCGGGGCCAACTGCAATGCTTTGAATTGCAGCTCTCATTGCCTCAACGGAAGTAAGCTGATTAATTTCTGTTTTCATGCCGCGATCATGCCACAGCATGAGTAAGCTGAGGTAAAATACTCCGATGCAAAATTACCCTATTTTTGTCGACCTTAAGGAACAACACTGCTTAATGGTTGGCGGCGGTCCTGTCGCACTTCGTAAAATTCGCTTGATGATATCGGCAGGCGCAAAAATAACGGTTGTCGCACCAGAATTATGCGCTGATCTAGAGAGCGAATTCGGCAAGAAAATCGTGCATCATGCTCGCAAGTTTGAGGACTCTGATATCACCGGATACAGGCTGGTCACGGCTGCCACCAGTGACCCTAGCGTTAATCGTCGCGTGTCTGAGTTGGCCCAAGCTGTCAATGTGCCGGTTAATGTGGTCGACCAACCTGAACTGTGCAGTTTCATCACACCGTCGATTGTTGATCGCTCACCTGTTTTAATTGCGATCTCGACCGGCGGCGACGCCCCTGTACTTGCCCGAATGTTGCGCACCAAACTTGAAGCGTTTATTCCTGCAAGTTACGGAAAGTTAGCGGCAACCATGGGAAAGTATCGAGATGCTCTCAAAAAGGCTGTTCCTGAAGAGCGCGATAGGCGTTTATTTTGGGAAAAAGTTGTACAGGGCCCGGTTGCTGAGCTGTTCTTTTCAGGGCAGTCAGCAGAGGCCGAAAAGATGTTGCATAAAAAAATCGACGATAGCAATGGCGAACACCAAACACTAGGAGAAGTCTGGTTAATTGGCGCTGGGCCAGGCGACCCTGACCTTCTCACTTTTAGAGCGTTAAGATTAATGCAACAAGCCGATGTAGTGCTATATGATCGCCTGGTTAGCGAACCGATTCTAAATCTCACACGACGCGATGCCGATCGCATCTATGTAGGTAAACGCCGTGCTGAGCACGCTGTACCGCAAGGAGAGATTAATCAATTACTAGTTGATCTCGCAAAAGAAGGCAAAAGTGTCGTGAGACTCAAAGGCGGCGACCCTTTCATTTTTGGTCGTGGCGGCGAAGAGATAGAGTTGCTTGCTGAGTCAGGAGTACCCTTTCAAATAGTCCCCGGCATAACAGCGGCCAGCGGGTGCGCAACTTATGCAGGCATTCCGTTAACTCATAGAGATCATGCACAGTCTTGCGTATTTGTAACTGGCCATTTGAAAGATGGTAGCGTTGATTTAAATTGGAACATGTTAGCAACGCCCAATCAAACAGTGGTTATATACATGGGCTTAGTCGGTTTGCCTCATATCTGTCAGAAATTAATCGAGCATGGCGTATCTCCTAAAATGCCTATCGCACTTATCGAGCAAGGCACAACACAGCGGCAAAAAGTATACACTGGGCGGCTCGATAATATGTCTGAACTAATTGCAGACCAAGCTGTAAGCGCACCAACACTTATTATTATTGGTTCCGTGGTTTCACTAGCAGAGCAACTCTCGTGGTTTGACCCGGCGAATTGATTTCAGGCTTGTCGAAGCGATAGCCCTAAACGCTTTAACGATCAACTTTACCTAGTAAGTCAATTCTCCGAATGCTTATCGACATTTGCTTAAATGTTTCTGGTATTGAGTCGCTCCACGAATCACCCAGTAAATTACGAAGCTGATTTCCATGGCTGGTTTCAGGATTTATTCGAAGCCCGCCAACTAGACTCTGTCCATATTGGTCTAGGCTCGCCTGCTTTCTTTGATACGCACGCTCAGTGAACAACTCGAACTCATCTAAAGGTAGTAAAACACGAACCCATTTATCCGCGTATACCGTTTGGTCAATCTCTAAAAAGAACTCAGCATTAAACGACTTGCTAGACTCATCAGGCAAATCATTTGCAAATAGAGTAAGGCTTAAAGTCACCTTGCCCCGATCTAAGCGACTAATTTCATCATCAGACAGATGCTGAGAGTAACGAGCTTTTAAACTCTCAATATCCTCAATTTCGGTGTTTGTAGAATTAACTCTTACATCAAGAACAACATACGTTAAATCACTAAAACGAAGCCCTACATCAGCAAAAGTTGTTTCTAAGCCATTACTATGCTGTCGGGTCCAATCGCTTAGCTTTACAACCAATATGGCATTTTGGACTTTCAATCCATCGCATTGAGGGTCTGTGACAAAATCCTTAGGCGCTATCCGATATTCCTCTTCTTTTAATGGCAGGCTATTGTACTCATCGTTAGATTCGTTTTTTTCTATGTGACTCCATCCGCCCAAAGCTGAAGTGCCAGAACCAAGCACGGTATACAACGCTGGAACTGAGCCAGTATAACAATCATCCAATACTCGTATTGATTCGGCTTGAGCCTCTAATCCTAAAAGGAGTAGCGCTGCGACAAATATAGTTTTAGTTTTCATCAATTGGTAGCCCTGCATTTTCAGCATGGAGATGAATTCGAATCCGATCCGGCCTACGCATTAATCTGTCCATAGCAATAACGCAAAAAGCCCCGCTATTCGCGAGGCTTTTCGTGAAGATAAGATCTAAACCTTAATTTATGCAGCGACTATGCTGACATGCTTACGGTTTTTAGGACCTTTAACTTCGAATTTAACAACACCTTCTTTAAGAGCAAATAAAGTGTAGTCTTTGCCCATGCCAACATCAGTGCCTGGGTGGAAAGAACTTCCACGTTGGCGAACGATGATAGTGCCTGCGTTGATGTGTTGACCAGCGTAACGTTTTACGCCAAGACGTTTGGAATTAGAATCGCGACCGTTCCGTGAACTACCGCCTGCTTTCTTATGTGCCATTTTCTATATGCCTCTTAGTTAGCTACTGAACTAGCCTTTAGCGAATTCAGTTGCTTGTTTAACCCACTCATCACGCTCGATACGACCTTTGAAGTTTAACTCACCGTCAATACGTTCGATGTCTTCAGCTGTAAAATCAGCAATTTGTTGGAAAGTAGTAATGCCAAGACCTTCTAATTTACCAACAATTACTGGGCCGACGCCTGAAATCTTGCTCAAGTCATCAGCACCTTCAGCTTTCGCTGCTTTAGGAGCTGCCTTTTTTGGAGCTGACTCTTTCTTAGGCGCTGCGGCCTTTTTAGGAGCTGCTTTTTTCGCAGCCGCTTTACCACCAATGGCGGTAATCTCAAGCTCAGTATAGTTCTGACGATGGCCAGTACGTGTGCGTGAGTTTTGACGACGACGGAACTTAACAATGCGTAGCTTTTTGCCACGTCCATTGCTCAGTACAGTTGCTTCAACAGTTTTATCTAGAGTAGGAGTACCTACTTCAACACTGTCTCCATCGCCAATCATTAATACGTTATCTAGAGTAACTTTGTCACCTTCTTGTGCGTCCAAAGACTCTACTTTCAATTTGTCGCCAACGGCAACGCGGTATTGTTTACCGCCAGTTTTAACTACTGCGTACATGTAAATACTCCGGCTATAACAGCCTAATAAGCGTTCTGAAGGGGTAAACAGCGAGCATAAGTGCTATTTATCTTTCTTCCACAGACGGACCCAGCGAACAGGGCAGCAATACTAGTGTTTACAAGGGCTTTGGTCAACTATAAGTGAGCAATAATTAGCAGTTTTAATCACTCTTATCACGGGTAAAAACTCGATCTAAAAGCAGCCGTTTTTCACTTTGCTGCGCTATAATCTTAACTTATGACATTGAGCACTACTCCTATCTCCGACACTAAGTCGCAAGCCATTGATATTCAATCAGTTATCTCTCTTGTCAGCGATGACATGACATTGGTAAACAAGACGATTGCATCTAACTTAGACAGCGATGTTGCGCTTATCAATCAGCTAGGCGCATATATTGTTCAAGCCGGCGGTAAACGCCTGCGCCCAGTGGCGCTATTACTCGCCGCTAAAGCGTGCAATCCTGAGCAGCTCGAAACCACATCAGATGAAACATTACTCGCTGCAATTGTCGAGTTTATTCATACCGCGACCTTACTGCATGACGACGTTGTAGATGAGTCTGAAATGCGCCGTGGCCGAGAAACCGCGAACGAAGTGTTTGGCAATGCAGCGAGTGTATTGGTAGGTGACTACCTCTATTCCCGCGCCTTTCAAATGATGGTCGAGGTCGGCAGCATGCGCGTAATGGAGATTCTATCCCGCACCACCAATCAAATTGCTGAAGGCGAGGTGATGCAATTGATTAATTGTGGTTCGGCCGACACCACCGAAACGCAGTATATGGAAACCATTCAGTCAAAGACCGCTATTCTTTTCGAAGCGGCGACTCAATTAGGCGCGGTGATCACTAAACAAGCTCGCCCCGTCGAAGATGCGATGGCCGCCTACGGACTTCACCTCGGTACCGCATTTCAACTGGTGGACGACATACTTGACTATACCGCCGACGCCGAGGCCATGGGTAAAAATGTCGGTGACGATCTCGCAGAAGGCAAACCAACATTGCCATTGATCAATGCTATCGAGCGATCTGAAGGCAAAGATAGGCAACTATTAGAAAATGCAATCACTAACGCTAGCAGAGAAAATCTCGACGCGGTATTGGCAATTATCGAGCAGACAGGGTCTTTAGCCTACACCGCCAGAGCCGCTCGAGAGCAAGCTAAACTTGCCCAGGCGGCGCTTGAAGTACTACCGGATTCATCTTATAAGCGCGCCTTAAGCCAACTAGCCGAATTCTCAGTCGAACGCGCTTATTAGCTTAACTTCCAGGAGTTTTATTTGGATTTAGTCAGCGCTCTCTTGGCTTTAACACTCTTGGCTTTAACACTCTTAGTTTTAACGCTCGGGTAAAGGTGCTCAAGCGTTACTGACTTACCGCTACCTATAACCACGCGAGCATGCGAGCGATTCAGATCGCGCGGTCGTTTAGCACCACAGGAATTCGCTATTATACGAATCTCTTTCTCCAGATTCTTTAAATAGTAGGCTACACGTTCTTTCTTATTCTCGACAACTAGTCCCTTCTGTAAATCTTTATTGTGCGTTGTGATACCTGTCGGACAGGTATTTTTGTTGCACTGTAACGCTTGAATACAACCTAATGCAAACATCGGGCCACGCGCGGTTGAAACAAAGTCAGTACCAACACACATCGCCCAGGCGACTTCTGTCGGATTAACCATCTTTCCCGAGGCGTTTACCTTGATTCGGGAGCGCAATCCGTATTCATTTAGCTTATCTACCAACATCGGCAAGCTCTCTTTAACCGTTAGCCCCATATCATCCATAAGCGACATTGGTGCTGCGCCAGTGCCGCCATCAGCACTATCTACGCTGATAAAATCGGGCGCGTGATCCAATCCTTTTTTACAGATCAAAGCGAATAAATCATCAAGCCATTCTTCACTCGAAATAACCGCCTTAAAACCAACGGGTTTCTGTGTCACCTGGCGAATTCGCTTAATCATATTACAGAGGTCGTCATTATTGTTTAGCTCAGCATGTCGATTAGGGCTGATCGCCGACTCACCGACTTGCAAGCCACGAATTTTCGCAATCTCTTCGGTTACCTTCTCGCCAGGAAGCATCCCTCCCTTACCAGGCTTGGCACCTTGGCTGAGCTTGAGCTCGAACATTCGAACATTCTCGATCGCAGAAATTTTCTTAAGCTTTTCATCACTCAAACCTCCATCGTCAGCACGAACACCAAACTTACCAGTACCAATTTGAAATACCACATCGCAACCGCCTTCTAAATGATATGGCGACAAACCACCTTCACCTGTATTTATCCAACAACCTGCTTTCTTCGCGCCATGAGAAAGTGCCTGGACCGCAGGTTTCGAAATCGCGCCAAAACTCATGCCAGAGATATTAACCAACGCGCCTGTGGTAAACGGAGTGTCGCAAAAACCTTCACCAAGAGTGATGGGTTTCGGCGGTAGAGATTCATCGGTAAGCGGTGGAAACGGAGAGTTGACAAACATAACCGTGCCCTCTGGGCGCAAATCACGTGTCGAGCCAAATGCTACTGTCGAGTCAATATTCTTAGCGGCACGATAGACCCAAGAACGCTGAGCACGGTTAAATGGCATTTCTTCTCTGTCCATAGCGAAAAAATACTGCCTGAAAAATTCGCCAAGGTGCTCGAAGAAGTATCGAAAACGCCCAATAACCGGGTAGTTACGCCGAACAGTATGCTCTTTTTGCGTACGATCGATAATATAAAGAGCTAATACGTATAGGACCAACAGCCCAACGAGAAAGACAAATAAAACGACTGCATAGGTTAAAAAACTTGCTGCAAAAGATGTTAAAGCGCTCATGAACCACCTCGTAATAATACAAAACTAGTCTAACAAGAGAACGCTACTCAGAGCATCTAATTACATATATAGTTTAATCAATAATCGATAAGACTCACCGTAGCAGGGAAGAAAAGACATACCTCCATAAAAAAAGCCCGCTCTCAATTACGAGGCAGGCTCTCTCTAGTCGGCTAACAACTCAGCTTAGGCTGCGTCGTCTTCCTCGAAGTCTTCTTCAACTTCAAACAAAGCAGCGTGTGCTTCTAAGTCGAAATCAACCAATTGGATGTATGCCATTGGAGCGTTGTCTCCAGCACGGTTACCGCATTTTAAAATACGTGTGTAGCCACCCGGACGGTCTTTCATTCGCTCGCCAATTTCATCAAATAACTTAGCAACGATATCGCGGTCACGAAGTTTAGCAAAAGCATTACGCTTGTTAGCAAGCGTTGCGTCTTTGCCTAGAGTGATTATTGGCTCAACAAACATACGAAGCTCTTTAGCCTTCGCAACGGTCGTTTTAATTTGCTCGTGTTTCAACAAAGACACCATCATGTTACGGAACATGGCTTGGCGGTGACTCGAATTACGGTTGAACTGACGGCCTGATTTTCTATGTCTCATGACAGAAACCTATCTCTTTTAAATTAATTCTAGCTGTCGCTGTCTACACGTAGTGCAGCAGGCGGCCAGTTTTGCAATTGCATACCCAAAGACAATCCGCGTTGTGCGAGTACGTCTTTGATCTCAGTAAGTGATTTTTTGCCCAAGTTTGGAGTCTTCATTAACTCTACTTCTGAGCGTAATACCAAATCACCGATGTAGTAGATGCTCTCCGCTTTTAGGCAGTTAGCTGAACGAACCGTTAGCTCTAATTCGTCTACTGGGCGAAGCAATACAGGATCTACTTCTGGTTCTTTCTCTTCTTGCGCTACTGCAGCAATCTCTTCCAAGTTAACGAACACTTGGATTTGTTGGCTTAATGCCGTTGCTGCTTTGCGAATTGCATCTTCAGGATCGATCGTGCCGTTGGTTTCAATCTTCAACGTCAACTTATCGAGGTCAGTACGCTGCTCAACACGAGCGTCATCAACTGAGTAAGCAACTTTAAGAACTGGACTGTATGTAGCATCAAGCTGCATCAAGCCAATTTCTTTATCTTCCGTATCGCTCTTGCGAGCTTCAGAAACCTGATAACCACGACCACTTCGAACCGTAAGTTCTGCGTGGAACTTAGCGTCTTTCGACAAGTGCGCGATAACGTGATCCGGGTTAGCAATCTCAACGTCTTGTACGGTTTGGATATCGCCAGCAGTTAACACGCCTTCGCCATTCGCGCTCAACGTAAGCGTTACAGCCTCGTCGAACTCTTTCTTAACGGCTACGCCTTTAAGGTTCAATAGAATGTCGATTACGTCTTCTTGCACGCCTTCAATAGAAGAGTACTCATGCAAGACCCCGTCGATTTTAACTTCTGTAATCGCAGCACCAGGGATGCACGATAACAAAATGCGGCGCAATGCGTTGCCAAGAGTGTAACCAAAACCGCGCTCTAGCGGCTCGATCACAACTTTAGAACGCGTACCGTCTTCGGTATTTACGTCTACAAATCGCGGTGTTAATAATTGTTCAATAGTGTCTGACATGTCGGTCTGTCTCCAGTTATTTACCTGACCCTCTGGCGGATCTCGGTTAAATGTTTAGTGTCTAAGGATTAAGAGAACGCTCGTAAGCGCTCTCTTAAAGAAGCTCATTTACTTAGAGTAAAGTGCCACTACTAATGATTCATCGATGTCTGCTGACAATTCGCTACGCTCAGGTGCTGATTTAAAGACACCCTTCTTAGCCGCTACGTCCACAGAACACCATTCAGGCAAACCGATTTGCTCAGCAATTTCAAGCGCTGCGCCAATACGTAGTTGCTTTTTAGCTTTGTCACGGATTTCAATCTCATCGCCTGCTTTCACATTGAAAGATGGGATGTTTACGATTTGACCGTTAACTTTGATTGATTTGTGGCTAACTAACTGACGTGCTTCAGCACGTGTTACAGCGAAGCCCATACGATATACAACGTTGTCTAAGCGAGACTCTAGCAAAGTCAACAGGTTTTCACCCGTTGAGCCTTTAACACGAGCTGCTTCAGCGTAGTATGCGCGGAATTTCTTTTCGAGCACGCCATAGATACGACGTAGCTTTTGCTTCTCGCGAAGCTGTGTACCGTAAACAGTAGTACGTGGACGACGCGACTGCGCAGTAGCACCCGGTACTTTGTCCATCTTACATTTTGATTCTAACGAGCGCGCTGGGCTTTTAAGGAATAAATCCGTGCCTTCGCGACGTGCCAACTTACAAGTTGGGCCAATATATCTTGCCATTTTGGTTTCTCTAGTCTGTTTAGTGTTGCTCTCGTAGTAGTGCGACGAACACTCTTACGAACGGGTTATACGCGACGCTTCTTAGAAGGGCGACAACCATTATGTGGAATTGGAGTTACGTCAGTGATTTGCGTTACTTCAAAGCCACAGTTATTTAATGCGCGGACTGCTGATTCACGACCAGGGCCAGGGCCTTTAACACGAACTTCAAGGTTCTTCATACCGAACTCTTGAGCCATTTTGCCACAACGATCAGCCGCTACTTGAGCTGCGAAAGGTGTGCTTTTACGTGAACCACGGAAGCCTGAGCCACCAGCGGTAGTCCAGCACAAAGCATTACCGTGACGGTCGCTAATTGTGATGATCGTGTTATTGAAAGAAGCTTGGATGTGCGCGATGCCATCAACAATATGCTTTTTAACTTTCTTCTTTGATTTGCTAGGAGTTTTAGCCATTTTAATATCTCAAAAACAGGTCTTAAACGACGCTTCCCGTAATTAAATAGGAGCGAACATAAAAGCTGGCGCTTAGCGCTTGATTGGTTTACGTGGACCCTTGCGAGTGCGCGCATTTGTTTTAGTACGTTGTCCGCGCAAAGGCAAACCACGACGATGACGAAGACCGCGAAAACAACCTAAGTCCATCAAACGTTTGATGTTCATAGACACTTCACGACGTAGATCGCCTTCTACTTCAAACTTAGCTACCTCAGCACGAAGCTTTTCAGCTTCTGGCTCAGACAATGCGCTAACTTTAGTAGAGCGTTCGATACCTGCCGCGTCACAAATTGCTTGTGAGCGAGTTTTTCCAATGCCGTAGATTGACGTAAGAGCAATCTCAACATGTTTGTGTGATGGTAGATTAATACCTGCAATACGTGCCACTGTGTGTCTCCGGATGCGTTTCTATTACCAATAAAACCCATCGCTGAACCACGCCACAAATAGCGCTATGTACAACAAGGTCCTACTGGACATTTTAAATTACTTTCTAGGCATGCCTGAAAGGCGCGCTAGAATACTGTTTAGGGTGTTAGAAATCAACCTTCTACAAGCTAAAAGCAAGTAAAAAACCGTCTCAAACTTTTAAATCTTAAAAACCTGTTTTGCTTTAGTAGTACCGCGATTTTGCTTCCAGACAAGGCGCTTATTAATTTTTAAAGCGCAGTGTGCTAGAGCACATGAGCATTTAAAAGTTAGTAAGCAACGAAGTATGGGAACAAAAGATCGGTGCTAATAAAGTAAAACTAGCCCTGACGCTGCTTGTGACGTGGATCCGTGCAAATAACACGAACTACGCCTTTACGACGAATAACTTTACAGTTACGGCAGATTTTTTTTACTGATGCACGAACTTTCATGATTTACCTCAGAACGACGTTCTAGATGTTCTAAATTTTACCTAGCTACTAATTCTAACGACGGCGCTTACGGCCACCACCAGATTTACCAGTCAGATTAGTTTTCTTCATTAAGCTTTCATACTGCTGAGACATAAGATGAGATTGCACTTGGCCCATCAAATCCATAATTACCACAACAATAATAAGCAACGATGTGCCGCCGAAATAGAACGGTACATTGTAGTTAACAATTAAAAGCTCGGGAAGTAAGCAAACAATTGCTAAGTAGATAGCGCCGACCAAAGTGAGCTTTGACACAACGCCATCAATGTAACGCGCTGTTTGTTGGCCTGGTCGAATACCTGGTACAAACGCGCCTTGTTTTTTCAAGTTTTCTGCAATCTCTTTCGGGTCAAAAGTCAACGCCGTGTAGAAGAAAGCAAAGAACAAAATCATGCCAATATACAAAACGGTATAAACCAACTCACCAGGTTGCATCTTAGTTGAGATATCACGTAATACACCCGCGACACCCGTAGCTGTCTCGTTGCCGAAAAAACCTACAAGGCTCGCTGGAAACAAGATAATACTTGATGCAAAGATCGGCGGAATAACACCAGCCATGTTCATCTTCAGTGGGAAGTATGACGCCGGCGCCTGCATTACTTGATTGCCGCGCTGTTGACGCGCGTAGTTTACCGTCAAACGACGCTGACCACGCTCTACAAAAACAACAAATGCAGTTACCAATGCGACAGCGACCAACAAAAACACAACAAACAACGGTGAAAACTCACCGCTACTTGCGAGCTCGATAGTTCCACCAATTGCACTCGGCAAACCAGCAACAATGCCTGCGAAAATGATCAGCGACATGCCATTACCAATGCCGCGCTCAGTAATTTGTTCGCCCAACCAAACTAAGAACATAGTTCCGGCTACAAGCGCTAAGACACAAACGATGGTGAACTGCATGCCAGTAATCAAAGTCACTGGTACACCGTTAGCTGTCTGCGACTGAACTGTACTTGCAACACCAAATGCTTGAAATGTAGCCAGAACAACGGCCGCATACTTAGTCCACTTTTGGATCTTTCGTCGGCCCGACTCACCTTCTGCTTTAATTTGCTTTAAGCGTGGCTCTACCGCGGTCAACATTTGAATGATGATTGAGGCAGAGATGTAAGGCATGACGCCTAACGCCATTACAGATAAACGACTTAATGCGCCACCTGAGAACATATTAAGAACATCGAGGATAGATCCACGATTTTGCTCAAAAAGCGCTGCGATCGCAATTGGGTCAACACCGGGCACCGGCACGTGAGTACCAATACGGTAAACAATAAAAGCTGCGAGCACGAAACCGATTCGTGACCAAAGTTCTTTAAGTTTTCCAGACCCAGCGAGGGCTGCTGCTTGTTCTCGTGACATTATTTAATCCTAAGCTTTTCGTCTATGACTTTGTTTTTATCTTAATAAGCTTTATTGGGACTCAACAGAAACTTTAAAGGCATGAAGATAGAAGACTAAACCTAGTCTTCTACTTTACCGCCAGCTGCTTCGATCGCCGCTCTCGCGCCTTTCGTTGCACCAACGCCTTGAAGTGTAACCGCTTTAGTCAACTCGCCAGAAAGAACAACCTTGGCACGTAGATGACCGGCGTTTAGCAAGCCAGCTTTACGTAAAGTTGCTAAATCGACCACTTCGCCTTCAACAAGGTTCAATTCGTGCAAACGAATCTCAGCCATATTTTTAGCCATTAAAGAACGGAAGCCACGCTTTGGCAAACGACGTTGAATAGGCATTTGACCACCTTCAAAACCGATTTGCACTTTACCGCCTGTACGCGATTTTTGACCTTTGTGACCTCGGCCAGCTGTTTTACCAGTACCAGAACCAATGCCACGGCCAACGCGTTTACGCGCGTGCTTAGCACCTTCTGATGGTTTTAGAGTATTTAAACGCATCGTCTTATACCTCTTCCCACTTTAGTAAGTAAGAAACTTTATTGATCATGCCACGGTTCTCAGGAGTATCAATAACCTCAACCGTTTGGTGCATGCGACGTAAACCTAAGCCTTTCACACAGGCCATGTGCTTTGCACCACGACCGAACATGCTTTTTACTAAGGTAACTTGAATTTTCTTTTCGTTAGCCATTTGTCTATACCGAATGTAATCAGGAGAAGCGTTGCCGCTTACTCCATAATTTCTTTAACTGACTTACCGCGTTTAGCCGCAACTGACGCTGGGCTATTGATTGAACGTAAACCTTTAATAGTTGCGCGAACAACATTTACAGGATTAGTTGAACCAATACATTTAGCCAATACGTCTTTAACGCCAGCTGCTTCAAATACAGCACGCATTGTGCCGCCGGCGATGATGCCAGTACCCTCTGATGCAGGACGCATGATTACAGTTGAACCAGCGTGCGTTGCGACCACAGGGTATTGCAATGTGCCACCAACCAAGTGAATCTTCTTCATCTCACGACGACCAGACTCCATTGCTTTAGACACTGCTAACGGTACCTCTTTCGACTTGCCTCGACCAATGCCGATGCTGCCTTTTCCGTCACCAACAACTGTTAACGCTGAGAAACCGAAAATTCGACCACCTTTTACTACTTTCGCTACACGACGTACGTTAATAAGCTGCTCTAGGCTCTCATCAACAGGTTCGCGATCGTTACGATTATTTCTTTTTGGACCAGCCATGATTATATCTCCTGGTTAACCGTTACAGCTTGAGGCCAGCTTCGCGAGCGGCTTCAGCAAGTGCTTTTACGCGACCGTGGTAACGAAAACCAGATCGATCGAATGCAACTGACTCAACGCCCGCTTTCTTAGCAAGTTCAGCAATTTGCTTGCCTACCAATGCTGCTGCATCACAGTTACTTGTGTTCTTCGCTTCTTTCTTGATGCCAGCGTCTAAAGTAGACGTTGCCGCCAATACTTTGCCACCAGTTTCATCAATCACTTGCGCGTAGATGTGCTGTGAAGTGCGGTGAACGCTCAAACGGCTAACGCCTTGTCGAGCAATCTTGGCACGTAATTTCTTAGCGCGACGTAGACGAGCTTGTTTTTTATCTTTCATCTTAGACTCCCCTTACTTCTTCTTAGCTTGCTTGCGCAATACATATTCATCTGAATAGCGTACGCCCTTACCTTTATAAGGCTCAGGTTTACGGTATGCGCGGATCTCAGCAGCAACTTGACCGACTTTTTGCTTGTCGATACCAGTAACAACAATTTCTGTGTTGCTAGGAGTAGTTACAGTAATGCCATCACGCACTTCATAAACTACAGGGTGTGAGAAACCAAGTGTAAGGTTCAATTTTTGACCTTGTGCTTGTGCACGATAACCGACACCAATAATAGTTAACTTCTTCTCGAAGCCGGCTGAAACGCCAGTAACCATGTTATTGATAAGAGCGCGGGTAGTGCCGGCAAGTGCAATCGCACTTTTGCTCTTCTCGTTGGCAGCAACTTTGATAGTCGCATCTTCTTGCGCTACTGATACGAGCTCGTGGACATTCCACTCTAGCTCGCCTTTCGCGCCTTTCACCTTAACCAATTGGCCATTTAGTGTCACATCGACACCGCTTGGCAAACTGACAGGTGCGTTTGCAATTCTAGACATTCTATTTTCTCTATTAATGCAGCTTTGGCACCATGCCTCAGCTTACTTAATTCATTTACTACAGTTGCGCTAAAGACCCCGACAAAGCGGAGCCTTTAATGCTATTTCGAAGCAGAGCCTCGAAGGGCGGCAATACTAACAGCTATTGGAGTGTTACTACAGCCATTTGTTAAAACAAGTGCGACTAATTTATTAGTGCGCTTGTTCTAATAATTACGCTCTCTAGCTAACGCTACAAAGAACTTCACCACCAACACCCGCAGCGCGTGCTGCACGGTCGGTCATAATGCCTTTACTAGTAGAGATAATTGCAACACCTAAACCACCATTCACTTTCGGTAGCTCTTCAGCGCTTTTATAAACACGAAGACCAGGCTTGCTTTCACGTTGAATCTGCTCGATCACTGGAGCGCCTTCAAAGTATTTCAATTTAATTGTCAAAGATGGCTTCTTGTCTTCAACAGCTGTGCTGAAATCTTCGATGTAGCCTTCTTCTTTTAAAACTTTTGCAATCGCTGCTTTGATCTTTGAGCCAGGCATGGTCAATGAGATTTTTTCAGCGTGATGCGCATTGCGGATACGAGTTAGTAGATCCGCGATTGGGTCAGTCATCATAATGGTGTACCGTTTTTTCTAAACTATTGGGCTGCTTACTCGCGCACGCGTTTTGGGCAGCTGTACTAAATGTTGTGGAGTTCGAACTTACCAGCTCGCTTTCACTACACCTGGCGCTTGGCCTTTAAGGATTACTTCGCGAAGCTTGTTACGGCTAAGACCGAACTTACGATAGTAACCATGTGGACGGCCAGTCAAACTGCAACGGTTACGCTGACGAGTTTTTCCTGAGTCACGTGGCAACTTTTGCAATGCCAACATCGCTTCCCATTTTTCGTCGTATTCGACTTCTGGGTTGCTTACAACTGCCTTTAGCTCATCACGACGTGCTTGAAAGCGGTTGTTCAATTTCGTGCGCTTAACGTCACGAGCGATCATAGATTTCTTAGCCATGTCTCTATTCTCTTTCTATTTAGTCTTAAGAGGAAAGTTAAAGCCGCGTAATAGCGCCTCTGCTTCCTCGTTATTTGCCGCACTTGTAGTGATAGTAATATCCATACCGCGAAGAGCGTCAACTTTGTCATACTCGATTTCTGGGAACACGATCTGTTCTTTCAAACCGAATGTGTAGTTACCACGGCCGTCGAATGACTTTAGATTCAAACCACGAAAGTCACGAATACGAGGAATCGCAACAGTAACCAAGCGATCAAAGAACTCATACATACGATCACGACGAAGGTTTACCTTCGCGCCAATTGGCCAACCATCACGGATCTTAAAGCCCGCAACTGATTTACGCGCCAAAGTAACCACTGGCTTTTGACCACAGATTTGCTCCAGATCTTTAACTGCGCTTTCGATAATTTTCTTGTTACCAACTGCTTCGCCCAAACCCATGTTGATTGAGATCATGGTGATACGTGGGATCTGCATTGCACTTGAAAATTGGAACTTCTCTTGCAATTGTGGAACTACGTTCTTCACGTAATGTTCTTGCATTCTATTCATTGTTCTTTACCTGTTTGAAAGAAATAAGGGCGCTTACGCGTCTACCTTACTTCCATCAGATTTGAATACACGGTGCTTATCTTTGCCTTCGCCTTCAATGCGAACTTTGTCCGCTTTGTTAGTCTTAGGATTCAATAGAGCAACGTTAGAAAGTTGGATTGGCGCCTCTTTAGAGATGATGCCGCCCGTTACGCCCGCCATAGGGTTAGCTTTAACGTGCTTTTTTACCAACTGAATATCGTTTACCAACGCGCGCCCGTCATCCAAAATCTGAAGAATTTCTCCAGTTTTGCCTTTATCGCGACCGCTGATCACGATCACTTGATCGCCTTTTTTAATCTTGTTCATTGTCTTGACCTATTCTGAGTCGTTTAAAGCACTTCAGGTGCTAGTGAAACGATCTTCATAAAGTTGTCGCCACGTAACTCACGAGTTACTGGGCCAAAGATACGAGTACCCATTGGCTGTCTTGATGCGTTCAAGATAACCGCAGCGTTTTTGTCGAAACGGATCACAGACCCATCTGGACGACGAACGCCTTTACGAGTGCGAACGATAACTGCGTCATACACAGCACCTTTCTTAACACGTGAGTTAGGAAGTGCTTCTCGAACACTCACTTTAATAACGTCGCCGATGCCAGCGTAACGTCGCTTAGAGCCACCGAGAACCTTGATACACATAACTTTACGCGCACCGCTGTTATCAGCTACTTCTAAAATACTTTGCATTTGAATCATGGGGTTACTCCAATTCTATTCAGTGCTTAAATTCTTATGGAAAGTTAAAGGGTTGACTAAGCAATTACTGCTTTTTCAACAACCTTAACTAAACGCCATGACTTGTTCTTAGAAAGCGGGCGACATTCTTCGATTACAACCGTATCGCCTTCACCACACTCATTTGCTTCGTCGTGCGCTAAGAACTTAGTCGATTTGCGAATGTACTTACCGTACAAAGGGTGCTTCTCGCGACGCTCAACCATCACTGAGATAGTTTTTTCGCCTTTGTTGCTTACCACTTTGCCTTCTACGCTACGAGCGCCAGTATTTTCAGTCATTTCAATAACCTCTAACTTTGAGCAGCTGCAGCAGCTTGCTCGTTTAGGATAGTCTTGATACGAGCTACTTCACGACGAATCTTTTTGAAACGTGACGTATCCGAAAGTGTACCAGTACCTCTTTTCATACGAAGGCTGAATTCTTCTTTACGAAGCTCAACTAATTCGTCTTTCAGCTCAGTAGCTGACTTTGCGCGTAATTCCGCGGCTCTTGATTCAGTAGCCATTACTCACCTACCTGACGCTTAACAAATTTACATTTAAACGGAAGTTTGGCAGCGGCTAGAGTGAACGCTTCACGTGCTAGCTCTTCGCTTACACCTTGCAACTCATATAACATTTGACCTGGCTTAACTTCCATAACCCAAAATTCAGGGTTACCTTTACCTTTACCCATTCGAACTTCTAATGGTTTTTTAGAAATCGGCTTGTCTGGGAAAACACGAATCCAAACACGACCGCCACGTTTAATGTGACGAGTAATTGTTCGACGTGCTGCTTCAATTTGACGTGACGTCATACGACCACGTGTTGTTGATTGCAAACCGAATTCACCGAAGCTCACCTTGTTACCAGTGGTGGCTAATCCGCGGTTACGCCCTTTGTGCGCTTTGCGGAATTTGGTACGTTTTGGTAATAACATTTTTATCTACCTCTATACTCTGCGAGCAATTAAGCTGCAGGCGTAGCACTGTCGTCTGACGCTACACTGTTAACAGGTTGGAAAATCTCGCCTTTGAAGATCCACACTTTGACACCAATGATGCCGTAAGTAGTCAATGCTTCGCTGGTTGCATAATCAATATCAGCACGCAGTGTGTGAAGTGGTACGCGACCTTCGCGGTACCATTCTGAACGAGCAATTTCAGCACCATTCAAACGACCCGAGATCATTACCTTTACGCCTTGAGCACCAGCACGCATGGCTGATTGAACAGAACGTTTCATCGCACGACGGAACATTACGCGTTTTTCTAGCTGTTGGCAGATACCATCAGCAACTAGCTGAGAATCTGTCTCTGGCTTGCGAATTTCTTCAACCGATACTTGTGTAGGTAGGCCAGTCATCGCCGCAATTGCTTTACGCATACGATCGATGTCTTCACCTTTCTTACCAATTACGATACCTGGGCGCGCAGTATGGATAATCACGTTGATGTTTTGCGCAGGGCGCTCAATCGTAATGTCACTTACCGCAGCGTTCTTCAATTTCTTTTCAAGGAACTCACGAACCTTCAAGTCTTGAATTAGGAACTTAGCGTAGTCAGTTTTATCAGCAAACCATTTTGCATTGTGATCTTTAACAATGCCTAAACGCATACCATTAGGATGTACTTTTTGACCCATCTTAGTGGCCTCCCAGTTCGTCGCTTACAGACACAGTAATGTGGCTAGAGCGTTTCAAAATTCCGAACGCTCGACCTTTTGCACGAGGACGCATACGTTTCATAGTTGGACCTTCATCAACGAAGCACTTAGATACAAACAACTCATCGATGTCTGCACTTTCGTTGTGCTCAGCATTGGCGATAGCCGACTCAAGTGTTTTCAATACTAGGCTTGACGCTTTGGTCTCACCGAAAGAAAGAATCTCAAGCGCACGTGCAACTGACTTACCGCGGATTTGATCCACTGCTAAGCGAGCCTTTTGTGGCGAGATGCGAACGTTTTTCGCAGTAGCTTTAACTTGCATTGTAGTTACCTCTATCGACCTTTCTTATCAGCAATATGGCCTTTAAAAGTACGCGTTGGAGAAAACTCACCCAACTTGTGACCGACCATATTTTCTGAAATCAACACAGGAACGTGCTGACGACCGTTATGTACAGCAATAGTCAGACCGACAAATTCCGGCATGATCATGCTACGACGTGACCAAGTTTTGATAGGCTTGCGATCACTCGCCGCAACAGCCTTCTCAACTTTTGCCCATAGGTGATGATCTACGAATGGGCCTTTTTTAATTGAACGTGCCATTAGCTAGTTCCCCTATTTCTTGCGACGACGAATAATCATCGAATCGCTGCGTTTGTTTGAACGAGTACGGTAACCCTTAGTCGGCACACCAGTTGGTGATACAGGATGACGACCACCAGATGTACGACCTTCACCACCACCATGCGGGTGATCAACCGGGTTCATAGCAACACCACGAACAGTTGGGCGGATACCACGCCAGCGCTTCGCGCCTGCTTTACCTAACTTACGTAGAGAATGCTCTGAATTACCTACTTCGCCTAGGGTTGCGCGACATTCAAGAAGAACCTTGCGCATCTCACCAGAGCGTAAACGGATTTGAGCGTACTTACCTTCTTTACCAACGAATTGGATTGAAGTACCTGCAGAACGTGCAAGTTGCCCGCCTTTGCCAGGCTTTAACTCAACATTGTGGATCACTGAACCAACTGGGATGTTACGCAATGGCAAGCAGTTACCTGCTGCGATTGGCGCGTCGATTCCAGAGATTACTGAGTCGCCAGCTTTAATGCCTTTGGGGGCAAGAATGTAACGACGTTCGCCGTCGGCGTACAACAAGAGTGCTAAATGTGCGCTTCGATTTGGGTCATACTCTAAACGCTCAACCTTTGCAGGGATTGCATCCTTATTACGACGAAAATCTATAACACGATATTTACGCTTATGACCGCCACCTCGATGACGGACAGTGATGCGACCTACATTATTACGTCCGTTCGTCGCGCGCTTTGACTCAAGCAAAGCCTTGTGAGGCTCGCCTTTGTGCAAATCGGGATTAACAACACGTACTGTGCCGCGACGACCCGGAGAGGTAGGCTTTAATTTTACCAATGCCATTTTAATTTACCTTATTTAATTACTACTTACGCTTGGAACTCAGCGAAATCGATATCGCTGCCGTCCTTCAAACGGATGTATGCTTTTTTACGATCGTTGCGCTTGCCTAGTGACTTACCAAAACGCTTAGTTTTACCCTTCACGTTTAGGATTTTTACTGACTCCACTTCAACGTCGAACGCTTGTTCAATTGCAGCTTTCACGTCGTTACGTGTCGCGCTATTTGCCACTTGAAATACAGCTTGGCCGTGATATTCAGCGGCGCGTGTGCTTTTCTCAGTAACAACAGGCGCAATTAGCACTTGATACAATTCGTCTTTTGTCAATTTGCTTTGGCTCATGCGAAAGTCTCCTCGATTTGCTTAACAGCTTCAGAAGTCATAATGACTTTCTCGAAACCGATAAGACTGACCGGGTTGATCTCATCAGCTTCCATAAGACCAACGTGATACAAGTTGCGAGATGCCAACGCCAAGTTTTCATCAAACTCATGCGTCACTACCAAAACGTCGTCGATTTTCATATCGTTCATTTTGGCTACTAATTGCTTAGTTTTAGGCTCAGCAACTGTGAAATCGTCTGCAACAATCAAGCGATCTTGACGTACTAGCTCTGACAAAATTGAACGAATCGCAGTGCGGTATGCTTTGCGGTTCATTTTTTGTGAGAAGTCTTGAGTCACGGCAGGGAAAGTTTTACCACCACCACGCCAGATTGGGCTTCGTGAAGTACCAGCACGAGCTCGGCCAGTACCTTTTTGACGCCACGGCTTTGCACCACCACCAGAAACCGCAGAACGGTTCTTTTGGCCACGTGTACCTTGACGAGCGCCCGCTTGATAAGCGACTACTGCTTGATGGATCAAGTTTTCGTTGTAATCTGCGCCAAACACGTCGTCAGATACGTTCAAAGCTGAACCGTTATTTTGTTTTAGTTCCATGATATCGCCCTACTTCTTAGCTTTAACAGAAGGTTTGATGATCACGCTACCGCCTTTAGAGCCGGGTACAGAACCCTTTACTAAAAGAACGTTACGCTCAGCGTCTACTCGAACTACTTCCAAGCCTTGCTGAGTACGCTTACGTGCACCCATGTGTCCGCCCATTTTCTTGCCTTTGAAGACTTTGCCTGGGTCTTGACACTGACCTGTTGAACCAAGTGAACGATGCGAAATCGAAACACCGTGAGTCGCGCGCAAACCACCGAAACCCCAACGCTTGATACCACCGGCAAAACCTTTACCGATTGTAGTGCCTTGAACATCTACTTTTTGGCCTGCTTCGAACAGATCAACATTAACTTCAGAGCCAACTTCTAGCTCTGCTTCAGCAGCTGAAACGCGGAATTCTGTAAGGCGGGTGCCCGGTGCAACATTCGCTTTCGCGTAGTGACCAGCCATTGCCTTAGAAACTCGGTTCGCACGGCGTTCACCGCTTGCAACCTGAACAGCTTCATAGCCGTCAGTTTCAACTGTTTTTACTTGTGTGACACGGTTTGTTGCAACTTCTACAACCGTAACAGGCACTGAACGACCGTCTTCTTGAAAGACGCGCGTCATGCCTATTTTTTGTCCAATTAATCCAAGTGACATTTTTCTATCAACTCTTAAGTATGTGGCCAGAGGTACTTAACTTGCCTATCAAGCTAAGTACTAGTTAACCTTAATTTCAACGTCGACGCCGGCTGCCAAATCAAGACGCATAAGTGCGTCAACAGTTTTGTCAGTTGGCTCAACGATATCGACAATACGCTTGTGTGTACGTACTTCGAATTGATCTCGCGCTTTCTTGTTCACGTGCGGTGAACGCAAAAGAGTCAAACGCTCAATACGAGTAGGCAAAGGAATTGGGCCACAAACAACAGCGCCAGTGCGCTTAGCTGTGTCAACAATTTCTTGTGCCGAACGATCGATCATGCGGTGATCGAAAGCTTTAAGCCGAATGCGTATTTTTTGATTTTCGACGCTCATAGTTAACCTATAACCTTATAAAATATTTCTAATTTCTTGCGCAATTAACGAGTAATTTGCTCTAAAAACTTGCCCAACTGCGAGCACCAACGTTTCGCGAGGCGCGCATTGTACACTAAGTAAATACGCAATGCTCGATTCGTCGGTAACAAACAGTTAAATAATTAGCTTTTTACCCGGCGCTTGCTTTAGCAAGCTTGGGCTCAGGGCTGCCTTTATTTAACTTTCACTCGCTTCAGCGAGCTTAAAACTAACTACTTCGCCAATTAGGCGAGTAGATTTTGCTTTGAATCGAGGCGTTGAAGAATTTGAAAGCGGAGCGTACTGAAGTACGTGAGCATTTCCAATTCTTCAACAACGAAGAGTCAGAGCAAAAGATGCCACCTAAGAGTTGATTTTGGCTACAACGCCTGCACCAACTGTACGGCCGCCTTCACGAATAGCAAAACGAAGACCTTCTTCCATCGCGATAGGTGCAATTAGCTCAACATTCATTTTGATGTTATCGCCAGGCATTACCATCTCAACGCCCTCAGGCAACTCACAAGCACCTGTTACGTCAGTTGTACGGAAGTAGAATTGTGGACGGTAACCTTTGAAGAAAGGAGTATGACG
>CANMNN010000004.1 GCA_947499305.1 uncultured Arenicella sp. | reverse complement strand
GGGCTACCTGCGGTAGTGCAATTTCATTCCCGATGAAATTGTCCAGCTGAGCTACTTGGGCGTGCAAGGAGAACGTAAATGGATCTACTGGTCTCGCTCCAACAGCATCGCGTCGCCATAACTAAAAAAACGAAACTCGTTTTCAATCGCATATCGGTAGGCTGACATTATACGCTCGTAACCTGCGAAGGCTGACACCAGCATTAGTAATGTAGACTCGGACAAATGAAAGTTTGTTTGTAAAAGATCGACTACTTTGAATTCAAAACCAGGGTAAATAAAAATCTTGGTATCACCGTTAAATGGCTGAATTATATCGCCTTTTGATTCTTTAGCGGCCGTTTCAAGTGACCGAACAACCGTAGTGCCCACGGCGATCACGCGACCACCATTAGCCTTCGTGTCACGAACCGCATCGCACACCTGTTGCGACACTTCAATATATTCCGAGTGCATCTCATGCTCATCAACATTGTCTACTCGAACCGGCTGGTAAGTTCCCGCGCCCACGTGCAGCGTTACTGTTTCGATGTGAACGCCTTTTGATCTGATCTTCTCTAACAGGGCATCATCGTAGTGCAAACCAGCGGTCGGTGCTGCTACTGCGCCTTGTTGCTTGGCAAATACAGTTTGATAGCGTTGTCCGTCATCAGAGTTATCGCTCCGTTCAATATAAGGAGGTAGCGGCATGTGCCCTACTCTTTCGAACCAATCAAAAAGACTCTTGCCTTGAGTTATCGACAATTCAAAGAATTGTCCTTCACGAGCGGTAACGACTACCTTCGCATCTAAATCTTCGTCAATAACTAGGTTTTGCCCGATCTTCGGGGCTTTGCTGCAACGTATTTGGGCAAGTACGGTAGTTTCATCCAATACCCGCTCAAGAAGGATTTCCAGTTTGCCGCCGGTGTCCTTTTTACCGAACACTCGTGCTGGTATCACCTTAGTGTTGTTGAGCACTAAAAGATCACCCTCTCTAAATTCATTAACAATAGACGCGAACCGAGACTCTTCAAGGGCGCGATCGCGCATAACTTTAAGTAAACGACTATCTACGCGTTGGTCGGTAGGAAATTGTGCGATCAACCGCTCAGGTAGATCGTAAGAAAAATCAGATACATTCATGCGCGCGATGCTATCAGCTTGCGGTATAAATTCAAGTATGGCTAAGGCAGATTCGCCGACAACTAGAGGCTCGCTACCGACTCCGCACGGAGTGAATCACGCCGACCAATCCACAATAACGGTAAACAAATTAATACCGACACAACAAAAAACGCACTCAAGCTTGGCCACAGTGGTAAAACGCTTGCGGCAATCATGAGAACGCCCAAGCGGCTCCACTCGAGAATGCCGGAATAGTGCTTATTCTCCATCAGTGCGCCTATTGAGAAGCTGCTTAGTAGCGCGAAGCCGATGACCACAAAATGCTGAAACATACTCAAACCTGTATAGCTCAGCATAAGACTGAGACCAATAATCGCCGTTGTAACATACTGAATAACGCAGTGGATCTTTAAGGCCGGCGCTACCTCAGTATGATATTTTTGGAATTGGCTGAGGTCATCGCCCTTATTCATAGGAGAGAGAGCTTCAACATCTGGCGGTCGCCAGCCTGTTCGACGAAACCAAATAGTGAACTTATGCCACAGGTTGTTGGTTTGACGCGCGTCGCTAAAAAGTTGGCTATAAACTTGCAAATTGACCCACAGCGGGTTCCAGCTCTTGACCGCGCCACGAATGCCAAAGATTGGTTTATCGTGGTCTAACTCTTCTTGGTATGTACCGAAAAGTCTATCCCATAGAATAAATACACCACCGTAATTCTTATCGATATAAACCGTATTCTGTGCGTGATGGCCACGGTGATTCGACGGCGTTACAAAGAACCATTCGAACCAGCCAAGTTTACCAACATGGCGCGTGTGGACCCAAAATTGATAGACCAAATTTAACGCACCAACAGTAATGATCATTAGCGGGTCAAAACCGACTAAGGCGAGTGGGAGATAAAAAACAAATGATAAGAAACTGGTGCCTGTTTGTCTCAGCGCGGTGGTTAAATTGTACTCTTCACTCGAATGATGAATTACATGCGCCGCCCACAAAATATTCATTTCGTGGCCGAAGCGATGATTCCAGTAGTAACAAAAGTCGTAAGCGATAAACGCCAAAACCCATATCAACGCTGACTCACCAAAATCAAAAATAGCGAAATGCTGATAAATAACGATATACACCGTAAATGGGATAAGCGCTTTTGAGATATTTACCAACTGGTTGATTGAACCCGTGGCGAGACTCGTCAGCGAGTCATTGACTCGATAGTAGTCAGTTTTCTTTCGATGCCCATAGGCTAATTCAATGATAATGAGCAAAAAAAATACTGGGACTGCATAGAGAATTATATTCATGGATAGCTCTACTCGAGATTTGTCGCCTAGGCTAAGGCTTCATTGCCAAAGCTTATACTTTGTTACCATTTATTTTATAGGCAAAGTGATCTCAAGGAAAATTTGCCAAAGCAATAATAACGGTTTAACCTTTAGGTGTGCGTGAGAGAGCACCGGTTCAATAAAACATTGGGCCGCAAAAAAGCAGAGAGGGGAAATACATTAATAATGAGATTTCACTATGCTAAATACAATCTATGCTCCCGGTGCATTCAACACCATCGCCCACCTTTCGGTGACTCGCCTCGTTAGTAAAACTATAGCGGCTTGGTCGCTGCTATTGATCGGCACGTCTCCTACAAGTGTCTTCGCCAACGAAGAAGATGAGCAACAGAGGCTGGAGGTCACTGGTTTATATCTCGATTTGATGAAAGATATGCCGAGTACCGCAAAGCTTATCAATTCGCCCTACCCCCAGTCCTACACCACATACGGCGCTAAGTCTTCAATAGATACCAAGTCGGTGATCAAAGGAGGAAGAGCCATGAGAGTAAGAGTTAAGCGCACTGGCAAATCGTATGATCAAGGCAGTAATTTGAAGACCATTGGAGATATTAACCGAGGCGATACCTTGTGCTTAACTTTTTGGGCGCGAGGTATCAATAAACCAGAACTCAATATCTCTTCTGAATTTGCCAGTCTTGGTGTGCAGCAATCCGCCGAGCCATATCGAAATCTTTTCGAGGCGAGTCAAACAATCACGGCTGAATGGACACAATATTCCTACAAAGCCAAAGCTCTGCGGAGTTTTAAGGCGGGCGAAGCTCAAATTTTCATGCACTACGGTCATCTAAAACAGCGTTTTGAGATTGGACCGAGCTACCTTTTTAACTTAGGAGCTAAGACACCCGTAGACTTTAGGTCAAATGCTTGCGGAAAATAAACAGGCTATTTGTTGCTAATTCTTGCAACTTTTCACTGGGCTATATTTCTTCTAAATGAGCTAGGCGTCTGACCGGTTTCTTGCTTAAAGGCTCTATTGAAAGGGCCAATGGATGAGAAACCACACTCAAAAGCGATAGAGAGAATCGAAGCACTTCTATTCCTAGAGTCCGTTAAAGCATCCTTTGCAGACATTACACGGTAGTGGTTTATCAAGTGATTAAAGTTCCTAAAACCAAGCACGCCCGTTATGCAGTTTCTCAATTTATGATCATGTTCATGCAATACGCTTGCTAGATCTGAGAGTTTTAGATCTGGCTCGAGAAAAAGTTTTTCTTCTCGAAGCTTAGCAATAATACGCTCTGACAAATCTTGTTCATCTTCAGATGCCTCCACGATAATACGTTTGGGCCTTTTAGGTCTCGGGTGTGGATTATTGCGTCGATATTGCCAACCTATAATACTAACAACGGCGGCGATCGCGGCACTAAACAACCTAACTGAGTCTCCCGAGCGCTCTGCCCATGAGCCCTCAGACGAGCCGTTCAACCAAAGAATTGCCACTGTTAATAACACTCCATAAAACGCCATAAAAATAAGTCGGAAGCGCTTTTCATTTCTAGGAAAATCATGGCTGTAATTAAACCAAGCCTCTAAGAAAGCGAGCAACAACACAGTAGAACTTAATAGCGCATGCAAGCTGGCTGCCATGCCTAATGCCGTGGAAAAAACACCAGAACCAGTTCGCTCGGCAGCAAAAGAATCTAGCAAAAGCCCTATGGCTATCAATAAGCCGACAACAAAAATCGGCCAGGTATCATTGCTCGCATCGGATCTAAAGAAGGATCGCGCAAGCAGCCAAGAAAAACCACAACTCGCGGTTGCGGGTATTTTAATGACAAACTCGAGAACGCCCCAATCCCACAACGAAGACGCAATAAAAGAGGCGATTGAAAGTAAAAAGGCAAAAGCAACTATATCAAGTGACCTTCTTTCCCTTGTAGGCCCGTCTAGCAGTGGGTTGTGAGACGGAAAAACTCTAACTATGGTCATACAATCCTCTTAGTTGGCTGTATTTTGTATGGCCGATTTTGAAATCGGAGAGACAAAATACCTATCTTCTCAGCATAGTGACTAACGCTTAAGACATTCAATTAACCCTCGGACACTTCACTATGACAAACAATATAACTTTGACTAAAAATAATGCAAGTTCAGAAAACCGTATCCTAAACTGGTCAGGAAGAGCTTGGATATTAAGCGCAATACTTGGACAGCTCGGATTTATCGTCTTTATCGCAATGTTTTATGGCCTGCGAATTTTTTCTGGTGACTTCGCAGGATGGAACGATAAACCTATCATTGATGGGTACATCCAGGGGGACACAACGGGCAATTATATGTTTGCAATTCATGTTCTCTTTGCCGCCGTGATGACGTTGTCAGGAGTTATTCAACTCATCCCAAAAATAAGAGCTCGCTTACCCTTCGTACACCGCGTTTCGGGGCGAATTTTCCTCTCAACAGGATGTTTACTTGCGATCGGCGGACTTTGGATGACTTGGGTTAGAGGAACGCATATGCACATAAGTGGCGCCTATGCGATCTCGATAGACGCTCTTTTAATTTTGGTTTTCGCGGTATTGACTGTGAAATTCGCGATCCGAAGAAACATAAAAGTTCATCAGCGTTGGGCGATGCGATTCTTTATGGTTGCTAGCGCTGTTTGGTTCTTGCGAGTAGCGATGATGGGATGGATGATTATCGCCCAAGGCCCCGTAGGAATGACTCAAGACATGTCTGGGCCGACAGACTTTGTCATGATGTTTGGATGCTACCTCATTCCACTTGCGATATATGAACTGTATAAATTTGCCGATGCATCCTCATTTTCATGGATTAAAGTGGCAACAGCTTCCTTAGTATTTATTGCCACAGGTTTTACAATTCTGGGGGTTTTCGGATCAATAGCATATATGTGGTGGCCCTATCTATGAAGATAAGTAAGTATATCAAGGTCTAAAAGAGATTAGACCTCAAGTTTCAGGTGAGTTATGGTTTCTACAAAAGAATAGGAAAGTGATTTCGTTCCGATGAGTCGTTTGTAGAAACCGGCAAATTAATAGAATGTTTCGCTATTTTTAGCCATATTCCGCAGTATCGGAGCCGGCGTGAAGCGTTCTCCGTGTATCGCCTTGAGTGCTTCAAGCTTAGCAACGACTTCAGACGCTCCTAAGGTATCCATATAGCGGAATGGCCCGCCTAAAAATGGTGGGAAGCCCAAACCGAATATCGCACCAATGTCACCATCGCGGGCACTTCGGAGAATACCTTCGCCTAAGCAATACGCAGCCTCATTCAACATGGTGAGCACCACTCGATCGATAATATCAACCCGGCTTAGCTCCGTTCTGCCCGCATTCTCGACGCCCATGGTTTTGTAGATACTTCTATCAACCTTCTTGCCCTTGGAGGACTCGCTGTAGTCATAAAAGCCTCGACCATTCTTCTTGCCTTTTCGATCATCGTCTAAGACTTTGTCGACTCCTTCGATCAATGGAATTCGATCGCCAAATGCTTCATTAAGCGTAACAACGATATGCGCGCCGACGTCGATACCGACCTCGTCCATCAACTTAATTGGGCCAACTGGCATACCAAACTGTTCAAGTGCTGCGTCTACTTCTTCAATTTCTACCCCTTCTAACAATAGGCGCACAGCCTCCATGCTGTATGGCACTAAGATACGAGTGGTGTAAAAACCAGGGCCGTCATTAACTACGACCACTGTTTTGCCCTGACGCTTGCCAAGCTCTACCGCGGTTGCAGTAGCCCAGTCAGCGGTCTTGCTGCCTTTAACTACTTCAAGTAGTGGCATCTTCTCCACTGGAGAGAAGTAGTGCATGCCAACTATGCGCTCAGGAAATTTCGCTGTAGCGGCAATATCATCGATTGGAATAGCAGAGGTATTAGTCGCGAAAATGGTCTCGGTTTTAGAGCTCTCAGTCGATAACGCTTCGATATCAGCGACCATCTTCTGTTTGAGTTCTAAGCTTTCGAACACCGCTTCGATCACCACATCGCTGTCTTTGAAGCCGCGATAGTCAATCGAGCCGGTTAAACGAGCCATGGTGTTTTGTCGACCGATGGCATTGGTGCGTTTACGAGCAAGCTTCTTATCAACAATTTTGCCAACATAGGCAATGCCCTTTGCTAAGCCTTCGTAGTTGATGTCTTTTAAGCGTGTGCTGATCTTGGCTTTATCGATATTGACATAGCTGATACCAGCTCCCATCAGCCCTGCGCCCAATACTCCTACATTGTTAATTGGTCTCGCTGTCGCGTCTGAATCGACTCCCGTATCCTTTTTAAGATCAGTTGTGGCGAAGAAGATATTGACCAATTGCTTAGATTCGGGCGACATCAGCAACTCAGCAAAACCTTGCGCTTCTAGTTCTAGAGCTTTCGGTAGACTTGTTCCAAGCCCTTTGTTTATGACCTCAAGTATTTTGAGCGGCGCGGGATACTTACCCTTAGTCATCTTCAGTGCTTGAGTACGCGCTTTCGAAATCACAAAACTACGAACCGGGCCAAGCTTCAATAACTTATCGCTAAATGATTGGCTACGTTTGGGCTTCGGCTTTTTCGCATACTGCTTAGCTGTACTCAAGAGCACTTCGGGTAATACAACCTTATCGAGTAAACCCGCTGATTTAGCACGCTTTGCAGCTAGTTGCTTGCCGGTAAGAATCATGTCCAACGCCGTTGGCAAGGATATCATTCTAGGTAGGCGCGTAGTACCGCCGCCACCGGGTAACACTCCAAGCTGAACCTCAGGCACACCAATGCGGGTTGCTTTTGACGAACTGGCGATTCGATAATCGAATACCAGAGCCAACTCCAAACCACCTCCTAGACAAACGCCATCGATGGCAGCAACGGTTGTAATCTTCAAGTCAGCAATGCGTTGGAACAAACCATGTAATAACGCGCAGGATTCGCGAGCCTGTTGTTCGGTTTCGATGCCTTGCAACATCGAGATATCAGCTCCAGCAACAAAACAACCCGCTTTACCAGATTGAAAGATCATTGCCTCTAAGCTACTGTCTTTCTCAATATCATCGAAAAGAGTTTCAAATTCTTCTCCAACTTCTTGATTTAAAACGTTTTGTGGCAAGCCTTCGATATCCATAGTGACAATCGCAAGGCCGTTGTTTTTTTCAACGCTAAATGTATTCATGATAAATCCTCGTATTCCTTATGCTGATTCCAAAACCATGGCGGCGCCTAATCCGCCAGCCGCGCAGGCGGTAATCAAGCCATGTTGGCCACCTGTACGCTTTAGGTCGTACAACATTTGCGTAAGCTGTCGCGTGCCTGTAGCAGCAAAAGGGTGACCTAATGAAATCGAGCTACCAGAGACATTGAACTTATCGAAATCAATTTCGCCAATGGCCTCACTACGATTCAAACGCTCTTGCGCAAAGGTTTTCGAAGCAAAGGCTTGAGTATTCGAAAGTACTTGCGCCGCAAATGCTTCATGCATGTCGACTAAATCCATATCTTTTAGTGTTAGCCCTGCTAAATCTAGCGCTTTCGGTGAAGCGAATGATGGGCCCATGAGCATTTGCCAATTCGGGTCAATCGCGGCAAACGCAAAGCTCTTGATATAGCCCAGCGGTTCATAGCCAAGTTCCTTTGCTTTGCCTTCACTCATTAATATCACCGCCGAAGCACCGTCAGTTAACGGCGAGCTATTGGCCGCCGTAACCGACCCGTTTTCACGATCAAATACGGGTTTAAGCTTGGCGTACTTACTCAACTCAGAACCTGGCCGAACCAAATTGTCTTTCGAAATCGGTGCATAGTCTGGCCCCATAATCACGCTCATAACCTGCTCGTCGAACCAGCCTTGTTCCCAAGCGTTGGCGGCGTTTGTGTGAGAACGATGTGCCAGTTCATCTTGGTCACTCCGTGAAATGCCATTTTCCTTCGCCATTTGTTCGGCCGCCTGCCCCATTGTGAGTTCTGACGACGGCTCCTTTATAGCTGGCTGACTCGGCATTAAATCTTTTAAACCAATCCCCTTGAACGCCTTAAGCTTCGACCCTTTGTGATACGTCGAGCGCACCATCGCTTCAGTCATTTTTTTATTAAAGCTAATTGGCGGTTGGGACATCACATCGCAGCCGCCGGCTAGGCCTGCATCGATTACGCCGGCCTGAATATTCATCGCTACGTCAGCGGCCGATTGATAGCTCGAAGCACAAGCACGCGAAACACTATAAGCGTCGGTGTTCACCGGAAGATTAGCCCCTAAAACAACTTCACGAGCGATATTGGGCGCGTCTGGAGACATTACTACTTGGCCGAATACTAACTTCTCAATCAAGGCCTTGTCGATATCGGCGCGTTCAACCAATTCAGCAACTAAATGCGCACTCAGCAGTCGTGCTGGCGTAGTGCTATAGCCTGTGGCAATACGTAGAAACGGCGTGCGTGCGCCAGCGATTACCGCAACGCGTTCAGGTGCTTTAGACATGGAGTTCTCCGGATAGTAGGCTCGTTCTCGCCTTAGCGTTTGACTAATCACGAGTAAGCGGTAATTTAATAGCGCAAGAATACCAAATAATCGCTTGAGTTGCCGCAAACTGTCATACACTTTGTCTGGCAAATCAGGCGTCAAATGAAACAGTTTTAGCTCAGCCGAACTTTATTCCAATCGAAAAACGGCCCAGGGTCTGGTTTTCGGCCCGGCGCGATGTCGCTATGAGCAAATAGATGATGGGCTTTGATCGCTGGATACGCCCTTCTTAGGGCCAAAACTAAATCATTAAGCGCCAGATACTGCTGCTCGGTAAAACCTTCAGGATCGGTATCCAAGCCCTCAAGTTCAATGCCAATAGAGAAATCATTAACCTTGGGCTTTGAAAGGCAAACCGATTCGCCAGCGTGCCAAGCTCTTTTATTGCAATCGACAAATTGAACAAGCTTGCCACTTCGTTCGATCAAAAAATGCGACGATACCGTAAGGTGCGCCATCGACCGATAGTAAGGGTGTTCATCGGCATTGAGCTTATTTTGGAAGAAGCGATGAATTGCCCCCTGCCCATATTTACCCGGGGGCAAGCTAATGCAATGAATAATGACCACCTCGGGCTCGTCGCACTGCTCTCTCTCATCGAAATTAGGCGATGCGATAAACTCGGCAACATCTAGTTTCCCGGTGCTTTTATCGAATTTCATGAGGTGGAATCCGCTAATGATTATTTAGGCGAACAAACCGGCCAAATAAGGCTGGGATAAGAACAAAATAGCCCACGCGAAAATACCTGCTAAAACATCGTCAATCATGATGCCAAAGCCGCCATGAACGTGCTGGTCAAGTAGCTTTATTGGCCAAGGTTTTAGGATGTCGAATAGTCGGAACAAAACAAAGCCGATTAGGATGTTTTGCCAATTCACTGGAACAAGCATCATCGTAATCCAAAAACCGACGAATTCATCCCACACTATCGAGCCGTGGTCGTGCACACCGGCGTCCGTGGCGGTTTTTCCGCAGAGATAGACACCTAAAACAAAGCTTAGGACCAAGAATATGCCATAAGCAATCGACGCCGTCCCGATAAGGTTAGCGACAACCAAAAACAACGGAACAGCCGCTAAGGTGCCCCACGTGCCAGGTGCAGGCTTTATGAGACCTGAACCAAAACCGACCGCTAATAGATGAACAGGATTAGATAATTTAAATAGTTTATCGGTCATTTTTTCGAGTTTTAGTTGTTCGTAGAAGGTCGTCAGGAAAAATGTTCAAAGCTCTTCGTATTAGTGGATTCTATTTCTAAGCGCCTGCCATTGCGGCTTAAGTATACCTTGCGTGATTCTCGTTCTATTACCTGACCTACTTTTGTAACGCTAACACCACACTCTTCTGCGCGCCTGCGTATGGTAACCGCCTTCTCAGGCGCAGCGGTAAAGGCTAACTCGTAGTCATCGCCACCGTTTAAAGCGTGATTTAAAGTAGATATAGAGCTAGGGTCGAGCTTATTCGAGCTGATGTACTCTTGATAAGCCAACGACAAGGGCAAGCGAGCCAGGTCTATTTCAATAGACACAGCACTTTGATCACAAATATGAGCGATGTCACCGACCAAGCCATCTGAAATATCTAAACAGCTGCTGGCGATATCGAGTATGGATTGTCCAAACTCATTTCTCGGTTCGGGAACCTCTAGTGCATCGATCGCATGAGCGCTGTTTTTTGGGCCTAATTCGAGCTCTCCGTTCAACAAGGCTAAGCCAAGAGCTGCATCGCCAAGTGTACTAGTCACATAGACGTCATCTCCTAACGCAGCGCCACTGCGCTTCAACGCTTTGGATTGCGGGAGTGTTCCGATAACGGTCAAGCTCAAGCTCAGTGGGCCTTGGCTTGTATCACCACCTATCAACTGAAGATCAAAGCGATTCGCCGTTTGTTTCAAACCATCGGAAAAAGAAGAGAGCCATTCGTCATCTCCCCTTGGAAGCGTAAGCGCTAAGGTAGCCCACTTTGGCCTTGCCCCCATGGCAGCCATATCGCTCAAGTTTACCGCTAGAATCTTGTGGGCCAATCGCTCAGGGCGTACATCTTCAAAAAAGTGTACGCCAGAGACCATTGTATCAACGCTAATAGCTAGCTCAGTTCCTTGATCTGGTCGAATAACGGCCGCATCATCGCCGATATCAAGCTTGGTAGAACTGTGCTTGGGGCCGACATCTCGGCAGAACTGATCAATGATGGAAAACTCTGCCATACCCTTCAGACTGGTCTTTGACTTAACCTGCTTTGCGAAGCTCCTTCGCAAGCTTATCGATCACGCCATTAACAAATTTATAACTGTGGTCTGAACCAAACACTTTGGCTAGCTCGATCATCTCGTTTATCACTACGCGCGTAGGCACGTCGCTCTTATACGAAAGTTCGTAGGCGCCAAGGCGTAAAATAGCGCGCTCTACTGGATCGAGTGCAGAAAACTCTCGGCCAATAAATGGCTCGATGGCTTGCTTCAATTCGACCTCAACTTTAGGCAATTCAAGCATAATTTCACGCAAATACTTTTTATCGATATTTTGCATATCATGTATCTGAGTAAAATGTTCTTCAATATCTTGTGCATCTTGTTGGGTAAGGTCCCATTGATACAGAGCTTGAACCGCGGCCTTGCGCGCATTGTGGCGATTTGAAGACATCTTATAGTTTCGCCAAGACGTTGACCATTTCAACAACTGTCATCGCCGCTTCAGCGCCTTTGTTACCCGCCTTGGTACCAGCACGTTCAATCGCCTGCTCAATTGTGTCAACAGTTAAAACACCGAAGCCGACCGGAACACCAGTATCTAATTGAGCGGCATTCAAGCCTTTAGCGCATTCGCCCGCAACGAAATCGAAGTGAGGGGTCGAACCACGAATGACCGCACCTAGGGCAATAACGCCATCGTAGTTACCACTTTCGGCCATTTTCTTTACCGCTAGCGGAATTTCAAATGCACCCGGGACATTTACTACTGTGATGTTTGATGTATCAACACCATGGCGCTCGAGTACGTCAATAGCGCCGCCTAGCAAAGCATCACCGATAAAGCTGTTAAAACGGCCAAGTACGATGCCCAATTTTTGATTCTGGCCAGTTAGCTCGCCTGAAAGTGTGGTGTGTGTCATATCAATCTATTAGTCAGTTTTTAATTTTTGCCAACGCAGCATAGTTGTTAACTTTTAGCCGTCAGCGTTTAAAATGCTGTTGTTCGTTTAACGCTCAATGTAATCAACAATTTCGATATCAAAACCCGATAAACCATGGGTTTTACGCCGCTTGCCCATCACAATGATTTTTCCCGCTCCTAAGCTCGACAGTATCTGACTGCCAGAACCGAGTAAACGTAGGTGGCCTTGACCACCGGGGCGCTTATTATCTTGAAATTGCTCGATGTCGTAAATCACCTCTTCCGAACTTTGCGAATAACGCAGTATTACTACAATACCTGAGCCAGCCTCAAGTATATAGTCAACCGCCTCGCGCGCCGGAAAGGTAACGTGATTATTTAAACCTTTGAGCACATTCAAGAAGTCGGATTCTACGTGAATTCGCACCGGAATGGGCGTATCTGCATCAACTTCTCCGCAAACGAAGGCTACATGCGTCTCATCTCGTTCAGTATCCTGAAATACAACCGATCGTAATTGGCCTTTCTCAGTTTCAAGCAAGGTGTCTTTTACTGGAACAACGGTTGGTTCTTTTTCTAAGCGATAGCGAATCAGCTCAGCAATAGAGCAAATTTTCAGGTCGTGCTCTTTGGCGAAGACTTCAAGATCAGGCATGCGCGCCATGGTGCCGTCTTCATTCAAGATCTCGCAGATGACGCTAGAGGGGTCTCGACCTGCTAATCGGGCAAAATCGATCCCAGCTTCAGTATGCCCTGCTCGGCTCATTACACCGCCGGGTTGCGCCATAATCGGGAAGATATGCCCTGGCATTACAATATCAGCCGGTTTAGCATCAGAGGCCACGGCGGCTTGCACTGTTCGAGCTCGGTCAGCGGCCGAGATGCCAGTAGTGACGCCTTCAGCAGCCTCGATTGACATCGTAAAATTGGTAGAGAAACGCGCGCCGTTGTTATCGCCAACCATCAACGGTAGGCCTATTTGTTCACAACGATCTTCGGTCAAGGTGAGGCAAATTAAGCCTCGGCCGTAACGCGCCATAAAGTTGATATCGTCAGCGGTTACGCAATCGGCGGCCATCATCAAATCGCCTTCATTCTCTCGATCTTCGTCGTCGGTAATTATCACCATTTTGCCGTTGCGATAATCTTCTAAAATTTCTTCAATGCTACTGTGCGACATGTTCAAACCTGATGTGTATTTCTCTTGCGCGAAGATTCTCTTGCACAATTTTTCGTTTCTGCAAACTTACGTTGCGTTTAAGCTACGATTTGGGTTGAGTATAAATGGCTAAATTGACAGTGGAATATAGTAATGAAACAAAGCCAGAGCAGCCTTAACCATAACAGCAAACGTTCCGATCGTACCGAGTTGTCTCAATATCAGTAAATTTCTCGGATAAAGCATACCAAGAACGTGAAATATTCGAGAAACAAGTAAAAAAGAGCCCATCCAAAACACAGTAGATGATGAGAACGTAAGAGTTTCAATAAACCACATAAGCACCAGAATTAACGGTACGTATTCGAAAAAGTTGGCCTGCGTACGAATAGCAACACGTAAACCACTGTGGCCACCATCCCCAAGACTCACCTTATTACCTAAGCGTTGGCGTATAACGTTTATCGATAAGCCTAGGTACATCAATGTAAACACAGCGGCAAAAAGTGGAGTAACTACGATCATAAGAGGTTTTGATAATGGAGTTGCATGCCAGCGTTGAATCAAAGCCGGTGCGAATAGAGTAGCGTAAGAATGCTAATTAAAGCCGTGATCGGCCAAAAACGCTTCGTTTAAGTTTGAACTCTTAGGCTTGGCATCACCCGAAAGAAGGCGTTCTAAATAGCGAGCGATTAAATCGACTTCAATATGCACCTTATCTCCGACGGTCAAGTCACCTAGAGTTGTTACTTCAAAAGTATGCGGTATTACGTTGATATCAAAGAGATTATCGTTGACCGAGTTGACTGTTAAGCTGGTGCCATTAATTGTAATAGAACCTTTCTTAGCAACGTACTTTTTTAAGTTTTCAGGAACCTCGAATTCCATTCTCCACGAACGCGCATCCTCGGACATACCCTTTAAAGTGGCCATGCCATCGACATGACCGGACACCAAGTGCCCACCTAAACGAGTTGTAGGTAGTAAAGCCATCTCCAAATTCACCTTTACTCCAACCTGCCAGTCGCCGATTAAAGTATGGTTGATAGATTCAACAGAAACGTCAAACGCAAAATCGTTATTCTCATGTTCAATAACAGTTAAACAAACGCCGTTAATAGCTATGCTATCACCAAGATTAACCGGCCGGCCAGCAAAGCCATCAGCGGTTACCGTAATTCGTACGTCGCCACCTACTTTCTTGGTAGATTTAACGATGCCAACGGTTTCGATAATTCCTGTGAACATAATTTCTCTTCTGAATTTATTTGCTTTAGATACTCGCCAACACTGTATATCAACAATAACAGATGTGTTAGCTGTTGGACTAGGAGAGCTTTTCTACCCGAGCGCCTCTAGGCTTTTGGTATTTACCGCGTTAACACGGATATCCTCACCGACCATTGCAGTACTCTCGACTTGAAAATGCGCCTTATTATCGAATGCCATAGGTGAATTAAATTTGAACATGCTTTTGCCTTGATCTCCAAGCACGCTGCCTGCGTAAAATAGAATCAACTCATCGACTAATCCCGCCTCCACCATAGCACCACTCAAAGTTTGCCCAGCTTCAACGAACACCTCATTGCACTGCCAATTACCCAGCTCATTAAGCACATCATTCAAATCAAGCTGCCCTTTGCTATTCCCATCTAAGTGAACAACTTCGGCGCCAGCTTCTATTAAAGCACTTGTTTTATCAGCGTCTTCAGACGTGGTAAAAATGATTAATTTTTGATCGCCGCCTATTATTCGAGCCTCTAGAGGCATCTGCAATCGACTATCGAGCACTATTCTTAAAGGTTGGCGAATATCATCGTTGTCACCGTCCAAACGAACATTCATCTGCGGGTCATCGGCCAAAACAGTGCCAATACCAGTTAGCACTGCAGAACAAGAAGCCCTTAATGTTTGAACTGTTTGCCGAGCGGTTGCATTGGTAATCCATTTACTTTGACCATCATAGGCCGCTGTGCGCCCATCAAGTGTCGCTGCGGATTTGAGCATTACCCAAGGCCGCTTGCGCGCCATTCGGCTGACAAAGCCTCGATTTAACCAACGAGCATCTTGCTCAAGCACGCCTGACTTCACATCAATACCTGCACCCTGCAGAATGTCGAAGCCGCCACCTTCAACTAAGGGGTTCGGGTCACGCATTGCTGCGACAACTCTACTTACTCCAGCGTCGATTAATCCGTCGGTACAAGGAGGGGTTCGACCTTGATGACAGCAAGGTTCGAGATTGACATAAGCTGTTGCGCCGCGGGCTTTAACACCTGCTTGCTTTATCGCCAAGCGCTCGGCGTGTAACTCTCCCGCCGTGTGATGAAAACCTTCGCCAACTACCACACCATCATTGACAATCACACAACCGACCATAGGGTTAGGCTGGGTTGTGGTCGCGCCCTGTGCTGCTAGATCAAGTACTCGCTGCATATACTTGCTGTCTTGGTCGAGAAGCGTCTCTGTTTTGTTTGCTTTACTTAAATTTGAAATATTTAAGTTTGGGTTAGCTGAATCACTCATCGTCTAATTATACTGCTAAGCTAGCGCTTATGGGGCTTGCCATTATTAAGATTCGCTTGAGCCTTTGCTCGCTTCGCGCGTCGGCCATGCACAGTTTGCTGCTGTAGGCGCTTAATTTCGTCACTGAATGCGTCAACGTCTTGAAAAGAACGATAAACCGAAGCGAAGCGCACATACGCGACTTGGTCCACCTCTCGCAATTCATTCATGACTAGCTCACCGATTTCTAAGGCGTTGATTTCTCGCTCGCCACTGGTGAGCAGCGAATGCTTGATGCGGTGCAATATATGCTCAATTTCATCGGAATCAACGGGCCTTTTCTCAAGAGCTCGCTCTAAACCACGCGCTAATTTTGATTCGTCGTAGTGCTCTCGATCACCATTTGATTTAACGACATAGGGCAACTTTAGGCTGGCTTGTTCAAGCGTGCTAAAACGTTCTTCGCATGCTTCACAAGAGCGCCGCCGCCTCACCGCATCTCGATCTTCGGTAAGTCGAGAGTCAATAACACGGGTGTCTTCGTTCTGGCAAAATGGGCAGCGCACTTATTATCGTCCTATGTAGTTAAGGCAATGATCGTTAAGAAATGTTAGTCAGCATAATCATAAACAGGGAAGCGGTTACACAACTCCAACACTTCTGACTTAACACGATCAGTTACTGATTTATCAAAACCTCCATCTTGATCTACCGAGTCCATGACATCAGCCATCCAAGTTGCAAGTGTCTCCATTTCAGCCAAGCCAAAACCGCGAGTTGTGATCGCAGGTGTGCCAATACGGATACCACTTGTTACAAATGGACTTTGCGGATCACCTGGAACGCTATTCTTATTACAGGTGATATTTGCAGCGCCCAATGCAGCCTCAGCAGCTTTGCCTGTGATGCCCTTCTCGATAAGACTAATCAAGCTCAAGTGATTATCAGTACCACCCGAAACAGGAGTGTAGCCACGAGCTTTCAATGCGGCAGCAAGTGCCCGTGAATTGTCTAAAGTTTTTTGCTGATAGTCCTTAAATGATGGGTCCAAAGCTTCTTTAAACGCAACAGCTTTTGACGCAATTACGTGCATCAACGGGCCGCCTTGGCTGCCTGGAAATACACGTGAGTTAAACGCTTTTTCTAACTCGGGGTTGGCCTTAGCCATGATCACGCCGCCACGTGGCCCACGCAATGTTTTGTGTGTTGTTGTGGTACATACGTCAGCAATTTGGACTGGGCTGGGGTATAAACCAGCCGCGATTAAACCGGCCACGTGCGCGATATCGCACATCATGACAGCGCCAACTTTATCTGAAATATCTCGGAAACGTTGCCAGTCTACAACGCGAGAGTATGCACTAAAACCAGCGATGATCATCTTTGGCTTATGCTCAAGGGCAAGGGCTTCAACTTGATCGTAATCAATCTCGCCCGTTGCTTCGACTAGACCGTACTGCACTGAGTTATAAATTCGGCCAGAGAAGTTCACTTTGGCACCATGCGTCAAATGCCCACCATGATCTAAGCTCATTCCTAAAACTGTATCACCCGGATTAAGGACTGCTTGATAAACGGCAATATTAGCCGACGAACCAGAGTGCGGTTGAACGTTGGCATAATCTGCTCCGAACAACTCTTTCAAACGCGCAATGGCTAAATCTTCAGCAACATCAACATAAGCGCAACCGCCGTAGTAACGTTTACCTGGATAACCTTCGGCATATTTATTAGTAAGCTTGGTGCCTTGTGCCTGCATAACCGCAGCGCTGGCATAGTTCTCTGAGGCGATTAATTCGATGTGCTCTTCTTGACGAACATTTTCGTCAACAATCGCGCTCCAAATTTCGGGGTCTACATTCGCAATGGTGTCACTTTTTTTGAACATGAGAGGATTACTCCATAAAAAATTTAAAATTCTTTCTCTAAACCCTAGAGCTACATTCTCGCAGCTCTAGGCTTACTAAATAGTGCAGATACAGGCATCACCCATGAGCATTACCAAAGCCCGCCAAACACCAAAACCGGCTGTTCTGGAGAAACGCATCGCAACTGCGCAGCTCTATGGCATATAAGGTTGATCGGGCTGATCAGCGCCCTCTTTCTCGACAACCTCAATCAATAAGTCTTCGGCTTTCGCGCCCAATGCTAGTACAGCTGGACTCGCAACGAAGATAGACGAATACGTACCGATTAACACACCGATAATCAATGTGGCCGCGAAGCCATTCAGCGCATCGCCGCCATATACATACAAAGCAACTAACACTAATAGTGTGGTTAATGAGGTCAAGATTGTGCGCGGCAATGTCTGGTTGATGGAGACGTTCATGGTTTCAATCGTATCGGTATCGCGAAGCTTACGAAAATTTTCACGAATACGATCGAATACAACAATTGTGTCATTCAATGAATAGCCGATCACGGCGAGCAGCGCTGCGAGCACAGGTAACGTAAACTCGAGTTGGATAATTGAGAAAATACCGATAGTTATAATAACATCGTGAATCAAGGCGACCACAGAACCAAGCGAGAACTTCCACTCAAAGCGGAAGGCCACGTAAATCATTACACCAATCAAAGAATACAGTAGCGCAAGAACGCCTTTCTCAAGTAACTCCTTACCAAAGGTTGGACCAACAAACTCTACAGAACGAACTTCGGCCGATCCAACACTCGAAGCAGCTAATATAGAAACGACAGCGTCGCTGACCTTCGCATCGTTACTAGCCTCAGATTGCGGAATACGCACTAGTACGTCTCGGTTGCTACCGAAATGCTGAACAACCGCTTCTGGGTAACCGTTAGACTGCAGGGTTGCACGCATATCTAACACAGACACATCTTGTTCGTATACAAGCTCGAGTTTGGTGCCACCAGAAAAATCAATACCCAGATTCAGGCCTTGACTCCATAATGAGTAAGCGCTCGCGAAAATCAGTAGAATTGAAACAACAAGCGCAAATTTTCTTGCGCCAATGAAATTGATTGAGGTTTGTTTTTTAAATAATTGCATCTGTTCTGCCCCCTATATAGACAGTGAGTCTAAGCGTCGGCCGCCATAGAACAGGTTAACTAGAATTCGAGATACGAATATTGCGGTGACCATCGAAGTAGCGATGCCGATACTCAAAGTAATAGCAAAACCTTGAATCGGACCCGTGCCAAAGTTAAACAGAACCAATGCGGCGATCAGCGTCGTCAAGTTAGCGTCAATAATCGTAGAGAACGCGTTATCGTAACCTCGATGAATCGACATCTGAGGTGCAGCGCCAGCCTGAATTTCTTCACGGATTCGCTCGAATATAAGCACATTGGCGTCAACCGCCATACCCACCGTGAGCACCATCCCAGCTACCCCTGGAAGCGTCAATGTAGCCTGTAAGAGGGACAAAACGGCAACAATGATTACCAAATTTAGAACCAGTGCAAAACTAGCGACGGCGCCGAAAACACGGTAGAAGATAATCATGAAAACCAAGACAGCTAAAAAGCCATACAGAACTGAGGAAAAGCCTTTTTTGATGTTATCGGCTCCTAAACTCGGGCCAACGGTGCGTTCCTCAACTATGAATACGGGCGCGGCAAGAGAACCAGCTCGTAGTAGCAAAGCTAGATCCTTTGCTTCTTTTTGGTCTAAACCGGTAATAATAAAGGTTTTACCGAGCTGCTCATTAATTCGAGCAGCACTAATCACCTCTTTGATTTCCTTAGTTACTAATTTAGCATTGCCAAGGGAGTCAGTTTTAGTTTCACCTAATGTTTCAATATAAACAATCGCCATTCGATTGCCAATATTGTCACCCGTAGCATCAGAATTGGCTGCAGCGCCTCTCGAATCCAACACAAGCCGTACCGCGGGTCCGCCGTTTTGATCAACGCTGACCCCAGCATCGATGATATTCTCGCCCGAAAATAACACGCGCTTTTGCAGCAAAATCGGCTGCCCATCTCGAAAGAAATAGCGCTTAGAACCAGATGGTACTCGACCCGACACTGTTGATGCGGTGTTCTTTTCATCGACCAAGTGAACTTCCAAAGTAGCCGTTTTACCAAGTATGTCTTTGGCAATCGAGGGGTCTTTGACGCCGGGCAATTGAATAACAATTCTATCTAGGCCCTGCTGTTGAATAACGGGCTCAGAAACACCAAGCTGGTCGATACGATTACGCAAAGCCAACATGTTCTTCTTTAGAGCCGCTTTTTTGATTTCAGCTACGGCTTGTTCCGATAACTGTAACGACAACGTGAACGAGCCATTATCCTCGGCGGTTGTTGCGATTAAGTCTGGGTTAGCCACAGAGATCTCTCCACGAGCCTGATCCCTCACCTCTTCAGTTTTGAAGCGAAGAAAAATAGCACCATTATCTCTTTGATTAATCCCGTTATAACGCAAGCCCTCTTCTCTCAACAGAGTGCGGATACCCTCAAAATAGTTCTCATTAGCTTTCTTCTCCGCCGCGTCCATATCTACTTGAAGTAAAAAGTGAACGCCTCCGCGAAGATCGAGGCCTAAATACATAGGAGCACCACCAAGACTGGCAAGCCAATTAGGTGTTGTGGGTAAGTCTGCCGCCGCAACTGGGTAATCACTGCCCAACCTAGTTCGTAGTAACTCTCTAGCCGAGTTTTGGTCTTCGTCGCTTGTCAAGCGCAGCTTGATCTTACTACCTTCTAAGGTTGCTTGCTTAACTTCAATATCGGCCGATTCAAGCGTACGCTGAGCACGCTCTAGTACTTTAGTATCAACAACAGCATTTCGCGCACCGATTATTTGTACGCCGGGCTCAGCTTGATAAAGATTCGGCATGGCATAGATGACACCAAACGCTACAATCAATATCAGAAGTAAATACTTCCAGGTAGGGTTCTTATTCATGAGAATGTTCCACTAAACAACAAACAGCATTGATTAGCTAAAATTGAGTTAATTGGCGACAACTATTTAGCCAGCGCCTTTATTGGACAGTGCCTTTATTAGATAGTGCCTTTTGGCATCATCGCTTGAACAGACATACGCTGAACTTTGATTTCAGTGCCTTTAGCGATCTCTACTGTTAAAAAATTATCATCGACAGCCGTAATTTTGCCTAATACGCCGCCCATTGTGACAATTTCATCGCCCTTAGCTAAATCGGCCACCATGTTCTTGTGTTCTTTCTGACGCTTTTGTTGCGGTCGGATCAACAAGAAATAGAAAATCACGAATAAGGCGATCATCGGCAAAAAGCTCATAATGCCGCCTGCTCCGCCTGCGCCACCGGCTTGTGCTGCAGCGTCTGAAATAAAGAAACTCAATACGTCGTTCATGAGATGTTACCTGTTAAATTTTTATCGTTTTGTTGTCTAAAATCGGTATATGAGCCTACTTACTCAATAACGACCATAATTTACGCGCGGATTATGCCACAGTTGGGTCAGCTTGACCGCGCATCTCAAAGAAATTCCCTCGGAATTCGGCAAACTGATTCGCTTCAATCGCGTCACGCATTTGCTGCATCAAACTCAAGAAAAAGTGGAGATTATGAACGGTGGCAAGTCGCGCCCCCAAAATCTCGTTTGTCTTCAATAAGTGTTTAATATAGGAACGCGAAAACTGTTTACAAGTGCTGCACTCGCAGGCTTCGTCAATTGGTTTAGTATCAAACTCATATTTCGCATTGCGGATCTTAACTACACCAGTTTGTGTATATAACCAGCCGTTGCGAGCGTTACGCGTTGGCAATACGCAATCGAACATATCAATGCCGTAGTGCACTGCTGTTACTAGATTTTCAGGAGTTCCAACGCCCATCAAGTAGCGCGGAGCATCATCTGGCATGCTTGATGTTAGATGTTTGAGCACTTTGTACATTTCTTCCTTGGGCTCGCCTACAGATAGACCACCAATTGCATAGCCATCAAAACCGATATTCTTCAAACCTGCTAGCGACTCATCACGGAGGTGCTCATACATGCCGCCCTGGATAATCCCAAACAGCGCTGACTCACTATCACCATGGGCAACCTTCGAACGCTCGGCCCAACGCATGGATAACTCCATTGAATCGCGAGCTTCTTTTTCAGTTGCCGGATAGGGTGTGCACTCGTCGAAAATCATGACTATGTCGGATCCTAACTTTCGTTGAATATCGATTGCTTCCTCAGGGCCCAAGAATTTCTTACTGCCATCAATTGGAGAGCGAAAGGTGACGCCCTTCTCTTCTATCTTGCGAAGTTCGGCCAATGACCAAACTTGAAAACCACCTGAATCGGTCAGAATTGGTTTTTGCCACTGCATAAAATCATGCAAATCACCGTGCGCTTGGATTACCTCTGTCCCAGGGCGCAGCATTAAATGAAAGGTGTTACCCAATACAATTTGAGCGCCAACTTCATCAAGCTCAGCCGGCGTCATCGCCTTGACCGTCGCTGAGGTACCAACTGGCATGAATATTGGGGTTTGAATCTCGCCGCGAGCAAACGATAAGCGTGCGCGCCGAGCTTCGCCATCGGTATTAAAAAGATCAAATTTCATAGTATTCTTTACTTCCAACTGGCTTATTTCTAGCCTTCTTATGACGATTGACGTCGATACTGCTCGAGCAACTCGATTGCCTCTACGTAGCCCTGCTTGCCATGACCCGAGATCTGCGCAATGCAAACATCCCTCACCATGGACACTTGCCGAAACTCCTCGCGCGCATGGATATCCGAAATATGCACCTCGACAGTCGCAACTTGGATCCCTGCGATTGCATCGCGCAGCGCAACTGAATAATGAGTAAGACCACCAGGATTAATCACTACTCCATCGGCAGATTTCCGATGAGCATGCAAATAGTCGATAATCTCCCCTTCATGGTTTGACTGAAAAAAATGCAATTGATGATCACCGCTAAGTTCATGATTTTCAATCCACTTATTCACGTCTGAGAGTGTGTCGCGACCATAAACTTCAGGCTCGCGCTCGCCTAGCAAATTCAAGTTTGGGCCGTTAACAATTAATATCTTCATGGAACGTTCTCGTACTCGCTGGCGAATGGCTTAACTAACTGCTTGAAGACTTTCAATAATGTCGTCCTGAGATACCTCAGTAGAGACAATTCCATTACCGATATTGTTAATCAGGATAAAATTTAGCTTGCCGTTGATATTCTTTTTGTCATGCGAAACAACTTTGAGCACATCTTCCGCTGGCACTGGCCCGAGTTCGGGCAAGTCAAACCGATGCAATAAGGTTTGGGCTCGGTCGAACTGTTTATCACTGATCAGGCCTTTCTTATGCGAGATAAAATTCGCACACTTCATTCCATAGAGAACCGCTTCTCCGTGATATAGCCCGCCGTAGGCTTGAATGGTTTCAAACGCGTGGCCAATGGTGTGCCCATAGTTTAGAAGGCGCCTCTCACCGTTTTCGAACTGGTCGTTAGAGACAATTTGAGCCTTGATTTTACAACTTTTGGCTATAATTTCGCTCAGTAGTGCTTCGTCTTTCAGACTAACTAAATCATCATAACGAGCTTCCATAGTGTCAAATATTGATGAATCACGAATAAAGCCGTACTTAATCGCCTCAGCCAATGAAGAAATCACGTTTCGGCGAGGTAGAGTTTGCAAAAAGCCAGGATCAACCAGCACTGCTTTAGGTTGATAAATTGCCCCGACCAAATTTTTACCCGCCGCGAGATTGACGGCAGTTTTACCACCAATCGCCGAATCAATCATTGCCAACAAAGTGGTCGGTATTTGAATGAATGGAATGCCGCGCATATAGGTTGCTGCAACAAAGCCGCCGAGATCGCCTACAACACCGCCCCCGAGCGCTAAAAGTATTGATGATCGATCACATCCCATTTCGACCATCTGAGTCCACACTTCTTCAGCGTGTCGAATATTTTTCGCAGACTCATCTGCGGGAACAACAATGGTTCCAATCTTATACCCAGCTTGCTTGAGCTGGTTTATCACCGGTTCGTATAAATCCAAGATCGCTTGCTGAGTTAAGACGATCCACTGCTGGCCTTGATTCCAGTTAGAGAGAATGTCAGCAAGATTGTCACGCAGGCCATAGCCCACACTTATATCGTAAGAGTGTTCAGCTAGCTCTAGCGGAACAACTTGAGTAATTGAGGAGTTCATTTAATGAAATTGAGCAGCGCGTTTACGCTAGTAAAAAGCAGCACCAAGCTGTTGTGGCACTACAAAACGAATATGTGGTGCTATTTTATCGTTTTCTCTAGGTCTCTGACCAGTGCATTCATATCAACATGCGCAACTATATTTCCACCCATCCAAATTTCGACGGAATAAACAGCTTGAGCGACCAACATTTGCACGCCGTTTACGACAGAAGCCCCTTGAGCTTTGGCATCCTTTAGGAATTGAGTTTCTAAAGGATTGTAGACTAGGTCAAATGCCAAGGTATTCTCAGTGAAAAAGCCTGATGGCAGTGGAGAATCGGTTACATTTGGGCTCATTCCAACTGAAGTGGTATTAACTACGCAATCAAGATTTTTCGCATTCTGGGCGAGATCTTCAGCAGAAATCAACTCAACATCAATCGCTTCGTTAACACTCAAAATTGTGGCTTTTAGCTCTTCAGCACGTTCTGGAGTGCGATTAACTATCGATACCTTCTTAGCTTCGCCGTCAGCCAACACAGCACCAACGGCCTGAGCACTCCCGCCTGCGCCGATAATGGCAAATTGATTACCTTCGATTTCGACATTGTTTTGGCGCAGCGAATAGCCGAACCCGAGAAGATCTGTGTTGTAGCCGGTGAGCTGGTTACCAGTCCGATTAACGCAATTTACAGCATTAAGAAGACGAGCTTTGCTATCGACTTCATCGAGCAGATCAATCACGCTCGCCTTGTGGGGGATAGTGACATTAACACCATCAAAACCGCCAACTCGAAAGCCAGTGAAAAAACTTTTTAGACGCTCCTGTGGGAGCTCGACAGTTCGATAAGATGCGTCGTCAATCTCTAACTGACGATATATCGCCTTGTGCAGCGCCGGGCTCATACTATGGCCCAACGGTTCCCCCAATAACGCAAATCTTTTCAAATCATACCCTGTCATATCCAGAATAAAGCCCCACACATTTCGAGTTACCCGCTAACACGTCGACTCCAAATAAAAGAACTTACTCTTACAATTAAAAGCGCCTAACAAATTGATTTTGAAAGGCTACTACTCAGCAGCAATGCGCGTACTTCCTATGCTGTTCGTCTTGATCGTACCGCATTTGCGAGGTTTCGGCAAAGTTCTTCGGTTTCTACCCAGCCAATACAGCCATCGGTAATACTTTGGCCATATGTTAGTGAGTCAACATCTACAACTTTCTGAGCACCTTCAACCAAATGGGATTCGATCATTACGCCAAATATTCTTGATTCGCCACCGCCTATTTGTTCGCAAACGTCTTGGCAAACCTCACGTTGACGAGCTGGGTCTTTAAAGCTATTTGCGTGGCTAAAGTCAATCATAATATTCGAACGCAATTTTGCTTTTTCGAGCATTGCGGCAGACTCTTCAACGTGAGTAGCTGAATAGTTTGGCTCGTTATTTCCACCGCGCAAAATGATGTGTGTGAACTCATTGCCGGTACTATTAACAATCGCAGTTCGGCCCTCTTTTGTGACAGACAAGAAATGGTGAGGATTGCTCGCAGCCCCAATCGCATCGACCGCAATCTTCAAATTACCGTTTGTACCATTCTTAAACCCAACAGGACACGATAAACCCGAGGCCAACTCCCGATGGCACTGGCTTTCAGTGGTCCGTGCACCGATGGCCCCCCAAGAAACAATATCGCCGGTGTATTGTGGAGTAATCAAATCGAGATACTCGCAACCTGCAGGAACGCCCATATTGTTGATTGACATCAATAAGTCACGAGCAATACCAATACCTTTATTGACGCTGAAAGTGTTGTCCAAGTCAGGATCGTTAATCAACCCCTTCCAACCTACGGTTGTTCGGGGCTTTTCGAAATAGACTCTCATTACAATGACTAAATCTTGATTCAATTCTTGCTTTAGCGACGACAGACGCTCAGCATACTCGAGCGCTGATTTGGGGTCATGAATTGAACACGGCCCAACCACAACAACCAGGCGATCATCAGAGCCCGCCATCACAGCTTGAATTTCATCACGTGCTCTCGCAGTAGTAGCAGCTGCCGCTTCTGTTAACGGGAATTGCTCGTGTATTTGAACAGGTGAAATTAGCTCTTTGGTCGCGGCTATCCGCAGGTCATCGGTTTGTTTCATACTTCTTTATTTGCGCTCCTGCGCATTTCAATTATAGCCATCAGCATGATTCAAAAACCATGGCATCGTCTATAACTGACGAGCGACAAGGTCTTTGTACGCGAAAGTCTCAACGACTTCGCTGACAGCCCTAGTTTTTTGAACTCTTGATCTCTAATTTTGCAAAATTCGGCTGCGCAAAAATATTTACACGGCCGATCGCATATAATACGGTATTTGTCTTATTAAGCGTTAATATTTCGGCCAAGAAGCTTAGAATTACTAGATAATCGAGATTCAGCGAACGCCATTAAAGCGACACATACAACAGTGTTGCATAATTGCACCCTAGATCGCACATTTGTCACATTGAAATGCCAAACTCGTTGGGACATTTTGACGATTGCCAATACACACAACTCACAGAAAATAGTAAATACGGATGACCACGCCTAGCCCTCTCGAACAACCTAGTTTTTTACACGTTGAACTTAGTTTACTTAGTTTTAACGAGCGCGTATTAAGCATGGCCGTTAACCCCAAAACACCGCTTCTTGAAAGGTTGAAGTTTCTGTGCATTTTTAGCTCAAACATGGACGAGTTCTTTGAAATTCGAGTATCTGGTTTAAAGGCCAAGGCAGACAGTGCGGTCTCGGGCGAGAGCTTTGATGGCCTATCGCCACAGTTAGCTCTCGAAGAGATTAGCGCACGAGCACATGCTCTAGTTGAACTTCAATATCGAACCTTGAACGAAAGCGTGCTACCACAAATGGCGGACTACGGCATTAGGTTTCTGAAGCGTGACGAATGGACCGAAGAGCAGAGTAAATGGCTTAAAACGTACTTCAAGCGTGAAGTACTGCCGATTCTAACCCCAATACGCTTAGATCCCGCGCACCCATTTCCACTGACGATAAATAAAGGGCTCAGCATTGTAGTTGACCTACATGACCCTGACAGGGACGATAGACACAATATTGCAGTTGTACCCGCGCCGCGCGCTTTACCTCGATTCATTCGCCTGCCAGACGAGTTATGCAACAGTGAGTATGAATACGTATTTTTGTCATCCATTATCCATGCCAACATCAAGCGGCTTTTTTCAAATGTAAAGGTGCTCGGCTGCTACCAATTTAGAATTACGCGCAATAGCGACTTATATGTCGACTTAGAAGAAGTAGAGGACTTAGCGCGCACGCTCGAAGGCGAGCTGCCATCGCGTCTTTACGGCGAAGCAATTCGCTTAGAAGTGTCTGAAAACTGCCCCAAGCGTATCTTAAAGTTTCTTCAAGATCGTTTCCAAATTCATGAACAATATATCTACCCAGTAAACGGACCGGTTAATCTGAATCGTTTGATCAACTTGCCCGACATGGTCAACCGCCCACAAATTAAATACCCTGTATTCACTCCATCTACCCCTGATAACCTTGGCCACCAAAGCAACTTATTCGAAGAGATTAGCAGTGGCGACATCTTACTGCACCACCCATTTCAATCGTTCGCGCCAGTCGTCGATTTTTTAAGACAAGCCGCGAGTGACCCTGATGTTTTAGTGATTAAACAAACCCTTTACCGCACTGGCTCTGACTCAGTAATGGTTGAGCACCTTGCCAACGCCGCGCGCGCGGGTAAGGAAGTAACCGTTGTGGTCGAGCTGATGGCTCGCTTTGATGAAGAAAACAACCTATCCACCGCGCAAACTCTTCAAAGTGCGGGCGCACATGTTGTTTATGGCATGGTAGGAAAGAAGACCCACGCAAAAATGTTGATGATTGTAAGGCGAGAGGCTAAACGACTTCGCCGATACGTTCATCTTGGCACAGGAAATTATCACCAAGCAAATACGCGCGTCTACACGGATTATGGCTTGCTGACCAATAACCGCGAAATCACTCAAGACGTGCACGAAATATTTATGCAGCTAACAACTCAAGGACCAAACCCTGAGCTGAATCACTTGTTTCAATCACCCTACGGCATTAGCGATATGTTTGTGGACAAAGTTAAACGCGAGATTGAAAACGCCAAAGCGGGTATCCCTGCAAAAATTCTAGCCAAAGTTAATGGCCTATCGAGCCCAGCAATCATAAATATTTTGTACGACGCATCTCAAGCGGGTGTGCGAATTGAGCTAATCGTTCGTGGTATTTGCTGCTTACGCCCGGGCGTTGAAGGCCTCTCTGAGAACATTAGTGTTCGCTCGGTAGTGGGACGCTTCTTAGAACACGCTCGAGTTTTCTATTTTGAAAACGGTGAGCAAGAAAGTGAGTTATTTTTATCAAGCGCAGACTTAATGCCGCGCAACTTACGCAACAGAATTGAGCAATGCACCCCTATTCTCGACTTGGCGATCAAGGCCGATATCATTCAAAACTTAGAGATCTATTTGAGCGATACCAGTAACGCTTGGTTAATGCAAGCTAACGGCAGCTACATTCAAGCAGTACCTAGTGTCGAGAGCCCACCTTTGAACGCCCAACAGAGCCTATTGGAGAAACACTCAGACGAGTACTAGTAGCCTAGCTGTGTCATCAAGACTATTTAAAACCTAATTTGATCCCAATCGCTTTTAACCACGCTTGCTCTTGTTTTAGGTCGGCCTTGGTTAAGGGGTGATTTTCCAGCCAATCTGAGTCAAATTTCAGTTCAATACGTTGTCCATCGGCGCCCAAATTAACCGCAGTTGATAAGCTTGAACTTCGCCCTCGATGCAATAGCGCTGCAATCCTGAGTAAAACCGCAATTCGCTTCGCAGGAGTAACCAAAATGGATGGCAAAGACTCAAAGACTCCTATCGGGAACTTACGCCGATGCCCAACAATAAGTGCAGCGAGTAAGATTTGGTCTCGCTTCGCGAAACCCGCCATGTCAGCATTTTCAATCATATAGGCTCCATGCTTATGATAACCATCATGACTTATCTGCAAGCCGACCTCATGTAACTGTGCCGACCATTCAAGAGTGTTTTTAAACAAATCGTCGCGAATATCCCAATCGCCCGCGACTTGTGTATACAGTGTCATCGCGGTGTTTCTTACATTGTCACCGTGAGCAGCATCTACTGCCCAACGACTGAGCATTGCCGCCACGCTAACGTCTCGAATATCTTCTGCCGACGAGCGGCCGACTAAATCATATAAAACGCCTTCTCGTAACGCGATATCTGACACCGACATCTCTTGAATATCAAATAAATCAAACAAGGCAATCAATATGGACAGCCCTCCTGCAAATACAGGTAAGCGATCTCGGCTCACTCCCGGCACGCTGAGCTTGTCTAAATGTTCGGCGTCTATCGCTTGTTGAAGCAGCGCTTGCAAGCCGTCTTTTCGAATACTGTCGTTTGACAAGCCGCCTTGAACCATCGCTAAGGCCATCGACTTCATTGTTCCAGAACAACCAATAACCTGACTCCAACCTTGCATGCGAAACTGCTTTACCACAGGCTGTATCGCCAACTCTGCGGCCAAAATTGCTTTATCGAACCGTTTTTGCGACAGCCGTCCATCATCAAAAAATTCGCGACTTAAGACCACGCAACCAACTTCCAAACTTTCTCGACAGTGTGCGACGTCGCCCTTACCAGCAATAATCTCTGTACTACCCCCGCCGATATCAATAACTAAACGAGATTCATCTTTACTGGACGACCACTTTGAAACACCAAGGTAAATAAGCCGAGCCTCCTCACGCCCCGCAATAATCTCTATACTATGACCAAGGGACCGCTCTGCGCGTTCGAGAAACTGATTTTTCCCGCTCAAACGTCTTAATGCGTTAGTGCCTACTGCGCGGATATTCTCAGCTGGTAAGCTCGCTAAAAGCTGACCAAACTGGGCAAGGCAAATCAATGCACGTTCGGCGACCTCGTCAGATAGAGCGTTATTTTCGTCAAGGCCCGCCGCCAAGCGTACCACTTCGCGTTGACGATCAATAACCGTAAACTCGCCATGGTTGTAGCGCGAAATTACTAGATGAAAACTGTTTGATCCCAGGTCGACCGCTGCATAACAATCTTTATCAAGGCCAACATCGGCTATCTTCTCTTCGGGCAAATTATTCTTTTCGATGCTTGTTGAAGTCAAAGCGGCACCATTTATCGTTTATCCATGTTTGCTATTGTAGCCAACTTTTCGGGCTTCCGCACATCGTCGCTTGGTCTGCTTGCTGATGCAGAACCAAAGGGGCTTGTATTTGTTTAGAAAATGCAAATTATTGGCGAAATGACTTGAGTTTACAGACAACCTTCCTTAAAGTCCGCGTAGCTTTTTTAAAGCGTATTTAGCGCCTTTTGATATACTACGAGCATGATCTACCATGCTTGGCGTCTTTAAACTAAGGCCTGAATGTGATTATTCTTTTTACTGAATCGAATTCAGTAAAATCTTAAACCCGTGTATTGAGCTTATGTTGAAATCTATTCGTAATACCGTTATCACTGGCGCAGCATTGTTAGCCGGCTTTTCATTAACCGGCGTTCAAGTTGCAGTCGCAGCTGACGCGACCAATGGTGAGCAGCTCTCGCAGACTTGCCTAGGTTGCCACGGCGCCCCTGGCCTGCGCAATCCTGGCCCAGTTTATGAAATTCCGATGATTGGCGGCCAACACGCAGAATACATTGTCAGCGCTCTTAAAGCGTACAAAGACAAAACTCGTTCACACAAAACGATGCAGGCTCAAGCGTCGAACCTTAGCGATAGCGATATGGCGGACATTGGTGCTTTTTTCGCGCAAATGAAAGGCAATTCACGCCCAAGTTTAGTTAACAAAGCTGAAGCTAAAGCCGGTGAAAAATTATCTGCTTCATGCGCTGCGTGCCACGGTAAAACCGGCGATGGCGAGCAAAGCTCTTTTCCTAAACTTGCAGGTCAATATGAGAGCTATTTAGTTCAAGCATTAAAAGATTACCGTTCTGGCGAACGCAATAATCTAATCATGTCTGGACAAGCAACGAACCTCACCATTGGACAAATCGAAGCAATGTCTGCTTACTTTGCTTCTCAAGAAGGTGGTTTATCGGCCCCTGAATCAAAGATTTTTAAGTAGTTCGAATATGTATGCGCGCCTCGCGTTACTCGAAAAGCCTGCGTTCACGCAGGCTTTTTTTTATCCACAGAAAACATAAATCGAACAAAAATGAACTTAGCTCACCTCCAAACCTGACAGTTGCCTAGAAAAATCATAGCAACCTTTCAGAATTAAAATTAGATTAAAAAAAGCGGCATTTAGAAAATCCATTCTCTAGACATTTTGTAAACCATTGAGTATCCTCCTGTCAGTACTTAGTGTTATATAAGACATAACACTAAGGAATATGAAGTTTGTATCAGTAGTTTAAGAAGTCCATCACAACAAAAAGGCGTAGCTCCCCTGCGCTTAACAAGAATAGGATTAACTCTATGAAGAACTCAGCTCTAAAATTATTTTCAAGCTGCGCTGTCTCAGCGCTCATCTCCCTATCTGCCTATGCCGGCGGTGGTGGTGGCAGTGACGGCGGCAGCGATAATAGTGGTCAACTGCCCCCTCCAAGCACGTGTAGCTTCAATTGTGGTCATGAAATCGGCCCAAACCCTACATTGTCGTTCATTCGTGCAAGCAGCGGACCACAGCCAATCGCTTCTACAAATGTGTCGAGCTCAGTAAATGGGTTCGGTGGAGGCACGATTTACTACCCTACCAACATCTCGAGTGAGATGGGCGCAATTTCGATAGCGCCAGGTTTCACTAATACGCAATCGGCAATCGCTTGGTGGGGCCCTATCCTCGCGTCTCATGGGTTTGTTGTGATTACAATCGATACAAATGGTCGTTTTGACCAACCAGAGAGCCGCAGCCGCCAACTTGATGCTGCGCTCAATCATTTAATCTCCGAAAGCAATCGCTCAAATAGTCCAATTTCAGGTCTTGTTGATGAAAATCGACTTGGAACTATGGGGTTCTCGATGGGTGGCGGTGGCTCACTTAGAAGTGCTTCGCGTAACCGTTTAAGTGCTGCAGTGCCTCTAGCACCTTGGAGCACAGGCAGCGACAACTTCACTCAAATTGGCGTACCAACCATGATCATGGCTTGCGAAAACGATGGAACTGCAAGTGTTAATACTCATGCGAGCCCTTTTTACAATGAAATCCCAGGTAATACAGACAAGTTCTATTTGGAATTCAACAATGGCCAGCACAATTGTGCAAATGGCAATAACTTTAACAATAACGCTGAGTTATCGACCTATGGCGTTTCTTGGATGAAACGATTTTTAGATAAAGATCGTCGTTACAATCAATTCTTGTGCGGCCCTAATCATACCGCTAGTAGCCTTATTTCTGAGACTCGAGATACCTGTAACTTCTAAGAGAAAGGCATAGTTTGACTAATAGCGCTAACGCTATAGCTGCAAACTCAAGCCAGGTTGAGGGGTTCGAGTAATCGGGCCCCTTTTCTTTTTCAAGTTAGGATAGAAGCACCCTAAGTAACCCCCTACTTTAAGATATAGAGAATGCTAAATAAAAATAAGAATCTAATATTGCCTCTAGCTACCGTTGTAATTTGTATCATAGCGATTCTAGTCGCGACTAATACCAGTCGAAAAAACAAGACTGAGCAAGCATCAACTAATCAAGCTTTGACTGAAAACGCGTCAACTGAAAAGAACCTTGACTCAAAGACCAAGCTCAACGATCAGTCTCAAGCGACTATCGCGTCTGAATGGCAATGGCAAACAAACGTTAACTCAGCGCAAGACTCATTAGCTGACGAGGAACAAATCGACTCAAATACCCTGCCTTTCACAGAGAAATCCGTGCACGACGCCCTCCAAGCCGTCAAACTTGATGAAAATGGAGATGTCATACTGGATCACGATGCGCTTGTATCATTAGACGAGGCACTTGAAAGAATCTACAACCAACTCGACGGCGGATCTCTTCGCGAGCTAGAGAAATTAATCGAGTCATCTCTACCGGGTAAAGCTGGTGAGCAAACCGCTAAATTAGTCTCTGACTACCAAGGATTTCTACAAGCAAAAGAACGCTTTAGTCAAATACACGAAGGGAGTGGGTATGACGCTAACAACCAACAAACCCTTGCAACCATTAATCGAGACGTTGAACTCTACAGTGAACTGCAAGATCTTCGCGAGCTGCACCTTGGAACAGAGACTGCACAACTACTTTTTCACCAATCGGATGCGAACGCGGAGTTTATGTTTGAAAGCATCAAGCTTGGTATGCAAACTGACTTAACTCCAGAACAAATTGCTGCTCGACAAGCTGAGCTAGAACAGCGCTTAACTGAATCATTAGGCAATTCAGAGGGCTAGTATCGCCCTAGATCATGAATTCAATAATGTTATGGCGATAACTTCTCGCCCTACTCGGCTTTTACAATTCTTTTTTGGGATGGCTATTATCGCAACGATAGCCACATTAGGAATTAAGCTCTATAGCCTGCATGAGCATGCTCACATTAGGTATGACCCGCGACAAGAGGTTCGATGGCTTGCTCCAAACAGCTCCGACACAGAGCGTAAGAACATAGTCATCAGCAATACACGTTGGCGACATAACTACTCAGACGTTGAACGAGTATTATGGGAGGCTCAAGATATTGGCAACAAGTCAGGCGCGCCCTTAATGCTGCTGGCGCGAATCAACAGCCTGCTGCCTGAAAACCTAGCCGACGATGAACTCCAGCATCTTACAAGTTTGGTCGAAAGAAGCCTCATAGATGACCACGCTAAGATCTATGCGAGATGGATTGTTAATTATTACAACTATATGAAAACCGACCAACAGCTAAAGTCAGCCATCAACCGAGCGCCGGACGCTCAGCGCATGGCTCAAATTAGAGGTTATTTAGTCGATTTAAATAGAAGACAAGAGGAGCACTTCGGCACCAATGCTTCGTTTTTGTTTGAACAACAAAATAGTCAGACGCACTACTTTTATCAACGTCGATTAGTGCGACTAAACAATTCACTCAATGAACAGCAAAAGAAGGCCGCATTAGATGCAATAAAACTAGATTATCAAAGAGAATTAGAAACACTCAGGTCTGAGTCGCATAATGATTGACGCTTTGAACACAAAGCATGCTTTCAGCTTCTCGTGGCAGATCATGGCTGCCGCTTTATCTGGGCTCTTACTCTGCGTGCCATTTCTAGATCACGCATACTTTGCGCTAGCCTGGTTTGCGTTCGTACCGATTCTCGTTGTAATTCACCACACCAGCCTTTTAAGAAGCTATGCGCTTGGACTGCTGATGGGAACGATTTGCTACGCCAATGGCATGTATTGGATTGTTGACTTCATCATAATTTCTAAGGGCTACGGTTTCGGCAAAAGTATCGCAATCGCCTGTTTATATTGGCTCTATTGTGCTCATCTAATTGCGCTACTCCTAGTTACTTACCGCTGGATATTAAGCCTTAAAAAATTCTCCACTTTACTCGTTTTCCCAATACTTCTAGCGAGTTTTTCGGCCTGGTATCCAATGCTATTTACTATGAGACTAGGTGATAGCCAAGTTGAGTTTACGCCAGTATTGCAAGCCATTGAGTATACGGGCGCTCATGGTGTCGATGTCATCATAGGCATAGCCACCATACTGATGGTGCATTGTGTAGACTGGGTTTTGACACGTATTGGTCTAAATATACCGGTCTTGAAGGCCCCAAGCTTAGTGATGACGCTAAGTGGTCTTGCGCTGTTACTCACTTGGTTCGTAGTAGGCATATATTTAAACCAGCATTGGACCGAACGCATTGCTGCGTCGCCTAGTATCCGACTTGGCCTAATACAGTCTAATGAAATTCCCAGCCTTAGCGCTAACATGAGTTACCCGGGTTACGGCCTAGCTTACCCTCCAGAAATGCATATGACCGAAGAACTTGTACAACAAGGTGCTAAGCTGGTCATATGGCCAGAAGGTCGCAGCAAACATTATCTAAATAACACTCATGTGCGTGAGGCTTATCATAAGCAGATAGCTGAACTCGGCGTGAGTTTAATGTTTCATGATATGCATCATCACCGAAACAAAAAAAACGCTCAACTAGAAGGACAAACTAGTAAGGCGATTATGCTAAACAGTGACGGAAACAGTAGCGCTCAATACACGAAAATTAAGCGTATTCCTTTTGGTGAATATGTGCCCATGAGCAGTGCGAACTCGTTGATAAGCGATTGGATAAAATCACTTTTTGGTGACTTCTTAGTTGAGACTACTATTGGAGAAAACCACGAAGTATTCGAACATGATTCGATGAATATAGTTCCATTAATTTGCTACGAAACCACTGAGCCGAGCCTAGTTGCACGTGCTGTTAAGCATGCTCACAACACTATCGATCATTCGGCAAACTTTAAACAACTTGATGCGAAGCCGAGCTTGATCGTTGCGCTCTCAAACGATGGATGGTTTGGCTCTAGCCATCAACCGATACAACATATTCTACCATCTGCTTTGCGCGCCATTGAGAACCGTCTCCCTCTGGTTCATGTTGCAAACAACGGCCCGTCGATAGCAGTGCTTCCTAACGGGGAAATTCACTTTAAGGCTGACTTTCAAAAAGCCGCAGGCTATATAGTAGACATGCCTCTGAATGGGCATAGCGAGCCAACCTTTTTCGCTAGCCACCCTCTGCTTTTTGAAAATATTATGCTCCTTATAAGCTTGGTTCTAGTTAGTTTCACTGCTGCTAAAAAAGTACGCGCTCGCTGCATTACACCCGCACATTAGCCTATTCACTCGGCACTCCTGGGGCTTTATTGATTGAGCTAATCGATCATTATCATCAATTCTTTGAATCGAATCCTACTTTTCAATAATAAAAACTGTTCTATACTGAGATGAAGCTACAAGATGTTGCTGATAAGAAAAAGCAGCACTTGCTCGTTCTCAGATTTCAAACCTCTGTTTTAAACGACTCAGTTATAACCACTAAGGAACAATCATCATGAATTTACCCAAGAAAAAGGCAGGAAACGCGGGCTTCCCGAAACTAGTAAGCACAGCCGTGCTTGCGACTGTTTTCACGATTGGCTTATCAAGTGCAACCGCCGACGAAATTAGCAAACCCAAAGGCGCAAAAGGTGTAGGCCAAGTTAAGCTCGGTCAAGCTAAAAACAACCAATTTTGGTGGCCAGACCAACTCGATCTATCAGCCTTGCGTGACCAAGATTCACGCTCTAACCCTCTCGGTGCTGACTTTAACTACGCAGAGGCTTTTAACGGCTTAGACCTAGACGCAGCAAAAAAAGACATTGATGCATTACTAACAACCTCTCAAGACTGGTGGCCAGCCGACTTCGGCAACTACGGTCCGTTCTTTATTCGCATGACGTGGCACAGCGCCGGCACTTACCGAACCTTAGACGGTCGCGGTGGCGGTGACGGTGGGCAGCAACGCTTTGACCCACTGAATAGTTGGCCCGATAACGGTAATTTGGATAAAGCGCGCCGACTATTATGGCCGGTAAAACAAAAATACGGTGCAGCCCTTTCTTGGGGTGACCTTATGATCTTGGCGGGGAATGTGTCGCTTGAAAATATGGGTTTCGAAACCTACGGATTTGCTGGCGGTCGTGCAGATGATTGGGAGCCCGATGTAGTCTATTGGGGCCCAGAAGTAGAGATGCTGGCCAGTGATCGCCATGTTAAAGACGGCAAACTGCAGCGCCCACTAGGAGCGACACACATGGGGTTGATCTATGTAAACCCAGAAGGCCCACGCGGAGTACCAGATCCAGTCGCCTCGGCTAAGAACATTCGTGTCGCCTTCGGCCGTATGGCCATGAGTGACGAAGAGACAGTTGCTCTTGTCGCTGGCGGGCATACTTTTGGTAAAATGCATGGCGCACACAAGCCAGGCAAGTGCTTGGGAGCCGAACCTGGCGCTGCTGCTATCGAGCAACAGGGCCTCGGATGGAAAAACAAATGTGGAAAAGGCCATTCTGAAGACACGGTAACCAGTGGATTAGAAGGCGCTTGGACTCAGGCACCCACACGCTGGACTTCCCTCTATTTATCCAACCTTCTCAACAATGAGTGGGAACAAACTCGTAGCCCAGCAGGCGCGATTCAATGGGTGTCTAAGAGCGATTCAGTTGCAACTGCCCCTGATGCTCACGTCGAAGGCAAACGCAACAAAGTTGTGATGACGACCGCTGACTTAGCACTTAAATTTGATCCCGAATATAGAGCGGTTGCTGAACGTTTCTTAGCTGACCCGCAGGAGTACCGTTTAGCATTTGCAAAAGCTTGGTATAAATTGACACATAGAGATATGGGACCACGTTCGCGTTATCTGGGCAGTGACGTCCCGAGTGAAGTACTCATTTGGCAGGACCCAGTACCTGCAGCTGACCATGCTCTTGTGAACGATCGAGACATAAAGTCGCTGAAGAAGTCAATCATGGAGTCAGGGCTGAGCGTTCAAGAGTTAGTGGGTACAGCATGGGCTTCGGCAGCAAGCTATCGAGCGAGCGACAAACGTGGAGGTGCCAATGGAGCACGTATTGCCCTAGCTCCTCAAAAAGACTGGGCCGTTAATAACCCATCTCAATCGGCGAAAGTTGTTGAAGCTCTTAAAGCAATTCAATCTGACTTTAACAAAGGCAGCAAGAAACAGGTTTCATTAGCGGACTTAATCGTGCTCGGTGGCGCTGCTGCAATTGAAAAAGCGGCAAGAGACGCAGATATCAACATTAGCGTGCCGTTTGTAGCTGGTCGAGGAGATGCGACTCAAGAGCAGACTGATGTTAAATCATTTGCCTTACTTGAACCTAAAGCTGATGCTTTTCGTAACTACTTTGATATTGAAGCAAGCTACCGTTCGCCAACCGAAATGCTAGTGGATAAAGCAGACCAGCTCGACCTTACAATTCCTGAAATGACGGTTTTGCTCGGTGGTATGAGAGCCTTGGGCACAAATACAGATGGTTCAACACATGGTGTTTTAACCGACAAACCTGGCACACTTAACAATGATTTCTTTGTAAATCTATTGGATATGTCGACGGTTTGGAGCAAAACTAACTCAGAGGGAGTGTATCAAGGCGCCAATCGCCAAACTGGCGAGGTTGAGTATACCGCTACATCGGTCGACCTAATCTTTGGCTCTAACTCTGAACTTCGCACAATCGCCGAGGTCTATGCATATGACAATTCAGAGCAACGTTTTGCTGACGACTTTGTGGCAGCGTGGAATAAGGTAATGATGCTTGATCGCTATGACGTCAAATAATTGATAACGATAAAGCTGAAACCAAGAAAGGGCTGTGGTAATCCACGGCTCTTTCTTTTTAGACTTTCTAGCGGAGGGCTAAAACATAGGCAAGAACAATCGTTAAACTTCAAGTTCCATACGATCCCTAAATAACTCAAGCGCCTCAGGATTCGCCAGCGCGGTCGTATTTTTAACTGGCCTCCCCTCAACGATATCACGCACCGCCAACTCACTTACCTTACCTGACTTGGTACGTGGAATATCATCTACGCTCAAGATCACTGCCGGTACATGCCGCGGGCTAGCCCCCGACCTCACCCGCGATTTTATGCTTCGAATGAGGTCATCATCCAATTCAAGATCTGAAGCCAACACTACGAACAATACAACTCTCACATCGTTATTAAGTTGCTGACCGATAACAACTGACTCGAGCACACCATCAATCTGTTCGACTTGCCGATAGATCTCGGATGTGCCAATACGAACACCACCAGGGTTCAAAGTTGCGTCTGACCTACCGTAAATCACTACGCCACTATTGCCAGTGATTTCGGCATAATCGCCTTGCGCCCAAATATCGTCAAAGCGTTCGAAATACGCCGCCTGGTACTTCTCTTTATTATGATCGTTCCAAAAAAAGATGGGCATTGAAGGGAATGGTTTGGTACACACCAGTTCTCCTTTTTGCTGAACGACTGGCTTGCCATCGTCATTCCAAATTTCGACGGCCATACCCAATCCTCGACAGGCAATCTCACCACGATGGAGTGTGCTTGATGGGTCGCCAAGAACAAAGCACGAAACAATATCAGTGCCTCCTGAGATCGAAGCCAAATAGACCGTTGGATGAATGTTTTTATAAACATAATCGAAACCCTCAGCGAGCAAAGGCGAACCGGTAGAGCACATAAGTCGCAGTGAAGAAAGGTCATGTGTTTCTGCAGGCACTAAGCCTTCATTCTTAAGCGCGTCGATATATTTAGCTGACGTACCAAAATGGCTGATTTTTTGTTCTTCGATTAAGTCGAATAAGATCGAAGGTTTCGGAAAAAACGGTGAGCCATCATACAAGGAAATAGTCGCCCCCGATGCTAAGCCCGAGACCAACCAGTTCCACATCATCCAAGTGCATGTCGTAAAGTAAAAGACACGGTCTTGCGGCTTGATATCCGTATGCAGCTGGTGTTCTTTTAGATGCTGAAGTAATGTGCCACCGGCACCATGAACAATACACTTTGGCGCACCTGTCGTACCGCTCGAATACAAAATGAATAAAGGGTGATCAAATGGCAACTGTTCAAACTCGATTTTGTTGGGCGTATAGCGACCAACAAAATCGTTATATATCCAACGGCTTTCGGTCTTGGGCATATCCAATTCAAGCCCTAAAGTTGAGCTCAGAAACGGCACCACAATCGTTAGGCTTAGAGAAGGTAAGCGAGCCTCTATTTCATCAATTTTTTGAAGATTATCGATCTCCTTGCCCGAGTAGAAGTAACCATCTGCAGCAATTAACACGGTTGGTTCAATCTGGCCAAAACGGTCCACAACACCTTGGACGCCGAAGTCAGGCGAACAGGAGCTCCAAATAGCACCAATAGAAGTGCTGGCCAGCATTAGCACAACAGTTTCAATCATATTAGGCATAAAAGCCGCAACGCGATCCCCCGGCTTTACACCATGATCTCGTAAAGCCTGTGCAGCCAGCGATACTGCGTCGTAGAGTTCTTGCCAACTAATACTGCGCTTAAGCTTGTCTTCAGCCCAAAACAAAATCGCCTCAGAGTCGGGGCTTTGAGATGCGAAACCTAATAAATTTTCGGCGTAATTCAAACTCGCATCAGGAAAGAAACGCGCGTCAATCATTGACGAGTGTTCTTGAAAATATGGCTTATCTTCTGAGCTATCATGGCCGTTTTTCAACCCGACCACACCGCAGAAGTCCCAAATCTCGGACCAGAACACTGAAATATCTCGAATGGACCAGTCGTAGAGTTCTTTATAGTTAGACAGCGCTAAACCATAACGGTCGTTTACAAATTTAGTGAAATTCTTTAGATTCGATACGTTCGCGGGGTCGTGATCAGGGCTCCATACTATTGAAGCATCGTTTTCGTGGTTTATCATTGCAGTATTACGAGTAATAAGCTGTTCGACTTACTACCATTTGTCTTCAAAGCTTGAGTCTATCAGTAACCAATAAACTAGCAACATTTGCTTTATCGGCTAGCTAAGTAAAAAAGCGCCATTCAGGCTCTATCGAGAGTTAACAGGCATAAAAAAGCCCGCAAGTGCGGGCTAAATACGTTATCAGTTTTAATTGTCTGTCCCCTACATACCTATGCAGCAACTTCGTGATAAACGTTGAACGAGCAAGCTTCTAAGTTTGCTTTTTGTATATGTAGAGACATCGCTTTCTTGATATGCATAAACAAGACAATCAAGTCAGGATTATCGGTATGAGCCGCATAACGAAAAATTCTGCGAACTATATCGCGCTGTTGCATTCTTAAATCGGCACCTTCTCTAACACGGGCCAAACGAACAAATTGCGTGAGCAAAATAATAGTTCGTGTATTTAGGTCTACAACTTTAATTTCTCTCAATCTAACTTTCACGGATATCTCCTATGTTGCAGTGTGAGCCACTATTGCAAGCTGCAACCCTTGCATCTTCTAGTACCCCTCGTTAAAACACCCCCTACAGTGTTTCGAGGCCCAATGACTAGGACTTAAAAATAACAAGGAGTTTGCGTACCCTTTGTCCAAATATCGTAAGACTTAAGTCCCGAAAACCATAAAAAACTGTTGTTTTCTGTGAACTTAGGTGACATTACCCAAACAAAGAGTGACACATAGGTGACAAAACATATTGTAGGCACCTCTATTTTTATGTGATCGAGATACGGTTTTTTAGCACGCCCTTTTGCTCTAGCAAGTCATCGATCTGCTTTGCTCTAAATGTGGAAATTCGCGAGCTGCGAGGATAAATATGCGAATCTCGATCGTTAAGCCAAACACATTCCCAAGCAGTGGTTTGATCAATAAAACGTGCAATTCCATCTAAGCCATTTAGTTCGAAGCACCCCACAAGGCAGGTATCGACATACGACTGAGGTAGGGGTAGTTGTTGTGATGGCCGCTTAGGATCAACCGTTTCACATATAAAAATACGGTCAGTCGATGACACTGTCAATTCGCGCTCATCATAGTTAAGTCTGTCTAGAGAGAGTTGGGTAAATCGATATTCTCGTTCGCGTTCAAGTAAGCCTTGATCAACTTCAGTTGCGATTAATATGCCATCTAACTCAGCACCATGATCGACTATGGCGCCGGCATAGGTAGCTCCTTCATCAGGATAGGCAGCGCACCATGATCTTGACCAACCGTGAATAGTAGCCAAAACAGGATTCGCGTTGATACCAGAATAATGGGTTCTGCTGTAGTGATTCAGCAAACTACCGTATGCGAAAATATAATCCATTAATCCAAAACTGCGTGTTGAGCTCTCGAGTCTTCGAGTTCTGTTTTTATTTACTTGCTTCGTTTATCAGGTTTGGATATCGCGCTGCTTGCGTTAACATCTAGATTGTTTAACCCAGCCACAGAAGCGCAAACCAAGCACATGAGTCTAATTCTAACGTTAAATGCAGGCAGTTCGTCGATAAAATTTTCGGTATATCTACAAGACCATGATGAGCCGAACGAGCTTATTGTCGGCCAAGTAGAAAATCTCGGTCCTGCAGCGCGTTTATCAATGACAGTTAATGCAAGCTCAGTCGAGCACAGTGCCGAGATTGGGGCTGCCGATCACTCGCTTGCAGTAAAGGCCATACTCAAAGCATTAGAGCCACATTTACAAGGTGAACGTGTCGTTGGCGTCGGCCACAGAGTAGTGCATGGCGGAGTTGAATTTGACAAGCCGGTGGTGCTTAACGAAGACGTTATTGAACGCCTTCAAGCTCTTACACCACTCGCCCCACTTCATCAGCCGCATAATTTAGCGTGTATTCATGCCGCCATTTCAACGTTTCCACAGGCAGAACAAGTCGCCTGCTTCGACACTGCGTTTCATAGAGGTCACCCATGGGTTAACGATACCTTTGCATTACCAAAACGCTTTTATGAGAAAGGTGTACGTCGCTACGGTTTTCATGGGCTATCGTATGACTACATAAGCAGCGAACTAGCGCGTAACCATGATGATCTCGCAAATTCAAAGATCGTTGTTGCTCACCTAGGTAACGGCGCCTCGATGTGCGCGATTGATCGCGGCAAAAGCGTTGGATCTACCATGGGCTTCTCAGCACTCGACGGTCTACCAATGGGTACACGTTGCGGTCAGCTGGACCCCGGCGTAATTTTATACTTAATGGATCAAGGTCATAGCAGTAGCGAGATCAGCCGAATTTTATACAAAGAGAGTGGCATAAAGGGCTTATCAGGCATCACATCTGATATGCGCGAACTATTGGCCAGCGACGTAGATGATGCCAAGAGAGCAATCGACTACTATGTTTTTAGAATTCAACGCGAGGTGGGCGCAATGGCGGCGATTCTCGGCGGCCTTGATGGTTTAGTTTTCTGCGGCGGAATTGGCGAAAATGCGAGTCAAATTCGAGAACGAATTGTTGAGCATCTAGGGTTTCTCGGTCTAGAAATGAACAAAACCGCGAATAACACCAATGCCTTAAATATTGGGGCCGGGACGACTCCTATTTTGGTGATCCCCACTGACGAAGAACGGGTAATTGCGCGAGCGGTCGATCGACTAACTAAATAAATTCACTCGGAGCAATGGCTAAATAACTAGTTAGAACACATTAGCTAAACCCAATTCGATTCGCGTGAATCGCGAGGCCGCGAGCAACTGCGGTAGATCGGTCACCCTCGATAACTTGAGATTGATTAAAGTGCTTGACAATTTTTTGGTGAAGAGAAGAAATACCCATGCTGCCCCCAGTTAAATAGACGGTATCAACATCAGCTAAATCCAGACCCGCCAGCTTAACCGCTCTGTTGGCATGTTCAAGAATTTCTGTACAAAGTGGCTCGATCAACAGTTCGAAGTCTTTACTAGATAATGAATTACTAAGCCCTGCTTCGAGAAAAGCTAAATCAATTTCGGCTTGAAGGTTAGTGCTCAGCGCCTTTTTGGTATTTTCCACTTCGGCCAGTACATTGTGCACTTGTCGCGACTTAAGCAACTCTGAGAATCGGTCAATCAACTCAGGCTCGAATACCTGTGGGCTAATTTCTTGCATCGCGGTCAATACCTTACGATCATAAAGCATATCAATTTTGTGCCACGATGCAGCATTTTGAAAATAGTGATTAGGAACTTCAAGTTGTTCACGTCGTTTAAACCGCTGACCATAACCAAACAAAGGCATTGCATAGTTGAGCGCGATCAAGCGGTCAAAATCATTTCCCCCAATATGCACCCCACAGTTTGAAATGACCTCGGCCTTGAGCATTGTTGTATCGGAGCTAGCGGTCCTGAAGTTAACCACCGAAAAATCAGATGTGCCGGCCCCAATATCAACCACCAATACTTGCTCTTGCTTTGAAAGATCGATTCCGTAATTGAGGGCCGCAGCAATTGGCTCGTACTGAAATGCTAACTGCTTAACACCAAGATTGGTGACAATCTCTCTTAGCGATTCTTCGGCCTTAGCATCGGCTAAAGGGTCGTCATCGACGAAGTGAACAGGCCTGCCAACAACCAAACTATCGATCGGACTATTTAGTTGTTCAGCGGTACGTTCAATAAGTGTGCCAATGTAGTGCTCAATAATATCCTTGATCGTGAAACGCTCACGCTTAATCTGTATTTCATGATCTAAGGTCGAGGTGCCGAGTGCACTCTTAAATGACCGTAAGAACCGACCTTTATCACCAAAATAATAGCGTTCATAGGCTGCATCGCCGACGTAGGTATTATTGTCCTCAAAATCAAAAAACAGTGTACTTGGGATTGAGCTGGCATTGCCATCTAGCGTAAAAACACCTGTCTCTGTTTTATCAAAAAACGCCATCGATGAGTTGGCAGTGCCAAAATCTAGGCCCAGTGATTTCATTTCTATGTCAGTTAGAGTGAGATTTAAAAGATGTGGGCCTCACCTGAAGGCAAGGCCCGTTATGTGATGTTCGAGTCTTTGAACCGAGCCCCTGCTTATCGGCCAACAACGCCGCGCGCGACTATCTCTTTCATGATTTCAGAACTGCCCGCGTAGATGGTCTGAACGCGCGCATCTCGGTAGAAACGCGAAATAGGATATTCATCGGTATAACCGTAACCGCCGAACAACTGGAGACATTCATTTACGGCTCGGAGCTGCATCTCTGTAGTCGCGTATTTAATCACAGCGGCATCCTCAACCGTCATTTCATTACGCGCGAACTTTGCCATGTACTTTTCTACCAGGGCTTGGCAAAGCTCTAACTCAATTTTGATTTCGGCGAGCTTAAACCGGGTATTCTGAAACTGGCTAATCTTTTGACCAAAAGCTTTACGCTCAGTAACGTATTCAGCCGTGATTTCGAGTGCTCCGCGTGCATGTCCAATAGCTTGCATGGCGCAGCCCAGCCGTTCACGTGGCAACTCCTCCATCATATAAATAAAACCACGGCCCTCTTGCCCAAGCAAAGAGTCAGCAGGCAAGCGAACATCAGAGAAAAAGAGTTCAGCGGTATCACTACTATGTTGCCCCATTTTCTCAATTTTCTTGCCTGTAGAAAAGCCTGCGAGGCTGGTGTCTACCATAAAGAGCGATACGCCTTTAGCGCCGGCATTAGGATCAGTTTTAGCCGCTACAACAACCATATCAGCGTGAATTCCATTAGTGATAAACACCTTTGAACCGTTCAAGATATACTCGTCACCGTCTTTTATAGCTTTAGTTCGCAAGGCAGCTAGATCACTGCCGGCACTTGGCTCAGTCATTCCCAAAGCCGCGACCACATCGCCAGACACCATACCCGGCAACCATTTGTCTTTCTGGGCTTGAGTGCCGATATTATCAATATAGGGCGCGATGATATTTGCATGAATATTATAGCCAGTCGCGAGTGCATGATAACCAGCAGCACACATCTCTTCCTGGATCATCATTGCAACATCTAGACTAGTGCCAGCTGCTCCATAACGCTCATCTAAATCCACAAGTAAGATTCCGGCTGCGCCCATAGTGCGCCAGAAATCCCTCGGCATAAGGTGGTCTCTCTCCCATTGCTCGAAATTGGGTTCTACCTCGTCCTTCATAAAGCGCTGGATCATGTCGCGGAACATGCCCAACTCCTCGTTCTCGTGACGCTCGTGGCTCGGGTGATGTGTCATTGTCTTTCTCTCACTTAATTCTCATTAGTTACAGCTTTGCACTTAGCTGGTCTGTGAAAATCGACTGAGATTCAACCAAGCTAACCATTCGTTACAACACTCCAGTCTATATACGAATCAGAGTGAACGGAGTCGTGTTAGGTCTCTTTCCACTTCGCAAAAAAATCTGGCATGTCTTGTGAAACGCGCTGACTAAAGTCCGGTTTTCTTTTTTCGAGGAAGGACTGTACACCTTCTTTACCGTCATTCCTACTAACATGAAGCATTGCCAGTGAATCTACAATATGCGCGTCAACAGGGTGAGGCAATGCACTGTTTTTGTACATCATTTGTCTAGTAAGAGCGATGGCTACTGGGCTGTGTTGAACAATTTTACGCGCAATGCTGTAGGCTGCATCTAGTAACTCATCGGCCGGCAAGACTGATTTAACGAATCGAGCATCTTTTGCCTCATCAGCACCAATAATATCACCGCTGTAGCACCATTCTAAAGCTTGAGAAATACCAACAATGCGCGGTAAAAACCAAGTTGAACAAGCTTCAGGCGTGATTCCTATTTTATTGAACACAAATCCAATCTTAGCTTTATCCGAGGCTAAACGAATGTCCATCGCACAGGTCATTGTTGCTCCGATCCCAACCGCAGCACCATTAATAGCGGCAATCACAGGCTTGTTGCAATTGTAGATAGCCAGAGTCACCCGGCCGCCGGTATCTCGCACACCGTCAAGGTATTCGGGAGAATTCAACTTCTCACCCAATTCGGCAATGCTTGGGTTCAGCGCCTCATTTAACCCAAATACATTGTCCGTTTCAAAACCGTTATCCGCTTGAGATAAATCCATGCCAGCGCAAAAGGCTTTCCCATTACCTGTGACAACGATTGCTTTTACTTCGTCGCTATCATTAGCTCGACTAAATGCGTCGATCAATTCATTCGCCATTTCGACAGTGAAGGCATTCATATTATCTGGCCGATTCAGGCGAATCGTCAAAACTGACTGTTCAATTTCGTAGCTTATAGTGTTGTACATCTCATCTCCTCGTTTGTGATCATGCAAAAAGTATTTAGCCAATATCTAAATTTGCAAACTCGGTCTTTCTGCTAAATTAGTCCGCCAACGAATCAAGTTTGTGTGCTCTGGCTTTGCTTGAACTTTCACTATTCTTGCAAAGTCTATGCCGACAACCGCAGTGATATCCGCATAACTAAATTCATCAGTCGCAATGAATTCGCGCCCCTCCAGATGTTCATTCAGCCGATCGAAAAATACGTTTAATCGGGCCAAACCACGCTCAGCTAGTTCAGGAATTTGTTCGTAATTTGCGGCGCCAGTAATTGCACGACCTTTCATCATTGGTGAGGAGTTCCGTAACGCTTCAGCGACTGCATACAAACCGTCAAACTCAATTTTCGAATTCCAAGACGCAATTAAGCCTTTTTCAATATCAGTTTTACCGAGCATTGGCGGGTTTGGAAATGCACTCTCTAGATATGCAGCGATTCCCGAATTTTCGGTTAATACGGTTCCATCTTCCAGCTTCAGGGCGGGTACAGTGCACGATGGGTTTATAATTCTAAAGGCTTCTCCAAGTTGCTCTCCTCGCATTAGATCAATGTTTACCACCTCATGTGGCGCCTGTTTTTCATGTAACAAAACTCGAGCTCGTCGAGGGCTTGGTGCTGTTAAGCAATCATAGAAAATCATATTAGAACCCTTGGTTTATATTGGAAAACAACTTATAAAAATCCGCTAAGAGATTGTTTATATTTATTTTTTATAAGTCTAAGCACTACTTATTCGATTGACCGTCGTCAACTTTAACAATCGTGCCAGTCACGCATTCTGAAGCAGGAGAACTCAAGAACAGCAGCGTGGTATCAAGTTGTGATGGTTGCCCAATTCTCTTACGCGGGAAGTAACCAGCCAAATCGCCCATGCGCTGCTGCATACCATCGACCATTTCGGAGGCAAATACGCCAGGAGCTATGCCATTAACATTGATGTTAAACCGAGCCCATTCCACTGAAAGCGCCTCAGTCATTCGAGCGATCGCGGCCTTACTTACTGAATAGAGTGCCGCGCCATTGCCATCATATTGATAGGCTGCCATGCTTGCGATGTTGATTATTCGACCTGCCCGTTTTTCGGCAATTAATTGCTTAGCCACTTCACGCGCCAGTATAAACGGGCCACGCACATTGGTATCAAGCACACGATCTATCAACTCTACATCCATTTTAGTAGCTAGTTGCGCATCGGGAACACCGGCATTGTTAACCAAAATACTAATGGTGCCAAGAGATGACGCAACGTCTTTAACCACTGTTTCTATACCCGAAGCATCGGTCATATCGAGTTCAAACTCAGCGCATTCTCCGCCCTCTGACCTAATCAATGCACTAAGTTCTTCGAGACGAGCCCGTCGTCTGCCAGCGATCGCGACCTTCGCTCCCGATGCCGCTAGTACACGCGAAAAGTGCCAACCTAAACCTGATGTTGCACCAGTTACTAAAGCCACTTGGCCAGTCAGATCGTAGGAATTGTTTGGTAGAGAAAAGTCAGTCATTTCGTATTAATTTATTATTAAAATAGTTATGGCAAGACAATATAACGTCTAGCTGTCGCTATTACGTTTAGAGCGGCCAAGAGTGATCAAAAAAGCTCTATTTGGTCACTTGTAAGGAGATCAAAATTCAACCCAATGAACGGCAAAACGGCGTCGGCAATTGGCTTTATTTGTTTGTCAATGTAGTGATCATAGTCTAGTGCACTGCGATGATACTCGACGGGCTCCGGGCCATTGCTTGTAATCACATAACTAACCCAACCTTTGTTTTGGTATAGCTGCGATCGCCCCATCTCTAGATTGATTTCGTCTGCCCTGCGAGCAGCGCGTACGTGTGGCGGTACATTTTTTACATATTGCTCAAGCTTTCGACGCAATTGTTTTCGATATATCAAGCGATCATCACACCGACCAGCTCGAGTATCTTGCACTGTTTTAATAACTAACGCACTCGGATCTTGGTCATGAAACACCTGATTGTAGAGTTCCGCTTGAAAGTCTTTCGCAAGTTGAGTCCAATCGGTTCGAACATTCTCTAAACCTTTGAAAATCAATGATTCTTGATTCTTTTTCGGATCAATTATTAGACCCGCATAGCGCTTTTTGCTGCCGGCTTCTTGGCCTCGAATAGTTGGCATTAAAAAGCGACTGAAGTGCGTTTCAAACTCAAGCTCTAAAAAGCACTCTAGCTCGAACTCCTCGTTTAGAGTCTCTCGCCAACGCCGGTTGATCTTTTCGGCAAGTTGCCGGCCAATACTCGCGCAGCGAGCTGCATCATAGCCTTCATCAAGCGCTACAAAGGTGGAGTCGGTGTCACCATAAATAACACTGTATCCCTCTGCTTCGATCCACTTAGATGTAGTTTGCATTAGCTCGTGACCGCGCATCGTAATCGAACTGGCTAAGCGAGTGTCGTAAAAACGACAACCTCCGGATCCAAGCACACCATAAAATGAATTCATCAGAATTTTGATCGCCTGCGAGCGGACGCTATCGTGATTTAATTTCGCTTGATCTCTCTGACGCCATAGTTCGGTGATGATGTCAGGCAAGTAGTGCTTATGTCTATCGAAACGAGCGCCCTTAAAGCCAGGAATACTGTTCTGAGGATGCTTCAAGCCCTCAACAAGCCCCATTGGATCAACTTTGAAGGTTCTTATAATTGACGGGTATAGACTCTTGAAGTCGAGCACCAGTACATTCTTGTAGAGCCCTGGAATCGAGTCCATCACATAACCGCCCGGGCTGGCTAAACCGCCGTTAGCAGGCAAATTGGGTGCGACGTATCCACCACGATGAAGCTTGGGTAGATAAAGGTTTGTAAAAGCCGCAACCGACCCGCCTGCTCGGTCTAGCTCGAGACCAGTAATTCGGCTTCTTAAAATAAGGTAGTCAACAATTTTAGTATGCTCAAAGATGTCTAATACAAGGCGGCAGTCTTCAAGGTTGTATGCAGCAAGTGCTGGCTTATTGTTTTGGAAATTATCGACAATTTCAGCTACGCGATCGTCAACATTTTGTTCAACCTTTTTACCTCTGCCAACAAGTGTTTGAGCTACATTTTCGAGCGAAAAACTATCAAAACTCCACGTCGCAGAGCGCAGTGCATCAATCCCATCAATGGTCACTCGCCCGGGTATTGAAACATAACCTTTACTAGGGTCATTCTTTTGTTCTCGCCATGTCGCCTCGCGCATAGCTCGTCCAAACTTAAGTTTTACGTTGTATAAACTGGCTCGCTCAAGCAAAATTCTCATATCGAAATTTATCACATTCCAACCAATGATGAGATCAGGATCGATTTCATTGAGCCTAGCAACCAACCCAGTGAGCAAAGCTAACTCATCTTTAAACCAGAGAATATTTGTGTTCGAGCATTCTTGATACTCACCAATCATCAGGACTTCAGCGACGGCAAGCTGCTCAGAGGCAAGCCCAACCGAAAACAATTCGCCGTCCATGTCGCATTCAATGTCGAGTGATAAGCTGCTTAAGTTGGGTTGGTATTTGCTTGATTTCAGCTTCGCATTTCTAAACTCTGTATAACCGTTGCGAGCAATAGGCTCGCCAGTGAATTCAACACTGGCATAGCTGAAACGCTCCATTAAATAGCGGTCGTGCATGCGAATATCGGCCTCAAACAGCTCAACTCGCGATTGTTTGAGCAGACGCTGAATTTGATATGAATCGGTGCTCGTGGCGGTGTAAATAGCCGACACTGGAGTGCCGTCGAATGTGCTTAGATCCAACGCCTTAATCTCAAAACGCGGCGAGGAGGACGCTCGGGTTTGACCGATAAGCAATTCCACATCGCGTTGAGCGATAAAGAATACGGGCCTTTGCGCCGGTATGATCAGTAAAACTGGACCGTTGTCTGTCGCTAACCAATATTCAATGTCAGTGCGCCCGTAACGACTAATGCTCGTGCGAGTTAATACATAGCCTTGATGCGTTGCACTCATAACATTGAGACCTTAAAGGATCGGTTCAGGACCGCATGAAATCGTTCTAGAGTATATGACAATCGGTTTAGGCTTGCGCCACGAAACGAAACTTTGCACTATGGTTAAGCTGACTGCAACTTTAAACTCAGACAACATTATTGTGAACGTTTTAAAAAACACAACAAAATACAAATCCAGCCCAATGCTTCGCATGAGCTTAGTTACTACTGCACTATTACTAAGCTCCGCATGCCAAGCGAACTCAGACATTGCCCAAGGAAAACAGAAAGAACCCAAAATGCAAGAGAGTCATTCAAGAGTCGAGCAAACAGCTGACTGCCCTCTTATAAGCAGCAATAACTGGCGCGCTCAAATTGTTTCCATAGACGGCCTGCGACAACTCAAACTTAACGGCGACATCGAACTACCAAACCCAGGATTCGCGGTAACGATAGAACCTGGTATAGCCGACCGCAGCTTGAAACCGACGCAACACTTCCACGTAAAGTTAGAGCGTTTAAACGGTTTCCATATTCAGGTAATCACGCCAATGAGCATCGAACAGCTAAGCCCAGCAATTGCGCCTGAATACACATCTATTGTCATTCATTGTGGTAAACAAACTCTCTCCACCATTACCGATATTAGAGAGAGTTAACACAAAAACCTAGGCAGCTAGCCAGTACGAAACTGACCTGCAGGGAACGAATCACAGCCGAGCTGAGAGTATTCTTGTTCGTTCCAGAAGTCGCTGGATTGGTATCCATGCAGAAACAAAATCGCATAAGCCTCGCACCTATCCTTTTGGCTTGCTAAAAGAGGGTCATTCGGGATTTGAGATTTTATGTCTGCGATGTTGTCTCGCACCTCGGCCATTCGCGAGCCTCCATCGGCGATCGTATCAAGCAGCATTATATTGCTGCCCGTTTTGGACCACTCTGACCATGGCGCTTGTTCGCCAGTCAACCCTTTACCAGGTGCCCCTGTATGAGCGAAATTTGCCCAATAGTCCATCATTGTCAACGACAGTTCTTTTCGACCGCTAGCATTTGCTTTATCAGCCAAGGGGCCGAGGTCTACTCCGCCCTCAAAATCACCAAAAACAAAATTAATTTCTACACCATGTGCTGCACCAATTAAGGTGGGCAGATCGGCTAACAAACTCGAAGGTGACTCATCCCAATCGAACCGATAAGCGTAAACAGGTAGCGCCCCTGTATTGCTTATCAGTTTTGCTGGTTCGTCTACCGCGCCAGCCTTCCACGTGTTCGAAACATATTCAGACACCCGGTTATAATATTCAACATCTTTGATACTCGGCAACACGCCAAATTGCCAATCGACATAACGAGGGTTTCGCGCCATAAAAAGCTTTTGCTCGTCGCGATTGGTGCCTACCATCAGCGGCACACTATTGTAGTTCTGTGGAGATTTAAACAAGTCTAAAGTAGAGGCTTTGGGTAACACATACCCATCACGCAAAACACGAGCGATCTGAATATACCCTATATTGCCACTGTTCTTGGTTGCTAACTTCATCATCTTTTCGGGTGAGCTGGATCGAAGCAGGCGCATCAATTCATGCGAGTCAGTGTTAGCAATTTTTGCTCGAACTTGAGCCTCAGACAACTCGGGCTCAAGATCAGAAATCAGCAATGATATCAAACCATTAGAGCTGTTTTTTAAACCTGAAACTGGCTCAACCAGTTTGTTATCTGGGTACTCCTCAGCAAGCGTTAACACGGTTGTATCGGGTGTACCACTTTGGCTGATCGCTTTATGAAACAGGCCCTTTGCAAGTGGTGAAGCAAGCATCGAATAGACATTTCTACCGCCTGCAGATTCACCAAAGATGGTCACATTACTTGCGTCACCACCAAAAGCGGCGATGTTTTTCTGGACCCACTTGAGGCTTTCAATAATATCCAGGGTGCCAAAGTTACCAGAGGCGTCTTCAGGGCTTATGGAGGTTGCGCGAATAGCATCGTGGCTAAACCACCCTAATAAGCCGACACGATAGTTGATAGTCACAACAACAACGTCTTTGGTACCAGCAAGGTGATGACCTTGGAAAATCGATCCAGTTCCAGAGTCGTTACCTCCGCCATGAATCCATACCATCACAGGCAATTTCTTAGCGATTTCATTCTTGATTGCGCGCTTTGGCGACCAAATATTTAGACTCAAACAGTCTTCTACACCAACCACATCACCATTTTCACCCTCTACGCCAGCAAGCCCGCCCCAAAATTGCATGCACGGTTCACCGTGTTCATTCGCCTCATAGGTCGATGAAAAAGACTCAAGCGGCTGAGTCGCGCGCCACCTAAGCTCGCCAACGGGCGGCTTTGCATAGGGTATTCCGGTCCACGCAAAGGTGTCATAGCTATCTGCGAAACCAATAACTTCCCCTGCAGGCGGAGATACTCGACTATCTTGATCAAGCAACCTCTCACCCTTATGGTACAAACCTCCGACACTCTTCTCGAACAACTGCGGTGACTTATTCGCGGTTACATAGGCGAAACCACTGATGACGAGAAGAATAATTATCCCGATCAGTATGAGTATTATTTTTTTAAACATCGAATTAACTCTCTCTTGATTTTTATGTGTGTTTTTCGTTTTCGATCAGGCGGCGTCTTGCTTTCAACCAACTCTTCTCATGCCTGAGCAATATCTTTATGGAGCTGAACACGCTTAAACTGCGGTCTGCTTTACCCGAATTGCCAATGGCAATAAGTTGCGCGTAATACCAATATTGCAATGCAAAACCCGCCACGGTTCGAATCAGAGCGACACGCGTTAGAAAGTTTGCCCACCCCGGCAACAATTGCATTTTGGCCTCATAACGCTCTAGTTCCTGCAAGCCGTCCAGCAATTGACTAGGCGCATCGGTATCTAGACACAATGGGCGCCCAACTCCAATAAGGTCCGCGGCGCCACTTTCTAATGCTTGGCGCATTACGCTGGCCTGGCGAAAACCACCAGTAACCATAAGTGGGATGTTAATATGTTCTTGCATTGCTAGAGCAAAGTCTACGAAGTAGGCCTCTCGCATCAGTGTCGACGGAGCCAAGTTTTGAGGCTCTTCCTCTTCGATTCCTTCGAGGCCTAGTAGTTTGGGTTGCTCATAGGTTCCACCGGATATTTCAATCAAATCGATACTTGCCTCTTCAAGCCAGCTCGCCACTTTCAGGCTATCGCTGAAGTCAAATCCGCCTTTTTGGAAGTCGGCACTGTTTAACTTCACAGCGACCGGAAAGTCTGGCCCAACCTCTTCTCGGATTTGCTGAACAATATCCAGCAGTAGTTTCGCTCTGTTTTCGAGCGAGCCACCATAGCGATCTGTTCTTTGGTTAGAGCGAGGGCTCAGAAATTGAGAAATCAGATAGCCATGGGCCGCATGTACCTGCACCCCAGTAAATCCGGTATCTTTGAGAACTCTTGCACAACGAACAAAAGCCGTAACAACATTATTTATATCGTCTTCGGCCATTTCCACAGGCTGACCGAACTGCCCTCCAGGCAAGCCTAATTTTACCGCAGACGGTGCCTTGGGGTGCGCGTTAACGGCTTTTTGAGTTTGCCTCCCAGCATGACTGATTTGAGCCCAGACATGATTGCCTTTGACTGTTGCGGCAGCACTAAGGCCGCGTAAAGCAGCCTGCATCTCAGGACGCGGCTCGCTATCAATAATTACGTTACCAGGCCGCTCTAAATGATCGCCATCAATCAAAATATTCCCAGTTAACAATAAACCTGCGCCACCTTCTGACCAAGTTTGGTACAAACGATTTAGCTGATCAGTCGGCTCGCCCCTCGGGCTCGCGAGGCCCTCAGTCATTGCAGCTTTGGCTATTCTGTTGGTTAATATAGCGCCGCACGGCAATTCGAGTGGCTCCGAAAGCTGTTTATTCATGGTTTATGCCTTTCTTGAATGATTGCAACAAGCTAAATTGCTCAGCGCGAGTGTGTTTTTTAACCTTTATTTCAGCCGAAGACTCAATGAGGCTAGGCTTTCGAGCCAGAACTCAACGTGATATTCTTCAGACTGTCAAATGATAGCAATGTTCTCTCTACTTTGATGTCAAGGCCTTGCTTGCAAAGCCCGGACCACTGGCAATACTGAGCTCAAGGTAAGCACGCACATTATTAAGCATGTCGATAGCAGTCTTTCGGTCATAGCTCATAAAAATAATTAGGTCTGCAAAGCTGTAATTAGTCGTTTAGCTAAGCAGTATTATTGACCACAAAATTAGGTAATAGGATTGGATACTCTCAACCTGCTAGTCAAATGGCTTTCAGACAATGAATCAGCACTGTCGGCGACAGCTGCGATAGCTGTTATCGCAGGTATTCTTTACGGTGCACTGCGTTATGTTTTAACGCCATTACTCAGACGAGCTAATATCAACGCCACTCAAGCAGGCTCGCAAGACCCGAAGTCTACTAAAGGCGACTCAGATCTCCCGCTAGCTGGGCTTAAAAAGAAGCAGTCTAAGTCTATCGATGACCGCCCCTATTCAATAGCTGTAATGCTGTTTGAATCACTATCGAGCAATCCTGATGATGAATTTATTGCCGCCGGCATCACTTCTGAAATAATTGTTCACGTTACAACAGTTCCAACCATTCGGGTCAGCTCGCGTTTATCGTCATATTCTTATAAGCCGAAGCACGATGGTGATAATTTAAAGAATATGGCGGAACAGCTGAATTCGAAATTTGTGCTCTCTGGCAATTTACAGCGTGCAGGCGATCGAATTCAAGTCACTGCGCAGCTTACCGACATCGACAGCGACACTCAAATCTGGGCACGCACCTACAAACGTGACATAGAAGATGTATTCGAAGTTCAGCACGACATTGCACGTTGCATTGTTGGAACAGTGTTAGGTGAAGTGAAATTTGCACAAACTTCATTCGCCGAAGAAATTCCGTCTCATCAATTAGACTCATGGGGTTTGGTGCAAAAGGCTTATCACTTCTGGTTGACTGCGTTTTCGATTAAAGGCGTTGAGGACGCAAGCGGCTACTTGAAGCAAGCTATTGCTATCTCGCCCGACTACGCACGCGCTCACGCTGCGCTCGCTATGTTGCAGGCTCAGCGACTTATTTCGGGAACAAGCGCTGATTACAATCAGTGCAAGGAAGACGCCCGCCACCATATCGAGAAAGCTTATCGATTAGCGCCTTCAGACATTGAGGTACTCGAAAACGCGGGAGTAACCTGGTTTCACCTTGGCGAAAGCCGTCGCGCGACCCTAGCTCTGAGAAGTGCGATTACGATCGCGCCACTTAACTTAATTGCGCGAGGGTATTTGGCGCTTGTTCTTGCGGCCAGTGGCGGTGAAGATGGCGCGAAGGAAGCAATCGAAGTCTTGGAGCAGAACAAAAAAACCGCGCCCAAACACCCCTCCACTGCCTATTGGAACTATTTTCGAGCACTTGCCGAGCAGCGCCTTGGGGACCACGAAACGGCGATCGAGTACGCCATGCAAAGTATATCCGAGCAGCCGGGCTGGCTCCACAGCAGCCTGCTTGTTGCGAATTCAAAAGCTGCATTGGGCGACCGTGATGGTGCTGCTATGTTTCTCGATTCAGTTAAAGAGGTAAATCCACAATTAAGCGCCGAGTTGTATTATCAGCAGTTGATTGTTGAAACGGTTGAAGAAGAGAACATAAAAGCCTTTTCAGGCGGCTTAATAAAAGAAGGTTTCATTCAGACTGAAAGCGAAATATAGCAATAACAAACAGTTGCAATAACCATAATAAAGATGCCAGGGGGCAGATGTATGAGCAAGCTAGACACCAGTAATATTGAGGTAATAAGTTCGAGTTTAGAATACCCAGAAGGCCCAATTTACTGTAGCGATGGCAGCATCATCTTAGTCGAAATTAAAGGTCAAAAGCTCAGCAAAGTTGCGCCAAACGGAGATATAACTACATTAGCCACACTCAAGGGGGGCCCTAATGGCGCAGCAGTCGGCCCAGACTCATGCGTTTACGTGTGCAACGATGGCGGGTTTGACTGGATGGAAATTCCAGGAATTAACAAGGACAAAGTTATTCTAGTCGGCGGGAATCAACCTGAGGGCGATCAATACACTGGAGGCTCATTACAAAAAGTTGATGTCAGTACAGGGGAAGTAACGACACTGTTTACTGAATGTGCCATCCGAGGTTACAAAGGCCCTCTTGGCGAAGACCTACCCGATTGGAACCCGCCCTTTAAACTCACTGGTCCAGACGACTTAGTATTTGATGCCAATGGCGGGCTTTGGTTTACAGATTTTGGTAAAACACGTGAACGCGACCGCGATATTACCGGCATCTATTACGTTAGTCCCGATCAAAAAACTATCACCCAAAAGGCATATCCGCTCAACTCACCGAACGGCATCGCTCTGTCTCCCGACGGCACAAGACTTTATTTCGCACTAACCTATGAGCGCAAGGTCATGTACTACGAGCTATCGGCGGCTGGCGAAATTAAAAAAAATCCTGCTTCAATGGACGGAGCCTATTTATTAACCGCTGACCTGCCAGGCCAAGCAATACTTGACTCTCTGGCTGTTGACGTTGAAGGTAATGTTTATTTAGCAACAATGCTGCCTGAAGGTAACACGCCTGTCGTTAACGGTGGTATTTCTATTATTTCTCCTGAAGGAAAGGTTGAATACCTTGAAATACAGCTGCCGGATGGCTCAAAAGCGCCACTACCATCCAATATATGCTTCGGTGGCGATGACATGAAAACGGCCTATATAACCTGTGGCGGAGCCGGATATTTGATAAAAATGCCGAGTTCGATTGCAGGGCTAGAACTTGAGCATAACGGCAGTTCTTTTGATTGCCTAAGTGAAAGCGCCACTGGCTAGCTAGATCAACCGATCAGGGATAAGTCCGCTGCACAAAACACATAAATTGCTTGTCACAACGATAACTAAAAAAAGGTCGGCATGAGAAAATTATTTCATTGGAAAAAGCTCCTCAAGGTATTAGCAAGTTTGTTGGTGCTCCTGTTCGTAGGAGGCTATGGCTATCTTTGGTATATATCGAAGTACCCTAATATCCCAGAGTACACCGCCATCAATGACTATCGTTTTCTCACACCCAGTTCAGAGCTGGTTTGCGACGATCCAAATAGCGAACAAAAAACACCAAGCTATCAAGGATGGTGCGATAAACAACGTCAGACCTACTATCGAACACCTCAAGGCACCGAGTTTTTCGGGCTCCAATACGACTGGATTAGCAGCCTTGAAAAGCCCGTCGGTAAAGACCCGCTAATCACGCGAGAATACATGCAGCAGCTAGGGTTTATCTATGACCCGGCCAGCACGCCAAATGAAAACAACCCTGGTGACCTCCCCATAGGCTTAACCTGGCACTACAACCCAGAAACTAACGCAAAAATGCTCGACGTCAGTTGCGCAGCGTGTCATTCAGCGCAAATCACTTATCGCGGCACAGCGGTGGTAATCGATGGAGGCCCAGGGGGGCACGCCTTGCCATCGCTCGACCCGACTCAGTTTATTGCTAATAGCGTAGTGTCTTTGACAACGACTTATATCAATCCGTTCAAATTTAATCGTTTTGCAAAAAAAGTACTCAAAGACGTGCCTGATGCCGATTACTCAGCCAAGAAAAAAGAGCTACGCAGTGCAACCTGGTCGTCAATAAAACAAGCTTTGGTTTATGCTAAAAACAATGGTTCGCTATACCCCACAGCAGAAGGTTACGGGCGCACAGACGCGCTGGGTCGAATTGCCAATACAGTATACGGTGACTATATTTCACCCAAGAATTATCACGTTGCTGACGCCCCTGTTAACTACCCTCACCTTTGGGATATATGGGCCTTTGATTGGGTTCAATGGATGGGCACCGTGAGCCAAGCAATGGCTAGAAACATCAATGAAGCTCTGGGCACTCGCGCGAAGATCGATCTTACTCATAGTGCTAATCTGTATGAAAATTCAGTTATGGTGCCTGAATTACATTGCATTGAAACCACGCTTCAATGGCTGGAACCACCCCAGTGGCCAGAAGACTTATTTGGAAAAGTTGATCAAGAGCTCGCTGGGGAAGGCCAGAAAATTTTTGGTGACGTGTGCGCTAAGTGTCACGGTCCGTTTCCACGCAAAGCTGTCGATGGAAAAATCAACTATAGCGATGCTGGCAAAACACATCAGTGTACTACGTGTCACGGTCCGACGATGACCAATAATGATGGTAGCTTAATTGAGCTGAAGAACTCCGAGAATCATCCGCCGGTGCAAATTAGCGAGTCTCAACGCTTAGGTAAGCCTGCGAGCGAGTTTGAATTGCAATACAAACGCGACTGGTATTGGGAGCTGATTCACATTCCACTCGAACATATAGGTACCGACCCAACATCGGCGAGTAACATGTTGAATAATCGTTACGATCTTACGCCACTCATCGATCAAATTGAGGTCTTACGAGATAACGGTTCCTTTTTACGTTTGCCAAGCAAGGAGACAATTCCTGACCCAACAAAGGCCGGTTTTGCAGAAGGCTTGAGCTTTCTTGGGGGCGAGGTACGTACTAAACAATATCGAGAATGGGGTTTAATCGAGCAAGACAGCTACAAAATTGTCCCGGGTAAAGAGAAAATAGTGGCTAACCTAGATGGTTTTGGTGAAGTTGATAGACCTGAAAATTGGCGCGCATATCGACCTCGTCCGTTGGAAGGTATTTGGGCCACTGCGCCTTACCTACACAACGGCTCGGTGCCAAGCATAATGCAACTGCTGTCGCCTGCTGAGGATCGCGACCAAATATTCTATCTTGGTCGCAAAGAATTCGAACCTGAAACACTCGGCATCAATGTGAGCAAATTTAAGGGGGCGTTCAAATTCGATACTTCGATCACGGGCAATTCTAATCTAGGACACGAATTCAATGACGGGCTTTGCGGAGACGGAGTTATTGGCTATGAACTAGCTGATAAACCCGGCTATTGCCGGCAGCTTACGTACCGCGAACGCTTGGCTCTAGTCGAGTATTTGAAAATCCATAAAGATGGGGAGCGACCTCAATTAGCGTCACAAGCCCAGTGTGGCAATATCAAATGGCCAGAAAACGCAGAGAGTAGCTACTAATGTTAATAAAAGCCCTAAAAGTAATCACGGTCTTGGTGTTGCTCTATGCGCTACTCTTTGTTTCTGTGTTCGCAGGTCAAATGTTAGTAGGCGCTTTTCGAGCGCCTGACGCCGGACTCATTGACAATACACCACTAGGCAAGGCTAATCGACGCACCGAAACCGCTGCCATCGTTGAATCTGTACGCAAGATTGTTACGATGGAACGCACTCCACAATTTCAACGCGATGCCCACTCTAAAGCGCATGGCTGTGTGCGTGCGACTTTTGAAGTGTTCGAATCACAGTCGACGTACAATCATGGTATTTTCAGTAAACCTGGTAAGTACCAATCATGGATTCGCTTTTCAAATGGCAGTGTTCCTGCCGTAGTCGATACTAAAAAGGATGCTCGCGGCATGGCCATTAAGGTAATGAACGTAGAGGGCGAGCAACTTCTTCCCCCACAGTACTCGGGGAAGACACAAGACTTCGTGATGATTAACTCACCTGCTTTTTTTATTCGCTCAACCGCAGACTATCGAGACCTTGAAACGGCAGTCGAACGTGGCTCTCCCTTTAGCTATTTCTTTGGACCTCATTATATTAATCCGTTTAAGTGGCGCCTACGACAACTCTACATCGCGCTTGGCACTCGCAAAGCGCCGCCACCGACACCGTTGTCTGATAACTATTTCAGCATGACACCGTTCAATTTAGGGCCGAATAAAATTAAGTATAGTGCGCAAACTTGTGAAAACTACCGAGCCCCTGGCGTGGACGATTCTCGTCCTAATTTTTTGCGCGAAGCAATGAAAAAAGTTTTAAGTAATCAAGATGCGTGCTTTCAATTTTCGATTCAACTTAAAAAACCCGGCGCGCGTATGCCGATAGAGGACCCAACCGTTGAGTGGTCGGAAGACGCGTCTCCGTTTGTGCCAGTAGCACGTATTCACATACCTAAACAGAACTTTGATACGGCTGCTCAAAACAATATGTGCGAAGCTATGTCGTTTAATGTTTGGCATGGCGTGAAAGGTATGGAACCGATTAGTTACTTCAACGAACTACGTAGAGAAGTCTATTTGCACACAGCCGCCTATCGCCAAATGCGTAATGATATGAACAATGGTGAGCCCAACTCATGGTGTGATAGCCTCGAACAATATTGTGATGGTGAGCAGCAAACCCAAAGTAAAAATCTAGGCGCTACTCCTTAACAGATCGAGACAGAGGCCAACAAACAATTTCTCCTAACATCGACAATGAATAGTATTTTCGGTCAAATATTTTTGGGCTCTATGGTAATTCCAATTACCATACTAGTGCAGATTTGGTTTATAAAAATTGCCATCAAACGACTTAAGGTAATCAGCACTAAAAAATCAGCGTCAGCTAGCTCAGACGGCACACTACCAGTTGTATTCGTACTATCTCTCGCTACGCTTTGGTTGCTAGCGGCGTTAAGTATCGCCATATGGATATGGGCTGGCTTCTTTCAGCTGTTAGGTTGCTTTGAAAACCTCGAAGAATCTCTATACTTTTCAATGGTTTCATTTACAACTCTGGGCTTTGGCGACCTAACCTTACCTCAAGAATGGCGCATACTCTCTGGTATGATCGCCGCAAATGGCCTGGTTCTTTTTGGCCTAAACACAGCATTCCTAATAGAGGTTCTGCACCGAAGTTTAGTAAAGGAGCACTCCTAGACCCACTTATCACTATTAAAACCAAAAAAATTAATGCAAATGCGAATAGTTAGCATTTACATTGATATCCCTTGATGGTAGATTATCTACATTGATAGTTTTAGCAGTAGCTAACTTTGTAGAAATTATGTTTGTTTGTTTATGTAAAGCGGTCACAGACCACCAAATTCGAGACGCGGTTGACACTGGTGTTTGCTCTTTTGAAGATATGCAATCGCATCTCTCAGTTAGCACCGTGTGCGGCGGATGTGCCTGCGAAGTTAAGAAAGTAATACAACAAAAACTCAAAGCTGAGCTAAGTTCACGCGTATCGGTAACCCCCACCTCATTGGACGCAAGAATATAAGACTATCTGCCTAGGTAATACTAGTCGCCGCACCCTACACCCCCCCCACAGGCGGCTAATATTCAAAGCGGTATTGCTTAACAGCAATACCGCTTTTTTTATATGCATCATACGAAGCTCTACCAACAACTATTATTGATATGTAACGCTAATGTCTAAAAGCTGTTCGGCTATAGGGCTCGCTACAAGCTTTTTAGCCAATGGCGTTATTAAGACCATTGACTAAAATAACGACGCTACGGTTTTTTAAACAGCAAGGTAAAGCGGTCGCTGTTTCCAGTAACCGACTTTCGCCCTACTTCATAACGCAGTTCATCATCGGGTTTACGGTGCAGTGGAGAGTAAGCTTCGAACACAAAACCGGCATCCAACAACTCCTTAATGATGGTTACAGGATCAGCCCGACGACGGTTTTCAGAGCTTATAGGCTCCATGTGGCGGCGGGTGTGGTCTACGATTCCGTAAATACCCCCCTTTTTTAAGGCCTTGAATACAGCATCGTTAATATTTTTACGACCAGCTGCGTCAAAGTTATGCATATTTCTAAATGTCAGCGCAGCATCAAAATTCCCTTCGCTCAAAGTGAATTCATTAATCGTTCGCAAGAACTCTTCACCTTCGTCAATCTCCACTTTTGGTTCAAGCACCTTGATCTTGTCCATTCCAGGCATTGTCAATAAATTAGACTTAACGCGCGACGTGCCAATTGCTACATGCAGCTCGCCGTTTTCGCGTAGTGCAGGCGCTAGTAACTTTGTATACCACCCGCCACCGGGTATCAGCTCTAATACTTTCATCTCAGGGGTGATACCGAAGAATTCAAGTGTTTGGACAGGACGCCGGTTTCTATCACGATCAATTTCGGCTTCGGTTCGAATCTCAGATTTCATCGCTTCTTTGAGCGCAAGGGCTAAGTCTGATTCCTGAGCGTTTGCTGACATTGATGTGAGCATCGCCGCAGTTAATAGTAGGGTTTTTCGCATTATTGTGATTCCTTTGATGGTTTACTGTCCGCCTTCAATTTAGAAAGCTAACTATTTGATTGCTATGAAGTTCATCGTTGATGAGTACTTCTAATTAGCATAAGACCAGATTAACATTTAAAATCGTGCATTAGATGAACACTTGGTTCACGTAAACCGCGTACGAGTAAAAATAATGATGCTTAAAAGTAACTCCCACGGACTACTGGTTCTTATTTTCGCGGCTTTGTTATTTTTACTTCTTAGCCGCATTCCGTATGGCCACTTCATACAATGGCCTTTCGTTATTGTTACAACTTTTGTGCACGAAATGGGGCACGGGATAGCGGCAATTCTCAGTGGCGGAAAACTTCTCAATATTGAGCTCTATCAAAATGCCTCAGGACTAGCTCGTACGCAGACTATTCCTGGTTGGCGGCAAGCTTTCATCGCCGGAGGTGGACTTGTAGCACCTGCTGTGCTTGGTGGGATGTTCATAGTCGCGGGTAAATCGCGTACAGCATCATCAAGAGTGTTGCTCATATTCAGTCTGTTTATTCTTCTTAGCTGCGTGCTATGGCTTAGATCAGGTTTTGGCCTCATCATTATGTTACCGATGGGCGCCGGCCTTTTACTTATCGCACGCAAAGGCAGCGCTATGCTTCAACACTTTGTCATTCAATTTATCGGCGTGCATATGCTTGTTGATACGTTTACCAGAACTCTGCGGTATCTGTTTTCAAGCTCAGTGAACGTAGGCGGCGCCCAACGACACTCGGACAGTGCGGTAATTGCTCAACACCTGATCGGTGGTCAATTCTTCTGGGCATGTGCTATCGCTATCCTTTGCCTTGCGATTTTCTACTGGAGCCTTAGGCACAGTTATTTAAAATGAGCTCTCGTTCGCTAAACCATAATGACTTGAATATTCGCCTGATGTCGCTCAGAATTGGCCAATTAATGTCTAAGAAAAAAACAAAACAAAAGGATTAATCTATGAGAGGCGCAGGCGGTACATCAGGTGGAACAGGAAAATTTCTTATCGGTTTAATCATGTTATGTGGAGGCGTGTACCTGCTACTCAGCTCGATTAACGTCTATACTCATTACGGTTTTGGTGCGAGGCTCTATAGCGTTGGCAACTACGGTGTAACCAGTGGAATGATCATGATCCCGTTCATGTTTGGTGTCGGCATGTTGTTCTACAACGCTAAAAACCCACTATCTTGGTTACTCACTGGAGGCTCCTTGGTCGCCTTGGTGTTCGGAGTGATTTCATCGATACAATTTACCTTTCAGTCGATGGACGCTTTCGATCTGATTGTTATATTGGTACTAGCTGTAGGCGGTTTAGGGCTGTTGCTAGGGTCTCTCAAATCATCTTAATTAGGCTCTTCGTCAGACGATTAATTCAAGGGTTCTACGGGCGGTAGAGTCCACGCCTTATCAAGGAAGCGCTTTTGCGGGCTATACAAGCGCATGGTAAGCGCAAAGGCTTGCGATGGGGCTGGAAGCCAATTAGTAGTGTCGTCAGGCTTGGTCGCTTGAATAAGAATGTCCAAAGAGCCATCAGCGTTGTAATGCAATTTATCCCGATCTCCGATTGCGTACCGGTTTATCGGGTTTTCAATAAAGTAGCCGTGCTCATCGTACAAACTCAATGACCAAAAGGCGTTAACCGGAGGCAATTCTCCTGCTTCAAAATGCAATCGATAGGCCTTGCGTCCACCTACCAATCCTCCATCCAGAAGATCCCCGTTTTTATCAACTTTTGCATTCGGGTACGCCGCTTCCCTAATGGGTAAAGCCCCCAAACCTATTTTGGCAACGGCCGCGCGAAAATTATAATTATCGCCATAATCCCCAATGATTGATCGATGCACCGACCACCCGTTCTCGAGCGATCGAGGCGCTCGAATTGAATCAGCCAATTTCTTCTGAGTTATCGTGATCGCAGCTGTATAGATGAGTTGATCGATTGGCCCGAGCTTCTCAAAACGACCATCGAGCTTTAATGATTCGCTCAGCAAGCCTAAGCGGCGCATATTGGTAAGCGCATCTTCATCAAACTCTAAAGCGCCCTGCTTGGCTACTAATCGAGCGAACTGTTTAAAAAACTCATTAGCGCTATAGGAGTCAACTTTTTCCATCGGGCCTAAGCTATCTTCTTTGGTTAGCTTAGACCTGCTAGCCAATCTAAGCCCTTTTTTAACGGAGGCATCAACCGTTGATGCCTCATTGCGGTCTTCAGCCCAACGGCTCAGTGTGGTAAGAGTAAACTTGGCTTGCAATTGAGCCACCGCGGCGACGTCGTCCGCGCCATTAGTTTGGATACGTCCAATTAACCATACTGATGGTGTTGGTGCCGCAATCGCGCGGAGCCCTTGCGGCAAGGAACCTTTCCAGTTTGGCCCCACAATCGCGTAGCTGCCAGCCTGAGTACCTGTTGTGCGCTTACCGACCATGGCAAAAACATTGGTCCACGCGTCCATAAACGGCATTACGTAATACCTGCCCTTAGTATCTGGCACGCTTAGAATCACTGGCTCTCGGTCTAGGTCAAGCCAAGCAACACTATACAGAGTGTCGTTATTTGGACGAACAACCTCTCTAAACGAGTGATCAGGAAAGTCTCGAATATGTCGAAACCTATTCGTAGTGGATTGATCATCATTCCCAGTTTGATTCAGGTAAGCGCGCTTAGATTCGGCCATCAACACCAATGGGTAAGCGTATAAATAAGCATTGGCGACATTCTTAACAGTCGATAGAACGTGTAATGATGCAGCCCCTAAGAGCACCACGGTAACTAGCGATATGAACTTCCAGCTTCTTAGCATGTACGCGACCATCGAGTTAAGTTGAGATAGCAACTTATACTAATCGCTATTGCTTCATCAAGGCTTGACTAGCGAGTTTCTGATTATAGTAGGAATTTGTTTCTAGGCGCTGCAAGTGCTGTTTTAGCGTGATGAAACGCGGTAACAATATATCGAGCTTAGCAGCCAGAGGCTTTGCACTACCCTTTGTCGTGTACGAACCTTCATTTGACATAAAGTTTCGCTGCAATGCCGAACTTAGCGACTTCAATTCACGATCTAAAGCTGAGTTGGGCTCTATAGAGTACAAGCGATAGAAGCGTTCGAGCTGAGCGCGCATTGAGGAGGCAACAAACGTAGTTATCGCAGATTGATTTAACGCCGAATTATGTGCCGAGACGGTTTTGAGCACACTAATTCCATCTTCGATTAGTATCCAATCGCTGCTCAAAGATCTCGATTCGTCAACGTACGGTTTAGCACAATGCTTGATGTCGTTAGCACGCAAATACGATCGAATAGATTCGAATACCGTTTCATTTGCCGCCTGCCCATCGAACTCTATTTCAATCAAACGTACCAGCAGTTCTGAAAAAGCCTCAGAGTCGGGGTTTTGCACTTTGAGCGCGAACCGATTGGCAAGATCAGGGATGGGCTTGGGATTAAAAACTTGATCACCTCCGGCACTGCTTAAAAAATGATGACTTATATCGGCTGTGCCTATGCGATCAGACAGCTGCTCAATAAAAAAATCTTCATTACCTCTACCAGAGCGATGACAGGAGCCACAGCTTAGTCCCATCCGCCCAGCCTGACCGCCCAAGAGTCGCGGACTATTAAAAGCTAAGCGGCCAAGTCGAATATCCGCCGACACAGGGGATTTCAAGCATTCCCGCGGTCGACTCACTAGTGAGTTGATCTGAGCATCTGTGGTTCTAAACCAGGTAAGTTCGGAGGGTGCTCTATCCTCGAGCGCATGCCCGGTATCGACAGCTCCTATAAACATAAAGACTGCCACAGTGCGGAGCATAAACGTCGCAGCGGCGGATTTTAAGAACGTGGTATTACCGGCCTTCGACATGGTATGCAGAGTGCGGGCCAGCCGTTGCCTCAGGATAAGCACTATATTCAAAAATTACGAGGCTGCGTTAATCCAGCGACGTAATTCTTCAGCTTCTTCGCAACCAAAACTGCATATTGACTCTAGTTTAGAGAGTTGTTTTTTGGCCATATCAATCTGACCCACTTCAACATAATACTCACCTAAGTATTCGTTTGCGCCGCGGTGCTCGGCGTCTACGGCTAAAGCGGCCCGATAAAATTCCAAAGCCAAGTCTTTGTTGCCTAGCTTACGATTAGCGAACCCTTGATAGGTTAGTATGTCTGGGTGCGGGCCGAATGCATCAGCAGAGGTTTCTAGCGACAATAAAGCCTGCTGATATTCGCCTTTGTTAATCAGCGACACGGCGTCAATGTACGCCTTATCACCAGCCTCTAGTGTGGTATTGAACTCGATACGCGATTGTTGAGCTTGCTCATTGAGCCTCATCAAGGCGCGTTCAATATTAGCTTTGTCTTTGCATTCGCCACATTCGGCTTTTAACTTGAGTAGCGATTGATGATGTGACTCAGCCTTTTCTGCCTTATTTGTTTTCTTAAAAATCACGCCAAGATAGCCATGCGCACTGAATAACTTATCGTCGTATCTGAGTGCCTTTTGGAACGGCCTCTTCGCCTTTTTGAACTTCTCCTGCTCATAGAGTGCTAAGCCAAGGAAATATTGAGATTTAGCATGCTTTTTATTCACACTAATCACCTTACGAAATGCTTTTTCTGCTTTTCGATTTTCGCCACTTTGTAGTGCGGTAATGCCTTCTTGATACTTTGCCACTGGGTCAAAACTGGGGCCAGTGTGGCTTGGGCTACTAAATCCACCGCCACCGCCTCCACCACCGCCTGCAGCGCTTGCGACAAATGAGTTACTCAGAAATGAGCATGCGAAAATCGCTGTAACGAAGACTGATCTAGAGCGGTGAAGAATTGAATTCGCGGTCAATTTCATAGAACATTATCCTATTTAAGGTCATTATTTAATTACCCTGTATGTGTCTAAAGCTGGGTATTAGGTTCACTTCGACCTAACTTTCTCTGGGCAGCTCGTCAGATGAACTATAATTCGAGAAAAGATATTCTCGCGTAGTCAGACCTCACCAGTCGGCTGCGTGAATATCTCAACTCACTAAATCAAAGATTTCTGACATGAATGATTCATATCTCAAGTTTGTGAATAAGCCCTTTGGCAGCAAACTAAGCTCAATGCTCGGCCTACCGCAGCCTCGTGTTCTAGAGCGCCACAACTCGAAAAAACAAGGGATTGACGGAAAAGTTCTAATCGGTGCAGCTTGTTCACACTCTATATTAAATATGATACTTAGGCCGCTCGACAACATGGATGCCGATATTCGATGCCATCCTTCATTCCCTGCGCCGATTGATCGTCAGCCCTGGACTGATAGTGAAAGCATCAAAGCGGTTATTTTTGACGCCACAGGGCTAAACAACAGTGCTCAATCAGAGACAATTTATGACTTCTTCAATTCGACCGTAAAGTCCATAAAAGGTAATGGCCGAGTAGTGATCTTGGGCCGGCCGGCTTCAAACTGCGCGAGCCCTGAAGCAGAGATTGCCCAACGCGCCCTTGAAGGCTTGAGTCGGTCACTCGCCAAGGAGCTTGGCAAAGCCATTGCGGTGCAACTTGTTCTGGTCGAATCGGGGGCCGAGAATAACCTTGAATCGACCCTAAGGTTCTTATTATCTGCCCGATCTAGCTATGTCTCAGGCCAAGTTGTCCGAGTATCGGCTAACAGCGCTGGCTCGATGACATCGATTGATTGGTCAACACCTCTAGCCGGCAAAAAAATTCTAGTCACCGGTGCATCTCAAGGTATTGGTGCCGCTATAGCAGAGGTGCTAGCTCGCGATGGTGCTGAACTGACCTGTCTAGATATTCCGCAAACTAGCGACGCTCTAAATGCGATTTGTCGCCGTTTAGACGCCAACTCAATTGAGCTAAACCTCAATGAGCCTAACGCTGATCAAAAGCTCATTGAATTCGCCACCCAAAAGCAAGCATGGGACGTTGTGGTTCATAATGCCGGTATTACTCGCGATAAAACCATCGCGAGAATGTCAGCAGAGCAATGGAACTCGGTAATCAATATTAACTTAAGCGTTCAACAGAAAATAAATCGCGCCTTATTGGCGTCTAACTCAATTAACAATGGTGGACGCATAATTTGCGTATCATCTATCTCAGGTATTGCTGGCAATCGAGGCCAAAGTAATTACGCTTACTCAAAAGCTGGCGTTATCGGTATGGTGCAAAGCATGGCTCCTATTGTAGCTGAGCGTGACATCACGATTAATGCGGTTGCGCCAGGGTTTATCGAGACTAAGATGACTGCAGCGATTCCCTTCGCGGTTCGTGAGGCAGGTCGACGTTTAAACTCTATGAGCCAAGGCGGTTTACCAGTTGATGTTGCCGAGACTATTTCTTGGTTCGCAAGCCCTGCATCGAGTAGTCTTAACGGAAATGTAGTGCGAGTTTGTGGCCAAAGTTTACTAGGGGCTTAAACATGAAGCCCTTTATGATGGTCGCAGCAGTCGTATTGCTAAGTAGCCACCTTGCTATTGGCTGCCTTACTGGCAAAGTATTGCTCACACATTGAATCAATCGACTCCTGCTGATATTCGCGTAAACCACTTAACACTAACCGTTTGAAGCCAGTGCCGATTTTTCGAGTGCCGTCGTTGATATCAAAGTGTAATAGGCAATTGCCCCGCTTACCAAGAACCTCTAACTCGGTAGAAGCCAATTCAACACTCAGACTTTCAAAATCCAGTGTATCGAACGTTAGTGACATACTTTCATAAATAACGAGCGGCCGTGCTGGATTAATCATCACATTGTGCTGCTTCATTAATGGCACCAAAATATGCGGGAAGTTCTGACCAGAGAAAATCACATAACTACGTATAAGCTGTTCTATCATATCGCTACGGTCTAACGCCTCCCCACCGTACTCGATCCCTAACACCGGCTTTGAACGATCACAAATCACGTCAAAGCTCGCCTCAGCACCTGTCTGCGGAGGATAACTAAGAACTGTTTCTGCTTTAATTAGCTCGCGAAAGCTGAAGGACATATTTTGATGCAGGCCATATCGCTGTAGAGCGATAGAAAACAATAAGTCTCCTGGAACACAAAATCGCTTCGAATCAGTGTCGTGAATTGGGTTAAAGTCATCCGCAATATTCTTGGCAAAATCATTGCCTTGGGATGCAGTGATCACGATAGCGCTATCGTCTAGCTCGGCGTAAAACTGAGATAAGAAATTCATGGTTAGTGTGATGCCTTAGCGCACCAGCCTTCGTACTAATTGGACAAGCGTAGTCTACAACAACTAGCAATATTTTGCCTTAGCTGTTCGACCATAAGCTGCTAAACTACAAAGCAAATCTCTTGTGTAAGCAAGAAGCAAACCTAAACTCAATTTTCACCGCGAGCAAGTAATTCGCGAGTGACGACAAGTGCGAGAACGAAAGGAGTTAGACCATGCTCAATGGCCTACTAAAGCCGGCTTGGCAAAGCAAATCAACCGAAAAGCGCCGTTTAGCTATTGTCAAAATGAGCAGCGAGAAAGCGGATAATCAAAATATCTTTGAGCAATTAGCCTTAAGCGACCCGTCGCAAACTGTGAGGCAGATTTGTATTGAGAAAATCACCAACCCCGCGACCCTATTTGCGGTTTACCTCGATCAAAATGACCAAACAACAAAACAAACCGCCAAGCTATCCCTTTGCAAGCAAATTAGCTTAGAAAATGAAAACGACGTAGAACCATTAAAGAGAGTTTTAGCCAATGTAAGAGGCACGCATACTGTAGATGAACTGCAAGAATACTGTGAGCTGCTAGCGCAAAATGCGCCCTTCAAAGAACTTCGAGAGGAGCTCATCACGGGCTTTAGCGACATACAGAAGGCCTCCATTATTGCCGGCACACGTTACGCTGATACGCGCTCATTCATTGCTGAGAACCTGGCCAACGTAGATGCGTTGGAGCGCGCTCGAAAAGAACTAAAGGGAAAGGACAAACGTGCTGAGAAAATTATTCGAACATCGTTAGACAAAGTTCGCCAAGAACAGAAGCTGCGCGAGGCAACCGCTCAAGAGGCGAAAACACTCTGCGAGCAGCTAGAGTTTATAGCCGAACACCCTCTATGGCGCAGCGAGTTCAAACCCAAATTTAAAGCCTACATTAGCAAGTGGCAAAGCCTCGAACGCACTCCACCGTCCGACTATGCTATGCGTTTCGAAGCCGCGAAAAAGCTCGCCAAGGGAAAGGTGGATAATCAAGTTGAGAACGAACAACGTCAACAGAAACAAGAACAAGTAGCCAAAAACCTAAATCGATATAGCTCGACATTGGCATCGCTTGATCTAGCCGAACTTAGTCAGGAGCGATTAAGTATCAATACCGTATTAGGCGAGGCCTTAGCTGTTTGGTTGGAGTCAAATGCCACAGAGAGTGCGAGCGCCAATGTATCCGATCAATTTATTACTTGCCAGCAGGCTTTATCTCGTCTCGCATCATTATTAGAGTCAGTTGAGTACGAAGATTATAAAGCCGCCGGCGCTCAACTCAAGCAACTAAGTTGGCCAAAAGCTTTACCCGAGCTGAACGCCCTGCCCGCGATCAACAACTTCCTTGAAGAACAAAAACGCAATGTTGCGATTGCCCGAAAAGATTATAAGAAAAACCTAGACGCTCTCCATAAACGTATTAATCGCTTACTTGGAACATCAAATAAAGGCGACCTCAAAAAAGCTCGGCATGAGCTGTCGGCCACCACCAAAGCAGCAAGTCATTATGACGGTCGAGATGGCAAATTGTTAGCCGAGCGAATTGCATCAGCAACTGATCTTGTTGCTAAAATGAACGACTGGCAAAGTTTTGCGATAGAACCTAAGTTAGTCGAGCTTTGCGATGCTATGGAGAAGCTGATCTCCAGTGAAGCCAAACCAGATAAAAAGGCAAAGCTGATATCTCAACTGCAAAATCAGTGGAAAGAGCTTGGCCACGCAGATGTATCGGACCACTACTGGGATCGTTTCAAGCTGGCGGCTGACAAAGCCTACGAGCCATGCGCCGTATTCTTCGAAGAGAGAAAAGCGATCCAAAAAGCAAACCTTGCACGGCGAGAACCCTTAATAAGCAAAGTCGAAGCCATTTACAAGGAAACCGATTGGGACAATTCGCCAGATTGGAAACAAATAGATCGAGATCTTAGAACTATTAGTAACGATTGGCGCGCCATTAAGAATGTCGATCCAAATGCTGGCAAGAAACAATGGCAAAAATTCAGCGCGGCCAAACAATTAGTCCTCGATAAATTTGATGTAATCTATGATGCTAATCTAAAGCAAAAAGAAACACTTATTCGACAGGTCGAAACCCTTCAAAACAGCGAGGTCGACGAATCGGCAATCGAGAAATTACAACTATTTCAGACCCGTTGGAAACAAGTGGGCATTACCCGCCGCAAACAAGATCAAGCGGCTTGGAAACGCTTTAAAGCCGCATGTGATGCTATGTTCGAGAAGGTACAGAATGCGCGATCTGAAGCACGTGAACAACAAGACTTAGAAATCACATCATATCGAAACATAATCAATAAGATCAATGATTTAGCAGACCACTCTAAACAACTTTCCAGCTCCGAGCCAAAGTTTGAGCAGCTTTGTACTGACTTTGCCGAGCTGCCGCAGTTACCAAAAGAACTGCCCGAAAAACTAGTAAACCGGATTCATGCGGATTTCCAGCGATCACGAGAAAACTACAGTCGCGCGCGCGATAGAATCATCACGCAAAACAGAGACCGCGTTTTCGCTCAGCTGCGCACTAAGGCCGAGCTATGCGGTGAGATTGAAAAAGCGCTCTACGAAAACGATCAAACCAAGGCATCTGAGGCGGAATCAAAAATGCAAAGTATTTGCATTGAAGACGCACAGTTAGAAAAGCGCTTCAAAACTAGACTCGACGCGATTAGCGCCCCGCTTCGAGAAACCGCAAACAATGAAAGACGACTTATGTGTATCAGGCTCGAAATATTGCTCAACAAGGAAAGCCCAGAGCAAGACAAACCCTTGCGTATGCAGATGCAATTGCAACGAATGAGTGATAAAGGACTCGGGAGCACACAGTCAAACCTAGAACGTCAGATCGAACAGTTCAAGATCGCATGGCTTTGTGATGCCGGCGCAGAACCTAAAATACAAGCCAAATTAGAACCTCGCTTTTGGGCCTTAATTGGACATGCCAGAAGAGCACAAACCTAAATAAATTTAGAACGTCATAGAAGTAATTAGGCCTTAATAAATTTTCTTCAAATCAATTTCAGCTTGCTTCAAATTCTTTAAATCGCGCGGCTCGAGCATTTCGCACTCATCGTTGAGCATATCAGCAATGGTCATCGGGTAAGCTCGACAGTCTTCTGGTCGATCGAAATAGATCTCACAAAGATATTTTGACGGCGATGTTGGATCGACTTTGAGCCAAGGACATCGATCCAGTGGAGATTGGCTATGAGGGTCGAACCATATTTCTCCATCGCTTACATATGCATCTATATCGGGGCGAAAACTAGCCCAGAGTTTTAAGTCGGCCGATGATGCAGCTAACTGTCCGCCGCCGTACTTTATACAACACTTACCACAAGCGTTACAGTCCTTCATCAACCTTGAGCGCGCCGACAGGCAAAAATCACGACTCCAGCGACGAGCATTTGCACGGCACCATAGAGTAATACAGTGAACAACACCATGTCCCCAATGGAGTTAGACGCCCCCGCAACAACCGGAAACATTGATGCTTTTATTAAAACACCAAGATTCACATTACGAACAACAACTTCCATTTGAATTGCCGTGACGTCTGACTTCACTAGACCTAACACTTTAGGTACGAGCCATCCAGCGATGGTTAAGGCAATAACGAAAGCGATTACTAGCATTACATTATCTCCCCCGAAAGCCTCTATATTTAAGCGGCCTGCGCTCGAGGAACCGACAATAATTAGCGCGATACCGAGAAGAGATAGCCGAATACACCACTTTGAAAAATGCTCGGCAATGCTTGGAACTGCTCTCAACACCAACATACCTATCGCTAGCGGCAACAGCAGTGTCAGTGCAATATCATTCACAATTTGAGCTGTTGGCATTGCAAAGTCTGCAGGTAAATATTCGGTGATCAATAGCTTTAAAATAAGCGGTGTTGTTGCCAAACAAGCAAGAGTTGTTATTGCGGTAATTGAGATAGATAAAGGGCTATTGCCTCTAGCCATGTAGGTGAAAATGTTAGAGGTTGTGCCACCCGGAATTGCAGCAATCAAAGCCATGCCGACCGCAACGCCACCCATTATTCCGGCTACGTGTATAAACAAGTAAGCGACCAAGGGAACAAATACTAGCTGCATCATCGTGCCGATAGTCACAGACTTGGGCGCCTTAAGGACTTGTGCAAAGTCTGATACCGTTAAAGTTGCGCCCATACCAAGCATTGCTAATACTAGCTGAAACGCAGCAAACCAATATTCATATTCAACGTAAATCTCACCCATAGTGCTGCCTTATTTTCTTGCGTTTTGGTAGTAGATCTAAAATTCTAAACGATTTAGCTTGCCTTCGCTAAACCGTTTTTGAATCTCGCTAGTAAAGTCGTACTTTGCACTGTAGAAAATTAGGGGATCTGCGCTATAAATTCAGTATTTGCTCAACAAACTCATAAAACCTAAAAATCCATTCAAGGCGATATTCTAGAGTTTCTTTGATCAATTTATGCTTCGGTGTTCACGGTGAGAAACAGACTCGAATAGGCTTCAAAACGCATCCAAACTAAATCAATAACCTTACTTTAGAGAGTTCTATAAAACTGATATTGGAGCTCTAGGTTTGGGAGACTAGGCTTAGAGAACTGATATTGGAAACGCTAAATAAAAGGCGACATAGCAGACAATGCAAAGAACGCAGTCAAGGAGCAGGACATCCACAATTTATAGGCCAAAGAGGGCTTGTCTGCATTTTCTCGCATGAGGCGATACTACGTGTTGAGCTGCAGTATGTCCACGTACGGTTCTGACAGATTCCGCTAAGCGCTATCTAATGACTTATCTGACATTTCAAGCATCTTTTCAAGCACGCTAAGCACTTCTCCCGCCTCTTTCAAGCGTTTTACTTTTTGAAAAACGTGCTTAGCCTGAGGGTAGTGCATTTGCAGAAATACTAACCATTGTTTACAGCGGTTACTTACAAACATGGGGTGCTTGTTCTTCGTGGTTTGTAGATATTCAATCACCAAGCTAAGTACATAGGGCCATTCCAACGGGGAATAGCTAAGACCATTTAAGCTAGCTTTGATGTTAGCTGCTAAATCAGGGCATGCCATTGCACCACGACCAATCATTAAGTCACTGCACAAACTTTGAGTTAAAGCACTTTGAGCCTGCTCGGCATTCCAAATTTCGCCGTTGATGATCACAGGCAACGATACATTTTGAGAAACAGCTGCGACAGCCGACCAGTAAGCGGGCGGTTTATAGCGATCTTCCTTAGTGCGGGCGTGTATCGCTAGCTCACACGCACCGCCGTTCACCACTCTTTCAACAATCTCCTCAAGAAGATCACTATTGCTAAAACCAAGGCGTATTTTAGCCGTAACCGGTATCGATGGGTCAACCGCATCGCGTACTGACCTAACAATATCACCAACTCGATTCGGCTCTCGCAATAACACTGACCCACCATCGCTTTTGTTGACGGTTTTGGATGGACAACCAAAATTAATATCGATGCCAGCTGGCGCTAACTTAGCAACTCTTGCAGCGTTAATGCCCATAAACTCAGCATTGCCGCCGAGCAATTGGACATACACAGGTACGCCAGATGGAGTTGTACCACCCTGCTCCAATTCCGGACACAAGCGCCTAAATACATGATTTGGCAGGCGTTGTTCGGTAACGCGCACAAATTCTGTAACGCATCGATCATAGCCACCAATCTTAGTGAGCACTGCGCGCATCTGCGCATCGACAACGCCTTCCATTGGGGCGAGTACTATACGCATTGTTAATTAATGTTCCTGATCATGGCGGGGCGATTGTAGCGCTTACTGCCTATTAATTCGAGCAGTGAATTCGGTACAAGTAAAACCGTTAATACAGTAAAATAATTTTATAATTAAGAACTAAAACAAGACCAATAAGAGGTATTTAAATGAGCATGGATTTAGGCGTCAGCGATAAACTGAAACCGATTTTAGAGAAAGTAACCAAGCTAATGCGCGAAGACGTGCTCGATGCAGACGTTGAATTTCATCAAGAGGTTGGCATAACCGGCGATCGTTGGAAAATGAGTGAGCGTCAACATGAGATTATCAATACTCTACAAGCAAAAGCGAAAGAGCAAAACCTCTGGAACTTTTGGCTCACCGATTCTGAGAATGGTTATGGTTTATCGACCGTAGAGTACGCTCATCTAGCAGAGCAAATGGGTTGGTGTGTGCTCGGCCCACAAGTTTTTAATTGTTCAGCGCCAGATACGGGCAATATGGAAGTACTTGAACGTTACGGCAATGAAGAGCATAAAAAACAATGGCTTGAACCGCTTCTTGAAAGCAAAATCCGTTCAGCTTATTTGATGACCGAACCCGATGTAGCCTCATCGGACGCGACTAATCTGAAATTTGAGGCTAAGCTTGAAGGCGATGAGTATGTGTTCAACGGTGAGAAGTATTGGTCGTCAGGCGCTGGTGATGAGCGCTGCGAGGTCTATATTCTAATGGCCCGCACCGCTGGAGATGAAGCGCCACGTCATTCTCAACACTCTATGTTTGTGCTGGCTGCCGATACACCCGGGATCGAGGTGAAACGTGCGATGACTGTATTTGGTCACGATGACGCTCCGCACGGCCATATGCACCTTAAGTTTGACAATGTGCGTGTACCTAAATCTGCCCTACTGTTAGGCGAAGGCCGTGGTTTTGAAGTAAGCCAAGGTCGCTTAGGCCCTGGACGTATTCATCACTGTATGCGAGCGATTGGTCAAGCTGAGCGCGCTCTAGAGCTGATGTGCAAGCGTTCGATGTCACGTGTGGCTTTTGGCCGCCCACTTGCTAAACTCGGCGGTAACTACGACATCATTGCCGATTGCCGTATCGGTATTGAGCAAGCCAGACTCCTTTGCCTAAAAGCGGCTTGGATGATGGACCAAGGTGATCCAAGTGCCGCGGCGCCGTGGATCTCGCAGATTAAAGTTGTTGCGCCAAATATGGCCCTAAAAGTCATTGATGAAGCGATTCAAATGTATGGCGGTACCGGCATTTCACAAGATACACCGTTAGCCGACATGTATGCGCAGATGCGAACATTGCGTTTTGCCGATGGCCCCGATGCGGTTCACAGAATGCAAGTGGCTCGCAAAGAGTTGTCGCAGTACCGAGCTTAGTTCAACATTAAGTCCGTAAAAAAGGCCTTAGAGTAGCTGCTCTAAGGCCTTATTCATATTAGCACTTTACACCAATTTACTGTCGATTGACTCGCATCAAAGGTGCTTTCAAATCGGTGTTGGAGGCACGAAAAGGGTTGATATCCAAACCGCCTCGGCGAGTATACAAAGCTTGAACACTCAGATCTTGAAGCTCAAACGCGCCCAATAGATCGCAATAAATTCTTTCTACGCATTGCTCATGAAATTCATTATGCGAGCGAAAAGAAATTAAGTACTTAAGTAGAGACTCATGGTCAATCCTTTGGCCAGTATAGCTGACTACAACACTCGCCCAGTCTGGTTGATTGGTAATCAAACAATTGGATTTAAGGAGATGACTATGCAATGTCTCATGCACAACATCGCCCCCTTTCGCCAACTTCAGCAAATTTGGATTCAAGGTATATTCGTTAATGCTTATATCAAGATTATCGATACACAGGCCAGGCAGCGCCACCGGAGATAATTCATTCACATTATCGGCATGTATTAGCTCAACCGATACCTTGCCCTCAGCAACCTTTGATAAATCACGTTCGAGAATCCAGTGGACCTCTTCTTGAGTCGCAAACTGCGACTGATTAAAGCTATTCAGGTAGAGTTTGAACGACTTTGACTCGATAATATTGGGAGTCGCGCAACTTAGGCTGCAACGAGCGAGCATCACAACAGGTTTACCTTTAGAGTTTAACCACGAAAGTTCGTAGGCGTGCCAAATATCTATACCAAAAAAGGGCTGTGTTTCTACACAGCCAAGCTCTTCGCGATTCAAACTGCGGGGGACCGCTTGCAGCAACTGTGGCGTATAAGAGCTTTGATAATCAGTCGTTTTACCTAGTGATAGATCGCTTAGATTAAATTTATTACTCATTGTCGTACGTCAGTCATTAATTGCCACGTTTCGGCCAATGCCAAGCTCTATGCTCTGTTGCTCGACATACTCATAACAAGCCACCCAGTCATCTGCAAAGTGGTCTCTAACCCTCTGCATATGAGCCTGATCTATTAGCGGCTCGTCATTAAGCCAAGAGTCCGGCGCGAAGCGCGCCAGTCGCATAAATAGGCCCGAAATTCGAATCATGAAGTTGTCTTTCATGCTCTTGAGCTTAGTAAAATCACCAATGTGCGATTGATCTAAGGCTGCTTTATTTTGTTCCTGAGGTAGATACTTATCGGCAAGTTGGCGACGAATACGCAGCTGCTTGTCAGTATACGATTTGTGTACTGCCTTTTGACTTAGCTTCGATTTGTCTACGCCGCACTGCATGTAAGCGCACAGCGTATCGATATAGAAATCAGGGTCATTGATATAATCCTCAAAAATGAGCAGTAAAGGCTTCGTGCCGGTTGTCCGCTCAATGTGCTGAACCAAGTTCATATAAGTAAAGTCTTCGAGCTTTCGGACACCTTTGTTATTGTCGATATCCAAAAATTGAGTAAAGCGGAAAGTATTTCCATTTTTTACGTACAAACGATAAGTTGAGGCCGCTAGCGCGTCGTGCCGGCGCACCGAAATAATGATTTTGCTACCGAACACATCTTTTACACGATCGCAGCGATCTACAATATATTCGCCGGCTTCGCGCGACATAAGAATTTTGTCAGCCTTGAAACGCTTTTTCTCGCTTTCACGAACTCTAAAGTTATTTCTAGGGATGTATTGCAAACCCGTTAACGCTGGAAAGACGGTCTTCTGCAAAAACGTGGACGCCGCCCGAGCGTAGCCAACGTGAAAAAAGGTCTGAGGCTTTGACATGATCTAATAAAGGTAAACAGGACAGAGATGATTATAGCGAGCTTATGCTAGCTAAAGTAGTCGTTTATTCTGCCGACGCGAGCTCAACAACCCCTTCCTGTAACTCCTCAGTCTTTCTTTGATGTAAATCATAAAAACGCATAATATCCGTAAAAATTTGCACGCGCTCGACGTACTTTTGAGCTTGCACTCCTCGATCGAACGGCTTGCCATACAATGTTGGCAGCAAACCGCTAATTGTGCTCCATTGGGTTTCGTCTAAGCCTTGATCACGGGCCTTTCTATAAGCCGCAAGTATATGCTTCATCCCAACATTATAAGCTCCTACGGCGAACCAAGTGCGTTGAGGCTCTTTTATTCGCACAGGCAAGCGCCGTCTTAGTTGTTTAAGGTACTGCGCGGCGGCATCGATACTCTGGTTCATATCTAGCCTATCGTCAACACCAAGAGCTTCAGCTGTCTCAGTTGTGAGCTGCATCAGGCCACGTACACCTGTAGGAGAACGGGCATCGTTCGACCAACGAGATTCTTGATAAGCAATTGCAGCTAATAGTTGCCAATCAATATCGCCCCTGCGAGCGGCGCGCTTAAATGCATATTCGAAATTTGGGAATACGGTCTCAATCTTCTTATGTACGGCCAAAGCATCATAAGTCGATAAACGTTTTGGCAGCTTGAAATAGTTGTTAGCTAACTCGGTTGGCAGGTTCTGCTCAAGCGCTGCTTCCAAAAAGCCGTTTAAACGAATTTGCAATGGAGTATCGACACGCCTTGGCAAGGCCCAAACAATATCGAGCAAATCAGGCAATATAAAGCTTCGATTTAAGTTCGGAAGATAGTGCTTGGCGGCTCTAGCCCGATAATTGACACTCAAGACATATGCCTCACTCCCTTGGTCAACTGCGCTTAGTAAGGCGTACTCCGATCGGTGATCATCGACTATATTCAAACTCTTTAACGCTTCAATTTCAAAATATCGGGATGATGCCAATACTTTATGTCGCTCAAGGTCATCTATTCTTTTGGGTCTTTGTGTCCCGCGCCTGTAGACGACAGTAGTCTGCGCCTTATACCAAGCGATACTCGGAGTTGCTGCGCGCCGCACAAACGGAGAATCAACAATACCGCCGACGGCAATATCGCCTGCCCCGGCGTCGAGTAAGGTAAAAAGCTCACCATAAGGCACAACTTCGACGTTAAGATCCACGCCCAAGTCACCGGCGAAGGCTTCTAACAACTCATACTCAAAACCATAGTGTTGGCGATTAAAAACGTATTGTGAATCCGGCTCATCAGCTATTAATACTCTTAGTTCGCCGGATTTTAGAATATCGCTTAACGACTGAGACTGGGGACGTACATAGTATTGAATGGCCGCGATGATAATAAGGCCAAGCACCAATATGAGCTCTAGATGTCGCAAGCAAAAGCGCACGAGCTGTTTAACAGATTGGAATGCCGCGACTAGGCTTTCTATTGGTCCCATCAAGCTAGAATAGCGATTCACATGGTTGATGGCAAACAAGAGTTTGCACAGTAAGACAATAAGCAATTGAACCCTGAACAGATCTAGTTTATCCTGCCACTCGCTCATTACGATGGGCGTTACATGGATAGTTTTTTCGAGGTCATAAACCTCAAGAGTTATGTATGCGGAGAAATGGCTGAGTGGTCGAAAGCGCACGCCTGGAAAGTGTGTATACGTTTATAGCGTATCGAGGGTTCGAATCCCTCTTTCTCCGCCACTTTTCTTTATCGGTTAAACAATTCCGCGCAAAGTCCGGCATACGAGCTCGGCTTGCTATATCTACCTATGCACCTACCTATGCGCCGACGAATTTAGAGAGTACCGCTAAACCCACGTACACTTCGCCCAATGTTGACAAATGTCGGCTTAATGACGAAAAGGCCGCGCGCACTAATGTCCGATTTTCAACACATCTAAAATTCGATAAACCCATGTTTTATTTGCAATTTTTAAAGATTTAATGTCTGAAACCGTATTGGAATTTGATCAATTTTGCTCTAACGTGTTAGGAGATATCACACACGGGGTTGGATATGAAGACAGTTACTATATTGTTATCGTTTTTGGTAAATGAGCACGGGGTTGTTCATAAAGCGGTTTACCAAACGAACTTTGATTCTTGTTACGCGGCCGAGCAAGCGGCTCTCGATAGAGCATGGGAAGACTATGTTGAAACCGGAAAAGCCGATGAGATTACGCTTGAAAGCTGCGTCGATTCTAAGACAGATTTGAGCGAATAGGCACCGATCATGATTGATTAAAGTGCTTTCGAGATCGCGACAGATGATGTGTAAAAAAGGGTCGCCAAATGGCGACCCTTCATGATGGTTACGACTATTGTTCAATCACTAAAAATTAGCTCTAAACGAAGCGCCAAAATAACGCTCAGCATCTCTTGGGATTTGATAGCGGAAACCATCACCGCTAAACGTGGTTACATAGCTTTCGTCGCCTAAGTTTTTACCAATTAGAGTTAAGCGATACTTATCGTCTTGAAATGAGAACGCAATGCTTGCATTGATAATATCGTACTCTGGTAACAAGGCTTGGGGCGCTGTTGTACCGTTATTGGCTGGCAGACCAGCAACCTGTTCATCGGTATGTACAAACGAAGCATCAAAGATTACTTCAGTCCCACTTTTTAGCGCCATTACGTAGTTAGCACCGATGGTGTACTTCAAATCAGGCGAAAATGGTACGTCCAGACCACTACGGTCAGTGCAAGCACTTGCTGGAACGCCAACTGGACAATTAAAACGATCAATCTCAGCATCAATTGAAGCGAAACCACCTGTTAGCTGAAAGTTCTCACTTGGCTGCCAGATAAAATCAACTTCAATACCTTCTGTAGAAATATCACCTGCATTCGTCAAAGTCGTTGTTGCAGTGCCTAGGCTTGTGTCGATGTTATTAGCCTGTAGGTTTTCGATATCAGTAGTAAAAACCGCAACATTGGCGAACAGGTTCCCTGTTGTCAATTTATAACCTAACTCGATCTGCTCAGAAGATTCAGAACTGATCGGCAAGGTGTTTGCCAACGCTTGATTGTAGAACACGTTAAATGCTGGGCCCTTATAACCTTGAGAAAAAGTGGCGTAAACCAAACTTGAGTCTGTTGCTGCCCAAGTTAAGCCAACTTTCCCTGACGTATCAGTATCATCAGTTTGGCCGCTAAAATCGGTGTTATTTGCTGCACCACGCACACCAACACCACGACGACCAAATGGGTCATTATTAATCCTGCGGTGATTAAACGATACTTCGTCGTCAGTGTAACGTAGGCCAAATATCAGCTCGACTTGGTCGTTAATCGCGTATGAGCCTTGTCCAAAAACTGACAAGTTTTCAAACTCAGTGTCAAACACAGCAGTCGCCGCAACAATATCTGTAGACAAACAAGTTAGGCCCGGATTCGCTGCCAAAATGCCAGCGTTATTAGGGTGTACTTGGCAGCTCGCATCGCGGCGAAAGCTGCGATCAGACTCTAGATTCCAGTAAAATATTCCTGCCTGCCAGGTTAATGCTTGATCAGTTGCAGATGCGATACGCACTTCTTGTGAGAATTGTGACCAGCTTTGAATGCCAATATCATGCAGCTGAAAAAAGGTTGAACTAAAGTCTACTGGTAGCGGAATATCACCTGCATTTGACGTGAAATCTCCTTCCCTAATCTCTGTGTTGTCCCACTCTCGGTAGGCCGTAATTGATGTAAGTGTCAAATCACCGACGCCTGCGTCAACCTGAATTGACAACGAGGTTGAATCATCAATAGTGCGCGTTGTTAAGTCGTGATCTACCAAGCGTTGGTCAAGGTCTAGATCAGCGACACCATTTACAATGCCTGCACTATTGGGGTTTGCTGGCGAGCTTGGATCACGCCCATTAGGCAGCAACGATAAATCAGCACAGCAATCATCTTTAGCGCTGTAATCTTCTGCGATTACAAGAACATCAACATTTTCGTTGACGTCCCACTCAAGCATTCCGCGGAACCCTTGACGGTCATAACCTTGAATTGTATCGCCGTTAAAAGTGTTGGTGATGTACCCATCAAAGTCACCACTAAATGCGGTCAAGCTAGCTCGAACGTTTTCACTCAAAGAACCAGACACACGACCTTTCAGTCGGTATTCGTTATCTTCAAAAATAGAAAGATCAACCGAGCCGCTCAATTCTTCAGTCGGACGTTTTGTCGTTAAGTTAACAACACCCGCAGATGCGTTCTTTCCAAATAAAGTACCCTGCGGGCCACGCAAGACCTCTAGTCGCTCTAAATCATATAAATCGGTAAACGCTTGGCCTGAACGGCCAAGGACTACTCCATCCACCACAGTCGATACACTCGGCTCGGCAGCAGTACTAAATGAGATAGTGCCAATACCACGAACCACGACGGCGGAATTACGGTTGGTATTACCTTTTCGAAATGACACCGATGGTATCAGCTGCTGTAGACTTTCAAGGCCGACCGCATGTGCTGATTCGATTTTATCAGCACCAAGTACGCTCACTGCAATCGGAACGTCTTGCACGCTCTCTTCTCGTTTTTGAGCGGTGACCACAATTTCTTCTAGAAAACCATCTTGCTGGGCATGAACCGGCGCGGCTAACCCTGCTATAAGCAGCGAATTGATTGCAATCGCTACCCTACGCATTTGAATGCTATTTTTCATAACTCTTCTCTCTCCATTTTTGCTTATTCGTTTGCGATAGGTAGTCGAAAATCACAGCGACAAAGCGCGAAGAAATAGTACAGCCATCGCTACCTATCTCGTTCGAGTGTAACGATAGTTGACAGCTGTATCAACATATATCTTATATAAGATATATGATTTGAAGTTATGCAGTTTCAACTAGCTTGCGATCGTAAACCTTAACTGACCAAAAACAGATCAGTAGATTGACTACCAACACCACCGCAATTGATAACCAAAAGTAAGGCGACAAGCCATCAACTAAGCCGATTGGAGAGAATAATAAATACAGGCAGATAATGCCGGCAAACATGGTTGAACTTGCTGCCCAGCCGTAACGCCAAGGAGTCAAATCAACTTTCGGTTGATGCTTGAAATGCGTACCACCCTGCTTTGGTTGTAGCATTCCAAAAACCAACATAATGCTTACTTCAATGAAAAACAAAACCGCATACAAGTGAATAAAGTGCAGATCAACATCAAACACAAACTTAATCAAACCGTAAGCCACGACATGAAAAATAATCGCTACTTTAGCGCCCATTGCCGGCACATGGGTTGTAAACAAGCCGACTAAAACTATAGCGATCACTGGAATATTATAGAACCCAGTAAACACGCGAATAATTTGCCACAGACCCTCTTCTGCATACTGAAGTAGCGGCGCCGCAATAAACGAAAATATCGCGATCACGACACTAGCAATTTTAGCGATTTTTATAAGTTGAGCGTCGCTCATTGTTGACTTAACTAAAGGCTGATAAACATCTAATACGAAGAGCGTCGCGGCACTATTAAGTAAAGAGTTGAACGAACTAAACACAGCACCTAAGAGCACAGCCAAAAAGAACCCAGATAAGTACACAGGAAGCACGTCTTTAACTAGCTGCGGATAAGCTAAGTCCATTTTAGTAACAGTTTCGCCAACCGGGCCATAAAGATGAAATGCAATCAAACCAGGAACCATCATCATGAACGGAACCAATAATTTAAAATAGCCGGAGAGTAGAACGCCCTTTTGACCTTCAGCCAAACTCGCTGCACCGAGTGTTCTTTGGATCACGTATTGATTAGTTCCCCAGTAAAACAAATTGGCCAAAATCATCCCAGTAAAAATAGTCCCAAACGGTACCGGGTCGCTTGCACTGCCAACAGCATTCAACTTCTCAGTATTGGTTGTCGCGATCGTTGTTAAGCCCGCCATAAAGCTGCCATCACCTAACATTATTAAGCCTAAGGTTGGAACAAGAATGCCAATTATGAGCAGCCCGATACCGTTAATAGTGTCAGATACAACAACGGCTTTGAGGCCGCCAAACACCGCGTAGAGTGCCCCTACAGAGCCAACGACAATCACGGTAAGAAACATCGAAGCCTCGTCACCCAGGCCTGTGAGCATTTGAACATCAAATAACTTTATGACCGCAAGCGAGCCCGAATAAAGAACAGAGGGTATTGTTACCAGGCCATAGCCCAGCATAAACAAGACCACTGTTAATCGACGCACATCGTCATCATACCGATCTTTCAAGAAACCAGGTAAAGTGGTAAACGCACCGGCAAGGTAACGAGGAAGGAACACCATTGCCATGATTATGGTGGCAAACCCTGCGGTGACTTCCCAGGCCATTGCGCTCATATTGTGCTGATAGGCAGAGCCATTTAAACCGGTTAGCTGTTCTGCGGAGAGATTGGTGAGCAGCATTGAGCCGGCGATAAAAATACCAGTTAACCCCCGCCCAGCAAGAAAGTAGCCATCTTTATCATCGACGCTATCTTTTGTCTTAAGATACGAAATAAGGCCAACTAGGGCCATAAAAAACACGCACGAGCCAAGCGTAAACATTAGTTGCGACGATTGCATAATCACTCCTTTTTGAGCGACACAGAACGACTTAAATCAGTGTCACTGGTTTAAGTGCTCCGAGGCTAGAGTCACCAAAGCCAACAGTCAGAGCACCATTCTTATTCGGCCGATTTACGGCTCTTTAATTGTTGCAGTGGCGATACCGCCATCTATTTTAATTTTTCGACCAATACTCGCTGATTTCGAACATACCTTCGTTATCTAGAGGTATATCGACGGTGTTGAGGACTGGCTCGTTAAGCGGAACTGATACCCCTTTGCGAACAAAAACAGCAATTTCATTTAGATCCAATATTTGCTGATAAACGCGTCCGCCGGCAAATATTTCAGACTCACCCTTCGCATCCAAATCGAAGCGCTGCCATTCACCATCTGGAAGATAAAACTCGATATCTCCCGTTGCTTCAAAACAGGGCACTACAAGCAAGTCTTCCCCAAACATAAATTGATTTTCAAACGCCCAGGATTGTTTTTCATTGGGGAACGCCAGCACCATTGGACGTTGCACAGGAATGCTTATCTCGACCGCCTGGCGCATTGCATTTTGTAAGTAGGCTTGCAAACGGTAGCGTAATTTCAGGGCAGACATGACCGCTTGGTTTGCATCATTAGAATATGACCACGGCTCGCGCGGACCTATGCCGTGCAAACGATAATGTGCCGAGAAAACAGCGGCTTGCGCCCAACGCACATACAGCGCATCGTCACGTGTATCCTTATAAAAACCACCTACATCAGTGGCATAAAATGGCCCCCCTGATAGTCCCCAGGAGAGCCCTCCACGAATATTGCCAATCATGCCTTCCCAATCAGCTTGCGGGTCACCGCCCCATTGACTGTTGTAGCGCTGACAACCTGTCCAGGCGACTCGGCTAAACAAAAAAGGACCATTTGCTGAATATTTTTCAGCTGCCTCATAGACACAACGGTTATAGAGAAAGCCGTATGCGTTGTGCAAATGATCGCCTGTCTCGCCATTATGAGCGACCATATTGTCATCCTCGAGCTGCTCACCAAAGTCAGACTTAATCATGTCGACACCAATATCAAACAGATCTTTATGCGCGTCTCTCCAGTACTCGTAAGCATCAGGATGTGTAAAATCGACGATGCCCGATTTTGGAAGTGGCGAGAGCACTTTACCAAACGCTTGTTGGTCCCAGTCATATTGATAGGTTTTACCCGTACGCTTGTCTTTTAGAAACCACCCATTTTGATCAAACAAGGTATATAGCTCATGGTTAATCGACACCAAAGGATATTCCCATACACACACTTTAAAATTGAGTTCTCGCAGCTCATCGAGCACCGCTTTTGGGTCGGGCCAACGTGACTTATCCCACTCAAAAGCGAAACGCGTATCGGTGTCTTGCCATGCACGCCCATCTATCGTAATGATGTCGCAAGGCATCTCGCGTTCGCGAACCTCATGCGCTACTGATAGCAATTCAGCGGGGTCTTGATAGTAAGCCTTAGAGAGAATTACGCCACCACTCCAGCTTGGTGGCATCGGAGCGCTGCCAGTTAAACTCGTATAAGACTGGATTAACGACAAGCCTTTGTTGTCGCTATCGTCTTCAGCGCAGACAAGAATAAAAAGATCCAGGTGTTGGTCTTCGACAACCGTGACATACGAGCGTTGAGACCAACTCGCATGTCCTACGGCATGAGTAACAATACTCGGCGTGTGACTAAAAATACCCCAACCTTCGGGGCTCCAGATAAAGGGAGTATTTTTGTATGATATTTCGGCGTTAACACCGAGCGCATCAGAGTTGTAAGACCGAATTAGCTGTCCACGCTTATTCAAACCGCCCCACTTCTCACCCAAACCATAGATGGCTTCCGAGGACTTCAAATCTGCGCTAAAAACCCATGCACCTTCGAGCTTGGCCAGAGGTGGCACACGATGACGTCGAACAAAATGTCCATCGGTTGGGGACTGACTCAGAAGTCTCCCTGACAATGAACTTAACTCATAAGCAAAAGGTTTAAAATGAATTGTCAAACGCAGCTCATTGTCGGTAACAACACATCGATCATCACTTTTCTCTAAATGTAATGGCTTAGCGACCGGTGGATTACACAAAATATCGTAGTCAAAGTCTCGCTCAGACTGGCTGCGAATTCGAACACCAATATCGCAAAGTTCAACTCTCAGCACGCCTGCAGGCGTATCTAACACTAGCTGTGAAGGACTAGCAAGACGCGCGTCGACAATTTCTAAGGCATCTATATTATTCCAATCAGGAGTTGTCCAGTTTGGAATGAGTGGGCTTTGAGAGTCGTTAGCAAGGTGAGACACAGATTATTCCTATTTTTATTATTCGTACTAAACGGTCACAACCTACTTTAGCGACACCGAGTAAACGAAGTTATCGGTACTGCAATAAGCTTGGCTCCATTCGGCCACGCGTCCGTCGATATTAATGCTGGCTCGCTCGGTCATAAGCACCGGAGCATTAGCCGTTAGATTTAGGTGATCGGCGATGTCAGCAGGCAAGCTAACCGCCTGAAGTTCGTCACGAACTTCTACAATGCTGATGTTGTACTTTTCTTGATACAGGGTGTACAAGGAGTTCGGCAACTCTCGCTCTTTATCGATATCAGGAAAAATAGCAAGAGGCTGCAACACTCGTTCAAATATAGCGGGCTTGCCATTAATAGAGCGAATACGCGTCACTTCCACAACGTCAATCTCAGCGTCTTTAAGCTTTGTATTAAGCTCGAGTTTCTCAATCTCACGTGCAGTAGCTTCTCGACGCTCTAGCGAAATAACCTCTGTACTTGGTATCAAGTCTTCGCCGCCTGCCTCTCGGTAACGAAAAAAGCGAAACATCGAACTTTCTTGAGTGTGTTCAGACACATACGTGCCTTTGCCTTGACGTCTAACTAGAATATTCTCTGCAACAAGCTGGTTTAAGGCTTTTCGAACCGTACCCTGACTCACACCAAGCTCATCGGCCAAGGCAAACTCGCTTGGCAACGCAGCCGCCGGCTTCCAATACCCTGCCGACAACCTTTCAATTAGGGTGTCATAGACTTGCTTGTATAAAGGTTGAAAGTTAGTGCTTAAACTCATTTTTCAGGTCCCATCTGCATTTTTTGCCGACTTTTGTTGAATTCATTTTCGAACTCAGGCCGTGCTTATTGTTAGAATCAGTCGCTTATTATAGATGCGTTCTAAAAACCGTGCTGATAACTATTGCAATTACAGGTCTTATATAAGATATAATAGTTTCGAGAAGTTTAAACTAAGCTAAGCGTTTATCCCAGCATTTAGTTTAAATAAAACGAATGAACAACCAATCGCATAGTCTTAGCATTCAAGAGCAAAGCGAATAAAATAGGTATAAAGTAGCATGAGCAAGTTCACAAATATTCCACCAGTCGGCTTTGGCTTATGGAAAATAGCCCCAGAAGATTGTGCTGAGCGCGTATACCAGGCAATCGAACTAGGCTATAGACACTTCGACAGTGCTAGTGACTATGGTAACGAAGCTGAAGTCGGTGAAGGCCTTCAAAAGGCTCTCAAAGACGGATTGTGTGCGCGAGAAGATCTATGGATTACCTCGAAGCTCTGGAACACACATCACGCACTTGAGCATGTTCAAGCCGCACTTGATAAAACCTTATCGGATTTACAACTAGACTACCTAGACCTGTATCTAATCCACTTTCCTATTGCACAAAAGTACGTGCCAATAGAAGAGCGCTACCCTGCAGGTTGGTTCGCCGACCCTGACGCTGAGAACCCAGGCATGGAGCTTGCTAAAGTGCCACTAATCGATACTTGGAAAGCGATGGAAGCGCTCGTTGACAACGGGCAAGTTCATCGCATCGGAGTTTGTAACTACAACACAGGCCTTATGCACGACCTGTTGAGCTACGCGCGAATCAAACCTGCAATGTTGCAAATTGAGTCGCACCCCTACCTTACTCAAGAAGCACTATTACGATTATGCGATATGAATGACATCCCAGTTACCGCATTCTCTCCACTTGGTGCACTATCATACCTCGAGCTAGAAATGGCCGAACAACAAGAATCAGTGCTCGAGCAAGAAGTGGTCCTATCAGCCGCCGAGCGCTTGGGTAAGACTCCAGCACAAATCGTCTTACGATGGGGCGTACAACGAGGCACTGCGGTTATTCCAAAAACAAGTAAAGCACATCGCATGATTGAGAACGCTGCCCTTTTTGACTTTGAACTTAGTCAGCAAGAGATGAGCGACATCAGCGACCTAAATAGCAATCGTCGTTTCAACGATCCGGGCGTATTTTGTGAAGCCGCGTTTAATACTTTTCACCCAATTTATAACTAGTTCAGTAGGTATATGATGATGGTTAAATTTCAAAAAACCGACGGTCAATATAACTTTGACGACAGTGTGTTTCCGAGTGTGGTTCTGAACGAGGGTCAATTCGATTCAGTTGAGGCAACCAATCAATGGGTTCAGGCAAACATGGCCGAAATCGAGGCTGAGTTGAGTAAATCAGGCGCCGTATTATTCAGGGGCTTTCCGATTGATAGCGCAGAGACCTTTGATGCATTCTCGGCCGCTTTTGGTTATCCAAGTTTCACTTACCAAGAGTCACTCTCTAACGCTGTACGTATCAACTTCACCGAACGTGTTTTCACCGCCAATGAAGCGCCAAAGGAAGTTGAGATTTATCTTCACCATGAGATGGCGCAAACGCCAATTTCACCTGAGAAGCTATTTTTCTTTTGTAAAAGTGCGGCCGATCAAGGCGGCGCCACCCCAATTTGCCGTTCTGATCAATTATTTAATGCGCTCAAATCTGAGCTACCAGAGCTAGCAAAACAATTTGAAAACAAGGGCTTACGCTACACCACACACATGCCTTCGCAAGACGATGCTTTGTCGGGTCAAGGGCGCAGTTGGGCTAGTACACTTAGTGTAGAAAGCAAAGCGCAAGCCGAAGCTAAGCTAGCAGAGCTTGGTTACGATTGGCAATGGCAAGAAGACGGTAGCTTGAAAGCCATCACTCCAGTATTACCTGCCGTACTAACGTTAGAAACAGGCAAAAAAGTGTTTTATAACCAATTGGTTGCAGCGTATATGGGCTGGGCTGGAGTGCGTGATGACCCATCTCGAGCCTTGGCTTTCGGCGATGGCTCTGCAATTCCTAAAGAAGCACTAGAACGCATTGCTGAACTATCGGAGAACTACACCTTCGACCTGCAATGGCAAGATGGTGACGTAGCTCTTCTTGACAACAAAATCACTATGCACGGTAGACGCCCTTATTCAGGTGAGCGCAAACGCCAAGTACTTGTGGCGCTCGCCGCCTAATTAAAGAGTTAAAATTTTGCTTAACTAGGATTGCTAAGCTTAAATAGCAATCCTAGGGCGCCCTACTCCCAACTACTTAATTCTAAGCTTCGACCTCGTTAGATCGAATTAAGCTCGCCACATAAAAACCATCTGTACCTGTCATCGAAGGAAATGTGCGAATCTCATGACCGCCATTCTGAAAACGTTCAGGGTGCCTCGCCATGGCTTCAGGTACGTCAAATGTATCGATTGAGAACTCAGGATTAGTATCAAGAAAACGCTCAACTTGTTGCTCGTTTTCTTCATTAAGCATTGAGCATGTTGCATACAATAAGCGCCCACCAGGCTTTACCAAGCGCTTTGCGCTTTGCAAAATCGACTGCTGAAGCGCGACTAAATCATCAAGGTTCTGCTGAGTTAAATTCCAACGACTGTCAGGGCTTCGACGCCATGTTCCCGTGCCGGTACACGGCGCATCGAGCAATACAACATCAGCGTATGCTGCATGCTTTTTAACCCATTTATCATTCTCAGAGCTCAAAACGTGAGTTCGCACATTGTGTACGCCAGCCCGTTTGGTACGCTTACCCAATTGCTCTAAGCGTCTAGTATGGACGTCACAGGCGTAGATGGTACCTTTGTTCTCCATCATTGCTGCCATTGCCAGAGTTTTACCACCAGCCCCAGCACAAAAATCAACGACTTTCTGGCCCGCTTTCACGCCTGTTAACAAGGCTAACAATTGCGAGCCTTCGTCTTGAACTTCAAACCACCCTTGCTTAAATGAAGGTAAGCCAAACAGCGCGACTCGCTTCTCAAAGCGAATCGCCCACGGAGACAAATCAGTTTTATGAGCTACATATCCGACATCGGCAAGCGCCTGATCAACTGGCGGAACCGAACTCTTAAGCGTGTTCACACGAATGTCGGTGGTCGCGCTTTTATTGGTAGCGATCATTTCTTGCTCAAAGCGCTCACCTAACGCTGCTTCGAGCTTTGGTGCAATCCATTCAGGTACATTTAGCCGAACATGCAAGGGCGCAGCATCAATTATGTTTAAATCCAGTTCTGCAAAACGCTCTAACTGGCCGGGGCGCAAACGCTTAGGACTGTACTTATCACCATCAAAGGTATTGTACAAATCGCCGTCTTCAAACTTTAACAGTAAAGCGACCAACATACGGCTATGGACACCTAAATCCTTACTATTAAGAATGTATTCGAAACGCATTTTATTGCGTAAGATAGTGTACAAATTCTCCGAGATAGCCGCCTTGTCTTTGGAGCCAATATAGCGTCGCTGCTTAAAGTAAGACGACATAATTCGATCTGCGGGATATCGAGTTTCTTCTATCTCATCAAGTAAATCGATAGTAGCTTGTAGTTGAGCGGCGTGTCTCATGCCCGTTCTCCAAAAAAGAGGTCTATTTCTGGGCGCGACTATACCACTTATACCGCGGTCGATGCTTTAAACAAACACCTAATCTCCATTAATAGAAGCCGCTGGCACTGCTTAATTAGTAAACAATACTACCTTGATAGTAAAACATGGTTTTAAACAATCACCACCCAAGAACAGAGCCATCCCAATTGAAGAACGAGCCAGTCTGACTAACCGTCAATTCTTTGCTTAAAGTCCAAATTCGTTCTGCGGACTGTGCCGGTGTGTAGTACTTATCTTTAGACACCCCACTGGCGAACGGTTTCGACAAAGGGCCTTGTGTTGTACCTGGGTGAATCACTGCTAAGCACGCGCTTTTATTTGACCTCGCGACCTCTATAGAAGCCGTTTTAATCATCATATTCAGGGCTGCTTTTGAGCTACGATAACCATACCATCCGCCAAGTTGGTTCTCCCCGATACTACCCACCATGGCGCTCAACGCAATAAACTGTGATGAATTTCGTTTATCGAGCAAACCGACAAAATGCTTGATGCACAGAGCCGGCAGAATAGTATTGACGTGGAAGTATTGGCTTAATACCTCTTGAGACAAGTGAGACAAGCGTTTCTCAGGCGAAACAACGTCATTATGTAATGTGCCGATACAACAAATGATTTGGCTAAATGCCCCGGCGAGTTTAAGCATGCTTGCATGATTCGCTAAACTTTCTTCCGAATAGTCTGTGTCATCACGAGATAACTTATATAATTTGACAGACTGGTCGGAAGAAATCAGATCAGCCAAAGCGCCGCCAATAGTGCCGTTTGCGCCGATCAGTAAAACATTTTTTTGCTCCTCATACATAACTTCATCATTCCACAGCATTAGTGAGTACATCGTGACCAAACTAAGTCAACCAAACGTGTTCCCAAAGGAGCAAATTAAGTCGATGGATCAACGCTATCGCGCGCACTTTATCAACTCACTATCAGGGTACAAAAGCGCGAATGTGATCGGCACGCAGAACGCGCACGGCCAAAGCAACGCATGCATTGTTAGCTCGGTTATTCATTTAGGGGCAGACCCGGCCCTAATCGCATTTATAAACCGCCCACATACAGTCGAGCGTAACACTCTAGAAAACATTTATGCGACGCATGTCTACACCGTCAATCATGTAAACGCTGATATTTTCACCGATGCTCACCATACTTCGGCACGTTATCCAGCAGATGTTTCAGAGTTTGATCAAACAGAGTTACGTGAGTTTAGAACTGAATTCGGAGCGCCTTTTGTTGAACAAAGCCACATTCGAATGGCCGTTGAGTTTCGAGAGAAAAAGGATATAGAGCTAAATGGCACGGTCATGATCATCGGCGAGATCGTCGAAGTTCACGTGGCCGAAGACTTGATTGAGACCGATGGAAAAGTTGACATCGCAAAAGCACAAAGTGTCGCAGTGTCTGGCTTAGATGAATATCATACTACAACGTCTCTCGGTCGATTAGCCTACGCAAAACCAAAGTCTTGAAGATTTTTTTAAACTTTTTTCTTGAAAACGAAGTAAGCATCTCTAAATAGTTAGTGTCGGTGTCTTACAGAGCCGGCATAGAAAGCCCGAAGGTTGCGCTCAAGAGAGGCAATCAAAGGTTTAACTTAACACTTTATGGCTCACATGCGTTCTCGATACGCCGAGCATAAATCAGGAGAAACATTATGAACAGAATCGACCTAACACCTTTATACCGCAGCAGCGTTGGCTATGACCGCTTTGGCTCACTTCTTGACGCGGCATTTCAAACAGAGAAAGCAAACTCAGCCTACCCACCTTACAACATCGAAGTGGTAGAAGAAAATAGCTACGCTATCACGGTAGCGGTTGCCGGCTTCAAAGAAGCTGAAATCGAGTTGCAAGTAGAAAATGGCGTATTGACTGTACGCGGTAAAAAAGAGCCGCAAGACACCGAAAGCAATTTCTTACATCAAGGTATTGCTAGTCGCTCATTTGAACGAAAATTTAACTTGGCAGACCATATTGAAGTGGTCGGCGCAGACTTAGCCGATGGCTTACTCAGAGTAAATTTGGTCAAAGAAATACCAGAAGCGATGAAGCCACGTACCATTGCGATCAATGGTAGCTCAGCTAAGGTTATCGCTCACAAAAAAGACGCTGCGGCCTAACCAAGTCCGCTTACAGCGAAACATAGCCAGTATTTGTTAGCCCGAGATAAGCGTTAGCAAATCAACTGAAGAAAAAGAGCCGATCGTTGCCTTCGCAGCGGTCGGCTTTTTCGTGTACGCGACCTATTCATCGCTCCTGCATTGACATCTGTAATCGCTTCCCTATACTCGCGGCAGAACTTAGGTTCCGCCAGTAGTCTTGGTGGTTAAACTGGGAAGTTGGTGAAACTCCAACGCTGCCCCCGCAACGGTAATTAAAGCTTGTAAACAAGTCTTTTTGAGTCCGGAACCGGCCTAATACAGCGCATTTCTTTTAAGCGCTTAGTTCTAGACCGTTGATGGAGCGGAGGGCTACCATCCAAGGCAATGCAGGCTTTTATCAACCATGATAGCTCCCTGCCCTTCCTTGATTCCTCGCTTTATCACCTTATTAATCTCCAACTATTTTTTAGTGTTCGAGTGTTTGTTGGCCATCTTGCCGAAATACCACACTAGAATAAGGTGTTAAAAAAATGAACAAACTTATCAAAACCAGTATCGCACTAGCCTGCATCGGCGCATCAAGCCAAGCCTACTCCCAGCAAGTAGATGAAATTGTCGTCACCGCCAAAAACAATCAATCGATTGAAGATGTGCTACAAACCGTTCACGTATTCACTTTGGCTGACATCGAATCCGCCCAAGCAAAGAGCATTCCAGCGCTAATCGACCAAGTTGCGGGCGTGAGCTTTCGTGATTCAGGTGGTCGTGGCTCAGCAACCAGTGTTTTTGTACGCGGTGCCTCAAACGCACAAATCATCGTTCTTATTGACGGCGTTCGTGTCGGTAGCGCCACCTTAGGTTCTGCAGCATTGAATAGCTACCCAATTGAAGCAATTGAACGAATAGAGATCATCAAAGGCCCGTTCTCAGGCATTTATGGAGCTGATGCGGCTGCCGGCGTGATTCAACTATTCACTAAAAAAGGCGGTGATGGTATAGGCAGTGTCCGCGCTACAGTAGGTAGCGATTCGTTGCGTGAGTTCGACGTGTCATTTAATGCTGGCGACGAGCGTAACAGCTTTCATATTTCAGCACACAGCGAAGACACCGATGGCATTGACCGCACCTCTATTACCAGCGGTGGCAATGACGATTTAGACGGTTTTGAAGAACAAGCAATCTCACTGGGTGGTAAAGTCAGTTTTGGCGATTTCACCAGCGTAAACTTGAACTTACTTGCGACCGATAGCACAGTAGATTTCGACAACACTTTCGGTAGTGACCCTGGTTTACAAACCGAGAACGAGACTCTTAGCACGGCGTTGAGCTTAAACACTAAGCTAAGCAGCAACCTTGATTGGAACATCACGCTGGGTACAAACGAAGACGTATCAGTAACCAATGGCGCTTTCCCTTCTGATTTAACCACTAATCGTGATACGGCTGGTACCGAATTGATTTTCGATCTAACTGACGACACAGTTCTGACCGCAGGCCTTGACTACTACGAAGAAGATATTGACTCTCCAACAACAAACTTCCCAATAACCGAGCGTGATAACGCTGGCGCATTCGCGCAGCTCACTACTCGTTCGGGAGCTCTAGGCTTTGCCGCCAGCTTACGTTATGACGACAACTCAGCGTACGGCAGCGACACTAATGGCAGCTTAGCGGTAAGTTACGATTTCAGCGATTCCCTAAGTGCAACGGTCAGCTATGGTACGGCTTTCGCAGCGCCATCGTTTAACTTCTTGTATTTCCCATTTTTTGGTAATCCAGACCTACTACCAGAAGAATCCGAGAGTTTTGAAGTAAAATTCGAAGGCGCTTCGGCCGCTTTTGATTGGTATGTGGCGGCATACAAAACTGACTTTGAAAACCTCTTTAGCTTTAACCCAAACACCTTCCTTGCTGCAAATATTGGTGAAGCAGAAATTCAAGGGATTGAAGCTAGTGTGAGCACGGAGTTTAATGGCTGGAACTTAGGAGTTAACGCCGATATATTATCAGCCGAAAACAAACAAACAGGCATCGAGTTAGATGATCGTGCTGAACAAACGCTGGCGCTTTGGGCAAACAAAGACTTCGGTAAGCTTGATTTAGGCGTTAACTTGAAAGCTGAAAGCAATCGCTTCGATCGATCAGGCACTGAGTTGTCAAGCTACGCCTTGCTGGATATTAGCGCGACGTATGAGTTCAACGAATCAGTGACGGTATTCGCCAATATCGACAATGTTTTCGATAAGGATTATACGGTTAACTTAATCAGCGCTACTGAGCGCTTTAATACCCAGGGCCGCCAAGCGAAACTTAGTGTTAAAGTAAGCTTCTAGACTAGAGCGCTAAAGAGCTTTTACAGCCTCGCTGCCCCAAAGGCTCTTGTTTCATTGCACTCGTTTCCTTGCGGAGCGTGATGACTTGAACGGGAGCCTTTTTATTCGCAACGTCGACGCAAACCAGAGATATTGATCTATGACATCAGATTCATCGAAAACAGCAACCCAGAAAACCGAGCAACAACTGCACAAAGAAAAAATGCAGAAGCAAAAAGAGCGTGTCGACGCCCAAATTGCTAAAAACTCGATTGAACGCGGTGTGGCTATTTTGATGACCGGCAATGGTAAAGGTAAAACCAGCTCGGCTTTTGGAATGGTGTTTCGAGCACTGGGTTATGGTCAGCGCGTCGGCATCGTGCAATTCATAAAAGGTGCGCAAGAGTCTGGCGAAGTAAACTTTATTGAGCAGCATTGCGATAACGCCGAGCTTTACCAAATGGGCACAGGTTTCACATGGAATACTCAGGACAAAGCAGCCGATATTGCCGCGGCAGAACGTACCTGGGCGGTTGCCGAGAAAATGCTTGGTGACGCAAAATTTGATCTAGTAGTACTCGACGAATTGACTTACATGATCGGCTATAAGTACCTAGATAGAAGTAAGATCATCGACGCTATTAATAATAGACCGCGAGAACAAAGCGTTGTAGTCACTGGCCGAGGCGGCGGCCGTGAACTGCGCGAAATTATGGATACAGTCTCCGACGTCAAAAATGTCAAACATGGCTATGCCGCCGGCATCAAAGCACGAAGAGGCGTCGACTGCTAAGTGGAAACTTCGCAAAATAGAGTTCGACCAACAAAGACTAAGCGCTACACAGCTGACAGCACGCTAATGGTGCAAGGCTGCACCTCAGACGCAGGCAAGAGTGTGATCGTCGCAGGCCTTTGTAGAGTAGTTACTCGAAGCGGAATATCAGTAGCGCCCTTTAAGCCCCAAAACATGGCGCTAAATAGTGCAGTAACAATAGATGGCGGTGAAATTGGGCGCGCTCAAGCGGTACAGGCTCAGGCTTGCAATCTCCAGCCTCATACCGATATGAACCCTATTCTGCTCAAGCCTTCGAGCGACACCGGCGCACAGGTGATCGTACATGGTAAGGCGATAAGCGCTATGCAGGCGACGGAGTATCACGACTACAAAAAAGTGGCAATGCAAGCCGTTGTTGATTCTCATACGCGTTTGTCATCGCGTTACCAAAAGATCATTGTTGAGGGTGCCGGTAGCCCAGCTGAGATCAATTTACGTAACAATGATATCGCCAACATGGGCTTTGCTGAAAAAGTAGACTGCCCGGTGATCATCATTGCCGATATAGATCGCGGTGGTGTTTTCGCGCACTTAGTTGGTACTTTAGAACTGCTCGAGCCTAGCGAACAAGAGCGTGTCGAGGGCTTTATAATAAACCGATTTCGTGGCGACAATAAACTACTTGAATCGGGATTAGATTGGCTCGAAAAACGCACCGGCAAACCGGTTATCGGAGTTGTGCCTTACTTGACAGATTTCTTCTTAGATGCTGAAGACGCGATCTCCACAGCACAACGTGGTGAGAAAAATGCCCAACGGCTAAAAGTTGTAGTACCGGTATTACCAAGAATCAGTAACCATACGGATTTCGACGCCCTGCGCATGCATCCTATGGTTGACCTAAAGTTTGTGTCCGTCGATCAAACTGATTTTGAAGCTGACCTAATCATTTTGCCTGGGTCAAAAAACGTCCTCGGTGATCTCGCACGGCTTAAGCAAGCTGGCTGGCGGTCGCGGTTAAACCAACACCTTCGATATGGAGGCAAAGTTATTGGCATTTGTGGCGGTTACCAAATGCTGGGCGGCGAGATTTCCGACCCCGACGCGATTGAAACCGCGCTTGGCTCGGACAACGGATTTGGATTACTCAATACCAAAACTATCCTCTACCCTGAAAAGCAGCTAAAGCGCGTTAAGGGCACCCTTGTCGGTGACAAATTCGCAAGTGCCGCTATCGATGGTTATGAAATTCATTGTGGAATAACCACCGAAACTGGCGCACACCAAGGCCCCCTCCTAGAACTGGAATTGGAGCTGGAATTAGATTCAGCGCGGCACGGTTCACCTGATTCGAATTCAAGTCGCCTAGATGGCCTGATTAGCGAAGACGATCAAATCATCGGCACCTACTTGCATGGGCTCTTCGACAAGCCGAGCGCAGCCAATGCGATACTCGCTTGGGCGGGATTGGAGAACTTCGAGGCAGTCAATCTCGATAATATTCGAGAGCAACAATTAGAGCGGTTGGCTGATGCCCTCGAGGAAAGCTTGAGTCCCTCGTTTATAAACTTACTCAAACAGGCGTAATGAACAGCATAGCGCCAAACCGTCAATTCAAACGAAGAGTGCTTTTCGTAGGCGCAGTCTTACTATTGCCACTTAGCTTTCTGATGGCACTCGCGTTTGGCACGATCAATATTGCATTTAGCGACACACTTATATCCTTACTTAGTGTTGCGTCAAATAACGATTTATTAAGCCGCGCAGACTTAGTTATTCAAGAAATTCGATTACCGAGGGCGCTATTGTCGGCCATTGTTGGCGCACTTCTTGGCATCTGTGGCGCTACCACACAAGGCTTGTTCCGAAACCCTCTAGCTGACCCTTCTTTAATTGGGGTGACAGCGGGCGCGTCTGCTGGCGCAGCATTGACTATCTTTTTTGCATCAAGCTTGAGCGCTTTTACATCTGCAAATCTACTTGCGATGAGCGGTTTAGGCCTCGTGTCGCTAGGCGCATTTACGGGTGGTGCGATAGCCGTGATCATCGTCTATAGCCTCGCGACAAACCAGCAAGGAACATCCGTAGCGACCATGCTACTAGCCGGCATTGCGATTACAGCTGTCGCCGGAAGTTTGACAAATATTCTCGAATTTTTTGGCGATGAAGAAATGCTACGTCGCATCAGCTTATGGCGCATGGGCGGGCTCGATGGCGCCAGTTATTCACGTGTACTATTAGCGGCTGTCGTCGGCTCTGTAATACTACTGATATTACCTCGTTTTAGTACCGCGCTAAATGCTCTATTGCTCGGAGAATCGGAAGCACGACATCTCGGCTTATCCGTTCAATCAATTAAAATAAAGTTGGTGCTACTAGTCGCAGCTGGCGTCGGCACATCTGTTGCACTTGCAGGCACAATCGCATTTGTTGGTCTAATCGTGCCGCATATGGTTCGCTTATCTATTGGCCCAGACCATCGTTACTTGCTTCCAGTTTCGGCGCTAGGAGGCGCTTGTCTATTGCTATTATCGGATACTATTGCACGAACCATCGTTTCACCAATCGAGCTACCTGTTGGTGTGGTTACGGCGATACTAGGAGCGCCCTTTTTCATCTCGCTACTGCGCCGCCGTCATGAATTTGGGATACGTTAGAGTTCGATGATGAATACACCACTCATTAAGCTCGAAAACGTCACAATTAATGCGCCCAGCACGCAAACACTGGGCCGAAAATCAAAACTTGGCGATGCAGCTCAGCACAGCGTGCTAGTCAATAACGTTAGCTTCGAAGTAGCGAGCGGCGAAGTGCTCGCAATTATCGGCCCAAACGGAGCGGGCAAATCAACCCTACTAAATACACTTGCTGGCGATCATGAATACAGCGGTATTATTGAAATTGATGGTTTACAAGCCAATCCCAAAGCACGTGCGCGGCAGCTTGCGGTACTGCCGCAACTTAGCTTGCTGAATTTTCCTTATCGCGTTTCAGAAGTGGTCGGTCTGTCGAGAATCCCACACTCCACCGGTCAGCAGCGTGACGCTGAAATAGTTCAAGAAGCATTATCATTGATGGATATCAGTTTCCTATCTGAACGCCTCTATACAGAGTTATCAGGTGGAGAAAAACAGCGGGTTCAACTAGCACGGGTATTTGCACAGATATGGCAAGCTGAGGATGCCGAAAATGCTACCCGAGTGTTATTGTTAGACGAGCCTACAGCCGCCTTAGACTTAGGTCATCAGCATCAATTAATGCGCTCAATCCGAAAGCTCGCCGAGCAAGGCGTTGCTGTCATTATGGTGCTTCACGATATCAACCTCGCGGCTCGTTATGCCGATAAAGCGCTCGCGCTGCTTTGCAGCGAACGGCTAGCATTTGGAACTATCGACGAAGTGATTAGCGAAGAGAATATCCGAGCATTATTTGAAGTAGACGTGCACATTGCCGAACACCCTGAGCATAAGTCTCCCGTAGTTATAGGCTTGTAGTGTCGAGTACCAAAAGAATATAAGAAACATGAACGAGAAAGCGAATTTAAGGCACTTAATATTAGGTGGCGCACGCAGCGGTAAGAGCGGCTATGCTGAGCAGGTCGCGCAGTCTCTTTTCGACGAGTCTGAGCAGCCTTCTCAACTAATCTACTTAGCAACAGCAACCGCAGGCGACCATGAGATGAGTCAGCGAATAGCTCATCATCAACAACGCCGAAATAGCGACTGGCGTCTCGTTGAGGAGACACAAGACATAGCGTCTGTAATCAACTCAGTACAGCCAAACACAACAGTGCTTATCGACTGCCTAACGCTGTGGCTCAGCAATTGTTTACACTACGAGTCCTGGGAATCTGAACGCGCCAAATTCTTGGAATCATTAGCGCGAACTCGGGCTAACGTTGTGATGGTTAGCAATGAAGTAGGATCGGGCATTATTCCAATGGGCGAGCTCTCTAGACAATTCGTTGATCAAAGCGGTTGGTTACATCAACAAATAGCGCAACTAGTTGAGCAAGTGAGTTTGGTTATTGCTGGATTGCCGACGTCACTTAAGAACATCGCTCCATAAAACTCGCTAATGCTTAGCCTAATAGTTGTTTTCGTCGCTCTTAACCTGGATAAATTTTTCGGCGAGCCTAAGCGATTTCATCCATTAGTGGGGTTTGGCAATCTCGCGGGTCAAGCAGAAGCCAAGCTCAACAGAGTCGATTCATGTAGGTTTGTTTGGGGGCTACTGGCCTTGATCCTTTTATGCGTGATACCTGCGTTTTTAAGCTATTTACTTTCCCACTTATTTCGACAATATTCATGGCTAGTTGAGATTCCAATTGTCTACCTAGCCCTTGGTTTTAGCAGTCTGCTGCAGCACTCCTCACGAGTTGAAAAGGCTTTAAATGACGATAATTTGAGCGCCGCGCGTCAACAAGCCGCGATGATGGTAAGCCGAGATACCGAGCACATGAACGAAGAGCAAATAGCCTGTGCGGCAATTGAATCGACATTAGAAAACGGCAGCGATTCGACCTACGCCGTAATTTTTTGGTACATGCTTGGCGGTATACCCGCCATTGTGCTATATCGCCTAACAAATACTCTCGATGCAATGTGGGGTTATAGAACCGAGCGCTATGAACAATTTGGCAAAGCCGCGGCACGATTAGACGATGTATTGAATTTTGTACCCGCTCGCATCACCTCTGTTTTTTATGCCCTTTCAGGTATTACTAAAAAAGCCTTGAAAAGCTGGGGGAATCACGCCCATTTGTTAGCAAGCCCGAACGGTGGGCCGGTCATGAGTGCTGGTGCAGGCAGCTTGGATTTAAAACTTGGTGGCCCGTGCATCTATCATGGCAAGCATGTCAACAAACCGTATTTTGGCGGAGAAAAAACGCCCAACTCGACTGATATAGACCGGGCAAATCGGTTGGTCACTCGCAGCCTGATCTACTGGCTGTTGCTAGCATCTCTATTTACTTTTGCATTGGAGGTACTATCGTGATCCGCCACGGTGGAGACTTGTCCAGAGCAATATCGATCTATGGTGGTGACGCCAATGATTGGCTCGATCTATCGACTGGCATTAGTCCTTGGTCGTATCCAATATGCCAGTTTTCACCAGACACTTGGCGAGATTTACCACCACCTATTTATGAGTTGTTAGAGACCGCGGCCTCGTACTATCAGTGTGACACAAAGGACATAATTGCAACACCCGGTTCGCAATTGGCAATTAGGCTAATCCCGCAATTCTATCAGTCTCCTGTGCGAGTAGCTCTGCCGGTTATTGGCTATCAAGAACACGCCCATTCTTGGCGTCAGGCTGGGCATCGGATTCGCGGGTACCGAAACATTGCCGAACTAGAGGATCTAGTACTCACTCAGCAAATAGAGCATTGCGTGGTCATCAACCCAAACAATCCGACAGCCGAGTTTGTAAGCAATGATCAGTTGCAGACACTATCGCGAAAGTTATCGGGGCTTATGATTGTAGACGAAGCTTTTTCTGACCTTGCGAACGCCGTACTAAACTACGAAGAACATGGAAACATAGTGCGGCTTAAGTCACTGGGTAAGTTTTTCGGGCTCGCAGGTGCTCGAATAGGCTTTGTAATTTCTAAGCACCCTATTCTCAAACAGCTGAATCACCTTCTAGAACCATGGAGCCTTTCAGCGCCATCGATTGAACTTGCATGCCAAGCCTTGGATGACTCACAATGGCAGCATGAACAGCGAGCCCGCATAAACCATCATGCTAAGCTCCAACGTAATCTAATGTCGCTTGTGTCCGCCCGCTTAGAGCACGCAAGACTAGTAGATCAAGGACTATTTTTCAGTGTATTCGCGAACCATGAGTGCATTGAAGAATTGCACAACGCCTTGGCTCAAAAAAAAGTTTGGTCAAGACTGGGTGACAAGTACACAAATGTGCATGGTGGCTCCGAAATCTGGCTAAGGCTATCCTTGGCTGGCGATCGTTTGGCAGACTTAGCGAACGCTTTAGACATCAACCTCCCTGTATTACGCAAAGAAAAAATATGAGCAATGACTGGTTTTTAGCGCGCGCTAAAGAAGTTTCAAAAGGCGATTTAGAAAAGGCTCGCGCCTATCAAACTACCCTTACCAAGCCACCTGGTTCACTCGGAATGCTCGAGGATGTTGCCGTTCAATTTTGTGCTTGGCAACAAAGCAATGCCCCTAAGTGCGACAGAGTTCAGATTGCTATCTTCGCCGCTGATCATGGTGTTTGTGCACAGGGAGTGTCGGCATTTCCTCAAGCTGTCACAGCTCAAATGGTAATGAACTTTGTTGGCGGGGGCGCGGCGATAAGTGTTCTTGCGAAGCAACTTGATGCTGAGTTTAAAGTAATTAATGTTGGCTTGTTAAGCGAGGTCGAAGACCACGAAGTGCTCGTAAACAGCCCCGTAAAAGCTGGCACAAATGACTTTACCCAAGAACCGGCCATGACTGATGATGAACTAATGAATGCGCTTGACATCGGCCGACAGCAAGTCAATGAAAATGCATCATTGTTCATCGGCGGCGACATGGGTATAGGCAACACCACAACAGCATCAGCGATCTACAGCGTATTACTAAAGCAGGCTCCTGAACAAACCGTTGGGCCCGGTACCGGCGTTGATAAACACGGCATTGAAAATAAACGCAAAGCGCTCTATCAAGCGTTTAACCTTCATGGTGAACATCTCACTACACCGCTAAGCACATTACAGCATGTGGGCGGTCTAGAAATCGCTGGCCTAGTCGGCGCTTATATTGCGAGCGCTCAGGTCGGTGTGCCGATATTGGTCGACGGATTCATCACAACGGCGGCTGCACTCTTAGCTGCCGAAATCAACCCAAGCGTACGCGAATGGATGATCTTTGCCCATACCTCAGCCGAGCCAGCCCATCACCTAGCATTAGAATACCTAAAGGCCAAGCCGCTACTGGATATTGGCATGAGACTCGGAGAAGGCAGTGGCGCAGGCGTGGCGGTTCCGTTAATTCAAAGTGCTCTGGCACTGCATACGCAAATGGCGACCTTTGATTCAGCTGGAGTCAGCGAAGCGTAAATTATGAGAATACTTCTAAATATTAAATTGTTTACCGTCTTAGCCTTTTTTAGCATGCTTAGCGCTTGTGATAGCGCTAAGGAAGAGGCAACGGTCACTGTAAAGCCGAAAAGCATAAGCGTGGTAGACTTTAGTGGCAGAACAGTAAGCCTCGACACTCCGGCTAAACGCATCGTTGCCCTAGCTCCGCACGTCGTAGAAAACATATACAGCGCTGGCGCAGGAGATAGTTTGGTGGGCGTGGTCGCATACAGCGATTACCCCGAACAAGCGTTGGAACTGCCTATTGTTGGGGGCTATGCAAAAACCAATCTGGAAAAGATTTTGGAACTCGAGCCTGATCTCGTAGTTGCTTGGGAATCGGGCAACTCTGATAATAGTGTTGCTAGGATTCAAGAACTTGGTTTCACCGTCTACATCGACCAACCCGACAGTTTGAACGACGTTGCCAAGAGCATTCGCGATATCGGCGTACTTGCTGGGACTCAAGAAACAGCTAACTCTGTTGCTGATTCTTATCTAGCGAAAGTTGAGAAGGTTCGGAAGTTAGAGCTTCACAAGCAACCGGTCAATACCTTTTATCAAGTTTGGAATAGCCCTCTGAGAACAATTAATGGCAAACATATTATCAGTGATGCCATTGAACTTTGTGGAGGAGTTAATATATATGCCGACCAAACCACGGTAGCGCCTATTATTAATATCGAGTCAATACTTGAGCGCAACCCAGAGGTAATTCTTGCCAGCGGCATGTCTGATGCTCGCCCAGATTGGTTGGACGATTGGAAGAAGTGGCCTTCACTAAGCGCAGTTGAACGAGATAACCTATTCTTTGTTGACCCAGACCACATTCAACGGCACACCATAAGAATTATCTTAGGCTTAGAAAAAATCTGCCAACAACTGGAATTGGCCAGACAAAAACGTAGAACTACAGAGACGATTGAGTGATGACGACGTCGGAAAAACAAGAACCTCTCGATGATAGTTCAAACCAAAGCACATCGAAAATACGTGTTCGAAATGCTAGAGAATCTGATTACTTCTGGGCCGCATTGATGTTCTATACCAGGATACCTATTCCAAAGCATGCGCTACACTCTCAAGCGGTACTCGACGAATCAAGAAAATACTTTCCGCTAATTGGCATCATTGTAGGCTCGATTGCGAGCATCGTATTTTTGTTATCGAACTTGGTATTTGATATCAGCTTGAGTATTGCGCTATCAATAGTCGCTACAGTTCTTGCAACTGGCTCATTCCATGAAGACGGATTCGCAGATACCTGCGACGGCTTTGGGGGAGGTTGGACAAAGCCGCAAGTTCTGACAATCATGAAAGACAGTCGTGTAGGCACCTATGCCACTGTCGGTTTGATGTCGATACTTTCGCTTAAATTTCTAGCTCTAGAAGAACTTGTGAAAAGCCTCGATTCGGCGGCAATATGTGCTCTAATGATCGCCGCACACACACTCAGTCGATTAGTATCGTCACACATGATCGAGCTTTTCGAGTATGTGCAGGACATAGATCAGAGCAAAGTAAAACCCATTACTGAGAGCCAACTTTCAAGGTTAGGACAGCAAACTAGCGTCATGTTCGGCACTGTCTCAATTTTTGGTCTATCTGTTCTATTACCTTACCAAGCTTTGCCTGCACTGGTTTTGGCTGTTATTTTCGCTATAAGCACCGCTCTGACTTTTATGGCCTATTCAAGACATCGAATCGGAGGCTATACAGGCGATGTGCTTGGCGCAATCCAGCAACTATCCGAACTCGCATTCTACTTAGCTCTAGCCGCCTGCATTTAAGATATGTTAGTTCACCTAATTCGCCATACCAAGCCCGAAATAGATGAGGGAATTTGTTATGGCCAAACCGATTTAAATCTCGCCAAAAGCTTTGAGCGCGAAGCGCAAACTGTGCTCGCAAAACTTAAACCCCATTACGATTGCGTTATCACCAGCCCGCTCCAACGATGCAGCCGTCTAGCGAGTAAAATCAAAACCGACAACCGTCTAAGCGATGACCGCATCATTGAATATAATTTCGGCGCCTGGGAGCTGAAGAAGTGGAGTGAATTCACCTGTGATGCTACTCAATTTTGGATGAATAATTTTGTCGAGCAGCCTACTCCCAATGGCGATAGCTTAATTAGTATGAAATCGCGCGTTGACGAATTTTGGCAAGAGCTAATTGATTCACCATATAAGTGCGTCGCGGTTGTGACTCACTCAGGCGTTCAGCGACTTATTCATGGCCTTATTCTTGAAACCCCAATGAGCCATCTGTTCAGACTTCAGCTTGATTTTGGTGCGGTTATCGAACTCAATGTAGACAGTAAAAACAATTTAACGACAATCAAACATTGCTGACAAAATTTTGTAGGCTTTAAATCATCGACTATATTCGGTTATAACGATACTTGGGTCATGTTAACTACAGCATGTCAGTTAAAGACTCAGCTATATACAGAACCGTTTCTAGTGAATAGAAAAACTGCGGCAATCTTTGTATGATCACTCTATTAAGAAAAGTTCTTACAAGCCCCATACACCATTGTTAACTCAAGTACTCAAGCATGCTCATTTCTTCGCTTGGTAAGCCCTATACTTACCGAACAATTGTCAACACTTCGTTTTTGCGGCCACTGATGATCACCCTTTTGGTGTTGCTTATCTCAGCCTGCGAACCTATCAAAAAAGAACCGGAGATTGAGCCACTTGAGCCGATACCGCAAGAACCAGAAAAACCAGCATTCAGTTCAGAAGCAATCATTCCCGCAAAGCCCGATGATATAAAATATGCTCAGCATGCGTTAAATGAGCTGGGATTTAAGGTGGGAGTGGTAGATGGCCTATGGGGCCCGCGCTCGGCCGACGGCATTCGACGATTTGAAGCGCAGCATGACCTAATAAGCGCAAACGGGCACTTATCGCTGCTCAACCTGCACTTTCTAGAGCAAAAAAGCGGTGTATCTAGATCAAATTTTGGCAAAGCTCCGCTTAAAGAACCTTTGGGTGTGACCGCCAAACTAGACCCTACAACTCCTCTGCGAGAAGGCCCACAGCTTATTATCGTTGATAAGAACTACCAAGTGCTCAGCAAACCAAATCCGTATTCTTCGGTGGTCTTAAGACTGGCGCCGGGAACAGGAATTTACGTTATAGCAAAACAAGATGGCTATTTCGAAATAGAGTCGATAAATCGACGCAAAGGCTTTATTAAAGCCGACTAGCATACTGTTTATGACAAGGGCCTAGAGCAAACCAGTCTTCTACATTTCATATCATTAAGCCTCCAGCACGAATTTTGTTGCGTTGTGTCAATTTTGTAGCACAAGGCAGCAATACAAATCTGCTACAATTTAACGATGTCTGCGAACTCAACCAATAACCCTACTAGGACTAACGACAAGAAGTCGAGTAGGTCTAAGTCGGCTGCTTCAACAGCGCGGTCTCGATCAGAGATCGAAGACGCCTTAACTGGCCGTACTAGGCGCAATAAGCCTAAATCTCGTCCAGAACCAGTCGATGAGCTAAACCTAAATGCTCCCCCCCGACGCCAGCAAGTAATCGGAGGTAAGTTAAGCGGCGTGTCGAAGCGATCGAAGTATGGAATTTTTAGCCGGTATAGTGATGCATCCATTGTGAACTGGGTCGCCGGAGCAATAGCATTACTGATCCTCGCCGCATTCTTTTGGCCTCAACAAAACGACTCAACTAAAGAAGTCGCTGGGGCCGGTATAAACCTTGCACCGCAACTAGGCGAAACAGATCTATCTCGGGAGGAACAAGTCGATTTTATCGAAAGTGAAAGTAACGCTGATGGCTTCAGTCGAGACAATGACTTAGAGCGAGCTGGCGAATACCGTGAACAAGACGCTATCGATTTACAAATACGAGCTCTGTTACAAGAAGCAAAATTGCAAATTCAACAAGGCCACTTAACACAACCTGAGAACAACAACGCCACTAACACCTATCGTGCGGTTTTGGCACTCAAGCCAAACAATATCGCAGCGAAACAGGGCCTAGAATCGATTGTTAGCCAGTTTTCGGCATCTGGGTACGCCGCTCTCGAGCAGGGTAATATCTCAGTGGCTCAAAGTGCTCTGCGAAAACTGAACTCCCTAGAGGCAGGTTCAGATGAAAGCCGGGAACTTAGAAGTGCAATCGATCAGTGGAAAGCCAATAAAGAAATTCAAGACCTCTTAGAAGAAGCGAACCAAGCTCTCGCCAGTGGTGATCTTATACTTCCGGCGAGCCGTAATGCACTCGCGCTTTATCGACAAGTGCTCGCGCTTGATGAAAACAACCAATCGGCGCTAGACGGGGTTCAAAGTGTTGCCGATAGTTTCGTCCAACAAGCCAACGACGCGGTTCTCAATGGCCAGTATGAAGCGGCATCGGCTCACCTTGCGACGGTCAGTATTATCGATCCAGAAAACTCATCGATAGCCTTAGTTGAAGCGATGATAGCGAGAGCAAAGCCCATAGCTGAACAGGCCTTAGCGGCTCAAGAAGCCCTAGAAAGGCAGAACCAAGACGTGGCACCCTCTTCGGTGCCGAGCAACCCTACTACGCTTGCACGAGACACAAAAACTCCCCCAACCGTGTCGTCTGAGCAGGAAACTTTTGATCGACAGTATTTGAAACAAGGACTTGAAGCCTATTATGCCGGAGACTACGATACATCCGCGGCCTTACTGCAGCCTTTAGCGGATAAGGGGATCGCCCGCGCGCAATTTCGTCTTGCTTACATGCATTATCTAGGGCGCGGCTTTAATCGTGACCGAGCGGTCGCCGACCAGATGATCCGAGCGGCCCTTCCCGCAATTCAACGGTTTGCTGATGACGGCCGTGCGTGGGCACAATCCGATCTGGGAAGTTTGTATGAGGACGGCTTAGTGTTACCTCGCAACTACACCGACGCCGTTTATTGGTATCGCTCAGCGGCCGAGCAGGATTATCCTGGCGCTCAAACCAATCTAGGCATAATGTACGCGCGAGGCCGAGGTGTAGCAGCAAGTCGCCGAACCGCGATCGAATGGTTTAGACGCGCAGCAGAACAAGGTGATAGCGTGGCACAGCGAAATCTTGAAGCCTTAGGCGCAAACTAAGGCCAAACTAAGGCATCGTCTGTTAAAAAGCCCTCGTCCGCTTTGAAGCCCTTACTCGAGAAACCTCAATCAAGAAACCTTAGTTACCCTCGAGAGCCTTTAATTCGCTAAATACCCTACTTGAGAGTATCTCAAAGTTGGCCAGAACCGCTTCGAATATCTGGGCTCGATTATCAAAGTCTGGCGTCTCTAACAGTGTTGCTTCAAAAATATAATACTCAGGCATATCTTGCGCATTTACCCACTCTAGTGCTCTGAGCCTTTGCCAATAGTCTACTTGTACGTTTTTGGTTTGCCCTAGCAGCCAAAGCTCAAAGTTCGCATGTTTATGATTAAGTACAATGGCTAGCTTAAGCTTACGTTGCTTTAAAAACTCGTCTTGCAAGTAAAAGTAAGTAAAGTCGATATAACCATGCAGCACGTTCGCGGTTTTATACTCGCCTTTGTATTTCTTTGAAAACTCTGTTCTCAAGCCTTGAACAATTGCAACGAGACTTTGATAAGTAATCTGAATATCGCCATTGGCAAGTGTGTCTTTATATTCAGAAACAAGGCTATTTAGACTTCTAGAGGACATAGTCACGGTATTCGATTAATAACGAGACACAAAAACTAACCCGCCGACGCTAAACGTATTCACTAAGAAATGGTCTCTGATGTATATACCTGGGGATCAAACTCTGGTTCAGGGTAATCAGGCGACATTGATTTCAATACGTCTTTAACAACACTTGCGATCATTACGTCTCTAAAGTTACGGTTCTCAGCTGGCACAACATACCAAGGCGAATCATCGCTTGCGCACTTCTCCATTGCCGCTTCAAATGCCTGCATATAATCTGACCATAATTTACGCTCGTCAAGATCACCAGGGTTAAACTTCCAGTGTTTCCCAGGGTTATCTAGCCTGCGTTTGAATCTATCAAGTTGATATTCAGGAGATACGTTCAACATGAACTTTACTACTTTAGTTCCTCGATCAGCCATTAACGACTCGAAATTATTAATGTGCTCGTATCGCCGCTCAATTTTTTCGTTGTCGGCCCAGCCATGAACTTTGACAATTAGAACGTCTTCATAGTGAGAACGGTTAAATATCGTAATTTCTCCACTGGCAGGAGCAGCAGCATGAATTCTCCATAGAAAGTCATGCGAGAGTTCGAGTTTAGATGGCTTTTTAAAGCTATGAATTTTACACCCCTGAGCGTTCAAATTGCGCGTCAGCTTACCAATAGTACTGTCTTTTCCCGCGGCATCCATTGCTTGCAATACAATTAAAAGGGACTGCTTATTCTCTGCATAGAGCTTCTCTTGCAGCTCAGCTACATCATCCCAAATCTTTTCACGCAGCTTTTTAAGATCTGAATCACTTTTACCATCGTCGTAATTGGTAGCAAAAGCACTTAGATCCACCGTATCACCGGTCAACTTGAATTGCTCAAAATCCATTAATGTTTCCTCTTACTATCTACTTGAATTTAATCGTCTAAGCTAAATCTAGACACTGTTATAGTCCAATTTAACTAATGCAAGCTAAACATGGTATTGCTAAACTGAGACCTTTGCAAAACCTAAGTCAGAATCAATTAAATGCCGAATTCGCTGGCGCCTAACTCAAAACAAATCAGCGCTGCACAACTGAGCGCTATAAAGCTATGCTGCCAGCGTGGAGACAATCAGCTTTTTGACAGCGTCAGTTTTGACGTTTCGGCTGGGCAGTGCTTGCACGTAACAGGTCCGAATGGTTGCGGAAAAACAAGCCTACTTCGAATTCTCTGCGGATTAAATCAACCTGAGTCAGGGAAAGTGTTATGGCAAGGCGACGAAATCAGCGGCAACAATACATTTTTTGCCAACTGTGCATATATTGCGCACAAAGAGGGGCTGAAGAACGAACTTACCGCCATTGAAAACCTTCGCTACTATCAACAACTCGATTCCCGTCGAGACGAAGTTGTTTTGGATCGCTTGCTAGCTAAAATGGGGTTATTGCAATGTGCAGACTTGCTGGCACAAAACCTTTCATTTGGACAGCGCCGCCGGCTTTCATTTGCGCGCCTTCTAATTGCCGAGTTCCCGCTTTGGATTTTAGATGAACCATTCACGGGTATCGACAGCAGTGGCAGAGCGTTGATCGAATCACTTTGCGTTGCGCACTTAGAAAACGGTGGGGGCATTATCATGACCCATCATCAGAGTCTAAACGACAGTCCGTTAAACAGATACCGTAGCGAATTAGCGCTGGCAAAGGCCTAAGCTTAAATATGAAGAACACCTTAGTCCTTTACTTTCAGCGCGAATGGCAATTGATGTTTCGCAACACCAGCTCAATGATTCAACCATTGGTGTTTTTCATTATCATCGCTCTGCTTTTTCCGTTTAGCTTACCTGCTGAAGGCGCACTTCTTCAAAAAATTGGCGGTGGAGTAATATGGGTGTCAGCTGTTCTTGCTACCATGCTTAGCCTCGAGAGCATGTTCCACTCAGATTATCAGGATGGAACTCTCGAACAAATGCTGATACACCCTCGCTCGCTACCTCTGGCAATGCTTGGCAAGGCTTTAGCCCATTGGACCTCTACTGGCCTTGTTTTAACGGCTTTTTCGCCAATTTTGTGCATCACTTTTAATATACCCAATGAGCAAATTTGGGTATTATTCAGCGGCTTAATGTTAGGGACGCCCAGCTTAAGTTTAATCGGCGCAATCGGCGCAGCCTTGACCGTTACCTTACGTCGAGGCGGAGTGTTAATTGCCATTGTGATTCTGCCTCTTTATATCCCTATTTTGATATTCGGCGCAGGCATGTTGAGCCAATCAGCTCAAGGCTTAGAAGTTGCTAGCCAGCTTTATGCTCTTGCGGCAATTTTAATGTTGTCTCTGACACTAACCCCTTTTGCGATTGCAGGCGCATTACGCGTCACAATCAATTAACTGAACATAACGTATAAAACACTTAAATAAGCTATTCCGGTAAGCATTGTGAACCCGCTAAAATCTATTTGGAACTTCCTATCAAGTACCTACCATCGTCTCGGGTCACCGCGCGAGTTCTACACGATTAGCCAATATACGACACCGGTATTTGGGTTTCTATTTTTGGCTCTTAGCCTTTTTGGCACTTATTTTGGACTGTTTGTTGCCCCAGCCGATTATCAACAGGGTGACAGTTTTCGAATTCTATTTGTGCATGTGCCCGTAGCATGGATGTCTCTATTTGTTTACGTTGTGATGGCAACCGCTGGCGCGATTGGCTTAATCTGGCGAATGAAAATGGCGTTTGTGGTGACTATTTGTTCGGCCCCTATCGGTGCAGCATTTACAGCACTAGCGCTGCTCACCGGCTCAATCTGGGGCAAGCCAATCTGGGGCACATATTGGGTTTGGGATGCCCGCTTAACATCTGAGCTTATTCTCCTGTTTCTCTATTTCGGCATTATGGCTGTTTACTACGCTTTTGAAGAGCGAAAAACCGCAGAAAAGGCAACAGCCTTACTGGCGGTTGTTGGAGTGGTCATTGTGCCAATTATCCATTATTCAGTGGAATGGTGGAGCAGTCTCCATCAAGGGCCGACTGTATTTGTCGAAGGTGGCCCCAAGATGCCACCAGAAATGCTACTACCACTGGCATTCATGGCCGTTGGCTTCATGTTTTTTTATGGATACGCCCTTTTTCTAAGTATGCAAGCTAAAGTGCTCGACAATGAGCGCAAAAGCCGATGGGTTAAAGAAATTGTTAGCGACAAAACAAGATAGTACGTAGGCAAAATTATGAATTGGTCAGAGTTTTTTCACATGGGCGGCTACGCCTTCGAAGTTTGGACGTGCTGGGGCTTAACGCTAGCGGTTTTGATCTGCTTTGTGATCTACCCTAAACGTCGAAATGCTAGAATCCGAAGTGAAATTTTGCGGCAGATACACCGAGAACAACTTGATCAAAAAAACGACGCTTAGCGGCCACGCTTGGCACCAAATTATTAGTCGCAAAATCATGCGACCCAGAGACACCGTACAGTAGAGCTTTAAAACCACCCATGAGCCCCAGTCAGAAAAAGCGTTTTGCAATAGTTGCCTTAATTATCACTGGCGTAGGTGCCGCAACATTCTTTGCAATTATGTCAATGCAAAGTAGCTTCGAATACTTCCGCACACCGACTCAGATAAATCAAGACGGTTTCGATGAGAAACAGACTTACCGACTAGCTGGCTTAGTGAGAAAAGGCAGCGTCACGCGCTTAGAAGACGGAGTAACACAGCGCTTTGGAATCACTGATTGCGAGAGTGACGTCACGATACAATACACCGGCATTCTTCCTGACCTTTTCAGAGAAGGTCAGGCAATCGTTACAATTGGAAAATTCAGCACTAGCGAACCTGAAGAACGCAATGGGAAAGGCGCTTTATTGATTGCATCGCAAGTATTAGCAAAGCATGACGAAAATTATGTTCCAAATGAAGCCGCTGACGCTATCATGCTTCAGCAAGCCAATAAATGTGATGACGCCGAAGGCGCTGTCGACTACTAAAATTTTGGGAACCTCCAAGTTAGGAACCTCTAAGGAGTACTGTACACATGTTAGGTGAACTCGGAAATTTTTGTTTGGTCTTGGCACTCTGTGTGTCGATCGTGCAAAGTATATTGCCCCTCGCCGGCACTATAAGACGCCGTCAAAGCTGGATGATGTTTGGCCGCTCCGCGGCTTATACCCAATGGTTACTCGTTGCCTTGTCTTACGCGATTTTGACCTACGCCTTCTACCTCAATGATTTTTCGATCGAATACGTAGCGCGTACATCGAACTTAGACCAACCGCTTGTTTATAGGCTCTCTGGAGTTTGGGGCGGGCACGAAGGTTCACTGCTGCTCTGGATATTAATGCTAAGTAGTTGGACGGCACTGGTTGCAAAATTTAGCCGAGGAATACCTCGCGATATGGTCGCACGCGTGCTGTCAATCTTGGGCATGGTGAGTATAGGTTTCATATCCTTTACGCTCTACACATCTAACCCGTTCAATCGACTGTCGCCAATACCCCTTGATGGCCAAGAGCTGAACCCCTTGTTGCAGGATCCAGGCTTTCTAATTCATCCGCCGATGTTGTACATGGGTTATGTCGGTTTTAGTGTTGTGTTCGCCTTCGCTATTGCCGCTATGCTCAGCGGAAAACTAGACACCGCTTGGGCCCGTTGGTCTCGACCTTGGACAACTGTTGCTTGGTTATTCTTAACCATTGGCATTGTATTGGGCAGCTGGTGGGCCTACTACGAGCTCGGTTGGGGCGGCTGGTGGTTCTGGGACCCAGTTGAAAACGCCTCATTCATGCCTTGGTTAGTTGGCACCGCATTGATCCATTCATTAGCAGTAACCGAAAAACGCGGCGCGTTCAAGGCATGGACTGTTTTGCTCGCAATTTTAGCGTTCTCTCTTAGTCTGCTTGGCACATTCCTAGTGCGCTCTGGCGTGCTGACATCGGTACATTCCTTCGCAAGCGACCCCGAACGTGGCTTATATCTTCTAAGATTTTTGTCTATAGTTGTTGGCGGCTCGCTGCTCCTTTACGCAGCAAGAGCGCACAAGCTCAGCAGTAATGTGCACTATTCGTTATTCTCAAAAGAAACTAGCCTACTAACTAACAATATTCTTTTAGTTATATCTGCGTTCATGGTCTTACTCGGAACGCTTGCGCCGATATTTATGGACGCTATTGGCAAAAAGATTTCGGTTGGCGCACCCTACTTTGATTTTATGTTTGCGCTTTTAACCATCCCACTAGCCGTGGTCGTTGGCATTGGCTCAACCAGTCGCTGGAAGCGTGATGAAATTAGTCGCTTCAGCCCTCAACTAGCCGTCATCTTAAGTATGAGCGTGACCTTAAGTGCTCTATTTACTTGGATGCTATCAACCGACGGATTTGAGTATGGAGGCTTTGCCGGTTTGACGCTGGGTATTTGGGTAATCTTATGGAGTGCGCACAGCATTCTTGATCGCTTGAAAAACCAGACTGATAAATTCGCCGGCATTAAGAAGATACCCGCTTCAATCTGGGGTATGAGTGTTGCTCACTTCGGTATCGGTATTTTTGTGATCGGTGTCGCACATGTAAATACTTACAGCATTGAGAAGGACATACGTTTGGAGCCAGGCGAAACCTATCAAATGGGCAACTACGAATTCAGTTTCGATGGTGTTAGAAAAGTTAAGGAATTAAATTATGTTGCCGATCAGGGCGACTTCATTGTTACCGCAAAATCAGGTTCAATGTTCAAGTTAGAGCCACAAAAACGTTTTTATTCATCGGGCAACCCCATGACCGAGGCCGCAATCAATACCACACTTGGCCGCGATATCTATGTTTCTCTAGGCGAGCCTCTGAAAGATGGTGCCTGGAGTGTTCGGCTATACCTCAAATCATTCGTTGCCTGTATTTGGCTAGGCGGTCTTTTGATGGCACTCGGTGGATTAATAGCTACCGCAGATAAGCGCTACCGTCGCCCAGTCAAAAAAATGACCAAACAACAACTTGCTGACGTGCAAGCCTAGAGTTTGGGCGCTAACATGAAGCTAAAATACATCATTCCTCTGCTTGCGTTTTTTGCTATGGCCTTTCTACTAGCCAAGGGCTTGACACTTAATCCAAAGGCCATACCGTCAACAAGAATCGATAAAGCCGCGCCCGACTTTACCTTGCCCGTGCTATCGAGCGAAACTGACCAATTCAACCCGAGTGAGCTAAAAGGTAAGCGTTGGATACTTAACGTATGGGCATCATGGTGTGTGTCCTGTCGCGATGAACACCCCGTGCTCAATGACATTGCGCGAGCAGGCTTGGCTCCTATTGTTGGCTTAAACTATAAAGACAAAGACGATGAAGCCGCTCAATGGCTTAAGGAGCGCGGCGATCCTTACTACAAGTCGGTTGTTGATCAAGATGGGCGAGTGGGCATTGATTGGGGCGTTATAGCCGTGCCTGAGACGTTCATTATCGATGAAGAGGGTAAGGTGATCTATAAGCATACTGGCCCTATTACGCGTGAATTGGTAAACGCTGAGATGCTCCCACTACTCACAGCGAGCACCAACACCGCTCCCAACAATTAGTTGTTATTATGATGAGAAAAACACTCCTATTGACCGCTTTGATTGTCGCTCTAGTTGGCTCTAATCAATACGGTTACGCTGTGATCGAAGCCGTTGAATTCGAAACTAAACAACAGGAAAAGCGATACAAAACTCTCATAGACCAACTACGCTGCTTAGTCTGTCAAAACCAAAACCTAGCAGGCTCAGACGCGCCTCTGGCAAAGGATCTACGTGACATAACCGCAGACATGATCAAACAAGGTGATAGCGACGCAACGATCAAAGCTTTTATGCGAGACCGTTACGGCGACTTTGTCTTGTATGAACCACCGTTTAATTGGTCTACTGCCTTTTTGTGGCTTGGCCCATTCGTGTTATTGATTCTGGTAAGTATCGGCCTTATTTTAAACATCAAGCGCCGACAAGAAGATGACCTTTTTAGGCCAACACAGGCTACTGACGATGCCGAGAGAATCAAGGTTCGCAATCTCTTGCGAGACACTCCATCGATTGGTATCAACAATGAACTCTCGTCCAACGAAACTAATAGCGACAACACCTAGTAGACACCATGACTTCATTCATAATTATTGCCGCTGTAATTGTCCTAATTTCGCTCGCCATACTCATCTGGCCGTTGCTTAGAACGCGTAACACAGTTTCTTACGCACGCCAGGAACAGAACATTCATTACGCCAAGGAGCGCTTAGAAGAACTTGAAGCACAGCTGAAGAATGCCAGCATCTCTGCTACTGATTATGAAGCCCTTAAGCTTGAAATCGAGACCACGCTGGCACACGACATTGATATCGCCAATAACGCTCCGCAAGAAGACATCGCGGGCCCTCGAAGATCCAATAAGATAGCGATCGGCGTTTTAGCCGTGTTTCTGCCGCTCAGCGCGCTCGGTATTTATTTACAAGTTGGCACTCCCAAGGCATTAGACCCGGTAGAAGCCCAAAGCCGACCTAATCAACAACAAGTTGAAAGCATGATTAGCGATTTGGAGAAGCGCCTAGAAGAAAACCCCAATGACCTTGAAGGCTGGCAGGTATTAGCCCAAACATACTTAGCCCTTGGACGATACAAAGACGCACGTCAAGGATATCAGCGCATCCTAACACTCGGTGGGGAATCAGCGCACGCCTACGCCTCCCTCGCTGACGCAACGGCGCTAGCCGCTGGCGGGCAAATCACTGAAGAAGTTTCTCAATATCTAGATCGCGCCTTAACCATAAATCCTGATAATCGTCAGGCACTCTGGTTATCAGGTCTAGGCGCAGCGCAGCGTGGCGACAAAGCCATGGCGAAGACGCATTGGGGCCGCTTAGTGCCACTGCTAGATGATGCCCCTCAACAACAGCAAGAGCTGCGAAATATCATCCAAGAAAACTTTGGTGAGTCCGACACCCCTTTCGCCAGTACTTCGCCCAGTAAGACTGCGCCACAGAGCCAAACTACGCCAGAAACACAGAGCCCTATCCCGACCGGTGTTCAAGAGGGCTTAACTCTAAACGTAAGTCTCAGCTCACAAATGGCGCAGCTCGCTGATCCAAATGATTTTGTGTTTATCTTTGCCAGAGCCCAACAAGGCCCGCCGGCCCCGCTAGCCGTAAAGCGATTAAGAGTCGCGGACCTACCCTCTTCGATTACTTTAAGCGACGCCGATTCGATGGTTACTGCCATGACGCTTTCAAAATTTGAAAACGTAATAGTCAGCGCGCGAGTATCAAAATCGGGGCAACCGATTGCGGAAGCTGGTGATTTGCAGTCAGCGGTCATACCAAGTAAAAACACATCAGAAGAGCCGATCAACTTAGTGATTTCCGAAGTGGTGCAGTAGCTATTACTCCAATCAAGGGTCTCGGTACTGATTAGCCTTGTGGTTCAATCGATGATTTTATAATTAGATATTCATGTCGAACAATTTACCTGCCCATCGAAACTCAACTGTCACAAGTTTTTCAACCCCAATAGCATCAGACTACCTAGCGGAAATAGATCTGTCTCCGCGGCCGATATGATGCTAAGCCTAAGCAGATATGGATAGTTTAAGGCTACGAGACCTAAAAGGCCTTGGACTCAAAACAGAACAGCAGTTAATCGCTGTCGGGATAAATACTCCTCAAGAGCTCAAGGAATTTGGCGCGGTCTTTGCATTCTTGAAATTGAAGGCTCACCACCAAGATAATATCAGCTTAAATTTTCTTTACGCGATGATCGGCGCCGTGGAAAACAGAAGCTGGTTAGATATTGCTCAAAACGAGCGCGAGAGTATTTTAATGGCCCTAGAAGGGTATACCGAACTTGAACAACAATTAAGGGAAGAAGGGATTGATTTCAATACCTAGCCTTTTTAAGAAGTATCGCTTCACACAATTAAGATTCTTCAGCTATTCTCATTTGTAGAGCAGCGGATTAGGTTGACGCTCTATAGCTACGGCTATTGACACGACTATTTTCTCGGCCAAATTTCTTGGTAAGGGAACTCCAATATATCAGCCGTTTAGCCAGTCGGTCGTCAACTGACCACTTGAGGTCCCCAGCCTTCGATCACCAGAGGATAAAAAATGAAATACCAAGCGATACCTTTTTTGGCTTTAGCATACTCTGCACACAATAAGGCTTACGCTTGCAGTTGCGTTGACCCTGACTCACTTAACGGGTTAGTGGAACATGACTACGTATTCGTGGGGCAAGTTCAAGTGAAAAACACGGGTACGCATTTATACCAAAACCTATTTACGTTTTTAATTGACCAGAATGTAAGTGGAGATCTACCACCGAAGATAGATCTATGGTCAGATAAAAGTAGCGCTGCCTGCGGCTATCGCTACGAAGAAAACCAAAGTTATTTAGTTATTGCATACAATAATGACGGTAAATACTATTCAGGCTTATGCTCTTCTTGGCCATTAGAAAGCCAAACTGCCCAGCGGCTACTAAGTACAGCTAAAAATATCAGCGACTGAGTTTCAAGCGATTAAAGTATTTATTAGGGCGATAAAATGCCCGAAAGCAAAGCAGCGACACCGCCATATAGTATATGCAAAGGCTATTCTCAGTTAAAACGGGCAAGCCATTGTTACCCAAAGAGCTTCGGCTAAAGCTCACTATCCAGAAAGACTCGCCTAGATTTACTTCTGAGTCATGCTTCGATAGTTGCCTTGAAAGAACACTAAGGCCTCGCTCGCATCTGATTCGTAATCAAGTACTGAACCGACAATAATGATGTGATCGCCGCCTTCATACAAATGCGCAGTTTTACAATGAAAACGAGCACTTACGCCCTCAATTTGAGGTACCCCGTTCATACCTTCAAACCAATCGGCATCATCGAATACCGTTTCATCCCAACTGCGCATTGCGAATAGATTAGACACGTCTCGTTGCTCGGCCGTGAGTACACTTATCGTGAAAAACTCAGCGTCAACGAACTCTTTATATCGTGTGGACGATTTATCAACACACCAAGAAACCAAAGGAGGCTCTAACGAAACCGAAGCAAAACTATTGGCGGTAATTCCAATCGGTTGATTATCTGCGTCGCGAGTGGTTACCACCGTAACGCCTGTGGCAAATTGGCCAAACGCATCTCGCAGTGAGCGATGTTGTTTTACTTGAGTCATTATAAGTTCTTGTATTTGTCTTACGACTTGAAAGCTATACGCACTATTATCAACTTTTTATACGACGATTGAAACACGGGCAGTGTTTAGCTATGGTTGTTTTCGCCCTATTTTGCAATTTTTTAGAAAGATAAATGACTTACGACAACAATAATATTTTCGCCAAAATCCTTCGCAACGAAATTCCATGTATCAAAGTCTACGAAGATGAGCACACTTTAGCGTTTATGGACATCATGCCGCAAGCCGATGGTCATACTTTAGTGATACCTAAAGAGGCCGCAGTAACCATTCATGACTTGTCTGATGAAGGCGCAGCTAATCTAATCACAAAGGTAAAACTGGTAGCCGCTGCTGTTAAGAAAGGCCTCGATGCTGATGGAATTACCTTATTCCAATTGAACGGTGAGCAAGCAGGACAAACTGTCCCGCATATTCACTTTCATATACTCCCCGGCAGCTACCTAACGGCAAAAGCACATGCGCAAATAAACGCCGATAACGATAGCTTAGAAGCAATTGCGGAAAAAATCAGAAATGGTTTCTGACTCATGTGGGCAATCATTCAAGCGAATCGTCCTCACCAATATTACTAACGCCTTTATCGCTAAAGTTAATCGAATTCTATGATTTTTTGCGTCGGGCTTTAAAGAAAGCTTTAAGCAATGCAGCGCTCTCATCGGCCATCAAGCCGAACTCAACATCACAACGATGATTCAGCTGGTCGTGCTGTAGTATGTTCATCACAGATCCAGCCGCGCCAGCTCTGGGTTCTTTTGCTGCAATAACAACTCGCCCTACCCTCGAATGCACTAAGGCTCCCGCGCACATCGAGCAGGGCTCTAGCGTTACGTACAACGTGGCATTGGGTAGGCGGTAGTTTTCAGCGCGCGCGCAGGCTGCCCGTATCGCTAACACCTCTGCATGCGCGGTCGCATCATTTGATGAAATGGGCGAATTGTGAGCCTCTGCTAGCAATTCACCCGCATTATCTACAATCACAGCACCAACCGGCACTTCACCAACCTCGGCGGCGGAATGGGCAAGTTCTATCGCGCGAGCCATCCATTTTTGATCATCCATATAATAACGACCTAGTGCACTGTTTATCTACGTCAGCTAAAGGCTAGCAACTCGGCGTTCGATACCTGCGCGTTGCAGCATGCGTGCAGCAATTTCCTCTACTGATAACTGAGTGGTATCAATATAGGGAATTCGGTATTGACGATACAAGGCTTCGGCTTGGCGCACCTCATCGACACAGGTTCTCAATGCGGCATATTGACTATTTGGCTTACGCTCATTTCGAATCTCAGCCAAGCGCCCAGGACGAATGGTCAAACCAAATAACTTCTTAGTATGGTCGCTCAAAGCCGCAGGAATTTTATTCAGCTCTAGATCATCAGGTATTAAGGGGTAATTCGCGGCTTTGATACCATATTGCATGCCCAAATAGACGCTTGACGGGGTTTTACCGGTTCGTGAGACTCCAACCAAAATAATGTCAGCATCGTTATAGCGGTGCAAATGCATCCCATCATCGTTAGCGAGCGCGAAATGCACCGCATCAATTCGTTGCATATAATTTTGATCAACTGCCCGACTGTCTTCTTTGAAAATCGCAGGGTGGCCTACAGTATGCGACGATCTCACCCCTAACTCGTTTTCTAAGGGCGATAAAAATGTTGAGAAAATGTCGATGTAAAAACATTCGGCACTACGTAGAAGGTCACTCGCTTCGGTGTTTAATATAGTGTCAATGACGATGGGTCGTTGAGCCGACGTTTGCGCTTCTTGGTTGATTTCATTGGCAATTCTCTGAGCTTTTTCAGGCGTATCGACAAAGGGCTTGGTGACACTCTCGAACTGAATATCAGGGAACTGCGCGAGCAGACTACGACCAAGGTTTTCAGCGGTCATACCGGTACTATCGGAGAGAAAGAATACTTTACGTTTCATCGGCAAATTTGTGTCAAATATTGATAGAAAGACTCAAAATAGTTACTAGAAATACCAGCTATAGCTTTTGAGAACGCTCGCTCATGTTAAACTTCAGCTCCACGAATAAGTAATCCACGAGAGAGGATTAAGTTTTGACTACGGTTAACCAGCAGTACATTCTTGAGTTCGATCAGCTTACCATAAACGACGTTGAGAGAGTCGGTGGTAAGAACGCTTCATTGGGCGAAATGATTGGCAATTTAACCGCCTTAGGCGTTTCAGTACCTAACGGCTTTGCGACTACGGCAGACGCCTATCGCGAGTTTCTAGCCACCGGTGGATTAGATAAACGCATTAACGCACGCCTTGATGCGCTAGATGTAGATAATATCGCAGACCTAACATCAGCTGGTGCGGATATCCGACAATGGATCATCGAAACGCCTTTTCCAGCAGCGTTCGACGCCAGCTTAGAAGCAGCGTTTACGGCAATGCAAGATGGCAACCAAAGCTTAAAAGTGGCGGTTCGCTCGTCGGCAACGGCTGAAGATTTACCTGACGCTTCATTTGCCGGCCAGCAAGAAACTTTCTTAAACATCGAAGGTTTAGAAGCGGTTAAGCATGCCGTGCACGAAGTGTTCGCTTCGCTGTTTAACGACCGTGCAATTTCTTACCGCGTGCACCAAGGCTATGCTCACGAAAATGTGGCATTGTCGGCAGGTATTCAGCGTATGGTTCGCAGTGAAACCGGGTCAGCGGGAGTGATGTTCACACTTGATACCGAATCTGGTTTCGACGACGTAGTATTTGTTACGTCATCATACGGCCTAGGTGAGACCGTCGTTCAGGGCTCAGTTAATCCTGATGAATTCTATGTACACAAACCAACTTTAAGCGCCGGCCGCCCTGCCGTGGTACGTCGTACATTGGGTAGCAAGTTGATCAAAATGGTCTACTCAAATGAGACGACTGCCGGCCGATCGGTTGACACCGTTGATGTTGATATGGCCGAACGCCAACAGTTTTCAATCAGCGATGCCGATGTTGAGTCGCTGGCTAAGCAAGCACTTATCATTGAAAAGCACTACGGCCGACCAATGGACATTGAGTGGGCCAAAGATGGCGACGACCAACAGCTTTACATTGTTCAAGCCCGCCCAGAAACAGTCGCTAGCCAAGCCGACGCCAATGTTCGAATTAGCTATCAGCTAAATCAAACGGGTGAGGTTCGTGCCGAAGGTCGTGCAATCGGTCAACGCATTGCATCAGGCAAAGTGCGTAAAGTACTAAGCATTGATGAGATGGATATTGTGCAAGAAGGCGATATCTTGGTAACTGACATGACTGACCCAGATTGGGAGCCAGTGATGAAGCGCGCAGCCGCAATTGTAACTAACCGCGGTGGACGTACATGCCACGCGGCGATCATTGCACGTGAGCTAGGCGTAGCGGCAATTGTTGGTTGTGGTGATGCTACCGAGAAACTCAGCGATGGCGAAGCGGTTACAGTGTCTTGCGCTGAAGGCGATACGGGTTACATCTACGCCGGTGAACTCGATTTTGAAAAACAGGTTACTCAGCTCGATGAAATGCCTGAGATTCCCTTCAAAATTATGCAAAATGTTGGCAACCCTGATCGCGCCTTTGGCTTCGCCCAGTTGCCACACGAAGGCATTGGTCTTGCACGCCTAGAGTTCATCATCAATCGCATGATCGGAGTACATCCAAAAGCCTTGATCGAATACGATCAGCAATCGCCAGACGTAAAAGCCATCATCGATGAATACAAAGCTGGATATGACTCACCAACAGATTTTTTCGTTAAAAAGCTTTCAGAGGGCATCGCCACTTTAGGCAGCGCCTTCAGCCCCAAACGCGTGATCGTTCGTTTATCTGATTTCAAATCAAACGAATACGCGCACATGGTTGGCGGTCACGACTATGAGCCAGACGAAGAAAATCCAATGCTTGGTTTTCGTGGTGCATCGCGTTACATCGCACCAAGCATGCAGGATTGCTTTGAACTAGAATGTAAAGCGGTCAAATACGTTCGCGATGTAATGGGCTTGACCAACATCGAGATCATGATTCCATTTGTTAGAACCACGGACGAAGCGGCTCAAGTAATTGAATTACTTGAGAAGAACGGTTTAAAGCGTGGTGAAAATGGCCTCAAAGTGATCATGATGTGTGAGCTACCAGCAAACGCGCTTCTAGCCGAAGAGTTCTTAGAATACTTTGACGGTTTCTCGATTGGCTCAAACGACATGACCCAGCTAACCCTAGGTTTGGACCGAGACTCAGGCATCGTTTCCCACTTGTTTGATGAACGTAATCCAGCGGTTAAGAAAATGTTGTCGATGGCGATTGCCGCGTGTAACAAAGCTGGCAAGTACATTGGTATTTGCGGTCAAGGCCCAAGTGATCACCCAGAATTGGCCGAATGGTTATTCGACCAAGGTATCGACTCCGTATCACTGAATCCAGACTCGGTTATTGATACTTGGGAACGTTTATCAAAACTGAATAGCTAAGCTAGCTCTGGATTAGAGCCTCTTGATAATGTGTTAAAGAGGCTTCTGCTCTAAAAGATCGAAGCCCGCCTCACCAATAATAACGGTAAGGCGGGCTTTTTTGTGATTCAAGATTCGCCTGTACCAAGCTGCTCAATATAAGAAATCGACTGAATTGGAATCCAACGCATTCGCCCATCAAGGCTAACCAGAATAAAGCGCTTCTCATCGTCAAAACCATGATATCTCCAAGCAACTAGAGACTCAGCCTCGCCACGAAGCTTAATCGTGACGTCCATTTGATTTGGCACCAGATAAGCTTTAATCGAAGAATGATGTAGTTCGAATGCCATAATTTCGGTTCTGTCGCTAGTTTAGAGTATCGTATTGGCTAATCGCCCTGAGTTGAATCTTACGTTAAATTGAAGCGGTTAGAAATCTCGTTCGCTTGCTGCATTTCGTCTACAACCTCGCCCATCTCGGCGTTTATCTCATTCATTTTCTCAATGCTACCAGCCATTTGAGGCAACGCTTTCACGCGAAACGTATTCACTTGCTCAAGCGCATCTTGAACATTCTTGAACGACTCCTGGAGCACTCGAGTGTCAATACTTGCCGAGGCCGATTGTTGCTGAATCTGGGCGCCCTGATCTTTAAGTTTTTCAGAGGTTCTGAGCAGTAAATCATTGGTCGTCTCGTTGATAGCTTGCACGCTGCTAAGAACCTTCTTTTGATGCTCTAGTGCTAATGACAATGCACTAGCGGTTTGAAAAGCGACTACCGTGACATTCAAAGAGCGATCGACTCCTCGCATGAGCTCTTTGTTATTTTGAATAATCGCTTCAGCTGTAACAATGCCATGCTGATTTACCGCCTGCTGTTGCTGCAGGTCGAGAATCCGTTGTCGCAATGGAAACAGAACTTCTTTTAAAAGGAATTCTTTATGTTTTTCATCGCTGATATCAGTCTCAATGCGCGCACTTAACTGCTTATCGACTACCTGTCCGTAGACAACGTATTCTTGCAACTGTTGCGACAAGCTAAACATCTCTTTTTTATCGCTTTGCAAAGTAATGTTGTCTCGATCGAGGCGTTTACGCCCTACTTTCAACGATTCGACAATGTCGTTAATAACCGCTTGCACGCTCTCGAAACGCACCATCCAATTGGCCAGCACTGTGCCAACGCCTGGGATTTTCGATAACAAGCGGCGAAAGCCACTCATTGTAAAATTAAACCGGTTGGGGTCAATTTGGCTAATCTGATGTTGCAGATTAATCATATCTTGAGCGATCGACCCTCCATCTTGAAGGTCGTTCATTAGCGCGCCCATGGGTTCACGTAACAAATTGCTTTTGTGCACCAAACGACGCTGAACTGATCCACCAAGGTCTTGTACCTCTCGAGCAAACGATTGCTGTGCCTCAAGGTCGCTGACCGTCTTGGAAAACAAGTCATCAATAAGAGCATCAGCTTGCTGTGTGTACTTTTCAGAACCTTGACTCGCGACATCGATCGCCGGCAACTGCTTTTCCGCTTGCTCCAAGGTAAATAAATTTAAGTCCTGCTGTTGATCTAATTTTGTGTCCATTCTTCCGACTCGTAAAGTTTAATTAGTGTTACTATCGATTGTCGCGCCGCGATACAGCTCAAGCCTCGCTGTCAGTTCCTGTAAAGCACTGATCGGGTCTATATCTTGATCAGACTCAGCATCACTTACATTTGCCAACATAATCAGAGTTTTATCTATTTGCAAGAGAGCATGCTCATTCTTAGCGATCAACGCTTTAAACTTCATACGCTGCTCATCAACCATACTCATACGCGCTGCAATAACATCATCAAACTCACCAGTGACGCTGCGAATGTTATCAGTATCGCTTTCAAGTAAGGCAGCACTGCCGATTAAGTTCTTTTGCTGTTCGAACATGCTGGTTGCGAGCTCAGCCGCGATAGAGGCCTGCTGTAGATTTTGCATGCAAACCTTCAACACTTCGTGCATTGCATTTAGATAGCGCTTATAGGTCAACTCTTGCGGTAAAAAGTTAGCTCTTAATAGAGAATCAAATCGATCATACCGTTCAATCAACGTCGCTAACTGCTCAGAGGCCATGACTTCTTCATTACGCAAAAAACGAGCATTAAGTTGATTGATCGAGAGCCCGTCAGCGATGGCTCGAAACGCATTCTCCAGTGCTTCAGGATACTTTTCTACTGCCAAAGTAGCTTGATCTGTTTTATGGTAAGCACCAAGCCTTAACATCAAGGCTTGCAAAACCGCCTCTTTCTGTTCGCGCCACTCGCGATATGGCATCAAAAACGATTCTAAACCTGCACGCTGTAAAAGCCTGAATTGATTTAAAGGCAAAGAGCCAGATAGCGCGCCCTCGAAACCGATTAAATCAATAGCAACAGCATGACCATGATAAATCGCCATAATATCAATATTGATTCCCGCAACTCGGTAGTTTTTAAAAGACTCAACGCCACGTTTGCTGAGCCAGTCGCATATCTCAGCCTGAAAGGCATCATGAGCTATGCTCTCACCACTTTGGGATTGTGCCGAATACTGTTCTACATACTTCAAATAGTCAGCAAGTTTCGAGCCGGACCGCAACTCCTCAGGCTTACAGCTAACAAACAGTGTTTGAAAATCACGAGCGCGAGTTATCGCAACATTAAACACATCATCTCGATTTAAGTAGGTGTAACTTCCGCCTGAAGTTGTGCTATCGACGCTGCACGAAATCAGCATATGGTCGCGTTCCTCACCTTGAAACGAAAAAGGGTTACCAATTCGAATGTTATGGCGCCGCATATCCTGTAGGCTGATTTTATCAAACACGTGTTTTTCTAAATAATCGGCTTGTTTACTAAAAAATGCCAACACGCCGATGGTATGCACATCTGTCTCAGGTAAATGTCTCTGCTCGGAAATAATTTGATCTAGTTTCGAAATTATTGCTCCGGCTTCTTGCTTATTTACACCTTTATTTAAACGCGTGCCTTTAACTTCTACGGTATCAATAGAACGCTGACGATTATTCGGCCGCTCGGTCATGATCTTTAGTGAATTTTGATAAAACTCACTATTACTAAACTGGATGATTTGCGGATGACTGCGAAAATGTTCATCCAATAACATGCTTTGTTCTGGCAACTCACAAGCGGCTAATGCGTAATCAAGAACGCTGGTATTCCTGAAATCATCATCTATCGATGAGGTGTCGATCTTATGCTTTTTAGCGAGGCGCTGCTGTAATTCGTACGACACAAACGAAACATGCTTCAACTGCTTTTGATCACCGACAATTACCACACGTCGTGCGCGTTGCAAGGCCGGTAAACACACAGACATATTGCACTGCGTGGCCTCGTCAATGATAAGCAAATCAAACATCTCGCGCTGCATTGGCAATAGACGATTCAAATTACCTACTGACGAAAACCAAAGAGGCACTGCCTTCAACACGTGGTCAAAATTAACCTTACTATAGTACCTCTCTTGATAGTGCTCACTGCGAGCGGTCAAGGAGTCGGCAAATGCTTTTAGAGATTGCTTTGATTTTCCGTTTCGGCTGAGCTGTCTAGCGGTTTCTTCATAGCGTAAACGAAACAAATTGATAACCGCTTCTCTGATTTCTCGCTCTAAGGTCTCTAAACTTAAGAATTTCTCAAATAGTAAATTATCGCTATGTTCAGGCTTAAACTTTGCGAAACTCCAGAACCCCTTCTTCCATTTTTTCTCAGCAGCTTCATTTAAACCGCCTATATGCATTGAGTAATCTGCCTCAAGTGCATCACGACGATCAATTAACTGCAAAACATCACGTGTTAGCTTTTTGAGCTGTGCTCTATTATTAAGATATGAGCGCGACAACATCCGCTTGATTTGTTGTTTAGCTTCGCGAGAAACACCCTGTTCACTTGCCAAAACAGTCAAGCCCGGCTCAATGCCCATACGATCAATCAATTTACGTCGCACCACATCGGCCGCATGTTGGTTTTGCGACACAACAAGCACAGATTTTCCTTTGCTAAATTCCTTTAAAGCCATGCAAGCAATAGTGAAACTTTTGCCCGTGCCTGGTGGGCCAGATACCGCCGACAATGGGTAATCATTGGCCGCATCTAATACCGCAATTTGAGCCTCGCTTAATACCTCAGGCAATGGAATTTGGGGGGCAGAAAAAAATCGCCATTTAAATACTGAATGCCAAAATGACGACGACTTTGGCTTTGGCGACAAGCCGGTCATTTCACCTAAAATTGCTCTAAGGGGAGCAGAGAACCTGCGTTTTTGTAATAGGTTTTCTAGTTCATATAAGCTACCACGAGCGCTGGCGCGTTTGGGCTCTATCGATAAATAGGCATCATTGCTAAAACTCAGTTCGCCCTGTGTTAATTGTGCTAGTTGCTCACCAAAACTATGAATGCGCTCTGCCAGCTCACTCGAGCCCTGCTTTGCAGCAAGCAGCGCCAATATCTCATTTACAGCCTCCTTCAAGCTGGATTCGTGATCTCCATAGCTCTCAAAAATTTGCTCTAGCGCAGGGTTCATCAGCCCATTACTGAGATCCAGAGAAACCAAATCATTACTCTGCAATTCACAAGGGAATATAAATAGCGGGCAACTGATCTGCTTTTTTCGAGATGATCCAGCAAAGCTAGGCACAGCATGCCGACCTTCAACAAAAAAGACGCTGGCTAGTAAGTTTTTTTCTCGCGTATAGAACTCAAGAACGCGGCTGACATCGTCAAAATAATCTCGGGCAACTGTAAGCTGAGGCTGAATAGTTTCAACCTTATTTATCGCTTCGCTTTTACTAGTGGGAAAGCTCCAGATAGTCTGCGACCGACTTTCTGCCTCTAGGCAATCCCTGAAGAATGCTAATTTCCTTTTTAAACTGTCGTTCACATCTTTTTAGAATCAATCTTGTGCGATTAAGTGTTATGCGATCATTAGTCTAGCAAATCTGAATGCAATAGGTTTCGACATTTCTCATTCGCAACGTAATACCTCCACGCATAGGCCAAACTGAATATCAGCCCTTTTCATATTCTATATACAATCTCTTTTTGAATTTTGTACATATTTCAATATATACTTGAGGCATGCAAAACGATGAGCCTCAAAACCCAAACCAAGACCAAGATCTAGACCAATTAATCGAACAGTACAGTAATAGTATTGAAGGCAAATTGTGGCGTGGCTCACATGCGAATAGACACTCTAATAATGTTGTTAAGAGTGTATGCACTGGCTATAAATCTATTAATAAACAATTACATAGCAACGGCTGGCCTCTTAAAACAACAACTGAGCTAGGTATCAATCAAGCAGGCATCGGAGAACTAAGATTATTGTTGCCAGCGCTAAAGAAATTACAAAGCTCACAGCAACAAAGAGAAATCATACTTATCTCGCCCCCGCACCCCCCTTTTGCGCCGGCATTACATCGCTACGGCATTGATGTGAATTGCGTCACCATTGTTAATACTAAAAATCTACAAGAGCGTCTCTGGGCAACTGAACAAAGCTTGGTAGCCAATTGCTGCGCGGCGGTTATTAGCTGGTTTGGTGAGCACAAGATAAACCACCATGAATTGCGCCGCTTGCAATTAGCATCGGAGAAGACCAGCACTTGGAATGTTCTATTTCGTCATAACAGCTGCCTACAACAGTCGTCTGCAGCAGGCTTGCGCATACATCTTAACAGTACCGCTTACAGCAAATTGCAACTCGACATTATTAAACAACCTAATGGTTGGGGCGGCCAACGTTGCATTGTGTCGTTAGCACCTCATTATGAGAATTGGCAACGTATTCCTAGTTCGCTATTGCCGGTGCACCAACGGAGTAAACCCCTAAAACCAGCCAAACAACAGCACCTTAAAAATGAACCGGCTACGGAGCTCTCAAATGCACGAGAACAGCTACATCAAGGAATTAAATTAAAGCCACACATGCGCACACGAGAACATTCAACACTAGATGGAGCCAAAGCCGAAGAGCAACAAAACTTAAGCCAACAAGCGAACCAACAAAAGAAAAAAGTAGCCCACCCTAAAATCTGGCACGGGAAAGTTAGCCTAATCAGTGCGGTTTCTGAAATTCGCAGCGTTCATTAGTCTGGGTATTTGCAGTATGAAGCCCCATCTTAAAAACGTCAGTGCTTTCCTATGTTTACGCTTCGATCATTTAAGCTTAAACAGCCTAGGATTCCCATACGCCTCAACAAATTCAGAGTCATCTGAAGCAGCGATAGCGGTTACCTACCAACAGCGAGTTCACTGTATTAACAATGCGTCGTTTCGATCAGGTGTTGAGATAGGTATGAGTATCAGCCATGCCTTATTAATCAACCCATCATTAGAATTACACCATCGAGATGAGCTGCTTGAGCGTCAGAAATTACAAGAGCTTAGTTATTGGGCTTATCGATTTACATCACGCATTAGTCAGCATAATGACCACACCTTAATACTTGAGGTTGGTAAAAGCAGTAAGCTATTTAACGGTTTGGAGCACATTCTAAATTTAATCAAGAAAGACCTAACACAGTTCAAGATAGATGTTCTGTTGGGCTTAGGCGAAACCCCTAAGGCATCGGTGCTACTCAGCATGGAGAACTATCAACATTTTGAGACGTCGAAGGCTAAGTTGAACAAGCTGAGTCTCAATCATTTAGAAATACCGCCCAAGAAAATCGCCCAACTGCAACACTGTGGCTTGAAAACCTTAGGCGAAATCAAAAACATAGAATATGCAGACTTAGGCGCTAGGTTTGGCCAAGATTTACTCACCTATTTGAGAATGGTTGAGGGTGATTTAGCTGACCCTCAAGAAGCAATAACGCCACCAGAGGTGTTTCGAGCCTGTGCTGATTTTGCCGAGCCGATTCACAACGTAACTTGGATTCAGCAACAGATTGACCGGCTACTCAATGACCTTACGCACTTTATAAAAAGCCGCCAGCTACTTTGTCGAAGCTTTGTTTGGCAGTTTTATCATGAGAACAATCGTTTAATTAAAACAATTGAAATAGGCGTTAGTAGCCAGAAAAATTTGGGCACAACACTTAAACAACTGAGTGATATAAAACTGCAAAGTATTAAGCTCGATTGGGAATTCTCGCGTATAGAACTAAGCTGTCGTGACTTATTGCCTATTTTATTATTCGACAATGACTTATTCGACCCCAAACCAAGCCAAGAACAGTTTCAACAACTCAAAGATAAACTGATAAGTCGCCTCGGCAATAAGGCGCTATATGGCATTGAGAGTCTGCAAGAGCACTTACCTGAAATGGCGAATAGACAGTTTGATAAACACAAACCAAGTCAACCGGAAAAAACAGTCTCCGAAAAAGCCGCTACGTATCAGATAGGCACAAAAACGGCTCAAAACCTGCCCCAATTAGATGATGAGCCGCTATGGCTATTAGATCAACCATTAAGATTAGCCAAGCAAGCTATGAGGCCTATTCTTAAAGGCCCTTTAACATTGATTCATGGGCCTAACCGAGTAAGTACTCAATGGTGGATTAAATTACAAAGCCGCGACTATTTTATTGCACGGCAAAGCAACGGACGTTTATTGTGGATTTATTTTGATCGCGTAAAAAAAGATTGGTATATGCATGGGCTGTTTGCATAAGGTTCAAGTCTCTCTAGATTGGCTAGGAGCTTGCCATATCAATGTGATACCTTTGACGAAGTCAAAGTGAAAATTGACTAGTCCCTGTAGCAATACTAAAACTAAAGGAATATGGAATGAAATCAACCTTACTTGCTCTGATACTAATTTGCTCAACAACCGCATTTGCCAAACCCGTAAAATATGCCGATAGCTATAGCATTGAATCAATCGCTTTTGATGAGCCTCGCGAAGTTATGGTTGCTCTTCCCGAGTCCTACGAAACTAACCCTAGTGGGCTTTACCCTGTTATATACACTGTGCGTGGGCAATTGGATTTATTATCTGTAGTAGCCGCAATCGACATGCTCTCCTCTGAAGCTCCAGAATTTATCGTTGTTGGAATTAGCGGTTCTGGCTCAGAATTTATCCCAAGCAAGAATGGTGAACAAACTGACTTCTCGCGCCTACTCCACAATGAAGTAGTACCTCATATCGAAAAGGAATACAGGGTTGCTCCTTTTAGCATATTAGTTGGCCACTCTGCTGCGGCCAAATTTGTAACAAACGATTGGTTGGCAAACGGTAGCGACTTCTCTAGCTATTACGCAATCAGCCCAGAGCTTCATAATGGAGCAATAAACACGCTTGCAAAGTCATTGAATGAAAAAGAGATCGTTAAAAAAAGCCCATTACTCATATCCATGGGAAATGAGGACAAACGAATGCAATCTATGTTTGATGAGTTAAATACGCTTGGAACGTTGAAAGCAAAAGTTAGTTTTATCCAATATAACGACCAAACACATATGAGTGGCCGGGTTAACACCGTCATGTCGGGCTTAAGAAGCTCATTTAACAATTGGAAGCCGTCTAAAAAAGTAGAGTCTGGGCAATTTGAAGTACTACAAGCTCACTATCATGAATTGAGTAAACGCTTTGGATATGAAGTAGCCATCCCTCTAGAAACAATGAAACGCGAAAGTGCATTTCATAGCGCATCAAACTCAAAGGAGCGGTGGCAAGTCGCCTCGGACATCATTGAGTATGCCTTAACTAAAACAAGTAATGATGCAGATGAGTTCTTTGGCATTGCCGATGAAATGATTGGCTACGGCATGATAAAAGGCAGCGCTCGACTTGTATCTTATATTTGCGAGCAGTTACCTGATCACTCCAAATGTAAGTAGCTCTGCAATAAACAGTTATATGGTCGCGTTATTTACCAACATCCTTCACTCTGTTTATTTAATACAAAGTAAAGTCATCGCAAAACCAAAGCGACCATTCAATTTTTCTTAGTGACAGTCCTAGACCTCCTGCAATGATTTATTGAACCGTATCTGGCACTAAATTTAAGGTGTGTTCGCTATTTTCTAAAACCATTGTTTCATCTAACCACCAAGGCACTAACTCTTGCTTTAACCAAGAGTCCAAATGCGATTTGAAGTAAGGGTGGAACTGTCGCGATGCATTACCACCAGACATAGAGGCCAATACTTTTTGGTCATCACTCATATCTGCAACCATTCTAAGGCTACTAAACCATTGACTTCGATAAGGCCCTTCATTCAATGAGTATTGCCCTCTATTAAGAGTTTCTCCTGAGCCACCAACAGGGTGAGTCCCTCCGCCAAGAAAGTCACTAGCAAAACCTTTGCTGCGTAATGGGCTGACAAACGAAACCTTGTGGTAGTCGCCCCATTTCCATTTATTTGTGTCGCCACCTAACTGTTTTATCAGTGTGGCCTTTGCTTTTAATGCGGCGATTACTATTAAGTCTTTTGCTGTTTCCTTTGTGCTGGTATTGGCCAAGTCAAACCAATGTGAATCACCGGACACAATTAACTCATCAGTCCCTTGCATCCAATAATATCGAGAGCCTAAAAAGTGTTCGAATACAGCTTGTGACATTTTACCTTCGTACATCAGACGAACAAGGTATTCGTGGGTAAGATGAAAAGTTGTTGCCGCGATCGAGTCAATATCATCATGATGATCCCACCCAGTAAGTAGATTATGGAAATCAGCGAGTTCTTGTGTTTCAGCAATGGCCGCTATGAATATTGGTGTAAGTCTCTGAGCATGTTTATTTTTGACATCGGCCAACATTTTTTTATGCGCTTCTGAATTACGTTTTGTTCCCTCGTTAAACCACTCCTTGACTCTTTCGTAGCGATAGTTTGGGCTGAAATGGGTTGAATAATAATACGGATAGTTATCTGGAATAACGTCGTGATTTGAAGTGCCTAACCAATCTTTAGTCGGGTTTATTTGGCCTGGCATCTCTGATTTTGGGATATAGCCGGTCCAATCATCATTTTCAGTCACTACTTTAGCGACTGAGCCGTTCAATCGTTTAGGCACTAGGCCTGTGGCTCTATGCCCGATACCTCCAGCGGTATCCGCCATTAGGTAGTTAAAATAGAGTACGTCTATCTTAGACACCGCTTGATCGGCTTCTTGTACTGACTTCGCGGTTAGCAAATCAGGGAGTCCGATACTTTTACCGATGAGTTCAGCGGCCGCTGAACGAAAAACGATTGGGTCTTTGGACTTTAAGCCGAAGACTTTATGGTCCGAGATAACAGGACCTCTAACTGTGTGACGAATAGTGATTTTTATTTTACGTAGCTTATCTTCAGCTTTGTCGTCCTTTACGTCGATGACCACATTTTCGATATCAAATGGAAGACTGACGCCACTGTTGAAATAGTGATTTTGCTCATCTTTATCGATCTTTTCTATGTAGAGGTCCTGGCTATCGCCGTAAGCATTAGTTACACCGAATGAGATATGCTGGGTTCTGCCTAGTATTAAGCCTGGCACACCTGGCAGGTTCGCACCTACGGCCTTCATTTCGTCGGTAAATAAACCAACCGGGTACCATGGGCCGGGCAGAATTGAGGCATCTAAGTGAGGGTCGTTTGTAAGGATAGGCATGCCATTAACGGATTTAGAGTTGCCTCCAACCCAGTTATTTGACCCTGAGGCAGGCAGCGCGACCGGAGCTTTCAACGCTGCTATCGACTCAAAACCATCGCTCTCACCTATGTCGAAAGGGCCTCTTGTATTGTTCGAATTTGAATCTATCGGAACTACTCTATCTGGGTTGATGTTTACCGGTAAAAGGCCATTGGCGAGTTCTGAGCCAAGTTCATTCAGTAGATTTAGGCTCAATATTTCATCTTCGTAGTTGCGACTTTGGACGAAACCGGCGAAGTGTTGCACGGCCAATAGGTCGGCGATGCTAACAGGTTTCGGCGTGATGTTTAAAAGCGACAGCTCTAGAGGAAACTCATGTGTTCGGTTCTCGATAAATTCATTGTAGCCTTGTGCATACCAGTTCAAGTAATCTTTGCTCTGCTGATCCAATAACTTAGCGTGGCGCCCAGCGTTTCTATGGATACCTAATACTCGCATTTTGATATCGGAGCTAACGGCCGAGTCTCCGACGATGCTCGCTAGACGCCCTTCTATGATGGCTCGGTACATCTCCACTTGGAACACTCGATCTTGTGCTACAAGAAAACCTTGTGCGCGGATCGCGTCGGCTGTCGATTCAGCGAAAACATAAGGTACGCCGTATTTATCTCGATGAACCGTAACGGGCTTTTCGAGTGTTGCAATCTCGAGTTCTCCATCACGTTGATAGTTGTTAAAATTGATCAGAACCAGGTAAGCCGTAATAGAAATCAATGCGAGCACAGCTAAAGAACCAAGTAAGATTTTTTTCATCATTATGAGCGTCCCGTTGGATGAGTGTTTAGAATTGCGATAAGTCCCATCGTCATCACAATCACGCCGAAGCAATTGATGACAATCGCTAAGACGAGTGGAGACGTAAAAATAGATGCCAAGGGTATTAGGCTGAAATTAGGAAGGTGCTTTACGATTCCAGCGTAGATAAATAGCGGAATCAACGCTGAGTTAATAGCTAAAAAGAGCGTGTTATAGCCCTTGAGCGCGGCCCATGCAGAAATAATAATCGGGCTAATTACGGCAATACCTAACACAGGATTTGTATCAGTTAAGCCTGCTAGATCAAACTTGATGCGCAAGAGACTTACGACATTAAATATGATCGCTGTTATGGCATAAACAATTTGAAGCTTGAGTAAACAGGCCACCCTCATGCTAACTCTTGTGCTTGTATGCCAGCATCGTTTCCTACTTTGAGCACCATTGTTTCAGTTAAGTAGTCAAGCTGAATAGAGATGTCATCACCGACATCATTGGTAAACCTTAATAAGGAAATCCCTCTTAATTGCGCGCTGAGATAGCGACGTAAATCAACGACGTACTCGCTTGTAAAAGATATATCCGAAAAAACCTTTTGAATATTAGCTTCAGCCTTAGTCTCGGCAGCTCGAAAGAAGCTATTTATTGCGGTTCTAAGTTTCTCATTTCTTTTGCTACCCAGAATAATTTCCCAAACTAGTGAATAGTTTTTATGACCGTAATATGACCACATGGCCTGGATAATTAATCGGCATCGTTTCTCTAGAGACTCTCTAATAATCGAATCGCCGATTTCAGGAGTGGGCATAGAGAAAACATGTTCGGTGACCACTGAATAGAGTAGCTCGTCCTTTGATTTGAAGTGATGTTGAATAGCACCTGTAGAATAAGAGGTTTCATTTGCAATGGCCGCTATTGAACAATCATTGAAACCTCGAGCATCAATGATAACGCTCGCCGCGGTCATGATTGCGTTTCGGGTGGCTTTTCGGCGCTCGGCTTGGCTAACCATTTTAGGTTCTCTTGTGCAGTGATGTTGTTTAGATGCGATAAAAACATTATACGCATATTGTTTTTTATCGCAAACCGCGGTCGCGACGCCGCATTCCTCGATAAGAGCTTCCTTACCTACTCTCGTTACTGAAGGGTCAGATCATTTTTAACTAGTACGCTGCCGGGATGGGCAAGCTCTTTTAGATCATCCATGTTTAATTAGGTATAGTAAGTAAATAGCTAATTACCTTACTCACCGAAACCGATAAAATTTTACTATGTGCGGAGCCTATCACTCTCATCTACCAGCGATGCATTTTTGGGCAGACGCTCTCAAGAATTGGCCAAGTGAGCTAGACCATTCTCAAGAGATGTACCCCTCTTCTAACGTTGCCGCTCTGAGAAGCAATGAAGTTGAAGCCATGAGGTGGGGGCTGGTACCAAGTTGGTCTAAAGAGTTTGGGTCTAAGTACCCTACTCACAATGCTCGCATAGAGACTGTTGCTGACAAACCGAGTTATCGCGCCCCATGGAACCACAATCAACGCTGCCTGATGCCGATGGCAGGCTATTACGAATGGACTGGAGTCAAAGGCTCCAAAACAAAATGGTACATAACAGATAAAGACACAGACGGGCTAATGGTTGCCGGCTTGTGGGAAGCTTGGGGACCAAATCAACAACTCTCTTGCACGATGATTACTCGACCCGCCGATGAATATATGTCAGAGGTACACCATCGCATGTTGGTCTACCTAACGCCAAACAACGCAGACTCATGGCTCAATGGAGAAATGACTCAGCAAGAGGCACATAAGCTTGAATTACCAAACGTTATATATTTCCCGGACTCACAAAGATAGTCAACTTACTGGTTTCGATTGAGGTTGTTGCCCTAGCCTGCTCGCTTAAGACAGTTCATCGTTGCCGAAAATGGTCGTTTTACTCGACGAATATGAGAAAGGTATGCCTTCTATAGAGATATTGATTAGCTTCACAATTGCCGCTTTAGTAATGAATCTATCGCCTGGACCATCAAACTTGTACGTAATGGCCAGGTCAATAGCTCAAGGAGTGCACGCTGGAATTGTTGCAGCGATAGGTTTAGCAGTCGGAAGTATGGTGCATGTTATTGCTACTGTGCTTGGTCTATCTGCCGTATTCGCATATTCACCATTGCTCTACACATTCGTAAAGCTAGTAGGCGCAGCGTACCTGATTTATCTGGGCGTCAGTTATTGGAAATCAAATACTCAAGATGGAGATGCGAGCGCCAACAAAGCAAAACAGAAGCCGCTTTTGTCAGTGTTAAAGGAAAGTATAATTGTTGAAGTAAGCAACCCAAAAACGGCTTTATTCTTCCTCGCTCTATTACCTCAATTCGTTGTTCCTGAATCAGGACCCGTGTCACATCAGCTACTAGTACTGGGGATCATCGTCACCGTAATCGCTTTGCCCTGCGATCTACTGGTCGCCGTTTCGTCTAGCAAAGTCGCCAACTGGCTGTCTAACAATGAGAAAGCACAGGTCGTTCAGGAAAGAGTTTCGGGTTCGATATTAGTTGGTATGGGCAGCTATATAGTGACTAACGAGGTGCTGAACACTCAGTAACGAAGCACACTTCTAAGTTGCTCGTTTCTCTAAGTTGCTCGTGTCGCTCTATAGTTTTCGCCCCAACCGCTTTTCTACCTGCTTCTTTTCCCAGTTGGCGTCAAAAAAGGCAAACAACTCAAACACCGAGAGGGCGTGCGCAACAATGCCAATGCCCCACCCAAATAGAACCCACCAAGCCCAGAAATACCCAGGCGTGACGAAGTAGTTCAATAGAAATAGCGCTGGAACAACAATCAAGAATGTCACTAAGCTCGAATAAAAGCCTTTTACATCGCGCACGTATTCTAGCGCACGCTGTTCTTGCCACGTCATAGTTTCTTCTGATTTCATTTCTGTGTCCTCATATAAGTTTGAAAGTTCTACATCAAACACAGCGGCAAGTGATTTCAATGATTCTAAGCCGGCCTTTTTACCTCGCTCAATACGCTGAATAGTGCGTACGCTCAAACCAGACATCTCAGCTAGCTGCTCTTGAGAGCAACCTTTTTGCAACCTTAGTTTTCTAACAATCATTTTTAAACTCGTTTACTGTGTGAACACAATTTTAATGAAATCAGCAACTTAGACCACGACACAAACACGCCAAACACATGACATCAACCGGACTTCATGCTGACAATCAATCAGAATATGATTTTTCAAGCTTAATCACTTGGCTCTTTCTCATCTTTATTTGCAGGATCATACTTTGCAAACCAAGCAAGAATATTATCAACCTTGGCGATTAATCGACTTGGTCTGGAAGCAATTGAGTGAGATGCACCGGGAATACGAATAAGCGCGGCGTCTACTTTTTGGAGCTTTAGCGCAGTATAAAATTGTTCAGCTTCCCACGCCGGCGTTCGCCAATCTTCTTCTCCAACCATCACCAAAGTTGGTGTTTCAACATTTCCAACCAGCGATATCGGAGACAATCGCCAATACAACTCAGGGTCTTCCCAGGGCTGAGCACCTAGCCAATGACGGCTGACAAACGCGGAGATATCAGCAGCTAAAGCCATAGTTGTCCAATTAATTACAGGTTTAATCGTCGCTGCCGCCGCAAAGCGATTAGTCTTACCAATAGCCCAAGAGGTTAATACGCCGCCGCCAGAGCCACCAGTTATGAACAGGCGTTGCTGATCAACATATTGTTTTTTGACTAGCTCATCAACCACGCTCATTAGATCTTCGTGGTCGTTACCTGGATATGCCTTATCAATCAGCTGTGCAAACTCTTCGCCATAACCTGTTGAACCTCTTGGGTTTACATAGACAGTTACATAGCCCTCGGCAGCGTAACGTTGAATCTCTGCCGCGAAGAACGGTCCATACATTGCAAAGGGGCCACCATGAATTTCAAGCAATAAAGGGTAGCTCGCATTCGCCTCGAATCCATGTGGTATTGCTACCCATGCTTCAATTTCTCGGCCATCGTGCCGCGACTTTACTTTTATTTCTTCAACGCTGGCCATATCCAAATACGGTAATACGTCAGAGTTCAAGTTTGTTAAAACTCGGCTATCTCCAGAACCCTGTTTGTAGGCAATTTCAGCTGGGCGATCAATTGCCCCCTTGGTATAGGCGATTCGCGGAGTGTTACCGCCAATGGCGGTCGCGATAGAGAAGCTCCCTGATGAATACGGTCGACCAAACGAAGTACCGCCTAGGTCTGTAAGTAGTACTTTAATTTTTCCTGAGAGGTCAATCTGCACCAAATGAACAAAGCCTTTAACCAAGCTTTGTGCAACTAAGCCGCGACCGTTTGGCAACCACTCGATGGCCTCAATAGGATGGTCGTACTCAGCCGTTAGATTTTTCAATTCACTACCGTCAGCTTGCATCACGTACAAATCACTTTGTTGGTATGCTTTTAGCTGGTCGGTGTAGCCAAGATATGCGATTCTCTCTGCGTTCGGTGATACTTTCGCACTATGATCCGGCCCATCACGGGTAGTCAGAGCTTTGATGGACAAATCACTAAGCTTAACCCGATAAAGCTCACTCTCAATTGGATCAAGTTCAGGGCTTTCGACATCGTTGCCTCCTACAATCAATTCATCGTTGCCTATCCACTCTGGTGCATTGAATCCGTTCTCGCCGAAAGTGATCTGCCTCGGTGTGCCGCCTTGAGCACTAACAACGAATATTTGCCTGGCTCCAGGTTTAAGGTACCCAGCCCCATCAAAGCGAATGGTTAGATCGTCAAAAACACGCACTGGCTCAGACCATTCAGATGCGTCGGGAGCTGCGATCGGCGTTGCAAATGATGGCGCTTTGTCAGCGACAAACCTTGAGAAAGCAATCAGTTTTCCATTTGGAGACCAAACCGGCGAACTTGGGCTATGTTCAAATTGAGCTAATGAGAAGCTCTCACCACTGTCGAGATAACGAACGCGTAGATTAGGCTTGCCATCTGCCGACGTTAAATAGAGTAAGCGATCACCACTTGGCGACCAACTCACAGAAGAGCTCGACCCTTGACCTGTAATCAGTGGACGGTGATCGCCACTACGAGTGTCTAGCATCCATAAATCGCTCGCTACCGCATCACTAAACTTATCCATCGAGCGTCGTGTATATACAATCGTTTTTGCATCGGGAGAGATCTTCGGCGCTGCCGCATACTCGAGGTCGAATATTCTCTCAGAGGTAAATTTGCGCCTATCTTCTATTGGTTTATCCGTAATAGCGTCAGCGAATAAACTACCTGAAAAGAAAGACAAAATGAAAAAGATCAAAGAGCGTTTTATTAGCATAGAAATTCGTTTAATTAACTGGTTGTTACTATAGGAGGTAATGGACAAATATACGGCAGAAAGCTGTTCAAAGCATCTAGTTAATGTTGGCCGTCTCCGAGAAATTTCACAAAAGATTTACTTAAGGACTGCAAGAGCCTCAGGCTAGCTAGCAATTTCGGCGCGCCGCCTTTCGAACTACCACCCAGCTGGAAAGCAAAAACAGTACAAGCAAGCTATAGCGTTTGGTCAACTATCGATACTAGAGTTAGCTCATATCAGATTTGCTTGTTTTCCAAGGTGATCAGGCTCGTCAAAGTACTAAGAGCAATAGTCGGTGTAAGACCAAAGACTTCTTTAGCAGTTCGACTAATATGCGCCGCATCAGAAAACCCAGCATCAATAGCTGCAAGCCCAATTGAATCGCCACGATTCGCCATATGCGACGCAGCGATAAGCCCTGCCCATTTTTTGAATTTACGAAAGGATTGCCCGGTCACTGTTTTGAAAAAGCGAAGAGCTTGAGTACGTTCTAAGCCGAGCCTTTCGGCTAAATCGTCTTGTGACATGCGAATAAAGGGGTCCGAATACAGCTCATCTATGACATTGACCATCTGTATCGAGCCACTGTAATTGTCATACCCCAAAAATTCACGAAAGGCCTCGACTGTTCGATAATCCTGGCGTCGCATGGCATTTGGTATTAGTGCCCACTCTTTGTCTAGGCGCTCGAAATCGGGTTTACGATCTTCATATTGAATGCCATCAAAATACAAAACATCGGCGCCCTCAGAACCTATAGATGCGCGGTGTAAAACATTGGGTCTAATAGAAACAATATGTGCCTCCACTTCACTCTCATCATTACTCACGTTCAGTGGTAGGTCTCTACTAAAAATGACACATGAAGTATTATTTTTGTGCATTTTCAGATGGGTTTCGCCCATAGAAAACATGTGTGTGCGAAACCCTGTAGCGATATTTTTCATTCGACTTCTCTAATGAAGTTTGGTGGTATATCACTTAATTATTCCCTCTCGCCTTTTCTATATCATCCTTTTGTGACGGCACGGACAAAAAGATCACTGTAAGAGCTGTACTAAATAGTTGTTGAGAAGGCCCCCCGATCATGTTGCCAAAGCCAGCAAGTCTGCATGAAAATTTCAAAATTAAAACAACTACTGCTTTATTTTTTTGCGTTTAAGGGCTATCGAGGGCGAGACTATCATATGACTAAGATATGAATCAGTATCGATTAGATACAGTTGTTTTTTGGTTTCGTTAGCAATCGGCATAGTAACTTTCTTCCCCCACTTCCCACCATTGGTCACCGGAACCGTTATAGTTTCAATCGGCGCACTATTGATAACGCTTCCTCTTAAATCAGCATGTGCCATTATTGCAATGTTTCGTGCTGACTCTTTTAGAGCTTCCCGCAACACACTCGAATTCTCGAGTAAGTATTTATACTTTTTCTTTTCAGGAACTCCGAATGACTCGAGATCTAACCTAGATATATAGACTTTTGAGTAGTTACGAGCCTGACCCTCCATAAGGTAGCGAAGAACTGCACTGACATGAAGATAGGTATATGAAGATGACACTCTGTAGCTCAATCGTAATTGAGGAACACCCTTTTCAACTGCCAAATTATCATTTGCCGACCCCACCTTGAGTAATTGAACATCTTCCAAGCCGAAGCTTTGTTTTACCTGCTCGACAAGATCGTCTCGAAAATCATAGCCTCCAAGATTTTCATTAAGAGCATCTGTTTTATTAATACGGCTATTGTCAGCAATGGATTTAACAATCGCACCCAGTGCACTTTGAGATCCTCCCTGCGCAATATCTGGAATTAATTTGTCTTGACTCGTGACAATGTGAATAACATCTATTTTAGAATCACGAACCAACTCCCTCTCTACAGAGGGCAAGCTCGCACAAGCCGAAAGGTAAAGTAGCAGCGATGCGCTTATAATATTTTTTATCATTTTCTGATTAACTCTGTCACCTCGATCTTGAAGCCAGAATAGCAACTATTGAAGACCTGAAAATCGTTTAAAATCACACTTCCTACGTTATCAGGCATACGAGCAATTTGAGTTGAATAAACGTGTAGATAAATTGGCCTTGTTATTTTTATAGGTCATTTTCAGATTCAAAATATCTGGCCTACCTTAAACAGGGCCATCAATGACTCAGCAATGTCAACGCGCAGGCAAAATACGAGACAATAAAAAAGGCCTGCATTAGCAGGCCTTTTTTATTGTCTCGTGTCGATCTCAGATCAGAACGGGATATCGTCGTCAAAATCAGTAGCAGGCGCTGGCTGAGAAGGAGCCTGTTGAGGCTGGCCACCACCATATTGCTGGCCGCCACCTTGCTGCTGTTGGCCGCCGCCCTGTTGTTGCCCACCACCATATTGGTTCTGACCGCCACCTTGCTGTTGGTAGCCACCACCGCCTTGACCACCGCCCATGCCGCCACCGCGCGCATCTAACATTTGCATTTGGTCGGCTACGATTTCAGTAGAATAACGATCATTACCTTGCTGATCTTGCCATTTACGCGTTTGCAGCTTACCTTCAATGTATACCTTTGAACCTTTCTTTAGGTATTCGCCTGCGATTTCACCCAGGCGATTGAACATCACGATGCGATGCCATTCGGTACGTTCTTGACGTTCGCCTGTGTTCTTGTCTTTCCAACTATCCGATGTCGCTACGCTGATGTTTGCTATCGCTGCGCCGTTATTCGAATAACGCACTTCTGGGTCATTGCCCAAATTACCAACGATAATTACTTTATTTACACCTGCCATTTTTTGCTCCGTTTTGCCCCTTTGAGGCACTTAATTTTGTTTTGTTCAGCCGCTGAATTCTAACGCGCATTCAGTCTTGTGCAAAGCTAACTCTATAAAAAAGCGAGTACAAAAGTGGCACGACGAGCAGCGTGAGCAGTGTTGCGAAGCTCAAGCCGAAGATAATACTTATTGCCATTGGCTTAAACATGGCAGTGCCGCCCCACACCAATGGCAACATTCCAAGAACTGTGGTCGCCGTGGCAAGAAAGATTGGGCGCAAGCGTTGTTTACACGCATCGAGTATGGCTTGTTGAGGCGCTTTCTCTAACTCGAAGCGCTCAATATTAATGCGGTCTATCAGTACAATTGCATTGTTAATGATAATTCCAGACAGCGCTATTATGCCAAGAATCGTGAAAAACCCAAATGACGAGCCAGCGATTAGCAAGCCATTGATCACACCAATTAACCCCAGCGGGATGGTAACCAAAATAATGATGGGGCTACGAATTGAATTGAACTGTGATACGAGCAACATCAGGATCACCAAAAACGCGATCGGCAATTTAGCACCGATAGATGCGCCAGCGTCACCTGACTCAGAAGCTTCACCTCCGAGTTCAAAGCTATATCCATCCTGCCAACGTGATGATTCATTGATTAGCAATGGTGACAGTTCAGCCGTCACCTTTGCCGCATTCGCATCAGCTCTAAGTTGGATTTTTAATGACAGGGTTCTTACTCGGTCTCGATGCTCAATCACACCCGGTTCAAAGCTTAGCTTCACATCAGCTACTTGCCGCAAAGGAACGATTGTGTCGCTAGCCTGAGAATAGATACTCAACCCATCTAGTTTACTAATGTCTTCTCGGTCACTCACATCGGCACGTAGTACTATGGGAACCAAGTCGTCTTCGTCGCGAAACTGAGAAAGCTGTTGACCTTGAAGGTTGGCCCTTAGCGAATAAGCTACATCATCGCTGCTTACGCCTGCACGCTGCGCCCGCTCTTGATTCACCACCACACGAAGCTTCTTACTTGGTAAACCCCATGAATTCTTAACGGACAACACAGCAGGGTTTTCGTACATTATTTGCGTAGCCTGATCGGCCACGCGGTAGAGCTCCTCGATATCATCACCTTGAATACGCATAACAATCGGGTAGCCGACTGGTGGTCCATTTTCAAAACGCGCGAGTTGCTTAGATAGATCGGGTTGAGCTTTGGTTAAATATTGCTCAATGCCGTTCATAATTTCGTCAACCGCATCACTATCTCGCGTATTTGCGATCAAGAAAGCATTCGCCGGATTTTGATTCGGCGGGTTAAGAGCGAGCGCCAGGCGCGGGCCGCCCTCACCAATGAAGGTCATCCAACTACTCATCGCTGGTGGTTCGTCGTTGTCATTGGTCTCAGACACACCAGAATTAGCCGCATAATTCTCTTGGATGAAACGATCTAAATCCTCGACCATTGCCGTCGTAGTTTCGATGGAGGTGCCCAGGGGCATTTCTAACTTCGCGGTAAAAACCGGGTCTTCTGACGGCTCAATGAAAATCTGCGGCACATATTTAAGCAGTCCGAGTGAGCCAATAAAAATAGCGATTACCGCAATAAGAGAGATTAGTCGGTTAGCGAGACTCCAGCTCAAGCATTGAGAATAAAAATGGTAAAGTGGCCCATCGAGGTTGTCTTTTTTAACACTGTCATCACTTTTCTGTATTGCTCTGAGCGATAATAAGGGCAGCAAGGTCATCGCCAAAAACCATGATGACAACAGTGCAATGGTTACTACCCAAAAGATATCAGCAGTATATTCGCCTACAGCTGACTCAGCTAAGGCGATAGGCATGAATGCGGCTGCGGTTGTTAAGGACGACACCAACAATGGAGTAATCAACTCCCTGCCCGACTCGACGGCCGCCTCAACAGAGCCCATTCCAGCTTCGCGCTTCACCAAAATCGATTCAACAATAACAATGGCATTATCAACCAATAGACCCAATGCAATGATCAGCGCGGCGAGGGAAATTTGGTTTATCGTGATAGAGAAGGTCTGCATGAAATAAAACGAGATCATCATGGTGAACGGTATCAATGTTGCCACCACCAAACCGGTCCTCAAGCCGAGAAAAATCAGCATCACCACCACGACAATCAATACTGACTGAGTTAGGCTTGACACGAAGTTGCCGACATTAACCTCAACCAGATCAGCCTGAAACCAGATCTTCTGAATACTTATGCCCCAAGGATAACTGCGCTCGAGTTCGGGCATTAGCTTATCTAAGCGCGCACCGAGCTTAAGTATATCGCCACCTTCGCGCATCGATACACCAATAGCCATGGCCGTTTTGCCATTAACCCGAGTTAGCTTACTTGGGGGATCTTCGTAGGCGAGATATACATTCGCAATATCTGAAAGATAAACCTGCCCGACGTTCGGAATATTTATAACAGTACGTCTTATGTCATCAATGCTTTCAAAATTACCTGTAGGCTCCAACGTAATGCGTTCAGTGCCACTGACGATGCTGCCTCCGGCAGACACAATATTGGCGCGACTCAAGATGCCAGATAACTGCTGAGGCGAGAGACCTAACTCGGTCAACGTAGCGCTTTTGTAGTCAATAAAGACACGCTCTTGCTGTGCGCCGTGAATATTAACTTTGGCGACATCAGGATCTTTTAGCAGTTCATCTCGAATTTGATCAGCAATATCGAGTAGCTCTGTATAGCTAAACCCCTCGCCGATCAAGCTATACACACTCCCAAAAATATCACCGTATTCATCATTAACCTGCGGGGCAGGTACTCCCTCAGGCAAGGTAGTTTCGATATCAGCAACTTTGCGTCGCAAGTTATCGAAAATTGGGCGCATATTTTTAAAGCGCTCTTGAAAATTAACCTGAATGATCGACATGCCTGGCAACGATTCACTGGTAATAAAGTCGATTTCAGGCATCTCTTGTACCTTCTCTTCGATTTTCTTGGTAACCAATAGCTCTACACGCTCAGGGCTAGCCCCCTCAAAACTAGTGCTTATGACGGCTGTTCGAATGGTAAAGCCCGGGTCCTGCTGCTTTGGCAAGCCGAAAAAGGCAGAGATCCCCGCTAGGAACAATGCCAGCACTAGCACTAATAATGTTCGATTATTATCAATCGCGACTTGTGTTAGGTTCATATCCTAGCCCTTACTTGATCGTCGTCGTTTGCGATCATTTAGAAAGATACCAACAAGCCGTCGCGCACAAACGAAACACCAGCTACTACCACTCGATCCCCAGAAGACAAACCCGCCTTTATTTCAATACCACCGGTTTGCAATTCTCCTAAGCTAACCGCTTTTTTACCGATAGTACCTTCGGACTCTAGTTCATTATTCGATAAAGGATTTACTACATAGACAAACGCGCCTTCGCTACCCTGCACTACAGCTGAGAGTGGCAATAGATAGTCACCTCGAGTATCGGCTGAGTTTTCGAAAGAAACCGATGCGGCCAGACCGGGACGAATATCCGAATTACTATTCGCTTCAAGTAGAACCGTTACCGGAAAAGTTGAGCCCAAACCGTTTGCGCCCACACCAACCTCAATAACTCGCCCGCTAAACTCACTTGAATCGAGCGCATCGAAGCGAATTTTAGCCGCTTTGCCATTGCTAAAATCACCGATAATACTTTCTGGTACCGCTATCTCTATCTCAAGCTCATCACTGCAATTTACCCGAGCAATTTCTGTATTAGTCGAGACGTTTTCGTTTACCGCGACTGAAATAGAGTCAACAACACAATCAACGTCGACGGTGAGTTTGGTATACGAAAAATTTAGCTCAGCCAGTTGTAACGACTTCACCGCTGCGCGTAATTGCGCTGAAGCAGAGTCAGACGCCGCTCGCGCCGAATCAAGGTCACCTAAGGAGGTATTATTGTTCGCGTATAGAGCCCTTGTTCTTTGGTAACTTGCGCGCGCATTTCGCGCAGCTGCACGACTTTGCTCGACCGTTGCTTGCGCTTGCTGTAGTTGTAAATCGTAAGTTGAAGCGTCTAAGCTGGCGATAACCGAGCCTGCAACAATTCGGTCGCCCACATTTGCAGGGACACTGGCTACCGTGCCATTAACCTTAAAGCTCAATCGAGATTCTTGAGCTGATCGACTTACACCTGAAAAAGTTTTCAGGTTTGCAGCAGCATCCTCGTTGACCACTACGGTTCTTACTGGCCTAACAATGAACTCTTGTTCTTCTTCGGGCCCCGAACACGCACCAATCAAGAGCGAAGCCATTACCATTACAGCGGGGCTAAAACGGCTAACTAATTTCATCACTGACTCACCTCTGCTCTGATCTCTTCTCTAATAACGGCTTTCTGTTCATCGCTCATCAAAAATTCGTAAATACCTATCGCCCGTTGCATTTCAATACTGGCTCTAAAGAAACCAATTGATGCCTGTACCTCAGCCAAATTTGCGCTAATACTGGCATTTTGAGCATCAAGTAAATCAACTACCGGGACCGTACCCTTACTATATGCATCGGTAACCAATAGCAAACTCTTGGACGCCGCCGATGCGGCAGTGGCACTGAAATCTAAATTGAATAAGGTTGTAATCCCATTATTCATACTCGCTCGCAAGGTTTGCGATATGCCCTGCTTCACGTTTGCTAATTGATTTTCTAATTGAGCTAACTCAATCTCGCCTTGCTTGCGCTCAGCTTTGGTCTGACCTCCACGATAAAACGGAATACTGGCATTCAACATTAACTGCCAATCGCGATCATCGGACGCGTCAATCGCCGGAGAGCTATCGTCTAGGTTCTCAGTAACTTGCCCTGTTAGACTAACACTTGGTAACCAGTGACGGCGCTTCAAAATCTTCAACTCTCGTTTTTTGGCCGCTATAATCGACTCTAAACGTTTGATTTCTGGTGTATTTTCAAACGACTTGCGCAGACCAAATTGGTACAGACGCTCGAAGGTATCAGTATTGTCCATCAACTTGAATATCTCCTCAGTGCTATAGACCATCGAATTATCGAGATCTAGAGGCATTACCTCAAGTTGCGCTGCAATATCTCGATTCAATATTCGGTTGAGATTTTGCTTAGCAATCAGCACACTAGAAAAGCCATCAAATACAGCCGATCTAGCATTTGATACTTGTGTCTCCCACCTGTACCGATCCGCCGAAGAGGAAACCCCAATCGCAACACGATCTACGGCGAGCTCTAAGTTCTTTTCAGAAAAGTCTAGATTTTCTTGCTGAATTGCGGCTACCGCTTGAGCTTGCAAAACGTCAGCCATCGCGAGGCTGGCCTCTCTTATTGTGTCGAGTTGCGCTTGTCTAAACTCTTGAGTAGTAGCTTGTGCTAATAAGGATTGAATCTTGTAGTTCCCGAACTGGCTATCCGAAAATAAAGTTTGGCTGAGCTGAATATTTGCTTGACTTGACTCCTCAGACGCAAACCCGGATAGCACAGCACCTGAATCTGATTTGCGCCGTGAATAGCTTCCGTTCGCTGAAAGCTGTGGCCTCAAGGCTCCTTTCGCAATATCCCTCTGGTTATTTTGTAGTGCTAAGGTGTAACCCACGTTCTTCAACGACAAGTTCTGCTCTAACGCGGCCTCAGTTATTTGCAACAAACCGAGTCGATCAGACACATCACCTACGCCAAAATTTACGACTTCAGCATCAACCAACACCTTAAAATCGATTGCAATACCTAATTTCTGTGCCGTGCTCTCGTTAATGGTGAGCTTCTCCTTGATCTCGACCAAAATCGGTTGTTGGCTAGCGCGCTCACCGAGCATGACTGCCTGCATATTCAAGGCATTGCGCCGCGCTGAAAATTGATAAAGCGACTGATTTAAGGGCGTCGCTAACAAACCATACTGAATCAAATTTTCTTCGAGGTAGCTAAACGTTGGCAGGCCTCTTTCAGTAAGGTCTGAAATTAATTCAGCAAGTTCGGCGCGCGGAAACCTTGGTGTATACCCAAACATCACTGAATCAACACCCTCAGGAATCCGATCCAATAAATTGTGATTTTGTCCGTCATGCGGCACCATCTGTAACTGCAAATCTTGATTTTGCTCAATGCGGCTTAAAAGCTGAGGTGGCAACACCCGAAACAGCACTTCATCACCGATAATCGCAATATTATTGAAGCGGACAACATCTCTAAGTTGTTCCACCGTATCAACAAATTCAGAGCTATAACTCAAGTAACTTAGGTTTTTTTTGTTCGAGATTCCGTTCTTGCCATCACCGACCTGTTTGAATGGAGCCCCTGCGAGCTCGCGCTCGACAACAAACGGTAGAAAAGTGGGCTTGGTAAATTGAGGCCGCTTCACCACAACTTGATTTGCCGCAACTCCCAAAACCAGCAGCATGTCGACTTTAGGGTTTTGATAAATAGCGTCTAGTTGTTGCTGATAGTCATCGGTTGACCAATCAATTCTATAATCGATAAATCGAAGTTGAAACTCTGCCTTAGTCAGTGTTTTGAGTTCGTCTATATGGCGTTGACGCATGCCAACATGATCGACTGGCTCGGCATCGTCTAGAAGCGCTATAGTGAACAACGGTTTGGTTTGTGCCGATGCTGTTTTAGAGCCATGGAGCGCAAGCGATAAAATTAACGCGAACATCGCGCAATAATAAACAGATTTGGAGATGAGTTTCATGCTGCCAAATGTAACATGAAGCAATTCAAAGTATTACTGCGGGGATCAAAAAGATCGAAAGTGGCACTACCTGACGCTGCAATAGCATGGCGAGTAAACTAGCCTTGAATAACCGAATCTAAGGCGTCTTGATCGAGAGTTTCCTTATCAACTTTTAAGTAAGCGGTTGACTCACCTTCAATAATAATTACTTCCTCAACACCTCGGATGGTTTCCAATTGAGTCTTACAACAAACGCCTGCTTGCTGATTAACCGTAACCACCAGGCTGTCTAGCAGGCGTAGCTTTGGCGCACTGTACACAAGGTAAACCCAAATCAGCAGCATGAACGCGCATGCTATAAACACAGCAGAAATGCCCAAATTGCCGTAAATAAGACCGCCGATAAAGCCACCGAAGAACACACCCAGAAATTGAAAGGTGTTGTACACACCCATTGCCGAACCCTTGCACGCGGCTGGCGCTAGACGCGAAACCATTGACGGAAGCATGGCTTCAAGCAAGTTAAACCCCCAAAAGAAAAAGAACATACAGAGCGTGAGCGCGATCACGCTGCTTGGCCCACGCATTAACAACACTTGAGCAAAGAGCAAAATGCTAATTGCGGCTAAAAACACTTTAAGAAGCAAATGTTTGCGACTGGACAAAACGATCATCGGCACCATAAAGACGATCGAGCCCAAAAGCGCAGGAATATAAACTTGCCAATGATCTCGTGTCTCTAACCCCAGCTTTTCAAGCATTATAATCGGTACAACTACAAACATCGCAGTAAGCACAAAATGCAAAATAAAAATGCCTGCATCGAGCCGGATCAGTTGAGGATTCTTAAGCAATTGAAGCATTTTGGTCGGAACAGCGCGTACTTCCAAATTGCGCGTTTGAATGGGTGTCGGAACAACCTTGACGATCACGACCATTGAAGCGACCGCCAGTACCGCAGTCATAATAAACAAGCCTCGTACGCCAATGAAAAACTCTAACCACGGTGAAGCTATCAATGCCAAAAGAAACGCAAACCCTATGGTCATGCCAATCATAGCCATGGCTTTGGTTCTTTGATTCTCCCGTGTTAAATCGCTGGTTAATGCCAGGACTGCTGCGGCAATCGCTCCGGCACCTTGAAGCGCGCGGCCGATGACCACCCCCTCAATGGTGGTCGAAAATGCCGCGACCAAGCTACCCAAAGCAAAGATCGACAGGCCAAACAGAATAATAGGCTTGCGGCCGAACCGGTCCGAGAGTATGCCAAACGGAATTTGAAACATCGCTTGAGTAATGCCATAGATACCTAAGGCAATGCCCATCAACATTGGAGAGGCATTCAGCTGTTCGGCGTAGATAGCCAGAACAGGCAGTATCAAAAACAAACCAAACATGCGCAGTCCGTAGACTGACGCTAGTGCCGCAATTGAGCGACGCTCGATACGATTTAAACCAGATTTATTCAGCGTTGATGCTTTCACGAGCCGTTAACCAAACCTATTCAGAAAAAGAGGCAAACAATGATGTTTGCCGAGTAAAAAACGATATCACTTTGACAGTGAGGCACGTATATTAGCAGGTTGTTCAGTTGGCAGATACCGCTTTAAATTTTGACGTGATGCCTACCATTTAGCCAGTTATACCAAAACCCAGACGATTCAGACGTGTTAGAAAAAATCACCATTCGCGGTGCGCGAACCCACAACCTCAAAGGCATTGATTTAGAGCTTCCCAGAGACAAGCTAATTGTAATCACGGGACTGTCTGGCTCAGGCAAATCGTCTCTGGCATTCGATACAATCTATGCTGAGGGCCAACGTCGATATGTTGAGTCGCTATCGGCATACGCGCGCCAGTTTTTATCATTAATGGAAAAACCGGATGTCGACGTTATAGAAGGCCTATCTCCAGCGATTTCGATTGAACAAAAAGCCACCTCTCACAACCCACGCTCAACGGTGGGCACAATCACCGAGATATACGATTACCTCCGTTTACTCTTCGCTCGTGTGGGCGACCCACGCTGCCCTGAACATAAAGTTACGCTTGAAGCACAAACCATTAGTCAGATGGTCGATCAAACCATGGACCTGCCCGAAGGCACCAAGGTAATGTTGATGGCGCCGGTGGTTCGTGACCGTAAAGGTGAGCACCTAAATCTACTCGAAAGCATGCACGCTCAAGGATTTGTTCGCGCACGAGTAGATGGCCAAGTTATAGACTTGTCTGAGCCGCCTACCTTGAAGAAGAACTTTAAACACAATATCGATATCATTATCGATCGCTTGGTTATTAAAGAAGGTAATGAACAACGAATGGCCGAGTCGTTTGAAACGGCACTAGAACTCGCCGAGGGTGTCGCTGAGATTTTGGTAATGCCCAGCGACACTCAAGAAGAGAAGACAATGGTGTTCTCAGCGCGTTATGCCTGCAACCATTGCGGCTATAGTTTGAGCGAGTTAGAGCCTCGGCTCTTCTCATTTAACAACCCTGTTGGTGCTTGTACATCGTGTGACGGCTTAGGCAATAAGCAGTATTTTGACCCAAAGCAGATCATTTTCGATGATGAAGTGAGTTTGTCACAAGGAGCAATTAAGGGTTGGGATCGCCGCAGCTTGTTCTACTTCAGAATGTTGCAAAATGTCGCGACACACTATGATTTCTCGGTAGATGAACCCTTGAATACTCTTACTAAAGAGCAGATGGACAAATTGCTATACGGCAGTGGTGACGAGGCCATCGAGTTCAGCTACCTACGCCACAAAGGCCAAGGGGTGGTACGCCATCATTCATGGGAAGGCATCATTCCGAATATGGAGCGCCGTTATCGCGAAACCGAATCGAGCAGCATGCGCGAAGAGCTCGCTAAGTACATCAATTCGCAAACCTGCCCTGATTGTAGCGGCACTCGTTTACGACTTGAGGCTCGCAATGTATTTATTGATGAAACCACCATTGATCAAATTGTACATAGATCGATAGGTGATGCATTGGCGTTTTTTGAAGCGCTAAAACTTACTGGCAACAAAGCCGAGATCGCCGATAAGATTGTCAAAGAGATACACGATCGCTTAGGGTTTTTAGTCAATGTAGGATTAAACTATCTGAGCATGGATCGCTCAGCAGAAACGCTATCTGGTGGCGAAGCGCAACGTATTCGCTTAGCATCTCAGATTGGCTCGGGCTTAGTTGGCGTGATGTATGTTCTTGATGAACCTTCTATCGGCTTGCATCAGCGCGACAATGATCGATTAATTGGCACGCTTACGCACCTACGTGACCTCGGCAACACCGTGATCGTTGTGGAGCACGATGAAGACGCTATGCACCATGCCGATTACATCGTGGATATTGGCCCCGGCGCCGGTGTTCATGGCGGCAACATTGTGGCCGAAGGCACGATTGAAGAGATTAAAAACAACCCTAAATCACTAACGGGTAAGTTCTTAAGTGGCAAGGAAGTAATCGAGGTTCCGCAAACTCGCCAGAAAAACAACAAGAAATCGCAGATCAAAATTAAAGGCGCTACCGGCAACAACCTAAAAGATGTCTCAGTGGATATTCCGATTGGCGTACTGACTTGTGTCACTGGCGTATCTGGTTCGGGTAAATCGACGCTAATTAACAATACGCTCTACCCCGCTGCAGCGCAGAAGATAAATCGCAGCCGTATTGAGTGTGCCCCTCATAAAGACATCACTGGCTTAGAACAAGTTGATAAAATCGTTGACATTAACCAAAGCCCAATTGGCCGCACACCTCGATCAAACCCAGCAACCTATACACAGCTATTTACACCCATTCGAGAACTCTTTGCGGGCACACCCGAAGCGCGTGCTCGGGGCTATAAACCTGGCCGTTTCTCGTTTAACGTCAAGGGTGGCCGCTGTGAGGCCTGCCAAGGCGATGGCATGATCAAGGTTGAGATGCATTTCTTGCCAGATATCTACGTCGCGTGCGATGTCTGTAAGGGAGAACGCTACAACCGAGAGACACTCGATATTCGATACAAAGGCCAGAACATTCATGATGTACTGAACATGACCATCGAAGATGCCACTGACTTTTTCAGCGCAGTACCAAATATTCACCGTAAACTTGAAACGCTCATGTCCGTAGGCTTGGGTTACATCAAGCTTGGTCAAAGCGCGATCACGCTATCAGGTGGTGAAGCGCAGCGTATTAAGCTGGCGCGTGAATTGTCAAAACGAGACACGGGGCAAACCCTTTATATTCTGGATGAGCCGACTACAGGTTTACATTTTTATGACATTCGACAATTACTCGACGTACTACACAAACTGCGTGACCACGGAAACACGGTTGTGGTTATCGAGCACAACCTCGATGTAATCAAAACTGCAGATTGGATTATTGATCTAGGTCCAGAAGGCGGCAATGGTGGTGGTGAAATCGTTGCTCAGGGCACACCTGAACAAGTGGCGAAAACCAAAGGCTCATATACCGGCCATTATTTAACGCCATTTCTAAAATAGGATCTCTAGCATCGGCAGCGCACCTGTTAGAGAACCTAGCCCCTAGTCGTTTAATCTTCAGGGCTTGGATCTAAAACGCTTAACGCCTTGGCCCTCTTCTCTCGGTGTTTCTGCGCCAGTATTCGCATGTCAGTGGCAGTATCGGTTTCATCCATAATTTCCATGCCGAGGATGGTTTCAATAATGTCTTCCATCGTTACGATGCCTGCCATGCCACCAAAGTCATCGAGCACTACGGCGATGTGCTCTCGACGCTCCATTAAATTATTTAATAGGTCAGTCAGCGCGAGGCTTTCCCCAACCGCTACGATGTCGCGACGTAAACTCGCAACTGGGTCTTCTCCTCGCTCTTGGATCAAAGCTTCGGCTACATCTATTTTAATAATGTAGCCGGTAATCAAATCCTTATTTCCTTGGCTATAGGTGGGGATTCTAGAAAACTGGCTGTCCTTTCGAAGCGCGTAGTATTCAGCGATAGTCTGTTCTTGTGCAGTGGCGCTGACGACGGTTCTCGGAGTCATAACGTCACGTGCTTGTATACTCTGAAACCGAATCATACTGCCGATCATTTGTGATTCGTCGGCGTCGAATACCCCGTCTTGTTGCCCCATCTCTGTCATTGCTAGAAAATCACTGCGAGTAAGTACTGGCTTGTCAGAGTCGTTCTTGAGGGAGCGAGTTATCAATTGCCCTAGCCAAACCAATGGAGCTAGAACCACCATCAGAATACGCAGACAATAAACTGTGAACTTGACTAGACGCTGCCAATGTAGAGCGCCGATTGTTTTAGGAACGATTTCAGACAAAATCAAGACCGCCAAGGTCATACCGCCAGGAACTACCAAGCGCGTAATAATGGGGCTGCTGTCAGACCATATTTTTGCAGCTTGCTCACCTACTCCAATAGCCCCAACGGTATGAGCTATAGTATTTAAGGTCAGTATTGCCGCCAGCGGGCGATCGATATTTTCTTTGAATTGTTGTAGGTATCGCCCAGTGACGGTGCCTTTATTGTGCTCGATGCGCGCGTATGTTGGAGTAATGCTTAGTAGCACAGCCTCCCACAGAGAACACATAAATGAGAAGAAAATGGCTAATACAAAGAAACTAATTAATAGGGTATACATTCAGGTTCAAAGAGATAATGTTCTTTTAACAGGGTAAGCTAGTGTAAGCGATTTAACAATACGCCTTGTAAAAACCCTAATCGATTTTCACTATCAATTTTCACCAAGGCGAGCGGCATTTAATTTTCACCAAGGCGAGCGGCATTGTAGTCAGAAATGAAGTTAAATAGCACTGATTGGATTCTCACGCTGTAAAGGCTATATTTGGCGACTATTACTCCATATGTCCACTTCAAAAAAGCTGCCGCCATGTTAATAGTTATTTCCCCAGCAAAAACACTCGATTTTGACCCTGCCCCAAAGAAGCTAAAATATACTCAGCCTGCGATGCTCGAGCAAAGCGAAGAGCTGATAAACATACTTACGACTAAGTCCCCGGCTGATATCGAAAAGCTGATGAAAATCAGCCCTAAGCTAGCAGAAATGAACACTGAGCGTTACCACACTTGGAGTCGCCCGTTTTCTCAAGACAACGCTAAACAAGCAATGCTGGCGTTCAAAGGCGATGTCTACACAGGGCTAGAAGCTGAAAACTTTAGTGAAAAAGAGTTTGACTATGCTCAAGACCATATAAGAATTTTATCCGGGTTGTACGGCGTACTCAGACCGCTAGATTTGATGCAGGCCTATCGTCTTGAAATGGGCATAAAACTCGAAAACCCTGAAGGCAAAAATCTATATGAATTTTGGGGGAACAGCATCACTCAACAGATCAATCGCCAACTTCAAAGCATTGACTCGAAAACACTTCTAAATCTTGCGTCGAACGAGTACTTTAAATCAATAAAAGCTAAAGAAGTTGAGGCTGATATAGTTACGCCAATCTTTAAAGACTGGAAAAATGGGCAATACAAGATTATCAGCTTCTATGCCAAGAAGGCCCGCGGCGTAATGTCGGCTTGGGTAGTGCAAAATCAAGTTGAAGAACTAGACGCATTGTTAGAGTTTAGTCAAACCGGCTATGAGTACAGCCCCAATGATTCTGATGCACTTAACCCAGTTTTTATTCGAAAGCTAGAAAGCTAAAAAGCGGCACGCTAAAGCTTCAGATTCATGTTTGACCGCTTGGCTTTGACGATCGCTGCTGAGATACTTTTGGCAACCAGTTCAGCGCGTTCGATCATCAGGCTGGCGTTTTCTCCCTGATGATGGCCGCTCACCGCTTTATCAAAAAGATATAGCCATCGAGTAAAATGTCCCGGCCTCAAGGGCATTTTCTGATGTATATCTAAATGCTTTTGCAAGGTATTGCCATGGTAAGACCTCTGTTTGAAAACAACATCACTCCAAAAATCGACAATGATGGGCAGGTGTTCTTCTAGTTGAATTTTCGCCACATCGGTAAAAATAAAACCGACAATGGGGTCTTTTAGCATTACCTGATAGAAACGTGTAACGATATCTTCAATATCTGCTCGCTCTAGTACGTCTTTTTTCGACATTAGTTGTTATACTTCTCGCCCGTTTGAAACTGTCTTAGTTTAGCCTAGCTTGTGTATGTCTGACACTCCTGTAAAAAGCAATCGCCCAAAAATTAAACCTGTTATCGCTGGCGAGAAGCTTCGCGGCGCCGAGAAGATGGCGCGAATTCCGGTAAAAATTGAAAAAACAACGGCTCCTTTGCGAAAACCTGATTGGATTCGCATACGACTGCCGCACGGCAATAAAGTGCAAGAGTTAAAAGAAACCTTGCGCGAAAACAAACTGCATACGGTTTGTGAAGAAGCCTCTTGCCCCAACTTATCTGAGTGTTTTACGCGCGGCACAGCGACTTTCATGATTATGGGCGATATTTGCACACGTCGCTGCCCATTTTGTGATGTGGCTCATGGGCGCCCTCTTGCATTGGATCAAGACGAGCCACGCCATCTGGCTGACACGATTGCCGCAATGAAGCTAAAGTACGTGGTGATTACGTCAGTTGATCGCGATGACTTGAGAGACGGCGGTGCAGGACATTTTGTGGACTGTATTAAAGAAATACGTGCGCTTACACCGAAAACACAAATTGAGGTGTTAGTACCCGATTTCCGCGGGCGTATGGATATCGCCGTGGAGCTCATGTCGAGTAACCCACCTGACGTATTTAATCACAATCTTGAAACCATCCCCGATTTGTATCGAAAAGTGCGCCCTGGGTCTGACTACCAATGGTCGCTCGATTTAATCAAAAATTTTAAAGCGGCTCAGCCGCAAGTAAACACTAAATCTGGCTTAATGCTGGGAATTGGCGAATCTCTAGAGCAAGTAAAAGACGTACTTCGCGACCTCAAAGAACACGATTGCGACATGATCACCCTAGGCCAATACTTACAACCAAGCTTGAATCACTTGCCGGTTGAACGCTATGTGCATCCAGATGAATTCCTCGAGCTAAAGGAATTTGGAGATGACCTTGGTTTTAAGCACGTAGCCTCAGGGCCAATGGTTCGCTCATCTTATCATGCTGACGTTCAAGCGCATGAGGCCGAGAAAACAAACTAGAAAAACCAAATTAAACAAGAAGATCGGCACGTTACGCGCAAAGCCGGCTCATGATACTAAGCTAACGACTTAAGATAACTTTAGATCCACGAACTCTAAACACACGATAAATAATCTTATGAGCAATTCCCTTCGCGACGCCGCGTTGCACTATCATCGCAACCCCAGAGCCGGCAAAATTCGAATTCAGGCCACCAAGCCTCTCACCAACCAGCGCGACCTCGCCTTAGCCTATTCTCCAGGCGTTGCTGAGCCTTGCCTAGAGATCGAGAAAGACCCTCTTACAGCCGCGATGTATACGTCTCGAAGCAATTTAGTTGGAGTGGTTACTAACGGCACTGCAGTGCTCGGCCTCGGCAATATCGGTGCCTTAGCATCGAAACCGGTAATGGAAGGTAAGGCAATCTTATTCAAGAACTTCGCAGATGTTGATGCCTACGATATTGAGGTTGACGAAACAGACGTAGATGCATTTTGCGATGTTGTCGCAGCGCTGGAACCAACCTTTGGTGGTATCAACCTGGAAGACATCAAGGCGCCACAGTGCTTTGAAATTGAGAAGAAGCTGCGTGAGCGCATGAACATTCCAGTGTTCCACGATGATCAACATGGCACGGCTATCGTTTGCTCAGCGGCTGTTAAAAACGGTTTACGCGTCGTCGACAAAGACATCAGCAAAGTCAAACTTGTGGTCTCTGGAGCGGGTGCTGCGGCTATGGCCTGTACCAATCTGCTGCTCGATATTGGCGTTGATATCAATAATGTATTGATGCTCGACAGTCGCGGTGTAATCCATTCTGGTCGAGAGAACTTAGATCCGACCAAGCAGCGTTTTGCGATCGATACAGAAGCTCGTACTCTGGAAGACGCGATGGTTGATTGCGATGTTTTCTTGGGCGTATCGCAGCCTAACTTGGTTAGCGTCGCAATGCTTAAAAGCATGGCCGAGAGACCGCTAATATTGGCTATGTCGAACCCGAACCCCGAAGTTCGGCCTGAGCTTGTTTACGAGCATCGCCCCGATGCCGTTATGGCGACTGGCCGTTCCGACTACCCGAACCAAGTTAACAACGTACTCTGCTTTCCATTTTTATTCCGTGGCGCTCTAGATGTTGGCGCGACAACGATTACTCGCGCTATGGAAATCGCGTGCGTAAACGCGCTTGCCGATTTGGCGCTATCAGAAAGCAACGAAGTTGTCGCATCCTATTATCAAAATGAAACCATGCAGTTTGGCGCTGGCTATATCTTGCCTAAGCCATTTGACCCTCGACTGATTACAACAATCGCTCCGGCGGTTGCCAAAGCCGCTATAGAAAGCGGAGTAGCCACTCGACCGTTTGAAAGTTTTGAAGCCTATCAAAAGAGCCTGGAACCCTTGGTGTATCGCACTGGTAACGTAATGCGTCCGATCTTCGAAAAAGCGCAGAACACAACCCATAAAGTGGTTTACACCGATGGCGAAAATGAGCGTGTTCTTCGTGCGATTCAAGACGTAGTAGATCAAAGCTATGCTCGCCCTGTTTTGATCGGTGATGCCGAAGAAATACGCGCAAAGGTAAACGAACTCGGCTTGCGAATTGTTGAAAGCAAGGACTATGAGGTTATTGCACCTGAAGGCGAGAGCGAACATGATCGCATCTCACAAGCATGCCAATTGATCAAGAACAACACCGTACACGCAGCTTTAACGGGGCCTAGTGTCAAGCTTCATGAACAAGTTGAATCAATTGAACGTTGCGCTGGCACCAAACATGCGGACGAACACATGGCAGTGATGCACCTTCTATTGCTGGAAAATGGCTCTTACTTTATTGCCGATACAAGTATCCATGAAGACCCAACCGCAGAAGAGCTCGCTCACATTACTGTAATTGCAGCTGAGGAAATAAAACGTTTTGGCATGACCCCACGTGCAGCGCTACTCTCTCATTCGAACTTTGGGAGCCACAAGACCAAGTCGGCAATCAAAATGGCTGAAACTAAAAAGATACTCGCTGAGATCGCGCCAGATCTAGAAGTAGATGGTGAAATGAAAGCGGGCATGGCGTTGAACGCAGAAATTCGAGATAGATCGGGCAAGAGCAGTCTAACTGGCGACGCAAACCTCTTAATAATGCCGAATCTCGACGCTGCAAACATCACCTACACTACGCTTAAATCTCTAGCAAATGGTGTTTCGGTAGGCCCTATCGTTTTAGGAGCTTCGCTACCAATCCATGCGATCACAAAAACAACCTCACCTCGAGGCATTGTAAATCTTACAAGTTTGGTTACGGCAAGTGTCGAGTCATAAGTTTACACAAGACTTAATTCTTAAGACATAATCAACCAATTCAGGGCGCTTTCGAGCGCCCTTTTTATTGCAGAGAATATTCTTCAATTTTGTGTAATTTTGTTACATAAATTGATCTCAATAGGTTTACATCACCAAAACTTATAGATACTATTCACTTCACAAATAAAGGGTTGTATTGCATCATGCATGCTTCCTAGAAGATCCAATCAAATATCCGAACTCTAAAGACCCCTTATGAGCACAGAACTGAATACGCAAAACGTTAGTAATCAACAACTTAACGCGCAGCCTCAAGATATTGACGCAGTCGAAACTCAAGAGTGGATCGACGCCCTTCAGAGCGTTATTGAGGCAGATGGCTCCGACCGTGCTCGCTTTCTATTGAGAGAACTTGCCGACGCCGCTCGCGAAGCTGGTGCTCAATTGCCGTACGGTTTAAATACGCCCTATGTCAATACAATCGCGGTAGAGAAACAACCTGCCCTGCCCGCTGATCGTCAATTAGAATTCAAAATTCGCTCCATGATCCGCTGGAACGCAGCGGCAATGGTCTTGAGGGCGAACAAGATCAGCACCGAATATGGCGGCCACATCGCTAGCTTTTCCTCCGCGGCAGTTCTATACGAAATCGGCTTTAATCATTTCTGGCGTGCACGCTCTGAAGAGCATGGCGGAGACATGATCTACTACCAAGGCCATTCGGCACCAGGCATGTATGCTCGCGCTTTCTTAGAAGGCCGCCTAAGCGAAGAACAACTCGATAATTTCCGTCAAGAAGTTGGTGGCAACGGCTTATCCAGTTATCCCCACCCTTGGTTAATGCCTAACTTTTGGCAGTTTCCCACCGTTTCTATGGGCTTAGGCCCAATCATGGCAATTTACCAAGCTCGTTTTCAAAAGTACTTAGAAAATCGAGAACTAATCAAAGCTGAAAACCGCAAGGTTTGGGCTTTCTTAGGTGATGGCGAAATGGACGAACCTGAGTCGCGCGGCGCCTTGGGCCTAGCCGGGCGAGAAAAGTTAGATAACTTAGTATTTGTAATCAACTGTAACCTGCAACGCTTAGACGGACCTGTTCGCGGCAACGGCAAAATAATCCAAGAACTTGAATCAGAATTCCGTGGCGCTGGCTGGAATGTGATTAAGGTAATCTGGGGTTCTCAGTGGGACATCCTGCTTGAAAAAGATCACGATGGTCTATTACAAAAACGCATGCAAGAATGCGTTGACGGCGAATATCAAGCCTTCAAAGCTAAAGGCGGCGCTTACACGCGTGAGCATTTTTGGAATACGCCGGAGCTCAAAGCCATGGTCGCGCACATGAGCGATGAAGATTTAGATCTGATGTCTCGTGGCGGCCATGATACCGACAAGGTGTATGCAGCCTACCGCGCCGCAGTAAAGCATTCAGGCCAACCGACGGTAATTTTAGCTAAAACCGTTAAAGGTTTAGGCATGGGCGACTCTGGCCAAGGCCAGAATACCTCGCACCAACAGAAGAAGATGGATTTAGAGTCTCTTAAAGGATTTAGAAATCGTTTTAAAATTCCAGTGTCCGACGAGCAAGTTGAGAAGGTAGAGTACATTCGTCCAGACCCTGATTCTCCAGAAATTAAATATCTGCACGCGCGACGCCAAGCCTTAGGCGGCTACTTACCTGCTCGCCCTAACCCCTCAAATAAACTAGAGATACCCTCACTCGATTCGTTTGCAAAAATGTTGGAGTCGTCCGGTGAGCGTGAAATCTCATCAACTATGGCGTTTGTACGTATTTTATCCTCTCTAATTCGTGATAAAAACATTAAAAACCGAGTGGTACCAATCGTTCCGGATGAAGCGCGTACCTTTGGTATGGAAGGCTTGTTTCGCCAACTTGGCATTTACGCCAGCGAAGGGCAAAAATACGAGCCTGAAGATTCAGACCAATTAATGTACTACCGTGAAGACAAGAAAGGCCAAGTGCTAGAAGAAGGCATCAATGAGGCTGGCGCTATGTCTTCCTGGATCGCGGCGGCAACCTCATACTCGACAAATGAGTTGCCAATGATTCCATTTTACATTTACTACTCAATGTTCGGCTTTCAACGTATTGGCGACTTAGCTTGGGCTGCAGGCGACATGCAAGCCCGCGGTTTCTTAGTTGGTGGCACAGCAGGTAGAACAACCCTAGCTGGCGAAGGCTTACAACATCAGGATGGCCATTCGCATTTACAAGCTTCGACGATTCCAAATTGCATATCTTACGACCCAACATATAGCTACGAATTAGCCGTAATTGTTCAAGACGGTTTACGCCGCATGTATCAAAACGAAGAGAACGTGTTCTATTACCTAACGGTGATGAACGAAAACTACGTTCACCCTGCAATGCCAGAAGGCTCAGCCGAAGGCATTCTTAAAGGCTTATACCAACTTTCTAAGAGCAAGAAAGACGACGGACAAACACCAACCGTTCAGTTAATGGGCAGCGGAACCATTCTGAATGAATGCGTTACTGCCGCTGAAATTCTCGAAAGTGAGTTCGGCATTGCCGCTAATGTATGGAGCGCCACGAGTGTAAACGAACTACGCCGTGAAGGCTTAGAAGTTCAACGTTGGAACATGTTGCATCCAAATGAGAAGCCGCGCGTTAGTTATGTTGAACAGTGCTTCCAAGAGCAAAACGGCCCAGTCGTCGCCGCGACTGATTACATGAAGGTATACGCTGATTCAATTCGCGAATTTGTACCGTCTCGCTTTGTCGTACTGGGTACCGATGGCTTTGGCCGAAGTGATGATCGACAACAATTACGTAATCACTTTGAAGTCAATCATAACTACATTATTATCGCGGCTCTCTCGGCACTGTTCGAAGACGGCAGCATTGACGCTGAAGTGGTGAATAAAGCCATCAAACAGTTTAATATTGACCCCGAGAAACCATCACCAGATACGCTCTAATTGAACGTGATTTCGCAAGCGAATCGCTGATCAATTAAAAGGGCATAGGCAAAATGAAGAGGCCGTAGTTATGCCCAGGGGAAGCCGAATATGATCAAATACGTTGAACTCACTGCGCCAGAAGCAAGCGCGTTTCGACAAGCTAAAATTGTGTCGATCGAGTGCGCTGAAGGCGACTATATCAAAGCGGGAGATACCATCTTTCGAGTTCAAAGCGGTGCGCATGAAATCAATTTACCGGCAATAAGGGCTGGAAGAGTTGTCGAGCTTATCGCTAGTTTACAAGAGAACATTACTCTTTCGACGGCTTTGCTTCTGCTTGAAACCCAAGTTGAAAGTAGTACCGCCAGCAAGCCACTTAGTGTTGACGAACAAAGCAGTACTGAGTCAATAGGCGGCGATGCTGCTGTGGAAAACAACTCAAATAATACCAAGAAAAAAGTGGTCAAGACACATCAACAACAATCGCTCGATTTAATGGGCGATTCTCCAATTGAACAACAGGTTGAACCTGAGGTTCTTGCTGTATCCCAAAGCACAAAAAACGCTACCGACGAAAATGAAGTGGTATTAACACAAAAGGTGGCCTCGCCCCCTCTTGAGTCACCACAAACTACTCAAACGAGCCTAACCATGTCATCGAGTTCTACCTTTAAAGTAACCGTCCCCGATATTGGTGCCGACAGCGCCAAGGTCATTGAAATACTCGTCAGTGTTGGCGATCAAGTATCGATTGAAGACCCGTTGATCACGCTAGAAAGTGATAAAGCGAGCATGGATGTTCCCTCACCAAGCGATGGCGTCGTTAAAGTAATTTCTGTCAGCATTGACGATGACCTGAGCGAAGGCAGCTTGATTCTTGAACTCGAGAGTGACTCTTCGAGGCTCACAGACAGCCCTGCAAACACGCCTAGTGCTGATACGACAACTAAACCAAACACAAGCGAACCCGCAACAACTGAGCTAGCTACTGCGACCCCTGAGGTTTCCAGCTCAATCATAGAGGTTCAAATTCCTGATATTGGTGGAGATTCAGCCAAAGTGATCGAAGTTCTTGTCAATGTGGGAGACCAGGTTGATATCGAAGACCCGCTGGTTACTCTTGAAAGCGATAAGGCATCAATGGATGTGCCTAGTTCTTCAGCAGGCACGATTGAAAGCATCGAAGTGAGCATTGATCAAGATGTCAGCGAAGGCGTCGTTGTTGTTAGACTGTTAAGCGACACAGGCACTTCTTCCGAACAAGCTAGTCAAGGCAACGTGAGCGTTAAAAAAGAAAGCACTCCAGTAACACAAGCTGAGCCTCCGCAAGCTAAGAAGCCGAGCCCTGCGCCTGCGATTCAAGCTTCAACCGCCCAGAGTGATGATAAATCACACGCATCTCCGTCAATTCGACGATTTGCGCGCGAGCTTGGGGCGGATTTAAGCCTTATTAATGGCTCAGGCCGTAAAGGGCGCATTACCCAAGATGATGTAAAAGCATTTATCAAGGGTGAGCTAACTAAGCCGCCAAAAATATCAACGGCGACAGCGCAAAGCGGTTCTGGCATTTCGCCTATACCTGCGCAGGACTTCACTAAATTTGGCGAAGTGGACGTGCAACCGCTCAATAAGATCAAACGCCTAACAGCAGAAAACTTGCATCGTTCTTGGCTAAATGTGCCGCATGTCACGCACAATGATGAATCGAACATCAGTGACCTCGAAGCCTTCCGTAAGCAGTTAAACAAAGAATATGCACACCAAAAACGCGACCTTAAGCTGTCACCTCTAGCTTTTATCGTTAAGGCCGTAGTAAATGCCATGCAGTTATATCCGCAGTTCAACAGCTCATTGGAAACCGGCGGCGAAAACCTAATTTATAAGAAGTATTTCAATATCGGAATTGCGGTAGAAACACCCAATGGTTTGGTAGTTCCGGTAGTAAAAGATGCTGACAAAAAATCAGTTGCCGAAATCGCGACTGAGATGGGCGAGCTGGCGAAGAAAGCTCGCGATAAAAAACTAACCATGAATGATATGAGTGGCGCTTGCTTTACAATCTCTAGTTTAGGTGGCATTGGCGGAACGGGCTTTACGCCAATCGTCAACGCACCAGAGGTTGCCATACTAGGTGTGTCGCGAAGCAAAATGCAACCAGTTTGGAATGGCGCCGACTTCGAGCCGGGCATGATATTACCTTTGAGCCTCTCTTATGACCACCGAGTTATAGACGGCGCCGAAGCGGCACGCTTTACCCGCCATATTGCCGCTGTTTTAGAAGACGTTCGTCGTCTGACCGTATAGGAGTTTGTCATGAGTGAAACTATTACGATTAAGGTCCCCGATCTTGGCGGCGCCACGGATGTCGAAGTAATCGAGATTTTAGTGGCCGTTGGCGATAACGTTGAAGTAGACGACTCGCTTATCACGGTAGAAAGTGACAAAGCATCGATGGATGTACCGGCTTCATCTAAAGGTGAAGTCGCTAGCATCGAGGTCAATCTAGGCGACGCGATTAATGAAGGCGATGTTATTGTTACGCTTAAGGCAGATTCGCAAGCAGCAGGTGCGAGCGAAACAACTGAAACCAGCAACTCAGAGCCCCAAACTCAAAAGCCTATTTCTACGGCCCCTACTGCTGCGCCAAGCCCGAGTACAACAGACTCTCACGCAGACCTAGTGGTCATTGGCTCGGGCCCTGGTGGGTACACAGCGGCATTTAGAGCCGCCGACTTAGGGTTGAACGTTACGCTAATTGAAAAGTACGACGCTCTGGGTGGGGTATGCTTAAACGTAGGTTGCATTCCATCTAAGGCCCTCTTGCATTCGGCCGCTGTCATTTCAGAAGCGCGTGAAATGGAAAAGCACGGAATTAGCTTCGGTAAACCGAGCATTGATGTCAATAAGCTCAGAGACTTTAAAGAATCGGTTATATCAAAATTAACCGGTGGCCTAGCAGGCATGGCTAAAGCCCGCAAAGTAAACGTTGTAAATGGTTATGCACGTTTCACCTCAGCTAACTCTTTGCAAATCGAGAAAAATGGATCAACCTCAAGCCTTTCGTTTGATAAAGCAATAATTGCCGCTGGTTCTCGAGTAACAATATTCCCAATGTTTGAAACCGACGACCCGCGCGTGATCGACTCTACCGGAGCCTTAGAGCTTAAAGAAATACCAAAATCGATGTTGATCGTCGGTGGTGGAATCATTGGCTTAGAAATGGCAACGGTCTACAGCGAACTTGGTACCGAGGTATCAATTGTCGAATTCATGCCGCAAATCATTCCGGGCGCAGATAAAGACTTGGTAGCACCGCTGCAAAAGCGAATGAAAGGTCTGGTTAAAGAGATCATGACAAACACCAAGGTCGAAAGTATTGAACCTCAGGACGACGGCATCAAGGTGAATTTTGGCTCAGCCGCAAGCGGTAATGCGCCAGAATCACAAGTTTTTGACTATGTATTGGTCGCGACAGGACGGCGTCCTAACGGCGACTTAATTCAAGCTGACCAAGCTGGCGTCGCCGTTGATGAGCGCGGTTTCATCGCGGTCGATTCGCAAATGAAAACCAATGTCGACCACATATTTGCAATTGGCGATATAGTCGGTCAGCCCATGCTAGCGCACAAAGCTACCCATGAAGCAAAGGTGGCCGCCGAAGTCTGTGCTGGTCAGAAAAGTGCATTCGAGGCCAACGTCATACCGTCGGTTGCCTACACTGATCCTGAGATTGCTTGGGTTGGCCTTACTGAAACAGAGGCAAAAGCACAAAATATTGATTACGAAACCGGTGTATTCCCCTGGGCCGCCTCTGGTCGCGCCATTGGTAACGATCGAACCGAAGGTAAGACCAAGTTATTATTCGACCCCAAAACGCACCGTGTACTTGGTGGCGGTATTGTAGGCCCTAGTGCTGGTGATTTAATCGCCGAGGTGGGCTTAGCAATAGAGATGGGTGCCGATGCGACAGATATTGGTCTAACTATTCACCCCCACCCTACTCTCTCAGAAACCGTGGCAATGGCCGCCGAGGTTTACGAGGGAACAATTACTGACCTTTACATACCCAAACGCTAGTTATCGATTACCCGTCTACCTATGACAATAAAGTTAAGATTTCGTGAATAAACGACTTACTTCTTAGCCTTTAGTCTGATAAATTCCACTTCCATGGTGTCGCCAATGTTACAAACGCTGGCGGGTCTTATCAGGAAGTTTAGTTAAACCATTGAAATTAAAGTCAACATTTAATTTTTGGGTTTCTACGATGGGGCAAGTCAACAAGAGAGAAATCTCATAGAAGACACCATGAAGTTAATCAACATCGTAAAGCATGGGGTTTTACGAGATAAGGCACCCTACTGCCAAGATTAAGGAGTTACAAAATGGGTAAGCTAGTAAGCCTCGATGAGGTGAACGCATCGGTGTTACCGGCAAAAGTGCTGGTATTACTATCGAAGTACGCGCAGGCGATGCGCAAACACACAGGGTTGGTGATCAAAATCAGTTCATTGAACGTATTTAAACACGTTCATAATACGAACAAACTCACCGACCACCTTCAAATCAAGCAACTACATCGTGATCTTCTTCTTGAGGTCAATCGACATCTACGTGCGGGCACGATGCAAACCAACCAAGATCGTGAGCTCGGGGGAGCATCAGGACTAATAAGAGGCAGAGACGGTGAAGTTATCGTTTCCAGAAACAGTGGCGCACTGAATTCGAATAACCTTGAAATCGAAAGCTCGTTATCGATCAATTTTTAGCGTTTCCGACTAATCTGTGTCTAACTAGTCTAAAGCCCGGCAATTGTTCAAAAAGCCCCGATATCGCAAAGATATCGGGGCTTTTTCTTTATTGGTGATAACGTAATATGTCGGGTGAGAGCCCTAGAGGTCACTCTAATGCACTGATTAAAATTGTAGTTTTCGTAAGCCGTGCCTACTGTTACGCGGGCCCTACTGGAGGTTATTAATGGAAGTGTCCATTAATCGGCAATAGGTCTAGAAAGTCTTCATCTGACATGAACTGCTCTTCATTCGCAACTTCCTTAAGTGGAATATCGCTCACCGAACGGTTGCTGGCTTTAGCCAACTTACCAAACCATGGATAACCAGCCTCGCTCATGATTGCGATAATAGTTTCACGACTATGGTCGCTATCTGTTGCTCTGTACAGCTGCAATAGGCTATTACGAAGATTGCTGACATCACCAGTTAGGTAAGCATTGTTGTCTGCGCTTTCAGACTCGCTTAGATCGAAAAGTAATTCTGTAATTTTCGGAGTGATTTTCATTCTATTAGCCCAATGTTAAAGATTAATTTCGCAAGACAAGTGCTCATAATTTGGCCTAGCGGACATACTATTGAACAACTTGTTGAATATTTATACGTGGATAATGCCCTGATTCAAAGGGTAAAACTGTTAAAGAGTTTTAAATCACGTCTTATATAAGTCATATAATATTATCTACGTTCTAAGTGAGGTTAAACCGTATAAATTTCGGCGTATTTATAGGCCGTTACTAAAATTAACAGACCGTTTAACAACCATTTATCATACAAAACTCAGAAATCAACCTTGTAACGTCTAATACGGCTTCTTCCATTGGCAGGTGTCCGATGTTGTTTAACCTCTGAACATTTGCATTTGGCAACTCGCGCTCAAATACATCACTCATCGTCACCGGCAGCAAGCCATCTTCATCGCCCCAAATAACTAAACTGGCATGATCAATTGTCTTGAACCGTTGCCATGCATCTATACTTCGAGGTGTGTTTGCTAGATCGATCATTGCCTGTCTATTGCCCTGCATCCTTAGCAGCTCCCAATATCGATCGACCATCGGCTCACTAACAATTTCAGGCTTTGCCACGGTTTGTTTTAAGGATCTCTCAATGATGAATCGAGGCGAAACCTTTTTCATCAACATTTGTCCAAGCTTAGTTTGCAAAATCTTGAATCCAATGTTTGATTGCGACGCTTTTTGACGTGGAGCACCGGAAGGAGCAATTAACACAAGAGATTTAACCCTTTCTGGTTTATCGAGCGCCGAAGCCCATGCAATCGCTCCCCCTAAAGAGTTTCCAACTAAGCTTGCTTGCTCGATGCCCAAGTGATCCATAACGGCCCACACCGCGTTTACCATGGCTTTACGAGAGTAATCTCGCTCTGGGTTTATTCCTGTAAGTCCATGTCCTGGCAAATCTAGGGAGACAAAACGATAGCCGGAGTCAAGTTGCGAGATCAAAGGCTCCCATGTGTGCAAGGACGCACTAGTACCATGAATGAAGAGTAAAACATTAGCCGCGCCGTCCCCCTGATCACGAAAATGAATTCTCGAACCATCGCCCATAGTCAAGAATTGAGAAGGCGCTCCGCCATACTTGTTACGCATATCTTCAAACGAAGTGTCTGGCGTCCAAAATACAACCAACAGGGCAACAATTGATGCTACCAAAAGCAGAAACATGGTTTTTATTATTCTCATATCCATACAATGACCTACTTGTTGAAAAAACGCGTCAAATTGTTTTTTCGTGCCTCTCGGTCCCCGTCGATGTAGGTACAGCTTAGCGCCCAAGCATGCTATATTCTCGCTATCGAAAACCGCGTATATGACGCGATTGCGTAATGCCTTATCTGACACGAACTTTGTATAGATTTATTCGAGCAAAGCAGAAGGCCAAACGCCATAGAATTAGAAAAATAAATTTATGTCTCAGCAATTTATGCTTCTCGAATCAAACCCGATTCTCGAACTCAAAGACGGTATTTACCAAGACTCCCGCGAGCCGTACAGAGACTCGGCGCTTAGCGCGGAGCTGGTGCGCGAGATCGAACGCGCTTTTTCAGATGCACCAAGTAAAGGTCTATTCGAACTTAACCTCAGCGACGTTCTGAATTCAAGTCCACTCACACTTCGAGGTGCGAGTTCGCAATTGCGTCAGACAATGGCATCGAGCAGCGTATTTCGTTTTATCGAAGGTTTTGATCTCGGTAACGTCAATACCGTTCTAGACTTGAGCGAAGACCTCGGTGGAATTTCGCACTTTATTGCTGACCAGGTTGCAAAGGTGGAATCGGTTAAGCATGACCCTGACCTCGCCCGCCTAGCTTGCAAACGGTGCGCGAACAAACATAATGTGTTGCATGTATCGGCCGATCTCTCGAGATTATCGTTAAAAGACAACTACTACGATTTAATTGTAGTTGGGCAGCTTGAGGGGCTAGAACTTGGTGAGCTAGAAACAGGCGAGAACAAGCTAAAGCAAATTTTAGCAAAGCTACAAGCCTCTCTGTCTGCGAATGGCTCACTAGTTTTGAGCTGCCCGAATAGTAATCGACTCTCTAAATGGGTTAATGACACCAGCCTCGATAGTGCAAGCTCTCTTCCATTTAGAGACCTTTACGAACGTCAAGACTCACTCCAATTAAATCGCAAACAACTAAGAGATAGCTTGCTAGATGCGAATTTTGCTGCGGTGGATATCCACGCTAGCTTTGCAAACGCGAATGATCACAAAGCAATTTTCTCCGAAGATTACTTAACATCAGCAGTTAATGGGGTAAATCACTTTTATCAATTGGGTAGTATTTCGAATCCCGATATTAATGAGTACCTTGTTTTTCAACGCTTGGTACAAGACAAACATAATATTGTCGATTACGCCCAACGATACATCGCGATTGCCGGTAATAGCTCATCGTACACTCGTAAACTATACGATGACGACTTTCGACACTATCCCAATCAATCAGCAAACGCTTCGTGGCAGCTTACCCGTAAACGCAAGCGCGCGGCCCACTCAGTCATTGTCGAACCATGTGGAGAAGACAGCTCTGACTTAATAGGGCAAGCGGTCAGTGATTTACCGTTCTATAAAGGAAAAATTCTAATTGGCGATTGGCTTCACGCCCTACTTAATAAGGATCATCGCGAACTGGAACAACTAATTCAAGAATATGATGATTGGTTGAACTCCGACGAATTCGCAAAGATCGATCTGCATGGTATTTTTGATGTGTTACCGTCGCAGCTAATCGTAAATGAGCGCGGTGGCGAGCGGCAGTTCCAGCTTATTGGCGATGCGCGATGTCTAAAAATCGACCAGCACTTGCTTAGCCCCGAGTTCTTGCTATTTCGCGCGCTTTATCGTCTCGCAATCGAGAATTTCAGCTTGGTGTCGAACTACGCCAATAGCAATGACATCATTAATCTCGAATTGCTCATGATAGAGCATATGCCGAGTGTCTTCGAAGCTAAACAACTTGTTGCTCACATAGAGCTTGCCGAGCGCATTGAATTCGAACTAAACGGTCAGCAAGCTTCACCTTCGATAAAAGAATTTATCTCTAGAGGCTTCGACCCTGCGTTGCGACAGCACGCCGCATCAGCGGAACCGGACGCCGTTGTCGATCAAGCTCAGCTGCGTCTGCAAACAGCTTCACTTGTGAACCAAGCTGCAAGGCTCAAAGCCCTGCGCATTGATAACGAGCACCAGGCTCAGCGCATCCTAGATTTAATTCAACACCGTGCTGACATTGTAGAGAAGATGCTAGAGCACGCTGAAGGTATGGATCATCATAGAGACAATATGCAGGCCGAGATCGACAACCTGCATGAGCGCTTACACGATCAACATCAGCGCAATGACGAACTTCATGGTTACTTATTGATGCGGCCAACGACCCGTGCCAAACGAGTAGCTCGCCGAACGATGAGCCGCATCACCGGGCAACCGTACATTGAAAATGAGCCTGAACCAGAACCGATTGAGGAAGTAGAGGAATCGCCATTACCGACCGGTGAATTGATTGGTCAAAACACCGAAGATTATAGTCTTTGGGTTAGCGAAAACACCTTAAGTGAATCAGCTATCGAAGCTGCAAAAACCGAAATCGAGCAAATGGGCATCAAACCGATGTTCTCGATTTTAGTCCCGATTTACAACACTGACCCCGAGTATTTGTTACCGATGATCGAATCGGTTCAAAACCAAATATACCCGCACTGGCAACTTTGTTTGGTCGATGACTGTTCGCCGAAGTCTTACCTAAAACGCATTCTGGAACATGAAGCACTTCAAGACCCCAGGATCAGCATACAGTTAAATGAGCTTAATCAAGGGATCGCGGTCACCACAAACGATGCTCTCGCAATGGCTGAGGGTGATTACATCGCCCTACTCGACCATGACGATGAGATTACTATCGATGCGCTTTACGAGAACGCCAAAGTAATAAATCAAACGCCGGATGCTGGCCTAATATACAGCGACGAAGACAAGCTAAATATGAAGGGACAGCGAGTCGAACCTTACTTCAAACCTGATTACTCACCCGACCTACTGCATACGAATAACTATATTTGTCATTTCACGGTGATCAAAACCGAGATTGCCAAAGAGATTGGCGGCTTTCGCGAGGGCTTAGATGGTTCGCAAGACCATGACATTATTCTCCGGGCAGCAGCCGCATCAGAGCGAGTAGTTCATATTCCCAAAATTTTGTATCACTGGCGAAAGATTCCGGGCTCTACCGCTGTTGAATATGATTCCAAATCTTATGCTTGGGAAGCCGGAAGAAAAGCGGTTGAAGATCAACTTCGAAAAGATGAAGCAGACGTTAGAGTTGAGTTTGGTTTACTCAAAGGTACCTATCGAGTATTTCGTGAAATTATTGGCGAGCCACTCGTCAGTATCATCATTCCCTTTAAAGATAAACCTGAATTATTAGAGTCTTGCTTAAACTCCATTTTAAATCGCTCTAGCTATACCAACTTCGAAATCATTGGTGTTAGCAACAATAGCGAATTACCAGAGACACATGAACGCATGGCGCAGTATTCTGCGCGCGACCCTCGCATACGTTTTGTAGAGCGCAATGTACCGTTTAATTTCTCGGCGATATGCAATTACGGAGTCCAACAAGCCAATGGCGAGTACCTGCTGCTTCTTAATAACGACATCGAGGTAATTTCACCCGACTGGATAGAACGTTTATTGGAACATGCTCAGCGAGATAGCGTAGGTGCTGTCGGTGGTAAATTGCTATTCCCTGACGGCACGATTCAACATGCAGGCGTTGTCGCCGGCATGGTCGGCGCTGCCGGTCATCCTCATAAATTTTTCCCTGACAATCATATTGGTTACCATGGTCGCCTTCAAATGGTCTATAACGTCAGTGCAATTACTGGCGCTATGTTAATGGTTAAGGCAGAAAAATATCAGCAAGTGGGCGGTTTAGATGAAGACAACCTCGCCGTAGCCTATAACGATGTCGATTTCTGCTTAAAGCTTCTCGACCATGGTTACTTGAACGTCTTCACACCTCATGCCAAGGCGACTCACCATGAGTCTATCAGCCGCGGTTATGAAGATACCGATGAGAAACTTCAACGCCTGATTAAGGAACAACGCCACTTCCTCGATACTTGGTCAGATTTTCTAGCGAAGGGAGATCCGTTCTATAACCCAAACCTAAGTTTGAAAAACGAACGTTTCTCCCTGAACTTCAAAGACTAGAGCTCTTTATATAATCGTACGAAAATGACTTTTATAAATGCTAACTTATCTGCTGAACAACAACAGTCTTGGAGTGACAACGGCTATCTGCTTCTTAAAAACTTCTATACCAACGAAGACATCGACCAGATTAATACGCTAATAGATCAGCTTTGGCTTAAGCGAGAGAACTTAGGCTCTGAGTACGTTGTTGATATTTTTGTTGGAAGTGACAAAGAACAGCGACTTCGTCTTGCTGAAGCTCCCGCAGAAGCTCGTGAGTATCCTTACAAACTGAATGACCTTTTTCTAAGTCAAGACAAAATTCGTAAGCTGGTTGTCGGTGAGCGTTTAGCACCCATCTTAAGGCAATTGCTAGATGGATTTCCAATGGTGTGTAACAGCCTTAATTTTGAATTCGGATCACAGCAAGGGTATCACTTTGACACCTTCTACATGCCGTCACCAACGCCAAATAAAATGGTTGCTTCATGGATTGCATTAGAAGATACGACTGAAGACAATGGCCCTTTAACTTACTTCCCTGGTAGCCATAAGATCCGACCATATCTGTTTTCGAAAGGGACGACTCACATTATCAATAAAGAATTACCAGCCTTTGAAAACTACATAAATAAAGAAATTGAACAACGTGGATTAACAGCTGAAACTTTTTTGGCAAAGAAAGGAGACGTGTTTATATGGCACTCTCAGTTGTTTCATGGCGGCCGCCCTATCAAAGATAAAAGCAAAACACGTAAATCATTAGTGACTCACTATTTTACTAATGAAGATTTTCCAAAGCTAAATCCACCAAAAGTTTGCGAGCACGGCGGCTATATGAATAGAAAACCTCAAAAAGTGCCTGGTGATGAGTATCGAGTCATTACTTGGCTTAAACGCCTTCTCAGAGGGCACTAGAGCTTTGCCAAAAATGCCGAAAAAAATCAATAATAGTCAATTTTTAATCGTCGCCCTCGGTGCTGGTATTTTACTGCGCTTGGCGCTCATGCCTTTTTTCGCTCATGTTGATCTATTCTCAGAAGCTCGGCGTGTGTTTTATGTAATCGAAAATGACTATTTGTTTGACAATAGTCATCGCTTCGTTGTGTTCTATATCGAGGTTATCTTTGCGGCGTTCTCAACTCTTTTTATTGACGTTACGGACGGTCTATTTCACATATCAGACCCCACTCAAAGTGTTTCTAGCATTATCGATTATGGTTATTTTCTAAACGACCCCAATATTTATCGCCACCTATTTTTCTTTAAACTTCCTTATCTTGTATTTGATATCGCAACAGCAATCGTGATTTGGAAGTTTGTAGAAAACCCAAGCCATCGACGCATCGCCCTTCTACTCTGGCTCTTCAACCCGTTAACAATTTTCTCCACTTATATTTTCGGGCGCTTTGAAGTTATCAGTTTGTTCTTCCTCGCGATGACCGCCTTACAGCTTAAATACGATCGAGTGTTTTTTGCCAGCGTTTTCTTCGCCATTTCCCTGCACTGTCGAGAGATTAACATCCTTTTTGCGCCATTCTTTTTACTGGCATTAATCGACCCTAAAGATCACTGGTTGCGAAACGCCATCGTTCTTATGGTAAGTACAACAATAATCGGCTTACTCTTCTTACTCCCTAACTGGCTAATAGATTTCAGCGGTGGGGATACCCAGCTTTTTGTTGATCCGACGGCCAGCACCAAGGGCGACACCTTGAATAAACTGTTGTCTCTTGGCTATTATTGGTTTTATCCGATTGTTATTTGTCTTGCAGCACTTGCGATCTATCAATGGGAAACCAGTTACAAACCCAAGGCCGAACGTTTTGTTATTTCAGCGTCAGTAGTGCTCTTTATTTATTTTGGTTTTAATGTGCACAGTGTTCACTACGCTGCATGGCTAGTTCTAATGCCGATATTAGCTATGCAATACGATAAAAAGGTAGTGCTGCCTTTTGTAGCGCTCTTTGGAGTGTGGATTGTTCTTTGGCTACTAAAGACTGATAGTGGAGTGTTCACCCTATTCTTAGCGGCACCTTTGAGTACTGATTTTATAGGTTTGGGGCATTTTCCTAGCTTTTATAATAAGCTCACCGCAGGAAGCTCACTAGACCTGTTTCAGAGCATTCAGCTGATGCGTTCTTTGTTCTTGGTAGTGATGGGCTTTTTTGCCTATCGTGTTCTCCGACAAAGAGGTTAGTGCAATGACAAAGTTACCAAGATCTCTATCACGCCCTCTAAGAATTGCCTTTGGCCTTTGGTTAAGTGCTTTTGGAAACAGTGCCATCGCAGCCTCTACTGAAATACTTAGCACAAATGACCTCAGCAAGCATGTTGATAGCACTTACCAAGTTAGCGGCATTGACCCTTTCGTCGTAATTAAACTTGAAGATGAAGCGACTACCGCTGGAAATATAACCGTAGATCTAGGCACGGAAATATCAGATATTAAATTGGAGTTGTTCTTTAAAAGCCGACAGTCCATTTTTGATCCGCATTACAAAGCAAGCTATCGCGTTGACCACTTCCCGGTAAGCCTAAAGCTACCGACTGGCGCACTCAAAAGTAATATTCTGAGAATAGACATCGTCGGCTGCCCTTCGTGCAGGCTGGATCTATCAAACCTTATTAGCTCCGATCAATCTTCGAGAAGCTCTAAGCTCTTGGAACCCATTGAAATTCTCAATGGCCTAAAACAATTGAATGCCGATGGACAAGTTCTTCAACTTAACGACTGGAGCTTGAACGACCTAGGCGGCACTCTTACTGAGTTTGAGATAACCGCAGACGACCCCTTCTTAGTGAGCCCAAAGCTCGATTTAAGTACGCGAGGTCTCGCGGGCGTTTACTTTAAATTTGAGGCTCCTAGTTCAAATCAAGCCTGGGATAGTTATCAGTTTTTTTATCAAACCGAGCACCACGGATTTAGCCTTAAGGCGAGCTCGGACATGCGCATCAGCCAAAATAAACACGGCCAAGAATCTGAAACTGCTGAGCTTTTCATACCCTTGAGCTTTTTGGCTGACGACTTTCCTCCAAGTAAATCACTTAAGCAAATTCGGCTTGATCTTCCACTTATTGATGGAAAATGGGCTCTTCTTGAAAGCAAGCTTATACACGATAGTCAGCTCGAACAGTATTTGGCGTTGAAACCAAAGCAGCTCGTTCATACGAAGCTTCAGCGAGCTACTGGGCTTAGATTAATTAAGAAGTCACTACTTAATGTCTTGGCCGATCGATGGTTTGTGGCCTCTTATCTGCTGCTCATAATTACGGTGATAATCGTGTTCTTTCGTGCATTTCGGCGCTACAAGTAGAGATTCGTATCAACGTTTAATTACACGGATAAAAGCCTATCGGCTATTAGGTTCTTGTGAATCCAAGAGCGCAAGCCTCATTTCTTGCTTTAGCTGAGCATAAAGGCTTTTAAGCTCAGCATTGCGCGTTCGATGTGTGTAATCGGATATCTTCAATAGGATATCGGCGTCCTGCATCTTGAGAACTGTGCCGTTATGCTGCCTTAGCACACGTAAGTAAGTAGCAACCAAGCGCAAGCATTCAGTGTTTAACTGAGATAACTTTATATCTTTCAATTGTACTTTTACGTGATTCAAAACAGAACAGATAAACACTTTGTCTATTAGCTAATACGAAAATCATATCTCATAAAAAGAAATACACTGTAAAACTATGTCGCGCGATTGTAAAAGACTGTGTCCTCAAGTCTATTTATGCCGTTGCTCTAAGAGCTCTACTATTCCTTCGAATAGTACCTTTTCGGCAGCGCCAAAACGATTAACCACGGGGCTATCAATATCCAACACGCCTCGAAAACCTGGTGTATTAAATGGCACGACTAACTCGGATTGACTCGCGGCATCGCAGGCAATATGTCCATCAAAAGCATGCACATCCTTGACAACTAAAGTCCCCTGCACCTCAAACGCGGTGCCACAAACGCCTTTTCCTACAGGGATGCGAGTACAAGCAACTTGTCCATTAAATGGTCCCAACACAAGCTCGTTGTCTCTAAACAGGTAAAAGCCAGCCCAGTTAACGTTCTCAAGGTTGTTATAGAGAAGAGAGGCTAAATTGGCTGTATTCGCGATGAAGTCGGGCTCGGAGCTAACTAAAGCTTCAGCTTGCTTCAGAAGGAGTGAATAATGTTCTTGGGGCATTTTATGATTTATCTATAAATATTAAACGGATAACAATTGAAGTTCATCAAAACCATAGTGAGCTAGGGTTTTAGTAAAACCTTCTTGATTGATTGCAGCACTTATAAGAGCGGTCCGCAGTAGTGTGCCACTGGTGCTGGGCACTGGCTGCGAATCTCCGACGATTGACACCAAACGTTTAGCAATTGCTTCGCCAGAATCAATTAGGCTTACATTTCGAGCATTACGTAAAAAGCACTGCTCAATTTCATTACGCAATAATGGGAAATGAGTGCACGCTAAAACTAGCACATCAATTTCGGTATTTTCTATTACTGGTCGTAATATCGTGTCTAATCTAGATTGATCAATAGTGAGTCCATAAAGCTTTTCTTCGGCGATCAATACTAGCTCGCTCGATCCAATTTTAGTGACCGTACATTCACTAGCGAAGCGCTCGATCAATTCGTCAGTATACGACCGTTCAACGGTTGCAGGAGTAGCCAAAAGAGCAATATGCTTGGTATTCGAAAGCTGAGCAGCCGGTTTGACCGCCGGAACGACACCAATAACATCAAAGTTGAAGCGCTCTCGCAGCATCGGCAGCACGGCTGTGCTGGCGGTATTGCACGCCACGATCAACACATCGATGCAAAAATTCTCATCCAAGCGCCTAATGATTGCATACGATCTATCGAGTAAGTCTTGTTTTGCCTTTGTGCCATATGGAAAGGCTTGGTTGTCGCTAAGAAAGAGATAGTCTTGCTCTGGACTTGTGCGCATCACTTCTTGAGCAATACTCAGGCCGCCCACACCAGAATCATAAATAGCTACCAGCGCCATTTTTCAAAACCTATTTCAGCGCGAACTTTAACGAGCTGCCGTCAACTGAGCGACGTAACGTTCTACGCCCTCTTCGACGGTTGCAAAATTTTTACTGTATTCGCCGTACATAGTAAGGTTAGTCAAATCGGCTTTGGTGTAGCTTTGATACTTACCTACTAGAGCTTCGGGAAAGTCAATATATTGGATTTTACCTTCAGCAACCCATTGCTCGGTTGTTTTGGTAACAGCTTCCAAAGTGTTTAATACAGATGTTGCCACGTCGTTAAAACTTTGCGCACGTCCGGTGCCCACGTTAAATGTGCCTTGCGCCTCTGGATGCTCTAAAAAATGTAGGTTTACATCGACTACGTCATCAACCCAAACGAAGTCTCGCAACTGCTGACCAGCGTCGTAGCCGCCACTGCCGCCAAAAAGCTTCACAAATCCTTGCTCATGATATTGATTAAAAAAGTGGTATGCCACAGATGCCATACGCCCCTTATGCTCTTCACCTTTTCCGTAAACGTTGAAATATCTCAAACCAACAACCTGTGAGTCTGAAACATGCGCATTCTTGCGAACATAACGGTCAAATAGTAGCTTGGAGTAAGCATATGCATTTAGGGCTTGCTCATATTGTGGGTCTTCCTTAAACGTTTCACCACCGCCATATACCGATGCCGATGAAGCATAAATATATGGAATGCTGTGCTCACCACAGTAATGGTATAGCGATTTAGAGTACTCATAGTTAGTCTGCATAATATAGCGACCATCCGTCTCCATCGTGTCGGAACATGCACCTTGGTGGTACAAGGCGGTTGGACCACCGAACTCCATGCCCTCTTCAATTCGACGTAGGAACTCGTCTTTATCCATATAGTCTTCAATATCACAATCTTCGATATTTCGAACCTTGTTGCCGTCACTCAAGTCATCAACAACCAAGATGTTGTTCAGGCCTCGTTTATTTAAACCTCGAACAATGTTCGAACCAATAAAGCCTGCACCGCCTGTTACGATAATCATGTGGTTTACCTATTTATACTTCGTTTACTTTTTATCTGCAGCCGCTAGGCCATTTGGCGCTATCTAACTCGCGAATGTGTGAGCCTTATTGCTCTTCAAGTTTAGCAATAACTTCATCAATACTAGCTACCGCGGTACCTAACTTGCCTACAACAATACCCGCTACTGTGTTCGCGAGGGTTAGCTTGTCTTGCTCGGCAAAGCCTGCGACGGTCGCTAATGCCATTAAAGAAATCACCGTATCACCAGCGCCACTAACGTCATAGACTTCTAATGCGGTGGCGGGCGAATCAATTTGAGAGCCGTCTTCACCAAAAAGGCTCATGCCCTTTTCACTGCGAGTCACCAGTAAATAATCTAGGTCTAGCTCTTGGCGCAACTGGTGAGCTTTATTCGCAAAATCTGCCTCCGACTCACAACTTCCTGCTACGGTCTCAAATTCTTTCATATTAGGAGTGATCAGAGTCGCGCCACGATAGCGGGAGTAATCACTGCCCTTAGGATCAATAATGACCGGTATATCATGATCTCTAGCCGCTTTAATCATCTGGGTAACGTGCGTTAAGCCCCCCTTACCATAGTCTGACAGTATTACGACATCGGTACTCTGCAGAGCATTTCGGTAATCGTCTAAGCATTGACTGAGCACTTCTTCGCTTGGTTTTTCATCAAAATCGGCTCTCAACAGTTGTTGATTTTGAGCCACCATTCGAAGCTTTACGATAGTTTTTATTGATGAGTCGACTATTAATGTGGTGGCCGCACCATAGCTAGCAATAATATTATCAATTTCACGCCCAGCTTCATCATCACCGACCACCGACAACAAATTACTCTGAGCTCCCAGAGCCAGCAGATTATGGGCTACATTAGCAGCACCGCCAGCTCGAGACTCTTCTCGCGTAACTGCAAGCACGGGCACGGGCGCTTCCGGCGAAATTCGATCAACGCTACCAAACCAATAACGATCGAGCATCACATCACCGACCACAAGAGTCCTTATCTCAGAGAATTGTTTACTATGAAGTTTCATCATAAATATTCTTTATAAGCCGTGAATACTCAACATCTAATATTAGTTCGAACGCCCAATACCAAAGTACTTAAAGCCAAGCTTTGCGAGCGAAGCAGGGTCATAAATATTACGGCCGTCAAAAATAACACTATCACCTAATTGTTCTTTTAGTCGTGCGAAGTCGGGGCTTCGAAAAGTCTTCCATTCGGTGACCAGAACTAAGGCATCGGAGTCTTGAGTAGCTTTATATAAGTCATCGCAAAAGACTACTGATTCGTTATTAGCGTAGATGTGACTAGCTTCTTCGGTGGCAACTGGGTCGAACGCTTTTATTTTTGCACCACGAGCAAGTAAACCATCGATAATTACACGGCTCGGCGCTTCACGCATATCATCAGTATTGGGCTTAAATGCAAGGCCCCAAACAGCAAATGTTTTGCCGCTTAAGTTAGCCCCCATATGCCTATCAATTTTGTGCAATAGCACCGACTTTTGATCTTGATTTACCGCTTCTACGGCGTCGAGAATTCTCGCCTCGTAACCGTTTTGACTAGCGGTACGATGCAACGCTTGAACATCTTTAGGAAAGCAAGAGCCCCCATAACCACAGCCAGGATAGATAAAGTGATATCCTATTCTGGGATCTGAACCAATACCTTGGCGAACCAGCTCGATATCTGCATCAAGCAACTCGGCAAGGTTAGACAATTCATTCATAAAGGAAATTTTAGTCGCCAGCATGGCATTAGCTGCGTACTTGGTCAGCTCTGCTGACGGAATATCCATAACGATCAAACGTTCATGGTTTCGATTAAACGGCGCATAAAGCTCACGCATTATCGCCACGGCTCGCTCATCATCGGCGCCTATCACTACACGATCGGGTTTCATAAAATCCTCGATCGCCGCACCCTCTTTCAAAAATTCAGGGTTAGATGCCACACTGAATTCTATATCAACACCTCGAGCATCAAGCTCGGCCTGAATTGCAGATCTAACTTTCTCAGCTGTGCCGACTGGTACCGTGGACTTAGTTACTACAGTACGGTACTCAGACAGACTTTGACCTATCGATTTAGCTACCGCTAGCACATGTGATAAATCCGCCGAGCCGTCCTCATCGGGTGGAGTGCCTACGGCAATAAAAATAATTTGAGCATGGTCGACCGCAGCTTGAATATCGGTTGTAAACTTCAGGCGCTTCTGATCGACACTGCTTTTAACTAAATCTTCCAGCCCTGGTTCGAAAATTGGAATCTTACCTCCCAACAACATATCGATTTTACTTTGGTCTTTATCGACGCAAAGCACCTGGTTGCCGACATCAGCAAAACAGGTTCCAGTAACTAGGCCAACATAGCCTGTGCCAACGATTGAAATATTCATGATCTATTAAGTAACTGTGTCAAAAAGCCACAAAACCGCCCTATTGAGTCGATTTAGCTGTAAAGCCGCAATGATAGACTATTCATGCTTTTTCGTCACAAATATTGGGTGCAATACCCCGCCTAAGGCAGCATCGAATACGGACTTTAAACGCATCAAAACCATTATCGCCAAACCTAGCTCTGCACCGTAGCCAAGCAATGCGAGAACACTTACGTACCCAACCTCCATTAGTCCAATATTTCCGAAGGAAATAGGTAAATTCATGATTAGCATGATGATCGGCGTGGCGATCAATATATCAACAAATAAAACTTCCGGACTAAATACCCAAGCACAAATCAAAACGTTGAGTACCGCAACAAAATAAAATAACAAAGAGTTCAGAAAAGCCACTGCAATCGTCATCGGCTTGTTCTTATACGCGTCTATTGATTCCAATAACCTATCAAGCTTTGAAAACAGGTTCTCACTTGCTGAGAATCGCGATTGAACAAGCTTTCGAACTCCATGGTATAACCTCTGATCGAAAATCAACCAAGCTATCAGACCTAAACCGAAAACGAATACACCGAGCGTGAAAAGAATAAACTGTTGATTAAATCGCGCTAGCTGCGACAGTACAGCCAGAGCCGCCACGAACAGCAAGGTAACTACCCCGGTGTAGCGTTCGACGAAAACCGACGCTAAAGAATCCGCTTGGCGCCCAGAAAAGCGTCCTAGCTCATATGAGCGAACAAGGTCTCCACCAACACTAGTGGGTAAGAACATGTTGTAAAACTGCCCAACCAAATAATAGGCAAAAATTCGCCAATAACCCGCGCCTAAAGACTGAGAGCGCGTTAGCAAATACCACTTAAATGAGCTCACCATATTAATCAATATGCCAAGCATAAACGCAGCAACGAGCAGTTGGGGGTCAGCGTTTTTAAGGGTTTCAAATAGTCGTTGGCGCCCCTCTGATGAGAACAAGTCAGCGAGATAGAAAACCACGCCAAGCAGGCAAATTGTTACAACTATTCGGAGTATTTTAAAAAGAAGTGTATTCAAGGCTAGATTTGGCCAGATTCTGTGAAATATTTAGCTTCAAAGCGGTTTTTTTAGGGATTGTAACTGGGATTCACGCTGCAAAGTAAGTATTATGCGCGTCTTTGAAAAATCACAGGTTTTACAACACAATGACTACGGCATCTGCACGACACATTTTGGTGTCTACTGAACAAGCATGTTTGGATCTTCAAACTAAAATTAACGCTGGCGAACAAACTTTTGAGGCGGCTGCAGCTGAGCATTCTCAATGCCCATCGGGCAAGCAAGGTGGCGATTTAGGTAGTTTCGGCCCTGGCATGATGGTGCCTGAGTTTGATCGAGTAGTATTCAATGAAGAAGTTGGCAAAGTTCACGGCCCAGTTCAAACACAATTTGGTTACCATCTGGTCGAAATTACTCAGCGTGATAGCTAGTTTAAAGTCGCTTAGATTTTTTAAAAATACCTCGCAATAGCGGGGTATTTTTTTGCCAAAAAATCTTAACTTGCTAAATACGAACTTAGACAAACCGAATCAAAAAAAACACAGCAGTGCTTGCCAGCACCACAATTAGGCTGTTTATCCGCAAAAAACTAAGGGCCGCCGCTAGACTAGTTGCTATTAAGTAATCTAACCCTGCAAGATCAACTTCGTGTATCCCGTCAAATTCAAATACGATAGGCGCCCAAATCGCAGTCAGGACTGCGTACGATGAGTAGCTTAGCAATCTCTGAGCATGAGGGCCAGGACGATAGGCAATTGAGCGCGCGAAGAAAAAATACCGATTGATATACGTAATCGTAGCCATCCCAATTATCAACGTCCAGGTCATAGTACTTGCTCCGGTTTCACTTCAACACCTGTGGAAACATCTGACCTATCACAAAAATACGCAGCGATCATTCCTGAAACAGCTGCAAAAATAATATAGCTATCCGAGAAAAACGGCTTAGAAAAAACGGCGACACTACCACTAATCACAATCGCGACTAACACAGGAAAGCGACGGAGTTCTCCGAAGGTCATGGCGATAAAAGTAGCAACGATGGCGAACTCCAAGCCTAGGGAGTCCAAACCAAGTGAATCTGCATTCTGCCCTAGAGTAGCCAAGGCAATTCCTATCGCAGTGGCCACGTTCCAAGCGATGTAGAAAAACAAACCGGACACCAAAGCATATCGCACAGAGAAAGCGCCGCTACGCTTGGTGTGGGCCTCCGATACGGCAAACATTTCGTCGGTAAGTAAAAATGCCAAGGCAACACGCGTTAGCCATGACTCCTGAGCGATGTGCTGCCGAAAGGTTAGTGAATAGAGTAGATGGCGAGCACTAATAACGAAAGTAGATGCAAAAATGGCTCCGTAAGCGGTGCCTGCTGCGAAAAAAGTTATTGCGGACAATTGAGCTGCGCCGGCAAAGACCAATAACGATAACGCTTGAGACTGAGCGACCGAAAAACCGGCCTGCACGGCCAGAGCGCCGGTCAACACTCCCCAAGGCAACACCGCTAAACAAAGCGGCAACATATCTACAAAGGCGAGCCAAGCAAGTTTGGGGGTCAAGCTTGACCTATCGGAATTAGTCATAGACTTTGGCAAAATGGATTACTTCGATGAATCCGAGTCTATCAACATTTTAGCATTAGCGGTCTAACCAATTCACCTGCACCAATAAACCTAAAGTGAGGAACAACGCTCCCTTAGGGGACTAGACCTTGGGAAATGTGCTCTCAAAAATTCCATTTGATCACTCAGTATACGTCGCCCTCGCAAATACACATATTCAGCATGAGTGGGTTGAAATGGTACCGCAATCAATTGCATTGCTGCCTGTTCTGGTGTGCGGCCAGCCTTAAAATTATTACAACGTTTGCAAGCAGTAACCACATTACACCAGGTGTTTTGCCCATATTGAGAAACCGGTGTTACGTGATCCCGTGAAAGCTCTGAATATCGAAACTCAGTCCCGCAATACAAACAATTATAGGCGTCGCGCAAGAACAGCATGCGATTATTGAGAGGTGGCGTATAGTTTTGTCTATGGTGAAACTTACTCTGTGTTGATGATTCAATGGCAATGATTGAGTTTACCTCGATAATACTTTGGCGGCCGCTTAATGAGTTGGTGCCACCGTGTAATTTGTAGAGTGAGTCACCGCAGGTGTAGAGAACTTGCCCTGCATGATAATGGCGCGCGGCATCTTGATAGCTCACCCAATCTATCGGCATACCAGCGACATCAGTTCTCAATACCTGTTGACTAAAATCGTACATTACGAAGAGCTCCCGGCAATTACTGTTGTTTCAGAATGCCTCAACTAAATATATCTTTGCCTGAATAGGTTTATACCGTGTCGTCAAAAAAATTTGTCCATCAAGCAAATAGTTTAAGTAAATGGAAACGCATAATATTAGACCACTGGGAATCATCGCGAGTCCGACGGCGAGCATAAGGCCAAATAGACAGCGGCTAATTGTCTTTCCTCAATGCTCCTCAATTGATAATTGCGAGCTCAAAGATACGCAATTTTGGCGGCGAATAAAGCCTGGCAAACGCAAACAATCGATAAGCTTAAGGTTTTTTTAGCGCCTATTGACTCATAAAAGCAATTTAAACAGTGTCCAAGGGACAAAATACTGCGAAATCCGTCAAGGGGAGACCAATCTAACTTTTCAATCTCCAATAAGGCCAGCTTAACGCTTTTTAATATAGAACTACAAGCGAGATGAAAATGAGAGACTCAAGACTTAGAAATTAATATCAAAACTACTCTAACTACCGAGGCCATTATGACTAGCCGATTAAAGCATCTATTAATTGAAAATCGAGTTTTTATAGTTTTCATTATACTAATGAGCGTTTTTCGTAGCAGCCTCGCCGATTGGAACTCTGTGCCTACAGGCTCTATGAAGCCAACCATTATTGAAGGCGACCGAATTGTTATTAATAAAATCGCCTACGATTTGAAGCTACCGTTTAGTAATATCAGCATCGCAAAACTCGGTGAACCTCAGCGAGGCGATATTATTATTTTTAACTCTGCAGTTTCTGAAAAGCGCTTGGTAAAACGCGTTGTGGGCGTACCTGGCGATCGAGTATCGATGAGAAGCAATGTGCTGACAATCAACGGCCAAGAGCTCGATTATACAATTAGAAAAAACGAAACAGACGGCACAACACCTTTAAGCTCGAACGATCTTGACGAGGATCTACTGGGTGCAAAGCATGCTATCCGAGTTAATAATCGTCCAGGTAGAGCAGCTAACTTCTCGAACACCGTGGTTCCAGAGGGGATGTACTTAGCGTTGGGCGACAATCGTGACAATAGCATTGATTCTCGCTACATCGGTTTTATACCTCGCGATGAGATAATCGGCCGCAGTCGCAGCGTAGCAATGTCATTCGACTATGATGACTACTACTTACTCAGAACAGATCGCCTTTTTAAAGCGCTATAGAGGCTCGATTGACTCAAAGAGTATCAGCCTCTTTAACAAACTCTTGGTAAAGCTTGTCTTGCAAGCTTGTGTCATTGTGAGCTTTAAGCGCCTGATCGACTACGCCCTTATTCAAGTGCGAAGCAAATAACTGGATAAACTCATAAACGTACTCACGAAGCACTGCGTTTTTGCGTATTGCCAAACTCGTGACACTCGAATCAAAAAGATGGCCAGCATCGAGTACGGCTAAATCTTGATCTTGTGATTTGTCATACGCCATACGCGCGCATATTCCGATGCCTAAATCATTGCGCACATAGGTTTTGATAACTTCGGCATCTGCCGCCATTAAGACAACATTAAGGTCAAGTCCTTGCTTGGTAAATGCCCGGTTAATAACTGAGCGATCGGCAACACCGAAGGTATAAGTGATAACAGGATGCTTGGCAATCGCGGCTAAACTCAACTCATGCTCGCTAAGCAAATCATGTCCTTTGGGCACAATAATGCAACGATTCCATCGATAGCACGGCAATAAAATTAGGTTATCAAATAGCTCTAGAGCCTCTGTGGCAATACCGATATCGGCTTGACCGGAATCGGTCAAACTAGCAATTTGTTCCGGCGTACCTTGGTTGATTTGCAACTGAACCTTTGGATAGCGTTTGCGAAACTCAGTGATTACCGGGGGCAACACGTAACGCGCTTGTGTGTGAGTAGTAGCAATTGATAGCATCCCTGAATCTGGGTGGCTAAAGTCTTCGGCAATTCGCTTAACGTTATCAGCCTCGTTAAGAATCAATTCAAAGCGTTGCACTAGTAGTTCACCTTCAGGAGTTAATCCATTGATGTGCTTACCGCTGCGCTCAAATATAGTAACCCCAAGCTCTTCTTCTAAGCGCTTAATTTGACTGCTAACACCAGGTTGCGAGGTGAATAATTTTTCGGCCGCCGCAGTGACGTTCATGCCGTTTTTCACGACTTCAGTTACGTATTGAAGTTGTCTCAGTTTCATAGGCTTGGTTGTGTTCGGCTAGAGCATAACTCTGTACCAGTTAACTATCGAATGACTAAGAGTGTCACATACTTTTAAGGCGAACACTAACTCAATAGTTAGCTCTTGAAGCACTGATCAGGGATCGAAAACTCACTATCCAGCGAACCATTTTTTTCATAACGGTCACAGTTAGCCATGTAATTTGCAGTGGTGACCGGCATTGGTACTCGAACGCCACTTAAATGGCTTATTACATCCTTCCCCATGTGCAACAAACGCAAACCGTCTTCCCAATATCGAAGGCGATCTTCATGGCTACTTAGACCACAGGGCTTGAAGTTGGCGATCGCTTCCTTAGAAGCAACATATCGCGGCCATACCTCGTAAATCACTTCGTCCCTACGCATTGTCTCGACTTCAGTCTTTGACGCCTCTCTAAGCTCTTCAAGCATGGGTAACACACCATCAAAACCTTCAACGACACTAAACACTTCGAGCATTCGATCAATTATGCAATCAATAGCTTTAAAGGTTTGTGCCAATTTAATGTACCGACTTTCGAAAAAGCGGTCCATCGGAAAAGAGAACGCTTTAAAGGGCTCTCCCCAGAGCTCGTCAACACCCTCTTCTCCACTGAAATGCTTCACTTGCTTACCTAGCTCAAGCGCTTCAACAAAACACGCCTCACACTGTTTCATTAACGCATTATCTTGATCAATATGAATGCCTTTTTCTTCAAGCTCTACCACTCCCGAAAAAATATCGGTGGCGCGGTTGAACAAAGAACCCGCTAACATTGCAGCCTTAACACGTTTTCGAGCTGGATCTTGCTCTTGCTCATAGTACTTTCTGGCTATTTCTAAACGCCAACCGGGGGAGTTAATTCCTTGCTCGGTATGATGAAACACACGACGGCGCAAAGAAAAAATAAGCGCTTTCTTCTCTGCCATTGTGTTTGCTGGCGGAGCGTAATAACGAACCCAATAACCATCTACAAAGATGCAAATTTTGCCATTGCACTCTCTGATCGCGCCGTTTTCATAGGCGCTGGACGATTCCGGATCGTCTACATTGGGGGATGGTGGCGCGGTTGGCTCAGATAATGACACGATTCAAACTCAACAATATTAGGTGTCTAGGCCAAGTCCATTTGAGCTATTTAGTTAGCGCCTTGCGTTCCATTTTGCGGCGGCGACTGCATACTTTTTTGCCTTCACATATATCGCAGGCGCCCTTAAGACCTTCAATATCGTTTAAACCGCCGCAGCTTCCCTTGATGGCACGATTGTTGACGATAACGCCCACAGCCATGGAGATCATTACCAAAACAAAGACAGCGAAAGTAACAAGGAATAAATTCATACGGCAAATTTGAATAAGGTTTCAGTGACTAAAGGGAGACCGTGGTCGAGCCCAATAGATGACAGTAATGTAGTAATAGCCATCAACGGTTGCAAGTGATTATTGCAAATAGGCCCTAAATTTTTCAGTGACGCGAAACTGATAATCAGCCTCGTTGTCACCTCGAATGATCATGTAGGCGGCTAAATTTCGGTCTTGAGCAAACTGCCATGCGGCACCTTCGCCCATCGCCATCATCGCTGTAGCCATTGCATCAGCGGTACTCGCACGCGCACTGATTACGCTAACCAATGCGAGCTTATGCAAAACAGGCTTCAAAGATTGCGGATCTATTGTGTGCGAAAACTGCTCGCCATCAATAAGCAAAAAATTACGATAGTCACCCGAGGTCGCAATAGCTGCGTTTTTGAGCTCAACAATTTCCTGAATCCCGCCTAATAAGTGCGGCTTCTCGACACCAACACGCCAAACATTGCCATCAATGTTAGAGCCAGACGCACGGAGCTCGCCGCCGATATTAACTAGAAAATCGTTTACACCCAACTCAGTGAGCGCTTTTGCGACTTTATCAACGGCATACCCTTTCGCTATTGCAGATAAACTGAGTTCTAGCCCATCAACGGACTTAGCGATTGAGCTATTCTTTAATACGAGTTTTTGGTATCCAGATGTGTGCTTGAGTTCAGCCAACTCATCGTTGCTTGGTCGCCGAGTAATTTTACCATCAGGGCCAAAGCCCCATGCGTCTATGGCGTTTCCTAAAGTAACATCAAAAGCGCCATCACTGATGGTTGATATTTGTTGAGACTCGAGCATAACTTCTAAGAAGTCAGGAGAGAGCGCTTGAAATTTATGTGCGCCTAAACGATTAAACTGGCTTATTTCAGAGTCTTCGATGTAATTCGACATACTCTGATTCACAGAATTCATCGCGTCGAGCACAGCCGTCTCCAATTTTTTTTGTCTTTCAAGGCTTTGAGATCTGCTTGACTGGCTATCTAGAACAAGACTGACACGATACTCGGTTCCCATCATTGGACCGCTGATTAGCAATTGTTGCTTGGATGCAGATTGCGGCTGACACCCGCTCGACAACAAAAGCAAAACAACACCACATGCATATAAAAACAGCGAGCCATGCTCGCTGTTTTTATATAGTTTAGACAATGAAAAGCTCATTTACCTGCCGACGCTATTAGTGATCAAAGCGATTACCCGCCAAAGTCATCAAGCAAGATATTTTCATCTTCGACGCCTAGGTCATGCAGCATATTGATCACCGCTTGGTTCATCATAGGCGGGCCGCACATATAGAATTCGCAATCTTCAGGCGCCTCGTGTTCGCCTAGATAGTTCTCTAGCAACACATTATGAATAAACCCAGTATCTCCTTCCCAATCATCTTCGGGTTGAGGGTCTGAAAGTGCAACATGCCATTCAAAATTATCGTGTTCGGCTGCTAAGCGATCGAAATCTTCTACGTAGAACATTTCACGTTTACTTCTCGCGCCATACCAGAATGTCATCTTGCGCTTGGTTCCGATACGTTCAAGCTGATCGAAAATGTGTGAGCGCATCGGAGCCATGCCAGCGCCACCACCAACAAAGACCATCTCAGCATCTGTCTCTTTAGCAAAAAACTCGCCGAAAGGTCCTGAAATTGTTACTTCATCGCCTTCTTTCAAGTTAAAAATGAACGAAGACATCTGACCTGGTGGCAAACCTTCTGTGCGAGGTGGAGGCGAAGCAATACGCACATTAAGCATAATAATGCCTTTCTCCTCTGGGTAGTTCGCCATCGAGTAAGCTCGAACGACTGTTTCTTCAACAACCGATTCATATTGCCAAATATTGAAATGATCCCAATCAGGCTTATACTCATCTTGAACCGAAAACTCCTTATAACTTACCTTATGCGGAGGGCATTCGATTTGAATGTAACCTCCAGCGCGAAAGTCGACATTCTCCCCTTCGGGCAACTCGAGCACTAGCTCTTTGATAAAGGTTGCAACGTTATCGTTAGACTTAACCTTACATCGCCATTGTTTTACACCAAAAACCTCTTCAGGTACTTCGATGTTCATGTCTTGCTTAACAGCGACTTGACATGATAATCGATCACCGCAGGCTGCTTCACGTTTTGTAATGTGTGATTCTTCGGTTGGTAAGATTGAACCACCACCTTCATGAATTTTCACACGACATTGCGCGCAGGTTCCGCCGCCACCGCAAGCCGATGGCACGAATAGAGAGTTTTCTGCCAACACGCCAAGTAGCTTGCCGCCGGCGGGAACTTCTATTTCCTTTTCACCGTTGATAGTAATCTTTACATTACCTGTTGAAACCAATCGGCTTTTCGCGAACAGAATTACTGCCACAAGTGCTAATACGATCGCGGTGAAAAAACCGACTCCTAATCCTATTTCTAACATATGTATCGCCTCGTGTACTTACAACTGAATGCCTGAAAACGCTAGAAAACCTAACGCCATCAAACCTACGGTAATGAATGTAATGCCCAAACCTTCTAAGCCATCTGGCACATCGCTGTATTTCAATTTCTCTCGAATACCGGCAAGGGCGCAAATAGCCAAGGCCCAACCAACGCCGCTGCCTGCGCCATAAACCACACTCTCAGTAAATGTGTAGTCACGTTCAACCATAAACAATGAGGCACCTAGAATTGCGCAGTTAACAGTGATCAGTGGCAGGAAAATGCCCAGCGCACTGTATAGCGCTGGTACGAAACGATCTAAAAACATCTCTAGAATTTGCACCAATGCTGCGATTACACCGATATAGCTGATTAAGCCCAAAAAACTCAAATCCACATCCGGGAGGCCAGCCCATGCCAGAGCGCCTTCTTGCAGAAGGTTTTGATAAATCAAGTTATTAATCGGTACAGTAATTGCAAGTACAACAAATACTGCACATCCTAAACCGAATGCTGTTTCGATTTTCTTAGAAACCGCTAGGAATGTGCACATTCCGAAGAAGAATGATAACGCTAAGTTCTCAATGAAGATTGACTTAACAGCTAAACTGAGTAAATCCATTAGTGAGCTCCTCCAGTCGAACCGTGAGCCGATGTATTGTGGGCATTTTGCATTTCAAAATCTGGTTTCTCAACCTGCTCTGGGTAGAAAGAACGGATCGCCCAGATAGTTAAGCCAATAATAATAAAAGCACTCGGTGCAAGAAGCATTAGTCCGTTTGGTACATACCAGCCGCCTTCTGACACTGGCGTTAAGATTTGATATCCAAGTAATGAGCCAGAACCGAATAGTTCACGCACGGTACCAACAACAATTAAGATCACTGAGTAACCTAAGCCGTTACCAATACCGTCTAAAAATGAATTCCAGGGGCCATTCTTCATCGCATAGGCTTCGGCACGCCCCATCACGATACAGTTGGTGATGATCAGACCAACAAATACGGCTAACTGCTTACTGACTTCATAAGCGTAAGCTTTTAAGATTTGATCGACCACGATTACCAAAGAGGCAATAATCGTCATTTGCACAATAATACGGATACTCGATGGAACGTGATTCCGAACCAAACTAATAGACAAATTTGAAAACGCAGTTACGCTTGTTAGCGCCAAACACATAATCAAGGCTACCGACAGCTGCGTAGTTACAGCTAAAGCCGAACAAATACCAAGAATTTGTAGGGCGATCGGATTATTCGCCACTAAGGGCTCAAATAAGGCTTTTTTTGCTTCACTCGACATAATTAGCTCTTCTCACCGTTGTTAGAAGTCGATGTTTTGACTTGGATGTTCGCTTGCGTTTTACCCGAACGAACACGTTCTAGGTATGGACCAAAGGCATCATCGCCCATCCAGAATTGAATCAGATTTGATACGCCATTACTGGTTAGTGTTGCGCCAGCTAAACCATCGACTTTGTATTCAGAACCAGCCGCACTAAGATCGATACCGCCTTTAACCAATCGTAAAACAGGAACTCCACTATCGTCGGTAATTTGCTTACCATTCCAGCTAGCTTGCCACTTCTTATTCTCGATTTCAGCGCCTAGACCTGGCGTTTCGCCATGCTCGTAAAAGGTAATGCTGCTGACTGTTCTGCCGTCGTTTTCAAGCGCTAAAAAGCCATACATTGTCGACCATAAACCATAACCGCTGATAGGTAAGATAATCTTGCTCACATCGGCGCCATCGCGAACTAGATAAACATTTCCATACTTTGAGATTGCGCCGACCGATGCTAAGTCTTGCTGCTTGCTCAAAGGCACGCGGTACTGAGCATCATTTGCGGCTTTACGTTGATCAAAATTAGTCGCATCAACGGCGTCAGTGAACTCGCCGGTTTTCATATCAACAATGCGAGCCTCAATTTGAGTAAATAGCTCGTCAATTGATTTGGTATCGTCGCTGATTCCAGCTACAGACAAAATATTGCTTTTCTTATCAAGCAATTTGTTTGCTACCTGCTTTGGTTTCAGCAAAGTTGCTGCACCAGAGACAATTACCGAGCAAAGCAAACACAGCAACGTAGCGACACCAATAGTTTTGACGATATTGTCATTCGGTAGGCTAAAAAAGCCGCGCTGTCGTCTAAAAGAAAAATTCGTTTTCATTATCGTAATTCCTCTTGTTTATTAAGCCGCGTAGCGTAGTTCGCGACGCTTAACGTTAGCTTGAATCACAAACCAATCGATTAACGGTGCAAAAAGGTTGGCGAACAGAATAGCCAGCATAATACCCTCAGGGAAAGCTGGATTAACGACGCGAATCAGTACAGTCATCAAACCGATCAATACTCCGTACCAAAACCTTCCAGTGTCTGTCATTGAGGCACTGACTGGGTCTGTAGCCATATACACCATACCGAACGCTAAACCACCCATCACAAAATGCCACTGAGGAGTGATGCTAAACATCGGATTGGTCTCACTACCGATTAGGTTGAATAGTAAACTTGTAGCCAATACGCCAACGGCTACACCCAGCATGATTCTCCAAGATGCAACCTTCGTTGCCAATAAGAAAACAGCACCTATTGCTATAGCAATCAATGAAGTTTCTCCTATTGACCCGGCAATGTGGCCTACAAACGATTGTTGGATAGTGAAACCTGCAGATACCAGTGCATCTACACCGCCCTGCGCAGCAACACTTAGCGCCGTCGCTTGTGTGAAACCATCAACCGCAACCCAAACCGCATCACCAGAGATTTGTGCTGGGTAAGCAAAGTATAAGAACGCTCGACCGGTTAACGCGGGGTTCAAGAAGTTCTTGCCGGTACCGCCAAACACCTCTTTGCCTATCACGATGCCAAAACTAATACCAATAGCCGCCTGCCATAAAGGCAAAGTAGCTGGAACGATTAAGCTGAACAATATCGATGTGACAAAGAAACCTTCGTTAATTTCGTGGCCGCGAACTGAGGCAAACAACACTTCCCAAAAACCACCAACGATAAAAACAGTCGCGTAGATTGGAAACCAATACCAGAATCCATGCCAAAAATTATCGAACACACTGCTTGGGTCAATTCCTATACCAAACATAGTCAAGATATCACCGCGCCAGCCGGCCACCTCAGTAACACCTAAACTCGCCATTACTTGGTTTGCTTGCAGGCCAGTATTGTAACAACCCATAATTACCGCTGGCATTGCGGCAATCCATACGTAGATCATTACACGTTTTAGATCGATTGCATCTCGAACGTGATTTCGCCCTTGATTTACATCTCCAGGCGAGTAAAAAATAGTATCAATCGCTTCATAAAGAGCATAGAACTTAGTGTACTTGCCACCATCAGTGACATGAGGATGAATACTATCGAGTGTTCGTCTTAAGAATGACATATTAACCTTCCACCTCAATTTGAGTCAGTGTCGAGCGTAAAACAGGCCCGAAGTCGTGCTTACTTGGGTCAACAAATGTACAAAGCGCCAAATCTTCTTCCACCAATTCGAGACAACCTAATTGTTGGGCAGAATCAGTATCTTTAACCAACAACGCTCTAATTAAAGGCGTTGGCAAAATATCCAGGGGCACAACTTTTTCAAATACCCCGACTGGTACGATCGCGCGCGGGCTACCGTTTTGTGATGTGTTAATTTTAAAGGCCTTTGGCTTTAAAATGCTCGAGAACAAAACGTTTAAGGCCGAAAACTTATTCAACCCTGGGGCAATCCAACCCATGAATTCCCGCGTTTCATGCTCTTCGATAACTGATACCTGATTGTCATAACGACCTAAGAAATCAGTGGGACCTGCAGCAGTATGACCGTTCAAGACAGAGCCACTGATCACGCGTTTAGCGCCCTCTGCAGTGCGTCCTTCGATTAGCTCGCTGATATTAGCGCCCACATTACTCGCCAATACTCTAGGAGAGTTCACAAGTGGGCCACCGACCGCTATGTAACGAGTTGTATCTAATTTGCCAGTGTTGAGTAAAGCGCCGATGGCTATTACATCTTGGTATCCAAGGGTCCAAACAACCTTTGATCCATTGACTGGGTCGATGTTATGTACATGAGTGCTCGGCAAACCCGCAGGATGCTTGCCTGCGAACTTAGCAATCGTAGTCTTTGCGCTAGTCAGCTCAGGAAGCTGAGCCCCATCTGCTTGGCAAACGTAGACAGGAACGTCAAATTTTGCGAGCGCGCTGACGCCCATGGCAAAATCAGCGGCACGCTCGTTGATGACAATCGTCGGATCCACAGCGAGTGGGTTGGTGTCCATCGCGTTAACAAAAATAGAGTTCGGCGTTGTATCTACACCTGGCACTTTACCGTATGGACGAGCTCGCATGGCAACCCAAAGACCAGACTTGATCAATAGTTCGCGCAAGCTTTCTTGGCTCAAGCTAGATAGGTCTTCTGACTCAAACGCCTCTGATTCATCTCCGTCAACATCAATCACTACCGATATCAAAGCGCGTTTTGCTCCTCGATTGATAGCTGAGACGGTTCCGGCAGCAGGTGCTGTAACGATCACACCTTTATTTTTCTTATCTTCAAAAAGAGCAGAACCAGCTTTTACCGAGTCACCCTCTTTGACTAACATGGTCGGCTTTAGCCCTATATAGTCACTACCGAGTACGGCGACTTGTTTTACAGGGTTTGCAACATCAATGCGTTCATCTGGGCGACCTTTCAATGGAATGTCTAGCCCTTTCTTAATCTTAAAAAACAATGATTACCTCACCACGTTCTGTGTTCAAAGCGTTAAGCTTTAACGCCGCCAAGGCCTTCTCACGAAGGCGCCGCACATTGATTTTTGACGCGCTAGGCACGCTCGAAACCTGTGTTATCAGCATTACTATAAAGAAAGCCTTGTAAAGCGTTGTTAATCTAACAGGGCGGATATGCGAATCTGACACTTAATTACCAATAATCAGTCTTGATAACGTTTCAGCGTCAAAGTCACCTAAATTAAGGCGTAGGCCTAGACCGAAGCCACTAATAAGACACCTATTTCGTGTGTTTAGGGGCACCCTGTATCAGCGCGCGAATAGTATACAACTTTAGGTTTACGAGCAACAGCAACTTAAGGTTTCAAGTACTACTTTTAGATTACAACTTGATCAGCAAATGGACATTCGTGCCAGAAGTTCGAACGATTTTGAGTCGGTCGCTTTTATGCTAAGCTGAGGCTTAAATTTTGTGCTCATACCGCACGCCCACAGACAGTTATTGCGCGCTTTAGGTTGCCAAAAACTTTCTGCTTTAAAACCATTGCTGCCAGCGCCTTTGGGCTCAGCGCGTAAAAAGGAACAAACATGAATCTCGAAAAAGTAATCTTCGCGTTTTTTATTATTTTAGCACTGTCATTGAACTTCAGTTTCTTCGTAGGTGAAATTGCCGACCCTACCCATCACCACCCTTATGAGCTCTACGCGGCGCTAATAGTAAGCCTGATTTGCACTGTTATGAAATTTGGCGATCGAACTCAATTTGGATCAACAGTTCTAGCATCAAGTTTGGTGGTCGATCTTCTTCTCATCGCCGCGGCAGTAACATGGGGCGTTTCATCGCTTGGTCAAGACACTACCAGCCCAGCGACTATGGCAACCGTGACATCGCTCGCGGGTGGTGCATTGATCGCTAACCTCTTGTCAGTGGTGCTACTCATCATCGAAACTGGTCAAATCCGTAAGTAACTGACCTTTGAGCGCACTCCACCTTCCATCGTTATCCTTAACCAGAGCAAACTAGCCAGTGTCTGACATATTCTTTCTTGTGCTCAGGAGGCTGCGCACGCCGCTGATCCTGCTGGTCAGCACCTATGCAATTGCCACACTAGGAATGACTCTCATTCCGGGCATAGATCCGGATGGAAACCCGTGGCGCATGAGTTTTTTTCATGCGTTTTATTTTGTCAGCTTCATGGGCACGACGATCGGCTTTGGCGAGATACCCTATGCATTTACTGACGCCCAAAGAGCTTGGGTTCTAGTGTGCATTTATACGTCGGTTATTGCTTGGCTCTATGGAATCGGAACCATGTTGCGCTTGGTGCAAGATGAAACATTCCGAAATGCGGTAGCTCAGCGAGCATTCAAATTGAGCATTCAGCGTATACATAGACCATTTCATATAATCTGTGGTTACGGAGAAACCGGGCAACTGATCACCCGGGGTCTATCTGAGCTTGGAATTCAAGCGGTCATTATCGACCTTAACTCAGAGCGCCTGCATAGCCTAGAACTTGAAGAACTCGCTATTCCTGCGATTGTTTTAACTGGCGATATCACCGAACCCAATAACTTGGTTGCCGCAGGCATAAACCACCCTCGTTGCCGCGGTGTGATCGCTGTAACTCAAGATGACCACACCAACCTTCAAATCGCGGTAGCGAGCAAACTGGTAAATCCTGAGATTGCAGTGATTTGTCGCTCAGAAATTCAAGATGAAGCTGATAATATGGCCTCATTTGGCACCGACGCAATCATCAACCCCTACTTGACCTTTGGTCGCCGCTTGAGCCTGCTGAGCAATAATCCTGCGCTTTATCGCATCCACAACTGGTTTATTAATCAGCATAGCCCGGAGCACATAAACCGACGAATAACCCATCAAGGGCTTCCAAGCGGTAACTGGGTTATATGTGGTTACGGCCGATTCGGCAAAGCGGTAGAGCACTATATTGCAAACACCAATTCTCCCGGGCCTGACGGCGTCACTATCACTATCGTCGATATTGACCCAGAGGCAAAGAATGCGCCAGAAGGCAGTATTCAGGGACGTGGGACCGAAGCCAAGACACTTATTGCAGCAGGCATAGAGCGAGCAAGTGTAATAGTAGCTGCGAGTGATGATGATGCTAACAACCTATCAATTTTAATAACGGCTAAGCAACTCAATAAAAACCTTATTTCAATCGGGCGTGTCAACAAAGAAGCGAACCATACTTTATTTCTTCACTCTGGCTGCGATTACGTCATGCGTCGCAGCCAAGTTGTCGCCAATGAGGTGCTCACAAACATATCACGCCCATTAGTTAGTAAATTCTTGCAATACTCTAGTTCTCTATCTAGCTCCGATACTGAAGAGCTAATTACCAAAATATGCGAGCTAACAAATAATGGCGACCCAGTAACCTGGCGTTTAGTGATCGACCATGATAATGCTCCAGCACTGGTGAGGTTTGTCGATCGCGAGCGATCTTTGACTGTAGCCGACATCAGCCATAATGAGGCTTTGCCTAGAACTTCAAGTATTCCATTGCTGTTATTGCGCGGAGGTATGAGTCATTTGCTGCCCTCGCCGGATATGCCGCTCAAAATTAATGACGAAATTTTACTCTGTGGGCCGCGAAATCAGACACTGCTTGCACAAAAATTGCGCGACAATGTGGAATTGGTAGATACCTTGGTGAATAATAATCCGCATCATATTCCTATACTGCGATGGCGCAGACGCCAAAAAGAGCAGTAAAACGTGTTCTGGAGTTAAAGCTGCGGACATTAAAACGCCAAACCGTAAAAATAAAATTTAGAAACCGCCTTATGCATAAACTCGCCCCCCTCTTCGATCAACTCAACACCATTATTCTTGGCAAACCAGAGGTGACCAAGCTGGCGGTTGTATGCGTTCTGGCGCGCGGCCATTTATTGCTCGAAGATATTCCAGGCGTTGGAAAAACAACACTTTCACATGCATTAGCAGCCTTGCTCGGCATGCCCTACAAACGAGTACAGTTTACTAGCGACCTGCTTCCGACTGACATCATCGGCGTGACAATTTTTGATACTCAAAGCAAGAAATTTCATTTTAAAAAAGGGCCGCTTTTCACATCAATTCTGCTTGCTGACGAAATCAATCGTGCAACTCCGAAAACGCAGAGCGCTCTATTGCAAGCGATGGAGGAACAGAACGTCTCTGTCGAAGGCAAGCAATTGCCATTGAGTAACCCATTTTTTGTAATCGCTACTCAAAACCCCCTAGAACAAAGCGGCACTTTCCCGCTGCCAGAGTCCCAATTAGATCGTTTTTTGATGCGTCTATCACTTGGATATCCGAGCGAGCAGTTTGAGCGAAGATTGCTCCTCGGAGACAACGTCAAAACCGAGATAAAACCCCTGTTTGAAGCGAGCGAAGTTGCCGCAATGGTAGAGTCTGTTAATGAGGTTCATGCGAGCGAGGCTGTGGTGCACTATTTGCAAACCTTGCTTGCACACACTCGTTCAAGTGGGCTATTTGTAAATGGACTTTCACCACGTGCTGGCTTGCAGTGGCTTCAGGCCGCGAAAGCATTGGCCTATGTCGAAGGGCGAGATACAGTACTCCCAGACGACATTAAATCTCTCGCCACTGTCACCGCTGCGCACCGCTTGCACTGCAATGATGGATCCGATTCGATCGACGCGCTCAGACAAATCGTCGATAACGTTGAAGTTCTTTAAATTAGTCAGCAAAACGTGCTAATGAGCGATTTCACCATAGGCCGTAAGCAGCTCTACATATTGCCCACCAGAATCGGTTGGTATTACGCATTGATTCTTTGTGCGCTGTTTGGAATTGCTGTCAAATTTGACAATCAATCCGCCTTCATGATGCTGTTTATTCTTGTGTCTGTCGGCCTTATCGCGATGGTATACACCCACAATAACGTGGTTAATTTACAATTGGCCAGCCACCCTAGCAAATCCGTTTTTCTGGGACAGTCAGCTTTGTTCCCGATAACATTGAGTAACCAAAGCTCGAAGCCTCGACATGCGGTTTGGCTGATCGCCGGCGGCTTCCACCAATTAACCCAGTTAGACCCAGATCAGAACCAAACAATTGAACTCAAACTTCCAACCGTTCAGCGGGGCTACCTGAGTTGCGAGCCAGTTAGCTTGAGTTCGCTTTACCCAATTGGAGTATTCTTTTGTTGGACGAAGCGATTTCTACCCAACGAACGTTGCTTGGTTTATCCTCAACCATTAGACCTAGTTGCATTCCCTGACGACGGGGCCCATCACGGAAAAGAGCTGAAAAGCGCAAATGTGTTACAAGGAGCCGAGGACTATGCCGGCATGAAGGCTTATCAAGACGGTGATCGAATGCGTGACATTCATTGGCCATCGCTTGCCAAGACCAACAAGCTTGTATCGATACAGTACGAGAACAATAGTAACGCCTCGGTAAATTTGAGTTGGTTTACTCTGCCCTCAAGCCTTGGTGTCGAAGACCGCTTGAGTCAATTGTGTTTCTGGGTAATCGAAGCCGAACAAAACGGCCAGTCATATCAACTTGAAATGCCGAATCAGACCATCGAGTTTGACAAAGGACTGATTCATTATCACGAATGTTTGAGAGCGCTCGCCTTATGGGGCGAAACCTCACCAAGTGCGGACTAGAATCGTTATGGCAACGCTCGCAAACCCACTAAAATTACTTATAAAACCGTTGGCGCCGCTGTTGAGCAAGCTTCCACCGATGCCTTCTCAGCCTCCTACGCATCAAGCCCATCGCTCCACCCTACTGCAACTATCGGTACTCATTGGGATTGCTGTTGCTCTTCATTTTAGTATTGCCAACGCATTAATTGCGGGCTTCGGATTTGCGATTTTCATATTAAAGGTAGTGATAATCTTTAAAAAATTTTCGCCTCCGCCGAAACTAATATTAATGATTCTAACCATCGCCAGCCTTGGCATGGTGATCTATGTCTACGGCGGCTGGAATGGGCAACGCGCCGGTATCAGCTTTTTGATTCTATTAGTGGCCCTTAAGTTCCTCGAATCAGAGGCATTGCGAGATTACTATGTAGTCTGTTTGCTACTCTACTTTCTTGCTGCCTCTTCGTTTTTATTCAATTCGTCGATCGTCAACATATCGCTTGTAGTCGCCTACACAATTGCGACCACAGGCATTTTATTGCAGATATCTAATCCAGCTAAAATTCCGCTTAAAAGCACTTTGGGCATGAGTGTCTCCATGGTTGCCAAAGCCTTGCCTCTCGCAATTTTGCTATTCTTTTTCTTTCCCCGCATCCAAGGTAGCTTCGGCTTTTTGCCATCTTCTGACGCAGGTAGCACCGCCACTTCTCTGAGCGACAATTTGGTAGCAGGAGAACTTGCCAGTTCCGCGTTTAATAACGAACTGGCCTTTAGAGTAGAGTTCGTTAATGGCATTACACCAAGTCAAGATCAGCTTTATTGGCGAGTGAAAACAATGCCTATGGAGGATCGTTTTCAATGGAGAGTAATCAAGCCTGAAGCAAAAAATTCTGTTAGTAAGCCCGATAACTCCGAAGACTCAATGCCAACAAAGGGCGAGTGGGAGTACACCATACTTCACGAGCAAAGCACCGATAGATACCTACCCTACTTAGATTACCTTAAAACTAAAAGCAGGGGCATTAGCCTCCGAGATTTTTCAGTCTATACACCTCGTCTAGCACTAGATACATTCAGCTACGCTGGCAGTTCAACAGCCAATTCGTTTGCAGAATTTTCTCAGCCGCTAAACCGCCAGGAATTGCTCCAAATATCCTCGAGCCCCAACGCAAAAATGCAATTATTGCTAAACACTTGGCGGGAAGGTGCTGGTAGCAATGCCGAAATGGTTGAGCGAGTCTATGACTACTTCAAATCTCAACCATTTGAATACACACTTACGCCACGAGCGCTCGATGACCTTGACCCGTTTAATGACTTTATGTTTAACAGCCAAAGCGGGTACTGTGAGCACTACGCAAGCGCATTTACGATTATTATGAGATCCTTAAACATTCCCTCTAGGGTCGTTGTTGGATACCAAGGTGGCTCGCGCGTAAATGATGGGCAGTTTATCGAAGTACGCTACTCCGATGCTCACGCTTGGAGCGAAGTATGGATTGATGGCCAATGGCGACGCGTGGATCCTACTGCAACAATTAGCCCCGAACGCATCAATCTCGGCATGGAGGCTTTAATGGAATTGTGGGATTCTGGCTTACTTGGCAGTAATGATACGGGCCTGGCCCTAGAAAATTTATTAAACCCTACTGGTACCAGTAAATGGCTAAAGAAGATTGGAGACAGCTGGAAAAGTGCAAGCTATCAATGGAATAAGTGGATCGTCAATTATGACTTCAATGCCCAGCGTCAGCTATTAGCAAAACTGGGTATGGACCAACATAACAGTGTGGCAATGTTGGTGAGTATAATGTCGTTGGGCGGCATCACGCTCTTGCTATTTTATTTTTGGCAGTTGGTGCCCAAGCCGGTAGAACGTAATCCAGTTCAGCGGGCCTACCTGAAATTCGTTCATAAGTTCAAACGCCATAAGATTTATAAGAGACCCAGTGAAACCCCACTCGAATTTTCACGCCGACTACGCTCTTCGTTTCCGTCCAATCAGACGGATATCGAGCAAATCACAAACCAGTACTACCAACTGCGATATAGTATCGATAGCGGCGATAGCCAAAGCGATATTAAGCAATTCAAGAACGTAATCGCGCGCTTTAAACCTAAAAAGAATTAGTATCAAGATGAAACAACTACACAAAAACCTCTATGTTGGTGGTCAAATTACGGCTCACGACTTCGAGCAACTCACAAAGGCCGGCATCAATACCATTATCAACAATCGCCCTGATAATGAAGAGCCAGGCCAATTTAGCTCGGCAGAAGCCGCGGCAAAGGCGAAGGATCACGGCATAAGCTATCATTACTTGCCGATGGCTAACGGGAAACCCCTCCCCGCTGATTTAGTCGAAGATTTTAAGCGAATTTTGGCTACGGCGGATGGTGCGGTGCTAGCGCACTGCAGAAGCGGCATGCGCTCATCTTTTATATGGGCGTTAGGCCAAATCCCAAGTGGTGCGATTAGCGTTGATGAAGCAATTGATAAAGCTCAAGCTGCAGGAATACCTCTTGGCAATGCTCGAGCGGTATTAGAGAGTGTACAAGCCTAGTCTCGAAAAACTTAGCTACGCAAAAGTCCCTGTCTGTTTGAAATTGAGCATTTAAATTTCAACATAGCTTCGCCTTTTATTGGCCCCGATGGTTTCCCCTCTTGGATTCAGTCAATTTCAATGAGTACGACACTTTATGAATACCTCTAGTCGGCGCCAGTCGATTATCTCGGACCCTATAGGGCCAACCCTAATTCGTTTGACTATCCCCATGTTATTCGCTCTTGTGGCGATCATGGGCCTTGGCTTGGTGGATAGTTATTTCATCTCGTTTTTAGGAACGACAGAACTTGCGGCGATTGGTTTCGCAATGCCAATTACATTCTTGGTCACGAGTATCGCGCTGGGCTTTGGAATGGCTATTTCATCACTTACCTCCAAGCTAATTGGTGCGGAAAGGATGGGTTTGGCTGCGAGACTCATTACCGACGGTTTCTACCTTACCTTCGCTACATCGATTATAGTCAGCGTGGTGTTAGTTCTAAGCATTGCTCCCTTATTTAGCGCACTTGGAGCGGATGAAGAGACCCTGCCCTCGATCATGGATTACATGCAAACATGGTCCATCGGAATCGTGTTCATGATGATAACTCAGGTTTGCTCAAGCACCTTCAGAGCTCTAGGCGATACCAAAACCTCGGCAATAATCGCCATCGTGATGACGCTTAGTAATGTCATTCTAGACCCAATACTAATTTTCGGTATTGGACCGATTCCAGCTTATGGAATGCAAGGCGCGGCTATCGCAACAGTCATCGCGGTACTAATTTCAATGTTTATTGGCTTGTATTACATCGCCATTAAAGAGTCGCTTCTAGTCGCGGCATTTCCAACGCTCGCAGAATTCCAAGAAAATGCTAAACAGCTACTCGAAATCGCCGTGCCGGCAATACTCGCGAACGTGATCGTGCCACTGACAGGGGTTTTATTAACCATCGTTGTGGCGAAATTTGGTACCGACGCAGTAGCGGGTTTCGGAGTAGGTGTTCGAATAGAAGCCGTTAGTTTGATGGTGGTTTATGCCATGTCGTCGACTATTCCGATGTTCATTGGCCAAAATTTAGGCGCTCAAAAAACAGATCGTATTATTCAAGTATTGAGCCTGAGCTTTAAATTCGTACTTGGATTTCAATTAGCAGTCTATGCTGTTCTCGTATTGTTATCAGGCACTATCGCAGCTTTGTTTAGCGATCAGCAAAGCGTACAAAATACCATTAAGGGCTTCCTATTTATTGTGCCTATCAGTTATGGCCTATCTGGAATAGTCGTTCTAATTAATGTTTCGATGAATGTACTCGGCAAACCTAAAATGGCGCTTTACATCAATCTAATTAAACTTGTGGGCCTATGTTTTCCACTTGCGCTGGTTGGCGCATATCTATTTGAATTAAAGGGCTTATTTGCGAGCATGGCACTCGCAAATGCAATCACATTCTTGATCGCTATCTGGCTTCTTAAACGCGTAATGACGGAGCTAAAAATAAGCATATAGAAAAAGTTTTTAGCAAATTCTGAATCCATTTTTAAAAGATACGCATCTAATATTTCAGAGGCGCCAATTACTGGCACTCAGTTTTAGATAGACACTTTTAAAAATCGGAGCCACCATGAAAACGTTAACAACTTTACTTCTCAGTGCATCACTTGCACTAAGCATTCAAGGCGCATCCGCCTCAACTTCAAGCAAGCTATACTCCCTTAATGGAGAGGCTCGTGCGGGAAGCTTAATTCCTTCCGTCGCCGCGACGTCGAATGTGCCATTCAATAAGAGGTATGAAGCCCTCACTTTAGACCAGCAGGAACTTGTTAAAGCAAAGTTTGACCAATTAGCCGATGATGCTCGCCCTCCTTTTCCAAACCAGGGTTTAGCCAGCGTTTACAAACCACTGGTTAAAGCCAATAAGCTTTACGGCGACAATCAAGCATTGAGTGTGTTGGTTGGCGTAAATAGCGAGGGTAAGGTTAACGGCGTTATCGTTAATAAGGCATCTGGTGAAGCGGTAAACCCTGAACTAGTAGCTTACTTAGATAAGACTCTCAGAAGAACCAACTTCGAGCCGGCGTATTGTGGGAACAGCTCATGCTCAATGGATTTCCCGATCGAAATCAGTTTTAACTAGCTCTATAAAGAAATCATTCCAATAATAATTACTCTAGTAATAGCTCACACGTGGATCTACGAGATTGGCTGAAAGGCCAATCTCATTTTTTCGTTATAACTCAGAATTATTATTTGCTAATAAAACCCTGCCTTTCGGAAGGCTCCGTTCGAAAGGCAGGGTGCTTTAACACAGACTAAAGACTATTGGGATTTGATGTACGCGACCGCCTTTTCGACAAATTTATTAGTTTGTTCAAACCCTGCTAACAGCATTTTCTCACCTTCTGTATTATGAATCGCATCCATATTGGCTCTCACATTCTCAGGAGTTTGCTCGCTCGGAGGTAGAAATATTCCTTCAGTTTCATAGATGTGAGTTGTGGCGTAGCCGCCAGCTCCAGCACATAAAATAGTTCTATTTGGCGCCTCTCGATCACATAAGGCAACCAGTGCTGCAGTAACGGATTCAACACTCATCAATTCCATTACTTGCTTGTCCTCGATAATATCTTCGAGCATTCGAGTGCCAGCGGTTGGTGATAGGGTGTTTATATTTACACCATATTTTTTGCCTTCTAACACTAAGGTGTTCATGAATCCAACCAGGGCCATCTTAGCCGCGCCATAGTTGGCTTGGCCAAAATTCCCATACATACCACTTGATGAGGTAGTCATTACAATACGACCGTAATTCTGCTCTCGCATAATGTCCCAAACTGCCTTTGTGCAATTTACACTGCCCATCAAGTGCACATCGAGCACGGTTTGAAAGTCGGCTAGATCCATCTTGGCAAACGACTTATCGCGCAATATCCCAGCGTTATTGACCAACACATCAACGCGCCCCCATTTGTCCATCGTCTGCTTTATCATTTGTTGGACTTGATCAAAATCAGCAACATTTGCACCATTAGCAATCGCTTCACCGCCATTTGCTTCGATAAGGGCAACCACTTCTTTCGCAGCTTCACTTCCGCCGCCCGTGCCATCACGCGCGCCGCCTAAATCATTGATAACAACTTTGGCTCCTCGCTTTGCAAGTTCCAGGGCGTGGCTACGCCCTAAACCATTTCCCGCTCCCGTTACAATTGCGACCTGATCATTAAAATTAATACTCATTGATATTACCTTTCTATAAACCTATTTTTAAAAAATGTAGAACGAATGCAGACTATACGAAAACCATGGTTAGCCAGTCAGCTATTAGTGCGGGTTTGTCAACACCTTCAATTTCGACTGTCATTTGAGAAGTAAACAAATACTGGCCGGGGTTTTTCTCAACCGCCGAACTCAACACCGAGCGACCTCGAATCTGAGAACCAACTCGCACAGGTTGAATAAAACGCAGTTTATCGCAGCCATAATTTACACCCATTTTAGTGTTCTCCATCACTACACCACAGCCAGTCTCAGCAAAGTGGGAAAGCATCGACAAAGTGTAGAAACCGTGTGCAATTGTTCCCCCAAATGGAGTCTCAGCAGCCTTAACTGGGTCGATATGAATAAACTGATGATCCGCTGTGACGTCTGCAAAGATATTTACATTCTCCTGGGTCACTTCAAACCATTCCGATGTGCCAATTTCTTGGCCTATCGCACTCTCTAGGGTTTCGGGTGTTAAAATTCTGCTCATGTTCTCTCCTTCATTGATATTACTGTTCTATTTAATACGCTTAAGCCCTAGGTTGATCGAGCCCAGCCCTTGATTAAGGCAAAACGCAATCTAACCCGGCAAGCAATCTAGGATTTAGCAGCCATTAACGCCGCTCGAATGCTTTCTGGAATTACCACAGATGTTTGCGTTGCACGATCAACGAACACGTGGGTAAAACGACCAACAGCACATGCCAAATCATGTTTTTCGCTAAATATAGCTAAACCATACTCTACTGACTTAGAGCCAATAACGTTAACTCGAAAAGCCGCTGTTATCTTCTCTGGAAAAGCGATGGGCGAGAAATAATCACAACTTGATGCCACCACAAAACCGACCTCTTTCGCGTTATGTATATCTAAACCAGCTCTCTCTATTAGATAACAATTAGCGACCGTGTCGAAATAGCTGTAATAGCTTACATTGTTCACGTGGCCATAAATGTCGTTGTCCTTCCATCGAGTTTGAATCTCTTTGAAATAAACGTAATTCGATTTCTGCCTAGTGTCTGTCATTATTAATATGCCTGACGATAAATATCCAACGCTTGCTCATAACTAACACTTCGAGGGTTATTAATTAGCAATCGCTCTTGCAACATCGATTGTTTGGCTAGCTCTGAGAGCGCTGATTCTGGTATGCCTACTTCACTTAGGCGCGTTTCCAAGCCCAAGTCTTTCGCTAGCTCGGAAAAATAGATGCTCAGCGATTCGCTTGCAGATTTCCCTAACGGTTGCTCTTCAGAAACACCGTCGATTACTGGAATCAGTTCCTGGTATAACTCATCGGCAGATGCGCCGTTAAACTTAATGACATGAGGTAAAACTAGCGAATTGCTCAGACCATGAGGTATGTGAAACAACCCGCCCAGCGGATAAGCTAAGGCATGTACTGCCCCAACCGGTGCATTAGCGAAGGCTTGCCCAGCGAACATGGCGCCCAGCAACATATCACTGCGTGCCCTTAAATCAGTCCCATTAGAAACCACGGTTCGAATACTCCGGGACATCAGGCTCAGTGCTTTAAGCGCGAGCATATCTGAAATCGGATTCTTGAGTCGAATACTGGTGTACGCTTCGACAGCGTGCACCATCGCGTCGATTCCTGTTGCAGCAGTGACCATGGGAGGCAGCCCAAGTGTGAGTTTCGGGTCTAACAGTATTGTATCGGCCAACAATGTCGAACTTACAATCCCCGCCTTGGTGGCTTCCCCGGTTGTGACTATTGCCACACCCGTGGCTTCAGAACCAGTGCCGGCGGTGGTAGGCACTTGAATCAAGGGCAGCCTAGAACCAGTTATTTGATCAACACCAAACATATCCTCAAGAGCTTGTTCTGCGCCGACCACGCTTGCAACAAGCTTGGCAACATCTAAAGAGCTGCCACCGCCAAACCCTATTACCGAATCGGCGCCGAAACTCTTAGCTTGTTCTGCCGCGTCCAAAACATTTTTTATCGGAGGGTCAGCTTGCGTCTCATCATACAAGGCGTATTCAATTGAATGACTATCGAAAATTTCGAAAACCGAATCGAGAAGCCCAAGCCCGACAATTCCTTTATCACTAACAATCATCGGTCGCGCACACGCCAGACGACCGAGCTCTTCGGGTAGTTGGAGAACTGAATCATCGGCAAGCTGAACATTTGCGACTGTTTTAAAGGAAATAGATTGGCTCATAACATGATTATCTGAGGACACTTTAATTAGCGACCCGCGACTAATATTATAAAAATCTTGGGTCAGAATATCTGATCACTATAGTAAGCGCTATGATGATAAACCATGTCGAGCTCAGTCTCTTTTGTTCAAAAACAATAAAAAAACCCGCATTGAAATCAATCAAGGCGGGTTTTTATGGGGCTTAGTTAATAAAACTAAAACCAAGAACGCTTAAAACTCAGAAGTCTTTGCGAATCGTCACACCGTAAGTGCGAGGTTGGTTACGATAACCGCTAATGCTACCTGCTTGCGCTACGGCTGGAAAAGCGCTGATAAGATATTCATCATCCGTAACATTGCGCCCCCAAAGCGTCACATTCAAACCATTCTCAGTCTCAAAGCCAAGCGCTAGATTTAACTGGCTCACTTCACGTGATGCAACCGAAGCCGGAATGTTATCAACAACCTGAACTTCGTCTTCGAACTGGTAATCGCCACGAATATACGAATCGAAGCCGCCAACAGTGAAATCGTACTGAGCTGACAAAGAAAGCGCTAGTTCCGGAATGCCTGCAGGGGTGCGGCCAGATAAGTCTTGTTGACCATCAGAACCCGGTGTTAACCCAACTTGAGCCAAAGGCGACGCCTGAGTAAACGAATCAAATTCAGCATCCAAATACGTAGCGTTTATACCAAAACCAAATGCATCGCTAACTTGATACTTAAAATCAACTTCAGCGCCCAAAACTGATTGCTGTTCTGCATTGGTCAGGAAAAACGATGTACCATTGAAGATCGCAGATTGAAAATTTTCCAACGTTTGATCGAAAATAGCGACGTTAATAAGACCATTGTTAAAACGAGCTTTTAAGCCAAGCTCGAACACCTCCGCTTCCTCAGGTTCAGCAAAGCGAGATCCGATAATCGCGTTGGGGTCAACCAAACCAAGCGCTTGCAGTGCTGCAAAGTCGGCGGCGTTTGGCGCTGAATCCCTCAATAGATCAATTGACGATGCTTTAAAACCAGTTGCGTAACTACCGTATACGTTAACGTTATCATTCACGTCATAGGCTAAACGCAGGCTATAAGTCACATCGTCGTCGTTCGTACGACCATCTTCAACAGGGTTAGGGATATTAATGGTATTTTGTGCGAAAGACGGCACCGTTGCTATTAAAGCAGCGGCTGGACCAGCTACAGGAATATTCGCACGAACTTCGCTCGTTACAGAGTCAATTGAAAAATCTTTCTCATCGTCTGTATAGTTCACGCCAACAGTGGCAGTAAGTTCTTCGGTAATACGCCAATCAACATTAGCGAAAAGAGAAATAGATTGATTATCTAGGGTTGATATATCGGAGACGCCTGAATTGTTTTGAAAAAATGATCCATTCGGCAAGCCCAATATTGCTTCAACCCCTGATAGAGTTCCGGCAGCCGCTGGCAATAAACCTGCTTGAATAGCCGGAGCAACCAAGGCCCCTCGAGCGATATCTACAAACGGGCGAAACGCAGGGCCAAAACGAAGCTCGGAGTTTTGCTCAATACTTTCATCGAAATAGAAACCGCCAACTAGCCAGTCAACCGAACCGTCGCCGTTTGAGGCCAAACGAAACTCAGATGTAAACGTGTCGATCTCGATGTCATTGAACAAACCATTGGTCAAATCAGCACTGGTAAAATCCACGTCCTGATTGTCAAATGACGAGCTATTTCGAAAAGCGACAATCGATGTCGCCGTAAAGCCATCAAATTCATAATCGGTTTGAATGGATAAGCCTGAGTTCTCGATTTGGTTAGTAGAAGGATCGTCAGTAAAACCGACCAATGAGTCCGGGTTATTAGCAACCAAGTTACCACCCAGTGCCGCAATAATCGGCGCAGTTGGGCCAGCAACTAAGTTAACAACGCCACAACAATCTTCATCGAGGTCATCGTAGTCAGCCAAGATTCGTACGTTTAAGCGATCATTCGGCGCCCAGTTTAACTGTCCGCGAACCGCGTAACGATCACGCCCGTTCAGCTCGTTACCTAGCGTCAAGTTGTCGAAATAGCCATCTCGGCTATTGTAGGTTCCTGCAATGTCATAGGTGAGGCTATCGCTAATCACACCCTCATATAAACCTTTCAAAACCACTGCATTGAAATTTCCAAAACTGCCTGAAATAAAGCCGCCCGATTCACCAGACGGTTTTGGAGTGACGACACTAACAACACCGGCCGACGCGTTCTTCCCGAACAAGGTGTTTTGTGGTCCACTGAGTACTTCAACACGCTCCAGACGCGGCAAGTCAGTGATGGCAGCGCCCGAGCGGGAACGGTATACGCCATCTACAAAGACACCAACAGATGGTTCAATACCAATATTATTGGCACCATTCCCAAAACCACGAATACTAAAGCTGGTGTTTCGTGCCAATTGCAATTGCGACACTCTGAGGGATGGTACAACCGATTGGATATCTAGCAGATCCTGAATCTGAGCTTTCTCTACGGTATCGGCCGAGGTGACGGTAACCGCGATTGGAATATCTTGTAGCGTTTGTGCCCGCTTAGTCGCGGTCACTACGATTTCTTCAATAAACGTGTCTTGCGCTGCGCTGATTGATGGCGCCGCTAATGTTGCTAGTGCAACAGCAGAGGCTATTTTCTTAAATGATAACTTCACTTTTATTCTCCTTTCTCTCTATTTGGAGGTACTACTTTTTGACCTGTCGTAAGTCCTGTGGGGTGGCCTACGAAGTGTCACTACGATGATCAAAGCGTCTGGATCGACGGTTTTCGCGATCAAGATCTAAGACCCGCGGAGTTTACATAAACTTACAAAATGTCATGTAGAGATTTGAGAGAAATCGAAAGAAATTTTTAAGTTTTGCCTTACTAAGTTAAATAAAAGTATGCGCACTTAAAGAATTATGAAAATTGAATAAAGCGGTGAGACCAAGCCACAAAGGCGCCCAATTAATAAAAAAAAGCCAGCGTGGTGTCCCACGCTGGCTTTTGTCTCTAACAAACTTGGCTGACTAAACAGCCAAACCAAATTAGAAGTCTTTACGAACTGTAACGCCAAATGTACGTGGCTCATTTCGGTAACCCGAAATACTTCCAGTTTGAGCAACTGATGGGAACGCACTGATTAAGTAAGACTCATCAGTTAAGTTGCGTGCCCAAAGCGTAAAGCCTAAGCCAGTTTCAGTAGTAAGGCCTGCAGAAACATTCAACAACTTAACTTCGCGTGATGCGATGTCAGCAGAGATGCCGTCAACAACTTGAACTTCATCTTCGTACTGATAGTCGCCACGAATGTAAGCTTCGTTACCAGCTAAATTGAAATCATATTGCGCAGATAGTGAAGCGCTTAGCTCACTAATACCAGAAGGTATTTGACCACTTAAATCACCAGCTGACGCTTGAGTAAATGAATCATATAGTGGATCAAGATAAGTGACATCGATGCCATAACTGAAGGCATCTGTAGGCTGATAGTTGAATGAAATTTCAGCACCCTTAACCGACTGCTCTTCTGCATTCAATAATTCGAAAGCGATGCCAGTAAAGATGTTCGACTGAAAGTTTTCTAACTTTTGGTCAAAAATAGCTAAGTTCAATGAACCGCGGTCAAAACGTGCTTTCAAACCAAGTTCGATAACCGTCGCTTCTTCAGGGTCTGCAAAACGACTACGTGCACTTGCGTTGGCAGGCAGTAGGCCTAACTGACCGAGACGAGCAAAGTCAGCCGGATTTGGCGCTGAGTCGCGGCTTAAGTTGATTGAAGAGGCTTTAAAACCAGTCGCATAAGTAGCGTAGGCATTCAAAGTATCATTGATGTCCCATGCTAGGCGTGCTGTGTATGTGATCTCATCATCAGACGTAGAGTTGTCTTCAACAGGGTTATTAGTACCCGTTGTAACTGGTGGGTTAATAGGAATTAGATTAAGTAAACCAGGAAGCTCAACTAAACCACGAATTTCAGTACGGTTAGAAATAATCGAAAAGTCTTTCTCGTCGTCGGTGTAGTTGAAGCCTAATGTTGCGGTTACCGCATCATTTAAGCGCCAATCAAATTGACCAAAAATAGAGATCGCTTGGTTATCCAAAGTCGCAATATCAGATACGCCAGAATTGGTTTGGTAGAACGATCCAACTGGTAGGCCAACTAAGCCCTCTACTTGCGCAAGAGTCAAAGGAAAACCAGCTTGATTCAAACCAATGTCGATAAAAGGACGGAAAGCAGGACCAAAAAGAACGTCGGTTTCTTGCTCTACCGATTCATCGAAGTAGAAAGCGCCAACCAACCAATCTACCGCGCCGTCACCATTAGAGACCAAGCGGATCTCTTGAGTAAACGTATCGATATCAATGTCGTTCTTATTGCTGTTAGTCAAATCACCACTTGAGAAATCGATATCTTGATTATCAAAGGCGTTGTTATTACGGAATGACGTGATGCTGGTTAGAGAGAATTTCTCGAACTCAAAATCACCTTGAACTGATAAGCCGTAGTTACTGATTTCGTTGATCGCTGGATCATCGAAGAAACCTTCAAGCGCCTCTGGATCATTCGGGACGATCTGGCCGCCCAACGCGTTGATTGCTAGCGTTGCTGGACCACTAACAATGTTTACTACACCGCAACACGCTTCGTCAATCTGATCGTAATCAGCGATAACTCGAATCGATGCATTATCACTTGGAGTCCAATTTAACTGACCGCGAAGGGCATATCGGTTGCGCTCATTCAACTCTTGACCGGTCGCGAGGTTTTGAAAATAACCATCACGGCTGTTGTAACTACCAGCTAGATCGAACGCTACGTTTTCGCTTAGAGAACCTTCGACCAAACCTTTGACCACAACTGCACCTAGATCGCCAAAGCTACCTGAGACGAAACCACCTGACTCACCAGTTGGCGCTGGCGTCACGACGCTAACCACACCGGCTGATGCGTTTTTACCAAACAAAGTGCTTTGTGGGCCGCTTAGCACCTCAACTCGCTCAAGGCGAGGAAGATCCGAAATAGCTGCTGCTGAACGCGAGCGGTATACTCCGTCGATGAACACACCAACTGAAGGCTCGATACCAGGGTTATTCGCGCCGTTACCGAAACCACGAATAACGAAGTTTGAGTTTCGCGATGTTTGCAATTGCGACACGCGTAAAGACGGGACTACCGTCTGCAGATCGAATAAATCTTGAATTTGAGCCTTCTCAATCGTATCAGCAGTCGTTACAGAAACTGCGATAGGAATTTCTTGTAATGTCGTAGCTCGCTTCGATGCGGTAACCACAATCTCTTCTAGTACGCTGTCTTGAGCATAACTGATGCTTGGCGCTGCAGCGGTAGCGATAGCTACGGCCGACGCAAGTTTTTTAAATGATAATTTCACTTAACTATTCCTCGTCTGTCTTGATGAATTTTTGAGATTATTTTAATTTTATTTTCAAAACTGCTGACTACTCACCAGCAATTAAAGAATAACATTAGTCGCTCAATACGACCTGCTAATACAGTAGGTATACAGCTGTTACGACACCTTTGTAACATTTTTGGAGGTAAGAGCAAAGGCATATCGCCTATTTAGCGAATGAATACCAGTTGTCCATTAAGTACCTAAAAGCGACCGCATGTATTATATAAGACATTTGACCGTTAAAATGATCAAATTATATGCATTTGAGCTTTTGGCATAAGCATGAAACACCAATCGAAGGACTCTCTATTTCGCGCCCATCGTTTTGCCCATTCGGGCAAGTTGCCTACGTACTTCCTTCGGATCTGCAGTCAAAGGCCTATAAATCTCCACACGATCGCCCTCTTCTAACAGATGGTCGTGCTCAACTTTTTGCGAAAAAACACCAAAATCTAGCTGATTAAAAGGAACTGCCACTAAATCAGCGACCTCGTTTAAAAAACCAGATTGTTGTAGCAACTCTAGAGCACTAGTACCACGATCTACAGTAGCGTCATAAATCCACTGCTTCTCGCGAGTTGCGTAGACTAAGCTGACCTTAATTGTATGCATAATTTTCCCTATTCCTAGGCATGACCATATAGGTCGTTTGCTCGTTTTTGAAATGCGTCTAATTGGGCTGCGATCACGTTTTTAAACACACCACCTAACAACCTTTGTGTCACGCTACTTTCGAATTTAAAGTCCATTATCAACGACACTTTACACGCAGACTCTCCAAGTCTCTGGATCTCCCACTTACCATCTAGCGCTGAAAATGGCCCGTCTACCAAGCTCATACTGACACTCTGATCCTCGATCATCTGATTACGTGTGCTAAAACTAAATTTAAGCTTTCCATAAGAAATAAATAGCTTAGCAACCATCTCCTCGTCTGATTCAGATACCACACTCATATCATCGCACCAATTGAGGAACAATGGGTACGAACGTACATCAGCGATAACTTGATAGATTTGTCGGGCGCTAAAAGGTAGCAGCGCCGAGCGCGATACATTCATAATTGAGAGTTGAACCGAAAACCTGTTTTAATTGCTGAAAAAAATCATTCTAGCGAGATCCCTTGGTTGCGAAAACCTAGGCTGGAAAAAAGAGAACCAGTGCCAAAACCGACGCGATTATAAGCGGAGCAATAAAGCGAATGCAAAAGCGCCAGATGCTATGGGCGAACCGCGGTCGCATTCGTAAAGCATCAATGCTGCGCGACTTCGACATTCTCCACCCTGTAAACAAACAAATCAGCAGAGCGGTAGCCGGCAATAATACATGGGTAGCCAAGATATTAATGAAATCGAAATAACCACGATGACGCTCCTCGTTAAAGTAAAAAAAGCTAAACGAAGACTCGCTAAACGAATAGATCGAAGCCCACCCCAGTGCCCACGCCGTCGCACCTACAAGCCAAGCCGCGGTTCGACGCGAGATCGAATATCGATTTGAAAGCAATGCTATACACGGCTCTAATAAAGCAAAACCTGATGTGAGGGCGGCCACGAACAATAAAAAGAAAAAGGACGAACTCCACAAAATCCCGTTTTCGGGAATCTGTGCAAAAGCAACGGGTAATGTCTCAAAAATTAAGCCTGGCCCTGAATCTACTTGAAGTCCAAATGCAAAGACGATTGAAAGAATAGTAAAACCCATCAATAAAGCGATGACTGTATCGAACAACATAATCGTCCCGGCCCCAATGAACAAAGGCCTAGATTCGCTCAAATACGAGCCATACATTATTAGTATCCCAATACCAATACTTAAAGAAAACAACGCTTGGGTTAAAGCGGCAACGACCAGTTCCGAAGTGATTTTGTCGATTTCAAAACTAGTCATGAAGGCGTACGCTTGTTGAAAGTCACCGACCTCATAAGCATAAAACGCAAGCCAGATTACAAAACCAATAAACAGTGGCATTAGCAATCGAACCGCACGCTCCAAACCGCTGCGCACGCCTTGAGACAGCACCAAGACAACCATTAATACGTAAACCGTATGCCAGATGATTTGCTGGTCAGTATTACGTAGTAGAGCACCGAAAGAATTTTGCACGATCTCCGCGGGCACATTGACAAATGCCCCGGACAAGGACTGCATAATATAGAAAAGAGTCCAGCTGGCTACTAAGCTATAAAACGAAAAAATCAGGAAACTCGTTAAAATGCCGAGCCAGCCAATAACCTCCCATAAACCCGACCTATTATCTTCAGCTGCGATAGACCGAATTGCTCGAACTGGATTCGCTTGCCCTACACGACCAATTAACAACTCAGCCACCATCAAAGGAAAAGCAACTAGTAAAACGCAGCCGATATACACGTACAGGAATGTGCCACCATGCAAACCGAGTTCATACGGAAATTTCCAGACATTGCCTAAACCTATAGATGACCCGATCGCAGCAAGTAGAAAAGCTGTGTAAGAGCCCCAAGATGGTCGGCTAGATTTCGCTGCTAATTGAGGAGTTTTTGTAGTGCTGCTCAAGTTGGTGTTTAATTTTAATTTGTTTTTATTCTGTTTTGGTAGCGCTGGAGTTATGATCCAACTCAATATAAGTATACATAAGCACGTTTAAGTGCGTAGAACTAATGGCAAAGAATAAAAAGACGCCTTCAAACACGATCGCTAGCAATAAAAAAGCGCGCTTTGATTATTTTATCGAGCAAGAGTTTGAGGCTGGTCTAGTGCTCGAGGGCTGGGAAGTAAAAAGCATGCGCGCCAACCTCGTTCAACTTAAGGAAAGCTATGTGCAAATACATAATGGCGAGCTTTTTCTGTATGGAGCTCATATATCCCCACTAATATCAGCTTCCACGCATATTTCGCCAAATCCAGTTCGAACGCGAAAGCTGTTGATGAAAAACCTCGAAATTAGTCGACTAATTGGACAAGTGGAGCGTGATGGCTACACACTCGCTCCTCTAAGCCTATATTGGTCAAGGGGCAGAGCAAAGCTTAAAATAGGCTTGGCAAAAGGCAAAAAGCAGCACGATAAGCGCGCCAGCATTAAAGACCGAGATTGGAAGAGAGATCAACAACGAATCATGAAAGGCGGCTAACTAAATAAGCCACCTTTCTAGACAGGTACTCACTCGGGAGCGTCTATATAACGCTGATACCGAAGAATTTAAACAGGACCGTGCTCACAAACACGAATGCAAGAATTGCGGGTACAAACGTACCTAAAGCAACGCTGATGTAGCGCTTAGCAAAAGACCCGTCAAAACTCTCATCACCAGTTTTAAGCTCATTATTCATGTTCGCACGCCTCCATCGGTAGACAACAAACAGGCAAACGATGAGGCCATTCAATGGCAAGATAGTTTCGTAGAAGACATCGTAGATAAGATCAAATAATGATTTAGGCTTATCGAGATTTTCTCCATATCTTAATAAATCGGTTAACCAGTCGACCATTCCAAAGGACATTACAGAGCCAATAACCAATACTGCGGCGAGGGCACCAAGAGTTAGTACACTTTTAATTCGTGAAAATTTCAACTCGTCTTGAAGTGCCGATATAGGCACTTGTAAAATTGAAACTTGCGAGGTTATCGCAGCAAAGAACACCAACAGGAAGAAGGTGCTGGCTACGAGAGACGCAGTTACAAAACCGACCAGTCCTTCCAAGGCAAGGAAAATTTTTGGCAAGAATACGAACACTAAAGAAATCGAGGACGACGAATCATCATCGCTCAGAATCTCTGGTGTGAAGGCAAAGATCGCAGGCAAGATTAATAAACCCGCGAAGAACGCAACAGAAGTATCGACCAGAGCCACCATCTTAGCGCCACCGGCGACACTATTTTTGCGGCTCACATAAGAGCCATAAGTAATCAAAATACCCATGCCCAACGACAAGGAGAAAAATGCTTGGCTTAACGCTAAGTTGATTACTGATATATCGATTTTAGAAAACTCGGGAATCAAGAAAAATTTCACGCCACTCATCGCGTTTGGCAACGTCAAGACAAAGGCTGTCAGCGCAATAAGCATAACGAAGAGCGTTGGCATCAGTACTTTCGCCAAACGTTCAATACCATTTTGAACACCTGAATTGAGAATTACCCCGACTAATACCGTGAGAACGAGGAGGTATAAAAAGACACCGTTACCGCTAATGAAGTCACCGAAGTAACCTGGCTGAGCCATGGCTTCTAAATTACCGGTGACCGCGCCAACAAAATACCCAAGCAGCCAAACTGTTAACACCTGATAAAATACCGCTATCATGAACGGAGTTATTAAGGCTAGCCAGCCACCGAAACGCCAGAGAGACTTTTCTCCAGCAATAGCCTTATAGGCTCCTAATGGATTGCGTTGAGTATTTCGACCGAGCGACATTTCGGCGATCATGACCGGTAGGCAAATAAACACAACGAACGCCGCATATATAATCAGAAAAGCCGCGCCGCCGCTTTTCGCAGCGTTCACCGGGAAACCAACCAAGTTGCCAATACCAACGGCAGAGCCTGCCGCTGCTAAAATAAAACCAAGACGAGAGCGAAACTGTTCGCGTTTTTCTGCCATGCTGAAACCTTTGTAGTTATTATAATTGTCGTTCTTATAACGTCATCTGCAAAAGAGTCTATCTGCTGCTCAAAATCTTCTCAAGGGTTTCTGATTTTCTAGCGCTTAGAGTTTTCGCTCCATAGCTGTTTACTCAAGTATCCGCCGGTAGATTGAATTGGTTTTGTGCGTCCCTTTTCGCTAACCCATGCAGCAAGTGCATAACGTCGCGCCTCTATGACGGGCTTATCTATAGTTCCATTCCAGCGTAGTTTCTCAGCGCTGGAAATTCGCGACAAACTTAATACAACAAAGTCATGCTCGAGCGTTTTGCCTCTGTTTTCCCCGCGTTTAACATCGGTAGATAAACCGAGGCCAAGCACGGCTACATTTAACTGTAAACCGCGCTCACTAAAGCGAGGCTTGATTTCAGATAGCTCGAAATCGGCACGAAACTGGCCTGACTCATTAACATCGAATTTCAAACCACCAACTTCAGGTGAATCATCGAGCGTTGGACTTCCCCACAAACGCCAGCTTCGCCATTCGTCTCCCGCCTTACGAACACCGGGAGTGTAGACAGTTCGCTCTTTGTTCTCTGCTGCTATTTGACGCTGACGTTGGCTGTATTCTCGACTTGCAAATGGGTCTTTCCAACCAATGTAATCCCAATAATCAACGTGTAATGCAATAGGCACAAAGCCCGACCACAGATCCTCATGATCAGTCAGTTCAGACATCCATCGATCCGCTGGCGGGCAACTACTGCAACCCTCTGACGTGTATAGCTCGATCAAAGGTACCTGTTTCTCACCGCTCGCAAACTGTTGAGCACTTGCAGAGTGCGAAATAAACAATGCAAGTAAAACCAGTTTCATCGAATTCAATGAACGTAAAATAAATATCATCTCGGGTTTAAGCTGCATGTTCCTGAGCCCCCGATTGATCAGAGCTGAGCAGGTCAGTGATGCGGTTCGCAATCACCTCTAACGCTTGTTTGCGTGCCGACTGCTTACGCATCAACATAACTATTTCGCGACTTGGTTGAGGGTCTACAAAGCTCAAATAAGTCACTCCTTCTGTGCCTCTATTGCATGCCAGTTCTGGGATTAGAGTCATGCCAGAGCCATTAGCCACCATATGTAACAAGGTATCCATACTCGTAGCCTTAAAGCGCATGTCTTGAAGCGCGCCAACGCTTGTACAGACACTTAATGCTTGATCTCGTAAGCAATGCCCGTCTTCGAGCATCAATACTGAGCGCTCCTTAAGCACTTGAAGACCTACCGCTGTCTTACACTTTGCCAATTCATCTTGATCGCTCACCGCCAGCTTCATACTCTCTTGATAAAGCGGCATCTCATAAAATGAAACACTGGTGTCAAGCTTGGCTAAGATCACTGCGTCTAATTCTCCCTTCGTCAGTTTTTGAGTTAGCTCTCGCGTCTGCAATTCGTAAAGGTAAATCTGCGCATTGGGGAAGTCGCGAGCTAGAACAGGCATTAGAATCGGCAGCAGAAAGGGGCCAACAGTAGGTATAAGACCGATGTGAAATTCGCCCGCAAAGGGGTCATGACTGGATTTAGCCGCGGCCCGAATATTGTCGACCGTAAGTAGTACGTCGCGGGCCATCTCCACAATCTGTTCACCTAGCGCGGTAAACAAAACCTGTCGAGTTGAGCGTTCAATTAGCGGCGCATTGAGCTCTTCCTCGAGCTTCTTTAGTTGACCACTTAAGGTGGGCTGGCTGACATAGCATCGCTCGGCGGCTTTGCTAAAATTGTTCATGTCATGAACGGCTACCAGATACTGTAGGTCGCGAATATTCATGTGTGCTCCAAGGCGTTCTGACGACCTTGAAGCAATATGACTAGCTTCGCTGCTTGAGCGGCTTCACCACACTATCCAGGCCTTCTATTTTTAATTCAAGGCACAATTTCATCAACTCTCCTAACTCTCCCTTCGGAAACTCGTTCTTCTGAAACCAGAACAGATACTCTTCGGGCAAATCTACTAATGTCCTGCCGGCATACTTGCCAAACGGCATTGTCCAGCGAGCCAGCTTGAGTAGATCATCTGGCGAAAAGCCCAGATGGTCATAAACGTTGTCACTATTGGTGAAATTGTCGTTCATTTAAATTTTTCGAGTAGAGTCGTGTGCGACCCTACTCTCTCAATCTCTTTAATATAGATAGGCTTATGCTTAGAAATCTTGCAAGAAAACTTCCAAGTCGTCAGAACCGCCGATGTTTTTGCCATCAAAGAACACTTGCGGAACGGTGCCATTACCAGAAATTGCTTTTACACTCACCGATGTCGCATCTTTGCCCAGCACTATTTCCTCGTAAGCAATACCTTTGTCAGTTAACATCGATTTGGCTTTAATACAGAACGGGCACCCTGGTTTAGTGATTACGGCTACTGATGACGGCTTTTTAGCTTTTGGATTAATATAATCAAGCATGGTGTCCGCATCGGACACTTCGAAAGGGTCTCCGGGTTGGTCCGGCTCAATGAACATTTTCTCAACAACGCCATTTTTAACCAGCATGGAATAACGCCAAGAACGCTTTCCAAAGCCAAGATCTTCCTTACCAACTAACATGCCCATGCCATCGGTGAACTCACCATTGCCATCTGGAATGACAGTGATGTTGCTTGCTTCTTGATCTTGCTTCCAAGCGTTCATAACAAATGTATCGTTGACACTCATACAGATGATGCTATCAACACCATTGGCCGCGAAAGTTGCCGCTAGTTCGTTATATCGGGGCAAGTGCGTAGACGAGCACGTAGGCGTAAACGCGCCCGGCAGAGAAAATAACACTACGGTCTTATTGGCAAACAAGTCGTCGCTACTAACAGCAACCCACTGGTCATTTTCACGAACGCGAAAGGTAACATTTGGAACTTTTTGGCCGAGCATTTCGGCTGATTGAACTGAAGAGGAATTGGTCATAAGTCTGCTCCGAAAGCAATGTTGATTAATTTGGCTTAATTGCGCGTGTTATTGAACTGAACTTAGTCTATCGCGAGCACTCAAAAAGCTAAAATCGTTTAATTCGATATTATCTATCTATTTTAGCTATCAATTGAAAAAGCCTGTGACGATATACAGGATAAAACATATATTCGATCTAGCGTTTAATATCCGCGTAAGCATCAAGCGCCAGTTGTCTCGCCTGCTTATGGTCAACAATCGGAAGTGGATAAGTCTCCCCAAGTATCACGCCGGCAGACTTCAGTGTACTGACATCGGCTTCCCAAGGTTTATTCAGGTATTTGCTGCCCAAGCGTGCTAGTTCGGGAACCCACTTTTTAATGTAGTCGCCATCCTTATCAAATTTCTCGCCTTGAAGAATTGGGTTGAATATTCGAAAGTAAGGCGAGGCGTCTGCGCCACTGCCGGCGACCCATTGCCAACTTGCCGTGTTGTTAGCAATATCGGCGTCAACCAAAGTATCCCAAAACCATGCCATTCCTTCATGCCAGTGAGTTAAGCAATGCTTGCATAAAAACGACGCAGTGATCATACGCACACGATTATGCATATAGCCCGTCGCCCATAATTCACGCATTCCGGCGTCGACAATAGGGTACCCCGTTTGACCTTTTTGCCAAGCAGTGAGCAGAGCCTTGTTGCTCTGCCAAGCAAAGTTCTCGAACTTAGCATTGAAAGGTTCTTTTGTTATGTGAGGGAAATGCACCAACAGATATCGGCTAAATTCACGCCACCCTATTTCAGAGAGAAACTTTTTGCCGTTGTCGTTACTAACCTGTCTCGATGCCATGGCTTCATGGGTATCAAACCAAATTTGATTCGAACTTATTTCACCAAACGCTAAATGAGGTGACAACATCGACGTATTCTCCTCGCCCGGAATATCTCGCCCCTCAGCATACTTCGAGATCGTACTATCTAGAAACACGTTAAGACGCCGTTGCGCGCCAACTTCACCAGGTTGCCAACGCTCGGCGATACCAATAGACCAATCGGGCTTATTCGGTAGCAGCCCCCAATCATCAAGGCTTTCAGATTCCACAAAATGACTCGTAGGCGTAAGATTAGGTATATCGAGCACCTCTTTCGGCCTCAAATTAGCAACACAATTGCGCCAAAAGGGAGTGAAAACTTTGAATGGCGTCGATTGCTTAGTCAACACTTCAGTTGGCTCGATAATTAATTGACCATTGAAAGACCGTGTTTCAATATTGCCAGTACAGGCTTCTTTGAGCGCTGCACCTTGTTCCATGCCTTGCGGCGAATAAACTCTATTCCAGACAAGTGCATCGGCTTTAACTTGCTCAGCTATTTCAAGTAGCACTAATTCGGGGCTGCCTGTTTTTAAAATTAAGCGAACTCCACGTTCAGCAAAAGCCTCTTGTAAGCTCTTAAGGCTATGGTGAAGCCACCAATAACTCGCGCCACCGAGCGACTCAGGGTAAATAAACACCGGGGTGATCTCACCATGTGCTGCGGCATAATGAAGGGCCGGATTATCACGTAAACGTAGGTCTTCTCTTAGCCAAACAAGGGTTTGCATTATCTATTTCCGGAGTTAATTAGTTGAAGATGGTACTCAATTAAGCAATTTTAGCGGCTTCGCTGTTGAGATCGCGTGCTTTGTTCACTAAATCTACTTATAAAAAATACGCTGCAAATAAACACTGTAAACATTAGAACCCCAGCGCCGTAAAATAGTTGATTTTGGCCGAAGGCCGACCACATGTAACCATAACTCTCTAAGTAAATACTAAAGAAGGTGTAAAATGGCGTATGGCTGATTTGCACCAATACGCCCAATACAAGAAGTATCGATATTTTTTGATTTAGCAACTTAGCTATGGGAATGACTAAGCTAATATTACCGATCGCTCTAGCGCTTTGCGAGCCGCCATGTTTTTTTACGATCTAAATTGTTATCGCGCATATAAAGAGACTGGCAAAAAACATACACAGGAGTGCAACCGCCACGACTGGCATAATCACCGAAGGGCCAGTGAAATCCATTAACCAGCCTAACCCCGAAACCGCAACGATAAACCCCACTGAACCCCAGAGTCTAATCAGACCGTATTGATCTTTTTTGCCCGCCAAATGATTTAGAGTTGCGGCTTCAATCTGCGGTAAACACGCATTCCAAAACACGCAGAAACCAAACATTGCCATTGCCAAAGCCCAGAAATCAGCAAGCCAATAGGTACTAACATAAAACAGCTAGCGTAGCGATGCCTGCATATTTGAGAAGTCCGAGAGAGCTGCCTTTTTGAGAGCAACATTGTCGGCAATGGTCGCCCAATTGTTTGGCGCGATAACTTTGGTCATTAACAAAATCGCCATTAACTGGCCTATTTGTGCTGCGCTAAAACCTTTGTACTGTAGATAGAGGCTCCAGTACGGCACTATTACGCCGACTGTTGTGAAGTAAAAAAAATAGAAGTTGGAAAAATGCCAATTGCGCATGTTAACAGCGCTGCGCGTCATAGGTATTCAAATACCTCGTGCCAACTATATTCGACCAAATTGTTTGAGCCTTAAGTATTCACTAACTAGTTGAATATGAATATTTTTATGTGTGGCGTCAACAACAGATACACCGCGGGCTTTTAGTAAAGCCAGCATTTTTCGACGGTTGATCTCGAAGTGTTTTGTACCTGCGTAAAGCATGGCATCGGCGACTTCAGTTGTTGGCATTTGGTCGACTGCTTCTAATAGCCTCTCTTGTAGAGCGACAACCATCACCAGATGCTGTTTTGACAATATCTCGACCGCCTTATGCAGGTCGTCGTTATCTTCGTCTCTCACATTGGTAAGCAGTATTATCAGAGACCGTTTTCGGTGCTTAGCCAATAGGTTTTCAGCAGCGCTAACGTAGTCACTACTTTCGGTGGAGGTTTCGAGCGCGTATAAGTGATTCAATAAAGTATTTATACTGGTTTTACCCTTGATAGGCGGTAACCAACTTGGCTGTCCCGAGAAAGTCATTACGCCCACTGCGTCACCTTTATCGAGCGCTATATAACTACTCATCAATAAAGCGTTCAAAGCGTAGTCAAAATAGCTAAGATTTCTCTCCATAGCGCGCATACGCCTGCTGCAATCAAGCAGAAACACCACATTTTGATCTTTCTCCTCTTGGTATTCGCGTGAGATTGGGGTGCCGAGCTTGGCTGAAGCTTTCCAATCAATTTGCTTAAGCGTATCGCCCTCCCGAAACTCTCGAAGTTGATTGAACTCCATGCCTGAGCCTTTCTTCTTAGCGATATGAGCACCCATATTGCGCATCGCCTGCTCGACGCCGAAAATAAACGAGTTTGATACCGCACTAAAATCAGGATAAACCTTCACCTCGTCGGCATCGCCGAGGCGATGAATAAATTGCCAAAAGCCATAGCGAGAAACAAGCAACACGTAGGCCGGTTGAAATTTGGCTAGGCCACGCTCCTTAGGCACCACAGAATACTCAAAGAGTCCCCGGCGTTCATCATCAATTGACTGTTCAAGCGGGAAACCAGCACCGTGAAAACTAGATGGAATAGCATCACTAATGCTGACCGCTAGTTCGCGACCACTGTAATTGCTCAATTCAAGCCGGATTGACTGCGGCCTGTTCAGTGAGAAAGAATTTGGTAAATGACGCTCTAATACGAGTTGCTCCGAGGTTAAACGCCCCAGGCCGTCGAATACTACCAGTATGACTAAACATAAAGCACCTAAGCCGAGCAAACCCGAGAGCGCACTTGGTTCATAGCTTTCGGGCCCGAATACTCGGACAAGTCCAATTAATATGGCGAGGCCGGCACCCAAAGCAACCGCACCTAAAAGCCGCCTCGTTGGCCTGAGTGACAAGAACTGCGGGAATCTCACTTTCGCGGTGCCTCGATGTCCATCAGCATTTGTCCCAACACATCGTTAACGCCAAGACCTTCGATTTCAACATCTGGTGTTAAAGCAATACGGTGTTGCAGTACCGCAATCGCCATGGCCTTTACATCATCGGGGAGTACAAAGTTTCGGCCTTCTAAATAGGCATTAGCTTTAGCAATTCGGACTAAGCCAATGCTGGCACGAGAACCCGCGCCGCGATAAATTGACGGGTGCTCACGCGTGGCTCGAACAATCCGAACCGCATAATCTATCACTTGATCATCAATCGACACATCAGCTACTTGCTGTTGTATATCAAGCAATTCACTGGCGCTCAATACCGGTTTGACTGCGTCGATGGAACTATTGTCGCCAACGCGACCAGCGGTGATCAACTTAGTAAGCTTTACCTCGTCTGATGCATTCGGGAAATCAATGATCACTTTAATCAAAAATCGATCAAGCTCAGCCTCTGGGAGGGGGTACGTGCCCTCTTGTTCGAGCGGATTTTGTGTCGCTAACACCATAAATGGAAGCGGCACTTTGCGCGACTCACCTTCGGTAGTCACTTGCTTTTCTTGCATCACTTCAAGTAGTGCCGCTTGTGACTTAGCCGGCGCTCGATTAATTTCGTCAGCTAATAATAGGTTAGTAAAAACTGGGCCATAGTTCATTTGAAATGACTGGTTCTGCATATCAAATACAACATGCCCTGTCACATCAGATGGCATTAAATCTGGCGTGAACTGAATCCGCTTAAAGTCGCCTGAGAAGGTTCTTGATAAGGCACGAACTAACAGCGTCTTACCTAGCCCTGGCACACCTTCCAACAAGACATGTCCGTTAGATAGCAGAGCCAAAACAACATGCTTAACAACCGATTGTTGACCAACAAGAGCGGTATTAACTTGCGCCAGCAACAATCGTAGCTTACTGACAGTAGCTTGTTGCTCGGAGTTTAGCCCTCCCTGCTCCGGTGACGTCGGCATTTCAGCGCTGGCCGGCTCGCTCGAGCTTGTATTGGGCGAGACAGAATCGGCTGAATCCATAGAAGCTTGCTCATTTATGTCAGGTTGATTTTTGAGTGTATCGGTCATAGTTGTTTCCTAATTGCGTTACCAATTTTAATAGCCGCGAGCAGTTGTTGTTGACTGCTTACTCCGGCGCAAAAAACTAGCCATTGTTGTAGGGTCGATTGTTTAATGTTGGTTCGTTCAAGTAGCATAGCCAACTGCGCTTGTTGATTTAGCTGCGAGTAGTTCGGATAAAACAAGCGCATCTGTTGCTCTATATCATCTTTGATTGGGTCCAATAATTCTGCGTATTGTTTGTTGGCGACCAAATATTTTGCGCTAGAAGACAAGTGTTCAGCGAAATTACGACGCTGTCCTTCGACTGTTTCGATCGTACTTTGCACCCGAATACCTCGCCACCATAGCCATAGCGCCAAGAACGCTAGTAAGGCATATATCGCTTCATAAAAATACTGTCCCAGTATTTGGCTTATCGACGGCGAGCTAATGTTGTAGAACAAGTGAAGCCGAGATTCGTTTGGTACCAAGTAAGACAGAAAATAGGCGTGATCACCAAGGCCGATATAATTGTTCTGCCAAAGCTTAAGACTGGAGACGACCGTGAAGTAGCCCTGCCCGTACTCGTATTGTAAAAAGCGACTTCCATGTTCATCGTCAATAGAGGCAGCTAAAGTATATTTTTCATTGCTGACCGTCTCTGTGTAAGCATCATCGCTGGCATCCTCAGAGTGGTCGTCAATAAAGCTGTCGTCCAACGCTTCATCGTATTCACTTGCATCTGAATACTCACTATAGTCGTGACCTTCATCACCAAGGTCGCTGTAGTCCTCGTCTTGATAATCGTCATAATCATATTCATCGTCGTCATCGTTCACGAACACAAAACGATCTAGCACTGCTAAGTGAATTTCATCATCTGGATTGCTAATATACGCTTTGAAAAATTCATGTCGATAATTGGCGTTCAAGATATCGAATAAGTCAGAATCAAAGTCACTATCAGCTTCTTCGTCGCTGTTTGAATTTTCTTGATCTTGATCCTTGGAATTACTGGTATCAGCCTCGCCTTCGACCTTTTCAGCATCTCGCTCCGCTTTCTGTGCAGCACGCTCGGCGATACGCTCATCTATCTTTCGATTAGCCTCTTCCATACGCTCAGCGGTAGTTAGCTCGTCGCCGTCTTGATCAATAGATGAGTCAGCTATTTCAATGTCTTGATAATCCACATTAATGTCGAAATGATCTAATATCGAACTACCACCCTCACTTTCTTGGTTGGCGCCCACCAGCAAGAAGCCGCCTCGTTCAACCCAGTTAAGCGCAGCGTCGATCCGACTTTTGGAGACCAACATACTGTCGACTTCAGTTAACACAACGATATCGCCGACATCAATAGTGTCGAAGTTCAGGGTATCTAGAGTGCTCTCAATAACCACATCCCGCGACTCTAAGAATTTTTGCGCCGCCAAATATGGGTTTACCCGAGCTTCTTTGCTCTGACCAGTCCAAATTTGAGTTTCATATTCCTCTGTAAACTGGAAATATCCAACCAGCACTATCGCCGTAAGCACGGCTACAAGCCCCCAAAGCCAATAGGATTTCATGAGAAAACCTCTTTCCATCGCAGACACAATTGATCGAACTCACTATCATCCGGCTTTATATGAGCATAGGCAATTCGCTGCCAAACTAGCACGAGAGAGCGCATGAACGAGCTGATCGGCTGGCTCACTTGTTGATCAATTCGCTCACAGCACTCGGCTTCGGTATCGCTACTAAAGAACCGACACTGATATTCATGCAGCAAAGTAATTAAGCTTGACCGTAAAAGAGTTGCCACCGCTTGGCGATGATCCCCGGCTTGCCAAAACACCTGTGCTTCGGCAACAACATCGTCAGAGACGCTGTCTTTTTGAATGTCTAAACCAAAAAGTGTTGTCGGTAGTTCTGCTTCGGGCTCATCATTTCTAATATCAGAGGCCCAGGCACTAATTCGCTCTCGGTACTTCACGATAAAAAATATCAGTAGTGTGATCGCCAAGCCCCAAAGAACGATTTCTAACAACTGAGCAAAACCTCCTACGGCTTTGTTGATGGAAGCAATAAATCGAACCAACTTGATAATCCATATCGGAAACTTCCCATCTTCGAGCTGCTCTTCTTCATCGATAAAATCTGACTCGTCAAAAATATCCTTAAAGCGTCTGCGCGTTACGGTTTCTTTTTGAGCGAACTCATCGCCAAGCAATACTTGCTTAATTTCAGAATGATAGGCCGTTGAACTCGCTGATCTCGGTAAGGTTTGATCTTCTTGAAGCGTAAAATTACCGCTGTTGTCAAGATTTTCAAGACTAGCTTCTTGCCCAATAGCGTCGGCCACTAAAACGATTACAGAAAGGACCAATGTCGCCGCTGTAAGCCGCAAGATATTCAAACCGATCATTCAGAGCCACCTATTGGGCGCCGATACCCTCGCATCCAGTCTCGAAAGCAGATCTCGATATCCCATCCCTCAAGTTCGACCCGCCGAGAAATGTACAGCATAAAACCAGCAGCTGTATAAAATGGGGAGATTGCGGCCATCACAAACAAAGTTGAGAAATCGACAATCGCACTATTTCGCTCTAGGTTGTTAAACCAAGCGAGCGCCACGTCAACATGTTCGGGGAACATTAATGCAAGCACGGCAAGAATAGATACCGCGAAAATACCTTCAACAAAAAACAAAATCAGAGTGAGCCATAAACCTTCGCCAGAAAACTTATGCCCAAGCACTAAGGAGCGCCCGCTATAGATAGCCGAGGTGGGGCGCTCTAATAGTGTGATCGGGGCATACATGCTTCTCGCGAAACTTATTCGACGCGTAGTTAAAATTGCCAATGTGCCGGGGAACAACCAATCTCGATAATTGAGCAGCGTTCGTAGAAAGCCAGTTTGATCGCTAAACAACTCGCGGCTCATCATATAGAGAATCGGCCTCTCATAAAGAGGCTTACACCACCAAAGTACAATGAAGGGAAACACTGTACCAAAGTCGGTCAGCAAACGGGTGAGCAAAAACACAGGGGTTGCGATCACTAAATAGAGCGCCACACTTCGCCACCAAAACTGGCGCGCGAATAAAACACCTAAATCAATTGACGACCAGGCGTTTCGTAAACGGGTTTCAATAATAAGATTACTTAGCTGCATGACGATTCTGATAATTCGCCACGCGTGGACGAGCAAAGAAGAAGCAGTAATAGTAAACAAGAACCCATAATACAGCGCCTACAGCGTACTTAACCGCGTTCGGCATGGTAGAAGATGACGACCAAAACGCCTCTATAAACGCCGCGATTAGTAACATCACGAACACGCCGTACATGATCTTAATCGCATCCTTTGCAGCAATTTGCAGCGCTTTAAGTCGCGTATTCGAACCTGGTGCGAGCAGAGAGAAACCGAGCTTTAAACCAGCCGCGCCACTAAACACAATCGCGGTTAACTCAAAAGAACCGTGTCCGACCACAAAAGGATAAAACGTATCAACAAACCCCAATGCGGTTAAATGCCCGCTAACAGCGCCGATCACTAAACCGTTATAAGCGAGAATAAAGAGGCTCCCGACACCAGCAAATATCCCCATTGCGAAACTACGAAAACCGATGCCAATATTATTTTGAATGTAGTGCCCGAACATATAAATATCGGTATCCGATTGACGTTCGCGCCCCAGCTTTCGCATCTCGGGGTCGTACATTGATTCCATAGAGCGAACTGTTTCGGCATCCATAACCGAGTAGATAATTTGATCGTTGAGCATAACTGCAGCCATCATCGCAACATACGGCAATACAAACACCGCAGCAGCAAGCCAAAGGTAGTTAGCGTTGGAACGCAAGGCCGCCGGAAAGCCATAGATCAAAAAGTCTAAAATCGATGCACGATTATTTATAGATTGGCCGTATAGGGTTTCATAGCCCTGTTGAACCAGGTTGTTAAGCCGTGTAACCAAACCTGCTGCATAACGACGGCTTTTCGCCATAGCTAAGTGCTGGCACAAGAGTCTATAGTTCTTGGGGAAGGCGGCGACCTGGGCTTCTCGTTTGTCATCTTGGTCATTGGCTGCCTTATTAGAGGCCTGCTTAAAAAAGGCTTCCATTTCAGACCAGAACGCTGAGTAGCGATTTTCAAATTCAACTTGTTTCATAAACTCAAGACTTACTTATCTCGCTCCAAGTAACCATTTGCCAACACCACGAACATAAGCCGATGCACGATCGGCATTAAGAGGCAGCCTAGGGCGAATAATTTCGGCGATTTCCTCTTGTCGTTCTTCTGACATATTTCCACGGTTGAGCGCAAAATTAATGAACGCCGTTTGCTGATCTTCCCCAATTGGATAGTGCGGTGCGACGGCGTCAATAGCATCGAGCGCAGAGGCATCATATACCTCACTCTCACTGTAGATCACGATAGTCCCCGCTGCCAGATCACCTAAACGTTGAAAACGACGGGTAGTCAACAAACACAAAATTCCAACGCCGTAAAAAGAAGGAAAGAAGTCTGCACTGCGTAACAGATTGCGAATAAGTGAAGGGCCTAGTCGAATTGGCGTTAGGTCGTCGCTGACGACTTTAATTTTGTAAACCCGTTTACCCCAGGTTTGGCCGCCGCGAAACACCTCAAAATAGACAGGATACCACCACTCTAGAAGGAAGAAGACAATAAGGAATATCCCAAAGCCAGTCCCGCCCATAAAGATCGCTACAATCCATAGAGCGACAATGATCCCCGCGCGTATGGAAAAATCAACCATATACGCAAGCGCTCGTGGCAACAAACCAACAAGGTCAGCATGCAGATCAGTACCTTCAGGCGTTTCTACCAACGCTACTGTGTCTAACTTCATCTGTGGCTAATATTCAAGAAGATAGGTTCCATCAATTTCTTTCTCTTGGATTCTGGTACTTTAAAGGAGCGAGATACTCCCAAGCAATGTGATACTGCAACGTAATTTGGTCCATTAAAATTTTCACTTCGGCCACCAATCAAGTCGCCGAATCAGGTCCTTGCAAATGCGCGCTTTAACTAACTTCGTGTTCGATGCTAAACTACTCAACGCATTTTTGGAAGCAACTTGATGCATTCGCTACCAAGTACGCAAACCAAAGCTGTCCAGAGAATAAATATAAACTAAAAACGGAGTTTTTATGACAACCGAAAATCCCTATCAAGCCCCTGAATCAGATGTATCTCAGGCACAAAACAATAAACCCTACCAACCAAAGTTTCTAAGCGCTCACGGTCGAATTGGACGCCTAAGATATTTAGCATATCTTTCCGGTCTGTACTTACTTGCTATACCAGTAGCGGGAGTATTCTTCGCTATAATCACATCAGTAAGCGACGGCGAAGGCGGCATAATGATGGGCCTTTTTAGCCTTATGGCTCTAGCAGCTTATATCGCCCTCTTAGTATTTGTATTCATTTTAGCTAAAAGGCGGTTCAATGATATGAACAAATCAGGTTGGCTTAGCCTGTTGATGTTCATCCCGTTGGTCAACCTTTTTATTGCACTCTGGTTGATCTTTGGACGAGGCACTGTAGGCCCCAACAATTTTGGTGCTGAACCAAATAAGAATCCGCTTGGTGTAAAGATATTAGCTGGCGTTATGATTTTATTGTTCGTTGGGGGCATCCTTGCCGCTGTATCGATTCCTGCATACCAAGATTATCTGGAACGTCAGGCATCATACGAGAACTATTCCGAATAGGAAGCTTCTGAATAAAGAGAGTTAGCTCGACCCATAGACGAATTTCGCTCTCTGGGTCTTAGCATTTAAAAGAAGCACACCTACTGTTAAAGAGGCAGCCTTACGCTGCCTCTTTAACAGTAAACCTGGCGGCTCAGTAGCATTAGGAAAAATTATCTAACTGAAATCATCTAACTATGGTTTAGTTGATTTCTTCACTTTCTTTTTAAGCTTTTTCTTAGCATCTTTCTTTACGCTACTAGCCTCTTTCTTTTTAGTAATCGAGCTTTTAGATGCTCCCTTTTTAGCCACACTATTTGTTGAATTTTTGCTTGACGCCCTGGCTTTACCAGGCAACGCTCGGCAATGAGCTTTAATTTTATTGCCGTTTTTATTCGTAGACGCTTTACGCCATGTGCACTGTGAGCTTTTAGAACCACAAGCGCTACTCGACAAACCAACACATTGACTAGCGGCTTCAGCTGTATTGCTAAACGATACACTTAGCGCCATAGCTAATGCGCATACACTTGTGATTAAAGTGCGATTCATAAAAACTCCTTTGATATGTTATGTGTAGACTCGAGCTTTCTAGTGAGCTACCTTTCAATAATTTCGATGAGACTATTCGGCGTTACGATTTAACGAAAAGAACTCGATAGAGTCCTCGCTTAAGTAGTCAGACAAACCTTCAAAACTAAACCCGTTAGCCTGCTCAATCGACTGCCAAAAAATTGACAACACTGCTTTGTGCGCATCGTTAACGGACCAAGTTAGATTATGAGTAATATAAGCCTCATGGGTTATAATCATAGACTCAGTAGCGGCAAACGCTAGCTCAAACTCAGCCAGTTGACCTTCTTTTACAATTGCCGGCTCAAAACGCAAAGTTAAGCGTTGCTCCACTTCACTCTGATTGTCTAAACAGGCGAATCGAAGCCTCGTACTTCCATCGCGCTCAACCGTTTCAGTAAACATCGACAGCGGCCTAGCCCAAACACCTTTTTCGCCATAAAGCGCGCGGTAAATAACCAAGGGTTCTTCAGTTTCAGAGTGATGAGCCACTTCCATCACTCGATACATAGCACCCTTAAAATGTTGGTATAAACCGGGTTTGATCACGCTTAGACCTCGGCTTGATCGCCTTTGCTACTCAACCATGCTTTTCGCGCGGGCACCTGTTTCTTTGCAAGCAACATGTCCATAGTTTTAGAGGTGGCGTCGCCCATGCCGATAGTCATTTGCACCAAGCGACGGCTGTCCTCTTGCATGGTTGTTTCACGTAATTGGCTTGGATTCATTTCACCCAAGCCTTTAAAGCGTTGCACATTAATCTTAGCGTTGGCTTTTTCAGATTTGATTTGAGCAATAATCTTGTCATGCTCAGCGTCGTCTAATGCGTAGAAAACTTGTTTAGCTTGGTCTATGCGATACAAAGGAGGCATCGCGACGTAAAGGTGCCCTGCTTCGACCAACGCTCGAAAATGCTTAACAAACAAAGCACAGAGCAAGGTTGCGATATGCAACCCATCAGAGTCGGCATCGGCAAGAATACAGATTTTGCCATATCGCAAGCCATCTAAGTTATCTGAGCCAGGGTCCACGCCCAAAGCAACCGAGATATCATGCACCTCTTGAGATGCCAACACCTGGGTCGATTCAACTTCCCACGTATTTAGAATTTTACCGCGCAACGGCATGATGGCTTGTGTTTCTCGGTTGCGAGCTTGTTTGGCTGAGCCTCCCGCTGAATCGCCCTCGACCAGAAACAACTCAGTAACATCAATGTCTTCACTTGAACAATCTGCAAGCTTACCGGGCAATGCAGGCCCTTGAGTGATTTTCTTTCGGGTGATCTTTTTAGCCGATTTTAAGCGGCTTTGCGCATTTTCAATCGCCACCATGGCAATGCGTTCGCCAATTTCCAGATTTTGATTCAACCAAAGTGCAAAAGCATCTTTAACTTTCATTGAAACAAACTGAGAAATTTCACGTGATGATAGTTTTTCTTTTGTCTGACCTGAAAATTGTGGGTCTTGCATACGTACCGACAAAACATATTGGCATTGTGCCCAAACATCGTCGGGAGAAAGCTTTACGCCTTTGGGTAACAAGTTTCTAAAATCACAAAACTCGCGTATTGCTTCGGTGAGACCTATCCGCAAGCCATTGACGTGCGTTCCCCCTTGCGCAGTCGGGATTAAATTTACATAGCTCTCGGTTATTAATTCAGAAGCTTCTGCAGACCAGGCGACGATCCATTCGACCTGCTCACCGTCACCTGACTCAACACCTTGAAAGCCTTCTTCAGGCAAACGTTCGTTATCGCCAAGTGCGCCCATCAAATAAGCTTTTAGACCATCTTCATAATACCAGCTGGTATTCATTTCAGGCTTGGCTTCGTCTTCGAAGTTAATCGTTAAGCCTGGGCAAAGTACCGCCTTAGCTCTCAACAGGCGGCAAAGTTTTCCAGCGTGAACTCGAGGGGAATCAAAAAAGGATGAATCAGGCCAAAAACGAATTCTGGTGCCAGTATTACGCTGGCCGACGGTGCCGATTTCTTCTAGGCTATTGGTTTTATGCCCATCGGCAAACGACATATTATATTCTTTGCCGTTGCGCTTTACCCAAACCTCTACATGTTTTGATAATGCGTTTACCACCGAGATTCCAACTCCATGTAAACCACCCGAAAACTCATAGTTCTTATTAGAAAATTTTCCACCTGCGTGCAATCGAGTCATGATTACTTCGACGCCCGGCACGCCCTCTTCAGGGTGAATATCAATCGGCATCCCCCGACCGTCATCCTTCACCTCCACCGACCCATCTTTATATAAGGTGACGTCGATACGCTTACAGTGACCGGCAATCGCTTCGTCAACACTATTATCAACAACCTCTTGCACCAAATGATTGGGGCGTTCGGTGGTGGTGTACATACCGGGGCGTTTGCGCACTGGCTCGAGGCCGGTGAGGACCTCAATGGCGGAAGAATCGTAATCTGTAGACATTCGAGAGCTTGTGGTAATAAAGTGGAAAATAACAGCGTTGAGTTTAACGCGATTTCGTAGCGAATAACGAGTAAAAGTTACGCTTATAGACCAACTTTACGGTAGCAGTGTTAGAATGCGAAGCTCGATCAAGCAAGACCCCAATAAAACTCCAAGCTGCCTAATGACAGGCCTGAGAATATGACTGACAAAAACGCCGTCGACCTCGACTTTGAACACGCCTATAAAGAACTTGAAAGCATTGTTGAGCGTATGGAGCGCGGTGAGCAGGATCTTGAAAACTCGCTCAGCGACTTCGAGCGAGGAGTTGCCTTGATGAAACACTGCCACTCGGTTCTTAAAGAGGCAGAACAGAAAGTCGACGTGTTGGTGAAAGACAACAATGGCTTGTTTAATACCGAACCGTTTGAAGAAAACTAATTTTTCGTTAGCGCGTCTTTAACCCGACTAGAGCCCAAAGTTACCCGACTCCAGATCATTCATGCTTGAGTATCAAAACAGAATTCAATCAGTGCTTGACGAAGCACTCAGCAACACTGATGTGCCTGAACGCCTACGTCAAGCGATGCGTTACTCCACGCTTTCAGGCGGCAAACGCTTTCGGGCTCTATTGGTTTACGCCGCCGGCACTGCGCTGAATGTATCACTCAAGCGCTTAGACTCAGTAGCAGCGGCGCTGGAGTGCATACACGCTTATTCATTAATCCATGATGATCTACCCGCTATGGACGACGATGATTTACGCAGAGGCGTGCCAACAAGTCATATCAAGTTCGACGAGGCAACCGCCATTTTGGCGGGCGATGCCCTACAAACTTTAGCTTTCGAACTGATTGCTTGTGACAAATCAGGTCTTAGCGATGCTCAATCCCGCGCAATTTGCCTCAAGCTTGCGACAAGTTCCGGGCAAATCGGCATGGTTGGCGGTCAAATATTGGATATTTTAGCTACCGATCAAGCGCTAGAGCGCTCCTCACTAGAAAACATTCATCGTCGCAAAACAGGGGCTTTAATCAACGCTGCCGTTATTTGTGGCGCATTATGCTCTGACTCAGTCAGCGCAAATCAACTGAAGCAATTTGAACACTATGCAGATGCCATCGGCCTCGCCTTTCAAGTTGTCGATGACGTTTTAGATATAGAGTCAAGCACCGAGGAACTCGGAAAGCCCAGCGGCAGTGACCTTGAAATGGGGAAATCGACCTACCCAGCATTAATTGGCTTACAAGAGTCTAAAAAACTTGCAACAAAACTTTATAAAGAATCCGTAGTCAGCATTGCCTCGATAGGCGATAATACTCGGCTCCTCGAAGACTTGGCCAAGTTAGTGGTCGAGCGCACGAAATAATAGGCGCCTAAGTTTTTAACCGGGCTCTATAGGTTTTTTAACTGCGTTCTAAATTGTTAACAGTAGAATTAAAAACGTACTTAATTATTAGGCCCCTGAGGGCAACCGAGAGAAAGAAGTGACCGACCAAAAGACTAAATACCCGTTATTGATGACGCTGGATCAACCCAGTGACCTCAGACAGTGCTCGGAAGATCAATTACAACAAGTGTGCGACGAAACTCGCCAGTTTTTGATTGATACCGTCTCAAAAATCGGTGGTCATCTTGCAGCTGGCCTTGGCACCGTGGAACTTACCACGGCTCTACACTATGTGTTTAACACGCCCGACGACCGAATTGTTTGGGATATTGGGCATCAAGCCTATCCCCACAAAATTTTAACTGGCCGACGCGACCAGTTACACACTATCCGTCAGGCTGGCGGCCTATCAGGCTTTTTAAAACGTACCGAGAGCGAATATGACACTTTTGGAGCAGGTCACTCGAGCACTTCTATCAGCGCGGCCTTGGGTATGGCTGTTGCTGCCGCTCAACAAAAGCTAGATCGAGACGTAGTTGCAATCATTGGTGACGGTGCTATCACGGCAGGCATGGCGTTCGAGGCGTTGAACAACGCGGGTGACATGGATGCCAATGTACTGGTAATTCTAAACGACAACGATATGTCGATTTCGCCGAATGTGGGCGCATTCAAAAACTACCTAACGCGCATGATGACTGGTTCAACCGTTAACACGGTTCGCAACGCCACCAAAAAAGCGCTCGACGGAATACCGCCTGTACGAGACTACGCACGTCGCTGGGAAGAGCATGTAAAAGGCATGATTTTGCCGAGCACCTTCTTCGAAGAAATGGGTTTTTATTACGCCGGCCCAATCGATGGCCACGATATTGACACGCTAGTTGCCACCTTGCGTAACTTAAAAGAAATTGAAGGCCCTCGCTTTCTTCACATCGTCACCAAAAAGGGCAAGGGTTTTGAACCTGCCGAGCATGCGCCGATTAAATATCATGGCGTTTCGCCGTTCAACCCCACTACTGGGGAGTTCGGTAAAAAGGCTAAGATTCGTACTTATACTGATGTATTCAGCGATTGGCTGTGCGACATGGCCGCAAAAGATGAAAAACTCATTGGTATAACGCCCGCTATGCGCGAGGGTTCGGGCTTGGTGCGATTTTCCGAGGAGTACCCTGAGCGGTATTTCGACGTGGCTATTGCAGAACAACACGCTCTAACCTTTGCCGCCGGTATGGCCTGTGATGGTCAAAAACCAATCGTCGCGATTTACTCTACCTTCTTACAACGTGCCTACGATCAATTAATTCATGATGTTAGTGTTCAAGATCTCGATGTCATGCTGGCAATCGATCGTGCAGGCTTAGTTGGAGCCGATGGCGCAACGCATGCAGGCGTTTTTGATTATAGCTATTTGCGCTGCATTCCTGGCTGCACAATATACGCACCTAGCGATGAAGCTGAGTGCAGAGATATGCTCTACAGCGCTTACAAGCATGTGGGCTTGACCGCAGTTCGATATCCTCGTGGAGCTGGAACAGGTGCACCTGAAAACACTGAAATGACCGAAATACCAATGGCGACAGGTGTTACCGTTAAAAAAGGCGGCAATGTGGCGATTCTATCATTCGGCACTTTGTTACCAGCAGCCCTCGAGGCCGCTACGAAGCTTGGCGCAACAGTAGTTAACATGCGCTTTGTTAAACCTCTTGATGAAAATTTGATCAGCGAACTGGCCAAAACTCACAATCTATTGGTAACTCTGGAAGAAAACGTTGTCGCAGGCGGCGCAGGCTCTGGTGTTAATGAGGCCTTATCGGCCGCTGGAATTTCGACTCCCACCTTGAATTTAGGCTTGCCAGACCGATATATCGATCACGGAAGCCAGACTGCACTACTGGCAGAATGTGGCTTAGACGCGATAGGCATAGAGCAATCGATTATAAACTCACCGTTTTACCAACCTGCCGCAAACGCACAGAACCTGTAATTTAACCTTACTTATGAGTGCTTAGACACGCAAACTTGTCTGCACTCGAATACCTGAAATATTCCTATGGAAGACGTACAAGCTAGCCTCGACACACGACAAATTCCGATTAGTCGTGTTGGCATCAAAGACATTCAACATCCAATTACGGTGATCAACCGTGACGGCACTCGCTCAGCCAGCATCGCGACATTCTCGATGTCGGTAAGCTTGCCACACGATCAAAAAGGCACGCATATGTCGCGCTTTATCCAAATGTTGAACGAGACCGAAACCGAGATTTCCGCCAAGCATTTTCATAAGATGCTGGCGGATATGGTTCAGCGCCTTGAAGCCGACGCAGGCTATATTGAACTACAGTTTCCTTATTTCATTGAGAAAACGGCGCCAGTATCTGGCGTAAAGAGCTTGATGGACTACCAAGTAAATCTAATTGGTCAAATTGAAAACGGACATTTAGCCTCGACCTTGGAAGTAACAATTCCGGTTAAGAGCTTGTGCCCATGTTCCAAGAAAATATCAGAGTATGGCGCGCACAACCAACGCTCCCATTTAACCGTAGGCGTAAATTGCTCTAGTAAGCTTTGGCTAAACGAATTAATTAAAAGTGTTGAAGCACAGGCCAGCGCTGAACTCTTTGCAATTCTAAAGCGCCCTGATGAGAAGTACATTACCGAACGAGCCTATGACAATCCTAAGTTTGTCGAAGATGTAGTTCGTGACGTAGCTAATGAGTTCGATAATAACGATAAGATCTCGCGTTACTATGTACACGCTGAGAACTTTGAGTCTATTCATAATCACAGTGCATTCGCGGTTGTTGAACACGATAAAACACTCTAACTCTCTATTGCTTTAATTATAGTTGGCGAAAAGCCGTTTGAATAAGTCACTCAAACGGCTTTTTTATTGCAAGCATCAAGACCGAGCTCAGGAGCAAACAAAAACTCTATGGCTTTCGCAGAACCATGGTTTTGCCGCTGCGGTTCATATCCAATCGACTCAAAAATGTCATTCCCAACAATGGAATTTCAGGATAGCCACCTTCAATCACTCCGGCCTGAATGTTATCGAGCACAATTCCACCAACTCGAATACTATCAATATTGACAGTGTACATAGGTGCCCTGCCCGAAGCGGTTGAAGCAAAGCCTCGTCTACCGCTCAAATAGTCAATACCTAGGCGATTCGCAACTCGGCTATTAAACACAACTAAATTAGCGCCGGTATCGACTAAAAAACGAACTGAGCGCCCATTTATTTGTCCCGGCGACTCAAAAAAGCCGCGCTCGTCTTCATAGAGCACGATAGATGAGGCTTCATTATTGCTTTTGGGTGCTGACAAAGCTCCGCCCATGGTAGCCGTACTATTTAAGGTTAAAGTACGGCGCTCTCCAGCAACTTCAACAATCGCTTCGCTGGTATCAGAACTAATCAGCTTCACACCACGATGGGTAGAACCAGCTCTCACAATCTTGGCTTTTTTTCCATCAACTGAGATCATTGCTCGATCATTGAATAAAGCGATAGCGGCGACTTTTTTGGCTTCGCTATCTAAACTTTTGGCTTCGCTATCTAAACTTTTGGCTTCGCTATCTAAACTTTTGGCTCGGCTATCTAGGCTGTTGGCTCCGCCATCGGCGCTTTGTGCTACAGCAAAATGGCTAAAGTTAACACTCAGGAGAATCAATAGCACTGTTGCAAAACGTATAATTTTTTTCGACAGCCAATTTCCAAATTTATTCATGTCAGCCTTACTCAAACGCCGCGCGAACGGCTTGATCTAGTGTGGTCACGGCGATAATTTCCAGCTTGCTCGACTTAATTCCAGATTGATTGCCTTTGGGCATAATTAAGCGAGTAAAACCGAGCTTCTCTACCTCTCGAATCCTATCCAAGCCGCGCTGCACGGGACGAATCTCGCCAGTAAGGCCTACTTCACCAAAGACCGCTAAACCGCTATCGAGCTTACGATTTTTAAAACTTGATAGAACCGACAACACAATCGCTAAATCCGCGGCTGGTTCATGTACCTTAACACCACCGATAACATTAACGAACACGTCTTGATCATAAAGCGAAAAACCAGCATGGCGATTTACCACCGCCAGTAACATTGCTAGCCGCTGGTTATCTAAGCCAACGGTTACGCGTCTGGGGTTGGCTAAAGAACTTTGATCTACCAACGATTGCACCTCTACCAAAAGAGGCCTAGTACCCTCTTGCGATACCAATACAACGCTGCCTGTTGCGTCTTCTTGAGTCCGTTTTATAAACATGGCAGATGGGTTGGCAACTTCTTTTAGGCCAGTGTCGGTCATGGCGAAAACGCCTATTTCATTTACCGCACCAAAGCGATTTTTGATCGCGCGAATCAAGCGAAATGTACTGTTTTGTTCTCCCTCGAAGTAAAGCACCGTATCCACCATATGCTCCAATACTCGCGGCCCAGCCAGTGCACCTTCTTTAGTTACGTGCCCTACTAAGATCACGATTGTTTTGGTCTGTTTGCCAAAGCGAACCAATCGGCTGGCGGTTTCACGCACCTGCGCAACACTGCCAGGAGCCGATTGAAGGGTATCAGTATAGAGGGTCTGGATTGAATCCATCACCAACACTTCAGGCTTGTGTTCGATGGCAATATCAAGAATGCTTTCGAGCTGATTATCAGCAAGCAGTGCTAAATCTGCATCCTGCACACCCAACCGCTGAGCCCGTAAAGCAACCTGCTCGGCCGACTCTTCGCCTGTTACATACAAGGTGCTTTTCTGCTCACTCAACAGGGCAAGGCTTTGTAGAATAAGCGTTGACTTACCAATGCCAGGATCACCACCTAGCAAGATCACGGACCCGGGTACCAAACCTCCGCCCAGCACACGATCTAACTCATTCAAACCAGTGCCAAATCGAGGCGTACCTTTGACGCTAACTTGCTGGAGTTTTTGTACGTCTGCTTTTGGCGCAAAGCCTTCGAATCGTGCAGCTTTAGGGTTCGCAGCAGAGGCGACTGGGCGACTAGGCGTCAGCTCTTCTTGCAAGGTATTCCAATCGCCACAGTCTTGGCATTGGCCAGTCCACTTGGGAAACTGAGCACCGCATTCGCTACAAGAGTAAACCGTTTTCGCTTTTGCCATTATTCTGTTTTGATATCTAACATTGTTGTTCTTTTATTATTGTATAGCGACTGCAACTTTGGCCACATATGGCCGATTAAATTACAACTCGTTCTACCCTTTGTGTGACGCCACACATAAGCTCATAGGCGATGGTGCCACACGCTTCAGCAAGATTCTCTATCGGAATATTTTCGCCCCACAAAATAGCTTCGTCGCCAACCTTTACCGGTAGTTCACCAAGGTCAACTGTGATCAAGTCCATAGAAACTCGACCAATCAAAGGCACATACATTCCATTAACCAGTACTAATGTGCCACTCGGAGCATGCCTAGGATAACCATCCGCATAGCCGCAGGCAATGACGCCAATACGCGAATCAGTGTCAAGCGTGTACCGACTTCCGTAGCCTATAGGGCTTCCAACTGGAAGGCGTTTAACGGAGATCAACTTACTTTTAAAAGTCATTGCGGGCTTTAACGACAGGTCTGCTGCCGAAGTGCCTAGTTGCGGTGAGATACCATAAAGAATCACACCTGGACGAACAATATCTCGCGATGCATCGGGGAATGCTACGCAACCCGCCGAATTCATAATACTCAATTCAGAAAAGCCATGGCCTTCGGCAAACTTAAGAAACTGCTTGATCTGCCGTTGATTGCTTGGGTGATCAGGATTGTCGGCATTAGCTAAATGGGTCATCGCGCTTACTGAGCGAATACCTAGCTGGTTTATCAAGCGAGTGGCAACTCGATGGGCATCCTCGATGCACAAGCCCAAGCGCCCCATTCCTGTGTCGATTTTCAACCAAATGTCGAGCTCGGCATTTGGGGAAACCTGACTTAGCGTTGTCAATTGACTCAAGTCATAGATAACCGGGCGCACCGATTGCGCTGACATCTTATTTAACTGAGCAACATCAAAGGTCGCGGAGAGCATGGTTAGCGGTTTACTAATGCCTTGCGAACGCAAGCGCTTAACATCATCTAAGGCGGTAACCGCGAATTCATCAGCCGCATTTAACGCATGGGCAACGACTTCCATCGAATGGCCATAGCCATCGGCCTTAATCACTGCCATGATTTTTGCATTTGGCGTAAGCGCACGCACCTGTCGAAGGTTGTGTTGCATTGCCACGCGGTCGATCACCACATGGGCCGCTCGATTATTTTGCATGATCGGCTTTGATATTAGAGATTAGAGCAACGATCAAACCTGCGACAAGCCTATTCGTCGTCATCAAAACGAGGCCCCGCATAGTTTTCAAAGCGGGTAAACTCGCCCAACCAAGCCAAACGAATAGTGCCAATAGGCCCATTACGTTGTTTGCCGATAATTATTTCAGCAATGCCCTTTTGATCAGTGTCTGGTTCGTACACCTCATGACGATAGATAAACATAATGATATCGGCATCCTGCTCAATCGCACCTGATTCTCGTAAGTCGGACATTACCGGGCGTTTGTTCGGGCGCTGCTCTAGACTTCGGTTTAACTGCGATAGAATAATGACCGGACACTCTAGCTCTTTTGCTAAGCCTTTGAGTGCTCTGGTAATATTCGAAATTTCAGTAGTACGATTATCATTACCAGATTGCCCATCGTTGCCGCGCATCAATTGCAGGTAATCGAGCATCACTAGACCAATGCCTTCAGGATGCTCCGCGGCAATTCGACGAGCTCGTGTTCGTACTTCCAGCGGCGACAAGGCTGGTGTATCGTCAATGTAGATATCTTTATCTTGGAGAATGCCGACCGCCGACGTTAGTTTAGGCCAGTCTTCACTTTCCAGTTGCCCAGTCCGTAACCTGCCAGAGTTGACCCGGCTCAAAGAGGCCAACATACGAGCGGCAAGCGCGGTGCCAGGCATCTCCATACTGAAAACCAACACGGGTTTGTTTTCGGCAATGGCGGCATTTTCAACCAGATTCATTGAGAATGAAGTTTTACCCATGGATGGCCGACCGGCAACAACAACTAAATCACCCGGCTGCAAGCCAGTGGTCTGTTTATCTAAATCAACAAAGCCTGTCGACGTGCCTGTCACGTCAGCCTTGTTGTTAAACATTTCTTCGATTTTGTCCACTGCTTCGGCTAGCAAGCCGTCAATTTTACGAAAGCCGGCCTTTGCCTGGTTATTATTCTTAGCGATCTCAAAGATAATCGACTCTGCATAATCCAGCACCTCTTCCGGAGTTCGCCCTTCTGGTTGATAGGCTTTTTGAATAATGTCGTT
>CANMNN010000003.1 GCA_947499305.1 uncultured Arenicella sp. | reverse complement strand
ATTTTTGTCGTCTTTTGAAAACGACTCTTTTAACAAACCGATGGCTTTTTCAGTCTCGCCCGACTCCCACAAGACCTCAGCGAGATGTGCCGCAATTTCAGCCTCAGGGCTTGAGTCATAGGCTTTTTGCAAATACTCAATGGCTGTTGAGAAGTCATTCAACTTGTAGGCTACCCAGCCCATGCTGTCTAGAATATGCGCTTGATCTGGTTCAATTTTTAACGCCTTCTCAATTAGCCCTTTCGCCTCCTCGTATCGATCGGTTTGATCAGCTAGCGTATAACCCAAAGCATTCAAGGCATTTGCGTGATCTGGCTCTTTACTAATAATAAACCCTAAATCCTGCTCTACTACTTCGAGCTTACGCAACTCCGCTGCAACCAACGCCCGCGCATACAACAAGTCTAGATTTTCAGGCGAGTATACTAGCGCCTGGTTCACATAGCTAAAGGCGTCTTCGTATCGATAATCGCCCATAAGTAAATAGTGACGAGTGGTAGCAATCGCTAGGTAATCTTGCTCTGTTCGCGGTTGCAATGCACGCAAGGTATTCAAGGCTAGCTGAGCGCTCTGAGTTTCAGCGCGCATATTCGCCACTTGAATTTGCGCCCGTACGTAAATTTCTTCATCGGTAATTTGATCAAACAAACGTTCAGCTGTGGCATACTTTTTATCCATAACAGCTAGACGAGCAAGCGACCAACGCACATCATCATTTTTAGGCTCTACATCTAAGGCCTTGCGCAAATGCCTAGCCGAAAGCTTGGTATCGTTAAGCTGTTCAGCCAAAGCGGCGGCATACTGCAACGCATTAACGTTTTTCGGCTCGTCTTCAAGAACTTCGATGGTGAGCTGATAAGCCTCATCAAATTTTTCAGCGCGACCCAGCTCAGCCGCATGATTAATGCGCATAGCGATCGAACGAGGGTTCTGCGCCACAAAACGCTCAATAAACTCGGCTCGTTGCTCCACCTTATTTTGAGCACCCAACAAATTCGCGGTTACTTGAGCAACCAAATCCCATTCTGGGCGCAACACCAAGGCTCGCGCTGCCCATTTCTCGGCGAGCTCAAATTTTTCAAAGCGCTGAGCGATATAAGCCGCACTGATCTGGGTTTGTGCAGAATCAGGGTATTGCTTGACCATGTGTTCTGTTATGGCAAAACCGGCATCGACATTACTCTGACGAACAATCAAACCGGCTAGCTGCTTTATATAATCATCAATGTCTTGATCAGCAAGTTGCTGCTCGATCGCGAGCTTGACCTCATCAACCTTATCGGTTCCAAGCGAAGCGATTATGTTCATGTTTTGAGCATTTACGCTATCTGGTTTTAACGCCAGCCAAATAGCTGAGGCGTCGGCCGCCGATGAATAATCAGAATTGCGCAGCGCCAGTAACGTCGCCGAACGTGCGACACGAAAATCTTGACTGCTCTGCGCCGCCGATATGGCGCTGTCTGTTGCTTTTGACCAATCTCCTTGAAACGAGGCGAAATTCATCAATAGTAGATTTTCAAGCGTCGTTGCGTCCAAATCTTGCTTTGGCAAACTTGGATCTGATGCCAATTCGGCGTCACTCGATACATTCAGTTGATCAGGGTTCGCTTCAATGACCACATCGGGCTTACTTCCATCACCCCCATTATTATTCTGAGCCGCTTGTTGTTCCTTAAGCACACCCGGCGCCAACACCGCTTTATGGCCAGATGGGCCCGTAGTGCACGCAGATAAACCAAGCAAGCCGATTAGGCAAAGGCTAGAGAGTCTTAGCGATCTATCGGAAAACTTTAGCAATCGCGGCATATGCGGTTTAGCAATGGGCTTACGCTGCGCGACATTATTGCGACTCGGCGTCATTGATCTATTTATCTTTGGCATGGTTTGCATACATATCATTATATACTCAAGTAAGTCGTACAAAAACGTGAACGACCCCCTAGGCTCATACTTAAGTGGTACATTTTTAATCAACAAAGTTAAGCAACAAAAAGATGCGACTTAACTTTGACGAGCGAAATAACTACAATTAGCGCCGAAGTTTAGGCCAGCGTCGGCAAATAACCCTTAATCTAAGTTAGCAAATTATGCACAGCAGTCTTATCGCGTTTCTATCTGCCATCGGCTTTATTGCGTTTGGCTACCTTAGCATTGTGCGCCTACTCAGCAAGCAGCGCTTTGGCAAAACCAGCCTTAAAACACTCTTCGGAGGCCTAAGTAGCACGCAAGCCTTAAGCAATTTGGGCAGCAGCGCGTTTTTCGTCAGCTTGCCCGCTACTAGCTTACTGATATTTTGGGGCTGGGGGCCGGCTTTAGTCTGGTTGGTAATCTTTCACCTATTTATCGAGTCGATTTGTCATTTACAATACAGTTCGCAAAACGCTAACACTAACAATAGTATCGCCGACTACCTGCTGCGAGCCGACAATACTAAGCTGGCATTTGTTGAGCAAGGCTTAGTTCAAGCTTTCTTTCTGCTGTCGATGGGCGTCGTTACCGCACTACTTGCAACTTTAATAGACCGCCAATCAGGCCTTTTGTTTGCACTTCTTTTTTTATTGCCGGCTAGAAACCTGCTTAGACACCCCAGCTCGGCTCTTCCATTTGCCGCAAAAATAATAGGCTCGGCACTGCTACTGGCGATAGGCGTGGCGTTTAGTGATCGATTGGGCTTCTCAATTTATGGCGATTGGGCACCACTAGGCGACAGTGTCGCTTGGTTGCGTTTCAACAATCCTACTGTGATCGCGGCGGTTTTAACCGTTGCAGTTTTTCGCTTAGAAAAGGATTCTGGTTTTAAAAAAGATTTATCGTCATTCGCCGGTTTAATCATCGTTCTATTAACCGTGGCAATGATGCTGCAACTCTTTATTAGCCAACCGGGATTAGACGCACCAATGAACGACGCGGGGGCGATTAATGAAGGACTGCCCTCTTTCTTAAGCCTGAGTTTGATTATCTTCACCGGCTTTACCGCCTTATTGATTCGCCTGCTCAATGAAGAGGACAATAATGCCAGCGCGGGGCCCCAACAATTTGCCCGCCTGCAAGGCGGCGGACTAATTCATTTATGCTTCATGCTGTTATTGAGCTTAAGCCTCGCTTCAGCATTAGGTATCGGCGCATGGAAAACACACTATGTCAGCTGGAACGAATCACTTAATTTGCTCGATCATCTTAATTTAGCGATTTCGAGCACGCTGCACTTAATCGGCACTCAAACCGAATCGGGCACCGTGATGCATACGATTTTGCTGGCCGCTCTGTGTTTCGCCGGTTTTAGCTTTATGCTCAACTGCGCAGTTCAACTAAATGTTGAAGAAAGCGAAAAAGAGAGCGTTTACGCGCTTGTGATCGAGTCAAAAATCCTACAAGCGGCTCTCATATTTTTATTCTCTTGTTACTTTATTTCTAACGGAATCAGTGTTGACGCATGGTTATTAATCGGCATTCTAGGCTGGATATTAGCCACGCACCTCCTTACTGGTATGACTCTAGCCGCCGAAGCTGGCCTAACCAGAGGTGTTATGAGTATGGTCAGCGGCGCCTTAATCGTAGTCGGAACCTGCCAGGTAGCAATCATCAGCATCGGTTGGATTTTGTCGGCTGAATACGTCTACGCCATACTTGCTGCTGCGCTGATCGCTGTTTCGGGGTTACTTTGGTGGAAATCGATACCGCAACTTATTCAAAATTTCGGCCAGAATTCCAGTGCCGATTTATTCTAGAAGCGCGCAAAACAAGGCATAATAACGGGTTGAAATTATCGAATTCGTCGACTTGCCAGTTTTTAAGCAATTCGAACCCAATTGCATATAGTTGAGAGTCAGCAATTAATCAGTCATGCACGTTTTATCAATAGGCCTAAATCATACTACTGCTCCAGTTGAGGTGCGCGAACGCGCGGCCGTCGCTGCTGAGCACCTAGATGATGCCCTAAGCGATATCTCGACACGCACCGGCATTGAAGAAGCCACCATTCTTTCCACCTGCAATCGCACTGAAGTTTATTGCCAAGTCCCCGAGCAAAATATTGAGGTGGTGAGCGATTGGTTGTGTGATTTTCATGAATTGCGAAAAGATGAGGTGGCTCCGTTTTTGTACACCTTCCCAGATCAAGCGGCGGTAAAACATGCATTTCGCGTTGCGGCTGGCTTAGATTCCATGGTGATCGGTGAACCTCAAATACTAGGCCAAATGAAAACGGCCTTCGCCAAAGCCCATAAAAACGGTAACACCGGCAAGGTGCTAAACCGACTATTTCAGCATACTTTTTCAGTTGCAAAAGAAATCCGCACCAGCACCAGCATAGGCAGTCATGCGGTATCAGTCGCCTATGCAGCGGTATCCTTATCAAAACAGATTTTTTCTGATATCGCTCAGCAAACCGTTCTACTTGTTGGCGCAGGTGAAACTATCGAGCTGACCTGCAGGCATTTATATGCTCAAGGCGTACGCAAAATAATTGTCGCAAACCGAACCGTCGAGCGAGCTGAAGGTTTCGCCAAGGAATTTGGTGCTGAAATTATTTCATTGCATGAACTTCCAACTCGCTTGCCTGACGCGGACATGGTGTTCAGTTCCACCGCTAGTACCCTACCTATCTTAGGCAAGGGCGCTTTTGAAAGCGCTCTTAGGCAACGCAAAAACAAGCCCGTCCTAGTAGTCGATCTAGCGATCCCTCGAGATGTTGAACAAGAAGTCGGCGACCTTAGTAATGTTTACCTTTATACGGTTGATGATTTACAGCAAGTGGTTTCCGAGAATTTAGAATCACGAAAAAATGCGGCAATTGAAGCTGAGAAAATTGTAGAAGAACAAACCTTACAGTTCATGCACTGGTTTAACAATCTGCAGTCGATCCCGACCATACGACAACTGCGCGACCGTACCAGCTCAATAAGAGACAACGAATTAGAGACTGCAAAGCGGCGCTTAAAAGCCGGCGAAGACCCCGCCGTAGTGCTTGAGCACTTCGCCCACGCCTTGTCGCAAAAATTCATGCACCACCCTACCGAATCATTACGTCAAAAGCACGACGAAGCCTTGCTATCGGCGACTCGTGAGTTATTTGGTTTAGACGACCAAAAGTAAAACACCAATTTATAAAAGAGACACACTGTGAAAGATTCCATCCGTTTTAAGCTGGAAAACCTCGTTGATCGCCAAGAAGAGCTCAATGCGCTGCTCTCGCAGCCCGAAACTATGAGCGACCAAAACGTATTCCGAAAGCTAAGCATCGAACTGTCTGAGATCGGTCCAATAATCGAAAACTTCGAAGAGTATCGCGCGCTAGAGGGCGATGCCGAAGCCGCGCAAATGATGATCGACGAAGACGATAAAGAAATGCGCAAGATGGGTCATGATGAAATGAACGACATCAAGGCTCGTCAAGAAGAGCTGCTCGCAGGCCTACAGAAGCTGCTGCTTCCGAAAGACCCGAACGATGATAATAATATCTTCTTGGAAATTCGCGCGGGCACTGGCGGCGACGAAGCGGCGATTTTTTCAGGCGACCTGTTTAAGATGTATCAAAGCTATGCCGAGTCACAGAAATGGCAGGTTGAAGTATTGAGCAAAAATGAAGGCGAGCACGGCGGTTATAAAGAGATTATCTCTCGCATCGTTGGTCACGGCGCTTATTCTAAATTAAAGTTTGAGTCTGGTGCTCATCGTGTTCAACGCGTACCGAAAACCGAAACGCAAGGCCGTGTGCACACGTCTGCCTGTACCGTGGCAATTTTACCTGAGGCGGATGAAATTGCGGACGATATGGAGATTAACTCCTCGGACTTGCGCATTGATACCTACCGCGCGTCAGGTTCAGGCGGCCAGCACGTAAATAAAACTGATTCGGCAGTGCGCTTAACGCACATTCCAACAGGTACGGTTGTTGAGTGCCAAGATGAACGCTCACAACATAAGAATAAAGCACGAGCAATGTCGATGCTCAAGGCTCGTATTTTAGATGCCGAACGCCAAGCGCAAGACGCCGAACAAGCCGAAACACGTAAAAGCTTAGTTGGTAGTGGCGATAGATCTGAGCGCATTCGCACATACAACTATCCCGATGGCCGAATATCTGATCACCGTATTAACCTAACGCTTTATAAGTTGGACACCATTATGGGCGGAGACTTAGGACAAGTTGTAGACCCTCTGACAACGGAACATCAAGCCAACCTTTTGGCCGAGCTCGGCGACGATAGTTAAGGATCACACCTTAAGATGTTGAGCTATAAAACCTTACTCGACGATGCAACCAAGCAACTCTACGAGCAAAGCGATACGCCAAGAATTGATGCCGAGGTATTGATGCAGCATGTTCTCGGCCAAGGCATTGCTTGGCTGATTAGCTATGGGGACACTATTGCTTCAGCAGAACACACAAAAGAGTTCTATGAACTAGTCGGGCAACGCGAAAAAGGCAAGCCAATTGCCTACCTCACAGGCAGCCGCGACTTTTGGACGCTGTCGCTCGGCGTTGACGAAAACGTCTTAATCCCCAGGCCCGACACCGAAACATTGGTTGAAGCGGCACTTGATCATTTGCCAATTCGTTCTGAGCTAACGATTTTGGATCTCGGCACCGGAAGTGGCGCAATTGCGCTATCAATTGCGAAAGAACACCCTCAGGCCAAGGTAGTTGCGGTCGAGTACCAACAAGGTGCTCTTGAAGTGGCCAAGGCAAATGCGGTCAAGAACAATATAGAGAATGTCGAGTTTGTATTGTCTGATTGGTTTAGCAACATTGACCCGAAAATTCGCTTTGATCTAATCGCCTCGAACCCTCCCTATGTAGAACCCGGCGATCCGCATCTCGATCAAGGTGATTTACGTTTTGAACCGATCACAGCTCTCACCGCCGAAGAAAACGGCCTTGCTGACATACGAAACATCATCGAAAACGCGGCAAATTACTTAGTCGCCGATGGCGTGTTGGTGATCGAGCACGGATACAACCAAGCTGACGCCGTCGCCAGCTTGTTCAAAGAGAATAAGTATAACGATGTGCAATTGTTTAAAGACATCAATGATCTGCCACGTTGCACTCTTGGCAGGCTAAAAGACAGACCAAACTAGTTCTCTAAACCGAAACCTATTTCGGAATAATAGCGCCTTTATGCTGAATAACTTTCGCAGCGAGGGCATGTCCAGCCGCACAAGCGGCGACGGCTGATTCGCCTTTAAAGCGAGCGGAAAGATAACCCGCGTTAAACGAGTCGCCCGCGGCGGTGGTATCCACCGGCTTAGTCATCACCGTATCAACATGCTCATGAACGTTGTCACAAAAGGAGAGGCAACCTTCGCCGCCCATTTTCACCACCACCTCTGTCACGCCAGCATCTTGTGCCGCGTTGATAACTTGCTCGGGTGATTCGTAGCCGAATAACATGGCTTCGTCTTCCAATGTGGGCAATGCAATATCAGTCAATTGGTAGATTTGCGTATACACTTGTTGAGCGGTGGCCGCATTTAACCAAAGATTGGGCCGATAATTACCATCGAAAATAATCTTGCCGCCAGCTTGTCGGTAAGCGCTCAAGCAACCGAACAAGCCGTGCAATGATTCTTCAGGAAGAATGCCCAAGCTGATACCTGAGAGGTAGAGATACTCAGAATTACTTAGCGACTTAAAAAGTTCGGTTGTGCGATCGATATCGTCAAACAAGCGGCTCGCCGGAGAGTTTTTACGCCAGTATAAAAACGAGCGCTCACCATCGTCAGCAACGTCAATCATATACATACCAGGCACCGAGTTTGGCATGCGTGTGACTAGAGAGCAGTCTATGCCCTCTTGTTGCCATTGATCTAACAACCAATCGCTCATAACATCATCGCCGAGGCCTGTGACGTAGCTAGTGGCTATACCGTTACGAGATAGGTATATCGAAGTATTTAAGGTATCACCACCATATCCCATCGACATTGACTGCGACGCACCCTGGCTAGGAAAGTCGGCTCGCGACAATTCCAACATACATTCTCCGATTACCGATATGGATACCGACATTTACAAACCCTGCTTAATATTTTTAAAATTTGTTGTGATAGTTGATTCATGCCGACAGCATCTTTAGCAACTATATTTTCACTTCTGCAACTGTGTTTTTGTTTCGATAGCTATGCTCTATCGCTGCGACTGATTTCGTCGCTATGAAAAAGCCAGTCCGCCGTTAATATCGATGTTCGACCCTGTAATGAATGAAGAGTCTTCGCTTGCCAGATAACTCACTGCATCAGCGATCTCTTGCGGGCTGCCCTCACGGCGTAAGGGAGTGCCGTTAGCAATATTTTTGCGCACTTCGTCTTTACTAAAGGTGTCGTGAAAAGTGGTACTTATAACACCGGGGCATAGGGAGTTAACTCGAATACCTTGAGGCCCAAGTTCTTTTGCCATCGCTCTAGTGAAGGTCATTACCGCACCTTTCGAAGTAGCGTAAGCCGACGCACCAGGACCACCACCGTCACGGCCAGCCAAAGACGCCATGTTGATGATAGAGCTTCCTTCAGACATTAATGGCACACAATATTTGGTCAACAAAAATGTGCTGTTCAAGTTCAGACGCATTACATGATTAAAGAAGTCTTCATCCATCTCAGCAATGGTTTTTCGAGCAACCAAACCACCGGCGACGTTAACTAAAATATCAACACCGCCAAAGGTCTCTTTGGTTTTACCGACTAGGGCTTGAACATCATCATTGTTTGCCATATCGCCACGAACCAAGATTGATTCAGCGCCTAATGCATTAACTTCGTTTTGTACGGCAATGGCATTATCCTGATTATTAAAGTAATTAATAACAACTTTGGCGCCTTGAGACGCAAGCTTTAATACAACGGCCTTACCGATATCTCTGGTTCCGCCACTGACTACTGCAACTTTATTCTTAAATTTCATACTCAATACCCCTTCATTAATGTCTAAGGTCGACTGATCGTCAGCTCTATTCATAAACTCCAAGTTAGTAGCGCCTGATCAACCTTGATTCAGGCGCCAACCAACGAACCTCTGTCATACACCATTCATACGAACGACTAGTCCTTGCCTTTAAGTGGCTCAATCTTAGGGCATAACAACCAAATACTCGCCATCGCAAGCAATGCTAGTGAAGCGCCAATCACAAACACGATTCCATAGCTTCCATCTTCTGTTAACCATGGAACAGTATAAATAAACAGACCGGCTGTTAACTTAGCGGCCATACCTGCAATGCCCGCCAACGAACCTACTGCCTTTTCACCTAAATAGTCACTTGGCAGTGTTTGCACATTACCGATTGCAGTTTGAAAACCAAAAAGAATGATCGCCATAATCATTACTGCCATAAACGGACTACCTGGAACCTGTAGTGCCAATAATGCAGGTAGCATGATCATACAACCCAGTGTAATTATGAATTTTCTGGTTTTAGTAATGTCCCATCCAGCTTTTAATCTATTCTGTGCTAACAAACCGCCAAACCAAGCACCAAACATTGCACCAACATAAGGTATCCAACCGTTTTTAGCCAAGTCTAAAGCGTTCATTTCATGAACATCGATTAAATATGTTGGGATCCAAACAACAAATATCCACCATATCGGATCAATTGCTGCTGTTGAGATAATTACACCCCAACTTTGCTTATGAGACAGCATCTGCGCTGTAGTCGGTGCATATTCATCTGCAGCACTATCAGAGCTTTCTCTTTTTTTACCAGTAAGAATATACTCTCGTTCTTCATCCGTAAGCCACGGATGACTTTCAGGTGGAGACTTAACAATAATCAACCATGGCACCAACCACAGCAAACCTGTCAAACCAACCACAATAAAAATTGCTTTCCAGCCCATAAATACTGCAAGGTATGAAATCAATGGAATAGAAATAACACCACCGATAGCAGCACCAGAGTTAAAAATACCTTGAGCAAAAGCACGCTCTTTTGTTGGAAACCATTCTGCGTTTGCTTTAGCAGCACCAGGCCAATTACCCGCCTCCGAAATACCCAAAAGCGCACGAAAAATACTAAACGTAAGAATACCTTGAGTGAATGCATGTAAGGCAGTCGAAATTGACCATACGCTGATCGCAAGAACAAAGCCCAGACGCGTACCAATCCAATCAAAAATCTTACCAAATATGGCTTGACCAAATGCGTAAGCAAACAAAAACACAACACTTACGAAACCATAGATTTCTTTCAGTTCCGTTTTGGTTTTATCTGGATAAACTGCTTCACCCATACTAAGAGGCCAAAGAACACCCAGTGCCTGCCTATCTATATAATTAACAACAGCGGCTAAGGCAACAAGCCCCACTACCCACCAACGTAAACCTTTCATTTTCATAGTGTGCTCTCTCATCCTATTTGGTTTTAATTCTTATAATTTTTACTAGAAGTATGTTTTTTAATTCTATTTATTCTTCTAAAAAATCTTCACGCACAGGGCTGAAGATATCAATCAAGACACCAGCTTTCTTACAAACAGCGCCGTGGCTTTGATTTGGTGCGACGTAAAAAGAATCGCCGGCTTTTAATAGTTGCGTTTTACCGTCGATAGTTGCCTCGAACTCACCGCTTTCAACATAACTAGCTTGTGTATGAGGATGATGATGCTGATAGCCTTCGGCTCCTTCATCAAACCAGACTTTTACTGTCATAAGCCCAGCACCGTAACCCAGTAGCTGCCGCTTGATACCCTCTTGAACTTGCACAACTGGCTCTGTTTCACCGAAAACATAGGTAGGGCTTTGATCATTTTTCATTGTTAAATCTCTAGAGTTAATTCTTACTATTTTTCAAGGATCAATGAGTAGGGACCAGCCCACTCATGTACTTCACCATTTATGGTTAAACTGTGCTCATCACCATCACGAGCAATCGCCAACTGAAGTGTTGTACCGTCAAGCAAAACAATCGAAACAAGGTCAATATTTTTATCAACTCCTTGATCAAGAGTTAATGATAATGACGCCACGCTGCTTTTGGCATTGTTAGTGAATTCGGCAGTCCCGTTATACTCGCCATGAGTCTCAAGGAGCGATACATAGGTGTGGTCTGTTGCTGAACTCACACGCTGCACTATAGACATGTCTGAGCGCAGATTAAAATTCGGGTCATTGGCGCCTAACTGAGTAAAAACCATTTCTTGGTTTTTACCGCCCAAAACACTGTAGGTATAAAAGCGATCGTCTTTCAACCAAGTTAGCTGCGACATGCCTTCTTTGAGTGGACCGCGAGCACGCTCCCATAAATACTGATAGCCGTTTTCCTTACCAAATGGCTTCAAGCTTGTGGTGTTAGTTTCGAGCGGAACGGTATGCGAGATTATCTGACCTTGAAAATGCAGAGGCAAATCATACTGATGAGGTGAATCACTATTAACCTTGAAGATATCGACAATCAGAGGATGCTCTAAGCCATCAACGTTGATCATCGCCATGGTTCGATTTAGGTCTGTGTCGCTATACGCTTTGCCTGTCGATGCTGAAGTGATTTTGATGTTTTTATCGACGTCATAGAAATGCACTTTTGGAGCATGCTTCTGTCCTTCGCGCCAATTGCCATCGAAATGACTTTGTTCATCGACGACAACCGTATTGTGCGCAATAGTCTGCTTAGCCCAAGAATTGTTCTCAGGCAAGTAATGACCGCCGTACTTGGCTTCAATATTTAGAAAACGTGCAGCACCATAATCGCTAATGATTTCGTTGCCATTATCAAAATAGAGCCAATGTAATTTATCAAAATGGCCGTGACCTAAACCTTGAGAGGTGTTCTTCATCACTAAAGCTTGATGACCATGCTCGATGCCATTGCGAAAAATCGCCAGGGCGCCTTGATCTCCAGCTTGGCCATCACGAAGTTGCATTGACTGGTACTGAAATGGCTCAGCTAAACCTTTATCGATCGCTTGCGCAACTTTAAAGCCATAGCCAGTTAATAGAATATTATCTTGTCGCTTCGCAACTGCTAACAAGCTCGGATCGTTAGTGACGTCGTAGGCAATGGCAATGCCGTGAACTATCTCAATGGTATCGATACCCTTGTCTTTGATTGCATCATTAATGCCAAAAAACAATTTGTTATAACTCAATTGCACTGAAGTACGAATTGCTTTTAGCAACGCCTTATCTTGATACTCAAAGATTTTCAACTCGGGCTGGTTTACTTCGATTGCCTTTGCGAACAACACGAATGGCATTAGCGCAAAACGCTGGTAGTAAGGACCTTCGGCGTAGTAACCATCGGGAGAAAAAAGCTGTGTGATTTGCTGAAGAAAACCTGCGTCGCCTGACATATCAAGCCCATAAAGAGCCTGCTTGACCAGCGTTTCGTCATTCAAGACATAACCCGTCATGCCCACAGCTGCAGCGGCCCAAGTGCCATGGTTATGTATTTTATTAAAAGTGCCAGGCTGGCCAGCAGAAAGATACTCGGCAACTGGCCGCAATACTTGCGATTCGATCGTCGCACGATCTTCTTGGCTAAGCGCCGAGGCGACGTTATCGTATGCTTGGATAGTCGAGACTAACCACATAGCTTCATTTAGGCTCTGCCAAAACAATCGACCAGGCGTTTGCTCTTTAGGTTTAGGGTGCGTGCCTAGGGTTGGATAAAGTTCGGCGTATTCAAGCAACATGCTTCGCACGAAATTCGAATACTTCGAATCACCCGTAACCTGAAACAAAACACCGGCGTTATACATGGCATTGAAGTTACGTTTGTGTTGCTCGTGCGTATAACCACCACCCGCATCTTTAGGTATAGGCACATCTATTGGCTGAGCAATGATTGCGTCAATCTTGCCTGCTAACTTTTTAAGCGCCTGCTGCGCACTTGGCGAACTAGAAAGCTCTGACTTAATTAGTGCAACGTCAGCCTGAGTGACCGTTAAATTAGGGTAGCTCGTTTCCGCAGCGTGGCTTTGCTGCTCTGAGCAAGCACTGAGCGATATAAACGCACTACATGCTACCGCCGCGACAACCGGCTTTAAGAATTTCATAGGGCTTACTTTCTGACTTAAGGTCGACATAAACTACTTCTTACCTTTGATGAACTTATTGCCAGAAATCTTGGCCGTATTTTTTTTATCGCTATTCAGTTCAACAACGCTTGGCGCCGATGTCGAGATAAAGCGATTACCTTTAATAACTGTGACAGGTTCAGCGACAGTGTGAGCCACCGCAATACCAGCTGAATTTTCAAAGACATTGTCTGAAACGTCTGTGACCTGAACACCATGAATTCTGAATGAGCTTTTGCTCTTGTTGCGCTTATCTTTACCTACCGAGTTGAAGCTTGAACCCACAACTTGTAAATGAGGGCCAAAAGTACTTTCGTCGGTACCCCCGCGATACAAATCAACAATTGCTCCACCAATAGAGTCGAAGCTCGAGTTCACGATATCAACGTATTCAGCATTATAGATACCAAAATCATCGTTCTCTTGCTCAAGCTTTAGGATTGCTCCTGTAACATCGCTAAATTTCGAATCAATGATCGATATACGATCAGCAAAAGTACCTTTCGCAACAGTGAGAAAGTTAAACGAATGGTTGATATCTAAGTCCTTAACAATGCTTTTCTCAACGATTAACTCATAATTACTTAGCATCGAGCGTCGAGGCGTACGCACAACTGTATTACCTGAGCTGTCTGGCGAATCAACACCGCTAATAGTTAGACTTTCGAGTTTTAAGTTACCGCCTTGTTGAATTTCAAATAAAGCGCCGCGCTCGTACGTGATGGTAACCTCGTCTGCAGATACACCTTTTATCACGATGCTTTTATCAATCGCGATTAATTTCGAAACGCTATAGCGACCTGCGGCTAGCGCTAACACATCACCATTTTCAGCCGCCTTTATTGCATTGGTCAACGTATCTTGACCTGGCTTAAGCTTGCGCTCAGCACCAAAACCGAAGGTCGCTTGACGATCACTTTTCGGGTACCAAGACACACCAACATCACTCTTTGTAATCGGGTCAAGCGCCTCTTTTAGGCCTGCCTTCGTATCAGCTGGGTTGGCTACTGTCATCAACCCATTATCGCCTCGCTGCAAACTTAGCGACTGATTTTCAAAACCCTCTTTCAGAGTAGGCTTAGACACGTCGTTTAGCACGTTGCCAGAAAAATCAATACCACTTACGTCGTCATAAACCGTAAAGGTATCGCGCTTGTCGTCGCTGTAAATAAGGTTATTTTTAAAGCTGGTCGTAATAGGGACCGCCGAACGCTCTTGGTCACTGCCTGCCGCTAATTGAATATGACTGACGTTAACCAGCATATTGTTTTCAATCACTGAATCTTCGACCTGGTGATATCGATTGATCGGAGAGTTAGGCACACCATTCATTACCACCAAACCTCCGCCAAACCGAAAACCAGCCAAGCCTTCTAAATAGTTATTACGGATCGTTTGGCGCTTATTAATCAAACGCAGGCCACCGGTATGGTCCACACCATTACCGATGAAGACATTGTTCTCCATGAGATTGTCATTGCCGTGGCGCAAGGTCATGGTGCCACGAGACTCGAAAAACACATTGCCACGAAACTCATTAAAACCAGACTTATTCGAGATTACTTCGAGCTCGCCATCGCAGCGATCAAAATAATTGTTTTCAACTTTGGTGTAGGAATTTTTTAATGAATGATGACTTGTACCAATGCGCAAGGTTTCTCCGCCGTTTGAACCAAGAATCGAGCGCGGGCCAAAATAATTGTGATCAATACGATGGTAGTTCTCTTGGCTTTCGGGCGAATTCATTCGCACCGCCATAGTCACACCCTTATTACTCTTACCTTCTAAATGATTATGGTCAAAACGGTTGCGCTTGCCATACATCATCACCCAAGAATCATTTTCATAACGCTCAGGATTACTAAAGTTATCGATTACTACCTCGGTAACACGCGAGTCATAGGCGTAGTTCGTTTTGGAGCTTCGAAACGAGATAACTGCACTGGTTGGCGTATAGCCATCTTTAAATACCAAGCCAGAAACCAATAAGTGCTTGCCATGAAGCCGCAAATTTGACTCGCCCGAAATAACAACCTTGCCTTTCTCTTCGGCGACTAGCGAAATAGGTTGATCCTTCGTGCCTTCACCGTAGAACAAGATTTCAAAGTCATTCCAGACACCGCTTGCAAGAACAACTTTATCTCCAGCATGAAGTGAGCTGCTCACTTTTTGATATTCAGCTTTAGATTTAACAAGGTACTCAGCTGCTGAGGCCGCTGTTGCAAATGAGGTTGCCGTGATCGCGCTGGCGATAGCTAAAAGCATGGAAAAACGCGGCATTAAGAATTTCTTTTCAGACATAGATTTTATTTTATTTTGTAGGCGTTTTGCGGCGCATTCGTCGCGCTTGCATCGATATTCTGGAGACTTCTATTCAATCTCTTGATTCAAACAAATGAAACAGACAATGTCAATCATTATGTATTACCAAAATATCAACAAACTACTTAAAAGGCACCATTAATTGTATTACCAATAGCAAAATATCTCGATTGCACAATCATAAAATATGCAAGAATTTTTCGCTCTAAACACATTGAATGAAATTGAAAATCAAGAAAAATACAGAAATAAGTCTTTTAATACAATGACTTCAAAAATCAACTCGCTCTTTTACACTTCCTTAATAATTGTAATACAGGCTTGTTTAATGATAAGATATATTGGTAAGAACAATTAGAAGAAAACTATCAATTTGATGTCAAACAAGAAAAGGCTATACATATCCGTTTTGGATCAAATATCAAACCTAATCAGATCTGGCGAGTTTCCGATTGATAGCCGGCTTCCGACAGAACGCGAGCTTGCCGAGCGCTTTAACGTGAGCCGCCCAACAATACGCGAAGCCATTATTGCTCTCGAGGCAAAAGGAGAGGTAGAAGCGAGAGCCGGTTCTGGGGTTTATGTTCGCCAAAACCGTAGCATTATTGACGATTTCACTAATGGAATTAGCGCATTTGAGCTACTCGAAGCGCGTGTTTTACTTGAAGGCGAAGCAGCGGCATTAGCCGCAAGAATGATCAGCCCAGATGAATTGGGCGAACTGAAACAAGCGCTCGACGTCATCAAATTGGAAGGCGTTGAAGACGACTCAGCCTCTGGTGCCGATCGACAATTTCACTCTATCATCGCCAAAGCGACTCATAACCAAGTTCTCACCAAGGTAATAGCGCTGCTCTGGGATTTGCAAGAGAACCTCGACCACATCAATAGAGCCCATCGCTCAGTTTGCGCAAACGAAGATCGCGAAATGAGAATTGCCGACCACATCAATATCTTTGATGCAATCGCCTACAACGATACCGGTGCAGCGCGCAATGCCATGCGCAGTCATTTCTCAGACCTGCTCAAAAGTATGCACGATGCGTCAGAACTGCAAGCCGTAGAAGAAGCCAAGCGCAAAATTCAAGAGATTCGCCAAAGGTTTCCAATAAGCGAACTCTCTAGCTAGACGCGATAAAACACAAACCTTTACCACTCTTATACTCTCGGTTTATCCAGCTCTCTCGCCTCAGCAAATTTAAGCCTTTTTTCTACGAATTCATTTACACGCATTATATTCGTCCGAATATGGTCAGCGCCATTGCCGCACTCTTCTGAAAAACTCCGAACACTTCGAGCGCCGGTGCCAATTCATTTCATCAAGCACTAATTAAGCGGCAGCTAAAGAACCAAGGCCAAGACGCCGATAGGTTACCCATCAAAAAAAAGCCCCAGCAAAAAATGCTGGGGCTTTTAAAGTAACGAAAGGCCTAACTAAAAATCAGAAGGAGAAATGATTCTGACCTTTCGGTATTGCTCTAGAACTTATAGCTTGCGCCAAAAGTAATGCGTCGATCAGGGAAGCCTACGAAGCATAAAGGCCCACTTTCACTAACGCAGTTTTGATCAATGCGCTCTTCAGTTAGGTTTACAGCCTCAACTCCAATATTCAACTTCTCGTTAACATCATAGTTGATGCTTGCATTCAACTGACCACGATCACCGGTGACCACTGGAAAGCTGAATGTACTGCTACCACTGGTGTTAGCGCCGCCGCCAAAGTCCTGCGTGCGGAAAGCTTCACGCCAGGTATAACGCATTCGAGCAGAGATACCATACTTTTCATAAAACAAAGTAATGTTGTAAGCATCTTCAGAGAAATCAAGTAGACCGCGAGGAATACTTACATCCCCAAGAACCGCCAGACCTCGACCCGAAGTGGTATCTACAATCGAACCACCTTTGTTATCTTGAGTAGTGTAGTTTGCAATAATACCGAAACCTGAGGCCCAGCCTAATTGCTCTTCATAACTTGATAGATCGTACTGGAAAGCAAGCTCAATGCCTGATTGCGTGATCGTTTCAGGGTCGTTACCAGGGCGGGTAACGTCCGCGCAAAGACCAACACTGTTTGGATCACCAAGCACGTTAGGTATCGCGATCGGGTTGAAAACACCGCCACCTGGGCAACTTGGATCAGTTTCACGAACAAATCCGCTCACACTGTTCGGGTCAGCTATGAGAGCCGCACCTTGGAAATCAGTGCCGAAGATATTTGTACGATCCTTCTTGAAGTAACCAATGCTAGCAACCGCAGAAGGAGCAAAATACCACTCAGCCGAGATATCGAAAGCATCTACTTCCTCAGGCTCTAGACCTGGGTTACCTAGAGAAACCACAGCATTTTCGCTTTGATCCAAGGTGAAACCACTGGCCAGTCGATTAAAACCAGGTCGGTTAATATCACTGCCATAACCGAAACGAAGAATCACGTCTTCTCTAGGCTGAGCAACAATGTTTAGCCGTGGGAGTATAAAATCATACGAACCAGTTGTAGACACTAACGATCTTGTGCCGTTGCCGTCAGCAGGACCGAAGCCAGTTGACGTAATGGTAGTATCGATGTAACGCACACCAAAGTTACCGCGGAAAATACCTTGCTCAAAGTTTACTTGTGCATATAAAGCATCAGTCTCTTCGTCAATCTCACGGAAAGCATTTTGATTTGATGTGACATTTAGGATATCCGGACTGCTTGGATCATGCGCAATAACCGCTGCTTGCAGGATATCGATCGTGCCTTGCGGGTCAGAGAAAGATCTATCAGGGTCAAGTAACAAAAAGTTTTGAATGAACAAGCTTCGACCATCGGCATCACCGTAGTTGGTTGCCCCCGGCACGAGCAACTCTGAAAAGAGCGTACCGTTCGGGCTATCCACCATACGACTGAAACCACCAATGCGGTCACCAATGTCTTCAAACCTATGCGATGACTCGCTCAAACGAGCACCGAAATCAATCGAGGTGAAAGCATTCCAATCTAACTCATAACTAAAGTCAGCTCGAATAGCGTCTTCTTGATTTTCAGTTGTATCACGATCTACATTTACCTGATCCAAAACAACGTTAGCAGGGTTCAGCAAATCAGCACGCGAAGGCGCAAATGGCGAATCAAAGTTGATACCGAATGCTAGCGAACCGCCACTCAAGTCATAGATAAACGGCACACAGTTATCATTACTAGTACCGTCAAGTGGACAGTTAGGGTTAATAAAGTTGAGCGTTGTGCTCAAATTTGGTGTAACCGAATCAGACTGTGACGAAGCAAGCTCGAAACTTGCAGACCATTTATCATTTTGCCATTCACCACCAAGCCTTAGAACCGACGAATCGGTGATACGAGAATTCGTTTCACTTGAGAAGCGCAAATTTGGATCATCATCATCGTTCGCCAAATCAGGCTCGATCGTGCCAGTAAGCGCGGCCTGAAATAGCCCTGGGCCCACTCCGAAATCAACCGTTTCGAATGTTGAAGGCGCTTGAATATTTCTTACCGAACTTACGCCAGATGCTTGCAAGCGGTACTGATCACGACTTCGCTCTTGCTCATTAAGAATCGCATCGAAATGGAACTTCCAATTGTCATTTGGAGCCCACTCGAAGGTAGCAGCAAGGTTTTTGGTTTCGTAGTCGTCATTCTCTTGCTCTTGTAGTAAGAACTGAATTCCGAGGAAGTCCTGCGGCCCACCATCAACACTAGAAAGATTGTCACGGTCAGTACGAGGTCGGAATGAAACAGCTTCTTGCTCAGTATAACTACCACTAAGCACAACGCCGAACTCACCAGCATCGGTTGACCAATTATCACCCCATGCAACCGAAACTCGTGGAGTTATGCTTTCGGTACTCAAGCTACTGTCTTCGCCTTGAACACGGACAGAGCCCAAAGTTTCTTTCAACTCTAATGGTCGTATAGTCCTGAGGTTTACTGTACCACCAACTGAACCTTCAATAGTTTTCGCTTCTGGTGACTTAATCACCTCGACTGCTGCAATAATAGAAGCATTAACATCTTCGAAATCAATCCCACTACGGCCTGAGCCAGAACCACTGGTAGACACGCCATTAATTTCAACTCTGTTCGAATTAGTACCACGAATTTGAACACCAGTACCAATGCCGGCCTGACGCGTAATCTGAATGCCCGTAATATTTTCTAACACCTCAGCCAAATTTTGATCGGGCAGCTTACCGATGTCCTCAGCAATAATCACCTCAACAAGGTTATCCGAGTCACGTTTCTCAGCAAGCGCATTCGCCAGCGAGCTGCGAATACCAGTTACCACAACTTCTTCAATCTCTTTTGATTCCGATTGTGCGAGACCGCTTGTAGACATTGCCATCATTGCGGAGGCAACACCTGTCATAAGAAAACCTTTGGATAATCGTCGCGGAATCGATGCGCCGCTCCGTCTATTTTTAGATATAGAGTTCACTATATTTCTCTCCTCTTTGCTTGTTTTTTAATTTAGAAATAGTAAATAACTGTTACTAAGACCAATATTTACAACAAGATTTAACCAAATGCAAGCAATCTAGCAAACAATTTAAACACCATTGGTATGACCAATAAGTGAAAATACCCCTGTTAGAACCGCATTTCCATTTAATAGGCGCACTCGCTAAACCTAGAAAACCTTTAGATATCGGCACGAGTTACTTTAAATTCTTGCATATCAGCGAGGCTACCCGCTAATCTCCCCGATTATCAATAATATGAGTCTCACACTGAGCCTTATTTTTAAACCCTAAGCTAACAGCAACTCAAACAAAAAATCTGGTTAAACCACAATGTCTTTATTAGATGACAAAATTGTATTACAATATTGAAGACAATAAGACAGGTTGGTCTATATTTTGGATAGAAGCATGGGTCACACTCTAGCTAACACCCTACGTTAAGACCAGTCTAGTCTCTTTTGATATGCGTCAGAGTGTTCTGGCAAAGATGTCCTTAAAAAATAGAATTAAACCTTTCGTGTTCGACTGCATAGCAGTCAGCCTGAAGACAAGCGATAGCGTTCTGCCAACTTGGCGGTTTACCTAGCCCTCTAGACGAAACGCAGCGTGTTCGAATAAGTTCTATTTTTTAAGTACACGCTTAAACAACAAAACTAATCAGCCGCCAATTGGATGAAATCGAAACCATGGGCGCTAAATCAATACAACAGCCTCTTTAAGGAGTTAAATATGTCAAAACCTCGCATCGGATTCATCGGTCTCGGCCTTATGGGCGGAAACATGGTTGAAAACCTGCAAAAGAAAGGCTTTGAGCCAATTGTAATGGACCTTAACAAGGATGCCGTAGCGGCGGTCGTCGCTCGTGGCGCCAGCGTAGCAAGCTCTGCTAAAGAACTAGCTGCCCAAAGCGATATCATCATGCTCTGCCTAACTACCTCAGAAGTTGTAGAAAAACTAGTGTATGGCGACGATGGAATTATAGCTGGCATAAACGAAGGTGCAGTTTTGATAGACTTCGGCACATCAATTCCCGCATCTACTCGAAAAATTGGCGCAGCCTTGGCGGAAAAAGGCGCGGGCATGGTAGATGCTCCTCTTGGTCGCACACCGGCACACGCTAAAGATGGCCTACTTAATATTATGGCATCGGGCGATCAGGCGACTTTTGATAAAGTAAAACCGATTCTCGAAATGCAAGGCGAGAACGTGTTCTACCTTGGCGCACTCGGTGCTGGCCACACAACTAAGCTAATTAACAACTACATGGGCATGACTACAGTGTGCGCAATGTCTCAATCATTCGCAGTTGCCGAATTAGCGGGAGTAGATCGTGGTCAATTATTCGAAATAATGTCAACTGGTCCATCCAATTCACCATTCATGCAGTTCTGTAAGAACTACGCGGTAGACAATGTCAGCGACCTTGGTTTCTCTCTCGCTAACGCCAATAAAGATTTAGGCTACTTTTTGAAAATGGTTGAAGATCTTGGTACTCGCGCAGAAATCGCAGAAGGTACTTCGAGCAATCTAAAAGCGGCAGTAGCGGCAGACATGGGTAACGGCAACGTCCCAGAGATCTATGACTACTTCTTAAAGTTAGAAAAATAGACGTATACATTCAGGGCTTGGAGCGCTGTTCCAAGCCCATTTGGACTTACAAACGGTTGGGAACCTATGTCTTTGGGCATAGTGCTTTCCCATTTCATTGACTTCTGCAGTCAATGTCTTTAAACCCGCCCATCACCGCTTTTCCCACAGCGACATTAATCGACACTTAATCCGAAGCTATTAGTCAGCGAAGTTGCTACTATCTCGCTTCATACCTACGATCAGCTCGCAAAAAACATGAGCTATAGTAATTAAGTCAGGCGATATCATGATCAGCCCATTTGCAAGCATAGCTTCCATTATTCTAGAGCCCGATCCGCACATTAAATGCGAGTCGGTAGCGCGTTTGCACGAACAATTTGATTCACTAAATTTTGAATCTGAGAGTAACGATTCGCCGAGAAAAATTGCATCTCCGGGCTACCCTGAAACACTTCAATTGGTTTCTCCGAGAGATCTAAAACGTCGAGGCATTCAATCTCAAAAAGGCCGTAACATATTGATGCACTCGATCGCGCACATAGAGTTTAACGCGATCAACCTAGCCCTAGATGCAGCTTATCGTTTTAGAAACCAAGCACGTGACTACTATAAAGACTGGATAGGCATTGCCGCCGATGAGGCCCGTCATTTCTGCATGATCCGCGACTACCTCAAGCAACACAGTTGCGAATACGGAGACTTTCCGGCTCATAATGGCTTATGGCAAATGGCCGTCGACACGCAACATGATATCGTCGCACGCATGGCTCTGGTCCCTAGGGTACTTGAGGCTCGAGGGCTCGATGTAACTCCAGGAATCATTGCAAAGCTTGAGCGCGTTGATGACCAACACGCTGTTGAAATTCTAAACGTTATATACCAAGACGAGATTGCACATGTCGATGCGGGTTCGCGCTGGTTTTTCTATCAATGTGAACAAAACTATCTAGAACCCCGTAGCACCTTTATGAAGATGGTAGAACAATATTTACACGGAGAATTGCGCGGTCCATTTAACATTTCTGCCCGTTTAAAAGCCGGCTTTGACGAGTTCGAAATGGCTTCCATCGAAAAGCGCTATGGTTAACTAAATTTTAAGTTGAAAAAAACCATCCCGTCGCTAAAAATCTAGCATCAGATCGCCAGAGTGCGAGCGTCTAACAACAAATAAATAGGTGTCAGCAGACACATTAAGAGGCACATCAGAATGCACGCTGATTTCATCAACCTTCGCGACTGGCTTTCGAGTCAAATTCTAGGCCAACCGACACTGGTTGACCGCCTACTAATTGCCCTTCTTGCCGATGGTCATTTACTGGTCGAAGGCGCGCCGGGCCTCGCCAAAACTAAAGCCATCAAATCTCTATCAGACGGCATCGAAGGAAGCTTTCAGAGAATCCAATTTACACCAGATTTACTCCCATCTGACATTACAGGCACCGAAATCTATCGCCCCGAAACGGCCAGCTTCGATTTTCAGCAGGGCCCCATCTTTAACAACCTAGTACTGGCGGATGAAATAAATCGCGCGCCGGCTAAAGTTCAATCTGCGCTTCTAGAAGGCATGGCCGAGCGCCAGGTGAGCGTAGGCCGCGAAACCTTAGACTTACCAGAGCTGTTTTTGGTCATGGCTACGCAAAACCCGATTGAACAAGAGGGCACCTACCCACTACCCGAAGCTCAACTTGATCGTTTTCTGATGCACGTTAGAATAGGCTACCCCGACGTCAGCGCCGAAAAGCAAATATTAGCTCTCTCTAGAGGCGAGGCCCTAGCCAGCCAGGCCGCCAAGCCTAGCTCTGAAATCGGCCAAGAAACTATCAAGCAAGCTCGTCAAGAAGTTATGCAAGTTCACATGGCCGACGCGGTCGATGAATACTTAGTGCAACTTATTCTTGCCACACGCGCACCAGTCAATTACGACAGCGAACTCGCTAACTGGATTGAGTTTGGTGCAAGCCCACGTGCCACTATCGCCATTGACCGATGCGCCCGTGCGCACGCTTGGTTAAACCAACGTGATTTCGTATCGCCAGATGACATTCAAGCCGTTGCTCACGACTGTTTGCGCCATCGATTGATCTTAAGTTACGAAGCTGAAGCCGATGGCATTACCCCAGATTTAGCAATAGATCGCTTACTGCAACACGTGCCCGTCGTTTAGGCTGCTAACTAAACTGATTTTTCATTCATGACAGGCTCAGTGGACAATCGAGTATTGAGTGAGAACGGTATAGTGACCGATCTCTCCGCGCTTCTCGCTGCGCGTCATTGGGCGCAGGGACTTAAGCTATTCTCAAGACAAGCTGCACGTAACCTTTTACTAGGAAACGTGCGCTCTCGATATCGAGGTCGAGGAATGGAGTTCGAAGAAGTACGTCGGTACCAAGCGGGCGACGATATTCGCACCATTGACTGGAAAGTATCAGCGCGCGCAAGTGGCACCTACACCAAGCTCTTTTGCGAAGAGCGAGAGCGCCCATGCCATATATTGGTCGACCAACGCAGTTCATTGTTTTTTGGTTCTAATCGTCAATTTAAATCCGTTTTATCAGCCGAGCTAGCCAGTGGAATTGCCTGGGCTGCGCTTAAAGCCGGCGACCGCGTTGGTGGACAAGTTATTGGCGATTTCGACGAGCGAGACATTCGCGCGCGGCGCAGCAAACAATCGGTTTTAAGCTTAATACATAGTATCCATGAATTTAACAATGGCTTAAGCGACGTGCCTATTAAAGAACCTCATGGCGAAAAAAACAGCCTGGCTAACAGTCTAGAAGAGTGCCGCCGAATCACTCGCCCAGGAACCGCGATATACGTAGTTAGTGATTTTCAAGACTTCGATCACGACGCGGCAAAAGCCCTAAGCAATTTAGGCAAACATGCAGACTTAACTCTAATTCAGGTCTACGACGCATTAGAGCAAGAGCTACCAAACCTCGGCTCAGTTCGTCTCAGCAATGGCCAACAAAGCGCCAAACTGAATTTATCAAAATCGATCACTCAGGCTTATCAAGAACAGTCCAACGAGAAACAAAAGCTATTAATCGGCTCTGCAACAAAAGCTCGCGCCTATTATGCATCTATAAGCACATCTCAAAGTGCTAAACAAAGCTTGATTCGCTTGTTCGCCAAGTAAACTTCATTATGGATTCGCAACAACAAATCAATCAAATCTTGCAAGAGCAACTACGCGACGTACAACTACCAGAGCCTATTTCTTGGTGGCCGTTAGCAACTTCATGGTGGTTTTTACTTAGCTTCGTCGCTGTCGGCCTAATTTTTGTGATCCGAGCTTTTCACAAATACCGGGCTCGCAATGCCTATCGACAGCATGCTCGTATGCAAATCCAATCGCATTACCAACAATGGCAACGCGACGCCAATACTAGTCAATATCTGCAGTCTGTTAACGCGGTTCTAAAACGCGCAAGTCTTCACTTAGACGGATCTGCGTGCAGTTTGTCGGGGGCATCTTGGCTTGACTACTTACAAAGCCTTTCTCAAGACAATTTCTCAGAGCAAACAACAGACGCTCTGAGCCAAGGCATTTATCATAAATCGCCAGAATATGACGTAATTCAAATTCAACAAGAGCTAGAACATTGGCTAAGTAAACATAAGTCGAATCCAGTCGAGCCAGCTGGAGAGGTAAAATATGCTTAGTTGGCAATGGCCGCTCATATTGTTATTGCTACCGCTGCCGACAATCGTTCGCTGGCTTAGCCCTGCACACACTGAAAGCTTAAGTGCGATTCGAGTGCCGTTCTACCAAAAACTGCAGAGTCTTCAGGGGGCGAGTACCGTAAGTACTCGTCATAGCATCACCGGCACATTGGTACTTTGGTTGATATGGGTAAGCCTGTTAATCGCTGTAGCGCGCCCAACTTGGGTTGGCGAGCCTGTAAACCTTCCTCAGGAACGTCGAGATTTGATGTTAGCGGTGGATATTTCAGGTTCGATGCGCGAGCGAGACATGTTGGTTGGCAGTGGCTACACCGACCGCATAACAGCGGTAAAAGCCGTAGTCGGAGATTTTATACAAAAGCGCAGCACTGACCGGCTCGGACTAATCCTGTTTGGTCAACAAGGCTACTTACAAACACCTCTGACCTTCGACGGCAGTACCGTGAGGCAACAACTTGAAGAAGCGCAACTTGGCTTCGCGGGAAATGCTACCGCGATCGGCGATTCAATTGGCCTCGCAATAAAACGCTTACGAGATAGACCCGCGGATAGCCGCGTACTCATTCTGCTAACCGATGGCGCGAATACTGCTGGTACAGAACCAATGCAAGCGGCGGACATAGCGGCCGAAGCCAAGATTCGAATACACACGGTCGGCGTAGGCGCAGATGAAATCATCACCAAAGGATTCTTCGGACGTAAGCGGCGCGTTAACCCATCGACTGACCTGGATGAAACAACGTTACGAGCTATTGCAGAAAAGACCGGGGGTAAGTACTTTCGTGCACGCGACCCACAAGAATTGCAACAAATATACGCGGAAATTGACCGCCTAGAACCGGTGCCCGACGAACAGACCTTTAGGCCAACACGCAGCCTATTGCACTGGCCTCTGAGCGTGTGCTTGACGCTCTGCTTTTTGCTTGTCCTTTTACGCCGGAGGCAATAATGGAGTTAAGCTTACTCGACAATGCGCATTTCATTCGACCTTGGTGGCTTATTGCTCTTCCCGGTGCTGCTTTGATTTGGTGCCTTCTACGCAATCAAACTGCGGGGCAACAGTGGGCTAGCCATATCGCTAGGCCTATGCTGGAAGCACTTCAAGTGAACATAGGCCACTCAAACTCACACTGGCGTTCTTATCTAATTGCGTTTTGGGTGATCGTTACCTTAGCCGCCGCTGGACCTAGTTGGAACAAACAAGCCACACCAACTTTTGAGAATAAAAATGCGCGGGTACTGGTGCTTGATTTGTCCCCATCAATGCTTGCGCAAGATCTAGAGCCAAATCGCTTGACGCTAGCAAAATACAAGTTGATCGATATATTACGCGAACAAGGCGATGGTCAAGCGGCGTTAATCGCTTATGCCGGTGACGCTCATACAGTTAGCCCGTTGACCGACGATCCAAGCAACATCGAGGCTCTATTGCCTGCCCTACACCCAGACGTAATGCCAATCTCAGGCAGTAATACCGAGTCTGCAATTGCACTGGCTCAAGACCTACTCGAAAATGCCGGTGTATCACGGGGCGATATTATTCTAATTAGCGATGGCGTTGCTAAGGACGCGATAACAACTATAAAACAAAATTTAAAACGTGGTTATAAACTATCTGTTCTTGCTGTGGGGAGCACCGAACCAACGCCAATACCCGGCCCTAGTGGCGGCTTTTTAAAGAAAAAAAATGGCGAAATAGCCGTGGCTCAGCTTGAGCTAAATGAACTAAGATCTTTCACCCGTTCGACAGGGGGCAACTTTGCCCGTTTGAGCCGCGACGATTCAGATTTAAAGCAGTTACTCAAACGACAAATAGAGGATGAACTAAACAATGACAATCAAGCCAGCGAACAACGTTATGATGCATGGGTTGATATGGGGCATTGGCTTATATTGTTAGCACTGCCCATAGCTCTATTTTTATTTCGTAAAGGTGTGATTTACCTCATACCGCTCTGCATGATCATCGGCTTAGCAGACGCGCCCGAGGCCATAGCGCAAAGCTCTGAGAACAGCAGTGATAGAACACCAAACCCCAAATCAAATGGGCAATCTTTTTGGCTGACAAAGGACCAGCAAGCGAGCCACGAATTCAACAACGGCGACTATGAAAGTGCGGCGAAGCGCTTTGAGAACCTCAGCTGGGCCGGCGTATCGCATTATAAAAGCGGCGACTATAAAGCTGCTCTCGAAAGTTTATCTGATGCCACGAATATTCAAGATCTCTACAATAAAGCTAACGCCCTTGCGTTTGACGGGCAATTCAAAGAGGCCGTTGAAACGTATCAAAAAGTTCTTGATATCGACGCGGAACACAAGGACGCAGCACACAACAAATCAGTAATCGAAGAACTGCTCAAGCAGCAAGAGCAACAAGCTAAAAACTCAGAACAGCAAAAGTCAGATCAACAGAATCAAGATCAGAACACGGAGCAAGAAAACTCTGACCAACAGAACTCTGATCAGAGTGAATCTGACTCCCAAAGTCAAAAAGGCGACCAACAGCAAAGCGAAGGTGCAGAGCAAGAACAAACTAACTCAGAGACTCAAAACCAAGACGCCGACCAGAAATCTGAAGAAAATAGCTCTGAGCAAGAAGTCGAACAAAGCAAGGCGTCTGAGAAATCGAAAGAAGAAGAGATCGCTGATAAACCGTCGCAGAATGCTAAGCCTGAAGAAACGGTCGAGGATTCTGAAGATACATTGGATTCAAACGGCCAAGCGAACGCTATCAACACCAAGGAACCATTGGAAGACAGCAGCGAGCAATGGCTACGCAGTATTCAAGACGACCCAAGTGGCTTGCTGCGTCGTAAATTCGAGTACCAATCTAAGCTTAGATCACAACAAAGAGCCCTGCCTAGAGCACAACAAGGCCGAGCAGCCGACACCAATTCAACTGAACGATATTAAGATATGAACCGCTTTATCCGCTATACGATCTTGCTGAGCTTGATCACTTTCTCGTTCAACAGCTTCGCGGCCACCTTGAGTAGCACGGTTAATCGCAATCAAGTTAGTACCAACGAAACGCTGACCCTAACGGTGACGATAGACCAACAAGTTGACACTTCGTCACTCGACTTGAGCGAACTTGAGGTCGATTTTGAAGTGCTCAGCAGGTCACCACAAAGCCGCAATTCGATAAATATAGTGAACGGTCGGTCAGTGCAAGAATCAACAACCGTCTGGACCATTACCTTGGTCGCGAAACGCGATGGGCTACTAACGATACCCGCCTTTAATATTGGGGCCGCCAAGAGCGAAGCAATAACTATCGATGTTTCAAACGCTAAAAATACACCAAGCAGCAATTTGCCGTTAGATGTCAAAGTTAGCAGTAACCGCAGCACAGTTTATCCTAACCAGCAATTTATTGTGACGGTGGAACTATCGGCTCAGCGTGACGTACGCGATTTAAGTGGGCCTCAAATACTTGTTGCCGATGCTGACGTCGAACCTCTAGATCAACAAAATTTTCAACGGGTCGACAATGGTATTGCGCGCCAAATTGTTATTCTCAAGTACGCTGTATTCGCGAAAAAATCCGGCAAGCTTACAATTCCAGTATTGACGTATACGGGTCTTAAAAATGCGCGCCGCAGCGTTTTCGGTAACACTGGAGATCAAGTAATCGCGCGTAGCAATCAACTCGAATTGGAAGTACTAGACCCCCCTATTAGCAACTCGAATCAAGCTTGGTTTAGTGCTGACGACGTTAGTATTACCTCAAAATGGTCGACAGACATAGCGAACTTAAACGTTGGCCAGCCGGTGACTCGCACAATCACAATAATAGCCCAAGGACAGCATGCCAGCGCAATTCCACCGATTTCAGGGCTCACCAGCATCGATGGTGTAAAATCATATAAAGATCAGCCTCAGCTTGAAACGGGTAAAACATCAGAGGGCTATTTCGCTAGCCGGATCGAATCCGAGGCGTTGGTTGCTACCAAAGCGGGCGAATTCACCTTACCTAGGTTAAGTATTAAATGGTGGAGCAACGAGACCGAATCTTGGCAAACGGCAACCTTAGAGGCCGAAACACTGCAAGTTACGGGCAGCACTTTACCAATCAACGAAACGCAAAGCTCGACGGCTCAGTCGGAATTCTCGCCTCCAACTAATGCTAGCCCTGAGCTTCAGCATAGCCCGCTTGATCAATCAAAAGCGGCACTACCATGGCAAATTCTCTCTGGCGTACTAGGCATGATTATCCTTTTTCAGTTCTTTGTACTGCGCAAGCAAAACAATTCTTCATTGCTTGTTTCGGCCGAGAAGCCTAGTTTCACAATGGAAAAATCAGCCTGGACCAAGCTAGAGCGCAGCATAAAAAATGGAGAGCAGATAAACCTAATTCGAGAAGCGATTCTGCATTGGGCTAACAGCTTAGACATCAGCTCTGAACGGCTAACGCTCTCCAAACTAGCCGAGATTGGTGACAGTCGGGGATTGAGCGAATCTTTAGAGGCCATAGACAGAGCACTCTATCAAGCAGGTGGCGAGGCGCCCGCAGAACATTTGCTCGATGATTTGCGTTTAGAGCTGGCTAGCTTTAGATCAATGGTCAAGCCACAACTCGATAAAGATAACGACGACAATAGTGGCCACAGAAAAGTCTTGAAACCGCTATACCCAACTAGCTAAGGCCGATGCTTTACTCTCTCATCACTAAAATAATCTAGTACCATTAAGCATCACTTATCTTGTTTACTAGGCTTCGATTATTAAGCTATCGATTGGCTGACGCTATGAGCCTTTTAAGGCTCTTTCCGTGTTAGCTCAATCCCTGGAACATGAAGGCTCATGCTTTGCTAGACCTTTGACTAAAAGATGAACCAAAAATACCCAGCTATTGCCTCGACAAGAGAGATTGGTCATTGCAAGTTGTCATACAATTTAGTAGTGTTATATCTATTATAAATCTCCTGAATCACGAATAGAATTACAGCTATGGCGACAACTCAACGTCTATATCGAAAAATTTTCACTGAAATCTCCGAGATGATTTCATCAGGCGAATACGCACCTGGCAGCCGGTTGCCAACCGAACGGGAACTCGCCGAAAAATACCAAGTAAGTCGCCCAACAATTCGTGAAGCGATCATCGCTTTAGAAGCTACTAATCGCGTATCAGTTAAAACGGGGTCGGGTGTTTACGTTCTTGAAAACCCAATTCAAGGCGCGGTCTACGACAATGAAGTCAGCCCATTCGAGGTTCTCGAAGCCAGAGTATTACTTGAAGGCGAATCTGCCGCTTTAGCTGCAAAAATGATTACAGAGGACGAGCTAGAGGCCCTTCACGCTGCGTTTGAGAAGCTCGAAAATGAAGAAAACCTAGATCACACCTCAAGCGAAGCCGACCGAGAGTTCCATACTGTTATCGCTAACGCCTCTCACAACCGAGTGTTGGCGAAACAAATCCATATGCTTTGGGACATGCAAGAGAACCTTGAACATATTAAGACTGCACACCAAGCCGTGTGTTCGTCCGAAGGTGCCAAGCGTATTCTGGAGCATAAGGCCATCGTAGTCGCAATTGAACAACGTGATGCCGCAGCAGCTCGTTTGGCGATGCGACACCATTTCTCCAACGTGCTTGAATCAATGCATGCTGCTATAGAGGAAGAAGCGCTAAAAGCCGCTCGCCTGAAAGGCTCTAAAATGCGCGAACGATTTTCACTCGGCTTGTTTGCCAACCAAGACTAGCTTAGTCACTATTTAAGGCCATAGCAGCATCTAAGTGCATTTCAACCACGCGTAAGGCCATCGCCTTCCAATCAATACTTGGATCATGCGTTAAAGCTGCGTGATGGCTAATACTTACATAGCCATGCACAATGGCCCAAACGTCGAGAGCGATTTGCCGGCGCTCGATGATAGTGCTGGCTTCTGGTAGGTATGAACCCGCGACGCTCACCAATTTAGAAAACGCACTATTTCTCGCCGATATAGCCTCTTCTGAAGGCTCATAACCTGCGTCAGTCTCGCCAAAAATCAGGCGGTAGTGCGCTTCATTTTGCTCACCCACCCTTAGATACCCCATGCAGGATTCAAGCACTTGAGCTTTGTTAGCCTTACCCTCAGAGATAACGTCCATGGCATCACGAACCATATTAAAACCCTCGATGTAAAGGGCATCGAGAATACCTTGCTTGCCTTGAAAATGGCTGTAGATCCCAATTGTCGACATGCCTGCGCGCTTAGATATTGCGCGAACACTCAATCCTGCGCCGCCTCCTTCTAAGAACAACTCAGATGCGGCATTAAGAATTTTAGTTCTAGAGTCCATCGATTTAGTAATCTCACGTGAATTAACTGGATGTTAATTGTTTCTTGGGTTGACAAATATAACACCGTTATTCTAAGATATAACAGTGTTATATAGCAAACGCTATATTGTTAACTTACAAACAACTATTTTCAATTGGGAAGCCCCATGAGCCTACAACAACTTGAAACAGACTACTTAATCATTGGCAGCGGCGCTGTCGGGATGGCATTTGCCGATGTATTGCTGGCTGAGACAGATGCCAATATTTTGATTGTGGATAAACATCATAAACCTGGTGGCCATTGGAACGATGCCTATTCATTCGTTTCGCTGCATCAGCCGTCGTCATTCTACGGAGTGAGTTCTAGCGAGCTCAGCAAAGGCAAGCATGATGAAGTAGGCTTAAACAAAGGCCTCGCTGAACTGGCCTCTGGAGCTGAAGTGATGGCGTACTTTGACCAAGTAATGAAGCACACTTTTTTACCTAGCGGTCGCGTTCAATACTTCCCAATGTGCGAATACAAAGGCGATGGTAAATTTGACTCGATGCTCTCGGACAAGCAATACCAAGTAAAGGTAAACAAGAAGGTCATCGATGGTACCTATTTCAAAACTTCCGTGCCATCTACGCACACCCCAAGCTTTGAGATCGCTGATGAAGTGCAATTTGCACCACTGAATGATCTGCCAAGCTTAGTTGAACCGCGCGACGGATACGTTATCGTTGGCGGCGGCAAAACTGGCATCGACGCGATACTATGGTTACTCGACAACCAAATTGACCCCGACGACATTACTTGGATTATGCCGCGTGACGGGTGGTGGATTGATCGCAAAAACACGCAACCTTCACGAGAATTTTTCATGGACACGATCGGCGCTCAAGCAACTCAGGCCGAAGCCGTTGCAGCCGCCGAGAATGTTGCTGACTTATTCAATCGCCTAGAAGAAGGCGGCGTTCTAATGCGTTTAGATGAAACTGTAAAGCCACAAATGTTTCATGGCGCCACCGTCAGCCGTGACGAGCTAGCACAACTGCGCAGAGTCAAAAATGTTGTGCGCAAGGGCAGAGTAACGAGTATCGAATCAGACAAAATTCACTTCGGTAGTGAGAGTATTACTACCACGCCTAACACTATGCATGTCGACTGTTCAGCGCGCGCCGTTCCTGTGACCGAAACCTATGATGTCTTTCAGGGCGACAAAGTTGTAGTGCAAACCGTGCGCTCTTACCAGCCGGTATTCAGCGCGGCCTTCATTGCACACATCGAAGCAAACTATGATGACGAAGCGTTGAAGAATGAATTATGCCAAGTTGTACCATTACCAAATCACGATACCGACTGGTTATTGGGCACTGCGGCACAAATGCGCAATCAAATGCGCTGGTCGCAAGAACCTGGAATTCGGGACTGGTTAATGAGCAATCGATTGGATGGCTTTACTAAGCTCGTTCAACCAAGTGATGAAACCACACCAGAACAGCTTCAAGTGTTAATGCGTTTAAAAGAGGCCGCTCCCAAAGCTGGCGCAAATTTACCAAAGCTAATGGGCGAGGTGATGCAAATCATGGCGGCCCGTCAAGCGTCATAAGAACTCGGAGTTTACTATGCATGAATTTCAAACAAATAAAGCCGACCTTACACAAGGTCGAATCGTAGAGTCACCGGTCACCGAATTAAGCGATGGAGAAGTACGAGTGAACGTTGACCGCTTCGCATTCACCGCGAACAACGTTACCTATGCCGTGATGGGACACCAGCTTCGATACTGGCAATTCTTTCCTCCAAACGGCGACAATGCTGAACAGTGGGGAATTATTCCTGTTTGGGGCTTTGCCGATGTTGTCGAATCTAAGAGCAATGATTTACAAGTCGGAGAGCGCTTATTCGGCTACTTCCCACCTGCTAACGAATTGATTATTACTCCATCAAAAGTGAGTAAAGCCAGCTTTCTGGACGCCAGCGAACATCGTAAAGAGTTGCCACCAGGCTACAATCTTTATCGCCGTGTAAACAATGAACCTGGCTACGATCGAGCGCATGACGACAACCGCATGTTGCTATTTGTGTTGCATCTAACGTCGTTCTGCCTGCATGATTTGCTCGAGAGCAATAACTGGTTTGATGCTGAACAAGTAGTCATCATTAGCGCCTCAAGTAAAACCAGTACCGGCCTAGCTTACGGCTTAGCCGATGATCAGAATGCACCGCATGTAGTTGGCCTTACATCGGACCGCAATTTAGAGTTCGTTGAATCAATCGGCGCTTATGACAGTGTTCTAAGCTATGCAGATATTGAACAAATTGATCCAAGCAAAGCCACAGCAATTATTGATATGTCGGCAAACACCGACGTGCTAAGCCGGCTGCACACGCACCTTGGTGACAACATGCGCTACACCAGCAATGTGGGTCTAACACATTGGGATGAGCCGCGCGAATGGGATGGGATCATCGCCGAGCGTAGTCATCAATTTTTCGCACCTGGCCACATACAACAGCGCATGAAAGACTGGGGTGCGGATGAGTTTGGCCAGCGTTCAACCGCCTATGTAATGAATAGCATGGCCAAAAGCGCATCATGGTTAAAAATCAAGGAGCTTGACGGCGTGCAAGGCTTATCAGAAGTGTACTCAGATGTGTGCGACGGAAAAATCGCCGCCGACGAAGGCCTGATAGTAGCAATGTAAAAGTTGCTTATCTCATTTTAATTTACAAGAGTGGCTCCTCAATTTGCGGGGAACCACTCTTGTATTTTTAACAATGTTAACGAGCCACACTTTTCAGCCCAAGCGCAATTGCCGCGACGATGAAAAGCCCTCCACATACCTTGTTGAGCCTCCCGGATGAGGCTGTATCAATACGCGCCCGAATAGTATCGGCAAACTTGCCATAGGCGCATAAGAAGCTTCCATCTATGATTAAGTAACTCACAGACAAAACCAAAAATTGCGGCAATAGAGGGTCATCTGCGCTAATAAACTGTGGAAATAAAGCAGCGAAGAAAACCACCGCTTTGGGGTTTGCAGCAGACGTTAAAAAACCTTGCCAATAGAGTGATTTCAAAGAGCGCTTGTTTGTCGATGCCAACACATTCCGGTCAGATAAAATCATCCGCAGGCCAATAAACACTAAGTAGCCGACACCACACCACTTTACTATTTCAAAGATAATTTGTGACGAATTCAATGCTGTCGCAAGGCCTATTGATGCGGCAATCATTTGCAGGGCATTAGCACTTAAATCTCCCGCAGCTGTAGCTGTTGAACGTTTAAAACCACTTGCCAAACTATTCGATAGCATCAGCAAATGACTTGGCCCAGGTGTTGCCATAAACACCAACACGGTTGCTATGTATAAAAGCCAAAGATCTATTGTCATAGCGTGCTCGTTTCTTTTCTATTGATTTACAAAATACGACCCGCGTGGTGAAGGCAACCCAAATCTCTGCGCATAATACAAACCAATATCTCGGGCATTATCAATGAAGCGTACTTCATTGATCGCCTGTATACCACAGCCAGAATACTCTGGGCTAGAGGCGTGCAATACGAGAGTCGGACAGTTTTGATTTGCGTCTCCAAGTAAGCTAACTAAATCCATTCTCGGCCTAGAGATAGCTTGATAGCATATCTGCAAGCTTTCTTTTAAAGATGGAAAATAGCTCAACAAGCCCCAAACCTCGGCACATTCGGGACAATATTCCCAACGATTATCGCCAAGAAATCCGGGCGCTAGCAAAAATAGAGTATCTCTTTTCATCAAAGTTCTGGATCTCGATGTGGCTCAGTAAAGACTTAAGCCTTTACATTAATTGATCAAAATTGTTGCTACAATAATGACACACACAAACTATCGGAGATACTCCCTTGCTTAAATCGATCTCGGCAGCCGTTGGCGCTGCGCTTCTGCTATCGGCCTGTAACCAATCGTCAGAGCCTACCGCACCCCAAGCTCCTGATACCAAAGTTCAAGAGAACAAGGTTCAAGATTCTGGTCAAACTATGGCTACACCTGAAATCTCTGAATCAGAGAAAGTCAACGCCTTCTTCGAGCGCGTTTTCGAAGAATCAGTAGCACGCAGCCCTGAATCGCTCACCTATTTAGGTCGTAAAAATCGTGGCGACGAGTGGGACGATCTTTCTGAAGCCTATGCCAACGAATCAATGGAGATCACAAAGAAGCAATTGGCCGAACTTAAGGCCTTTGACCGGTCTGCATTAGATGAAGCAACGGCTCTAAGCTATGACTTGTTAGTTCAATCAATGGAAAATGAGATTGCCGACAACAAGTGGCGCTTGTACAACTACCCCGTAAACCAAATGTTTGGACGCCACTCAAGCGTGGTATCAATGCTAATCAATCAACATCGTGTTAGCGACCTTAAAGACGCAGAAAATTATGTGGCGCGATTAAACGGCATCAGCCCCTTATTTGACCAACTAATTACCAATATCGAGGCCCGTACTGCAGCAAATATTATCCCCCCAAAATTCGTATTTCCGCATGTGATTCGCGACAGCAAAAACATCATTAAGGGCGCGCCTTTCGATGACGGCGAGCCGAGCACACTACTTGCAGATTTCAGTAAAAAGGTTGATGCCTTAGAAATTGAAGACGAAAAGAAAGCTGAGTTAGTTGCAGCCGCTACTAAGGCACTAAGCACCTCGGTAAAGCCTGCGTATGAAAAATTAATTGCGCACCTTACTGAACTCGAGACCAAAGCAAATACCGATGCTGGAATTTGGAAGTGGAAAGACGGTGACGTTTTCTACAATGTCGCACTTAGCCGCACTACTACAACCGATCTTACCTCTGATGAAATCCACCAAATTGGCCTAGATGAAGTTGAGCGTATTCACAATGAAATGCGCGCAATCAAGGACAAAGTAAATTTTGAAGGCGATTTAAAAGCTTTCATGGCGTTCATGCGAGATGACGAGCAGTTCTACTATGCCAATGATGAAGAAGGCAAAGCGCGTTACTTGAGCGAAGCAACAGCGTTAATCGATGGTATGAAAGCCCAGCTAGACAACATGTTCATTACCAAACCAAAAGCCGATTTAGACGTAAAAGCGGTTGAAGCTTATCGCGAACAGTCAGCAGGTAAAGCATTTTACAACCGCCCTTCCGAAGACGGATCGCGCCCTGGCATTTACTACGCCAATCTTTATGACATGAAGGCCATGCCAACTTATCAAATGGAAGCATTGGCATATCACGAAGGCCTCCCCGGTCACCATATGCAGCTAGCAATTCAACAAGAACTTACTGGTATTCCAAAATTTCGCAAATTCGGGGGCTACACCGCCTACATCGAAGGCTGGGGCTTATATTCAGAATATCTCCCAAAAGAATTTGGCGCTTACCAAGATCCATATTCAGATTTTGGTCGCTTAGCAATGGAGCTATGGCGTGCTTGCCGCTTAGTCGTAGATACAGGTATTCATGCCAAGAAGTGGACTCGTGAAGAAGGCATTGCGTACTACACTGACAACACACCAAATGCAGTTTCTGATGGCGTGAAAATGGTTGAGCGACATATCGTTATGCCATCGCAAGCAACCGCCTACAAAATTGGCATGTTGAAGATTCTGGAGCTGCGTGCTGATGCAAAAGAAAAACTTGGTGATAAGTTCGACATTCGTGAGTACCACGACGAGATTTTAAAGTATGGCCCTTTACCTTTAAATGTTGTTGAAGCGAAGGTTGATGCTTGGGTTGCTTCGAAACTCTAAGAAATAAGACATCAACTCCATAGTAAAAAGGGCGACTGCACCATGTGCAGCCGCCCTTTTTTAATGCCAACCCTAATACTCAATACAGCTATCGGCACAAAAGCTTCCTAGCGAAGAACAGGATAGCCAAAATTGAGTTGAACAATTGTCACTGCATATAGAACAAAGCTGATGGCCAATAAAGTCGTAACTATTCGACGTACATAGCAGCTACTCGCATCACTGGTTCTTTCGACAAAGATATAAGCCGCCGCCATCACCATAGTAATACCGCTTAGCAACGACGCCCAACGCCAGAACCCATCAATGTTAAAGAAACCATAGAGTACATTCCAAAAACCTAATCCTGTCAGTGCGATAGCGCTAAAGAGAACAAAGCCTTGATGGTGATCAACTCTAGCTGAGCGATTCCAGGGCGATGGCTGCAGCACGACTAAACCAAGCAACATACTGATACATACGATAATTCCCATACTCGTTTACCCGTAAAAAATCTAATCTGGACGATTATACTTGATCATTTTCAAGCGACTGTCGTGCATGACGATCAATGTTAAAATCTCGCATGTGCTGCCTAAGTCTCCATAACAGCAAGATGCCAACAATAGATAAACTCACTACCATGGCAAACCACATACCCTTAGCACCCTCTAAACCTGGCCACCACTGATAGAAAGATAAGCCAACGCCAATCGGTAGACCAAATACCCAGAAGGCTAAAAACTGATATTTTGGTGGGCTAGAGGTATCGTGATAAGCCCTTAACGCACAGATCATAGCGACCTGTAAACAATCTGCAATTTGAAAGGCAGCACCGAAATACAGAAGTACAACGGCTACCTCTATCACCTCAGGGTCGTTGGTAAACAAGCGTATCAAGGGCTCAGTGAAAAGTATAAATGCCAGGCATATCACAACGGAAATAGCTAAATTAAATGCTGTTCCCACCTTAACGGTATACCAAGCCTGGTCAGGCTGCTGCGCACCTAAAAACTGCGAGGCTCGAATAGTCACGCCTTGCCCTAAACCTGTATAGAGCATAAAGCTAAGCGATGCGACAACAATCGCCACGGCATGTGCGCCGGCCTCGATCACACCGAACTTGGCAATCATAATTCCAGCCCCTGAAAACATCGCGAGCTCGATCACGATCGACATACCTATCGGTAAGCCAAGTTTGAAAGTTCGCCTTATGGTCTCAATGTTCGGCGACTGAAATTTTGTAAATAGAGCTCTATGCTTTAACTTTGTGTGCGCCTTCAAAACGACAAGATTAATGATGAAAGCGAGCCACATTAATATAACGGTTGCCCATGCGCAGCCTACCCCGCCGAGCTTAGGAAACCCAAAGGCGCCATTTACTAGTACGTAATCGAGCGGAATGTTTATAAGAAAAGCGGCAAAATTCACCAGAAAAACCACACGAGTAAGGCTCATCCCTTCTAAAGTTCCTCTGACGGCGGGCATAAGAGTCATCGGGATTGCACAAAGACTTATCGCAAACAGAAAATCTCGGGCAATGGCCGATAATGCTGGCTCAAAGTGAATAAACTGAAAACCCCACGCAGCCGCCCACACAACAAGCATGGCAATCAAGCCGAGCGCAAAACATAACCAAATTGATTGATGGAGTTGATGCTTTATCCCAACCTCATCTCTGGCGCCGAAGCACTTTGCCACTAATGGCTGCGTCGCAAAACCAATTCCCATGAAAAATAGAATAATCATATTCCAAATATTCACACCCAGGTTCATTCCCGCCAAGTCAAGCGTGCTTGCACGCCCTGCAATCAATACATCTGTGGCCGACATGCCAACCAGGGATAGCTGAGCGAGCGACACCGGCGTGGCGAGCTTGATGAGTGACTTCAATTCAGAGGAAACAGACACGAGAATTAATGTTAGGGCTGAGCGACTAGGTTTGGCTAAAGAGCCTTTGATAATATTCTCTGGCTTGCCAAAACACTATGACTTTTTGGCGATCAAAACGGCAAGTCGGTTCAAGGTAAAAACGACTTTTGTTGTATAAACAACAATAAGCATTCGCCATTATTTAACAGAAGCCTTGTGTATTTTGCGAAGGATAGATATTTTTATATTGTCGCCTAATTGTAAAGGTTTGGCGCTAGTATAATAAAAGCCCAACTCGTCAATGCTTTGAACACTGAATACTTATTCAAACCCAAGTATTTGGTGTCGGCCTCTGCGACTGAGAGCGCTCACTTTTTATCACCAATCAAAAATGTTTGTATTCGACAACCAGAGCTTTGAATCGAGAGAAGACTTGATTGATTCGCCCGACTAGCGCATGGTTTATGAGGACCAAAATCAAGGCCGTAAGCGTAGTCAGTCTAATATTAGGTTCGTACAAAATTTCAACTTTGCCAAGTTAACCAATATGTTCAAATTCAATTCAAGGCCAAATTCACTATTTTTGATGATCGGCATCTCGTTCAGCGTGCTTGCCGCCTCTGTAGTCTTTACGGTTGCTCTTGGACCAAAGGCCCTGGCGCACGGTACGAACCACGATTTTGGTGATCGAATTAAGCTGAGCGCCTTAAGTCGCTATCATGTTGGCCCATTTAATAGCGGCGCTGCTGAGGTAGTCGCATTTGACCCAGCAACGCAGAGAGCGTTCGTAACGAATGCCCAAAAGAATTCAGTGGACGCAATTTCACTAGCTAAACCTGAATCTCCACTGTTTGATTTTTCAATTGATTTCAACGAGCATGGCAAGGTTAATAGCCTTGCGGTTATGAATGGAATCCTAGCAATTGCTGTAGAAGCAAAAGACCCTCGGCAAGCCGGCGTAGTTTCGCTTTTTGATACTGACGGAAAACCGATTCATTCTTTTGCGGCAGGAGCGATGCCCGATATGGTCACCTTCAGCCCAAATGGCAAACTTATTCTAAGCGCCAATGAAGGCGAAGCCAATTTATCAACCGACCCTGAAGGCACTATCACTTTAATAAGACTTAATTCGAAATCCATTAAGTCATCCACTGTAACGCAAATTCGATTCAGCCAATTTACACACGCCAATATCGACCCGCTGATAAACATCTCACCCAGAGCAGAGACCGTAGCACAAGACCTAGAACCCGAATACATTACCGTTAGCAGCGACTCCAAGACTGCATGGGTAAGCTTACAAGAGAATAACGCGCTCGCTGAAATCAGCCTAGAACACAAACGAGTCAAGAGACTCTACCCTCTGGGCTACAAAGATCACTCACAACGAATAAACGGCTTGGATCTAAGCGACACGGACAACAAAATAGATATTCGACCGTGGCCCATCAAAGGAATGTATCAACCCGACTCTATTGCGAGCTATGAGGTCGATGGAGAAACATTTATTGTAACTGCCAATGAAGGGGATGCGCGCGAAGAGGAAGCGTCTCGCGTGGCCAAACTTGCTAATGCCAGTGAGTATGATCGATCGCTTGGTCGACTGAATGTGTTGTCTCATAAAGCTGAGAAAACGGGGGAGTTAATCGCGTTTGGAGCACGTTCTTTTTCTATATGGAATCAAGATGGCGTACAAGTGTTTGATAGCGCTTCACAATTCGAACAAATTACTGCACGCGACTATCCGAGACTCTTTAACCAAGGAGATCTTCGCAGCGACGATAGAGGCCCCGAGCCCGAGGCATTGACAATTGGCAAGGTTGGCAATGCGATGTATGCCTTCATCGGCCTTGAGCGAACAGGAGGCATTATGGTCTACAATATCAGCCAACCCGAGAACGCTTTTTTCGTAGACTACTATAATAATATCAGCACAAAACTTGATATTAGCGACCCTGAAGCAGGAGATATGGCCCCTGAAAGTCTAGTGTTTGTTAACTCTATAGATAGCCCGAGCGGACAGCCATTCCTTATCTCATCGAACGAAGTTAGCGGTACATTATCTCTCTACAAGATTGATCACGCTGAACATAAAAATAGAAAGTAAAGCAGGCAGTTACAAGCACCCTATTGCATTTCAGGTTCGCTGAGAGCTTTCCCTATTTGCACTTAAGTGCGATGATACACTCCAGCCCAAGAACAACCAACGAACTAGTAGTTGAGCGGTTGTCTATTTGGCTTATCACTATCAAATACCTTCACCAATCAATACTCGACATCACCCTGATAGCATGATCAAATGACCGGCATGAATGCACTTATTTTTGGCGTCACTGGGCAAGATGGCGCCTACCTAGCGAAGCTTTTACTTGAAAAAGGTTATACCGTTTTTGGTACATCTCGAGATGTTGCTGGCTCAGCCAGGCGCAACCCAAAAATGCTAGGCATTGACAATGACATTCAGTACCTCACCGTTGATATCACCGACTACAAATCGATTTTAACCGCGCTAAAAAAATCTGAACCTCAAGAAATTTACAACTTAGCAGGCCAAAGCTCGGTCGGTATTTCGTATGAGCTGCCCTTTGAAACAATTCGAAGTTTTACGCTCGGCGTATTGAACATCATGGAGGGCCTACGATTTATGGGGCTCGAAAGCCGTTTGTTTAACGCTTCCTCGGGAGAGTGTTTTGGCGAAACTGGTGATCAATTGGCGCATGAGAAAACTGCATTTGCTCCTAAAAGCCCCTATGCAGTTGCCAAGGCTTCAGCGTATTGGTCGGTGATCAATTATCGACAGGCTTACGAAGTATTCGCTTGTTCAGGAATTTTATTTAGCCATGAATCGGTGTTGAGAAATCCGAACTTCGTATCGCGCAAAATTGTAAATGCAGCCTGCCGCATCGCTAAAGGCTTGGATAATAGCCTTACTTTGGGCAACCTAAATATCAAGCGAGACTGGGGCTGGGCACCAGAATATGTAGAGGCTATGTGGCTAATGCTGCAACAAGATCAAGCACAAGATTTCGTCATTGCAACAGGCAAGTCTTATACGCTTGAAGACTTTGTGAGATTAAGTTTCGAGGTTGTCGGGCTAGATTACCAAAAGTACCTCACCATTTCAGATCAGTTTGTTCGCCCCAATGATATCGCGGTTAGCGCGGGTTCAGCCCAATTGGCAGTTGACACCCTAGGCTGGCAGGCAAAGTCTCATCTACCGGAAATAGTGGCTATGATGGCCGAAGCTGAAATGCGTTCGCTCTCTAAATAAACTAAACCTAAACCTAAACCAGAATCTACTCAGGCTTTAGCTCATAGAGATCCTCAGCCGCGCTTTGATATTCATCCAGCGATACACCGCGTCTGACCAATAGAATCGGCGGCAGCGTCGCAGCTTCGGTTTTAGTAAATGAGCGCCAAGATTGATGAGGCTCGCGTAAAAATTCATCCGAACGCATTAAGCCGTAGGTGCTAAGCACAACCAGTAAAGAGACCAACCATTTTCGACTCGTAGACATTGACGAAATATAGCTAAAAGTCCCAACTAACAACCAAACGGCAAATGCTCCGAAGCATAATAAACTTATCCATTGACCGATATCATGGTCTTGTAAGTTAAATCGAATTACCAAAATAGCGATGGTCAGAATATTGGCAACAATGATACCCAAGCACGCAAGAATCCAAAGCGCGCGTGCATTGCTCTCGCCTTTGATTAGCTTGGCGATAAAACCAAGTACCAAACTCCAAAATAACAACAAGGCTAACACGCCCGCAACACTCACCAGCAAGACGTCAAGTTGTACCGGCTCTGTGGTTCGCAATTCATTAACCATCGTATGGACAAACGCCGCAACCATTGTAAGCACAAGCAACGACGGCCACGAACTAAAACGCTCGGCTAACACAAACCACCTAGAACGTAAGGTCGCAGGCGCAACACTGGCATCGGCATCAAAGAACCGAATTAAGGTGTCTCCTAAGCGGACTTCACTTTCTAAACTATAATTTTTCTGCTTAGCTCGAAGCGATTTCCCGTTCAATTGAGAGCCATTGGTTGACGACAAATCTTCAAGCAATAGCTTGCCATCATCACCGAGACTTAAAGTTAAATGTTGTGCATCGACAAAACGATCTTGAATGATGATGTCACTATTCCAACTACGGCCAATATTTATACCGCGCTCGTCCAAATTAAAACGTTGAATACGAACACCGTCTTTATCGCTTATTTGAGCAATCAGATTTCTCATAACGATTCCTCAATAAATTTTCGATTTAGCTGACTTATTTGATCACGCTCGATTGCTGATATCGAAAGATGACTCACAAATTGCTCTAAGCCATTAATGCGTTCGAGCATGAGCAGAGAGTCGTACAAACCCGGCATCTTTTTAAACCCTCGAACACAGGTTGTTAAACGCGTGTAGTGAGAATCATCTTTTTGACTCGGCTCTTCGCCCTCAAGAAAATCAACATGACATCGATAACTGGTCGAATTATCGTAGTTCGAAGAATTATTTGCCGACATCCAAGGGCGAATCGCGCTGGTAAACTGCAAAGAATTCAAGGTGACGGCACGAGAATGATCGAAGCTAAAATACAGCTCTCCTGCGCTTAAGGATGAATCTAAATAGACTGAATTCCCCGCCCGGCAACTTTTTGACACAGAGGCTATATCACGCTCTTTATTCGACTCATTAGTCTGGCCCCAGCATTGAAAGTCTTTGCGAATTTCACCAAAGAGATCGTTACCAGCAAATTTTTCAACCGCCCAATCGTTATCAATAAGCTGCTGTACGCGAGGACGCTGCCATAATCTAATTTGCGAAGCGATCTCAGACTGATAATCAGCTCGATCAATTGCGCGTGCCGCATTTACCAAATTCAATGCGTTTTTGGCTGGCACCAGAAAACTTAGCTGGCTCCCAGCGGTAGCAACATTGACTCCAACCACTTTACCCAAAGCATTGACTGCTGGGCCACCACTCATTCCCGGATTTAAGCTGCCTGAAAAGAGAATCTGATCGTTGTAACTGTGCTCTACCATTCCATTGTTAGGCCCTTTAACTAAGCTCGTGCCAAAATCTCGAGGGTTACCCAGTGCATAAACTGTTTCGCCCTTGGCGAGCATGTCCGAGCTAAACTCAAGAAAGCTAGGGCTTGGTGATGAATGCCTAAGCACGGCTAGATCATGAATTACATCAAAGTCGAGTAACTCCAGGCTGCCTTTCTGGCCGGTGTGCGATTGATATTCAATTCTATGATTCTGCGGAGCTTGAACGAATGACGACACGACATGATAGTTTGTAACAATCAGGCCATCGCTCGATACTTGAAACCCTGATCCGATTGAAGACTTGCTACCCGCTTGCGGCGAAACTACTCTTATCTGGTAAACCTGATCATAATAAGCTTCAAAAGATTGAGCATTGCTGTCGCCCAATGACGATGCAGCCGAAGCGTTACCGATATCTTCAGCCTGCGCTTGAAGCCCGTAAAAGCATAAGCCCAAAACCACTATAATTCTTTTTTTATCCATAATCCTACCCGGAAACAAGATCATATAGATCTCGGCCGAACCCTTTTTTATGTGTTAACGCGCCCTACACGCCAGTATACAACACTCCATTGAATCGCTAATAAAAGCCACTCTTGTGTTGCCCCTAGTTTTTATAAAACCCTTTTCACTATAATCTTAGTTTCGGTAAATCGCATATTAACTAAGCCCTGACGCGCACCCAACGCACCGCTTAATGGTCTCTAGCATGCATCACAATCGCTCGCATGTCATAAACTATACTGGAATGTAAGTTTTAATAATTATCTTGATTTTACGAGGCCTGCCGAATGACATTACCATCCCAGTTTAGCAAACAATTGTTCGCATCAAAGTTTACCCTCTCTAATTTGAAAACACTCGTTATATCAGCACTCGGAGCCATAAGCATCATGACCACTCAAGTGTCTTCGGCACAAATCGCGGAGCAGCTCTTTAGTTCACAACCAACTGCCACTCCAGAGCTGGCTAATAGTGGCAAGTACGCTGTAGGAGTGAGAACGCTCAAACTCAGTAACCCGAATCAAGTTAATACTATAGATTTTCAAAGTGTTTACGATCGCCCCATTACCGTCGAAGTTTGGTACCCCTCAGCTGCAGTTGCTGATAGCAAGGTAGTAAATGCGGTATACCAAGATCAAACCCGTTCAGGCAAACCATTTAGCCTGCAAGGTCAGGCGATTCGCGATGCTAGCGCGAATGGTGAACTCAAGCCAGCTCCTTTGGTGGTTCTATCGCATGGCTATACTGGTTATCGCAGCATGATGTTTTATCTTGGAGAGCATTTAGCGAGTCATGGCTATGTAGTCGCCAGCATCGACCACACGGACTCCACCAATAAAGATATCGATTTTGTTAAAAACGGCGGAGCTGGATTTCCCAGTACACTGTATAACCGAGCTAGAGATCAACAATTTGTTTTACAAGCGTTGACTCAGACTGACTCGCCCTTCTCCAAGCTGATAGACCATGATAATGCCGCAATCATTGGCTACTCCATGGGCGGATATGGCGCGATCAATACAGTCGGCGGCTGTTATGAATTTAGTAAGGAATTCGTTCAAGGCATGGCCGTGCCAAACGATCAAAGCGAAGCACTTAGCACGTTTTTGAGCACATGCTCAGCTGGCCGGGATAAGACAGATCCACGTTGGAAAGCCATGATCACCTTCGCGCCCTGGGGCGGAGAGCAAGGAGTCCATCAAGCTCAATCGCTGGCTAACATAAGTGTGCCTAGCTTAATTGTCGGAGGCGATTATGACGACGTATCAGGTTTTGAGAACGGCATTAAAAAGCTCTATGAACAGCTCGGCTCAGAATACAAATACTTATTGGTTTATCAAAATGCACGACACAATATCGCGGCGCACCCTGCACCAAAAGCGGCGTATGAGAACGATTTAGATCTTGGCCATTATTTTGAGCCTGCGTGGAACTCTGAAACAATAACCCGCGTAAACAAACACATGGTATTGGCATTTCTAAACACGCATCTTAAAGACGACTCGCAGGCTGCAAAATTTCTACCTACTCGTGAGTTCGCCACCCAAGTCAAACAGGCCGATGGCAAACTCACTGAACCCTGGCCGGGCTTTCCTGATCGCTGGGGAGTGGGTTTACAATTTCTACGAAGCAAATAGACTCTATTGAACAGCATTTGCTCGCTTTAAGATAAACAAGCGCGACGAGAAGTCCCCCATTTCTAGGTAGTCGGCCTCGTCGGGCTGCATGGCGCAAACATACGGCATATCTAAACCCATGTACATCAAGGCGTCGCCACCAAATTCGAGTTCGCTGTCCTTAAGCTGGTACCGCGCATTAGAGTCTAGCCCAACTAAGCGCGCTTTTCTAAACGGAAGATTCGCGGCCGACAGAATGTGAAAGTAGCCAAGATAAACCGTGCTTCCGTCGCTGGAGTTGAGCTGCCAAACCACCTCATTGTCGCTGTACTTTACGCGAAAGAATTGGCCATTAACAACGTCGTCTGCGGTGTCTTGATACAACTTGGCATAATGCTTTAAGCCCTCAAAATCTTTATCCACATCTTCCGCATTTAATGAAAGTCCGCGTGCCGCGCAGAAAAAACCAACTTCTGCTCGTGTCTTTAAAGATACTTGACGTCCATTCAAATGACTCGGCACGGGACAAATATATGAGGCCATAATACAAGGCGGAAACAGGTATGACGCACCATTAACAATCGGCAAGCGGCCGATCGGTTCCGACATGTCACTGGTCCAAGTTTGCGACATATAGCTAAGCATACCGAGGTCCATGCGATTACCACCCGAGGCGCAGTTCTCAAACAAAACATTCGGATGCTTAGCCACGATTTTTTCGAGTAGCTTATAAAGACCTAACATATACCGGTGTGGAGTCTCGAGCTGCCTATCGACGGGTAGAGCAAAGCTACCAATTTCACTCATAGTGCGGTTCATGTCCCACTTCACATAGTCGATATGCCCGCTACTTAAGACACTATCGATACGCTCAAACAGATAATCCTGAACGTCTTGTCGTGACAGGTCTAGAGTGAGCTGGTTACGACCTTTGGAACTCACTCGCTTAGGCACCCCGATGATCCAATCTGGATGGTCGCGATACAACTGGCTGTTCGGGTTAACCATCTCCGGCTCATACCACAATCCAAACTTAAGCCCCTTTTGCTTGACTTTCTCGGCGACGGTTTCAATTCCATTAGGGAATTTTCTCTTATCCGAATACCAATCGCCCAAAGAAGTGGTGTCATCGTCGCGACCTTCAAACCAACCATCATCAACCACCAACATTTCAAGGCCCAATGATTTTGTACGGTCGGCCAGTTCCAGAACACGATCTTCGTTGATATCGAAGTAAGCAGCTTCCCATGAATTTAGATAGGTCGGACGTGCTTGACCCTGAAATTGGCTAGGACTAATCTTTTGCTTAATGAATTTGTGCCAGATCTGGCTCATGCCATTCAACCCGCTGGGGCTGAACACTTGGAGTGATTCAGGTGTAGTAAAGGATTCTCCAGCGTCTAGGTGCCACTGAAAGTTAAACGGGTTAATGCCAGTGGTGACTCTCACTGAATCAAATTCACCTTGCTCTACGTTGATAGCAAAATTTCCACTATATACAAAGGCAGTGCCGAATACGCGCCCTGCTCGCTCGGTGGCACTCTGGTCCATGATCGCGAGAAACGGGTTATGCACGTTGCCACTTGTACCAGTTGACGATTCAATCGTAAAACGACCTTTCGGTACCGCCAATCGGTCTTGATTCATCTCGCGCGCCCAAGACCCTTTCAAATGCAGCAGATCGTAATCAGCTGCAGGTAGATCTAAACATGAACTCATAGCGCGAGAAATAGTCACTCGTTGATTGCCTTGATTGATAATCTTAGAGGAACGCGCGATAACGTCGTGCTCATCGTATACCGTGTAGCAAAGCTCGAGAGATATCTCAGCAACCTCATCGTGCAATCGCACAAGCAAGCTCAAACTCTGCCCACCTCTCGCACTTGGAAGGCCACTTAGGGCCGGCTTGTCGTTTAGGATTTCATGATCTTGGTATCGAAATACATGTGTACTGTTACCGTCGCCGTTAATCATTTGCAGAGCAGGCAATCGATTATCACTGGTACCAAATACTGGATATTCTTGAGGAACATCGCTCAAGTTATAGTATTTGGAATCTTGGAATTCCAGTACACAACCACGGTGTAAACGTTTGGCTTGACTGGGGTATGCCATTGACGGCTCGATGAGTTCACCGAAATGCATATGTTCAAGCAAGCCTTCTGGTGACACTCGAAATAGGTAACTAATGTTCTCGTTAGAGAGGGTGAATACGCGCGCGTCAGAGGAGTCGCCTGAATAATGAATTTGAGCGGTCATGAAGATTCCTTTGATAAGTGATAAGTAGTCAGACTTGACGAACAGTTGTCTAACTGTGATTACAAGCCCTTTTATTAATACTGAATGCATTCTTTGATGCAATAATGCGAATTATATTATCATATAAATACGATATTTCAATCGTTCTCTCAAAAGTATCAATAAATTGCGGCATTTATCATATTTATATACAATGTGACTAAAATTAAATCCAGAACTTTGTAGCGCATTGAATGAATCGTCCAAATAGAGGCATGAACCTCACACAACAAGTTGCAGATACTCTTGGCAATGCGATTATCAACGGGCAATACGGCGAACACAATCCTGTGCCGAGTGAAGCCGTTCTCTGCGAACAACTTAATGTATCTCGAAGCGCTGCGCGAGAGGCTGTAAAGTCGCTCGCCGCTAAAGGCTTGATTACCTCACGTGCACGCCAAGGTATTCGAGTGCTACCAGAGTCTGAGTGGAACTTATTTGATGCCGACGTGCTCCGATGGATGCGCGACTCGAACCCTTCGCTTGAATTGCTGCGTGAATTCACGGAGCTCCGAGTTGCGGTAGAACCCGAGGCAGCAATGCTTGCGGCTCAACGCCAAAACGCGGATAAAATTGAATTAATATCCAAGGCGCTGGATCGAATGAAACAAGCCGAGTCCGGACTCGATGATCCTTTGGAATCAGACATCGCATTTCACCTGAGCATCTTGGATGCTAGTGAAAACCGTTTCTTCATGCAATTGGGCCGTATCATCGACACCACTTTGAGAGTCAGTATTCGCTTTACCAATATGCGAACCGGTGTCCGTGCAGGCAATCACGCTGAACATAAAATGATTTACGATTCGATAGTCGCAGGCAACCCTGAGCAAGCAGCCAAGAACGCAGCGTATTTAATGGATAATGCATTAGACACCATCGTCACAGCCTTGAAAGAAGGGGACTAACACCTTTTAGTGCCAACACCTTCACGCGACAATGTGTGTTCACGCAAGCGCAAAACACGCCATTCATCAGTCGTCCGCTACCACTCAGCAATTGACCCATCTTCGTGGCGCCAAATTGGGTTTTTCCAATCGCAGCCTTCTTTGGCCATTTCCTTAATGTGATCTTCATCAACTTCCACGCCTAAGCCCGGCTTACTTAATGGCTTAATGTAGCCGTCTGTAATCGCGAAGTCGTCTTTGTTTTTAACGTAGTCGAGTAATTCCGCGCCTTGGTTGTAATGAATACCCATAGACTGCTCTTGAATAACCGCATTGTGCGATACAAAGTCGACCGCTAAACAAGCAGCTAAAGCGATCGGGCCTAGCGGGCAATGCGGTGCCAGAGCGACGTCATAAGCTTCGGCCATTGATGCAATTTTCATACACTCTGTGATGCCACCGGCGTGCGAAAGATCTGGCTGTACAATTCCTATGCCACCCGATTCAAATACACGTTTGAATTCGAATCGGCTAAACATACGCTCACCAGCCGCAAGCACAATACTCGTTCCTCGACTCAGTTCTGAATACTGTTCTGCCTGCTCTGCTAATACAGGTTCTTCAACAAATAGGGGCCGAAACGGTTCAAGTTCACGTAGCAACACTTTTGCCATTGGTACCGATACGCGACCATGAAAGTCTAAGCCAAAATCGACCTGATTACCGAGGTCAGCACGGATCGCACCAATACGCTCGACCACTTGATCTACCGCGCGATGCCCATCAATTATTTGCAATCGCCCACAGCCATTTAACTTAAAAGTATCCCAACCACTTTGCATTAAGCTGCGCATGTGCGAGCTTTCTTCAGCTGGGTCATCACCACCAACCCATGAGTAGGTTTTCATTTTGTCGCGAACTAAGCCGCCAAGTAGCTCATACACTGGTTGGCCGAGCGCTTTACCCTTGATATCCCAAAGCGCCTGATCGATACCAGCAATCGCCGACATGAGTATCGGACCACCTCGATAAAACCCACCGCGATACATCGTTTGCCAATGATCATTAATACGCCGAGGGTCTTTCCCGATTAAATAACTTGAGAGCTCTTCAACTGCAGCGGCTACGGAGTGTGCACGGCCTTCGATCACGGGCTCGCCCCAACCTGTGATGCCTTCGTCAGTCTCTATCGCTAGAAAGAGCCATCTGGGCTTTACCGAGTAAAGCCTAAAGTTTGTGATTTTCATGATACATCCTCCGCGGGGAGCGTCTTCCCGACGCGCTCAAATCGTGTGCGCTAACGATAATTCTCAGCCTAAAATTCAAGCAATAAGCGACACTTAGCCGCCTCTGTATATTTATATGATAAATAAGATGGTACAACGGAAGCGCTAGACTGTCAAAAGGATTGTTGGCTTTGAAGTCGAATAAATAAACGGCCAACTTGGGTCGGCCCTTAGATTATTCTCAATAATCTTTAAAAACGTTTATATGCCCTTATATCTAAAACTCGAGTAACTAGATTGAAACAACTTTGGAGGTTTTTATGTCAAATCAATATGAAGGCAACGCAGGCTGGACGCGTGTTCTATTCGTTGCCTTATTCTGGGTCGCTTTTTACTTAACTCAGTTCGTGGTAGCTGCAGTAGTAATCGCGCAGTGCGCTTTCACCCTCATCGGTGGAGCACCTAATCAACAACTACTCAGCTTCGGTGATAGCCTAAGCCGCTATGTCCAAGAGATTCTTCGTTATGTCACATTTAATAGCGACCAACGACCTTTCCCGTTCAGCGATTTCCCGAAATCTGATCTGGTAATCCCGTCTGAGAGTTAAGAATTTATCGGTCACTAATGTGATCGATACTAATACTTAAACGTCGCCGCCGAGTAGAGCTCGATGAGCGACGTTTTTGATTCTGGTTTCTAATTTTCACTGCTTAGTGTCGTTCAGGTCACTAGGCTTATCACCCAGTAGATACCGGGGGCCGGCGCCTAAGTCGGCGGCAGCATCATCTTTGTTATACAGCTTGCAACTTGCTAAGGATAAGCAACCGCAACCAATGCACTCATCTAATTTCGATTTCAGTGTTTCTAATTCATCGATTTTGCTTTGAATATCTTGGCTAAAAGCCCTACTTAAGCGTGACCAGTCGGCTTTGCTTGGCGTGCGCTCCTCTGGCAAGGCTTGCAAAGCCTTTGATATTTGGGCTAAAGAATAGCCAAGTTTTTGTGCAATCAAAATAAACGATACTCGGCGCACTACCGAACGCGCAAAAATTCGGTGCCCACTATTGCTTCTTGCTGCGTGTATCAATGACTTGTCGGCATAGAAACGTATTCCCGAGACTGATGTACCGGTTCTAGTCGCAAGCTCACCAATACTCAGCATCGCATTTTTCTTGGTATTTATACCTTCTTTTGACTTCATATTTCTCCCCGCTTTCCTATTGATATCTCGCGCCACGTAGAGCCGCTAGCGTTTTCGAAGTTTTTATAAAAAAACACTTTACCTCAAGTTAACTTGAGATATTAAGATAATTTTTCATCAAGCAAATTTGCCTTGAAATGCAAATTCTAACTAACGTCCTTGAGACAAAAATACTTGGGAGAAAATTATGACAAACGAACAAAACAAGAACTCACTCGAAGCGACAATTGAGCATGTGAACTTGAGCGCCAGTGACCCCGACAAACTTGCGGAGCAACTGTGCCAACTATTTAACTGGAAGGTGCGATGGTCTGGCGCATCGATGGACGACGGCTACACCGTACACGTTGGTGGAGCGAGTTCATATATGGCGATCTACAGAAATAGTAAACTAGTTGAAAACCATCAAAGAGATCACAGCACTATCCATAATTTAAACCATATTGGCGTGGTCGTTGACGATCTGAAAAGGCTTCGCCTACGAGCAGTAGATTTAGACCTCTCGCCTTTCAATGATAGAGACTACGGTCCTTGCAGAAGCTTCTATTGCCATCTCATAGATGGCTTAGAACTCGAAGTAATTGCCTATTCGTAATCGCCACACTATAGCGGCCCGTTCATAGCAGTCCAATAAATAAGGCAAAACCGGTTTGGCTCGGCGCCCCTATTCGTGCCCGTTAAGATATTAGGGGCGTTTTTTAAAATACGATGCTATGCCAAATAGACAAACAAGGGCGAGCGCCAAGCCGACCATAGTTAGAAACAATTTATACAATAGTCCAAGCTTGGCAGTATGCAAAGGGTATGAAAAACCAAAGACGCGTAAGGCCATGGCCTGCTTTAACTCGTCGCGAATCTTAACCTGGCCGTCTGCAAAAAACGTCATCGATGTACGCCCCAGTCGGTGCCATCCGCGCTCTTGTTGAAGGCTAACTACACGCTTTGCGATTGCATCTGGGCCTGCCAGACGAGACGGTTGGACAGATCGAATCTGGGAATTCGGGAATCGTTCGCGCGCTGCGACAATCATGTCGTGCCACGAAACAAGGTCACCTTCGAAGTGCTCGATCTCGCTAAAGCCCCGAGCTTTGGAGAGTTCGGAAAAGTTTGTTTTATCGATGTTTGCTTCGCGCATGAGGCCGGTAGATTCTAGAACGAGCCAGCGGGACTCGACGGGGTATACAAGTATTACACCGGTTACTAGTAGCAGCATAAATGGTATTGCATATACGGCTCCCAAGTTACCATGACTTATAATAAGACGTCCGCGAATTACACTATTCCCTTTGATGAGCGATTCTCTAGACAATATACGTCGTAGCATAAAACCGTTAGACAACGTCTGCCGCCTTCGCCACCAAATCGAAATACCTAGGATAATAAGCAACAAACCGAACAAGCCGCCAAAGCCTGCGATATTCAAGCCAACCGCATTTCCCAATAAAAAACGATGGTGTAAATCGAGAATCAAATCTTCGAATCGTTCGTTGGCTTTCCATTGCTGTATAAACTCGCCATGCTGTGTATGCCACGCATAGCGTCTGTCACTTAAAAAAACCTTATGAATACTTAAGTCTTCGCTATAGAGCTGAATAAACAGCACTTCGTTTTCGGCGTAATGGTTTTCAATTGTCTCGATCGCATTCGGCAACTGATACGGAGCGATTATCTCCCGAGATCCGTCAACGCTTAGCCAAAGATACTCTTTTTTCCAAAGGAGCATCACGCCAGTGACGCTGATGACTAGCAAAATAACACTCAGCGCCAAGCCGAGATAACGATGTAGTGATTTCCTAAGCATCTGCTTATTATAGTTATCACGTCAGTGATTTGCTTCTTGTTTATATTTGGTATTCGCGATCTGTAGATCTTTCGGCAACACGATGCTGCCGAACTGCTGCGTTTGCAAACTAAGAAACACTTTGGACGAAAATATTGAGAATGCTTATTTGACCTATTATTCGACCGCTTTTTCTACTGCCCGCAGAAATGCAGGGCGGCTCATACAGCGCTGCATATAAGCTTGCAAAACCGGATAATCAGCAAGCTGACCTAGGCGCTCTCCCATAGACACAACGTAACAGATACCAAAATCTGCACCGCTGAACTGATCACCAAGAATATAATCATTGTCTCCGAGTTGACTAACGATGTGACCGTAATGCAATTTGATTTCAGCATCACTAAAAGGCGTAATAACAGGGTGATCAATTCCACTTCTGAGCGTTAACATTTTCAATAGCAAGGGTGCGAAAACTGAGCCTTCTGAGTACGCAAGCCATTGTTGATACTTTGCCCAAGCCGCAAGATCGTCTTTGCTCGGGTGCAAGGTATGATCGCTATCGAACTTCTCGAGGATATAATTGGTAATAACTCCAGACTCGGTTAGCATCAAATCGCCATCTTCAATAACAGGGCTTTTGCCTAAAGGGTGAACAGCTTTAAGGTCGGCCTGCGAGCGCATTGTGTCTGGATCACGTAAATACACTTTTAAGTCGTAATCAGCGCCGGCTTCTTCCAGTAACCATACGGTAAAAAGTGAGCGGCCAATACGCAGATGGTGAAGTGTAATCATAGGGTTCTCTTAGTAAACTAATTTGTTGTTAAGCAATTATAATTTGCTCTGGTCGACTTAATGTCTTCGACCTTACAAAGAGTCTTTGATAAAGGCCAACTCAACTCCTTTGTAACGGCCGGTTAAGGCTAATTCGCGCATATTTTTTAAGGTTTTATACGGCGATTCAACAATCATTAGATTGAGTATCCAAGCTGGAATCTTTCCATTGGGGTCTATGTGTGCGTAATTCTCAACCAATACTTTACCATTTTCTTGCGGCGTGAAATGCCATTCAGAGGAAGCGACATTCACTCTTACTAGCCCTTTTTGTTTTGGTATTTTTTGAGGAGTCGCATCACTGTGCATGAAAATCTTGCCGCTATCACGATCATAGAACCACTCCACTTTGGCAACAACATCGCGATCACGAACAGGAAACGGCGCGTCGTTAACAGAGCGAACATAGCTCTCACTCGGCGATATTTGCTCGACAACTTCAGCCGATTTACACATTGCCGCCCAGTTGGGGCAATTCTCCAAGTCCATCACTAGCGCGGCAAGTTCTTGAGGCGGCACATCAACTTCCATGGTCGATAATATTGCCCGAAATTTTGAGCCTGGCATTTTGGCCAAATAGACCTGAATGCCGTTTCGGTCACGCTTGAGTGTCCATTCTAAATCATTGTCTTTCCAGCGTGCCGAGGCGTTAGCGGACAAGCAAAGAAAGCTCAGCAAAGCCAAGACTGCGATGACATTGGAGATGTTAACAATTCTAGCGATGACTACTAGCAAGCTCTTAACGGCCTCTGAATTAGAAAATTAGACAACTAAACTGCCTTTTGCAGCCCCATCATACATGACTTTTGCAAGGCTTCACGTAGCATTAGTCTTGACCTTCAAGTCAGGGCCCTACAATATGATGACGAACCTAACCTCAGGAGTTATGTATGCGCGCGCAGTTTCATAAAATGTCCGATAGTACCGCAGAAGATTGGCAAACCATTATGGGCGAACAAATGGCCTTCTTTAGTAAGCTGCCTGATAGGGTCTTGGCGCATATGCAGTTACTAGACTCCGACTATGGGGGCTTCCCAGTTGATCGATTGCAACACAGCCTACAGACCGCGGAGCTTGCAGCTGAGGCAGGCGAAGATGAACAATACGTAGTTTGTGCACTCTTACATGACATCGGTGACACGCTAGGTAGCGCTAACCACGCTGATGTGGCGGCATCCATACTAGAACCATTTATAAGCGAAGAAAACCTTTGGATGATCAAACATCATGCGGTGGTTCAGGGCTACAATTTTTTCCACTATCTTGGCATTGACCGAAATATGCGTGAGCAATTTCAAGACCACCCGTATTATCAACGCACGCTGCGTTTTGTAGACCATTATGATGACTTGGCATTTGATGACCGAAAACCCAAACTCTCATTAGATTTATTTGAACCAATGGTTCGCAATGTCTTCGCCAAACCCCTTAATAGCCTGTATCAAGCGGCTCTTGATTCTAAATAATTACCCACACCAATCTCATGTACAAAGGCGAAATTTTTAATAGCGTTAGTCACCTAGTTGCAGCGGCCCTAGCTTTGGTCGGGGCTTCAGTGTTGATTACACTGGCAGCCGTTGAAGGCAACACTCTAAAGATCGTGAGTTATACGGTTTATAGCATCACCCTATTTCTTCTGTATCTCGCCTCAACCCTGTATCACAGCTTTCAAGGCCGAGCTAAAGACGTGTTTCAGCGTTTCGATCATCTTGCCATTTACTTGCTTATAGCCGGTACTTATACGCCATTTGCGCTAGTAGCGATAAAGGGGGCAACGGGATGGTGGCTATTTGGTGTGGTCTGGGGATTAGCGGTAATTGGCATGGTCATTGAGAACCTTCCGATTAAAGGCCCGCGTATTATCCCCATCGTCATCTACTTAATGATGGGCTGGGCCTGCGTGTTTACGCTCGACTCAATGATGGCAGGCATGTCTGAAATGGGGTTTGCGCTGCTGGTTGCCGGCGGCTTAGTTTACTCCGCCGGCGTGGTATTTTATGTGCTAGATAACTGGTTTCCGTGGTGCCACGAAATATGGCACCTATTCGTCGTGGGCGGCAGCGTGTGTCACTACTGGGCTATCTTTTTACTCTAGGCCTGTATTCCTAAACTATGAGATTAGAGGCTTACCACCACTAAGAGCTAGCCGGCCATTCGAACCAATTTACCCGGCCTCGCGTCAAGTACTTGATCATTGGCGACCACTTGCTCACCCCCAACAAACGTAGCCACATAACCGCTTACAGGCTGTAATAAGCGCTGGCCGCCTGCCGGCAAATCCTCAACCATTTGAGGCACACCAAGGCTCAAGGCATCGTAGTCAATAATATTGATATCGGCCTTCTGCCCTATTTTCAAACGCCCTCGATCGCGCATCCCTAAATAATCGGCGCCATCAGCTGTAAGCATTTGCACCGCGCGTTCAAGCTCTATACTAGAGCGATCTTTTTGCTTACGGTCGCGAGTCCAATAAGTGAGTAAGTAAGTAGGAAAGCTCGCATCGCAGATGGTTCCCACATGTGCACCGCCGTCAGACAATCCTGGCAGCGCTTTCGGGTGTGTCAACATGGTATATACGTTGTCGTAATTCATTTCCGTGTAGTTAAACACGGGATAGTAAACCAGAGCGTTACCATCGTCCTCAAGCATCACATCATAAGCTTGCTCCCAGACGCTAACTCCAGCAGCTCGAGCTTTACCGGCTATCGACGTATCGTTGCCTTGCTCGTAGTCGACCACACCTAGATGATCCAGCTTAAATAGTTTTTCGGCAATTTCCTCATAGCGGCCGATCATCATATCGACCATCGGCGGCACCGAAGAACCAGGCCCTGCAAGCTGCACTGGCTTTTCACTTAGCAACTGTTTCTTAAAGCTAGGGTCGCGCATGATAGCCACGCGCTCTGACAAACTCTTGTCTCGTATAGCAATATAACTAGGGTGAGCCATCAACGGATGAAAGGTGCAGTTTAGACCATTAAAAACGCCAATCGCGCGCGGTGCTACTTGCAAACTGATATCTAAGCCATCGGCATTCATTTTCTCGCTGCCAGCGATTATTTTAAGCCAATCGTTAGGCGCAAAATCGCGTTGCATTAACGACATTGAACCGGGGCGGCCACCACTGGCTTCGAAATAGGCCTGCATAATGCTGAACTCATGCTCAAAATTATCTTCTGGTCGCAGCATGTCAAAGTCGTTCACCGCCTGCAATACACCATAATCTAGACCTTGAAACGCGCTAGCAATACCAACCAGTTCTTCTTGCGCCGCTTCACTTGCGGGGGTCCAATCGCCATCGGCAGTTTTATGCGAATCACTGCGACCAGTGGAAAAACCAACTGCACCAGCTTCCATCGCTTCACGCACTAAGGCTTTCATATGAGCAATTTCATCCGAATTAGCCTGACGATCAAACATCGCGCGCTCGCCCATGGCGTAAACGCGCAATGGGTCGTGCGGCACCATCACGGCAAAATCAATCGTGTGCGGAATTTTTTCAATTGCATCCATGTACTCTGGGAATGTTTCCCATTGCCAATCAATGCCTTCGTGCAAGGCTGTACCGGGGATGTCTTCAACACCCTCCATCAGCTTGATTAATTGATCTCGATCAGATGCTCGGCACGGCGCAAAGCCCACGCCACAATTACCCAACACTGCGGTAGTGACGCCATGGTTAACCGATGGCATTAGTTCTTGATCCCAAGATACTTGGCCGTCGTAGTGTGTGTGAATATCGATAAAGCCTGGCGTTACTAGCTTGCCTTGCGCATCAATAACTCGCTCAGCATTACCAGTAACATTTCCCATTTCACAAATCACTCCATCGGTAACAGCAATATCCGCGCGATACGCCGCAACCCCAGTCCCATCAACGATAGAACCATTTATGATCTTAAAATCATGCATATAATCTCCTCGAGCGTGCCCCACGCCAGTTAAGATGTAAGCTCAATTTGAACTCTATTTTTTAATACTAAACACTATAATTTCGAATATGGTTTAAAGTTTTGGATTTAACCTAAACAACGCAACCAATACTAGGCCCGCAATAATGTGCCAAGTTCCCCATAAACCAGCAACAACCAATGCACCACCAAGACCTCCTAATTGCGTCAACAATATCACAATCCCCAATCCGGCGTTTTGGATACCAACTTCAAAGCTAAGCGCCCTTCGGTCGGCTGACCCTACACGCGCAACTCGCGCGATAGTGTTCCCCAGCAAAAACGCCGCGGAATTGTGAAAGGCGACAATGATTAGCAGACCGGTACCAATCGAAAGAAACGCGTGCCAGTACTGAACAGCACCACCAATAACAATTAATAACAGCAAACCACTCGAGAGAGTCACTAACGGCTTTCGTATTAGCTGAGCAATTCTTGGTAAATGAACATTGCACAAAATACCAAACAATAATGGTAAACCAAGCACGGTCGCCGTTTGAATCAAGAATGTAAACTTGTCGAATTCAATCGTAGTCAACAGTTTAGCTGTCGGGGGATAGTATCCGCTCCAAAATATAATAGCGATGGGCGTGATAAACGCCGCACTTACACTTGAAAAGGCTGTCAGCGAAACCGATAAAGCTGCATTGCCGCGGGCTAATAGCACCAACATATTGGAGACATTGCCACCAGGGCAACAAGCAATCAATATCATGCCAAGAGCAACGGATGGCATAGGCGCGATTACATAGCAAAGAATAAGAGTCAAACACGGCAATGCGATAAGCTGTGCGAATAGCCCGACTAAAAAGGAGCGAGGGTTAGTTCGCAAAAAACTAAAACTCGAAGGAGAAAGATTGAGCGCGACCGAAAACATCATCGCCGCGAGCGCGACAGCAAGACCGAGCTCTGAGCCCTGGCCTAACTCGATCGTAAAATCGTTAATTTGCTGAGCGCTAGACACTTCAATAAGAGTCTAGGACAACGAACTCAGGTCAAGATGGCCAATAAGGATAGTCAAACCTGCATCACCAATTCTTAACTATTAAAGTATAAATGACAGCCGACGCCACTATTTATTCAACACTTCAATACGTTTAATTTCACTCCGCACAACGGTTTGAGTCATGAGACCGCCATGTTGAAACATGTCTATCATTAGGCGATTGTCAGCGTTGATTCCAGACAACTTTCCCTCGATCGACTTGCGTGAGTTAGTACGCGTAATTCTAACCCAACGACCGATATAACGCTCCACGCTGCTCGCGCTAACAATTGTATAAGTAGGTTTTACCTCAGCTTTTTGCTGTGCCTGCTTCTTTTTCTCCAAGGCTTGCTCTTCCGCCTCTAATACAGATTCTGTCAGAGGCAGAGATTCACCGTCGAGTTCAATTGTTAAGTTCATCCAGCGCAGAATATCTTTGGTTTTGTAAAACTTGAGCTGCTCCATTTTTTTAAGCTGCGATGATGGTTTTGACTTAAGACTGAACTCGCTGCCTCCGCGCATAAACTTAACCAAAGCATCACGCATTTTGGGCCCTAGATCGACACCAAAACTGTTCTCTGAATACTTTGTTGAGCCTGCAACTTTTTCTAGGAATACATCCGGCGTCACTTTAAAGTGATCAGCGCATTGCTGATTAAACCGCTCAGCCGCATCAGGTTCAATCGAAAAGCTAGCATTAATCTCAGAAATCGGTAACTGATTTGACCGGCCAGTAGCGACCGACTTTACTTGGCTTGCGTCGACAACCCATTCTAGGCTAGTGCTCGAAGTTTGATCGAATATATCGACGTTCGCTACGGCGTTGTAGATGTCGCTGAAATCGATAGCCATTCGCAAATCAGCGTCAATTCGCGAATATCCGGCACTGGAATAATTATAAGAGGTCATTAAGCTGCGGCATTCTTTGGCACCGCCTGGACCCCAGAGCTGCTCAGCCGGTAATTTTTCGAACTCTTCTACCGGAAGCGACATTCGGTCAAAAGAGAGTTCAAAACGCTCTGGAAACTTGCCGCTGTCAAATGCGCTGAAATTATTAACAGCCATGAGCCGATCAGACGAGATCGCTCGTATCCGCCCGAAATCGATACTTTGCTCGAAAGCCGCAGGCAGCACGCTCAGACCGTTCAGGGAGATAGATCCGTCAAGGTCGATTTTAACGTTGTCATAGCTAATCTCGGCAAAGCCGCGCGCCATTGCAATCGCATCATCCAATTTGCTCTCGTAGCGTTTCTCAATAACGAATTTGCCACCGAATGCAACTCCTGCGAGCAGAAGCAAAACAATTACTAAGTTTTTCATGATCAGTCTCGTCTAACCTTTTTGTAATACGACCATTATGAACGTATGCCAAGCAGATTCAAAGTACTGACAATTTTTTACCTAAACGCTAATCACTCCAAACATCATAAAAAGTCGCTTGTCTTTATTCTATTGCCGATTTTAACGATGCTAAAAACTTAGCTTCGCGCCAGTAAAGCTTGAATACCATTGAAAAAATTCCAACGGCGGCACCAATAGTCCCTCGTACCGTGCCGCTGATTTTAGATACACCGATTCGCTTAAGACTGGTTACAGGCACTTCCGAATATGCCATATCAGCCTGAATCGCCTTAACTTGCATTTCTACGGTCCAGCCAAAACGCTGGTCTTGCATATCAAGCTGTTTTAACGACGAGTAACGAATAGCCCGAAACGGCCCGAGATCGGTGATCGGCGCTTTCCAAAGCAGTCGAATCAGTGCACTCGCAAGCTCATTGCCAAACTGTTGGTGAGGGCTCATGGCTTGCGACTCTTGAAGGTCGGCAACTCTGCTACCAACAACCAAATCATTGCCATCGGCAATTGAATGGAGTAAAAGCTCAATTTCGCTGGCGTCAACAGAATGATCACCATCAACAAATACCACAGTATCAGGGGCTATTCTACCAACTCGTTCAAGCTGTTCAATACCACGCAAGCATGCATAACCATACCCTTGGCGAAACTCACTAAATACATTTGCACCAGCCTCCTTAGCTATTTCGGCAGTGCCATCAGTGGACCCATTGTTAACCACAATTATGTCGTCAATCAAATTCAAGTCACGGTTCTGTGGCGCCTTAAGTGCTCGCAGCTCATCGACCACAGACTTAATACTGAGCGCTTCATTAAAAGCGGGTATGATGACAGCAACACGTTGATGATAGTAGGACATAGGGCGTCTCCGATTAAATTGAACAAACATCTGAAAACAAGTTTCCCAAAGCAACAACACTGTGCTCATGCAAAACTCATTTGGCTTGCCACTTATAAGACCTTTTTACCTCGAATTTCCTTACCAGAATAGGCACTAGAACTCCATTTATCAATTGATTACGAATCGCAATGCACGCTCAAAGCTTTCAATATACGCCGAATAATATCGCCATTGCCCTTGGCCTGCTGTCAGCGCTTGCGTACGGCTACCTTGCAAGTCAATCTCAATACTATGGAGACGCAACACTTAGCCAGTTGCTTTGGGTCGCAGTGACGTGCGCTTCTATGAGCTTTGCTCTTTGGTATATTTACCAGCGTGAAGGCAAACAAATAGAAGTCTGGCTGCTGCTCACTTTTGCGATTCTTTTTCGTCTAATTGGGCTCAGTAGCTTCCCTATTCTAGAGGACGATTTCTATCGCTACCTTTGGGATGCGCGCATGACCATCGAACTCGGATCTCCCTATGAGATCGCGCCAGCTGACTTTTTCGCATCAGAAAATTTAAACGAACGCTTTGAAGCGATTCTCGATGGCATCAACTATCCCGACGTGAAAACCGTGTATGGCCCAACCATTCAATGGGTATTTGCATTAGCCTATTTGATTTCACCTGGAGAAGTTTGGCCACTGCAGCTATTTATGGGCATCGCTGATATCATCGTCATACTGGTTTTATTGCAATTAGCAAAACCTAATTCAGTGCTGCTTTACGCATGGTCACCGCTAGTAATAAAAGAATTTGTCATCAGCGCGCACCCCGACGTACTAGGCGTGGCATTCGTGGTTATAGCCTTACTTGTTGTTCAGCGAAAGCAAATGTTACTTGCTGGGGGCCTACTAGCGCTTGCTTGTGGTATCAAAGTGTTTGCCATTTTGCTCGTGCCGTTCTTATTGCGATTTAGCTGGCGAGCTTGGCTAGCGTTCGGAATTACCTCGATTATGATCGCGCTGCCATTCGGTCTAAAGCAAGCTTGGCTTCCAGAGGGCTTAAGTGCGATGGGCAGCAGTTGGTTATTTAACGCGCCTCTGTATTTTATAGCCGATGCCGTGCTTGGGCCCTGGCTTACGATTTCGGCTGTCAAAATTGGTTTACTAGGCACGTTTTCGATTGGCTCCGGGCTTTATCTTTTAAGTCACTTAAGACACAACAAATCTCCTGTGCACACCACTCTTAGAGGCGATTTACTCTATGCTGGTTTATTCATGTGCGCACCCGCCTTCAACGCTTGGTATTTAGTTTGGTTGCTGCCATTTGCGGTATTTAGACCATCAGTTTGGGCTTGGGCCGCATCAGTATTTGTCTTTTTAAGTTATGCATCAGGAATTAACTTGAGCAGCTCCGAGCTCCAACCCTACGAACACTCAGCTTGGATCTTAGCCATTGAGTTCGTACCATTATTTGTCCTTTACCTCTGTGCACCCTACTTACAACGAGCGTTTTCTCGATTCCACGTACCACAAAACTAAAAAAGCCTCACGCTCTACATGAACAATGAGACTTTTTGGAAATATATCTACTGAGTAGGTTTGTCTAGCGATAAATCTAAGCTCCGCGCAAATCAAGCTTATGGCGCTTATTCAAATAGTAGATTACATACAATAAGCTATCGCGGGTGAGACTCTCTGCGATCAATGCTTCGGGCTCATCACAGCGATATAGACTGCGAGCGAAATCATCGTAAGTGCCTTTTTTGAAACCCTTTACAGACTTCCGTTTCACCGGTAGACGCTCACCCTCAACGTCAACGCAATACTCTAAGCTTGGCTCTCCACGTGCCCGGCCGTTAAAAATGGATTTGCCAATTTCATAGGTTTGATCGACTCTCCGCTGATTCTCTACGCCTGAGGTTCCTCGACTAAAACCGCCGCCACCAGAATATCCCCCGGAAGCAAATGAAAGTGTCGATTGAGCTAATAGCGTTAGGGTTGCGGCGACGATTAAAAGATTGCGTTGCATAGGAAGGCCTCGTTCTAGAAATTAATTTAGCGCACCAGTGGCGCTTTGTACTGATTTACTTAATCCTCAAGACCTTCTATGCAAGTTTTGTATTACAAAATTATGCGGCTTTTGCATTTTTCTCTGGCTGATACTTATGAACAGCCCTGCGAATTAAAATAGTACCTACTACAGCCGGTGCGACCCAAGGAATGAATGACCAACTGCTTTGAGTCACAACGTTCGGCAATAACCGACTCGCACCGAAGACCAAAAAAGCAGTATGAGCAGCGATACCACTAGTACCCATTGAAACAATGTGCTCTCTCATCCAGTCTATGGCGGCTTCAGATCTCATGGATTTAAGACTAGCGATCAAATCAGACAAATTACTAAGCCCTAGCCCGCCAAAAATCATCATTAATACGGCAAAGGACTGTCCGCTCGATTTCAAGCCGTAGAGCAACATCGCGCCACCAGTAACCACAATTACGAGATTAAACACTAAGGTAACTTGGTTGTATCGAGTCAGATTTGTCGCGCGCTGAGACTTAGTCCTTAGCTCGAGCACCTTCGTGCCTATCCAAAGAGGCTTCGCAGTGATCAAGGCAAGAAATAGCAAGAACATCGCCCCAATAGTATTGCCTTGAGTAATACGTATGACACATAAAATCACCGCACTGAATACAACCGTCCACATCAACCTCTGATAGTATTGGCCAAGCAGCCTATGTCGTGCCCCCCCTTTTCTGCCCGCTGCCTGCGCCCAGAATAGAATAAGAGCAATAAAACCCGCTGCAATATGAAGAACTAAAAAGAGAGAAAAAATCGTTGCCATCTAACTCACCATTAAACGTTTGTTTGTTTCTAATGAGTTAACTGTAAGGGCCGAAGGTCGCGCCTACTAGACGTTTGGGACGAGCTGCACGCCTAAATGACGAGTAACAAAACAAGGCAGCTTAATCCCCTCCTATGAGGGACGAACTGCATCCGCCATTGCTTGTTTGAATTGAGGAATATAGCTTCGAGACACAGGCACAAGCACGCCCTCTAAATCATCAAAGCTAAGCTTTAAACCTTGAGCATTGCCACTGACCTTAGCAATTTTCTCGATATTAACTAAATAAGAGCGATGACAACGTTGAACGCTGCCGGCAGCTATCGCTTGGAATTGCTCGTATATGCTCGAGATAGTTTGTCGCAGCATCACGCGTTCAACCTTGCTATTTTTCATAACGCTTAGCTGGACATAGTTTTGCATTGCTTCGATCAATATAAGCTCATCAACAAAGCAGTCATAAACCTCGTTTACACCATTTTCAAAGCTGATTTTGGGTCTAAACTCGAGTGTCGTGGCATATTGCGGCAACTCAATAGATTGGGCCTGCTTTGAATTCAGCTGAGCGGCCCGCATTTGAATAATCAAACCTGAAAAAAATATCGGAAAGGACCCCAAAAGCAAGGTCGCTTTCCACACCTGAAACCAGAGCGAAATGCTGCCTAAATCCTCCCAAAACAAAAACGCTTGTAATAAATAGTTACCTAACGCGATCCAGCTCACCAACAAAAAGACGTAGACCAACCACTTTAAAAGTGTCCAACTGGGCAAGTCTGTGCGAATCTTGAGAGCGTATCGACAAAACAGATCAAAACTCGAGGCGAATAAAAACGACACCAAGCCGAATGCGAGAGATACAAACAACGGGCTGTCGGCATATCTCATACCGAAGGGTTTGAAGAAATAAAGGAACGCGGCAATAAACAGCGAAACATAAAGTTGACCTAAGAGACTGTCGCCGAGGCTTTCTTTGCTCGGAAAGGGGTCGTTCAGGCGCTTGAAAAGAGTGGTGACCATGGTCGAATGGTACCGTATTAATCAAAAAATACTAACGATAGATCAATGAGATTGCGAACGTAAGCAACCATAGCCTATAGGACTTTAGTCTCAAAAAGGTATATAGCTAGGTCCATTGAACTACTTGACATAACTCCAGATACTGGCCGAACACTGGGGGAGGTGTGTAATGACGATTAAGATCGATATATCCAAGCTTCAAGCCGACCAGCTGGACGCGACAAGCCTAAATTGGATTTTAAAATTCGCCAAAGCGTTAGAGAGACACAACGGTACCGTTCTAGAACTTCGGAGCGCCAATCTTTTACAACAATTAGTGAATCACTCAAAGCTAAACCATACGGCCGAGCTTCAAGAAATTTATCAAGCTCTGAAATCATCGCTTCGCGCTCAACTAAAACGCGAACCGGCAAGTTTTGAACAAGTATTAACCGACTCGGAAAAAGAGACGGGCGGCAAAACATCGACTCGCGTTTAGTTTGCTGCAAACAATCACCTATTTGATACATCGATAATGACATGCACTAGCTAGCTTTAGTTAAATGGCTCGGAAGGGCTCACGCATTCTCGGTCTAAACTGTGGTAGATTTACCGTTTGTACTTCTAAACGGATTGGACACATGAGAATTTGCTCTGCCCCCCCTGAGACTAAACTTTTTAGGGCGAGTTGGATTGCGACTTTAGCGTTAGCATCACTCACTTTTTCTACCTCGAGCCACGCGCAAGAATCAAACGGCAGCCTAGAGTTTAAGCGCTGCCATATTCAAAGTAGCGCGATTGAAATCGATGCTGAGTGCGCAACATTGCAACGGCTTGAAAATCCCGACGATGAAAATAGTCGATTGATCGACCTATCAGTGATTAAGCTTCCGTCGAGTGCCTCCGAGCCAGAGCCCGATGCGTTTACCCTTATTCAGGGAGGGCCCGGCGGCTCATCAATTGACATGGCAATTAGCTATCGGCAAGCATTGGACTTTATTCGAAGCAAGCGAGACATAATAGTTGTTGATCAACGCGGTACCGGCAGGTCCAACAAACTAAGCTGCCCGCAACCTGAAGAAACGCCGACAATCAGTTTTGACCGAGCGCAAACACAAGCCTTAACCCAGGAATGCCTTTCTGAACTTAGCGGGCACGATCTGCGTTACTACACAACGTCTGTAGCCGTGCAAGATTTAGAAGCGGTTCGCCAAGCAGCTGGGTACGAGCAGCTTACGGTTTATGGTGTCAGTTATGGAACTCGAGTTGCGCAACATTATTTACGACGCTTTCCAGAGCGAACTCGCGCGATTATTATTGATGGCGTTGTAGATATTGGCCTTAACTTAGCGGGCGCAGAGATCGCTCGCCGTTCGCAGGACGCCTTTGACGCAATGACTGCACGTTGCGAGCAAACCGCTAGCTGCAAAAGGCAATTTGGGGATATCGACCAAAAATTCAAAGAACTTCGGGCGCAATTAGCGGATCAGCCCGTTGACGTTGAACTCCCGCACCCCTCAACCGGTAACTTAGTAGCGCATACTGTGAGCGAGGTTGACTTGTTAGCCGTGGTTCGTTTTCTACCATATGCAACAGAAACCACGGCGCTATTGCCAATGATAATCGCACGGGCCTACGATGGAGACTATATTCCACTCGCAGCTCAGGGCATCAGTACCGTAGAGTCTCTTAGCGATGAATTCGCGACAGGCATGCACAACTCGGTTGTCTGTGCCGAAGACGCCCCCTTCGTTAAACCTGGAGCCGCCTCTGATACCGCCAACACCTACTTTGGCAGTGACATGATCGATGCCATAGCAACAACTTGTGAAACATGGCCCAGAGGGGCTATTGACGACGATTTCACTCAAGCATTTGATAGTGATAAACCTGTATTAATCTTGTCAGGTGAAACAGACCCGATCACGCCTCCTGAGAACGGACAGCGTGCCGCGGAAATGTTCAGCAACTCTAAACACCTTATAGTACCTTCGCATGGTCACGGAGTACTGGCTCGAGGTTGTGTTCCTTACCTTCTAAGAGACTTTATTGAAAATGCCGATTTAGAAAGCTTAAAAACTGATTGCATTGAACGCGAACGCGCAATGCCTTTTTTCATTGATGCAGCGGGGCCAGAAGCATGATAGAAGTGTTAGATTTAAAGAAGTGTTTCGGTGCTGTTAAGGCAATCGATGGTGTTTCATTTTCAGCCCAAGATGGCAAAATTACCGGTTTACTCGGGCCAAACGGCGCAGGCAAATCGACGACGTTAAGAATTTTATACACCGCATTCAGACCCGACTCTGGCAAAGCATTAATAGACAATCGTGACGTTACCGTGGACAAGCTAGCGGTGCGCACCTCAATAGGTGTGTTAACTCATGGCGCTGGAATTTACGAGCGTCTAACGGCTCGCGAAAATGTGCGCTATTTCGGCGAATTGCACGGTATGTCAGGCAAAGAATTGGATATGCGTGTCGACGAACTTGCTGAACTACTGGACATGAACGATTTCATTAGCCGCCGCGCAAAAGGCTTTTCGCAAGGTCAGAAAACCAAGGTAGCTCTGGCTCGCGCATTGGTTCATAAACCTCGAAATGTATTACTAGACGAACCGACCAATGGACTCGACATTATGGCTACTCGAGGGCTGCGAGAGGTAATTCAGCGTTTAAAAGACGCGGGGCACTGCGTTTTGTTTTCTAGCCATGTGATGCAAGAGGTAGCGGCGCTATGCGACGAAATCGTGATCATTGCCAACGGCACCGTCGCGGCCAGCGGGTCGCCAGATAGTTTACGTCAAGAAACTAATGAGGCTAATTTGGAAGACGCCTTTGTTAAAGCCATCGGTTCTGAAGAGGGGTTGATCTAAATGCATACTCGAAAAATAAGTCACCTATCTAGCCTTTGGACAATCCTGAAAAAGGAAGTTATTGATAACGCGCGCGATCGTCGAACCTTGACCACAATGGGTGTATCTATTGTTATTTTCCCTTTGCTCATCTTCGGATTGCTCTGGTATCTAGATAAAACCGTTAAAGAGGAAACTGATTTAGTTAATGCCGACGCCGTAAAACTTCCGGTTATTGGCGCCGAGTATGCGCCAAATTTGATGACATGGTTGCGACAAAATAATATCGAAATAGTCGACGCGCCTGATGACCCAGAAGCGTCGATATCTCAGGGCGAACATCGCGTGATTCTACTGATTAGCGAAAACTACCCTGAGGCATTTCGTAAAGGCACCACCGCTCCTTTGCGACTGATTCACGATAGCTCGATCACAGGGCTAGAAAAAATAGGTTACAGCACGGTTCGAAATGCTATCAACGCCTACTCCGGCCAAATTAGCTCATTACGATTAATGGCTCGAGGCGTAAACCCAGAAGTGGTTAGACCAATACGAATAAACACCTCTGACGTAGCGACGCCGCAGGCAAGAAGTGGCCAATTTCTCACCATGATGCCGTACTTGATGATCATGTTCATTATGGCGGGTGGTATGTATCTAGCAATCGATACCACTGCTGGTGAGCGCGAGAAAGGGTCGCTTGAGCCTCTGTTAACCCAACCAGTCAAGCGGCACATCGTACTGCTAGCCAAACTAGGTGCGACTGTTGTCTTCTCATCGTTAACCCTGCTACTGGTTCTCTCAGGCTTGGCGCTAGCGTTTAAGTATATGCCGGTCGACCTTATATCGATCTCAGTTAGTCTAGGCAGCATTCTAAAAATCTTTGTAGCATGCCTGCCATTTGTGTTTGCTGGCTGCGCTTTGATGGTACTGGTCGCGTCTTACACTAAAAGCTATAAAGAGGCGCAGTCTTATTTGGGCATGGTTATGATGATTCCAACTCTACCCCTTATGTCGCTCGCGTTTATATCTCCAGAGCCATCGCTCAGTAATATGTGGATACCTGCATTGAGCCAAGGCATGATTATTATCGAAACACTTAAGGGAGAACATATACCTATGAACCTGATTGGTGTTTCGATGATCTGCAGCCTATTGCTCGCTACTGTATTAGCATGGTTCGCAATAAAACTGTATCAACGCGAACGCATCCTAGGTTAAGTCAAGACCGTAATAACAGAACTGAGAGTGTGAGCTCAGATTTAGAAAGTTTACCAACACTTTACAATGGGTTTAAATTGGACAACGCGCATGGAAATTCAGCTGAGATAAAAACCTCAGCACTGCTTGAGGAGACGTTGAACGAGCTCGAAGGCTCTCACGTAAGCGTAGGAGACTTAATGCTGCAATTTCAACGTCGCTCTTTTGGCGGCGTGTTGTTGATTTTAGCGCTGCTCGCGATGGTGCCAGGCATATCTGTGTTCGCAGGGATCGCGATGATCGTGCCGGCATTCCAATTATTCTTAGGCCTCCCTGCGCCTGTATTTCCACCTTTTGTTCAACAACGTCAGGTGAAAGTAGCGGGCCTGCAAAAATGGGGCATGACAATCTGCAGTGGCGTACGAAAAATAGAAAATCTAGTAATGCCACGCTGGCCTCAACTAAGTACCGTCTCCGCCCGTCGCTTGATGGGCTTGGTCATCATGTTGCTGGGAATTGTGGTCGCGATTCCCTTCCCGTTTAGTAATTTCCCTCCAGCGCTGGCCACCGTGTGCTTCGCGCTGGGCTTACTCGAACGCGATGGTTTAATGATTGCCATCGGCGCAGCTCTGAGTGTAATAGCATTTGCAATTGGCTTTACTGTAATCTTTATCATTATGAATTGGCTATTACAATTCATCAGCAGCTAGTATCGGTTTACCTCAGATACTGCCCAGAAAACGTCTCAGGCTGAGCGCTTTTTTAGTTCGGCTAAGCTTTGTTGTAAGCGAATCATTTTTTTGGGCATTCTCAAATCAGCCACATATTCCTTCAGCGGCTTTGGCGGATTACCGGCCCATACACCGGGCTCAGGAATATCTTTAGTAACAGCACACCGGTGAACCAGCACCGCGTCATCAACAATCATTTTATGATCAAGAATGCCAGTTTGGCCCGAGGCGATAACGCGTTTGCCAATTTTACAAGACCCTGCAACACCTGACTGAGCGACAAAAAGAGCGTCTTCATCAATGTTCACATTATGAGCAATATGACATAGCGCGTCGATTTTCACCCCACGTGCGATTCGTGTAACGCCATAAGTTCCACGATCAATATTACAGTTTGAGCCGATCTGCACGTCATCTTCTATTTCAACATAGCCTGTTTGCGGGATGCGATGGTAACGTTGGTTCATGTCTTGCGCAAAGCCGAAGCCTTCATTACCGATGATAGCACCCGGTCGAACGATAACCCGGTCACCTAAACTACTAAGATAACCAAGATTTACAAGGTTATGAATAACGCAGTGCTTGCCAATTCTAACGCTGTGCTCGATTACGCAATTTGAACGAATGTGTGTACCTTCACCAATTTCAACGTCGGCGCCGATTGTTGAATTCGGCCCTACCCTAACAGTCGGGTGCAGCTTAGCGGACGGGTGAATAACCGCGCTAGGATGCCGATCCCCCCAATACGAGTCAGTGTGATCGTAATCACTCAGCGCTTGCTTGATCAGTGCCTGTGCAAGTCGAACGTCGTCAACCCTAATCAAGCACGTTTTATCTCTATTTTGACCTGAAATCTCAGCCCCAAAAAGCTGAGTCGATCTAGAATCGCAAGCGATCGCCGCAGGCAAGGTATTTAGGGTTCGCGCTCGCTGGATAAATGCTTTGGCATCGCTAACAAAAACTAAGTTGGTAGTCGAAAAATCTTCAACAGAATCAATTCGATCAAACTCTGCGCTTGGGTCACTTATGTCTAAAACAAAATCTTCAAAATCGTGCGCTAACTGCTCTACTCGATAAACCATGAATCAAACTCTCTCTAAAACGGTTTTCTTGATTAGAGTAGAACGGTTTTCAACTGTAAAAATTGCAGCTAGGAGTAGTAAAATGGATAGGCACTAAATACTTGGTTTTAATCGCTACTTTCCTTAACCCGACTAGGTACGCCAACGTTACATAACTCAATACGGCCGGTAGGTTCTAAAAACCAAGGGTCAGAGCGGGTAGTACGGCTAGTCACATGCTGTTTGAATTCATCGCTTTGAGTGCGCATGATTTGCAATGATGAAACCGTCTGCGCCAAATCAGACTCGTTGAGGAGATCGATATTTTTAATCTCGATATGTTCACCTTTCGTCTCAAAAAAGCCGAGATCACCAGTGCCTCTAGGCAAGCTACTTAAGAGCTCGATGCCCTTAACTACGCGACCGACCAAGGTCACATTTTTATCCAGGTGCCTAGGAGCATGGCCCGTCACCACATACAAACCCGATCCATTACCACTATTGCTGGCCACGTCTCTGGACACGCCAACCATCGCATAGCAATGAGCTAGCCAAGCTTGTTTGCCATCGCTTGCCACCGGAAAACCGTCAACAAAACCAACTTCACGCGCATATGCATCGCGGCTCTCTATTTTTTGAAAACCAATCTCTTCCGGCTCTGCGAAAAACTCCACTTCGATTTGTTTCTCGGCTTGCCCTTGAGCCTTTGCCTTGTCGTTATCGAAATTAGGGTCCCCCCATTGCACTACATAATTATCCTGCGATCGAATAATAGCACTGCCGTCAAAATACCCTTCGCTCACCAAAGTTTTGATATTCCCCACATGCTTTGGCGCAAACTGCGGCGCCAGTTCGATGACCACATCACCGCTTTCAAGTTGCATTAATAGAGTGTTTTCAACATCAAGGCTGCGCCAACCATTAGATTGATCAGATGCATCTGCGAACGATGCGACGAATAACAACAGAGCAAAACTCAAGCAAATAGATTTCATTGTCTTATCCAATTTTTGATTTCATAAGCGAACGGCGCTTAGTAATTTGCAGAATAACATTGAACTGAGAATTAAATCTTGAGTAGCTAAGCATTATGTCTAACATTGCAAATAATGCACTGAACTTCACACAATCTTTGAAGCACTAAAGCATTATTTACTAGCGGACAACTGTCTCTTTGGACAAGTCTGACAATAATCGGTAAAAATTATAAGAAGGAGCCGTACAAAAATAATAGTTAACCACCAGGAGAAACGAATGAAAATAAGCTTTTCATCAAACACGAGGCGTTCCACATCCTCGCGCACAATAAAACTTGGAGCAGTAGCACTTGCTATAGCATCAATGATGCCAGGCACTGTATTCGCACAAGAATCTGAACAGTCGAACAATAGTCAAACACTAGAAGAAGTTGTGGTAACCGGCTCATACTTGAGCCGGTTAAGACAAAGTGATTTACCCTCCCCAACGTCGGTGTTGGATGCCGATTATATTGGCGATATTGGCGCAGGCAATGTCGGCGACATCGTACAAAACCTGACCATCAACGCAGGCTCACAAAATAACCCTGACGCTTTCACTCAAAATGGCACGGTAGGTACCTCAAACTTCAACCTGCGCGGTCTTGGCGTAGCATCTACCTTGGTACTCCTCAACGGTCGACGTCAAGTTAACACCAGTGCGCTGACCAATGATGGTATTAACTTTGTTGATACAAATGCATTGGTACCTCAAATTGCTATCAAACGAGTAGAGATTGTTAAAGATGGCGCCGCTGCAATTTACGGTACCGATGCCGTTGCAGGCGTAGTTAACTTTATTACTGACAATGATTTTAGAGGCTCGGCGGTTAACCTTCGTTATTCCAGCCTTGATGGTGCGGGTAGCCAAGATGACGTTACCGTTGAAGCAAAGTTTGGTTGGGGTAATGACAGAACGGATTACGTAGTAGCGGCCAGTTACTATGATCGAACTGAACTCACAACAGCAGAACGACGTTTGAGCCGACCTCAAGATGATACCTCGTCTCTTGGTAACCCTGGAGCGTTCTTCTTACTCGGCCAACTACCAGTAATCGATCCAACCGGTTGCGCCTCTGAAGGGGGCCGCCCGATTCCAAACGCCGGTGCGCAAGGTGCTCTAGATGCTTTTGGCCTGCCCTTCCAAGGCGGCTTTTGTGGTTTTGATTTCGGTGACTTTTTCTCTCTCGTGCCTGACGAAGAACGCATTAATTTGTTTGGCTCTATCTCGCACGATTTAGATAATGGTCACGCACTTCGAGTTGAAGCCGCTTACGCCAAAAATGAAAGCTTTCGTGGCAACTCGCCATCCTTCCCATTTTTGCAACTTGGCAATGCGGTGGTTCCAGCCGACAACCCTGGCAACGTTTTTCCAGCGAGCCTTGGCCCGGTTCTATTTTTCGGTCGCGTAAGCGGTAACGGCGGCACAGTGTCTCCAAGCACAGGTGACTCGGATACGTTTAGACTTAGTGCCGAGTTAAGTGGCGCGTTCAGGGGCTCAGACAATTGGCAATATGATGCAAGCATAAGCTATTCGAAAAACGAGTATGTTCTTACAACCGAAGATACAGTTACTGAACGCTTATCAGCCGCATTAAATGGTTTTGGCGGTGCCGGTTGCGACCCAGCAACAGGGACACGCGGCCAAGGCGCTTGCCAATTCTTTAACCCATTTGCCACTAGCTTCAGTGTTTTGCCAAATGATCCAGCATTGCTCGACTTTATTATCGACACCCAAACAATTGACAGCGAGTCAGAGCTATTTGTAGTCGACACTGTTCTATCGGGCAGTATTGGCTCTACCGCGGCCGGCGATATCGGCTTAGCTGTAGGCTTACAATACCGCAAAGAAGACTTCTCTCGCGACTTTGACGATCTGTCGAATCGTGATGCCTTTGCCTTTATCATTGGTAGCGGAGACTTCGCAGCAGACCGTGACATTGTTGCAGTATTTGCTGAGACGTCAATACCAATAACAGATCGATTAGATCTGGGTGCAGCGGTTCGTTATGAAGACTATGGCGGCAATGTTGGTGACACAGTCGATCCTAAAGTGTCTTTGCTCTATAGGCCAACTGATACGATCTCAGTAAGAACAAGCTTGTCGAGTAGTTTCAGAGCGCCAAGCCAGTTTCAAACAAACGGTCAAGGCACCTCTCTTAATCAGGTTACTGACCCGCTTGGCGGAACAGCTTTCGCCGCTGTCAGAAACTTAGCTCCGGGGGCTGGTGGCAGAGATATTCAGCCTGAACAAAGCGAAGCGTTTAATTTTGGTGCTTCGTTTAACCCAGGCAATTTCAGCTTAGACCTTGATTACTGGAGCTTTGATTTTACTGACGCGATCATCTCTGAAAGTTTCCAAGCAATTGTTAATGCTGACCCAACGGGCGACCGTGTGGTTCGAAGCCCAGCCGGTACCATTTTGTTCGTATTCACTGACTTCGTTAATGCCTCTAGCATCGAAACCGATGGTATCGATATTAAAGCCAGTTACAACATTGAATCCGGTGCAGGTATCTTTACGCCATTCCTTGATTACACTCAAGTATTCAACTACGACATCAATGACCCGCAAGCGGGCCAAGTTGAAGGCGCGGGTAACCGAAACTTTACTAACTTCGGTAGCCCAACACCTGAAACTCGTTATACCGCTGGTGTTAAATATGCTGGTGAACGATTCACAGGTAGGCTAGCGTATCGTTATATTGATTCCTATACCGACGACCAAAACGACCGACCTGTCGACTCTTTTGGCGCGGTTGATGCCCAGCTTAATTTCAACTTTTCTGAAAATTACGCGGCAACAATCGGTGTGACAAACTTAAACGATGAGCAACCGCCACAGGTCTTTACTAATGGTGGATTTGACTCTAGAACGCACGACCCACGAGGACGTTTGTTCTATGTTCAATTGTCAGCTGAATGGTAAGCAATCAATACCAAGGGTGATTTACTAATCACCAACGTAAAAAGGGCCGAGTGACAAATCATCACTCGGCCCTTTTTATTTTATCGAGTAAGAAGACTACTTATTCGTATAATCTGGCCGAACGAAATCGGGTTTTACTGGGTAATAGTAACTGCGGTACGCAGATAGATCAGGCGAACCTGCCTCTTGCCAAGCCAAAAGCCACAATTGAGATAAAGCGGCCGAGCCTATCGACAAACGTTCAATAGTAAATTTCTGGTAGCGATTGGCTATTTTATCAACAGGCTTACGAGTTGCTCGCTCTTTGTCTTGAGTGCTGCGCTCAATTAAAGAGTGCTTTACGTCGAGCTTTAACAACTCTGGCAGCCGGCTATGGCTATTAGCAACCAGCGCCCACACTAGCTTTTGCGGGTCTGATAAAATTTCGTTGCGCTCAGGTTTAGAATACTGATTTAGCCACTTCTTGCTAACTCTCTTAGCCGTTAAGGCACTTAATTCAAATGGTAACTCAGTGACAACATCGCTCTCAAAGTAGGAATGCAAACCGCGCTGTCCTGTGAGCTGCCCATCGTAATTTGCTGTTGTGTGATGCGGGTTAGCTAAATCGCCAACAAAGTGGCTCATGATGCCAGCCATCGTTAAGGCTCTATTAACACTGTCTTCAAACGCTTGTTTATCTTGCGCCTCGCCTGCCATTTTTAACGCTTCAACCATCAAAGAATACAGCTGCAAAACTCTCCATGGCGCTGAACCAACATCTTCAGGATCAAAGCCTTTTGCTTGTGCATCCAGTCTGTATTGAGAATACTCTGCTGGTACATCCGTCCAGCGGCTCACACCTGTGTACACTTTTTCGAGGTTAATAAAGTGAGTTGTGTAGTTTTCGCTGCGCTCAAGGTCACTCATGTAAGGCGCGCGCCAAACAATATCCGGTGTGTTCGACAAGTGCCCGAGCATATGGTCTCGAGCAACAAACGGTTTCACCAGTTCCTGTTTATCATTCGACATCGAGCGCAAGCTCTGTACCGCAACGCGCGTTATTAAATCGTGCCCCCTTTCACCCCATGCCCAAAGCGACGAGCTGCTCAATAGCAGGCTTACACCTAGGGCGACTTGTCCAAATCGCTGAGTTAATGTTGTATCGTTCATGTTTTATTTGCCCGTTTTTTTGATCGATAGCCCCAAAGAGCAATGGTGATCGAAAAGCGTTTAGCTATTAGGTAGGCCCTTTAGCCGATGAATTTTGCGACGCCATCGTCGAATAAAGCCTTGGCCGATTCTAGATCAGCGTTAAGCAATTGATGAGACAATTCAATCGTTCGTCGCGCTGCGACTTGGCTCGACCAAGTAGCACTAATGCTAGCATGACCACGCCTGCCCATTGCCAACAGCTCTTCTCGTCCTAGTTCTGCGAGTCGGTCAAGCTTAGCATCCAAACTATGCTCAGACTTGGTATCTGAATAGAGCACACCAGATATTTCAGGCTCAACCATCCAAACCGCCGAGCCAAGGTCGTCGCTAGCGACCACTCCGCAGCCATAGCTTAAGGCCTCATTAACCACCAAGCCCCAGCCCTCTCCATGATGACTAGTCATCAGAAACAAGTCGGCATCGCTCATATGTTCACGTACTTGATCTTGGCTCTGCCAACCGGTTAACTCGACATGGGCCGATAATGAGCGTTCAGCAATGTCCGATTCCAACTCTTTGCGCAAGACACCATCGCCAACCATTGTTAGCTTCGCGTTGATGCCTCGTTGTTGTAAACCTTGTAAGATATTAAGGGCCAAACTTGGCCGCTTAACTTCGCTTAATCGGGCACACCAAAGAAGTTGTACGTAGTCACGTTCAGGGCGGGGTTGATATTTTGGCGCATCGATAAAATAGCCAAATTGCCAACTTCGCCCCTTAAAGAACCCCATGTCGTTCAAGTCTTTCGCAGCGTAGGCGCCAATCGCTAAAAAATGATAATTGGGTTCATTAACCGAAATATAGTTCTTATAAAAATGCCCTAAGCGGGATAGCTTGCGACCAAGTGTTGGGCGTTTTTTCCACAAGCGCTCTTGGCAGGCAAAGGTTAACTTTCCTGATTTGATTCGAGGCTTTAAATACTTAATTGGGAAGCGACCTTGAATCACCACATCGGCGTTTTCAATCCATTCTTCGACATCACTTTGCGACTGCCAAAAACGCAAAATAAAGCCATCGGTGTAGTCATCTTTCCAACCCATTTCAGCCCTTGCATCGCTGGTAGGTTTTTGAAACACAATGCGAAAATTCTCCTCACCTAGCTCAGCTGCCATCGCTCGAGCGAAATGCATTTGATGATAGGAAGCTTGATTGGTAAGAAACAGTATTTTCATGGGTGTGAGTTCGTAGCTGTTAGCAGACTATTGTCTAGCCTCTCTTGGGCGCGAAGATCAATTCTTCGACAGAGTAACTAATACGGCTATCGTACAACAGTATCGCGAACTAATGTGTCAGAAAGCCTACATTTTACTCGGCTTTTAAGGTAATTTCGTCGCTGCGATTAAAAAGATAATAACAACTCTAATGACCCCCACCACACCTCCTCAAGACCAGAATTCAAGGGCTGAAAAAAGTGCCCAACAAGCAAGTGAAAACCTCATTGTTTATCGCCAAAACGATGAGCCTAAAACAATCCCTGAGTCGCAAGCACTCTATATGCTTGAAAGCATCGCGCAAACAGACCTAGCGAGAGCTCTAAGCTACTACCACAAGCTGAGCGATGAGAACCCGCATGCGGAGCAATTACTCAAGGCTTTTTACCAGCTTTTACTCGACATGTTTATGCTCGAGGAACTTCTACAAGTTACCAGCGCGCGGCTTAAGCGTATTCCAGACTGTACTATTTCGTTTTCTTGGAAAATGAACGCATTGCAACACATGTTCCGAAACCATGAAGCTATCGACATGCTAGAAGTAGTTGCCCAAGCAAATCCCAACAACGCGCTTACTTGGAACTCGCTTGGCGAATTCCAACGTGACGTCGGCAATTTCGAAGCTGCGAAAGCCTGTTTTGATAAGGCAACAGAGGTCGACCCTTCCTTCGCAGCCGCTTACTGGAACGCCTCAGCTTATAGCACCAGCCCCGAAGCCGATCTCACTAAGATCAAATCTTTAATCTCGGGCAGCCAAGTAGCCGAACGAGATATTCATAATTTGCACTTTTGCGCCTATCGTCTTCGCGAAAGTACCCAGCAATACGAAGATGCTTTTGAGCACTTACAGATTGCTAATGGTCTAAAGCGGCGCACTATCCACTACGATGTTGATGCGGAACTAGCAATCGATGAAAACGCAAAAACAGTTTTCACCCCTGAACGCCTCAACTCTTTAGACGAAGGGCCGATCAGTGAATTACGCCCTATTTTCATCATGGGTATGCCTCGCAGCGGCACCACCTTGATTGAACAAATCATCGCCAGTCATAGTGAGGTCAATGGTGGCGATGAATATACAGCGTTAGCAAACGCTATTTCACGCGCTCAGCGCCAATCAAACTTCGACGGTCCCGTGGATCAATGGCTTTCAAGTCGTGCGACTAAAGATTGGCATGAAATAGGCAAACTGTATGAGCACAATACTCGATTTGTACGCGGCGATAAGAAAGTGTTTACCGATAAAAATCAGTTCAACCATCGTTCGATAGGCATCATTAAGGCATCCCTGGCAAATGCCAAAATCATTATGGTTGACCGCAATCCAATGGACGTTGCCTTTGCCTGCTATAGGCAATTATTTAACGGCCAAGGCGCAAAGTTCAGCTACCAAATTGATGAGCTGGTTAAAATCTACGCGAGCTACTTATCTCTGATGAAGTATTGGGAATCGCATACCGATAACTTAATTATGCGCGTAAATTACGAAGATTTGGTGGCCGACCAGATTGCTGTAAGCTCGAGGCTATTAAACTTTTGCGGGCTTGAGCTTGAACAGAGCTGCATCGACTTTCACAAAACTCAGCGAACCGTAAAGACCCTCAGCGCATCACAGGTCCGACAAACGATTTTTACGCAAGGCATAGATCGTTGGAAACAATATGAAAGCCAACTTGAACCTATGAAAGTTGCCTTGGAAAAAGCAGGCTTAGTTTAACCACCTCTAAGCCAACCTTACCGCAGCTTAATTTTCAATAAGCAATGCCCTTATATTGAGACAGGTCTTGAGAGTTAAGACAATCAAAACTCTAACTCGACATGATCACAAAACTCTCTGTTTTAACCGCCTTAACGTTTGTTGTGGCGACTGGCTCAGCCTGCTTTTATGCAAGTGTTTCATATGCTCAATCCAGCGTTTCGACAAACGCGACACAAAGCGATAACGATATTGCTGATCAGTTTTTTAGCTTGCTCGTTAGTGCTGACCCGATTCAAATCAATAAGACTCTCAAGAATATAGAACAAGATTGGTCGATCGAACACATGCCAATGGCAATCGAAACGCTCGGATTCGCGCAGTCAGAATATGTACGCTCCCGGCTATTTAAACTTATTGATCAGAACAGCCCAAAGAAAGCGTTTAAAGACAATAATGCGCGTTACCAATGGCTATGGAACCAAGATATCCCAACAATAAAAGGTTATGCCAATTTCAAAGCGCAACTATACAGCCACATCGATCAGAGATTCGAAACCTACTTTAAAGGGCGCCAAGAGTTAGCAAGCATTCGCCTCGATGAGATTCGCTGGGGCGGAGTGATTCAGGATGGTATTCCACCCTTAAGAAATCCCGACATGATTGGAGCCGAACAAGCCGATTATCTCGGCGACAACAATATTGTTTTTGGCATAGAAATCAATGGCGACGCGCGCGCCTATCCTAAGCGGATTCTAGCCTGGCATGAGATGTTTACTGACACAATTGGTGGCGTAGATATTGCCGGAGTTTACTGCACACTCTGCGGCGCTGTGATTCCATATCGAACCGAACACAAGGGTACTAAATACCAGCTCGGCACCAGCGGGTTTCTATATCGCTCAAATAAATTAATGTATGACCAAGCAACACAATCGCTATGGAGTACATCGCGCGGCACCCCTGTTTTAGGCCCATTAGTTGATAAAGGCATCGAACTGGAATTCGAGAGCGTGGTAACCACAACTTGGAAAGAGTGGCGCAAACGTCACCCCAACACTACGGTGCTCTCGCTGAATACTGGGCATGTTCGAAACTATGACGAGGGCAATGCCTATAAAGACTACTTCAATAATGACCGTTTGATGTTTAATACACCCTTTAACGACAAGCGCCTAAAAAACAAACGAGAAGTTCTGGCCTTGCGCTTCCCTGCGGCGCCCAACCAGCAATTAGCAATCGACACTAAATTTTTGCAGAAAAACCCAGTTTATCGAGACCGCGTAGGGCAACAGCAATTTACCGTGCTCACTGATAAAACGGGAGCAAATAGAGTTTACGACACGCTAGACATTAAGCTAAAAACATACGATGGCAACTTCACCGTCATCGATCAAGCAGGCATCCAATGGACACTTACCGAGAGCTGGCTTGAAAATGCCGATGGTCACCGCCTTGAGCGTCTACCCTATCACCGAGCGTTTTGGTTTGGATGGCGCGCTGCGTTTCCACAAACAAAGCTCGTTAAGTAGCCAAAATTCACGACTCAGAAATTTATTTAGAATTTGAATGATTACGATCGGATAATGTCTGCAGTAGCATTTCAACAAAGGCGTCAGGTTTTATTCGATAAACCACGTGATCGCCGTCAAAAGTGCGAATAGTCCAGCCGCGCGCTTGGGCTCTATGCCATGAGGGGTCATCTGCACGTTGTTCTCGGCTAACACCTTCAGGTATAAATGCCACATAACTTGCATTAATCTTTTTCGCGTTTGGGTTATTAAATGCGACGGCCTCGGTCAGCGTATTAATCGGGTGCGGTACGTCTCTTGGCAGAGGTTTGGTGTCATCTAACCATGGGAAATAAACCAAGCCCTCCCGAGCATCTAGATCGGCCAACTTTGTACCCCACACTTCAAGAGCTGTCATCCCGTCATCGGGCACAGCGGCATCTAAAAAAGTGAGGTGCTTTACACGTTCAGGAACTCGATTAGCAACGCCGCTAATCACCATGCCGCCATAACTGTGGCCTAGTAATATGACGTTATCGAGTTGCTCAAACTCAACTAAATTTACAATGTCTGTGATGTGCGTCGTAAGGTTGATCGAATCACTAGCAAGGTGAGTTCTCTCACCTAAGCCACTCAAGGTTGGTCGATAGACCGTATGCCCCTGAGCAATTAAACCATTTGCAACGGTTTTCCAATCCCAGCCTCCGCCTGTTGCTCCGTGAACGATAACAAAGGTTTGTGGGCCATTCGCCGTTGTATCTGATTCATTCGCGTGGCCAATATTGGCCGCAGCACTTTGAACAATAATGATTATTATGGCGACAATTCGGTGCAGGCTTAAAATTTGCCGCGTGAAAATTTTCGTTTGGCTTAGGGGTTTCATGAATGTTAACGGTGTTTGAAAAATGAACCCTAGGCTAACATATTCTTGGTTTCTAGGTTCTGGGTCTCAGGCCAATCGGCCACACGAGACAGCATAGCATTGCCAATATTAGACTGATGCCGATGAGGTGTATGGGCCAGTTTTCCGGCTGCCAATTCTGACAGCATGTAAACTGACTCAACACTTCGTAGAGTGTCGGTATGGCTAGAGACCAAACTATCAGCGGTAGGTTTGGCCTCAACGCTACGATCGCCATTAATGGCAATAAATACCAAGGAAAAATAACCGGCGAAATGATTAAAGGAACAGCCATTGCTGCTTGCAACGATCCAATCAATAAATCTTGCTTGTTTGAACGACGCCTCTTCAGCCTTTGCCAGAGCTTAAACGCGATCGCAAAGTACGCGACAGATGCCGTAATCGCCAATAGCAGCACTAACTCACGTATCTCCAAATGAGGCTCTAACCACAGAAACACCGCCGAGCCCGACCGCCATTTCTCAAAGAAAATGGCAAGACTACCGACAGGTCTAAATCCAACCATAAAGCTAACAAAGTACGCAGCAAGCCAAACACCGAGAGCGCTAACAACTAATACGAGGCGTTGGCGCCATGTTCTTAGTGCAATAAAAAATGGCAATAGCATTGCCATAGGGAGAATTTTTATCAAACCGCCAACAGCGATAAACACACCGACTAGCACAAGCTTTTTAGATTGCCAAAAATAGATCGCGGCGAGTATTGCAAGTGCAGTAAATATATCTAAATGTAGGCCTTCGCCGGCTTCCAAAATCATTAGCGGTGACAACGCCAAGAGTGGTAGATGCTGTAATCTATCAGCACGCTTTAGTATGCTCGTGCCCAGCAATAGCGTCGCTATGCTGGCAACCGTGGCCATAAGTTTCCACGTTAACGTAGCGCCACTAATCCCAAAACTGGCTGCAAAACTAAATAGCGCTAACGCTAATGGTGGATATAAAGTGACATACTTCGCATGCTCTTCAGGAGGTGCCCATTGGGCTTTAAGTTCAACTAACGCTGGTGAGTCATGAGCTACTCTATACGGATCGAGTCCCTCGATAGCAATTCGGCCGTCGAACAAATATCGGCTTGCGTCATTTGATGTATATGAGTCGACTAATAAGAGCACTAGGCGTGCGCCTAAGCCAAGAGTTATTAGCCACACCATTTCCGAGTGAGTACTCGTTCGAGCTTCAACATGTCGAACTATCGATACCCGCCACAGCAACAACATTAATAGAGATGCAACGCTGTATTGAGCGATAACACGCGCGCCTAAAGACTGTAATTCCTGGCCCTGCTGCACATAATTGCTCAATACAAGGCTGTAACAAATGCACAGTAAGAAAGCGCCCTTCAAAAGAAAAGCGCTTTTTAACAAGGCTCGATCAAAACCCAATAACAAGCCAGATGCGATGCGATTCACAGCCAGAACGCCCTATAAATTGATGCCAGACAGATGCTAGTTTGCGAGCAGATTACCGGATTTCTCATGATCAAACGCAGACAAAGAGAAACCGACCGCGAGTAATATCAAAAACGGCACCATATACCAATTGCCGACCTGAACTACCCAACCTGCCGCGAATACAAATACGGCAGAAGTTAAAAGCTGCAGCCATTTCTCGTCTGGCAAAATAGCCCTATACGACTTTTCAACTACGGGCAGTTCTAGCACCGCGCCTATTTGTAACTCACCATTTTTAGGTGTGCGTACAAACTCACTTTCTTGACCTCTAAGTGCTTCAAGGGCCGCTCGAGCATTATTGAAAGCCAAATTTATGCCTAATAGCAACAGCCATGGAAGCTGCATAAACGCGTTGCGTTTGGACTTCTTCAGAGCAACCTGACCAAAGTACAAATACAACAAATGGCTTCCTGAAGAAATTGCCAGCAAGGGAATATCCAACCAAAACAATAGAGGCATGTCTAAATGCTCTCGCATAATTAAACTAGGTATCAGTAAGAATAAAGTATCGATAAGCATCACAAAGTAAGCGAAGTTGTTCGAAAGATGAAAGCTCGCTTCAAATTTTTTTGCTAGGCTAAAGTTTGATTTCCAAACAGTGCCCAACATTTTTTTCATTACCTGAATGCCACCCTTTGCCCAGCGATGTTGCTGGCTTTTAAATGCTCGCATGTTAGAGGGCAATTCAGCTGGGCACTCTATATCGTTAACATAGTCCATCTGCCAGCCTCGAAGCTGGGCGCGATAGCTTAAGTCTAAATCTTCGGTTAGGGTGTCAGCCGACCAGTGCCCTGCGTCAATAATCGCCGCTACACGCCAAATGCCCGCGGTACCGTTAAAATTAAACAGCATATTGCTGGCATAACGAACCTGTTGCTCAAGCGCAAAATGCGAGTCGAGCATCATTGCTTGTGTGCGAGTTAAGCGATTACTTTCTAGATTGAGATGCGTCCAACGCGTTTGCAACATCGCTAACTTAGGGTTCGCGAAACGATGAATCGTCTTTTGTAAAAAATGGATTGGTGGCATAAAGTCAGCATCGAAGATAGCGATAAACTCGCCGGTCGCCAGCTCCATCGCATCGCGTAGAGCGCCCGCTTTAAAGCCGCTGCGATCAATTCGATGCACATGCTGAATGTCTACGCCTTGCGCTTGATACTTTGCTACTTTATCGCGAATCAAGTCATAGGTGTCATCAGTTGAATCGTCCACCACTTGTATTTGCAGCAAGCCACATGGGTAATCCATCTTGACCGTTTGATCAATGATTCGGCCCGCAACATTTCGCTCATTGAACACCGGTATTTGGATGGTCACTCTCGGCAACTCTGACAAAGGGGCGCGCTCTTCGACTACCGGCTTATTTCGATATTTGTACCATCGCGTCACCATCGATAAGCGATGCAAACCGAAAACACATAGCACTGCTAATAAGGCGTAGTGCAGGCCTAAAAAGCCCCAACCAAGAAATTCAAACATAAGTTTTAAAAAATTAGGATTTAGAAAACGCGAGTAATGCCAAATTGAATTCCGTCACCTTGTAAGGTTTCATCTCCATACAAGTCGTCTGTATAGGTTATTTCAGCACCCCAACGGCCAGTATCATTATTTGATTCGCCGAAATTCCAACCAGCGGTTATTTCTAGTTTTCCAATATTAAACTCAGGAGTTCGAGATAAATTTCCTGAGAGCGTCTCGAAAGAATCGGCATTATTAGCACTTTCTATCCCGTCTAGCTTGGTACGAAAATATAAATTATCGGTGAGGTTCACACCGTATTCGATGAGATAACGAACTTCATCAGATGGCTCGTCTGTTCGAAATCGATAACCAAGTTCTAAACCCAGATAACCGAATCGATTCAGGCTCTTGCCTAAAAGCACTCTAAACTCATAGTCTTCTTGGCCATTGCCCAGAGGAAGCGCGTCGTCTTCGTCGTACAAATTAGGAAGCTTCACAGCAAACGAGGTTGATAACACAAAAGGGGCGGCTTGCCATTGATACTTTAATCCAATGTCTAAATCACCAAGGCCACTATTGCTGCTTGTTTCGCCGCGAGCCGTTGTTTGTTTTATGTCTTGATACAAAGCAGAGGTATAAATACCCCACTTATTACCTAGGCCGTATTCGCCGTAAAAAGAGACGCTGGTCCCTTCAAATTCTCCGAAGTCAGGCTGGTCTCCAAAAAAATCAGTCGCCTTATAATCAGATACACCTACTTTCGTGTATCCCCGGCCCTTCTCAGCAACCCATGCGCCTGCGTGAGCATGGGTCGAAGAAAGCCCGACAGCAAGCATGCATGAGGATAGCGCGATAGCTGCGACTGAATTTTTATTGAATTTAATTGTCATTGTTCTCTTAGCCATATCAATTAGGTTATTGATCAAAAGCGAGGGGTGCGCTTTATTTTGATGCATGCCTTTACAAGGAAAGACTGAGAACAACTTCTATTACATAATTTGGAAAAAAAGGTCGATGGGCTCAATATAAGTCGATCTTCTTAGACTATAGACTTACTGAATGCCGAATCGATTAAAGCCCGCAAAAAAGTTACTCACGAGCTTGGATATAGGCTTTTCCTTATTTAAGAATCTGCAGTAATCCCTGTGCATGTTCAGCTGCAGTACGACCTAAGCTCGTTAGGTATCCACCATCGACCTGTGATGTTAAACCCTTGCTGTACAAGCGCTCGGCCGCAGAGACTTTCGCTTCTCCTGCAGAGCTATGAACCTTAATGCCCTCTAGGTCGGTCTCAAGATTAAACAAAGCTAAGACGTTTAGTTCTTCTATGATGTCGTTCGAGTAGGGCATAAGGCCTCCATGGGTGGGACTGCGTAAAAGGGTTTACTATCTAAATCTGGCGAGTACTGATAACGGCACTAATCTACTAAGACATTGATACTTCATGATTTTTTTCGAGATCCTTCAAACCAAGCTTAATAAGCTTTTTGATAACTTCGAGATCAACGTCATTCAAATTTTTTAGGTACAAGCATGATTTACCCAGCTTATACGGGCCTAGCTGATCAAGCAAACTTTGGTAGTCGGGATAGCCAGGCATAATATAAAGAACCGGGCCACTCTTGCGCATAGAGAAACCGGTGGCCGTCATAAGCCCTTGATCCCCATTTGCGCGGTAATAGATGTATTCTCCAAAACCAACAATACTCGCCCCCCACATTTTTGCGGGGGCGCCAGTGGCATCGACAAAGAGATCTAACAATACCTGCGCGTCGTCACGAGCACGTTGTGGTTCCAATGCGTTTACATACTCGCTCACGCTCGCATCACTCTTAGTTGTTTTGATAACAACTTTCTTTGATGACGCCTTTTTAGACGCTTTCTCTTTTGGCAACTTTGCCTCCGCGATCATTTCCAATAAGCATTGAACAGCTTGGCTGTTAACAACAAGACTAGCTTAAGCGATGATGGCGGCGCAAGCGATTGCGCATCTATAGCTTAGCTCGAAGAACTGGCTCGGTCTGAGCTTCGTAAACTTAGGACAACAGTCTCAGAAATTTTGTCATGAATGGCCTGTCTATTTGGATCCCACATAATTTGCATAAACCCCAGCAAACCAGTCGCTAAGCCAGCACTATAGCCACCATATCGACCAAAACTTTCCCATAGAGTTATCGGCTTTCCGTCGATTTTCATAACACGCAAACCGAGCAACATCTTGCCCAGAGTTTGTCCCCTAAACCACGCCGTAAACACACTAAAATAGAGTGCCGCCCAACCAAACCCTAAACCAAGATCAGCTAACGCTGCTTGTGTCCAAGCGATAAGGCTGAGGTCTTCTTTCGCCGGTTCCTGAGGGCTGCCATCAGTGTTCTCGGCACCATCACCTTGAGCTACTTCGTCACTCGGTTCCTGTTTTGATGCGTCAAATTCGGGCTCGTCATCATCGCTACTAGCACTCCAACTCCAGCTGCTTATCTCGGAGCTTACCGAATTAATTGAAACGGAGGCAAGAACAACCATGGCTGATAACACGGCCATGGTGATAAAAACATTGGGCAACATCGTTGGCGCTGGTTCGTTTAGTTCTTCCTTACGCGCCTTTCGAAAACCGATCAACGAGACCAAAAATACACACATCGCCATGATGGTTGTGCTCATTAAGGTCAGAGAACTAACGATAATGAAATCAATAAAGATTGCCCAAAGGCGTCTAGACGCACTCGCGAGAGGTTTACCGATCAAATCCGGATTCACTCCAAATGCGTAAGAGGTAACGTAATTCTTATCTTCTTCAATATCCATAAGTAATGCAGTTCTAGAGCGCCGATTCGCTCACGTGAGCGGGTTCAAGTGAATCAACACAAATATTCGCCATGTAAATTTTTGGGATTATTACCGCTAAGTTCACATATACCATCGTGTTTTGAGATACATTATGTCCACTAGTATTTAACCACAGATTATCTCATGAGTGCTCCATTGAAATCCATTCCTGGCGAAAGCGGTTTACCCGTTTTTGGGCATGTTTTTAAGTTCATCAAAAACTGTAACCATCTCTTTGATGAGATGCATGAGAAGTATGGCCCGGTTTATTACAATAATTTTCTAAATGCCAAGGCGATTCACCTGCTTAGCCCTAACGGCAACGAGTTTGTGTTACTAGATCGTGAAAAAAACTTCTCCAGCCGTAAGGCGTGGAACAAATCTCTTGAAAAGCTCTTCCCGAATGGTTTAATGCTTCGCGATGGCGATGAGCACCGCTACCACCGCCGTCTCATGGGCGCCCCTTTTAAAGCACATGCGCTGGAATCATATGTAGATAGTATGAACCCGGACATTGCCTCAACAATGGCAGGCTGGGGCTTACAAAAAGACTTTCATTTTTACCCTGCTATCAAAGACTTAACACTTAGTTTAGCCTCTAAGATTTTCATTGGAGAAAACTTAAGTAACGAAGCGGGTAAAGTGAACACAGCGTTTGTTGACGTGGTCGATGCGTCAATGGTCGTTGTGCGCTATCCGATGTTTGGCAACAAGTATCAAAAAGGCTTAGAAGGCCGCGCTTTTCTAGAAGAGTATTTTGGTTCGCGAGTAGAAGGCAAGCAAGCCTCTGACGACACCGACATGTTCGCAGAGATTAGCCGAGCACAGAGCGACGACGGCGAAGGTTTTAGTAAGCAAGATATTATCGACCACATTATCTTTCTTATGATGGCCGCACATGACACGACGACAAGCTCTCTTTCTTCAGTCTGCTTCGCCTTAGCAAAAAACCCAGAATGGCAAGAAAAAATACGTGCTGAGATCATGCAGCACGGTGGTGACAGCTTGGCCTATAGTGAAATGCCAGCGTTCGACGCAGCGGGATTGGTATTAAAAGAAGCGCTTAGATTATATCCTCCACTCCCTACAATACCCCGCGCAGCAATTAAAGATTGCCAGTTCGAAGGCTATGAGATTAAAAGGGGTGAGCAAGTATTTGTGAGCCCTTACTTCACACACCGCATGCCAGAAATTTGGACTGAGCCAGAGAAATTTGACCCTGAACGGTTTAATAAAGAACGGGCAGAAGATAGAAACCACAAGCACGCCTGGATTCCATTCGGTGGCGGCGCGCATAAATGCCTCGGTATCAAATTTGCTGAGTTACAAGTAAAGCTCATTCTGTTCCATTTACTCAAGAACTATAAGTTAGAAGTACCCAATGGTTACGAAATGCCCTACGCTCCTGCACCGATAGGTAAACCATCGGACCAGCTTCCGTTAATTTTGAGAGCTATCAGCTGATTCGACAATTTAAGGGCATTTCTCAACCCTTAATTACCGATACGCGATACTAATTGACTGAGTGTTTCCAATTGACGCTCGGTCAAATTACTTGTTAGCTGTTCAGCCGAATGGTCAAAGACCGTTTTTGCGTTCTCGAATAGGGTTTGTCCACCCGGAGATAGCATCACCAAGCTAACTCGCGCGTCACGAGGGTTTGCGCGTTTTTCTACTAAACGATTTTTCTCCATTGGCGCCAATAAACGTGTAACTCCAGACGCCGTAACTCCAATCAATTCGGCTAGTTCAATACGTCTTAGCAAGTGTTCAGGCGCATCGTACAAGCATTTAAGAATTAGGTATTCCTTAAAGCTAATACCGTGAATACTTAATTGATTATCTAAACGACGTTGCAGCTTCGCAAAAAGCACCGACTGGCTTAGCAGCATTTCGGCTGCCTGATTATGATTACTCATATATTTCAATCCACATACATACTTGATAAATCAAGTATATATCAATAAATATGGTGAGAAAAGGTTAGTCGGAGCTACCAAATTTTCGAATCCACCTTCCCCTGTAAGTCACAATCTTCAGCAGAAAACTTAATATCATCAACTTGGCCAGAATTGGCAATAGATCGTTTCATACGATAATCATTTAACAATGCAAATACGGTGGGGCTAAGCGCTAATATTGCGGCCACGTTGATCAATGCCATAAACCCGAACGCCATATCTGCTGTTGCCCACATTGTTCTTAATTCAAGACGAGTGCCTAAAAACATCATGCTCAAAAAAATCAATGTGAAAACCACCCTTCCGACTCGACTATCAAGCCTGAAAAAATGCAGATTGCTTTCGGCGTACGCATAGTTTGCGACAATGGAAGTAAAGCCAAACAATGTAATTGCTATTGCGACGAAATGCCCTCCAAACCAACCTAAGTGCACTTGCATAGCCTGCTGTGTTATCGCAATACCTTCTTGGGTGCCATTTGTCGCTGCATCACCGGCAAGTAATATAACAATGGCAGTACAACTACAAATCACCAAGGTATCGACCAATACACCTAGCATTTGAATATACCCTTGAACAGCCGGGTGGTTTGGTTTGGGCGAGGCGCTTGCCGCTGCCTGAGGCACACTACCAGCACCAGCCTCATTAGAAAATAAGCCTCGTTGGATTCCAATTTTGATTGCCATGGCGATGGTTCCTGAGCCGGCTTCTTGCAAACCAAATGCGGAGCTAACAATCAGGCCAAGCAAACGAGGGATTTCTGAAAAATTGACAACGGTTATGACTATCGCCGTAGTCACAAATAAAAGGCTCATAATCGGCACAACTATTTCTGAGAATCGCGCGATTGAACGCAAACCACCAACAACGACAATTGCGGCGAGAGCCACCAAAACAATGGCTGTATTTAGCTCCGGGACCGCATAGCTATGCTCTAGGGCGTCCGCAATAGTATTTGCTTGGGTTGCGCTAAATACAAACACATAGCCAAACAGCAATGAAAGCGAAAACAAAGCTGCAAGCCAGGGAATCCCTAAGCCATTTCGAATATAGTAGGCTGGGCCTCCGCGATACTGCCCATCGCGATTTTTCACTTTGTAGACTTGAGCCAAGGCCGATTCAGCAAACGCAGTTGCCATACCGATAAGCGCAATTACCCACATCCAAAATACAGCCCCGGGGCCACCTAGTGAAATTGCGATTGCTACACCTGCAAGATTCCCGGTTCCCACTCTTGCTGACAGACTCGTGCACAACGCCTGAAATGAGCTGATACCAGAACCATCCGAAACACGGCTTGTATAGATGAGAGAAAGGCTGTGCCTGAAATCGCGTATTTGAAGCACACCTAGCTTAAGCGTAAACCAGAGTCCGGCGACGATCAGCAGCGAGACCAAGATATAACCCCATAAAACATCGTTGATGGAGGTAACAATTTGATGTAACAAGTTTAATGATCTCGGGGGTTGCGATAAAAAGTGTTAGCTTAAGTTACCATAAGCATCGCGACATGTAAGCAAAACAGCTCTTAGTTCTACGACTCATGGCAAAACCTGCATTCGGATAGAGTGCTAGCTACTTTCGCGATAGTTTAGCCATGCTTCAACCAGAAAACCTAATGTCGATTTCCATCTAAACCCGCCGATCTAACTCAAACGATCTAATCCTAATGGATTATTGTCGGTTGCTGTTGTCACTGATTTAATTCAGGTTCAACTCAGAACACGCTAAAAAAATGATAAACACTCGACTCAACCATGACATATCGCTGACTCAGGGCAACGAGAAAAACTCACAAATAACTAAGAAAATTGACCTATCAAATATCAAAATTGATTGGCTCAATAAGCGTGCCTTGGTGTTGATTTCAATTTTTGCTCATATCGCTAATAGAGATGAGCGAGTAATAATTGACTTGCGGGCGGATGACGTATTGAAACAGGTATCGTCGTTGACTAAATCAAGCGACAACGAAGAATTAAGCCAACTCTACAAAAAAATCAAAACCCAAATCAAGCTGAGTATGGTCGATACACGCTTAAGCGATGAAGTTGCACAACAAGTTGCAAGAGCGAGCGTAGAACAAGAATCCACTTATTCTTAGCTAAGGATAAACTCTACCGCCGCTCGCGCATGAATCGCTGTTGTGTCGTATAGCTCAATATCAGTGTGGTCTTGCGAAACCAGCAATCCAATTTCTGTACACCCAAGAATAATCGCTTGAGCGCCCTTCTCAGCAAGACCTTTAATAATAGATAAGTAAGCTAGGCGGGACTCCTCTCGTATTTCGCCAACACATAGTTCTTGATAGATAACCTTGTGAACCAATTCCCTCTCGTTTTCAATCGGTGTAATAACGTTTAGGCCTCGTCGAGCCAAACGCCCAATATAAAAGTCCTCCTCCATCGTGAAGGCAGTACCTAGCAGAGCTACTGTTTCAATACCGTTCTCAACCAGTACTGTCGCTGTAGCGTCGGCGATATGAAGTAGCGGCAAGTCAATTGAGGCTTCTAGGTCCTCGGCCACTTTGTGCATTGTATTAGTACATACCATTATCGCATCTGCACCAGCGGCTTCGAGACGCAAAGCCGCATCAATCAGCATTTTAGCGGCTTGACCCCAATTGCCTGAAGACTGCAACGCTTCAATCTCAGCAAAATCCAAACTGATCAACACAAGCTTAGCTGAGTGCAATCCGCCTAGCGCATCCTTAACTCCTTGGTTGATAAGTTGATAGTAGCTTGAAGTACTCTCCCAGCTCATACCACCGATCAGGCCGACAGTTTTCATCGCTCTACTTTTTACTAACGGTCAAAGTATAAGCAGGTTGGCCGATATCACCGACGATTGCCGTTATCGTTCTCTTTTCTCCTTTACGAACAAGCTTCATCACCAGTTCATCGCCGGTTTTCATGGTCTTAGTGATTCCATAAAAGGCGTTTTCGGACTCTCTAGAGCTTGAAGTAGACATTTCGATACCATTGATCGATGTGATCAAGTCACCTGTCTTCAAACCGGCCTTACTAGCGTTGGCCCCCGGAGTAATACAGGTAAGCTTTACACCCCGGCGACTAACATCAGAACAGATTCCAATAAACGGCTTCATATATGCAGGCTGTTCAATGGTTACTGAGTCGCCACCACTTTTATCTAAAAGTTTTTTAGCAAGAAAGCTTATTTCATGGCGCAGCTCCTCGTCACTATCGCCAGCAAGTACCGGTGCAATAGTCATTAGGCTGAGCCAAGTTAACGTCGCAATTTTAATTAATAAGTTCATTCTAATTACCTTAAATTTGAAGGGCATCTTATATCTCAGGGGTATCTAAGGTACCCTCATGCTGATAATAAATTTGATTAAGTTGATTTAGTGCGTCGATACGATCGTTCCACAACACTTCCATTCGTTCGGCATTACTTGGGCTTGCTTGGTTGATCAATTGATCAACCTTACTTAAACGCCAATATAGTCTGTCGGCGGCTTGCTGATTAGCCACACTCAATGCTTGATTCTGTTGTGCCACTTGTTGCAATACTTGTTCGAGACCACGGGAATTTAGCATTAGTTCATTGATGCTGGTTTGCATCGCTAAGGTTTGCTGCGTGGTGCTCTGCTGAGTTGAAAACATAAACACGCCGATTACACCAACGAAAGCAATTGATGCGGCGAGCGAATAGATAGCAGTAGTTAGTGAGTTATTTACGGCCGTTGGAGCCCCAGTGTAGGCTGGCATACTTACAACGTTGTTAGAGTCGAGTCGATCGAGCTCTGACTCCAGATCTAAGGTCTGTTGGATGCGGCTCCAAGCATCCGCACTCGGAATTTTGTCAGCGCCATCAAACATAGACGAGCTGACCATCGATTGGAATGAATTAAGCTCGGCGAGCGCCGCTTGGCAGTGCTTGCACTCCGACACGTGATCGCGCATCGAACTGTCTTCACCGTCTCTAATTTCTAGTAATTGATCAATACTGGCATGCATTACTGTTTACCTGTCGAATAACTTAAATCATCCTGAGGTGACAAGCGTTCGCGCAAAAACTGCAAAGCGCGTGACACAACGGACTTTGAGTAGCTCGGTGTTTTATCAACCAAACGAGCTATTTCATTATGTGTGTAACCTTCTACTTCTTTTAGCCACAAAACTGTTCTCATGTCTTCTGGCAGTTTACTGAGCAAACCTTGGATATCAGATTGACGATCAAACTGATGGGTAAAATCCACCGATGATGCTGGGTAAGCCTGATCATAATCGCTTTGCTGATAGTCCTCGATAAATTCGTACTGATCGCTCGACACCACCGCTTTATGCTTTTTATGCTTACGTATATACATCAGGCTCTCGTTTACCGCGATCTGCCTTAACCACATACCCAATGGTGCCCTGCCTTCAAATGACGGGAGCTTATTAATAAGTTTAATATAAGTATTGTGTAATACGTCTTCAGCACACTCCGAATTACCACATATTCCTAAGGCTAGTGTATAAACTGCGTTCGAGTACGTTTGATACAGCACAGCATGAGCCTGGCGATCGCCACTCTTAGCCTTATTCAGCACTTTTTCAGAGACTTGAATCTGAAAACGCTGATACTGTATCGAACCATTATTTGCCTGCATGTCATCAAGATGCACCAATTGCATAGAGCGTCGCAACTAATTTCATATTTTTACGCTATATTTAGTAATAAGTTATCGATCAAGGAAACGAAATGAAAACTAATCTCGTATTTATGGCACTCGGCGCTGCGCTCATGTTTGCGCTAATGACCCTATTTAAAGAGAATTCTTCATCAGAACTCTTAAAATACAAGGCAGAAAACGGCCGAATCAATGACCAAGACGTGATAAACGCTGCCAAGCCAATAGCTACGATGAACAACGTTCAAGAACGCCAGAACCGAGACAGTGATGTCGTGACAAACGCAAGCCAAGTGCTTAGCAAGCAAATCTTAGAACCATCAAACGGCGAGACCGCTGACAAAAAGAACGCGCCAAGCGTGATACCTGATGATATTAAAAAAATATTGACGCGCGCTACTAACCCGAAGCTTAAAACGCTTCAGACCTTTGCAGAAATCAAGCTTAGGAGCGATGAACAACATCAAAATGACTCTAAAATATTCACCGACAGCATTGACTTTAGCCTGCTAGGCAAAGACTCTTCGGAATTGCCACCTGAAGAAAGACAGTTAATTGATCAGTGGAAAGCAAGCCAGCAGGAACTAAACGCCAATTTAGAGACCAATCGTCAAAGCTATGAGGATTCGCTTCGTAACCTCCTCAACCCCGAGGATTTGAAACAATATCGGACTCAAGAAGCACTAATTGCAGACCAACTATTCGATAGAAGTGTTGAATCTTTAACTGAATCATACAGAGAATCAGTAAGCGACCTTAATGACTATCAACACAACCAACTCGATAGCATCATTAAGCGAGCTCAAGCGCTTGAGCCTGCTCTGGTTCCAATTGGTTCTACACTAGAAGGTATGGGCTACTCTACTTCTCACAAAAATCTGATGGATTCAGATCGCTACACCAATGTGTCAAATCAAATTAACGCCGTGCTGAGCCACCAACAACAAGAACAAATTAGGGAAAACGGTTTGCAGTTTGTATTTGGCGACCTCAGCCAATAAGAGCTACTGCAAATCAAAATGCTTGGAGATCGCAGTAAAGGCCGCCTCAGTTTCGTTAAAGCGAGTTAGAAAGTCGTTATCAGCCGACGTTTTAACGATTACTAAATCACGCTTTGGGTCAACCCATATAAATTGGCCATAAACACCCGCGGCGAAATATACTCCTTGCTCGTATTGCGGCAGCCAAAAGTGAGAGCTGTAGCCGCGTCCACTGTAATCTTCGCCGCCCGGGGCGTGCCCGGCCGAAGCCGGTTGTGGCAGTTTCGCAAGCCAATCGCTCGGCAAAACTTCAACCCCTAAGCCTTTGCCATTGCTCGCCTCTAAATAGAACTGGCCGAATCGAGCGTAATCCCGCAGACGCGCATTCAAACAACAATAGCCAAGCGCAATACCTTTATCGTCATCCCGATGCTGAAGCCAAGTTGCATCGGCCTCCATGCCCATTGGCTGCCATATTTTCTGGCTTACAATGTCGGCAATAGGCTGTTTGTAAACTCCGCGTAAAACCGCTGATAAAACGTGTGAATTAGGCGATATGTAATCAAAATCACTAAACGCTTCTCGGTTCTTTTTAAACGGTTTTAGCAGCAAGTCAGGATCTTTACCTAAAATAAAACTGTCAAAGAAAAACGGACGTATATCAGAATCATCAGAGACATAATCTTCATTGAACTCAACACCCGTACTCATTGCCAACAGACTTTTTAAAGAGCTGTCACCAAAATCAGAACCCGCATATTGAGGCGCGTATTTCGCAGCAGTATCATCAAGACTATCGATCAAACCCTCTTCTAGAGCCATCACTATCCCCGTTGCGATAAAGCTTTTAGCAACCGACCAAGATGTAAATAACGAGTCGCGCGCACCACCATTCAAATACTGCTCATTGCGCAGAACGCCCCCTTTGAGTACCAATAAGCCGGTGGTTCCAGATTCTTGCAGAAACTGGTCCAAGCTCTTTTGCTGGCCTTTGAAACTAAAGTCTATTTCCAATGGCACCAACTGCTCTCGGAATTCAGAAGTGTTTGCGCCTTTGCGAACCGTTTTATACGGCACGATATCGCTCATGGTTCGAAAGCTTGTCGCTATCTGGCTCGGATCTTCAAGCACGGCCATGCGAGCTGGCGAGAAATCAGACCACGGTCGGTAGTACCAACCAGCAAACGCCAGAGACAGCAATAGAACAAGTACAACAATCGATTTTAATATTTTCATAATTGATCCAACAATTTTTAGAAGCGACTCGAGGGTCAAATTAAACAGCGCCCGTCATAACAATAGAGCTGAGTTTTATCGTGGTGTTTGGGTAGAATTACCCATCATAGAATTTAGTATAAACTAGACGCATGACGCCAGCGAGTACTGACTAACAAGCTACATTGAATCCGCTCATTGAGTGCTCGAACTAAATCAACACCCTGCAAACAATTATTATGACCTCCATTTTATTCAGCCCTCTTTCTTTGCCCAACGGCCAAGAGATACCCAATAGACTCTGCAAGGCCGCAATGGAAGAGAACCTAAGCGACGACGGTCAAGTACCGGGCAAGGCACTTTATACGCTCTATAGAAATTGGTCCAACGGCGGCGCGGGTTTACTGCTCACGGGTAATGTAATGATTAGTTCAGACGCGATGACAGGTCCTGGTGGAGTAGTACTTGAAGATGCTCAAAATCTAGATTATTTTCGCAAATGGGCAGCCGCAGGAACCTGCAATGGCAATCATCTTTGGATGCAGATTAATCACCCAGGTAGACAGGTCTATGAAGCGATGGGAGAACAAGCACTTGCCCCATCGGCGATCGCTCTCAACATTCCAGGATTTTCAAAATTATTTGCACAACCTAAGGCGATGACCGAAGAGCAAATCCAAGATTTGATTCAACGCTTTGCGACAACCGCGGCCCTAGCAGAGCAGGCTGGTTTTACGGGTGTGCAAATACATGCTGCGCATGGCTATTTGCTTAGTCAATTTTTATCTCCATTGGTGAACCAACGAGACGATCAATGGGGCGGCAGCTTAGAGAATCGTTCGCGCATTATCTTTGAAGTAATCAATTCAGTACGCGCAAAGGTTAGCAGGGATTTCTGCGTGTCGGTAAAGTTAAATTCAGCCGACTTTCAAAAAGGTGGTTTTGCTGCAGAAGACGCGAAATGGCTTGTTGAGCAGCTAAATGACTACGATTTAGATTTGGTTGAACTTTCAGGCGGGAGCTATGAGAGCCCAGCTATGTCTGGTAATGCTTCTGAGCCAAGTAGTGGTGATAGCACCACTCGTCGAGAAGCTTACTTTGTCGATTTTGCTCGAGATATTTCAGCTGTCGCGACCATGCCAATTATGGTCACCGGGGGCATAACAAAGCGCGCGGTTGCCGAGCTGGCGCTTGATGTGTCTGACGATAACAGAGAACTAGGCATTGCCATCGACATGGTAGGCATCGCGCGTGCGATGGCGTATCAACCCGATCTTGCCAACCAATGGAAGCGTGGTCAAAATTTAGAAATTCAATTACCAATGGCTAACTGGAAGAATAAAACCTTGGGCGCTTTGGCAACCATGGCCATCACCAAAGCTCAGCTCAGTCGCATGGCGGCAGGCAAGGCGCCCAAACCGAAAATGTGGCCGTGGTTAGCATTGATCGTGGGGCAACTTAAGACAAAGCTGCGTACAAAACGCTACCGCGCTTGGCGACAAAGCAACCGAACCTAGTCTATCAGGTGCTGTAATGAGTCAATAAAAAGCCCCGGCACCGTCATGGCGCCGAGGCAAATATACAGAATCAGGTGCGCTTAAAATGAACCTTGCGTGCTGGTCGCTTGAGCGCCAAGTTGATTGTTCGAACCACCTTGCCATTGCGTACCGCCGCCGCTTTCTAGACGCTTAATACACTTCCATTCGGCCGCTTGGTTCTCAGGCAGAGTAATAGTGCCCGTCCATGTTGGGTAAGATGTTGGGTCAAGCTTAACCGCATTTGCAGGACTCCAATTACCTAACTCCGGGCTATTGCCCACCACATAAACACTGGTACCAAAACTGGTATTACCATTGTTACAGGTAAAGCTCACATCGCGGTCACCTCCGACAACAATGCCGCCGAGCTTAGCATTTACATGAATAGCTAAGGCTGTATTTTTGTTCGGTAGATCCACATTGATTTTACCGCCCGACACTGAAATCACTTGGCCCGTACACTGATTACCAACAAACGAGCCTTCAAGGATATTGCAATAGTCGCCGTCCGCCATTCCAGTTGTTAACTGCTGCTGCATGGCGAAATCATCGGCATTTATGGCTATAAAGCCTTTTCCATTTCGACCGAATGCGATCTGGTTGGAATTATTATCCCACCAGTTGGTTTGCGGTTGATTTTCAGCAGCTTTACGAAAAGCAACCATGTTAGCCAACCCCTCCCATCTATGCTCACAAACCCAACCTTCAGAGCCACCTCGATTTGGGCCATAAGGGGCCTCACAACCGCCGATTGGCGAATCAGGGCCTTCAATCGCCGGCCGACTAACCGCTCGAGGTTCATTGGCATTAAAGTAGTAGCTCGACATCACTTTTGGGTAACCATAGGCTTGCGCCATTTGGTACGCTTCAGCAATAAAGTTAAGACCTTGCTCGTCGTTAAAGTCTACAACGGCAAAGCGGCCGTCACCACGCTGGTCATCATGATTTGAAACGAAGATCACCGCTTTATCACTTGGGAGCATGCCCCAAGCTGGCGAGCCGATAGTTTCTAGGTCTGCTAACTTGCCATTTGCGCCGAATTGAGGCTCGAACAAGTTTTGGAATTTTCTACCAATGTTTTCAGCCCATTGAAATTCGGTCACGTCTGAGAAGCCTGAGTACTCAGTAGCGCGAATGGCTTCGCTGCCTGGGACCTTATCAATAACTTCCTGAAAGATATATACAGGAGTATTGGTTCCAGTTATGGGTTTTAAGCGAGAAATAATGTTTTGAATATCTGCGGGCGGCATATGTTTGGCCGCATCAATGCGAAATCCTTTAACCCCCATATCAATCAGGCCGTTCATAAAACCAACGATATTGGAGCGCACTTTTTCTGAACCAGTTTTCAAGTCATCCAATTTCACCAAGTCACAGTAACGTACATTAAACGCATTATTGTTGTAGTCGCCGCCTTCAATTTCTGGCTTTCCACAATTATTGAAGTTGTTATTGTCGTAGGGTATGTACGGGTAGAATTTATCCTGTGCAGTGCGTCCTTCGGTACTCGGTGTACCTTGGCCACCGTCGGCGGCCAGATGATTGATTACCGCATCAACATAGATATCAACACCGGCATTATTACAGTCCGTAACCATTTGCTGAAACTGCGCTTCGGTACCGCTTCGACTATTCCCAATTGAATAACTCATTGGTTGATAGCGAAGCCACCAGGCATCTTCATCGTCAGCGCCGAAGTCTTTTGAGCGATGCTCTTGCGGAGGTGGGACTTGAACTGCCTTATAGCCCTTGGGGCCAAGAAAGTCGGTACATTCACGACCAATGTCGTCCCAATCCCATTCAAATAAATGAACAAACGTATCTCCATTCGATTGGGCGAATGCGGGCATGCTGATCGCGCCAGCAAGCGATAGAGCGATAAGGCTGCTGCGCCAAGTTGAGGTTTTGCGCGACGACTTCTTGCGCTTTGAATTAAGGTTTTTTAGACGATAATTACTAGGCATAGTACGGGTTCTCCAAGATATAGCTGGTAGATATAGGGGCTATGACTTTAGGTTACATCGATACTGTTTTGTTAGTTTTGCATACGTATTCAAGTCGCAGAATAGCTATGAATACGTATGCAAAAGATCAGCAGAGCCGGTCTTGAACGCCGGTGCTTAAATTTTGCGGATTTTGTCCAATAAACTTGTTCAAGGCTCAAGCAACGATCTCAAAAAGATAAATCTCAAGCAGGAATTAAGTCGCATCTATGAGACAAGTGGAACAGCTTAGCCGTTAGCAATCCTTTAACTAATGGCCTAACATTTGACGATAAACTCTAAATACAAAAACCGCCGCTATTCATCTGCGCGCCAATATCTTCAAAAGCCGCTTGCAAAGCTTTGTGGGCGCTTACTTCTGAAGTTCGATAAGACAGCATACGCTCTCGAGCCTTTATTTGACGATTCTTTGTTTTTAATACTACAGATAAGTTAAGCGTCACCGAATGCTCAAGATCAGAACGCCCATTAAACATTGAGCCGTCGATCGCGATAGTTGGGTATACCTTTTTAGCAAAACGCTCTTTCGTAACTGTTTGATACCCACAAGAATTAAGCATCGAGCGAATGTAAGGCTTGAGTTCATCAAATCGACTATTCAGTTCGAGCACAACACCATTTTCAATTTTAGTTTTTCGATAAGCTTCGAGAGCCTTATCATCAGCGGCCTGTTTACGTGCTTTGGTTTCTAGGAGATCAAACTTTTCTCTAGCTTCTGCGGCATATATCCCGTTCGGAAATTTCTCCAAATATTTTCCAAGATTGGTTAAATTCGGCCGGGCTTTGGTCTGCTCCCACAGAGCCAGATCTGGATTTCCAACCTCTACTTGCATCACTTCTGCTTGATTTTGATCGACCTTAGAGATCGCATCTACCTCAGTTTGAGCGCCAATTGGGCCGCTAAATATTGCGATCACCACGAGCAAGCTATTGATTTTCTTTTTTGGACTGTTCATTTCAGTATTCCTATAAATCTCTATAATTGCTGACCTCTTTCTCTAATAGTACGCCAATTCAGGGTTAGACTTCCATTAACCTTATCGTTCGGCGAGGACAAATTGTAAAGCCTACTTGACACCCAGAGGTGCAAACTATAATGTAAAGCTAACTTTACAAAAAACGAGGTTACCATGAATCCCACACAAGAGAACTGGCAAGCACTGCAAAAGTCAAACACGATTAAGCTGGCAGTTTCTACATCGCTATGGCTACTAAGCTTTGCACTTCTGAACTTTATAAATTGGAACAACAGCCCTGGTTTGAAATGGATCGCCTTAGGCCTAAACGTCGCCGCTGGCGTTTACATGATTATGCGCAATCGAGCTCACCTTCTTGGGTTGGATGAGCTTCAGCAACGAATACAGCTCAATGCAATGGGTACCACACTAGGGGTTGGCTTGATAAGCTTTCCTATTCTGATTACCTTAAATCAAGCTGGCGTATTAGCCCAGGAGTCGGACCTAACCGTGTTATTGGTGGTCATGTCGCTATGTTACTTGGGAGCCGTTTTATTAGGGCATCTGCGTTACAAGTAAGCGCCCCGGAAAACAATAATCATTGAAATAAAATGGAAAACTCTCTAAAACAACTGCGTGCAGCAAGAAAGCTAACCCAAGCCGACCTAGCAGCTGCCTTGGCCGTATCACGACAAACAATCAATGCCATAGAGAAAGGCAAGTTCGATCCGAGCTTGCCTCTCGCATTTAAAATCTCTCGCTTATTCGAGATGCCAATTGAGGCCATTTTCAAAGGCTAATTAAACGGTTTCTTGATCCCCATGTTGTGTAGGGTAAAAGAATAGATATCCGCATATAACTCAACAACTTTTGAGATAGACATACCAGCACCATGGCCCGCATTTGTGTCTATTCGAATTAAGGTCGGCGCGTCGCCTGTGTGTTTTGCCTGCAACTCAGCGGCAAACTTAAAAGAATGTGCGGGCACCACTCGATCGTCGTGATCAGCGGTGGTGATTAAGGTTGCTGGGTAACTGATTCCGCTTTTAATATTGTGCAAGGGCGAATAGCCTTTAAGATATTCGAACATTTCCTCACTCTGCTCTGAGGTGCCGTAATCATAGGCCCAGCCTGCTCCTGCAGTAAACGTGTGATAACGAAGCATGTCTAACACACCTACTTGGGCGATTGCTACTTTGAAGAGTTCGGGTCTTTGTGTCATAACGGCGCCAACCAGTAAGCCACCGTTTGAACCGCCTCTTATAGCTAGATAATCTGGCGAAGTGATTTTTTGCTCAACCAAATATTCGCCTGCGGCGATAAAGTCGTCGAAAACATTTTGCTTATTCATTAAACGGCCGTCGTCATGCCAAGCTTTACCATACTCTCCGCCGCCCCGTAAGTTTGCTACGGCGAGCACGCCTCCAGCATCAAGCCAAACCTTGTTCGTAATCGAGAATCTCGGTGTAAGACTAATATTAAAACCACCATAGCCATATAACATTGTCGGGTTTGCCGAATCGCGCTTCAAACCTTTTTTATGCGTGATAATCATTGGCACTTTAGTGCCATCTTTCGAAGAATAGAACACCTGCTCCGAAACGTAATTCTCAGAATCAAACTTAGCACCTGACTTACGATAAATTGTTGACTTACCTGTTTTAGTTGAAAACGAAAACAGGGTATTAGGTGTGATGTAATTTGAGAAACCATAATACAACTCGTGCTCTGAACGACGCCCCGAAATCGACGAAGCAGAACCAACACCTGGCAACTCAATCTCTCGCACTAGCTTACCAACATAATCATATTGCATGATTTTGGAAGCGGCATCGATCATATACTCAGCAAACAAGAAACCGCCTCCGGTTGTAAAGGAAACAACGTTGTCAGTCTCGGCCACCAAATCTTTCCAATTTGAAGGCGAGGGTTTGGCTGCGTTTACCGTTACGAGTTTTTTATTTGGCGCATTAAGATTAGTTACAATAAACAACTTGCTGCCAATGTTATCCAGAATGTAACTGTCTGAATCAAAGTTATCGACCACGGTGATAATTTCACTGTCATTACGGCTTAGGTCTTTGAATCGAAGGTCATTGCCCGAGGTAGAGTTTTGACCAAGTATGACTAAGTAGCGATTATCTTCAGTAACGTAACCGCTAATGTAGCGATGTTTCTCTTGCTCAGTGCCACCGAAAATCAGTTTATCATCGCTCTGCTTACTTCCAAGCTTATGATAGTAGAGTTTATGTTGATCGGTTTTTGCTGAGAGCTCGCTACCCTTTGGCTTATCGTAACTAGAATAATAAAAACCCTCATTCTTAAACCAAGAGATAGAGGAAAACTTAACATCCACTAACTCTTCTTCGAGCTGCTTACCTGTATGAGCGTCGATGATAATTATTTTACGCCAATCGCTGCCACCTTCAGAAATTGAATAAGCAGCGATTTTACCGTCATCTGAAAAAGTCAGTTGCGCGAGAGATGTTGTGCCATCATCACTAAAAGTGTTTGGGTCTAAAAACACCTCTGGTTCATCATTCCCTTTTTGCCGATAGACAACTTGATGATTCTGTAGGCCATCGTTTTTATAAAAATAAGTGTAAGCGCCCTCTTTGAACGGCGAACTTACCCGCTCAAAATTAATATTGTCGGTTAATCGTGCTGAGATTTCATCTCGGTATTGAATTTTCTCAAGTTCGCCAAAGGTAAGCTTATTTTGAGCAGCAACCCAAGCGCCTGTTTCATCGCTACTATCGTCTTCAAGCCAGCGATATGGATCAGCAACTTCCGCGCCAAAATAGCTATCAACTACCTCACCCTTCATGGTTTCGGGGTAGCTTAGAGTGCCTGCCGCTGCAAAATTGACACACATAAGCAAGCCCGCAATAGCAAATGCTTTGGTCATTATCGAAAATCTGGCATGTAAAAGGCTGCGCGTGTTCTTGCTCATATCGTATGTATAATTGGTTGAGTGTAGTACTAGTCTAAACTAAATCATCTATCAGCGTCATACCTTAACGTTTATGGTTTACACTGCCACCCATGGACGATTCACAGTTTATATTTGTTCTAATTGCTCTAAGTTTTTCGGCCTTTATCAAAGGCTCATTAGGCCTTGGCTTTTCTACAATTTGCTTAGCTATACTAGCGAATATTATTGAACTAAAGACGGCAATTTCAATTGTTGTTTTGCCCTCTCTTTTATCCAATTTAATTGTCATGCTTCAGGCTGGTAATTTACGCATTAGTCTAAATCGGTTTTACTTGCTTATTCTTTGCGCCTTGCCCGGTATGCTAATTGGATTGCAAGTACTTCGCATGGATGACACTCAGTTCTCCATACAAGTACTTGGAGCTGTACTCATTGTTTATGGCTTGTGGGGTTGGTTCAATCATCGGTTCGAGATTCAACACGAACTGGAAAAAACGCTAAACCCAATTGTCGGCGTATTCACGGGAGTAATAAACGGCGCAACAGGGTCACAAATTTTTCCGATTATGCCCTATCTACTTTCTCTTACGATTTCGAAAGACGTTTTAGTGCAAACCATCAACTTGTCATTCACCCTGAATAGTTTGGTCATGTTAGGTTTCTTAGTCAGCATTGACCAATTAGACACTGGCTCGATACTCAATTACTCTTTAGGCATAGTACCAGTAGCGATTGGAGTTTGGCTGGGTGGCAAACTTCGCAGTCGTATTCCTGAGAAAAGCTTTAAACGCCTCGTGATGCTACTTATAGTGACCTTAGGGGCCGTATTGCTCTACCGCTAAAAACCCAATAAAGTAGAACGAAATCGATCAATGTACAAAAGGTTCAGTCATGCAAGTTACACATACATTCTCTCAAGATATTCAAACCGTTTTCCAAACCTTAACCGACACTGAGTTTTTGAAACAGCGAGCAATCGCACTCGGTAGTGTCAAAGCTAGCTGCGAAAGTGATGCGAGTGAAAATGATCGAAAACTGACATTAGTGCGAGAACGAAAAATTAATGTGCCGGGTGTATTGTCGGCTTTCGTCAAAAGCGTGCAGATTGCAACTACTGAGGAACATTGGTCTTTAAAAGGAGAGCAATATGAGTGCAGCAACACCACTGAAATCGACGGCGCACCGCTTTCAATCAAAGGCACCATGACACTCGCACCCAGTGCGAGCGGCTGCATTTTCACTGCTAACTTTGAAACTAAAGCACGAATAATGTTTGGCAAAAAAAATTTACAGCAGTACGCCGCTAAAACAATTGCTAAAGAGCTAGAGCTGGAATGTGAATACACCTCCAAACATCTAGATTCTGCCAGTACGTAGCCCCTGTAGCTCCTGCCAGGCCGAATATGTAAAATCGGTCACCTGAACCTCAGGAGCTCCTGAAACTGCTAATCTTGGCGCTATGAGAATCGCAATCGAGTATATTAGGCTTTGTTTATTTTTGGGGGCAGCACTAATCGGCGTACAGGTCCCAAGCTTTGTTGAACAATATGGGCAACGCCTGCAGTCTCATGCGCTTGAGTCCGACACAAGCCTGGGGGAGTTTCAAGCCGACGCTGACCGCTATTTTAAGGGCGACATCGAAAAACTGATCGCGCACTACAAAAACAGCAAAGATAGTGTGTTTGTCGATGGCAGCAAAAGCATTGAGGCTATTTCTAGTCGCAACAAATTATTAGTACGTTCTTTAGCGCAATTCAAGGCCAGCCCAGTCAGCGCCTATCAAGCCACATTTATCATGCCAGTAGACGATATCCGAGAAGAAGCATGGGCCCATTACGACCACTCAATTCGACTCAAGCCGATTAGCATCATCTGGGCGCTTAGCTTCGGCGCGCTGGTCGCTATGTTGTGTGAGCTCACGATCAAGCTCGCACTACTGCTGCTCGGTCTATGCGGCAAGTTATTATTCAGAGGCAAAGAGCCTACTCGGCAGCGAATAAGCTCGAAAAAAGCCCCGCCCACGCTATAAGCGTAATCACGTGTGGTGTTTTGCCTCCGTATTCAATGCGCTAAACCTTGGTGTTCATCCCCAGCCACGACTCTGACTAGGCTTGCGCTCGTTTTGTATAGCAACCTGTACTAACGTAAATTTGATTACTTGGGAATATGCTTTGAGCACTATGCTAGTAATGAATCAGAGCGAAGCTACCCAAAACACAATAAAGAATCTAAGCCATGACCAATAATATTGACCCAAGTCCAGAGCAATTTTCTCAATTCAAATCTTTGCCTCGTGATACTGAAATCATGATGCTAAATCTGATTGAGCTAAAGCAGAACGCCAGCTATGAAGATCAAAGTCTTATCATATCTGGGGCCGATGCCTACAAGCGTTACGGAGTGGAGAGCGGCCCTATTTTTAGCAGAGTTGGCGGCGAAATACTCTGGAGAGGAGAGCCTGAGAACGTATTAATTGGCCCGAAAAGTGAGCATTGGGACATAGCCTTTATTGCGAAGTATCCAAATGCCGGGGCATTCTTAGATATGGTGACCGACCCAGCTTATCAGGCGATTGTTTTTCATCGGCAAGCTGCGGTAAAAGACAGCCGCCTCATCCGAATGGGAAGCAGTGCGAAAGGAGAGTCTTTTGCAACTTAAGAAGTTTGCACCCCCGGTTACTGCTTGCATTAAAGACACACATTAGCCAACTGGGAACACCTGATCGAGACGAAGTCGTAGGACTCGCTGCGTGTTTTCTGTCGATACACACTCGATCAGTTTTTTCGCAACATCAGCGCCGTAGATAGGCCGAAACTTTGTTAGCCCAGGAAGCTTACAAAGGCTAGGCATTATGCGGCTAGCTAGGCTCTCAGCTAAACGAGCATCAGGCCGTTCACCTAACAATAGCGAAGGCTGGATAATCGTGGTTTTATCGAAATTCAAAACCTCTACCGCTTGCTCTAGCTCGCCTTTCATCTTGAGGTATGGGCTGAGACTAGACGCATTGGCGCCACTGGACGAGACCAATAAGTAATGAACAACACCTTGCTGCTTAGCCAACTTCGCGGCTTCTAACTGAAAGTCGAAATCGACTACTCGCTGCGCAGCCAAAGATCCGGCCTGCTTGGCAGTCGTTCCCAAACAAGAAAAAAACACATCGCCCGCAAATAAAGCTGAGTAATCACTCAGACGAGTGAAATCGATAACATGGTTTTCTACAATCGACGACTCATAGTCGACCGGCCGACGAGTAATACTGACAACTTTGTTAAAAGCACTCGAGTCACTTAACAGCGCAACTAGATGCGAGCCGACTAAACCAGTAGAGCCGATAACAATTGCTGTATTGCTAGACATTTCGCATGTACCTAGTAGATTGTTTTTCTCATGTGCTGAGGGTAATTTTCATCATAGCTCAATGCATCGAAATCCTGTTGATTCATTTCAGCGAAGCGCTTGACCATCGACCCGGTGCTTGGTAAATCTTCTCGCTCAACATGCTCTTCTGGCGCCCACAGCTTTGAACGAACCAATGCCTTTTGACATTGAAAGTAGGCCTTCTCAACGGCAATAGAAATAACACTCGATGCGGCTTTACCTTTAATAGAAAAAGACTTACACAAATCTTCATCAACAACTATCTCGGCTTTACCGCTAACGCGTATCGTTTCACCAATGTTTGGAACTAGAAATAGTAGGGCGACACTCGGGTTACTGACGATGTTACGCAGAGAATCGAGACGATTATTGCCACGCCGATCAGGAATCTGAATGCACTTAGGACTCACCACACGTACAAAACCTGCGGGGTCACCACGAGGTGAGCAATCGAGTCCATTTTCACCATGAGTGGCTAAAATCAAAAACGGTGAGCGTTGGATAAATTGCTCATAGTGATCATTTATATGATCGATCTCTTTCCAATAAGCCCCAGCGGGAACACTTCGATTCGGCGAAGTAATATAGTGATCTTCAAGCTGATCAATGTTGGTCAGTTTTTTCATAAAATCTCGGCACTACTTAATTCTGTTGAGGTGCTAGCCAAATTCAGAAGTTCTTCTAGACTGGCCAACATCTGTATTAAATCAGATGGCGTTGATAGGCGATGATCACCGCCTACAATCGTAGTTAAGCTGGCATTCGTTGAATCTAGCTTTGAAAGAACTTGCTCCGAACGTGACAATTCAACAACCTCATCTTGATCGCCATGAATAAGTCGCACCGGGCATGAGATCGAAATTTGCGCATCGAGTAAGAAATGCTGCTGACCGTCTTCGACAAGCTGTTTATAAATCTTATAGTCTTGCTCATCATCGTACGAGTTCTCAACACGGTAATACGCCCGACCCTGCTCATCGTATTCTAACTCCGAATTGGCAATTCTCGCTGGGTAGCTCTTGGTCATATCGGCAGCGCAAGCGATCAACAACACCCCGCTAAGCTTATTGGCGCGTTGCAAGCTAGCTAGTAGCGATATCCAACCGCCCATCGAACTGCCAACCAATATCACAGCGCCATATCGAGCCGCTGCAATATCTACAATAGCCAGCGTGTCGGCAAGCCAAGTAGTAATACTTCCATCGGCGAAATCGCCACCCGACTGTCCATGACCTTGATAATCAAAAGCAACAAATGCCTGGCCGTGTTGCTTGCAGTATTGATTTAAAGCACGTGCTTTATTGCCTTGCATTGTAGAATTGAAACCAGGGCAAAATATCACGCACGGCGCAGCCCCATCGACTAGCTCATAGGCGAGAGAACGGTTTTGAGTTCTAAACACTCTACGCTAAACCTCTGGTTTAAGATCGAATTTTAAGGCGATTATTCTGGTCACGGTTATTTCGAATATGCGCGTCTCTTTGGTCAGCGCAATCCACTCCCTGCTGTTTAGATTGGCGGTCATAGAGCACCACGTTAACACTCGCAGCGAGATTCATACAACCCACTGTAGGAACATAAACTATATGGTTAGCACGGTCTATTATGGATTGACTAATCGAGCCATCTTCAGGGCCGAAGATATAAAGAGCCTTTTCGGGATGCTTAAATTCGGCAAGGGGAATCGCACCTTCGACCAACTCGAAACACACTAATTTGGTATCGTCGAGCAGTTCACCTAAAAAATCATCTACGCGCTTTAAAGGCATCGTATGAACTCTGTTTTTAGTGTCGGTGTGATATTTGGCGGCTCTATCGAAACGCTCACCGGTGTACAGCACCTGTTCGGCTTTATAGCATCCGGCCGCACGTAAAACGGCCCCAACATTGCTTGGATTCTTGGGGTTAACTAGTCCGATGCTTGAACGTTGACTCAAGCTTCGTCACTAAGCTCATGCGGAGCGTCTGCTTGCCACTGCATATCAAGCGCCTCTTCCAAGCGCGCTATTCTAGCTTCTAACTCGGTTATCTTAGCTACCTGAGACTTGCTCACGCTTGTGCTAGCTGCTTTCACTGGCTTTGCCTCGATAGTTGATAGGTCGGGCTCTCCTGCAAGCAAATGAGTATACCGCTCTTCGCGCTGACCGACGGCCACAGGAAGTTCAACCACCAAAGCAGGACTTCGCGCCATTAATTGCCGAACGGCGTCTCTTACAGCGTCTAAGCTTTCAAAGCCAACCATTTTTTCGGTGCGCGCTTTGAGATCATTTAGTGTCAACGGCTCTCTGAGCATTAACATCGCGAGCACCGCCTGCTCCTCACGAGTTACCTTCAGCATTCCGGGAGCTCTATGGGAGAATTTAACGATTCGGTCACCATAATCAATGCTTAAATAGCCCATTTCTTTCAACTTCTGCGCATTGCTAACAACTCGGCCTTCATCAAGCGCCATAACCGGCGAACGATTCGATTTTTGGTTGCACGCTAAGGTCAGCGAGTTTGGAGTCAATGGATAATTTTTAGGCGTAGCTAAGTGCTTTTCCATCAACGAGGCAAGAACACGAACTTGTTCAGCGGATAGAATGGTCTTTTCTTGATCGATCATGGTCAGAATTTTTCGGCGTTAGGATATTGGGATGGTTCTTTCTGTACGCGTTAGTCTGCGCGTCGATTTGCTTTGCTGGAGATCACATCGAGCATTCCCATTGCAAATGCGGAAGCAACAAAAGTAATATGAATTAAAACGTACCACATCAATTTATCATTATCGACATTTTCAACTTCCATGAACTTCTTCAATAGGTGAATAGACGATATCGCCACGATGCTCGCAGCAATCTTCGCCTTCAGCGAGGACGAATCCATCTTGCCCATCCATGAAAGTTTTTCATCTTCGTCGTCGATATCCAGCCGAGATACAAAGTTCTCGTAACCGCTCATCATTACCATCAGCAACAGACCACCGACCATCGCTATGTCCACCAAGCTCAACACAATGAGAATCATTTGCGCTTCAGACATATTAATAATATCGGTAAGCAAATGAACTAATTCGACGAAAAACTTAATACCCATTGCGAAAATCGCTAGACTTAAGCCAAGGTAAATTGGCGCCAAGAGCCAACGAGAACGATACATTAGGCCTTCTATTAATTTTTCCATAACAGTAACTTCTTTCAAAAAACTTCGATGTGTAGTTTAGTCAAACTCACAGCGCATTGATAGACGCTCACAGACAAGTTTGACTCAAAAGCAAATGCCCTATAGGTTTGTCAGATGTATTCTGTCAACCAACACTTTATACGCGACAGAGAAACGCAACAAAAAAAGGCTAAAAAATGCGTAGCTCAAGACTGATAAAAGTTGGATGGGCATTCGTTAGCTTACTCATTTTGGTTTTAGTGGTCTTCGCATTCAAACGTTCAGTGGACACTTTTAGCGGTCAGATTCACGAGGCTGTTTTCGAGCTCAGGTACTTAGAACACCCCTGGATAAGCGCACTGCACATGTTGAGCGGAATCGCATTTATATGTTTGGCCCCATTACAATTTGTAACTAGAATTAGACTCAAGCGCCTGAGCCTTCACCGGCGCTTAGGACGAGTGTTAGTAGTCATGGCGCTCATATCCGGAGTCTACGGTATCGCAGCGTCGCTAGCCTTCCCAGCTTTTGGAGGCTTAGCCAGCGAAACAGCAGGTTTATTCTTTGGCCCTTTATTTATCTTCGCGATTGTTAGAGCTTTTTTATACGCGCGGGCCAAAGAGATTAAGGCTCACCAACGATGGATGATAAGAGCTTTCGCACTTGGCTTAGCCGTCGGAACCCAACGAGTATTGCTTATCCTACTAATGGTCTTCACTTCGTCGAACTTTGAAGAAAGCTTTGGCCCGGCACTATGGTTAGGCTTTTCGATAAACCTTCTAATTGCCGAAGCGTGGATAAGCAAACGAAAATTACATTAATAAACGAGAATAGCCCGGAACCAAACCAATTTAGAAAAGGAGATTAGGCTCATGACTGCCGAATTATTATTTGACTTATGTGGAAAGCTAGTATTGCCAGCTTGGGCACTACTTATTTTATTCCCTAAGTGGTCTTGGACGCGAAAGCTAATTTTCCATGCCTGGATTCCATGCTTACTCGCTGTCGCCTATATATACTGTATGTACATGGGCTGGCCTTCGCCTGAAGGCTCTGGCTTTGGATCACTAGAGCAAGTGATGACGCTTTTTACGTCGCCCTACACTGTGTTAGCAGGCTGGATTCATTATTTGGCCTTCGACCTATTTATCGGCGCATGGGAAGTCAAGGATGCACAAAGCCGCAATATTAATCACTTTGCAGTTATACCTTGCCTAGTGCTGACTTTTCTCGCAGGACCAGTAGGCCTTCTGATCTACTTTATTGTGCGCTATATAAGCTCGCGTACCTTAAGTACTTATTAGATAGACCGCTTAGAGCAACAAAAACCTAGAGAGACATTCAATGTGAGCAGTCGCACCAAAGTCAATTGCTAGGAGAAGACTGCGCAGGTATGTGAACGAACTTACCTCTTAGTCGCCCGAAGCAACGCGGCATTAGTTCGGCTTACAATTTCACGCTCTAGTGAGGTTAAGCGTTTATCACTAATCATAGATGTATTGAGCAGGCGATTTATCACCGTCTTACCAGCACTCGCTAAATATTGTGGAAAGTTAGCCTGTACCGATTCAAACGACAGATTGATGCTGAATCCATGGTTTGCTGTACAGCACCAAAATCCGGCTGGCACATAGAGCGAGTCGCCATGACCCAGTTCAGCGACGTAACCAAAAATTTTTTTCAAAGCAGGGTACTTGTCAAACTGTGGTCGTCTAAAATCAATATCACGCACTGAATTGTGGCTATGCCCAACTCGATACATAAAACCGGATTGCACAGCCGGCACAAGCAGCACAGTAACCGGTGCTCCAAAGTTGCACATTACAGTCTGCACAAGACTGGAGGTCTGACGCATAGGCTCAAATGCGTTACTAGTGCCAATGCCGATGCTGCTAAGATTAGAGCTAAACTGAAAGCCGAGCCGAGGATAGGAAAAGTCTCTCTCGAGGTACAGTGCCCTTTCAAGACTGTATCTCGATACTCGCAAATCATTGCCATTCGAGTCAGCGCCTTGCGAAACAATATCATCTAAAAAATCACCGAGTCGGCTCGACGCGACCGGTTTAAATGGTAAGCCGGCGTTAATTTCTGGCGCGTTACTATAGAGCGGCACCTTTAGCTCTCCTAGATTTTCACGAAAGTAATCGAGGTTCCATTTACCGTACGCAGGCCAACGCAGCGACAGATCGCCGAACACAACCGGAGTGCTGGTTTTTCGATATCGCGCGTGTAAGTCAGCAACCGGCAAAGAATTTTTACGGTCGACCTCAATACTTTTTATGCCTTCAAACATCTAGCAAGCCTTATGCCCTATTTCCCCAATACATATCGTTAGAGCTGCAATTATACACCAGCGATTGAACGAGCCCCATACATACAAAGCAAGTCTAAACTACTATTAATACAATCATAAGACGCCGATAGAACGGATTTTTAACACACTCAAAAGCCAAGCCATGAGCAGCAGCAATCCGCCAATTGGAGTCAGTGCGCCAAACCAAGAGATATTGGTCAACGCTAGAACGTACAGTGAGCCACTGAATACTAAGGTGCCAATCGTAAATAAAAGGCTTAGCCACTTAATACCCATTTTCTTAGGATGATGAGCAAATACGGCGGCCAAGGCAAGCATCGCCAAACCATGATAAAACTGATATCGATTGGCTAAATCAAAAACATGTTCGCGCTGATTGGCGACTAGCAAGTCATTCAGGGCATGCGCCCCAAACGCACCAATCAAAACACCTAGCAAACAAACAACGGCGCCCGAACACGCAAGTAATTTCGTCTCGTACGTCATATGAAGAGTTGCTCGCAAGCTTTAGACATATTTAGCGCGTTTTTCTCATGTCGTGATAAGGCAAATGCAGTATCCACATGCTCTACTTCCCAGCGCAATAAGCGCGAATCGTGTTGCTGAGTTACCTTGAACTTAAGAGCAACGGGCAAGGTGGTTTGATCATAATAAACTAGATATAAATTAAAGCGATGTTCTGCGGCGGTATTTTCAGTAGATTCGAGTTCAATCGAGTCAAGCGCTGCGAAGAAAATCCTCGAAGTCATTGTCAGAATTCGCTCATTGTCTTGTGCATTACCCGCTTTCGCCGCAACAACCATTGCAGGGCGCATAAATGGCGCCTCTTGCTTTACTTCGAGTTTAAATCTGACCACGCGCTGCTCTATATTAAAACCGTTCTCAACCAAGAACTTGGCTTCACTGGCCTGCTCGGGATTGTTGACAAAATCAGGTTTATTCAAAAGAAATTCGCTAGCCGTAAGGCGAAACCTCGGCTGCATTTTGGACTTTTCTAGAAGGTATAAACGTTCAGACTGATGGTAATTTAGCTCTGACTGACGTTGCTGCTTTTTAGCTAATCGATTTCGTTTTCTAGCGTATTTATTGTTTTTTTTTGCGAGTAGCAAGGCTTTCTCAATGTAATCGTTACTAGGCTGATTCATAGTGAAGTTATTTTCGATGAAGTCATAAAATCAAAGCGAAGCCTAGATATAACATACTCGACGAATAGAGCACTGAAAAACATCAGCCATGCATGAAATTCTAGCGGCTTACAAAGGCCTGCGCAACGTTGTATGCTAGGCCTATGCGAACGCTGCTCTCAATATCAAAAAACGCTCTTTTGCGCTCAAGCCTTCTCACGCTGATTGCACAATCGCATGCGTTCGCCGACGTATTAACTGTCGATGCGTCGTTATTGAGCAGTCATATTTCACGAGGCGTGAAGCTGAGCAACAATAGCCCGCTTGCATCCGCGAGCCTAGAATGGAATTCTAAAAGCGGGTTATTCGCAGGACTTAACTGTATTGCCTCTGGCGAACAAAAAATAGAGAGCTTTGAACGAGCATGCTTTTCATATGCCGGCTTATTTAGGCCACTAGAAAATAAACAGGCCTGGTCAATTGAAGCTCGAAGATACGATTACAAAAGTTCAGGCAATGCCGACTGGGACAATTCAGAAGTATCGATAAGCTGGCACCATCGCAATGGATTTCTTGCCTCACTCAGCGTATCGGATAATTGGTTGGCGCGCGACACCACGGCGCTCGCGCTCGACCTCTCTTATAGGCAAATCTTTAACGAACGATTTAGCGCAGTTGTCGAAGCGGCTTACATTGATCCAATTGAAAGTGGGCGACTTGATAGCCTCGCCACAGCAGGCTTAGGTTTAGAGTATCAAAGAGGATTGTGGTCAAGCTCGATCAAAGTATTCGCTGTTGATGCCGATATTGATGGTCGATTATTTTCAGTTCAGGATCAGCAAAATTTACTATGGACAATTAGCTATCAGCTTTACTGAGGTCGGCACTCGTGTGCTGAAACGATTACGTTTTTTAACTAGAGCAATTTTAGAGTGTGATCTTTAGCAAATCGTTCACGCTTGAAACATCGTTACGACTCAGCTTCGCTTCAAGTAAATCACTAACTTCACTCCGATTTCGGTCAGCGATATGAACTTGCTTCTGAATGAGCAAGGCTAGTACACCACTGGTATAAGCCGTAGCAACTGAATGACCCGTCATTAACGAATAACCTTTAGTCGGCGACACTACAATACGTTTTCCAGGGGCGGTGAATTCACCGGCAAAATCTTGATTCATATGCTCGGCGCGCACAATCAGAACGCCCTCACGCCGAGATGGAAAACGGCTTTCACTTGGCCTCTTTGGATCAAATGCAGCGACAACAAAAACGCCTTGTGAGACCAGCCGATCGATCAAACGATCAAGTAGTAGGTCCTTCGGCCCCGACAGGCTTAAGTTCAATATTGACGCATCCGACTGTGCAACGCCATCAAGTGCGCGAGCAAGAGATAGGGTGTTGCATTGAGTGTCGCCATTATCCAGTTCCCAACAACCTCGATAGGCGTAGATTTCGGCCTTTGGAGCGACACCTTTCAAACCAAGGCCATTACTTGGCGAGGCGACCAAGATCCCGGCCATCGCAGTGCCATGACGCTCGCCCCGAGTTGGCTTCGAGTCAGTTAAGCTAAGACTATTCGCCGCCCCTATAACAAGGTCGTGAGTTTGCACAATTGATTCAGCGAGATCAGGATGAGTATCCGCTACGGCAGAATCGATTAGTGCAATGTTGACGCCCTCACCATCTGCCGTTAACCGCCCATTTCGAAATAAATCCAATGAATTAGGAGCATCAATGCCGCTAAGACTCTTGGAATCAGAGCTAAGCAGACTAAAATTATTCGACGGTTGCACCCACTCAACGCGTTCATCAGCTTCTAGCGACTTAAGTATGGCATCGCTGGAATTGGGGATATCTACAATCAAACAATACACGTTCAAACTTTCGATAAACCAAGCCTCTTTGAGGCCAAGCCTGTGATCTCGACTTACGCGCTTACCGTATCGTTTTAATACAGGCGAACTTGCGTAGTGCTTTGACACATAGCCTTTTACATTATAACCACTGAGCCTAGCTGGCCTTGGGTCCTTTAATACCACTACCCATTCACTGTTTGACGCCGCTTGAGAATCACTGCTTTCTAAATCAAATGTTTCTTGTGCTCGAATACTAAGCGACGTCACGAGCCCGAGAGAGCAAAAAAGCAAAACAAGTAACTTTAGTTTTTGGGTAGTAAAGAAGCGCATAAGAAGTGACCTAGTTCTCAAATTTGATCAGCGAGATTTGCTTAACTCTATCATCATTTTTGATGCCACTGAGTCGGCTCGAATCCATAGATGAATCAGCAAGCACTATCAAGCTCGCTTGATCAGGTAAGTTACTCAGTAGCTGCAATTGATAGGCAGCAAGCATATTATTTATCGCAGTATTATCCAATGATTCAGCGAGTATAATCTTGGCGACCCGTGACTCAGCACTCAAACTATTTAGATCAACTTGCGCAGTCGTTTGTGCATCGTCAGAAGATAGAGCGACGTAATCAGGCGCTGTTAGATCTGAAGCAATTGGCTTTAGCAATAAAGTTACCGCAATACCTAAGGCCGCAAAACTCGCGGCAATTGGCAATGCCTTACTCAAATAGAAAGTAAACGGCAAAACTCGATTTTCCTGACTTGTTAATTCAGATGAACTCGAAGGATCATTTAAGTACTGCGCACCTGAAGAATCGAGGCTCTTTTCAACTCTTTCCAGTAAAGCTTCGAAGTTATCACTGGCCGTGTATTGATCTGAACTCGCAACGACGCTCTCTACCACCTTCTTAGCTGTGTTACGAAGTGAACGTTCAAATTCAACAGCCTCTTGCAAAACACTATCGCTTTGCATGCTTAGTTCAAATTGCTGCCTCGCTCGCTCCGACAGATTACCTGCGACATATTCAACAACCATGGTCTCGCGCGGTATCATTGATTCGTTTGATGTATTTTTCATTTTCAATAACTCTATAAAAGTTCTGTCTATACAAACTTAATTACTAGCGCAAACAAGTGGCTAGGTTAAGATTCTCTTTAAAGCCTGACGCGCATGAAATAGGCGAGTCTTAACGGTATTAATTGGAGCGTCGGTGATATTGGAAACCTGCTCGAGGGTCATTTCGTGGTAGTAGGTCAACTCAATAACCGTTTTGTGTTTATCGGATAATTGGCTGATCGCATGCTCGAGTTTCTCGGACATCGGGTCTGCTGACTCTACTGGAGCCTGAGGCATATGCTTCTCAAAATCACTGGGTTCGATTTCTGACCGGTTCTCTTTATGCTTAACTTCTCTGCGTGCAGCCGACAAAATCACACGATACGCAACACCAAATATCCACGTCGATGCTTTTGAGTCTCCGCGAAAATTAACCGCCTTTTGCCAAATTGTAAAAAAAACATCATTAAACACCTCATCTGTAAGAACCTTGTCGTATAGCTTGCGCTGCAAGAAAGCTCCCAGAGGGTTGCGATAGCGCTGATATAGTTTTTCTAAGGCGAGCTTATCTTGCTTGGCGATTCGCTCAAGCAACTGCTCGTCACTTTGCCCATCTTGATTTACTGCCATTTTTAGTCTCATAAGTACCGCCTAGCCTCAAAGATACCGCCACTTGTACATCAAAAATCAGTTATTTGAGCCTCAAAAGCAAGCAATGGACTCTCTTCAGCTTATTTAGTGCTCGTGCGAACCGTAAAGGTTCAATGTGAGCATCATTTTTAAATTCAACGCATCACGCTGAGAGATACATGAGCACAAGGATATGTCGCTTGAAGTTCTGAAGATTTAGATCAAGCGAACTAGGTGCTCCCTCAAACTTAAAAAGTTCAAGCATGACGGTTATTTAAGTAACCGCTTTTAATGAACTTTTAGTCCAAGTGATTTCACTAATAGCCACCAACTCAAAAACAAAAACTTTCCACTAGAGAGATCCATTTACCGATGAACACAAACACATTTAGATTTCAAAATAAAAAGTCTTACTCTGCCATTGCGATTGCGGCGGGTTTAATATTAAGTCCGCTAAGCGCTTCCGCTGAAAACCAGTGGTACCTTGGTGTCGCTATTCAAAGCAATGACCTTGACGATGTAAACACTGTGAGCCAACAATCAGTCGGTGGCGCAAATCGCAGAGTAGATTTATCAGCCGACGATGACACCGGAGCCAGCATAAGCTTCGGGCGCGAAATTTTCGAACAAGCTAACGGGAACACTTTAAGTCTCGAGCTTAACTATAACAGTGCCTCTTTCGATTTTGACAATATCGCATTTATGGGCCGCGATTTTGACGCTGCAGCGGGGCAATCTGAAGGAACATTTGATGTAGACACTCTTCTTGCACGTGCGATTTATCGCTTTGAGCTAGGTCGCTTCGACCCCTTTATTAGTTTGGGCTTTGGTGAGGTTGATGCCGAGCCAGATGGCCGCTATGGAGGCTCTGTAGGCCAGCCAAATCAAGTGCAACCGCCGTTTATCACTGGCAGCGATTCGGCTTCGGCGATCGAGTTTCGAGTCGGCGTTGAATATCAAATCAATGATCGCTTCGATTTAGTACTATCGTATTCGAGTACGGATGCTGACGACTTACAATTTACACGACGAGGCGGAGGCCCGGGCGGTTTAGCAACAACAACTCAAGTAGGTGAGGTCTCGTATGACTCGTTTAGCTTGGGAGCAAAGTTTAGTTTCTAAATCATTTAGATTTTCAATTTAAACGCCTAGAGCCTCGACGCAATTGATTGCCCTCATTGCCCGCGTCGAATTCTAGGCGTTTTTTTGTAACGTAAATATTAAAAGAATGCTGCCTTTTACGTTTCAGAGCATCAATTGTGGCTAAAACTTTGCCGATGCACATTTTTGATTGTTATGCTGTTATATTGATTGGGTAGTGTCATTTGGTGAGAAAGCCAAAACAAGGCATTCAGAAACGTCCAAATTAGAAGAACAGACACCATGAAATACGCCATCATTATTGACTCCGTTGCCGCAGTACCGAGCTATTTTTTTGAGCAAAGGCCGTTTGCTGTTATGCCGGTATTGGTTCAGGTCGATGGCGAGGTGGTTCCCGACTCGTTTAGCCAAGAAGAGTTAATCGAGTTCTATACGGGTGGTTCACTAAAAGTGAAATCAAAGGTCAGCTCATCGCCTCCAACAAAAGAGCAGATATCTCAGTTGATAACAGAAGAAATAGCTCCCGAGTATGACTATGCCTTCTGCCTCCCTGTATCTCGCCAAATAAGCCCAACATACGATAACTTTCAAGCGGCTGCCAATGGCATATCCAAGTTGGCGCGAGAGAAACGGGACAAACTCGGTATCGAACATTCGTTTCACATGAACTGCGTGAACTCAGGCTCAACGATATCGGGCTGTGGCTTAATCGCAATCTATGCGGATATGATCTTGAGCAAAGGAATTAGTTACAACGACTACGCCAACACAATTCAAAAATTTACTCGCGTTGTTCAAAACTATGGAGTTGTTACCGACGTCCTTTATTCCAGAGCAAGAGCCCAAGAGAAAGGCATCAAGTCACTCAGTTTACCTGCGGCATTAATTGGTAAGACTGTGGGCCTAAACCCAATTGTGCAAATTAGCTATGATCACGTTACCAAGCCTGTTGCCATGAAGCGTGGGATTGATGCTTCGGTAAACAGCCTATTTGATTATGCCTCAGAGCAGATCAAACAAGGCCTCTACGCACCGATTATCAACATAAGTTATGCCGGAGACAACAGTGACCTGAACCACTATCAGAGCTACGCCGTACTTCTAAATACGGCGAAAGAGCACAAAGTGAAGGTTCTTATCGGTATTATGAGCTTAGCTGCCGGCGTCATTTTTGGCCCAGGCGCCGTAACCCTAGGGATCGCCCCTAAAAATCAGAACGCGACACCAAGCTAGTTTAAGTAAACCTAAGCCTATGAAAAGCTCGAGCCAGAATCTTCTCTAATCATATTCGCGGCTTTTTCAGCTATCATTATTGCCGCGGCATTAGTATTTCCTGACACCAATAACGGCATAATAGAGCAGTCAACGACTCTCAAGCTACGCATGCCGTGAACACATAAACGTTGATCAACAACCGCCATTACATCGCTCCCCATTTTGCAAGTGCCTGAAGGGTGGTAGATAGTAGCGCTGTGCTCTCGAGCATACTCGAGTAGTTGCTCATCAGATTGTTGCTCAATCCCTGGTTCATGCTCTTCACAAACCAAACCTTCGAGCGCACGCGCCGCCACCAATCTGCGCGTTAGACGAATAGAATTAACTACTGCTTCTTGATCCTCGGCAGTCGCAAGATAGTTCGGATAAATTGCAGGCGCCTGTTTTGGATCACTAGACTTAAGCCTGAGACAGCCTCGACTGGTTGGCCGCAATTGACAAACTGATGCGGTGAACGCGGAGAACCTATGAGTGCCATCGGCCGGCTTATCGGCGCTTAAAGGCTGAAGATGGTATTGAATATCCGGCCGATCCAAACCTTGCTTTGATTGGGTAAAAATGGCTACCTGGCTTGCAGCCATCGTTAGCGGCCCAGAACGCTTGAAGCCATATTGTAGACCCATTGCTATTTTCTTATAGGGGTTCTTTAAATCATCATTCAGAGTGATGGGCCTATTAACCTTATAGATGCTGCGAACCTGTAAATGATCTTGCAGGTTTTCTCCGACACCCGCTAGATCGTGCTCACAGTTAACGCCAACCGCCTCGAGGTGGCGCTTAGGGCCTATTCCAGAAAGCATTAAAATATGAGCCGAACCGATCGACCCCGCGCTTAAAATAACCTCCTTAGAACACCGCACTATCTTAATTTTTTCCTTGCCTAAAATACTCTTTATCGAATACTCAACGCCAACAGCGCGCTTACCATCAAGAATCACGCGGCGTGTTAACGCCCTGGTAATCACATCAAGATTGGGCCGTTTGAGTACAGGCGTGAGAAACGCTGCAGCACTACTACAACGCAAACCGTTCTCTTTTAGGGTTAGCTGAAAATAGCCGGCGCCCTCTTGCTGGGCACCGTTGAAGTCATCCGACCTAGGAATACCGAGTTGGGACGCAGCATCAATAATACGATCACACAGCTCGCTTCTCACACGAATATTGGCAACAGCAAGTTCTCCACTTGAGCCATGATAATCATTCGCACCACGTTCATTACGCTCAGATTTTTTAAAGAACGGCAGAACTTCTTTGTATGACCATCCAGCGTTTCCTAGTGCAGCCCAATCGTCGTAATCTTGGGCTTGCCCTCGCACATATAATAGGCCGTTAATTGAGCTCGAGCCACCTAGCACTTTTCCTCTGGGCCACTCAATTGAGCGAGCATTCAATCCAGAATTGGGCTCGGTTTTGTAACACCAATCAAACTTAGGATTGTGCATGGTTTTAAAGTAACCAATTGGGATATGAATCCACGGGTTACGGTCTTTGCCGCCAGCCTCAATAAGCAGCACTCTTTTTGTAGGATCTGCGGATAATCGATTAGCCATCACACACCCGGACGACCCCGCACCGACCACAATATAATCGTAGAGGGTTCTATTCATGATATTTTCGAGCTGAGCTTCATATCAATGAGGGTAACAAGCGCCTATACGATAGGCAATAAAATAGATAGAAAAGGAACTAATAGTCTCATTAATGGATAAAATGAAGAGAGAATAAAACTTCAGTTTCAGGGTAAAATGACTCAAGAAAATAACAGACACAAACCAACTCAATGAGTGACAAGCCTAAGCCCGGCCTTTCAGAAGGAACCCTGCACGAACAACTCAGCGATAGCAGCAAGTCTGCATTTGCTCGATATCAAGCCCTGGCACTCGGCTCAAATAGCATTTGGTATCTAATAAAATACGAGTTGATTATGTTGTTCAGCTCCTGGGTTCCCGGAGCCTTGGGTTTAGTGCTACGCAAAACGCTTTATCCATTACTTATCGGTGAAGTTGGTCGAAATGTCGTGTTTGGACAGGGCGTCGCGATTCGACATGGTAAAAAAATACAAATAGGAAGTAGCGTCATTATCGACGATGGCGCAGTACTTGACGCAAAAGGTGGCTCCAACAAAGGAATCAATATCGGTAAGAACACAATAATTAGTCGCAATGTTGTACTGTCTTGTAAGAACGGCGACATCGAGATTGGTGCCGGCTGCACCGTCGGAATCAGCTCCTTGGTTCATGCAATGGAAGGCAGTAATATCAGTATCGGCAATAAAGTATTAATTGGCGCTTTTACTTACTTAATCGGTAGCGGTCCCTATGGAACGGACAGCTTAGAACAGCCCTTTAAAGAGCAAGGTATGTTCCCACAAGGCGGTATTTGGATTGCCGACAACGTTTGGTTTGGTAGCAATGTACAAGTTCTCGACGGAATAAAGGTTGGCACCGGATCAATTGTCGGCGCCAGCACCGTAGTTAATAAGAATATCGCTGATTACGATGTGGTCGCTGGAGTGCCAATGAAGGTTTTAAAGAATCGTCGAACGGACTCTTGAGCAGTCTAAGCTTAGAAAGCTCAGCAACCATTATTACAAGCCAAAACCAAGGAAGAGTTAGGTATGCTAAAACGTAGTTTTCTATTGCTGATCGGGCTCTACCAGCGCTTTCTATCACCGATCAAAGGTTACCACTGCGCTCATCACCGACTGCATAATGGCGATACCTGCTCTAACGCGATCAAAAAAATCGTCATTGAAAATGAACTCGCTCACGTTCCGAGTCTTGTCCGCAAACGTTTCAAAGAATGCAAACACGCGTCTGCCACACTTAAGCGATTAGCATACAGTCAACACGCTGACATTAGCTGCGACATTCCATGCTCCGGGCCGGATAACTGCGGGGGCGACACGCTTATTTCAGATTGCGGTAAAGACAGCGAAGCGTGCTCACTGCCATGCGATGTTTGCTTTGATTTAAATTTGACCAATCGGCGTACCCAACGAATCATTTACAGAGTATTGTTTATCGCTTGTCTGATTCTAGCTAGTTACTACGGCAGCCGCATCACTAAAGTCGAACTTAGGCCCATTGTAAATATGCAGTCAACTGGCATTATCGAACGCCTTAGCCAACGCCAATCTCCATCATTGAGAGTCGTGCTGCTTGAAGGTGAAAAGGAAATCAAATCTAACATTGTCGAGACTGAAAACTTAAATAATAGCGGCCCTATTTTACTCGACTTTGAGCGCACAATTAGCTTATCCCAAATAAGTACAATGCGAGTTCAAGACGCCCGTTTCAAAGCAGCTCTTGACTTACTAGTGGTTAGTCAAGAGCTTGATAGGGTAGCATCACCCAAACGCTCAGGTATTGGCAAAAGGTATCAGTACAGCTTCAAAACTCGTTGGTCATTTCTCAATTGGGTATGGCTCTAACTGGCTTATGATTAAATTTGAAATAACCTTAAAAAGGCCATTTAACAGACAAGGTGTAAAGCACTTATTAAAAACAACTTGAGGTTACGGATACTCCCTTACGAGCGACTCGCTTGAGTTACTCCATTTTCTGGGAGACTGTCCATATAGACGCTTAAACTCGCGACTGAACTGAGAAAAACTGATATACCCAACTTCCAATGCGGCCTGATTAACACTCATTCCAGTATTAATCTTCATAGCGGCGCTATTGAGGCGCATGGATTTCACGAACTGAATGGGAGACATGCTCGTCGCCTGCTTGAACTTTCGATGAAATACTGCTCGACTCATCCCTGCATACGATGCCATTTGTTCGATAGTAAACTTCTCGTCAAGAGAGCTCGACAAATATTCGATTGAGCGCGCAATTTTATTATCTACACTAAACGCACGACGAGCAGAGTTTCCAGCTTCGCCCTTCAACACGCAGTAATAAAGCTCACGAAGTCTTGAATTCCCCAGGACTCTTGTATCACTAGGGCTGTCTCCTAATTGCAGGAGTCGTAATAAGGCATGACTGAAGTCATCGTCCCATCGAGCGAGAGCGACACCAGGAAGTGTGTTAGCGGCACGTGGTCTAAACATTCGATCTGCAGCGCTTTCCATTTCAATCACAAGCTCTGCCATCACTTGAGTATCTAGAGAAACGTATACACCCATTAGAGGCTTTTCGGGTGATGCTGATGGCGCACCAGCCTCAACAGGTAACGACATCGAGCAACAAAAATAGTGACTACTGTCATACTCATGCTTACGGCCATCTAACACAGCTTCTTTAGACCCGCTGACGATAGCAACCAGCGACGGTTCGTATACAACGGGAGCACAACTAACCGGTTCGGTTAGGCGGAAGATTTGCACTCCGTCTACTCCAGTTTCTATTAGGCCATCTTGGTCTGCCCTCTTTCGTACCAACTCTCTAACTTGCTCTTTAATCATTTGATCAAGATAACACCTTTGCAAACCGAGACTCAATCGCACGATACAAATAGGCAAGTATTAGCGACTATAACGCCTAGTTTGGGTCGATAGTTGAGAGTTATAGTTACTTTTCCCAAATCCAAATGTTTTTTAAAAACTTTTGAAAACTCCAAAATAGCTATGACTAATCAATTTGGTCCAAAAGGTTGGACACCGAAACGGTTACCCTCTCTTGAGGACAAAACATATCTTATTACTGGTGCAACTGCAGGTGCAGGCTTCGAGGCAACTCGTATAATGCTAGCGCAAGGCGCTAAGGTAGTTATGTTGAATCGTAATATTACGAAATCAAACAACGCGATCGCGAACCTAAAGAAGGAGTTTGGAAGCGCCTCAAAGGTGAGTTTCATAAAACTAGATCTAGCGGACCTAAGCTCGGTACGTGATGCCGCAACAGAAATTTTACAAGTCGTACCTAAGATAGATGCGCTTATATGCAATGCAGCAATTGCTCAAGTGGCTAAGCAAGAGTTAACCGTAGATGGATTTGAAAGCCAGATTGGAGTGAACCATTTCGGTCACTTCCTACTCTGTGGTCTAATTTTTGAACGCTTGGAGAATTCTCACGGACGGATCGTCGTTGTCGCCAGTGAAGGCCATAAACTAGGCATAAAATCCATCAAGTTTGCCGATATAAACTGGGATAAGGACTACAACGCCAACCATGCGTACAGCCAAAGTAAATTGGCCCAAATGATGTTTGCTTATGAATTGCAAAACCGCGTAAAAGCGGCGAAGAAGTCCCTGAAAGTCTACGTTTGCCATCCTGGCTCGTCAAATACATCATTGATCAATGATAAAGCAGGCATGATGACCCGAATTGTTTGGTCTTTGATGGTAAAAACTCCTTTAGTTCAATCCGCTGAAAGAGGCGCTTACCCTGAGGTCATGTGTGCTACAGAAGAAAACCTAAAGCAAAAGGCCTACTACGGGCCGACAGGAATAATGAACTTTGGCGGCCCAGTAGGCGAATGCAAACTCGAAGCCTTTGTTCATGACGACGCCGTCATTTCCAAGTTATGGGAAATTTCCGAAGATAAAGTGTCTCACAACTGGTCGATTTAGACTCCCATGGATATATTGAAAACAGCAACTGATTGGGCCAGAACCGAGGTATTCTCAACCTCTTTCTTTATTCTCTTGGGAATTATTTTCCTCTTAGTAAGCCTTGGTTTTTGGCAATTAGGGAAAAGTGAATTAGCAAAGGCTTATGTTATCCCGACGAGCATTGCTGGAGCTCTACTACTCATAATAGGTATCGGGCTCACGTATACAAACGTATCAAGAATCAGTGATTTCGAGGCGGCCTACCACCAAGACGTCTCAACATTTATCGAAGCTGAAATCTCTCGTTCAGAAAGCACCTTAAGCGAGTATAAAACGGTTGTATTCACCTGGATCCCCGCCATTATCGCAGCTTGCTCTTTGGGTATTATATTTCTAAATACCCCAGCCTGGAGAGCAAGCTTGATTACCGTGATCGCAATGATGGTGGTTATCTTACTAATAGACGGCACCGCTCATTCTCGAATACAGAGCTATTACACGAAGCTTAGTCTTTTTAAAGACTCGGAACCGCGTTAACAAGGACTCCTAAGGCCCCCTAGCTAAGCCCTGATTATGAGCTAAACCTTTGATGACGAGCATGCTCCATCACGCGCTTTCTTCAGGGCATAAAAACTTTCCCCCGCTGACCAAGAAGGCCTATAGCCTCTCTAGATAAGATGATATCGAATAAGCTCAGTCTTTATTATCCAAACGATACTCAGCTGATCGGGCGTGAGCAGTCAAAGACTCGCCTCGGGCCAAGGTAGAAGCATGTTTACCGATTGATTGCGCCCCTGCTTTAGAAACCTTAATCATGCTTGTACGCTTCTGAAAGTCATAAACACCAAGCGGCGATGAGAACCTAGCAGCCCCAGCTGTTGGCAATACGTGATTCGGACCAGCGCAATAGTCGCCTAATGACTCGGCGCTATACGGGCCGATAAAAATAGCGCCCGCGTTTGAGATACCATCTGCTAAATCATCAGCGTCTTCGGTAAAAATCTCTAGGTGCTCAGCCGCGATTTCATCGGCAATTGAAATCACTTCGTCACGCGAATTGGCAACGATGATCGCGCCATTTCGCTTCAACGATTTTTGAATAATCTCTGCACGCTCCATAGTTGGCAAGAGCTTATCAATTGATTGCTGAACTCGTTCTGCGACCAACTCACTTTGAGTGAGCAGAATCGACTGAGCGATTTCATCGTGTTCTGCTTGAGCGAATAAATCCATCGCCACCCAGTCTGGGTCGACTGACTCATCCGCAATAATCAAAACTTCCGATGGGCCGGCAATCATATCGATGCCAACTTTGCCAAATACTTGTTTTTTAGCCGTGGCAACAAAGATATTGCCTGGGCCAGTAATTTTATCTACTGCTGGAATAGTTTTAGTGCCATGCGCTAGCGCCGCAATAGCCTGAGCGCCACCGACACGAAACACCCGATCGACACCAGACATCAAGGCTGCTGCCAACACCATGTCATTAAATTCGCCATTTGGCGTAGGTGACACCATGACCAATTCTTTAACGCCAGCCACCTTTGCAGGAACAGCATTCATTATCACCGAAGAAGGATAGGTCGCTTTGCCTCCTGGCACATATAAACCAACGCGTCTCATTGGCGTTATTTTTTGACCTAAGGACGTGCCGTCCGCTTCGGTGTAGCTCCATGACTCGGCAGTTTGCTTTTCATGATAAGCGCGCACACGAGCTACCGCATATTCAAGTGCTTCACGCTGATTCGGCTGGATATTTTCGAGCGCTTGCTGCATACGCGCAGGCCGAACCTCTAAACCTCGAGCTTCGACATCAAAATGGTCGAATTTCTGTGTGTAATCAAACAAGGCTTTGTCGCCGTTAGCAACGACGTTATTGATCACCTCAGCAACTAAAGTCTCAACACCTGACTCTAGAGTTTCACCGCGATTAAGCAGTGAGTTTAGTTCTATCGCGAAATCGGATTGCGAGGAATTTAGGCGCTTCATCATGACATTCATGCTCTACACCCTTATTCGGTTTCGATAGCGCTGGCTAAATTATCTGATAACTCAGCAATGGCCGCATGATGAACACGCATTGAGGCGGCATTGGCTATTAAGCGGCACGAACTGTGCGCGACCACTTCCTTGGCAACTAAATTATTCGCTTTGAGCGTGCTTCCAGTTTCTACCAAATCGACAATTTCATCAGCCAAACCTACCAATGGCGCTAACTCCATTGCGCCATATAGTTTAATGATTTCGGCTTGAATACCTTGAGCCTGATAATATTTTTTCGCTGATTTAACGTATTTAGTTGCAACGCGTAAACTTTTTTGTGTTCTCGGGCGATCTGCGTCTTCAACGCGCACCGCGGTCATTAAACGACACTTGGAATACTGCAAATCGAGCAGCTCACACAAGCCTTCGCCGCCGTGTTCTAACAATCCATCTTTACCAACAATACCAACATCGGCCGCGCCAAACTGTACATACGTTGGCACATCCGTTGCGCGAATGATCACGCACTGCAGATCATCACGATTGGTTTCAAAAATGAGCTTACGACTGGTAAACGGATCGTCTTTAAGTGTAATGCCGATTTCTTCCAATAATGGAAGTGTTTGTTTGAGAATACGGCCTTTTGATAGGGCGAGAGTAATCATGAAAAGTCAGCCTTAGAAGTCTTTGTTGAAGCTGGCCTATTTGACCAGCTCTTGCAATGCGAGGTCTTTCTCCCACACATGGCCCGGCACACGACGAATATTGGCACCCAAACGCGACAACTTTTCTTCGATGCTCTCATAGCCGCGGTCAATGTGATAAATACGATCGATCACAGTCGGTTTATCGGCCATTAGTGCCGCCAATACCAAACTGGCTGAAGCACGCAAATCGGTTGCCATCACAGGAGCGCCACGCAACTTGTTACGGCCGGTAATAAACGCCGTATTGCCCTCTAAATCAATTTGAGCGCCCATGCGCTGCAGCTCTTGAACATGCATGAAGCGATTTTCAAAAATGTTCTCGACCACTTTGCTAGTGCCTTCAGCCAAGGAATTCATAGTTACAAATTGAGCTTGCATATCGGTTGGAAAGGCAGGATGCGGGGCGGTGTGGATATCCACCGCTTTCGGCTGATTGCCGTGCATATTTAGTTCGATGCTGTCACCGTCGATACTGATATCGGCGCCGGCTTCTGAGAGTTTATCTAGTACCGCATCTAGGTATGTTGCATCGGTCGCACGCGCTTTAACACGGCCTCTTGTGACCGCACCAGCAACTAAATAGGTACCCGTTTCAATACGATCTGAAATCACTCGATGACTCGCATCATGTAAGGAATCCACGCCTTCGATAACAAGCTCAGATGTGCCAGCTCCAGAAACCTTAGCGCCCATCGCGTTGAGGCAGTTTGCTAGATCCACGATTTCAGGCTCGCGTGCGGCGTTCTCAATTACAGTAGTACCTTGCGCCAAGGCGGCAGCCATCATTAAGTTCTCGGTTCCGGTTACTGAAACCATGTCCATAAAAATACGTGCGCCTTGTAGACGATCACAACTGGCTTTAATGTAGCCGTCTTCGATCACTACGGTTGCACCCATTGCCTCAAGGCCCTTAATGTGCAGATTCACCGGACGAGAGCCAATAGCGCAACCTCCGGGTAAAGACACCTCAGCATGACCTAAACGAGCCACAAGAGGACCGAGTACTAGAATAGACGCCCGCATCGTTTTGACTAGATCGTAGGGCGCTCGACTCTGATTCAGACCACTTGCATCAGCGCAAATTTTCATGCGCTCGTCGATTTCCATTTCTACACCAAGAAACGAGAGCAAACTCATGGTGGTAGTAATGTCTTGCAGGTGCGGTACATTACTCAAAGTCAACTTGCCGTCAACCAGCAATGACGAGATCAGGATTGGCAATGCGGCGTTCTTAGCACCTGAAATGATGACTTCGCCGTCAAGCGGGCCAGCACCGGTTACGATCAATTTATCCATCTTAAATGGAGCTCCTTTTATGTGCGCAATTTAGCTAACTAGTTAAGATTTATCGATAAACCTTAGGTAGCGCTTAGTGTGTCTTTTAACTCACCAGCCTCGTACATCTCAGTCATGATGTCGCAGCCGCCAACAAATTCTCCGCCAACATAAAGTTGCGGAATGGTTGGCCAATTTGAGTACTGCTTAATGCCTTCACGAACCTGGTCGTTGGACAACACATCGACCGTTACAAACTCGGCGTCTAGGGCGGTTAAGATTTGTACGGCTTTACCTGAAAAACCACATTGAGGGAAATTCGCGTTACCTTTCATGAACAATACAACTTTATTGTCAGTTACGGTTTGTTTGATTTGGTCTTGCATAGTTACTTGTTCAGTCATTGTGAGCCTCTTTTGAATAGATGCAGGTATATATAAATGCGTTTTAATTAAAAATTGAAAACGGGCCTTATGCTTCTGAAGGCGTGAGCGTTTTCATTGAAAGGGCATGAACCTCGGCTTTCATCTTGTCACCCAAGGCAGCGTATACCAATTGGTGTCGCTGAATACGAGATTTGCCTTCGAATTCGGTCGCAACAATTGTTGCTTCAAAGTGATGACCGTCGCCCTCTACCGCCACTTGAGCGGCATCAAAGCCTGTTTCGATCCACGTTTTTAGTTGCTCTGGAGTAACCATAGTTATTTTTTCTCAATGGTGAAGAATTAATCGGCGCTAGGATACCCGAAAGCCAGTATTTCAGCCAGTTCTCGCGGTCAATTGCGGTATTAATCTTTGCTTATTTTTTACCCAAACCTACGGAGCCAATCTTATCGATCATGCGTCTCGCAATTTGTAGCCGCTTTTTAGCATATTGACGCAAATAATGGTCAACACGGCCGTCGCCACTAACATAACCCCTAGACTCAACAGTACGGGTTGATCAGACTGACCAAAAAAGCCATAACGAAACCCATCAATCATGTAGAAAAAGGGGTTTGCTTTTGACAGTTGATACCAAATCGGTGGTAACGATTTAATCGAATAGAATACGCCGCTCAAAAAAGTCAGAGGTACAATCAAAAAGCTTTGGAATGCCGCGATCTGGTCAAATTTCTCAGCCCACATCCCGGCGATAAGCCCGAGAGCTCCCATGACATAACTTCCCAAGATCGCAAACGCCATGATCACAAAGAAGTTTTCCACCGGAACTTGCACATAAAAAATCGCCAATAGAAATACACCGACACCAACAGCCAAGCCACGTAGTATCGCAGCCCCTATATAGGCCAAGAACATTTCAAAGGCAGAAAACGGAGGCAGCAGAATAAACACAATACTGCCCATAACCTTAGACTGAATTAGGCTCGATGAAGTGTTGGCGAACGCATTTTGTATTACCGTCATCATTAATAAGCCAGGGATTAAGAACGCGGTATAACTCACCCCAGGAAACACTTCAACTCGGCCTTCGAGAACGTGTCCGAATACCAAAAGATATAAAAGAGCAGTAACAACTGGGGCAAGCACAGTTTGCATCCAAACCTTGCGCCAGCGAGTCACCTCTTTACTAAGCAGGGTAAACGTTGCTGTCCAGTTCATGCTTGAACCTCATTACTTTCAATTTGAGACACTTCGGTATTGCCCGTCATTCTAACAAACACATCTTCTAAACTATCACTGAGCACCGAGACATAGTCGATGTCAATTGAGGCCGCTCGCAAGTTATCTAAAATATCCATTACCGAATCACTATCGCGATGAATTGTTAGCTCGATTTCATTACCTTCGTGACGTGCGATACGTTCACGGTACTCATCGGGGATCAGCTTTATCGTGTTTTTGGCTTTAACCAACAATTTACTACCGAGACCACGCGCCAGTAGATCCTCTTTTGTTTCTAAGGCTAACAATTGGCCTTTATTGATAATAGCGATGCGATCACACAACTCTTCAGCTTCTTCGAGGTAATGCGTAGTCAAAACGATGGTGTGCCCTTCTCTATGCAGGCGACGTACAAATCGCCACATTGATTGACGCAACTCGACGTCAACGCCAGCCGTGGGCTCATCTAAAACTAATACCTGAGGTTTGTGCACTAATGCCTGAGCAATCAATACACGGCGCTTCATACCGCCTGAGAGTTTGCGCATATTAGCATCTGCTTTATCGCTTAAGCCCAACTGCTCTAATAGCTCGTCGATCCACACATCGTTGTTTCTCAAGCCAAAATAGCCTGATTGAAACTGTAACGTCTCACGTACCGTAAAGAACGGGTCCATCACAATTTCTTGGGGTACAACACCTAAGTTTAAACGCGCTTGACGATAATCTTTTTCTACATCAGCGCCTAATATTGATATTGAGCCATGATTAAGTTTTAGCAAGCCCGCTAGCGCGCTTATTAAGGTTGATTTACCGGCGCCATTTGGTCCTAACAGACCAAAGAATTCGCCTTTTTTAATATCAAAACTTACATCGCTGAGAGCCTGCAAATCGCCATAACGCTTACTAACTCCGCGCAGAGAGATCGCTGGCTGAGCTTGGTCGTTTTTATTCATTAAATCTGCCTAATACTGTTTAATTGGCCACAGCGCTATTTCTCGAGAATCTTGGAGAAAAGTCTGCGCCAAAACAAGAAAAGGCGAGCCAAGCTCGCCTTTCGAGGTTGTTTTTTTGATTATAACGCCTAGCGCGCGTTCTTACTGCGAAGCTCAGCGATTAATCCATCAATACCCTTCTCTACTAACGTTTGTTTGAACGTCGAACGATAAGTACGGATAAAGTCGATACCGGCAACATCGAGATTATAGGCTCTCCAACGGGTATCGCGACGGTTGCTCATCGAGAGTGTTATTGGAAACTCCTCACCAGCGGCCGTTACCAATTTAGCCTTAATTTTTACTTTATCAGCACCCGGAGCAAGACTCACTGGCTCGTAGACGACCTTTTCTTCGCCTGTCGCGTTTAGTAAACCAGTGGCATAAGTTTGTAGCAATAGAGTTTTAAACTCATTAACAAACTGAACTTTTTGCGCATCGGTCGCCTTTTGAGACATCTTTTTACCGAGTATCAAATCAGCCATACGTTGAACATGAAGCGCAGGCAGTAAGGTCTCATCAAGCATCTTATACAAAGCTTGGTTATCATTTTCGTATAATGTACGGTTCACACGCAGGTTCTCGACCATAGTGTCGACCGTTGTTTTAACCACTTCCTCTGGGCCAGTCATGGCGCTCGCTTGAACTGTAAACGCCGCAAAAATGGCGATCAATAACGATGCCCGAGTAGTGATTTTTTTAAATAATGTCATTGTGGTTTTCCAACAAATTAAAATTCAGTGGTCATAGGAAGAGTCGAAAAAGTTAACAACTCGTCTGTTCAATGTTAGACCGCACAGCACAGGCCTGACTTACACATAGGATAACAAACGTTAGCTTAACGCCAGATTAATGAATCGTTAGACGCCCTATAATTTAGCAGCCTTTTAGCAACCAATACTGAATAAGCGCTTGCGCCCTGAGGGCATCTATTAAGGCCGCCAAACGGCATTTCAAGCCCAATAGAGAATATTTCGACTATTTGGGCTAAAAGCCCGCAGATATCAGCTCTCTGCTTCGTCGCTCTTATTCGCGATTGCCTCTAAATTCTCATTAATTTTAAACAAAAGCATAACTAACTCAGCGAGAACTCGCAGCGCGATGACGCCACCGACAACATAAACTACAGCCTCGAATAAGCCGAAGAAGCCATTCGTAAAAAAGTGCCCTACACCAGTCCAGATAACTGCGAGCAAACCAATCCAATATAAGGTGCGTATTAAGCTTGGTGTTAACATATCATCAAAAAATAATATTTGCCTAGGTAGCGGTTCTTTTAAAAAGTCGTTGAATTTATCAAACATTAAGAGTGCCTCGTGAAATATGATTACTCAATTAATAGAGCGTAAGTCGCTCAATATTGAGTTGGAAATGCAACGAAATAGAAGTGGGCATGCAAAGGCCCAGATTTAATCGTCAAGATTTGTATATTAACCGTCAGTTTACTCCGCTTTATGTTGCAATTATGTAGCGAAAACAACACACTTACCAAATAGAAAAAGCAGCTCTAGGCTAAATTCGATTGCTAGCAAAGAGCCGATTTATCAAGCAAAACGGCTTCGAGCTCTAAACATCACTCCCGACTCAAGATAAGAACTGACTAAATGCAAATTGAATTAGCCGTAGCCCTGGTTCTTGTGGGCTTCTTCCTTCTTATGTGGAGTGCCGATGTGTTGGTCGATAATGCCTCAGAGCTGGCCGGAAAACTTGGGATCTCCACCTTACTAGTTGGCATCATTGTTGTTGGCTTTGGCACGTCTGCGCCCGAGCTTTTCGTGTCCGCTATGGCCACTTTGGACGGAAAGGGCAACCTCGCGCTTGGCAATGCACTGGGCTCAAACATCACAAATATAGGCATGGTGCTAGGCACCGCTGCTCTCATACGCCTAATGCCGGTCGAACGACATACGGCGACACGAGACATTCCAATAGTGTTAATTAGTGGGTTACTCGCAGTGGGCCTGATCTTTGACGGAATGTTGTCAATGCTCGACGGTTTCTTATTGTTGGCCGTGCTCATAGCCTACCTAAGCTGGTCGGCGAAAACTCAACGCTCACCTCAAACGAGTGATACAGAGAGTGATATCTCAATAGATTCAGAGAATGCACATCCTAAGAAATCCACACTTATGCTTAGTGTCTGGGTTATTGGTAGCATCATCATTTTGATGGCTGGTTCAAAGATTTTGGTCAGTGGCGCCGTAACTATCGCTGAATATTTAGGCGTCGGCGAGCTTGTTATTGGCCTTACCATCGTTGCTATCGGCACCAGCCTTCCCGAACTGGCCGCAGCGATTGCTGCAGCTCGCAAGGGTGTTCACGATATGATTTTAGGCAACATCATTGGCTCGAACGTATTCAACACACTTGGAGTATTGGGCCTCACTGGCGCACTCCAAGCCACCGAGATAGACACTAGCGCGCTTTTGAGAGATTTTCCGGTGATGCTAGCATTTACCTTGTTGATGCTTATTTTCGCGATCACAAAGGGTCGATTCGGTCGTACCGAGGGCGCTATCCTCCTGATCGGATACATCTCATACATCGCTTATTTAATCACCACGTCCGTTTGATCTTTCAGCGCTTGAACGCTACCCTTCTGGCATGAAAAAAACCGAATTTTTAGACTCGGCTCGCACAGTCTTAAACATCGAAGCCCAAGCCATCAGCAGCCAACTTGAACAGCTTGGCGAAACATTTGAGCAAGCCTGCCAACGCATCTTAGATTGTGACGGCCGCGTGGTGGTCACCGGCATGGGCAAATCAGGTCATATCGCCAATAAAATTGCCGCAACACTCGCCAGTACTGGTACCCCTGCATTTTTTGTGCACCCAGGAGAAGCCAGTCATGGTGATTTAGGCATGATTACGCCCAAAGACTTGGTACTGGCAATATCTAATTCAGGCGAAACCTCTGAAGTTTTATCGATTCTACCGATTATTAAACGCATGGGTGTCGGGCTTATTGGCCTCGCCAGCGTACCCAATTCCACGCTTGCCACGCTTTCTGATGTTTACGTAAACATTCCGGTAGAGCAAGAAGCTTGCCCGATGAATTTAGCACCAACCGCTAGCACTACAGCGACTTTAGCGGTCGGCGATGCACTAGCTATTGCGGTATTGAATGCGCGCGACTTTGATGAAAAAGACTTTGCTCGCTCACACCCTGGTGGCTCACTAGGCAGGCGATTACTCCTATACGTCGAAGACATCATGCGCAAAGGCGATGAAGTTCCATTGATCAACGAACAGGCTAAATTGTCTGACGCTCTGGTCGAAATGTCAGGCAAAGGCCTAGGCATGACCGGCATTATCGATAGCGATAATAAGCTGATTGGAATCTATACCGATGGAGATTTACGCCGCACTCTAGCTGGCAAAATCGACATAGACATCCCCATAACAGAGGTCATGACTCAGGACCCGGTCACCGTTAAGCCCACTATATTAGCGGCCGAGCTGGTTAGCTTAATGAAACAAAAACGCATTAGCGGCGTCATGATCACCGACGATTCAGGGGTTGTTGGCGCACTGAATATGCAAGACCTCTTAAAAGCAGGTGTACTATGAGCACATTACCGCCATTGCCCTACTCGGTTTCTGAGCAAGTAATGAATAAAGCCAGTAAGGTTAAACTGGCGCTTTTTGATGTCGATGGTGTGTTAACTGATGGCAAATTGCATTACAGCGCCGACGGCGAGCAGCTAAAGGTGTTTCACGCTTTAGATGGTCATGGCTTGAAAATGTTAAAAGCAGCCGGCATTGATGTTGGTGTCATTTCAGCTCGAAAGTCTCTAGCCCTGCAAACCCGGCTAAATGACTTGGGGATTGAACACTGCCACCTAGGCGTTAATGACAAGCGCGCCGTATTTGATGAGCTTCTTAAAAAACTTAACTTAAGTGGTGAAGACTGCTGTTTTGTTGGTGATGACGTGATCGACCTGCCGGTAATGACACAATGCGCGCTTAAGTTCTCAGTCGAGAACGGCCATTTCATTGTGCGTGACATCGCAGATTGGGTCTCTCCATTAACAGGTGGACAGGGAGCGGTACGTTCGATCTGCGATGTACTACTCTATAGCCAAGACAGCTATCCACTGGGAATCAGTGGCGCTCAATAAGTCCTAAAACGCAACGAAATTGACCTAATTCAGACAGGCACAGCTTGAAACAACTTGAGACGCTTTTATACATTTCAATCCTTGGTTTGATCGGCCTAGGTGGTATCTATCTGCAAACATCATTGGTAGACGACGAGCCAGAGCTGCAAACCTTTGAAGATCGTCATGACCCCGACTATTACATTGAAAATTTTGTCGCCACTGGCCTCGACAAGAACGGCCAACGACGCTTTGTTATCAAGGCCACTCGCATGGCGCACTTTCCTGATGACGATACGGCGTTGTTTGATAATCCGCACATTGTTCAATATGAGGAAGGCCTCGCCCCGCGTCACACCTATGCTGACTCAGGCTGGATGAATTCTACTGGCGATGAAGTGCTAATGACCGGGAATGTGAAGGTAGTGGTCGAAGCCGACGAGCGTGGACCGGGTGGCACAATCAAATCCAAACGTATGCGAGTGCTACTAGATAAATCTACCACCAAAGAACTGTTTTAGAGTTTAAACACTTAACGCCCCACACCCCAGACTGTTGAAATTCGCTCGCCTTGTTCATCTACCAGTCAGCTTGTGTGATATATTTTGTCGCTTAGCGCAACATCCAAGAATTTAAAATGAAAAACACCTTACTTTCTGGCTTTCTTAAAAGCTCTTCTAAAGGCTTAACTATAGCCTTGGCCACTGGCGTCGCCTTGGCTTCTGGGTTGACTGCAAGCAATACCGCTATGGCGCTTTCTAGCGATCGAGACCAACCTGCTCAAATTGAAGCGGATAATACTGAAATAGATTTTCGTACAGGCGTTCGCACACTGACGAATAACGTTTTAGTCGTCCAAGGCACATTGCGAGTCAAGGCCGATAAATTGGTTGCCACATACAACAAACAAGGCGATTTAGTTAAAGCGGTAGCGGACGGGTCGTTGGCTCGCTTTAAGCAACGGCCAGATGACCAACCAGACGATGTTGAAGGTTGGGCCAAGAAAATCTTAGTGGACTACCCTACAAACACCATAACATTGATTGGTAAGGCCGCTCTAAAACAAGGCGCCTCTACCGCTAATGGCAACAAAATTGTTTACAATATGGCGACCGACAAGCTTCAAATTTTAGGCGGCTCGAACGTGAATACTGTCGGCAAAAATGGAGCTAAACCGAAACGTAAAATTGAAGACCCATTTAAAGACGATGCTCCTAGCCCAAATTCGGGCAGTGCCACGGCTAAAGCGGCGAAGTCAACGAAGAACACTTCAAGCGATACCACTGGTGATACAGAGCCTGCAGTCGCCGAACCAGCTCCGGCAAAATCAGGTCGGTCGCGTCTAATTTTGCAACCTAAGAAGAAAGACTAAAACTCATGAGTATTCTTGAAACCAGGGACCTTTGTAAAAGCTACAAAGGCTTACAGGTTGTAAAAAAGATCAATATCTCGGTCGAGAGCGGCCAAGTCGTTGGCCTGCTTGGGCCCAACGGCGCAGGAAAAACCACCAGCTTTTATATGGTCGTTGGTTTAGTTCGCAGCAATAGCGGTCGCATATTATTAAATGGCCAAGACATAAGCCATCTACCTATGCACTCTCGCGCGAAGCTAGGTATTGGTTACTTGCCTCAAGAGCCCTCTATTTTCCGTAAACTTACCGTCGCCGAAAATCTAATGGCAGTACTCGAGACCGACAAAACCATGTCCGCCCAACAGCGTGGCCGTAGAGTTGAACAGCTGCTAGAAGAATTTAACATAGGCCATAAGCGCGATACTCTTGGCATTTCACTTTCGGGCGGAGAGCGCCGCCGCGCTGAAATTGCTCGCGCTATTGCTCTGAAGCCATACTTCATTCTATTAGACGAACCATTCGCTGGCATTGACCCTATCTCGGTGGGAGATATCCAGCAAATTATCGATTATCTTCGCAACTCCGGCATCGGCATTATCATTACTGACCATAATGTCCGCGAGACCCTAGATATTTGTGATCATTCCTACATTTTGTCTGAAGGCAAGGTGCTTACCGAAGGAACGGCCAAACAAATCTTGAGCCACCAAGGCGTGCGAGACGTCTATTTAGGATCAAAGTTCAAAATCTAGCGTCGAGAGCTTCGGCATCGACGTTCTTGCTTTAGCTGCCTGAGCTTAGGCTATATAGCGAATATTGTGCGCTCTGTTTTAGTGTTTACCGTTTTCATTGGCAATCGACCAATTATGGGTATAGACTGAAGTTAAGTCGTCGGGCAAGTGGAAGGTTTATTGTAGGTCGAGGTCACTGTGTAAGGTGCATCACGCTTAAGTAAATTTGTCACGGCCGTTTAACCTCAGCAGTAGATGAAACAAAGCCTAAACTTAAAGCTCTCACAGCAACTCACGCTCACACCGCAACTCAAGCAGTCGCTCAAACTGTTACAACTTCCCTCTTTAGACTTAGAGGTCGAAATTCAACAAATCCTAGACTCCAACCCTCTATTAGAACGTGTAGAGCAAGACTCAGTCCAAGTTGAGCAGATTCAAGAACATGAAAAAATGCAGGACAACGGCGTGCCTCAACCAGTTGCGGAGGCCGCCGACCCAAGCTTCGAATTAGAACAAACTGACCACCTTGCCGCCGAGCAAGACCTCTCCGCAAATTGGCAAGAGTCGTTTGAAACACACCGCGTTAACACCGGAGCGGCTTCCACTGCGATCAGCCGCGATATGGAGTTTACGCAGTTCGCTGTAAAACAAGAAACCCTGTTCGAGCACCTCGACTGGCAAATTCAAATGACCAGTTTAAGCCAGCAAGATAAACTAATTGCGCAAGCGATTTTGCATTCGCTAGACGAAGACGGCTACTTGGTTAACGAACTTTCAGATATCACTAAAACTCTGTCTGATGGGATAGAGTCGGAGCTTGAAGAATACGAAGTTGCAGCAATGCTAAGTCTAGTCAAAAGCTTGGAACCGCTTGGTGTTGGCGCTAGAGACCTAAAGGAGCGATTGGGCATGTTACTTAATGCAAGTTCTAGTGATACTAATCAACACCATTTAACAGTCGCTAAATCCATAGTTAGCCATCACCTTGATCTGGTCGGCACTCATAATCTTGCCAAACTAAAGAAAGAACTAGATGTTAATGACGCCACCCTATCCGGCGCCCTAGGTTTAATAACTAAACTAAACCCTCGCATTGGCTCACAATTTGATAGCGACGCCGAAAACTACATCACTCCCGATGTTTATGTCAAAAAGATTGGAGACCGATGGATAGCGCAGCTTAATCCAGAGAACCAAACTAAACTGAGAGTAAACAAGACCTATTCGGATTTACTCAATAGCGACGAAACATCAGCTACCATTTTGGACAAAGAGGGCAGCGACTATATTCAACACAATTTGTTGGAAGCAAAAATGTTCATCAAGGGCTTGATGAGCCGCTACGACACCCTATTATTAGTAACTGAAGCCATTGTTGATCGACAACAAAGTTTCTTTGAAGAGGGAGAACAGGGTATGCACCCAATGGTTTTGCAAGATATTGCTGAAACATTAGAAATGCATGAATCGACAATTTCACGTGCCACGTCTGGTAAGTATTTACTTTGCCCGCGTGGTGTTTTTGAACTTAAATTTTTCTTTTCCAGTGCCCTCAGCAACATCGATGGCGCTGCCTCTAGTTCAACAGCAATACGCTCGTTGATTAAGAGCATGGTGGAGGCCGAGAATAAGGCAAAACCGCTCAGCGATAGTAAAATTGCTAAAGAGCTAGAGCAACAAGGGCATATCGTTGCCAGACGCACCGTGGCTAAATACCGCGAGAGCATGCATATTGCCCCTTCGAGTCAACGAAAATCGTTAGTGTAATTAGGCTTCAAGACCACACCGAAAACGATTTAGCTCGACGGGCTGCGATACGCTGCAGTGACAAGTGCTTGATACCACTTGCCGCTCTCGCCCTATGGAACGCGCACGGCGCCCGAGACGATATGCATCGCAATCGGCGAGCTAATTGGAGCCCGTCAAACTCTAACAGGAGAATCATATGCAGTTAACTATCTCAGGTCACCAAATCGATTTAACCGATTCAATGAAGCACTATATCGGCGAAAAGATGGAACGTATAGAGCGTCACTTTGACCATTTGAATAGTATAGACGTAGTGTTACACGTTGAAAAAATTCATCACAAAGCTGAAGCTACGGTAAATGCCAAAGGCATTACCATGCACGCTCACTCCGAAACGGATAACATGTACGCCACAATTGATGACTTAGCTGATAAACTTGATTCTCAAGTGCGTAAGCATAAAGAAAAAATAACTAATCATCATCGTAACGGCGGTGCGTTAAAAGACCAAGTGTTTGATGATCAACCCTAAATAATAATCAACTTAAAACTCAATCCAGACAAAGCAAATTCGCGATAAAAGCAGCCCTGAGCCCAAGCTCGTCAAAGCGAGCGCCGGGTAAATAGCAGCCCTGAGCCCAAGCTCGTCAAAGCGAGCGCCGGGTAAACAGCAGCCCTGCACAAGCTCGTCAATGCGAGCGCTGGATAATGAGAAAATAGTCCATCGTCGACCTGCTTAAGGCCGCCTATGTCAAGGCTGCGATAAATCAGGCTTCGATGGATTTTTACAATCTAGATATTCAAATGACTAGCACAAACACTCTGCCGAACGGCGTACTACTACAGACCTTAAACGCAGATTTAATTCACGTTCACACGCAAATAAGCAGCGCAAAAAAGCTGCTCGAAGAGATGGCCCGCGTTTTAACCAGCGCGCTTGATGAGGAAACCAAAGAAAAAGATATCTATCATCAACTACTAGAGCGAGAAAAGCTGGGTAACACTGGCGTTGGTAACGGCGTCGCAATCCCTCATTCTCGAAGCCCACATGCTCAAACTGCCGTCTTAGCAATAATCACACTCGAAACGCCAGTGGATTATGATAGCGCTGACAAACAAGGGGTAGATCTAGCCTTTGGTCTTTTGGTGCCAGAGAATGCAGCGCAAGAGCACTTGAATTTACTGGCCGACATCGCTCGACTAATGTCTGACCCAAGTAAAAAGGACAAACTAGTCAAAGCGAAATCGGCTCAACAAGTGATCAGCTTAATACAAAGCTGGTCTAGTTGAGTAAACACTGTATTGACCTACCTACAACACTTGGCTGACGACTGGCCTATTCCGGATAAACAATGAACAGCGATTCGATAGCAAAGAAAAGCCCACCAAAGTTTTTCATCATTAGCGGCACATCAGGCTCGGGCAAAACCATAGCCCTGCAAGTGCTTGAAGATCTCGGATTCTATTGTATTGATAACTTACCCGCATCCTTGGTTCCAGAGATGGCTGCGCGCGTACTAGGCAATAAAACGACTCATCACAATTGCGCCATCAGCATCGATTCGAGAAACCAAGATTTTATCGGCGATCTAAAAGAGAGTTTCGAGAGCCTAAAATCTTTCCAAATTGAAACTCGGGTTATCTTTGTCGATGCCGACGATCAAACGTTGTTAAAACGCTATAGCGAAACTCGTCGAAAGCACCCTTTGTCAGACAAAACCACGTCATTGATTGAAGCAATTCACAAAGAGCGCGATATCTTGCAGCACTTAGCTAAGATCGCAGACCGTAAGATCGACACATCGAAAACCACGCCACATGAATTACGCTCTATTATCCGCGACGACAGTGAGCAAAACAGCGAACACTCTTTAACTCTACTGTTTCAATCATTTGGCTTTAAATACGGTAATCCGAGCGATGTCGACTTTATGTTTGATGTCCGCTGCCTGCCGAACCCACACTGGGACCCTGAGCTAAAGCCGTTAACAGGCCTAGACCAAGCCGTGCGAGATTTCTTGAGCGACAAAGCTGTTTGCAGTGAGATGTATCAGCAAATTCGAAATTTTGTCGAGCACTGGTTGCCTCATTTCATTAATGATAATCGCAACTACATTACTGTTGGCATTGGCTGCACCGGTGGACAACATCGCTCAGTTTATCTAACTACATTACTACAACAACATTTTGTACGTCACAACAACATTCAGACCCTGGTTCGTCACCGCGAACTAAGGCTGTAAAACAATCGCTAGAGACAGGGTAATACGATGCTTGAACAAGAAATAGAAATCATCAACAAGCTTGGTCTTCACGCGCGCGCTTCGGCAAAACTTGTTAGCACCGCGGCCCGTTTTATATCACGAGTAGAAATCGAATTTGCCTCTCAAACCGCGGATGCAAAAAGTATTATGTCGGTAATGATGCTGGCCGCCTCCGTTGGCAGCATAGTAACTATTAGAACCGATGGCGAAGATGAACAAGCCGCAATGAGCGCTGTCAGCGGTCTAATCAATAATTACTTCGATGAACAGGAGTAGCCTATGTTGAGTCTATTTGGATCAGGTATTGGTCGTGGCATCGCCATTGGCCCAGCCTACGTACTCAAAAACAGCGACATAGAAATTCCGCAAGTAACGCTAGCCGCTGCGCAAATAAATTCTGAAGTAAAGCGCTTTCGAGCCGCAATAAATGATACAGAAAACACTTACAAAGTCCTATTGAAGGGGCTTGCCAAAGACGCTCCAAAAGAAAGTGCAGCGTTTATTAACGCGCATATGCTGATGCTACGCGATCCTATGATCATGGATGAGTCAATCAAGATCATTCGCAAAGAGCAGGTCAATGCCGAATTCGCGCTTCAAACTCAAGCTGACACCTTAATAAAGGTGTTCGAGCAGATGGAAGACGCCTATCTGCGCGCAAAGAAGGCTGATGTTCAGCACGTGGCTAATCGTGTCTTACGCCGTCTATTAAACATAGTCTCACACAATCTAGACGAATTTAACGATGAAGATCTTGGCGGCCGCATTGTTGTTGGCAAGGACCTATCGCCAGCTGAAACCATGTTCATCAAAGACCGAAAAGTGGCATCATTTGTCACAGATCTTGGTAGCCAAATATCGCATACGGCGATTATCGCCCGTAGCCTAAAGATGCCTGCCGTGGTCGGCTTACATGGCAGTACGCGCTACATCAATGACAATGACATGCTCATTGTTGACGGCATGCGTGGCATCATAATTATTAATCCAAGCTCTAAAGTGCTGCGCGAATATAAGAGCCGCCAAAGCAAAATTCGTGCTCGCGAGCGCGAGCTAAGCACGCTTATAAAAAAACGCAGTCAAACTGCCGACGCTCAAAAAGTGCAATTGCTTGGTAACATCGAAACTGCGAAAGACGTAAAAGCCTTGACTAAAGTTAACGCCGCTGGTGTTGGCCTATATCGCACAGAGTACTTGTTTATGAATCGTGAGCAGGCGCCTAATGAAAGCGAACAGTTTCGTGAATATAAGCGTATTGCTAGTACTGTCGGCAAACCCGTGATCATTCGCACACTCGACATTGGCGGTGATAAACAGCTCGATTTCAATTATCCGAATAAGCAATCAAGCGAATCACCACTTGGTTTACGTGCGGTAAGAATGTGCTTAAATCACATCGAAATTTTCAAACCGCAGCTGCGCGCAATTTTACGAGCTTCGGCCTTTGGCAAGGTATCGATCATGATCCCGATGGTCAGTAATTTCGATGAGATCAACCAAATTCTCACCATCATTAAACAAACCAAAGCCGAGCTTAAAGCAGAAGGTATTGCACACGACTCAAGAATTAGAGTTGGCGGCATGATTGAAGTACCCGCAGCAGCTATTATGGCTGACGCTTTTGCACAAAAACTCGACTTTCTTTCGATTGGTACAAACGATCTTATTCAATACACGCTCGCAATTGATCGTGTAGACGACGCTGTAAATTATTTGTATGACCCCATGCACCCGGCTGTACTGCAGCTAATTAAACAGGTCATCCGCGCCGGCAAAAAAGCAGATATTCCTGTATCACTTTGCGGTGAAATGGCCGGTAATGTTCAATATACAAGGCTTTTGCTGGGGCTTGGCTTGCGTAACTTCAGTATGGACGCGACGTACTTACTCGACGTTAAGGATCGCATTTTGAATGCCGACACTACCAAGCTGCGCTATTTAGTAGGCAAAATAATGGGGTCAGATAATCCAAGCGAGGCGCGCGATTTGCTAGCAAAGCTAAATCAAATATGATGCACTGGCGGCGCTTTTCAAACACTATTAATTATTGATCTGTAGCAAATTATCAATAGTGCGCGAATTACCCTCGAAGGCTATAATAAGTTACATTAATCCGATTGTAGCCTTTGGGGGCTAAGGATCATGCATCAAACTACGCCACAAATAAGCAACTTAGTTGAGCTGTTAAGCGCAGACAACGGCGCTGCTGTGGCCGAGTTATTTGCAGACGCTCACCCAGCAGATATTGCTGACGCCCTCGAGCAATTGACGCCTGCCAACCGTCCCCCCGCCTGGACACATATCCCCAAAAACGCAAAAGGCGAGGTGCTTGCTGAGCTCAGCGAGGGGGTATTCAAAAACTTAGCTCATGACTTAGACAACCGAGAACTAGTCAACGCTATTAAGGTTCTTGATATCGACGAGCTAGCGGATTTAATCCCTGATTTGCCTGAAGCACTTCTGGCCGATGTTTTATTTGCCATCGACACCGAAAAACGCGCTAACCTAGGAGAAGTACTCTCTTATCCAGAAGACAGCGCTGGCGGCTTGATGAATCTCGACGCAATTACTGTGCGCGACAATATCTCTCTTGATGTAGTGCTGCATTACCTGAGACTTAAATCGGAACTCCCTGAGCACACCGATTCTATTTATCTAGTAGATAGAGAAAACCGGCTCACCGGCATTTTACCACTAGATCGCTTAATTACTCAGCCGGGTCGAGACCCGGCGATTGCCCACGCACTTGAAACGTCGGTGACCTTTCAAAGCTTCGATGTTGAAGAAGATGTGGCTAAGGCTTTTGCTGACTACGATTTAATATCAGCACCGGTAGTCGACGAGCACAACGCCCTGCTAGGGCGTATAACCATTGATGATGTGGTCGATGTAATCCGCGATCAAGCTGAGCATGACATCATGGCAGCGGCTGGCCTGAAAGAAGACGAAGATATCTTTGCTCCAGTAACGAAAACATCGCGTGATCGTACTGTTTGGCTTTCGGTAAACTTATTGACAGCGCTACTTGGCTCTTGGGTTATCGACCAGTTTGATGGGTCGATTCAGCAGTTAGTAGCGCTCGCTGTGTTAATGCCTATTGTTGCAAGCATGGGCGGCAATGCTGGTACTCAAACCCTCACTGTGGTTATTCGAGGCATGAGCTTAGGCACCATTTCACGCGACAACTTACGCGCCGTTCTCAAGAAGGAGACAATGGTAGGGGTACTTAACGGTCTAATTTGGGCGGTGGTGATCGCTATTATCGCCGCTGTCTGGTTTCAGAATATTCAGCTTGGGCTGGTTATCGCGGCAGCAATGATGGCGAACTTGGTAATGGGTGCAATTGCTGGTGTGTGTATTCCGATCTTCTTAGATAAGATCAATATCGATCCAGCTCTCGCTGGCGGCGTCGCGTTGACAACAGTCACCGATGTTGTTGGTTACTTCTCAGTTCTCGGGCTCGCCACACTGATTCTTTTGTAAAAAGTTAGATATTGCTGCCTAAAGAAACGCTTGCCTTCATTGGAAAGAACTCATTTTCTAACTATGCAAACGAGTAAAATCGCGCGCCAATGTTTCGGGCTCGGCGACCATCTGATTTCGAACTTCTATCAAAGCATGGCTCGCCCCCCTCTTTTTTGCTGACACCGGTGAAAAATCTGCCTAAATGCCACGAGCTTGAAGCATGTTCGCGAGCACAAGCGAGCGAGGTAAACACTGTGCTGGCAAAAAATGTGCTGGCAAGAAAACGCGATCGTGCAGCAAGTCTTACAGATTCATAAAGCTGTTTAGAGACCTCAAGCAGCCTTCCAAACTCGCGTTCTTCTAAAAGTGTAACTCACCATCTCGCGCTGCTCCATCTTGCGGCGCAACACTATCACTTCGATCTAATGCCTCATTCTTAACAAATGTCGTACTTTTTGTAATCCAACTCGTATCTTTACTAAATTGCTTGAATTTAATCCGCAATACCATAGGCCATCAACGCCAATAGGCACCCTGTAATCCGACCCATTGAGTTAAACTAAGCCATTGAATTAATTTGATTTTTTTCATTTAGCCAAACCTATAGGTCTAACACATCGATACAAAACCTTCAATTTTCTGAGCCTAGCAACATACTCTTTCAATAGGGCTTTTACCCGCTTTGAGGTAAACTATGTGCCATGGAACTGCTAAACACCATTTCAACCAGTAGAGCTTGGACATTGCATGGCACTAAAATAGCCTATTCAGTAGCTATTGTGCTGTTAGTTTTGTCGCTCGCCAGCGTGGTTTGGCACGCCAATGGTCAAAGCAAATTAAAAAAGCAAAATTACTCTTCTCAACAAATTGCACCTATCCAAAAGAAGGCTAAAGAGAGCTACCGTATCACCGACATTGTTCGTGCAAATTTATTTGGAGACCCGAGCCCTGCCAAAGTTGTGCAGGAGGACGCTCCCAAAACAACGCTTGATCTGACCTTGCAAGGTGTATTATCGGCGACGGATACAAACATGGCGCGAGCCATCATCATGTCAGGTAAGCGCAATTCTAAGCTGTATTCAATTGGCGAGACTATTCAAGGAGCAGGAGTATCGATTGAGGAGATACGCCCTAGTGAGGTATTGCTCAATCGTAGTGGAGCGATTGAGCGGCTACCATTGGTAAAAGGGAAAGGCTCCTCAAGGGGCGATAACTCGATTATTAGTTACTCTGACGGAAGCGCACGAGGCGCCCCAAATGCTGAACTTGCATCGAACGCCAGTTCTGCGGCAAGGATTAGCCGATCAACTCCGCGACCAAGGTCGGCAAATGGAGAGCGGAGAAAAGTCAAAAAGCCGAACTTTTCAGGGCTAGATCGCGCATTGCAAAAAATGGGTGAAATCTGAAGCACGATTCCTCTTCGCTCGAATTTTAAAAGTCCTTTTGCTTTTCTCTACGTGAGGCTAAGCCAAACAAAACCACGAAGAATAAGGACAATAAAATTGTCCAATTGCCAAAACGTTTGAACGGAGTATCTCCGGTATGCGGCTGAACATCTCTAACCATCGTTGCTGCGGTAAACTGCTCACTAGCTTCAAGCACCTTTCCTTTATGATTGATAAACAAAGATGGGCCAGAGTTGGCGCTTCGAACCATTGGCCGCGACAACTCTACAGCCCGCATTTGCGCCATCTGACGCCTTTGATGCGGAGCAAATGAATCGCCAAACCAAGCATCTTCGCTGATATTAACCAACATGGTAGCATCGCCTAAGTGTTCACGATACTCCCCGGCAAACGCATCTTCATAACAAATTGATAGGCCAAGCTTGATATCGCCACAGTTAAGCGATTGCTGGCCTTGCCAAGATGAAAAATCACTCATCGGTAACTCAAGGTATTCGAGCACCCAGTTAAATAAGAATCGCAGTGGCAAGTATTCACCGAATGGCACTAGATGCCGTTTTCGATAAATCTGCGTGGCTCCATCACAACTTAAAATCGCTGCATTATAGCTTTCATCAAGATTGCCCTGCGCGATGCTCGGGCTATCCATAATACCGGTCAACAAGGCCGTGTTAGGCGGTGCGAGTTTTCGCCAAAATTCCGTATCAGCCTGTTGGGCGTAGAGCGGCAATGCTGTCTCAGGCAATACAATTAGATCTAGTCTTTGGCTTCGAGCTAATTCATGACTTAGCGTTTGATAATTCTCTATTAGCTTAGGCCGAACGTCAGCTTGCCATTTTTCGTTGATCGGAACATTCGCTTGAATCACTCCGACCGCAATTGTCCCCCCACTAGCTTGCGACCACTCTACTTTAGCAACTAAATAGGATGAGAAGACGATCAAGCAGATTGCCGAGGCATACAAGCTTACTCGCACAAATGCTAACCTATAAAAGGCGCTTAACAAAAACACAACTAAAACTGCGGTCAAGCATACGATTAGACTGACTAAATAAACCCCGCCGATTGCTGCCCATGACACTAACCATGTGGGAGTCTGAGTGTAACCAATATCAAGCCAAGGAAAACCAGTTAGTACCCAACTCTTCATCCATTCAAATATTAGCCAGACAAAAGGGACCCCGATTAAAACGTATTTACCGCGAAACACAAACACACTGACTGCAGAGGCTGAGGCAATAAATAAAGCAAGTAAACCAGAAAACCCCAAAACGGCGATAGTCCCCATCCAGATGGGCATGCCGCCATAAGTCGAAAGTGAGATATACACCCAAGAGACCCCAAAGCCATAAACTCCATAGCCATAAGCTAGACCAGCTCTAAAAGCCTGCTTAACGCCCAAGCGGGGCAACAATGAAAAGAATGCGGCCAGGCTCAGAAAAGAGATCGGCCAATATTCAAATGGAGCAAAGGCGAGAACCTGCAGTGCTCCGAGTCCCAAACAAAGGACTAGTATTAGAAGCTCATGCGCCCTACCTTGAACGCGAGTTTGCTTGTCAAAAATTAACCGGAGACTCAAAACTTAACCACGCTAAACTTTGCTCTTTTAACGGCTCTTAATTTCGCGGTAGATACGTTTTTCCTTATCAAAACGAGCCATGATTGCTTCTTTTTGCTTATCGAGTTTCTTAAGTTCTGACTTCGAATTTTCGATTTTACTATTTTCCGTTTCAATTTTGGCAAGATGAAGTTCTTTACGTTTGCCTCGAAAGTTGACACCACTTTTTTCCAGACGCTCTATTTTACCCGTCAAGGATTTAACGTAAGCCTTGTGTACCGCCATACTCCCTTCGACAGACTTAATCTGGTTATCACGTTGCCGGTCAATGTCGGCCTCGGTTTCATATACACTTAAGATTCGAACTCGCTCCTCTTCCTCGGCCCTAACTCGGGCCGCCTCTGCTTCAGCGACAGCTAGTTCATCTTGCTCTTTTTGCAATTGCTCTTCGGTTTTTGGCGCTTCTTTTTCCTTTTCTATAAAGCCACGTTTACTCAGCGTGGTCACCTTCGACTTTTTGCACTGCTGAACCGCAATATCTCCGTAGTGCCACTTGCCTTCTGCATCTTGGCATTTCTTAATGGCATGAGCAGGTGTCAAGCTTGCAAATAATGCAAGTGACGTGATCGAAAGTAATAATTTTTTCATGATTTTTCTCACTATTATAATCTAACTTCAAACCGAGCTTAGCTTACTTAGCGCTTCGCCTTGATGATTAGATACAGGCCTAATAGAAACATCGGCAAACTCAATATTTGCCCCATCGTTACCCAGTCAAACAACAAATAATTCAGATGTTCGTCTGGCACTCTAAAAAATTCTACAAAAATTCGCGCACTGGCATAACCCATCAAAAATAGACCTGACAGCGTTCCTAGCGGGCGAGGCTTTCTGGCGACAAACCAGAGAATGGCCATCAATACCAGACCCTCCAAAATTGCTTCGTACAGCATTGAAGGATGCCTAGGCAGAGGACCACCGTTAGTGAAAACCATCCCCCATGGCACATCTGTAACCTTGCCCCACAATTCTTGATTAATAAAATTGCCCATGCGGCCAAAAAACAAACCTATTGGTGCTACGGGAGCCACAAAATCGGCCACGGCCATAAAACTTAGCTTTATTTTACGGCTGAACAAAAAGATCCCAGCTATAACGCCTACCAAGCCGCCATGAAATGACATTCCGCCTTGTTGGAGATAAAACACTTCGGCCAGGTTGCTCAAGTAATAGTCGGGCTTATAGAACAAAACGTAGCCTAGTCTGCCGCCAACCACTGCGCCAATAGCTCCATAAAATATCAAGTCAGAGATTAGCTCAGAGTCCCATTTTGACTCAACTAACTCGGGGTAGCTCTTGACTCTATAAACCCAAAGAAAGTACACGCTAAGAAAGCCTGCAACATAGGTCAGACCATACCAATGAATATCAAACCCAAAGATCGAAACCGCAACAGGGTCAAAGTCAGGGTGTACTAGCATTCTTTAATGACCCTCAATAGGATATTCAATCGCGATTAGTGTAGGCTAAACTTGCTGAACAGAGGCTGAATAATAGCCCGATGTGATCAATAAGTGCATTCGTTAACAAAGCTTTACAGTGTCTCACCAAAGGCTTGCTGATACCTCTCAGCAAAACTCTCAGACGTGAACCGGTGATTTTGTGTACCGGAATGCTCAATTTTTATAGCGCCGCACAAAGCACCTAGCTGACCGCATGTTTTCCAATCGCGGCCAGTGGTCATGCCATGCATTACTCCAGCTCTATATGCATCTCCGCAGCCCGTAGGGTCGACAGCCTCACTTATCGGCGCGCTGGCGACTTTAATCATTTCACCCGCATTATAAATTTCAGAGCCCTCGCCACCACGCGTTACGATAAGCGTCTCAACTTTTTCGGCGAGCTGCTCTAATGAAAGCCCAGTTTTATCGAGCAACATTTGGCTTTCGTAGTCATTTACGATTGCATAGTTAGCTTGATCCAAAAAGGTTATTAACTCTTCACCTGAAAACATAGGTAAACCTTGGCCAGGGTCGAATATAAAGGGGATCTCTAATTCAGCAAACTGCTGTGCGTGCTCAATCATCGCATCGCGACCATCTGGGCCAACAATACCCAGCTCAATATTTTGGGCATCACCAATTTTATTTTGATGAGCAAAATTCATCGCACCAGGGTGAAAGGCAATGATTTGATTATTATCGATGTCAGTGGTAATAAATGCTTGCGCTGTGAAAGTGTCTTCAACCTTTGTCACATGCTCAGCACTTAAGCCTTGCTCTTCAAGATAACGATAATAAGGTCCAAAGTCTTCACCAACGGTTGCCATAATCACCGGTGAACCGCCAAGCAATTTGAGGTTATAGGCTATATTGCCAGCGCAACCGCCAAGATGGCGCGTCATTCCCGGCACTAGAAACGCCACATTCAAAATGTGAGTTTGCTCAGGCAGTATGTGGTTTTTAAATTGGTCTTCAAACACCATGATGGTGTCATAAGCCATTGAGCCAGTAATCAGCGTATTCATAATGGGTACTTTGGTGATCTTGTGGTGGCAATCTATTGGTGACAGTCAAGTAGTGCATCGATATAGAATGATCGAGAACTACTTTAACTGAAAGAAACTTGCTGGCCCTATAATAAGGAACCAGCAATGATTAATCCTAGTCTTCTACTTCAGCGAGATAATCTTCGGCCGAAAGCATGCCTTCTAGCTCGCTGATATCGTTGGCCTTAATTCGAAACATCCAACCTCGCACATACGGCTCTTCATTTAAGAGCTCGGGCTCGCCATCAAGCTCTTCATTAACCCCTACGATTTCACCAGAAACCGGGGCATAAATATCAGAAGCCGCTTTAACCGACTCTACAGCGCAACACTCTTCGCCAGCGCTAACCGACGCGCCAAGCTCAGGCAATTCTACATACACAACATCGCCTAAAGATTCTTGGGCGTAGTCAGAAATACCCACCTCTACAACGTTATCGTCCAATAAACGCGCCCATTCGTGTGAGGCAGCATATTTTAATTCATTAGGGGTTTCGCTCATGCTTTATCTCCAAAAAACCGTATTCTAATCGAGCAGCTCTTAAACACCGGCAAGCGCACTAATACGAGTGCCTAGATTAAGAGCTACAAAACGTTCAGTAGTATAAAGCAAAGCGCGACGCAATTAAGGCTTGCGTAGGGTCAATTTGCAAAAATAGACGCGAATCAATACTTGCAAAAACCTCGCCCATCGACGAAAATGAGAATGATTCTCATTTATAACTTCTAAACGTGCAGCAATTCGCTTGATACGTCCAAAACAAAAAATATTCAGACTATGAAAAAGACCACCGCTCTCGTCTTATTAATCGCCACCTCATTACTACTAAGTGCATGTGAACAAAAGTCTACCGAAGAAGTTAATCTTTATTCGGCTAGAAAAGAAGCATTAATGGCTCCGTTGTTAGAGGCGTTTACCTCCGAGACAGGTATCACGGTGAATATCATTAGCGGCAAAGCAGATGCTTTGTTGACGCGCATAGAAAGCGAAGGCGTTAATAGCCCTGCCGATGTATTGCTTACTACCGATGCTGGACGCTTACACCGTGCAAAGTCAGCGGGCATTTTCAGCACCCTGAATTCAGCGCTATTAAACTCGTCTATACCCGCTCAATATCGCGATTCTGATGATCAGTGGGTTGGTCTCTCTCTCCGAGCTCGGCCAATCATGTTGACACCAGCCTCAAACCAAATAGAAATCACTCGCTATCAAGACTTGGTCGCCCCCTCACTCAAAGGACAAATATGCGTGCGTTCTTCAGGCAACATTTATAATCAATCTTTGGTTGCCGCCAGCATTGAAGAGCTTGGTGAAGCCGAGACAGAAAACTGGGCTAAAGGCCTTGTTGCCAACTTTGCGCGCAAGCCACAGGGTGGTGATCGCGACCAAATTCGCGCAGCAGCGGCCGGCCAGTGCTCAATTGTAATTGCCAACACCTACTACCTTGCCAACATGCTAGCAAATAAAGACAAGGGCGATGATTTTCAAGCAGCATCGAAAATTAGGGTGGTTTGGCCAAATCAAGAAGACCGTGGTACGCATGTCAACGTTAGTGGGGCAGGCGTATTGAAAACCGCTAAAAATAGTGAGAACGCCCTCAAATTAGTTGAATTCTTAGCATCGGACACAGCTCAAAAAATGTATGCTGACCTCAACTACGAGTACCCAGTCAAGGCTGGCATCGAACTGCACCCAATTCTAGAATCATGGGGTGAGTTTAAGGCGGATACCATCGAGCTAAGCAAACTCGGGGAGAACAACGCCGCTGCGGTGCAATTGATGGATCGTGCTGGCTGGAAGTAAGATCTCTGACGCCCGGTTTTACTGACCCCTGTTCGGTGTAGGTTCAAGCATGTCCCAATCTATTCGCTGGCAACTCACTAGCGGTTTAATTGCGTCGCTTGTGCTATTGCCCTTACTTACTCTGGCTTGGCTGAGCCTGCAATCGAACCAAGCACTTTGGTCACATTTGGCCAGCACGGTACTCGGCGATTATATTCTGAGTTCCTTGGCACTGATGTTGGGCGTAGCCATCTTAAGCTTAGTGCTTGGTATTGGCTCAGCGTACTTAGTAACGCAATATGACTTTAAGGGCGCTCGTTTTTTTTATTGGGCACTGCTCTTGCCACTAGCGATGCCAGCTTATATCACTGCTTATTCTTACACGGGTCTCCTAGATGTTGCTGGACCAGTGCAATCCTACTTAAGAGATACATTTTCCATAAGTTACGGTGATTATTGGTTTCCAGAAATACGCTCATTAGGTGGTGCGATATTTGTACTCTCATTCGTGCTCTACCCTTATGTATTTTTGATGGCCCGTTCATCATTTATGGAGCAATCACAACACTTAAGAGATGTAGCGCAACTACTTGGGTACAGTCGAACCAAAGCGTTTTTTTGTATCAGCCTTCCTATTGCGCGACCAGCGATTATTGCTGGCCTCTCGCTGGCCTTAATGGAAACTCTCGCAGACTTCGGCGCCGTAAGCTATTTTGGCGTCAGTTCTTTCACTACAGGCATTTTTCGAACTTGGTATGGCCTAGATAATGTTGAGGGCGCCGCGCAGCTCGCATTAATACTTTTAGGCTTTGTCGTGATCTTACTGGCACTAGAAACGTCGTCACGAAAACGCGCCGCTTACCATGACAAAAAAACATCAGCCCCTGCTGAACGAATACCGCTTAGCGGTGTCCGGCAATTCATTGTAATCTGTCTTGTTAGTATGCCGCTACTGCTGGGATTTGTAATTCCCTCAGCGCAACTGGTGATTTGGGCGGCTGAAAACGCCTCTGAATTTCTAGACCCTGGTTTTTGGCAACTACTATGGAACACCGTAATGCTCGCCGCAATAACCGCAGTGGCGGCAGTTAGCCTAGCGATCTTAGTTGCCTACGCACATAGATTGAACCAATCGCTTTTCACCGAATATGCAAAGCGTATCGTTGGCTTGGGGTACGCAATCCCAGGCCTAGTTATTGCCGTCGGGACTCTTATCCCCTTAGCCTACTTTGATAATAGCCTAGATGCATGGATGCGCGCTAACGCCGGTTTCTCCACGGGCTTACTGATCAGTGGCACCTTAGTAGCGCTAGTAATCGCTTACCTAGTCCGCTTCTTGGCCGTGGCATTGAATTCAGTAGAATCAGGCTTGAGCAGTATTAGACCGAACATGGATCAAGCGGCTCGCTCTCTGGGTCTTTCACCATTGCAAGTACTGAAACAGGTTCACCTGCCATTAATGCGCAGCAGCCTATTCACGGGCCTGCTAATAGTGTTTGTAGATGTAATGAAAGAATTGCCGGCAACCCTCGTACTTAAACCATTTAATTTCAATACGTTAGCGGTCCGAGCCTATGAACTGGCATCAGATGAGCGACTTGCTGACGCGGCTCTGCCATCTCTTGCGATCGTATTAGCTGGTTTGATTCCGGTAATTATATTGAGCCGCTTAAGTCGCGGCCCGCAAGACGCCGCTTAAGCGGCGTTAATTGGCCTCTCAGGCCTAGCTAGCCTTTTGGCAGTCTGAGCAGATACCGTACATGTATAAAGAGTGATCTTCGAGCTTAAAATTGTACTTCTCAGCGACTAAGCGCTGGCGCTCCTCGATCTCAGGATCGAAGAATTCCGTCACTTTGTTACACTTTGCGCAAACCATATGGTCGTGGTGCTGACCATCATCGAGTTCAAACACCGAGCGTCCGCCTTCGAAATTATGCCTCAAGACCAAGCCCGCACTCTCAAATTGAGTTAGCACCCGATAAACTGTTGCAAAGGCTATTTCTTCGCCCGCATCAAGCAACTCCTTGTAAACGTCTTCGGCCGTGTAGTGGCGACCTTTACCTTCTTCTAACACCGATAGGATACGCAAGCGCGGTAAGGTGGTTTTAAGGCCAGCGTCTTTAAGTTCTTGGCTAGAAGGCATGGTGTTTTCCTGATGTGTAGTTCGGTATTGCTAAGTGGTCTAGTTTAACAGCTTTGCGAAAGGCTAGTTAACTTTCAACAAAATAGTAACCACTTAGGATCAAATTCATTGCGATTAACTCTCTCTAAATGCCCATCGCTTGCGCTGTAAGCGCTTTTCTCAATAAGGGGGAAGCATTGAGCAGATTCATACCAGCTCCTCGGGCGAGCATAAAAGCGGCAACATCGACGCGATACGCGTGATGAAGAGCCGTCATAAATGCGTCGGTTTGGCGGTTATCGTTCTGGCGCTGCAATTGATACTTGCTCAACAACCTTGGGCTCGCGATATTCGATCTATCGGACTTTAGCAAAAGTTGCCCTAGCGCGAGTGCATCTTTGAAGCCCAGATTAGCGCCTTGGCCAGCCATCGGATGAATACTATGCGCGGCATCACCTACCAGTACAATATTGGCAGCAAAGTAGCGTTCAGCCCGTAAGCTCTTTAGTGGGAAGCCCTGCCTTGGCGAACACAAGCGCACTTTACCTAAACGGTTTTGTAGAGCTTGAGATAAGGAGATTTCAAATTCCGTCTCGCTTAGATTCAATAGTTCTTGAGCGCGAGAATCATCGGCGCTCCAGACAATCGAACTCTTATTATTCGCCAACGGCAGCACCGCAACCGGGCCTGTCTCTAAAAAGACTTGCCACGCACAATCTTGATGCAAAAGCTCAGTTTCAATTGTCGCTACAATACCCATCTGACCATATGACTGAGTATTTGCAAATATCTTAGCTTGCTGTCGAAGCCATGAACGGGCGCCGTCCGCAGCAATAAGTAAGCCACAACTGAGAGAACCTGAGTCACCACCCGTATCGATTTCCAGCCTCGCCCTCTTTGACTGCTGAACAAGGCTAGTAATACTACTAGCGAAGTAGCAAGCGACATCGCTACTTAACAAAGCCTCGTGCAGTTTATAATTGCACATCGGGCTATCAACCATGTGCCCTAAATTAGCTTGGCCCAAAGATTCAGCCTCGAACTCTAACTCACCGTCAGAATTATCATCCCAAACACACATTGCGCGGTAAGGGTGAGCATGATCCGCGCCCAGCGCTTGAAAAACACCGATGTCATCGAGGAAGTTGTGCGCCAATGAGCCCAATGCAACAACTCGTTGATTGTCAATTTCGGGTTCGCTTAAGGATTGTTGTTGTTCAATCAGACACACTGAAAAATCGCTGTGCTTGTTGAGCCAAAGCGCGAGTGCTGATCCAATTAATCCGGCACCAACTATTCCAATGTCGAACCTAGACGTCATTGCCAAACACCATAAAATTGCTCGGATTTATCAAAAGTAGCTAGCTCCTTAGCCACGCATAAGGGCTTCAATATCATCTGGCTTTTTAACCGCCGCTTCGGTCAACACCTCATAGCCTTCACGCCGAACTAATACATTGTCTTCAATGCGAATACCGATATGGTGAAAGCGCTCATCTACATCATCAGCTGGGTTCACGTAGATACCCGGCTCTACCGTGAAAACCATTCCGGGCTCCAGCTCTCTCCAGACTTCATCAACCTGATAATCGCCAACATCGTGTACGTCCATACCCAGCCAATGACCGGTGCGATGCATGTAAAACTGAGTATAACTTTGCGTTTCTAGCACTTGTTCGAGCGAACCTCGCAGTAAGCCTTCGTCAAGCAAACCTTGAGAAATGACTTTCACCGCTGCATCATGTGATTCGTTCCAGCCGTGGCCAGCAGAACAGACTTCAAAGGCCGCAGCTTGCGCCGTTAAAACAATATCGTATAGCGCGCGCTGCTCAGGGCTAAATCGGCCATTTACGGGAAAAGTTCGACTGATATCAGAAGCGTAACAACCATACTCAGCGCCAGCATCAATCAGTAACAGGTCTCCGTTTTTAAGCATGTCCTGATTTTCAGTGTAATGCAAAATACAAGCATTCTCACCGCCGGCAACAATTGACGGGTAGGCATTGTAGGGGCTGCCTGCTTTACGAAACTCGCATTCCATCTCGGCCTGCACTTGGTATTCATACATTCCAGGGCGGCACACTTGCATCGCGCGATTATGACCCGCTGCCGACATCTTGCCGGCCTTTCGCATTAAGGCAATTTCATCTGGACGTTTAAACAGACGCTGCTCATGCAAGATATGATTCAAATCAACAAACTCATAAGGCGCATGCTTACCCGGGCGTTTATCTTCTTTAATCTTGTTCATCCAGCCGAGTAGCTGAGCATCGAATTCAGGGTAACGACCAACCGTGGTGAAAACCTTTTCTTTCTCTTCCATCATCCCTGGGAGGATGTCATTTAGGTCCTCGATCGGGAAAGCATCGTCGGCGCCATACTGTTCAATAGCGCCCTCCAAGCCAATTCGCCTGCCGTCCCACATTTCTCGATGGCGATCTTTTTCGCGACAAAAAACCACGTACTGACCTTGAGTTCGTGAGGGACTGATGACCAACACCGCTTCAGGCTCAGCAAAACCACTTAGATAATGGAAGTCACTGTCTGGGCGAAACTGATATTCAACATCACTATTGCGAGATTTAATAGGGGACGTGGCAACAATAACAATGTCATTATCACCAATTTGCTGAGTAAGCTCAGAGCGTCTACGTGCGTATGTTTCAGCGTTCATCGATAGCAATATTAGTTTTGTTTAGTCCAGAACTGTGGATACGATTAAGTGTAATCAAAGAAGGTAAACCTAGTGTATGGGTGACGAGCCATCAGCGAGAGAGGAGCCATCAGCGAGAGAGGAGCCATCAGCGAGCGAAGAACCATCAGCGAGTAGAGAGTCATCGCCCTTGGATAGTCATCGACCGCTCAAGAACTCTGCGTGCATTGAGGGCCTAGGCCTATTGAACGTCCTCAGTGGTAGTTTCTTGATTTTCTGAGGTTTCAGAATAGATAAACTCAAAAATCAATTGCGAGCCTACTTTTACGTACTCGTGCAATTCAGCTAGAGCCCAATCCTCTTCTTGCTCGTCACTAGCACCCGCTGCCGCTTCGGCTATCTCCATCAGATCGCGCGTGATCTCTGCACCACTTTCAGGCAATTGATCAATGCTAAAAGCATCGTTGTAGAGCAAGCCCAGAATGAAACCCTTGCACCAGGTCGCAACGCCTTCGACACGCGTTTCGATCGATTCATCGTCACTCGGTAAAATCAGATCGAAACCATCTTTCGTCTCGATCAATAACTCGCTAGTCTCGCGATACAATTCATAAAGCAAAGCTGTTACTTGGGTAAATCGACCATCATTGGCATCCGCACTTGGCTCTATCAACTTAAGTAAATCAGGAGTCATTCCGGATTTCATGTGATTACACATAGCGCCAACAATAGTGCCATGCAGCTCACTGGGAGTAAGCTCTTCGATAGACGCGAGATCTAGAGTGGCCTCAATTTGAGTGAAACGGTCAGTTAAATTGCTCATAATAAAACTCGTTATATTGGCTAATTACTTAGATACCTTGGGCGCCGGTAAAAACGTCAATGACTAAGCACAACCTTCTTGCTATTAGTTGCCAATAATTCTACCTGTTTGTCTTGCGAAGATCTCACTCTTTACTATGAGTCTTTCAAATAATCACTCAGTAACACAGCTCTTCAAAGATAGAAAATTTGTACAAAACACCTTTTTATTATGACCAAGCCGCTCGCGTGAGTTGACGCGGTTTGGCTGCACGCCTAATATAGCGTGACGCAACAAAAATAAGGGGCATCTCGAATGGAAGCCAACATTATCGGCCTAGAACAACGCATTGAAACCCTAATCGGCGAATGCAAGCGCTTGAGCAGTGAAAATCGAACGTTGAAAACTGAGCAACACTCTTTGATGACTGAGAAAACACAGCTCAAAGAAAAGAACCGCCTCGCCTGTAGTCGCCTGGAAAAGATCGTTGAAAAACTTCGGACTCTCGAAGATCAATAAGTATCATCGAGCCATATAGCCGACCCCACACCTAAGCCAGAGCCCCTAATCAAACACTAACCTATCATGTCGAGTTCCATGCAATCAAAAGGCATCAATATTTCCATTATGGGCCGCGACTTCTCCGTGGCCTGCCCTCCTGAAGAGCAAGAAGACTTGATGGACGCCGCGCGCTATCTCGACAAAAACATGAAGGAAATTCAAAAAACTGGCAAGATCATCGGCGCTGAGCGCTGCGCCATCATGGCAGCCCTGAATATCACCAATGATTTACTGCAATTACGCCGCTCAACAGCCGGACAAGACAAAGTACAAGCTCGATTAGATTCACTGCAAGAACGCATCGACGAAGTACTAAGGGACGCTGAAACACTATAGGCCTACATGCCCTCTCAGATGCCTCGCAAGTAATTTATTAATATATTTTTCACTTACCTGACAAGTAGCACTGCTATAATTGTCTCTGACGTTGCCTGTGGTGTTCGTAGATTCTTCTAATCCCTTAGAACCTAGTATTTTTACCCGGGTATCAGACCACGTCGCTGTTGTGAGCACTCGTTAGGATAGACCAGTTCTATTCCACGAGCGCACCTGATGCGACCTGTAGATTCCCACTTGAACCATTGGTTCAAGGCACCAAGAATTTACGGCACATATGGGTAACGTTCTGCTTTTTAGCCGGCGCGTGCTTTGGCACGCTTTGGCTCAGGGCTGTTTATTCGGCGCTCGCCATAGCGAGCTTGGGCTCAAGGCTGTTTATTCGGCGCTCGCCTTAGCGAGCTTGGGCTCAGGCTGTGGCTTTTTTTCGAAAGCGAGAATAGTATTTCGTTTTTGCTCGGGGGTTTCGAGTGAAACCACCGCCAAACCATCGTTGCGTAGCCCGCAGGGCCAGCACCCCGTTTTCCCGCCTAAAGGCGTAACGAAGTTACGACAGCGGATGTTTTCTTGGTTCCGTTCTTTTGCGTCAAAAGAATGAACGCCCGCCACGGCGAGTGGCAGATCTAGCTAAGAACTCCAAGAGTTGAGCCGTACTATTCAACAATTCAGCGCACAATGAAGTTCCTCTAGCTTCGGCGAATACTATGAATAAGCACAGCTGTAATGAATCAGACACAAAATAAAGAAGAGCTAAGACGATCCCTACGCCAACAAAGATCAAAACTAACGAGCCAAGAGCTAGCAACTGCTGAACACAAGCTAGCAAAGAACGCCAGATCATCAAACCGCCTGCTACAAGCTAAACGGATTTTAAGCTACGCTCCATTCGGCGGCGAAATTTCTCCTAAAAGCTTGGTTAACAAGCTTCCATGCCATACGGTTCACTACCCAAAAATCACTAACTTTCGCTTAAGCCAAATGCGCTTCTATTCAGCGAAACAGGTAAATATCCTTAATAAGTACGGCATAAAAGAACCAAACGCAATAGATTTCCCTTGGCCCGCAAACGCTTTTGACGTCATGCTAATACCCTTAGTCGCATTCGATCGCAGCGGTACACGCATTGGCATGGGCGCTGGATATTACGATCGCGCAATGCAAGCTCTTGCTCATCAAACCAGTACTCGGCCGTACTTGATAGGCTTAGCGCATCATTTTCAAGAAGTTAGCTCGCTCGACCGTGAATCGTGGGATGTTCCGTTAGATGCTATACTTACCGATCACGAATTTATTTCTATTTAGCTAATCAAAATTATGAAATCACTAGTAAAATTATTGGCGAGCAGCCTTATCGCGTTAAGCTTAATCAGCGGCAACGCTTTGGCACATGAGCATGCTAAAAAAGACAAATCAACTAACGCTACCACTGAAACAGGCACGACTATGGTTACACTTAAAACCTCACATGGCGACATCCAAATTGAATTGAATGCTGAAAAAGCACCACACTCTGTAGAAAACTTTCTGCAGTATGTGAAAGACGGTCATTATGATGGCGTAATTTTTCACCGAGTTATCTCAAACTTCATGGTTCAAGGCGGCGGCTTTGACGCAGACATGAAGCAAAAGCCAACTCGTGGCCCAGTGGTAAATGAAGCCAACAACGGTTTAAAAAATGACAAGTACACGCTAGCAATGGCACGAACTAACGACCCACATTCTGCATCGGCTCAGTTCTTTATCAATACTAAAGACAATGACTTTTTAAACTTCAAATCAGAAACCCCAAACGGATGGGGCTATGCAGTATTTGGCAAGGTTGTCTCGGGCACTGAGGTAGTAGATAAAATTGAGGGCGTGCGCACGGGCCAAGTTGGGCCTTATGGAGATGTTCCAATGGAACCTGTGGTTATCGAATCGGCGACTATCGCTGAGTAGCTTAAAACCACTACTTAATATCCTAGGGCGCTCAAATGAGCGCTCTTTTTATTTGGCTTTAGGTTTCTCACCGCTCAATATAAACATCTGGCCAATTATCATTGCCCGTATGAAAGGTTATACGCTGGGCTTTAGACGGATCAGAACCACGTTCCCACAAAAAGATTTCGTAATCTTGCGTGTCGTGTTCATGAAACTGCTGTCCGCGGCTCGCGCCAAATACAAGGTAGCCGCCATTATTGGATTCTTGGGGCCAATATTCATGAGTGAATTCGCCGCTCAGGTTGAGTAACGTTGAAACCTGCAAAGTCTCTGGCTCAATCTCTATAAAGCGATTGGTGCCGTCCTCGCCATCAAGCGCTACCTGAAACAATCGCTTACCATCAGCGCTCCAACTCAGCTCACAGCCGTTGTAAACAGCCTTGTGCGAGCCGTTGGTATCAATTGCGGTTCCCCAATGACCAGTTTTACGACCAATCGCACTTTGTCTAGCGGTAAAGACTAGTTGTCGGCTAACTGGATTAAACTTAGGGTTGTAGAGCTTGGCGCCTTTAGGCATTTGATTATCAATACCACTCTCGAATACCAAACTTCGCTTTAAACTGTCTATATCTATTTTCTCAACGATATAACCATCTCGTAATACCGTGATTTCGTTATTATTTATCCATGCTGGAGCGGTGCTATTTTCAGAGACTTTACGCTCTAAACCAGTCGCCAATTCAAGCAAAATTACGTCCCAGGCAACAGTGTTACGCTGAGACACCCAAACCTGATGCGCCCTGGAAAAAACCAAGTACCGACCATCAGGCGAGATTCTCGGGTACGTTTCGGTGTTCGGATGCGTGGTGACACGCCTGAGTTCAGAGTTCTCTAGCTCATGCAAATAGATATCATGATTTCCAGATCTATTTGAGCTAAAAACTACAAAGCCCTTTACATCGACTGAATTCGTCTCGGGTTTAGTACTGCTGATCTTCGAACCAGAATCAGGAGCTTTAAAAGAGCCCAGTTTGCTCGAACTCCACACCTGGTACGCAAGAAATACGCTCGCCATCAATGCAAACAGCAACGCTATGATAATGCCCCAGGGCCGCACAGTCGGGCTTTGGTCTACATTGGACTGCAGAGCTTGAGTGAACCTAGGTTCGATGGAGGTATCGTTAGTGCTATTTAATTTGCGTGATCGCCACACAAAAACAGTGGCAAGCCCTCCTCCTACGATATATTCAATAAGCTGACTTAATATGTGTACACAAAGCATCACAATTAACACAGTGCCCAGTTCGGCAACGCCCAACATTTTAAAAACTAAGACACTGCCCGCCTCATAAACGCCGAAGCTCATAAAAGCTGGAATCGGCAAGCTCGCAGCGACCTCGCCTCCGATCAATGCGCTGATCACTTGATTTACAGGCAAGGCGGCCAGTTCTGGAAAATTAGCTTTGGTCACGGCCAAAAATAGCAAATAGAAACCTGAGTACTTAAGTAGGCGAATCAAGATCGACCATGCGATCACCTTCAACGCTCTCCCTGAGCGATATACAGACTGAAGACTATTATTAAAATCGATAAGTAATTGCAGCCCCTTCACAAGGGTCGGCCGGGTACTCTCGGAGTAGCGCCGAGATAAAAACGGTACAAACCACGGCAAAAAAAAGAACAAGCCTGCCCAAGCAAGACAAACCAATAGTATTGCCACAAAAAGCGCAGCAACAGCCCAAGATGAAACAGCACCGCCAAGAAACTGGCTAACTACTATCGCTACCACGATAGCAAATAAAGCAATAAAATCGAGCGCAACGCTTAACGATAGCGAGCTAATGCAATGTTGTAACTTAACGCCATAACCGCGATTCAATAAACCGACATAGCCTAACTCACCAATCCTTGCTGGGAGCATATCCACTACCATATTACGAATGCCTGTTACCAACATCATCTGGCGCATGGAAGGCAACGAAGACTCACCAGCAAGACTTATCAACAATCGATAGCGATACGCGCGCACGAATAGACTGACAACATATAGCGCAAGATACGCGGTAAAAAGGCTGATTGAAGTTGATTTAAGCAGCGGCAGTACTGCGGGTCGCTGACTGTCTGATACGCCACTGGTAAAAAACTGCAGCAGTAAGGCCAGAATAAAAAACGACATGCCAATCGACAACGCGAGCTTGATTAGAGATCGAAACCAAGATTGATTCATGAGCAGAATAAGATAGGCGAATCCATAAGCTTATAATAGGCCAGCACGAGCTCGAGGTGCTATTTGTTAACAACAATTGTAGCGGCTAAACAAAAAACGCCCCAAAACCTATTGGCTTTGAGGCGTTTAACGAGTATCTAACTTAGCTACGGCGTTCAAACTTGGCTAAGTGATTTAGCTTCTAGTGCTGATGACCACCTGGGCCGTGCACGTGACCATGCTCAACTTCTTCAGCTGAGGCATCGCGAATTTCTGCAATGCTGACATGAAAATGTAACTCCTTACCTGCCAAGGGATGGTTACCATCTACAGTGACCGTAGCATCGTCCATTGCGGTAACAACAACAGGCACCGGACCCTGCTCTGTTTCAGCTTGAAAGCGCATACCAACTTCTACTTTACTGATTTCTTCACCAAACGCCTCTTTCGGCACGGTTTGAATCAAAGCATCAACTGGCATGCCATAGCCTTTTTCAGGAGCAACAACAGCATCAACGGTATCGCCAACCGTTTTGCCAAGCAATTGCTCTTCAAGACCAATTATAATATTACCTGCGCCGTGGAGATAAACTAATGGGTCTTGACCTTTAGATGAGTCTAAAACTTCGCCTTCTGAATCTTTAAGTTCATAGTGCATAGTTACTACTGAGTTCTGTTTAATCATGGGTAATGCCTGTTGTGCCACTGATTCGCAGATACTCGCCAGTGCGCGTGAATAAAACGGGGATTATGCCTGCTCTGTACGGCGAATAACATCTCGCAGCAGCAAAACAGGCTCTAAATTGAAGGGCATTCGCTCGCCTGAATGCACCAACCTGATTGAATAAGACTATTTCTCTTCGTGATAATCGTCGTCGACGTTTACGTCCCAGATTTTATCACGATCAATCTCACCACTGACAATTGCTTCGGCTGCATATCGAGCGGTCAACATTGAGTGATCTTGATTGTTATATCGATGCATACCGTTTCGACCGACCAAAAATAAGTTTTCAAAGCCATCGAAATACTCTCTGAGCACATGAAATTTGTCGAAGCTGCCAAAGTAGGCAGGGTAAGTCTTTTCAACTTTATGCACGGTGTGATCAAGTACGTCATCAGCGTCAATTAAGCCAATCGACTCCAGTTCGCTAATCGCAAGTTTGGTCAAATCTGCTTCATCCATTGTCCACAGTTCATCTTCTTCGTTACAAAAGTACTCAAGACCTAGCCAAACAGTGTTTTCATCAGCAACTAAGTGTGGCGACCAGTTGTTGAATATCTGCAAACGGCCCAATTGAACATCTGGCTCTTGGATGTATATCCAGTTATCAGGCAACATGTTTATTTCGCTGTCGTCAGTGTACTTAGACTTCTTCAGCTTCTTAAGCAACACACCAAGAGTAATGAAATCGCGATACACCAAGCCTTCAGAGACTTCTTTCACTTCCGCAGGTGCTTGATCCATCATACGTGTTAAGAATTTCATTGGCATGGTGGAGACAAAATAGTCGCAATCTTGCCAATGCTTATCTCCCGACTGTACATCTTCAATTTCGACCTTGGTGATTCGCTTTTTCTCGTAATCAACATCAAGATCAGTTACACGCTGTTGCAATGTGATGTTTCCGCCTTGATTTTGGACTTTACTTGCAACAATCTCCCACATTTGGCCCGGACCAAACTGTGGGTATAGGAATTTTTCGATCAGACTGGTCTCAACACCTTTTTGGCGAAAAGAATTTGTCTGAAAGCGTGAGAATAAGGCATGTTTCAATGCGGAAATAATCGACAATCCCTTTATTCGCTGAGCGCCCCATTCGGCGCTAATTTGGTCGCATTCAATGCCCCAAACTTTCTCGGTGTAATCTTTAAAGAAAGTTTTATATAACGTTTTACCGAAACGGTTAATCAAAAAATCCTCTAAATTCTTCTCTTCTCGGATTGGGAATAAATTCGACCACACATAGGCAATACCAATACGAACCATGCGAATTGGGCCAAGATTAACGATCGTTTCTAGACTTAGACTTACCGGGTAGTCGAAGAACTTGCGTAGAAAATAAATCCGAGACAAGCGATTTCGCAACAACATCTTGCCCATGAGACCATCAGAGCCGTCTTCAGTCGATTGGTCATCAGAGCCGCCAATAACGCGAGTTTTGTTTTGATACGAAATCTCAGTTTCTTCGGCGAAGTCATAGGACATATGCGATGCCCACCAATCCATAACCCAATCAGACTTAGAGAAAAAGCGATGGCCGCCGATATCCATACGATTGCCTTTATAATTCACCGTTTTAGAGATACCACCAACTTGAACGTCTTGTTCAAAAAGCTTTGGGGTATAAGTGCCAGCGTCAGATTGCTGTAATACCTCGTAGGCCAGCGTTAAACCCGCTGGGCCTGCGCCAGCAATGATAATATTTTTGGCTTTATCAGTCATAATTTTCGGGGAATATTGTTTGATTCTCTGGGCAACCCTGGGGTGTTCCTAGTAATCGAATTAGTCGCTATCAACCATCACTCAGCAACGCTGAGCGGCATCGTTTGCCGGCATCATTAATTATTGCAATGTTGATAACACGAAAGCCGCAATCATACCGTTAGGACCAGTAAAATTAAACTGATTTAAGGAAGGCTTGCGTATATTATCATGCCATTAATAGCCGAAGCCTATCAGCCACACTATTCGGCGCCATCAAAGAAACAAACGATTACCCCGATTCTCACTATGAACAGCAAACTGAGTGGTTTAAACAGTCGTAGCCTCCCCGAACAACCTTTGCGTCGAATTGACATACTTTTCGCTCTCCTGGCGCTTACCATCGCATTTGCTTATGTTTACCCTGAGCTGTTCTTCCTAAAGCTCTCTCCAATGGGCGGTAACCCGCTGACGTTAAAAGACCCGACGGTCAGCTGGTCGGCGTTTATGCCAGCCTTTAGAGATTTTCGATACGAACTCCTCGAACACGGTAACTTACTGTGGTCAAATTTGCGGGGCATGGGCCAGCCCATCTTGGGTAATACAGTGCAAGGCGCACCACTCTTTCCACTGAATATTGTTTTGCTGCCACTGCCAGATCACTTGTATTGGTCTGTCATGCCAATAAGCAGAATAATTCTGATTGGCTTGGGTTGCTTTATGGTCGCCCGACGACTAATAGGATTATCGTTCGCGGCTAGCTTGTTTTTCGCGCTATTAATTGCTTTTAACATAAATACACTACGATGGATTAACCATCCAACCAGCAATGGCCTTTTGGCCGGCATTTGGTATTTCTACTTTGCCTGTCGTATTTGCTTAGCCGATACAAGTAGGCAGAAAACCCTCGCTATCCTCGGATTTAGCACCGGTGTTTTCGCGATGATCACCACAGGTTTCCCTGAAGCCGCCGCCATGGCGGCCTTGTTATTCGGCATTTTATTCGTCGGCTTTTCAATAAACAAATGGCACGCGATAAAACCTAGATTGTTACCGATTATAGGTTTGCTGATTGGCTGCCATATAGTGGGGCTAAGCCTAAGCTCGATCCAAGTGTTCGCTCTTCTCGAGTACATTGATTTTTCCGCCGCGATGGAACTTCGCTCAGGCTATGCTGGCGGCAGCTACAAACCTGAAGATCTATATCCGTATACACTCGCCCAACTATCCAGCTTTGGCCCGAGTGGGTCTCACCAAAGACTGCTAACTTTTTCAATGGGGCTATGGGGACTCTTCTTTGCTATTCGAGGACTTATCAGCTTGTTAACAGGCCGCTTCAGCCGCGTCTCAAACATTCGACTTACGGCCTTCGTTGTTGCTGCAATTGTTTCGATGAGCCTATTCGTTGCAAAAGCATTCGGCCTCTCAGAACTAGTTAAGCAAGCATTTATCGCCACACCAATTTTAGCTGAGAGCCATTTCCCGCTGTACTTCTCGCCGCTATTTTTCATATGCTTTGCGATTTTTTCAGCCATTGGTTTACAAGACTTTCTAGCGGGCCAGAGAATGACAGGTCCAAAAAACGGACGCACAGACAAAGTAATTTCGATTACTTCAACGACAATTGGAATATTGGTCGTGTTGACTTTAAGTATCTTAGCCTTGAAATACTTTCACAATACTCAGCCGAGTGAGGCGTTCAGCGCAATTCTTAACAAACCCTCATTGACGGCACTTAAAACGTTTCTGATAGCATCCATAAGCATCTTGGTGCTTCAGCTAGCGAGTACAGTATTCACACAACTGAACCACCTAAGCACTGACCTGCGCGCTAAGACGGCAGCGATAGCCATTCTAGCGTTGCTAGTTTTCGAGGTCAGTGGCACCGTTTCCAAAGTGCATTTCAAACGCGATTTCATGACGCTGACTATTTCGAAAGATGCCCAAGAAACGATTCAGCAGACATTTGAAAAGGCGCCTTACCCTAAGCACGAGCTTCGCGGGGCAAACCAAGATGGCGACTTTGTCAGTCTCGGCTTAGCAACGCTCGACAACGGTGTCTCAGCGATGTTACCACCCGAGACTCGTCGACTTCGCATAGCGCTGTTCAACGCACCTTATGGTGGGTATCTAGCCCTAAAGGGACCAATAACTCCTTGGTCTTATCAATCAGTTTCGGCAAACCTTGTCTCGACTCACGCGACGCCAAAGCTCAAAAAAAACTGGGGTGAGCTGAAGCGGGATCCGAAAATTGACTCTCAACTAACTCAATGGCCCGACGACGAGCAAGCACTGACAAATCCGCTTTTCTTTCAAGGGCGATCTACCGCCAGCATCGCGAAATTTGATGGAGTAAGCATATGGCTTCATTTCAAAGCAAATGATATAGCGAAATATGAAAATGATACGTCACAGCCAGAGTCAGATTTTTGGATTAAGGCTAACGTTGCCAGTCAAAGTAGAGCAGGCACAAAGAATGGGCGTGAACTAATTGATACCAAATGGCGGGTTCGTATGCCAGCCGAGTGGCTTCACTATGATTCATACTCGGTAATGCTTCGCCAAGTCGATCGAGCGACCTCTACCTATGCTGATAGCGCTAAAGCGTCGCTTATTCTTAATAGAGATGACCCAAAGGCCATCGCATCACAGAGCTTAGAGCTGCTTGCCGCGAATGCTTCAGGAACACGCCACTTCTATTTCGACAAGTCGGCGCTTCCACGCGCCTACATAGCCGCCGAGTGCCTCGAAGCTTCAACAATCGAAGAAGAATTTTTTTGGTACCGCAAAAGCGACGCCGTTTCAAAAGGCACAGTAATATTCCCTGCGATTAACGCGCCAACCGCCGTGCCCTGCGAGACCTATGCAAACACTCTTCAGAGAGTAGCCATTTTGGATGATAACCCCACCACAATGCGCTTTGAAACCATTAAAGGCCCTGCTCTATTTCAACTCAATGACACTTATTACCCCGGCTGGTCGGCGTATGAAATTAATAAGCAGGGAGAGCATATTGACTTGGGCCTTATGCGGGCAAACACAAATGGTCGAAGCGTGTACTTACCTGAATCTCGAGACTATAAAATAATCATGGCCTACAGACCATTCTGGCTGAACTGGGTCTATGGGTTGCTTGTATTCGGTATATTGGTTTTGACTCTGATGATTCGGCTTGTGAGGCGAAAATAAAGAGCGTGAAATAAATCTTAAGGAAGGCTTGTTCGGCGGAAGGAGAAAACCTAATACGAAATATCAAATGGGCTAAGACATTTCGTAATTAGGCTACCCCACCACAACGCCCCGAGCTTTGGACCCTACTCTACTCACTCAAGGCTAACAGAGAAGTTCTGTACTGCCGATGAGGTATTTATACTCAGCTCTAAGGGTCAATTCAATCCGTTTTTCAATGCTTTACATTTAGCTGAAATGGGCGACAAGCCATTGAAAAATAAAGAATAAAAAACGTGACAATTAATGTCAAAAGGAGGCAGATGTTGTCAGCACGGTGACAAATGCTGTTTTAGCAAAATTAGTGTCGAGCTTGACGGCTATTATGAGATTTAGCCTTGGTTTTGACTAATGATTGCTCTTTTAGCCTCCTAGCCCCCGAAGCTGAGTTCAAGCATTTCGGTGAAGACTTTAAGCCAGAATTAGCATGGTCATGAGCAATCGCCTCAAGCAAGGTATCGGAGTCTAAATCCAGTCTTTCGCTGCCTATTTGAAACACAAGATCATAGAAGCGCAACAACGAAATTTTGTGAGTTTGCCCCGTTGTCTCAAATAATGCCTGAGTGAATAGCGCAAATCGCTCAAAAGGAGCATCGCCCATCAGCATCGGCAAAGACCTTTTAAATCGCCCTGAATTACCGACCAAATCCCAATACCTGGCGAAACGGTTTACAAATTGAACAGTCGGGTAATCGACCGTGTCACTACTTAAGATGCTAAACGGCGGATTCGGGTTAAATACTAAGTCGTGTTCCTGAGTGTGTCGAATAATGGGTGAGCCCTTCAAACGCTTTAAAATGCCTACCTGAACCTCATGCGGCCTCAAACTATAGAGCTGATCAAAACTGGCGGCAAAGCTTTCTAAACTCTCACCAGGCAAGCCGAAAATAAGGTCTGCATGAATATATGCCTCAGTATTGTCACGTATCCAGCTTAAGTTATCTTTAGCCTTCTCATTATCTTGTCGACGGCTAATACGACCCTGAACTTCAGGGTTAAACGTTTGAATACCAATCTCAAACTGCAAGCTGCCCGCAGGGAACTTACAAATCATCTCTTTGAGCGCCTCTGGCAAGTGGTCAGGCACCACTTCAAAGTGGAGAAACAAGTCATCACTCATTCGCTCCAAAAAGAATTCGAGAATTCGTAAGCTGTTCTTGATTTTGAGATTAAAAGTGCGATCAACAAACTTAAAATGACGAGCCCCTCGCTGATGCAGAATATCCATCTGCTGCAAAAAGGCATCTAAATCAAAAGGCCATGCTGTTTTATCGAGAGCCGACAAACAGAATTCACATTTAAACGGGCACCCTCGCGACGCCTCTACATAGAGCACCCGATTCTTAATATCATCGTCGGTATACAAATGATACGGCATCCCAATGTGTTCGAGCTTGGGCTGCTTGCCGGTGATAATCTTATTCGCGCTAAGCGGTAATTGGCTTAAGTCTGTCGCAGACTTATCAACACCATCGTCGAGCAGCTCTTCCAGCAACTCGCGAAAACTAGTCTCACCCCAGCCAGTAATAACATGATCGCTTAAGGCCACAATCGCTTGATCTTGGTTCTCGTAACTGACCTCAGGCCCGCCCAGTACAACTATGACGCTCGGTGCGACGGCTTTTAGTAATGCAACGACTTTCTCAGTTTGCACCACGTTCCAAATATAAACGCCAAAACCAATAACCCGAGGCTGGCGACTGAGCAATTGCTCAACAATATCTTCGGGGCGCGACTCTAAAGTGAATTCCTGTATTTCGCAACGATGCTCTAACTCACCGAGATTGGCTTTTAGGTAGCGCAAACCAAAAGCACTGTGGATATATCGCGCATTGAGTGTGGATAAAACCACATCAAACTGAGGTTCACTTGGACTGGCGATAGGAGATTTAAAAGTGCTAGATTGCATTTTGGTAACTGAATATTGGCTCGAGCCTAGTTTTCGGCAAGTTGCGATAACACGAAGCTGGCCGCCACGAAGGCGAAGGTGCCTGTTACATGCGTGATCGACCCCATGCCACCGGCGCAGTTTAGCGCGTTGCTAGCGGTCGCCTCTTCTGAGTCATTTACTGGCCGCTGGGGCCCAACGCCACCAGAACCATCAGGGTAAACTAACTGCTCATCGGAATATACGCAGGGTACACCGAAACTACGTTTTAAATTGCGCGCAAAGCCATAATCTTGGCGTAGCAGTTTTCGAGTGCGTGCCAGTAATACGTCTTGCTTTGTGCGGCTCAAATCGACTTGTTTAATCTTTAATGGGTCGCGCTGACCTCCCGCGCCACCAAGCGTTAGAATCTTTATTTTGTTCTTGCGGCAATAGTTAATTAGCGCCGCTTTGGTACGGAAATCATCAATACAGTCGATCACGTAATCGAATTCAGGGCTTATAAGTTCTGGCAGGTTATCGCTCGATATAAATTCGTCAATCGCGTGTACAGTGCAATCGGCGTTAATTTGAGCGATTCGATCTCGCATCACCAGCACCTTGTCACGACCAATAGCGTCGGTTGTTGCCACTAATTGTCGATTAATATTTGATTCAGAGACCACGTCTAAATCAATCAAGCTAATCGTACCAACGGCACTGCGCGCCAAGCTCTCGGCAACCCATGAACCAACTCCGCCGATACCGATTACACAGACATGAGCCTGTGAGAGTTTGACTAATCCACGGTCGCCATAAAGCCGAGCTATACCGCCAAAGCGTCGCTGCAAGTTCTGTGGGGGGGGGTGAGATACTGATTGAGACATTTAAAATCGAGTGTGAATTTGAAATCGGGTGTAAACTTGGATCAATGATCGATACTCATTGTCATTTAGATTTTCAAGCGTTTGAACAAGACCGCACGACGGTAATCGAACGCTCTAAGTTAAACGGGGTAACCCAAATCGTGGTTCCCGCGGTCAGTGCAGCGACCTTTAAGCAAACCATTAAGGTTTGCCAGCAATACTCAGAGCTTGAATTAGCGCTTGGCTTGCATCCTATTTTTATCAAGGAGCACCAGCCACAAGACCTGAACGAGCTTGACGAATTAGTCACTAAGCATAGGCCAATTGCGGTCGGCGAAATCGGTTTAGACTTCTTTCAAGCTGATTTAAACAATGACAAAGTCAAAGAAAAACAAACTGTGTTCTTTACTAAGCAACTCATTATAGCAAAACAACACAAGCTGCCCGTCATTATTCATAATCGTAAAGCTCACGACCTTTGCATTAACGTCCTGACAAAGATTGGCTCACGTGGCGGCATTATCCATGCCTTTAATGGCAGTATTCAACAGGCTCATAAGTACATCGAGCTTGGCTTTGTGCTCGGTTTTGGTGGCATGCTAACTTTCGAGCGGTCGTCAAAGCTTCGTAATTTGGCGAAACAGATTCCTCTCGAGTCAATTGTGCTTGAAACCGACGCTCCGGATATGACTGTCGCGCAGCATAAAGGCGAACGTAATAGCCCAGAATACCTGCCGTTTATACAGCAGGCTTTGGCATCAACTAAGCAATTAAGTCCCGACACTATCGCTCAAGTAACTAGCGCAAACGCCAAACGTGTTCTGAACATTTAATGAACTCGGTTTAGTACTCGAGCTAATATTCTAAATAGATACTCTATGGTTTCGTCACCTCAACGCGTTACACTCATTTTGAATCAAAATTCTCGTTCTAACTAGCATGAAAAACACCCTATCGGCAGCCGTTATCCTTATTGGCAATGAACTACTCTCGGGCAGCATCGAAGATAAAAACCTAAGCCATATAGCTAAGACGCTAGAGGTTCGAGGAATTCGAGTGCGCGAAACGAGAATAATCCCAGATATCGAAAGCGAAATTGTCGACGCCGTGAATACGCTGCGCGCGAAACACGACTACGTTTTCACCACTGGCGGTATTGGCCCAACCCATGATGATATTACTTCCGATTCAATCTCGGCGGCATTTGGCGTTAAAAATGTAATCGTCCAAGACGTCTTTGACACAATCCAAACCTATCTGGAGAGCAAAGGAATAGAGTTTACGCCGGCTGCACAACGCATGGCGCATGCACCCGAGGGCGCCCAAATGATCAATACAGACCATTCGATCATCCCTGGCTACCGCATTGGCAACGTGTTCGTAATGGCCGGTGTTCCGCGTATTATGCGAATGATGCTCGACGGCATCGTCGAGCACCTTGATACAGGGATGTCTATTCATAATGCCTATGTGCACGCCAACGTCGGCGAAGGCGAAATAGCGGCGGCATTAGAAGAAATTCAAAACCAACACCCTGATGTTGATATTGGCAGCTACCCACAAGATAAGGGCTCAACACTCAGTGACTATCGAGTTATTTTCGTGGTCAAGGGAACTGAAAAAAATGAGCTCGAGCAAACTTGCGAACAAATACTACACGCATGTGCTAACGGTGGTTACGACGCGATTAAAGTGTAGGGTCTGCTGGCCTTATTTGCAGAAAGTGACATTTGTCACTGCGGATTGATGATGGCCGTCAATATTGATATTGGCGACAAAACGATAAATTAGTGTGGTAGCTAACCAATGAAGACACCACATGACATTAATCAATTCAAACAGCACCGAACTAGCCTCTGCGCTATTGTGCAGCGACGTAATCAAGCGCTTTGGTAATAAAACGGCTCTCGACAGCCTTTCGCTAAACATCTCCGCCACCGGAGTCACCGCCATTCTTGGCGCCAATGGCGCAGGCAAAACCACGTTAATCAATTGCGCTCTAGGCTTGCTCAAGCCTAACTCAGGCAGTATCAGCCTGTTCGGAAAAGCACCGGGCCTTGCCGAGACCAAACAATTAGTAGGCGTAATGCTGCAAGACACCAACTTACCAGACTTACTCAGTGCCCGAGAGCACATAGAGTTATTTCAGAGCTACTATCACACACCCCTTTCGATAAGCCAATTATGTGAGCTCTGTGATCTCGACGCCTTTATTGATCAACGCTACAAAAAGCTATCAGGGGGACAAAAACGCCGCGTGCAATTCGCTCTATCAATTTTAGGCCAGCCTAAGATCGTTTTTCTAGATGAACCAACAACTGGCTTGGATATCTCCGCGCGAAAAACAGTGTGGAGAACCATTCGTAAACTATCCCAAAACGGCACCGCCATCGTTCTCACAACGCACTATCTCGAAGAGGCCGATTCATTGGCCGATCACACTATCGTAATGAGTAACGGCCAAATAATTGCCGACGCGCCCACCGAACAAATAAGAGCGTCGGCCGGTGGCGCCGTCATTCGATGCTCGACAAAACTCGACGCCCAAACCATTGCCGCCGTAGAACACGTAGAGTCAGTGGATCATCACGGAAAGCATCTAGAAATACGCAGTGCCGATGCAAGTAAGAGTGTGAAGAGGCTATTTGAACTCGACCCATCACTAAGTAACTTAACGATCAGTAAATCAAGCCTAGAAGATGCTTTTCTGGAACTTAACCGAAAAGTTTAAACACGCAAGAAACCGAAAGGAACAAACAGGAACCATCATGAGCATACTCGTAAAAGAAACCGGTGCAGAATTACTCAAGGCCATTCGCGCGCCCGAATTCATTCTACCAACCATTTTTATGCCGTCATTGTTTTATACAATCTTTGGCGTCATATTAAACAAAGGAGGTAATAGTGCTGATTATCTACTAGCTACTTATGGCGTATTCGCCGTAATGGGGCCCGCAATATTCGGGTTTGGAACCGGAGTTGCTAGTGAACGCGAACGCGGATGGCTAGACCTCAAACGAGCACTTCCGTCACCAGCGTATAGTTACATTCTTGCGAAGCTGCTTACCACTCTGATGTTCACTGCGATTGCCTTAATGCCGATCTATTTAATCGCAGGATTCGTCGGCAACGTTGAACTGGCTCGTGGCGATTGGTTCTCACTCTTTGCTATTCACTTGAGTGCCACAATTCCATTTGTACTAATCGGAATCGCTCTCGGTTTTAGTCTTAATTCAGGTGGGGCAATTGCACTGTCGAACATCCTGTTTCTAAGCCTCGCCATTTTAGGCGGGCTGTGGTTCCCGGTATTTCTATTCCCCGAATTTATGCAAACATTGGCAAACTTCATGCCGTCATTTCACTTAGCAGAACTTGCCTTATCAATCGTCGACACAGGCAAAGAGCGCGCAACCGGCTTTCATACACTGACAATTATCGTGATGACCCTGGGCTTCTTAGCGCTGGCCATCTTTGCATGGCTACGCCAGCGCTCTATTTAGAACCTCCGACGCACCACCTAAAACTGTTTAAAAGGACATAACCATGCTACAGAAAACATTTTATTTCGCCCTAATAGTATGCGCCGCGATTGTATTCTCGGTATTACTAAGCTTACCCACTCCGAGTGTCAACGAGGCCGGCTCAGCGCAAGAGCCCCTCACCACAAACGTTGAATTAACCCTAATCAAAAACGCCTCTGTTTTTGATGGCAAGACTCTGATCGGCCTACGAGACATAGAACTCCGGGACGGTTTAATATCTAATATTGATCAAAGTATAGAGGCCGATAATCACTACGTAATCGACGCGAAAAATCGAGTATTAATACCGGGGCTGATTGACGCACATACGCACTCGTTCGGTGACGCACTATGGTTAAGTCTGAATTTTGGAGTCACCAGCAACATCGATATGTTTTCACCTAACGAGTTGATCAGCAATATGCATGAACAGCGTGCTTCGGTCGAATACGCAGACCAAGCAGACCTGTTTAGTGCCGGCATGTTAGCCACCGTTGATGGCGGCCATGGTACTCAATTTGGTGTTTCTGTAGAAACTATCAGCTCGCCCGATCAAGCCGAGCAATGGGTTTCTAAACGGCTCGACGAAGGCTCTGACTTTATCAAACTTGTTTACATGCCCTATTCAGGCTTCTTCAAAAGCCTAGACCGAGCGACCGCTGCCGCAATCATCAAACATGCGCACAATCGAAACCAAAAAGTGCTAGCACACGTTTCTAGCTTTGCCGCTGCACAGGAATTACTCGACGATGGCATTGACGGTTTCGTCCACATTTTTGCTGATGAGATCGCTAGCACAGAGTTTATCGAACAAGCTAAACGACGGAATATTTTTGTAATCCCTACTCTCTCGGTAATCAGCAGCGCTGCACACCATGATCATGGTCAAGTTTTATCTGAAGACAGTGCGATTAAACCGTATTTACAAGCGGGCCAAGCTCAACAACTTGCCTCAAAAATAGGCAGTCATAAACTGCCCGGCTTTGATCTTGAAACAGCGCTTGAAAATATCAAACTATTAGCTCAAGCGGGCGTGCCAATCTTAGCTGGCTCAGATGCGCCAAACCCAGGAACAAGCTATGGCGCATCGTTGCATCAAGAAATTGAGCTTTTGATAGATGCAGGTTTGAATGCTGAGCAAGCTTTGAGTGCCGCAAGTGGCGGTGTTGCACAGCATTTTGATTTAGAAGGCCGGGGCATAATCGAAGTGGGCGCCCGCGCAGATTTAGTGATGCTCGATGACACAGAAATTTCAAAACGCTCTAGCCGAAACATCGCCGCTATCTTCAAAAATGGCAAACAAATTACTCGCAAGCGAGCACCAAAGGCAACCCCTGATAACGCTTCAGGTTTAGCCAGCGGCGAACTGAGTGATTTCGAAAATGGTCTAACGTCAAATTCGGGTAAGTTTAGATGGTCGAAAACCGATGATTCCATGGTTGACGGTCTTTCGATTGCGGCAGTAGAACATCAGCAATCATTACTTGCTGTTCACGCACAGGTAAAATCCGGCTTTATGTTTCCTTGGGCCGGCGCCAACGTATTCAGCGAAACAGCTTGGGACATCAGCCGCTTTTCAGACCTTGAGTTCAGATTCAAAGGCGAGGCTGGGAGTTATCGAGTAATGCTATTTTCGAGCTCCCTGGCTGGTCCACCGCCATCACAAAATTTTGTTATTGAGGACAGTAATGACTGGACGTCAATCAAGCTCGCCATCAATGACTTTAACGGCTTTAACTCATCTGACTTCATAGGCCTTGCGATTGTTGCGGGCCCCGCTCTTGGCGAATTTAAGTATCAGCTCGATGGTGTTAAGCTGACAAAATAATGAAGCTATTCAAAACTAATAAATCGCCCTCAGAGGCGACGCCATTGGGCGAGAAGCCTCAGTTCTATCTCATATACCTGCTGTTCTACTTCTTTCCTTGGATATTCCAATCGCCAACAGTAAATGACGTTGTCGCAGCGATTGTAGCAATCGCATTGTTTCTGCCGATTTATCTTTATGGCGCGACGCAAGTAGGCTTAGCCCGCCTAATTTATATTACAGGCTTGCTACTACTCAGTTTCGCTGTCTCGCCGTTTTTTGGGTCACACGGTGTATTTTTTATTTACGCGATGGCATTGGCGGGCTTTATCGTTAATGAACGCCATGCAAAGATCACTATTGTTGCCCTGGTGATTTCATATGGTCTCTTCGCATGGCTAACTCAGCAAGAATGGTGGGATTGGGGCTTTCCAATTTTCATCGGTACTATGACTGCTATTGGCTCAATAGCAACGTCGAGGCGTGTATCGCAAACCGATCAAATGTTACGAGAGCAAGAGCTTAAACGACAGCTCGCCACTGAGTCAGAGCGAGAACGCATAGCGCAAGATTTGCATGACCTATTGGGCCAAACCCTAACCATGGTTGCACTCAAATCTGAAGTTGCCGAAAAACTATTTGAGCGCAATCCTGATTTGGCCAAACAAGAAATCATTGAAATTAGAGAAGCTGCGCGAATTGCCCTTAAAGATGTACGAGAAGCGGTTGCCGGCATGAATACCACCAGCTTGGTAGCAGAATTGAAACGTGCAAGATCAATACTTGGGTCAGCAAAAATTCGCTTTTCAGTGACGGGAGAGCTCCCAACATTCAACAGCCAGACAGACCAAGTTATCGGCTTAGCGTTTCGCGAGGCCGTCACCAATATCGTGCGTCATTCCAATGCGGATCGAGTCACCCTAAAGCTAGAACGCGATGAAGAAGGCACAATAAAAATTCTGATATTCGACAACGGCCAAGTGCAGAAATTTGTTGAGGGCTCGGGCTTAAACGGCTTGCGCAAGCGCGTCAGCAAGCTCGGCGGCAACACTACCATAGGCCACACGACGTTCGAAAAGAAAAAGGGCTTCGGAATTTCTATCCAGCTTCCCGCTAAGCATATAGCCTATTAGCGAGATCTATACCGGCATACTCATGACAGCAGAAATAGAAAATATAATTAGAATTGTGATCGCTGAAGATCAATCGCTCTTGCGAGGTGCGATTGCCACTTTGCTTTCGCTAGAGAACGACATCGAAGTATTAGCTCAAGCGAGCGACGGTGTTCAGGCGCTTGAATTAGTCGATAAACTTGAGCCGGACGTATTGCTCACTGACATCGAAATGCCGCATGCCTCGGGCATAGACGTCGCGACTAAGCTCAAGCAATCAGGATCAAAAACTAAGGTAATGATCGTTACCACCTTTGCCAGGCCTGGTTATTTAGAGCGAGCTCGTTCGGCTGGAGTCATGGGCTATGTATTAAAAGACGCACCTAGTGAATCATTAGCTCAATCATTACGTAAAGTTGCCCGAGGTCAGTTAGTAATCGAGCAAGGCTTGGCAGAATCGGCATGGGCATCACCAGACCCATTGAGTGACCGTGAACGCGATATTCTGCGGCTCGCCGAGAAGGGGCAAACCAATAAAGAAATAGCCGATGCTCTTCATTTGTCGGCTGGCACAGTTCGAAACTACTTAGCTGAGGCAACGCAAAAACTTGGAGCTAACAACCGAATAGAAGCATCGAGAATCGCCCGGGAAAATGGCTGGTTGTAGCAAATCAGCGAGCGCTAATCGCGCCGAGGAATGATCGGGTCTTTAAATACGATGACGCCGATCAAGAAAAAATTCATCACGAATACGAAGCCCGCAGAAATGACCTTAGAGAAAAATAAGTTGAGCCCCAAATGCTCCACGCCGAAATAGATTATCAAATGATTCGCCGCCAGGCCGCATAGTGCAATCGCGATAAACAAGGCAATACTCAAGGCCTTATCGTCATCGCGATTATCGTCGTAGACAAAATAAGTGGACACCGCATACTTAGCAAAACAGCCAAAAACAAAGCCCGTCGCCGCAGCAACCAAGTATGGAGCAGGGGTAGCGTAAGCAACCAACAGCAGCATGCCGACGTCAACGCCAAGCGCGATTACACTACCGCCGCCGTAGCGCAAAAATTTGATCAAGAAGTCGAAGTACATAGGATATGAACTCTGTGAAATATCGACGCGGATTATATCCACATTCGACAACTCAGGCTAAGTGCTGAGAGCGAATAAACTCAAGTTTAATGGCAATATCACGGCTTTGCAGGCCCAGAATAATACGTGCAGTCAATTGTATGGTCATTGACCATGCCGGCAGCTTGCATAAACGCATAGCAAATTGTGCTGCCGACAAATTTAAAGCCCTTCTTCTTGAGCGATTTACTCATCGCATCAGACTCAACCGTTGTCGCCGGAACATCGGCAAGCGTTTTACGCGCATTAACCATAGGCTTACCATCAACAAACGACCATAGATATTCAGAAAAACTTGGGCTTGCTTCGTCGGCTTGCATATCAAGATAAAGCTGAGCGTTTACAATGAACGCATTAACCTTAAGCTTGTTGCGAATAATGCCCGCATCTGCCAATAATTCTTCGCGCTTTGCTTGGTCGTACTTAGCAATTTTCTCCGGGTTAAAACCATCGAATACTTTGCGGTAGTGGGCTCGTTTCTTTAATACCGTGATCCAACTCAAGCCCGCTTGAGCACCCTCAAGGTTGAGCATTTCAAATAACTCGCGATCATCATAGACTGGAACGCCCCATTCTTGGTCATGGTACTGCTGATATAATTCGTCGCTCGAGCACCATTGGCATCGGATAATTGCATTCATTATTTTCCCTCTCCCCTCAAGGCTGATACTTTATCGTACATACTCAAACGAGTAGCGTCTTCAGGTGCCACAGGATCACCCGCGACCACTGTCAACTTCTTCATAAAACTCGTAGGAAAACCTTTAAGCGCGCGTCCTTTCTTACGGCTAGCCCAAGTGCCCCAAAGGCCTCGAAGTGCCAGCGGCACAACAGGTACCGGAGTCCGCTTAACAATGTCATCAATACCCGGTTGAAACTTACTTATCTCGCCATCACGCGTTATCGAGCCTTCCGGAAAAACCACAACCAGGCGCCCCGCTTCAAGCTCTTGAGCAATGTTATCAAAAGCCCTAGACACCAATTCAGGGCGCTCACGCCGGTTGCTAATCGGAATTGATTTAAGCCATTTAAATAGGTTACCAACAATAGGCAGTTCGTAAAAACCGTACCACATTACAAAACGAGCGGGCCTTGGTAAAACGCCCAACAATATCGGCGGGTCGAAAAAGCTCACGTGATTACACACCAAGAGCGCGGGGCCGGTTTCAGGTATTTTATCTAAGTCTTCTTTTTTGATGCGATAAACGCAGTGCGCTAATAGCCAGCTCAATAAGCGTAAAAAGTATTCGGGTATTTGCGAGAGGATATAGATAGCTACGATTAGATTGAGTACAGCGACGATTTTAAAAATCGCCATCACATCAAAGCCAAGAGCGCCTAGAACAATGCCAACAATGCCGGCGACAATCATGAACAATGAGTTGATGATATTATTCACCGCAATGATCCGCGAGCGCTTCGCTTCGTCGCTATGCGTTTGCATATAGGTATACAACGGAACAATGAATAAGCCAGCAAAGAAAGCGATCATTACCAAGTTAAATAGGGCCCATAGCACACCATCAACCGCAATAACCTCTGCAAGGTTTAGCATTTGATCGCCTGCAACAATTTCTGAGGCCCCGAGATTCCAGGTAAATAGACTCATTCCCAGAGCACCAATGGGCACTAAGCCTAATTCAACACGACCGGCTGAGAAGATCGAGCAGGCAAATGAACCAAGCGCAATGCCGATTGTAAATGTCGCCAATAACACAATAGCTACTTTAGGGCTGCCGTTAAGCACTTCGATAGCAAACACTGGGAATAAGGTAAGAACAATCGCACCAAAAAACCAAAACCACGAGTTCGCCAAGATAGATTGAAAAACGCCATGCTTCTCGCGAGCCATTCGAACTATTTCCGCCGTCTGAGTGAAAATATTAAACGAGAGCTTTAGATCTGGCGACGCCGCAGGAGCATCCGGAATCATTCTGGCCGAGAACCATCCTAGTACGGCGAAGCCCACTATCGCGGCCATTAAGAACGGTAAATAGGATTGCTCCTCACTCAAGGCCCCACCCAGTACCTGGCCTAACAGTATTGCAATGAAAGTGCCCGCTTCTACATAGGCGTTCGCACTCAAAATCTCTTTATGCGAAACATGTTGTGGCAGAATACTGTATTTGATTGGGCCAAAAAATGCCGATTGAGAACCGAGGGCGAACAAAACCGCCAACATGCCCGGCACATTTTGAAAATACAATGCCACGCATCCGCAAAGCATAATAATAATTTCAGCCAGTTTTATCTGCCGGATAAGCCAGGCTTTTTCGAACTTATCCGCCAGTTGACCGGTGATCGCACCGAACAAAAAGAACGGCAAGATAAATGCGACGAGTGCCGAGTTTACGTAAATGCCGCGGTGTTCCTCCGCTAAAAAATACGTAATTAAAATCGCAAATGCGTATCGATAAACATTGTCGTTAAAAGCGCCCAAAAACTGCGTACAAAAATACGGCAAGAAACGCCGTTGTGTCATTAAATGCTTTGCCATGGTGTGCGAATAAGTGGGATTGCTTTGTTATAATTAACTTATATATCAAAAAGAGTACCACAACCGACACCAAACATTGCCATGCCAGCCACACAACTCGACGTTCTAATTATTGGCCAAGGCTTGGCTGGCTCGATACTCGCTATCGAGTTAATCAGGCGCGGGCAGTCGGTGCTGATGATAGACAATGCCCATACAGGCAGTTCGAGCAAGGTTGCCGCAGGAATTATTAACCCAATTACTGGGCATAGGCTCAATTTAACGGAGGGTTTTGTTGAGTACTTTCGGTCCGCAGAACGGTTTTACCAATATGCTGAACGCACATTCGGTCAATCGTTCCTCTCAGAAGTAACTCAATCTCGGCTGATTAAGAACCAGGGTCAAGCCAACTATTTTGATAAACGTTTAAAAGAAATCGAATATCAGAGTTTTTTGCAAATCGGCGAGAAGCGTTCTTTATTCAAGCAATCTGAATTTGGTTGCGCGACCATCAATAGAACATCTTTGGTTGATACCAAATCTTTGTTAAGTCTGAGCCGCAAATGGCTAAAAAAGAAAGAAGCGTATCTGGAATCAAAGCTGGATTACTCACGACTAGTTTTTGGCGAAACGTCGATCGACTATGAAGGCATAAAAGCAACAAACCTGATTTTCTGCGAAGGATACCAAGCACTGTACAACCCATGGCTGAATGGTTTGCCATTTAAATTGGCGAAAGGTGAAGTACTCACTATAGAGGCAAAAAATGGACCGGGGTCTATGCTTAGCTGGGGTAACTGGCTGGTTCCAATCGATACTAACACTTATAAGCTTGGCTCGAACTATGATTGGAATGATACAACTCTTGCTCCTTCTAAAGTCGTGAAACAAAAACTGCTCGATAGTCTAGAGTTACAAACATCGATTCAAGCAAGCGTTATCAAACATGAAGTTGGGGTGCGACCCACCACCACCGATCGAAATGCGTTTGTCGGCAGTATAAGCACCCTAAAAAATGCATATTGTTTTAACGGTTTTGGTAGTAAGGGCTGCCTGACTATTCCGGCCCATGCAGAGCTCCTATGCGAACATCTTCTTAATGATAAACCTTTGCCGGAGAAGCTCACGAAATGGCTCTAACAGATGATGCGCATCGTTTAATCGAAGAACACTTCCTAGATAAAGAAAAACACGTCGCCATCGACGCCACCTGTGGCAATGGTAACGACACGGTTTTTCTTGCACTTTTAGGCTTCGACAAGGTCGTCGGCTTTGACATTCAAGAGCTTGCGATTGAAGTCAGTAGGCAGCGCCTAGAGGCAATGAACATTAACAATGCTGAGCTTATTCTTGATGGCCACCAACATCTCGCCAAGCACATCGACCGAGAAGTATGCTGCGTAATGTTCAATTTCGGGTACCTTCCAGGAGCAGACAAAAACACCGCTACTGAATCTGCAAGCAGCCTCTGCGCGATTAAAGCGGCGTGCGATCTACTGAGTAGGCAAGGTATGATTTCCCTAATGTGTTACCCCGGCACAGATGCCGGAGCAGCAGAGCATAAAGCAATACTCAACCATATCAAATCAATCGGGCCGGATTGGAAGGTTGAAACCCACCTCGCGGTATCGCCCAAGCCTAGCGCGCCGATTTTGTACGTATTGAAACGATCGACTTAGGCTTTGCCTAAACTCTTACCTAAGACGACATCAGACAGTTTCTAATCGCCGAAACTCCTTATGCCTTCTCCATAATCGAACACCATTTAACGTCGCGAAAGCCAAACCAATCAATAAAACACTTTTGGTTACAATCGCCAAAGCAACAACAACACCCGCAAGAATCAAGAGCTCGAAGAGTCTAAGGCCTTTATTTTTCAAAATAAAATCGTGGCACAGCCAGATAGCCACTAAATATACGGCTAAGGCTATAGATAAACCCAGGACTGCTTGATCCATTGATACATGACCGTGATGAGTTGCTGCATCAACACAGACACTAATGAGAGCGCCTACGGCTGCCGCCGCTGCAAATATAAAATAGTGTCCATAGGACCAAACAAAACACGTTGTTTCATTATGCAATTGCTCTTCTACGCGATCGTCAAAATAGAGCCACCACATCGAAAATAGCAATAATAAAGCGCCTATGACGATAGATCCTAGCTCGGGAGTAAAATGTTTAGCGACGCTATCAAATGCATTCACTGACGCTAATATCGACTCACCTAACACAATGATTGTTAGGAGCCCCATGCGCTCTTCAATGTGCTCAACGTGATATTTAGTGTTCTCGCCTTTTGCGGTTGAGCGCTCCGCAAACCAAGGTACCAACAACTCGCAAATTAATAAAGCTATCCACGCGGGCCAACTTTGATAAAACAACACAGTCAGTGTCCAGCCGCATTGCACCAGTAGCACACCAAACGCATAGCGCAGAGCCACTGGGCGAGAATTAATATCGTCTCGTGCTACCTTGAGCCACATCAAAATGTATGGAATACGCATCACTAAGTAGCCAAGCATAATATACAGAAAGTTTTCTTCCTGAAAAGCAGGCTTTATACCAATTGCCACAATGATGACCCCGATCATTTGCGCAAAAGACGCTAACCGAAATTGGGTGTCATCGGTGTCATAGCCTGATGCAAAAAATGTGTAGGTATTCCACGGCCACCAAACACACCAAAATATCCAAAGGTACATTAAAATTGCATGTGTGACGTGGTGCACTTCGGTAATTGCATGATGCAGCTCACCGGCTAAGAATGCGATGGCTACTACGTAAACTAGATCATAAAAAAGTTCTAGCGGTGTAGCCGCTCGATGCATTTCGTTCTTACTTCTCGCAATAATCGGATTCATAAATACCGAACGCGTGGACTTAATATTTGACATGGCTATTGATCTCAAAATTGAATTGCAACCGTTACAAAGACGGTCGAACCAAGAGTCTTAAAATGGAGCAAATTTATCTTTAGCAACGCGTGGCAGCGACCAACGTTCTTTCGCACTCAAACTGGCTTGTGGAACATGGCCTCTTGGCAATTGCATACGATCGCCATAGAGCCAGAGAACAAAATTCGTTCTCTTGCCACTCGTTATCGGGCGAGCCGCGTGGGCTACTGTGCCCTTATGAATCATCGCCATTCCAGGTTTGAACGTTAATCTATTTGCTTTACCTGATAACGGGTCGTAAAAGTCAACTTCAGAACCAGTAAAAGACTCATCAGGCAAATTCAAATTGATATTTAGGGTTGCCGCAGACGCATCCGAATGCAGCTGCAGTGAGGTATCTACTCCCGGCTCATATTGGATTGAAAAACCAAATGTCTGAGAGTCATAGCCTGCCACTTCCGGAAATAAGAGCCGCGCAATTGGGCGCATGTAATGATCGAGCATTATTGTGTAGAAATCTTGAAAGCTAGGAGCTGCCAAAAAGCCTTCCGAACGTTGATCAAGCATTGCTCCAAAACGGTTTAGCGCGATACCATAAGGAGGGCGCAATGGTATACCGGCAGCCTGAACAGCTTCGAGATAAGCTCTAAATTCAGCAAGCCGCTCTGGATCGAAAAACTGGCCTTCGTAAACGCCAGGCGACACTTCACTCCACAATTTCTCTACTTCAATTTCTTTTGTTGGGTCTTCCCAAGCGGCGTTGACAGCGTCACGTAACCGAGAGTCAAGTAGTGAGTCGTCCGGCTTTAATAGCTGCCCCCCTGTCAATGCCTCCCATTCATCCCAAGCAGTACTTAGTAGCTGTTGATTTTGAGTCCAAAAATTTTCTACGAGGGGTGAGCGGTGGAGCATGGCCTCTCTAGAAGGCACTTCTAAAGCTATCGCGCGTTCTAGCACGCTTGTTGAAGTCCCACTTGTGGTTCTAGTGTTCATTTCTCTTTCTCCAATAATATTGAATAAGTCGACCGGAAATCGGTATGAACTAAATCTATTGCATTAAATAAAATTGATAAAGCGGGCAAATACAGATTCTGAATCAACAAAATTTATATAATGAAAAGGTTGTCGACTCAAATTATCAATTTAATACATATACTGATTTATAAAAAAGCATCATTATCAAACCTTTTCAACACTAGTAGGCTTAAGTTCCGTTTCAAACAAGACAGACAATCAGGAATTTATTGATGAACTACGAAAATTTTAAAACCTTTAGTACCTCCGCAAATGCGGGTGTTTTAACCGTTACGATTGACTTCCCTCCGGTCAATGTTCAGGGCCAAGCCATGCTCGAAGATCTAAATTCATTGGCAATGAGGCTGGAACGTGACCGCGATATTAAAGTCGTTGTTTTTCAGTCAGCGCACCCTGAGATTTGGGTTTGCCACTATGACACTGAACTATTAAAAGACATGTCAGCCGAAGCCGTTTCCAGAGAAGAAGCCTCGCTGCTAGACCTCCAATCAGTTCTAGAACGTATTAGCCGAGTGCCACAAGCAACCATTGCCAAACTCGAAGGGTTTGCACGCGGCGGCGGTCATGAATTCGCGTTGGCATGCGACATGCGCTTTGCCGCCAGAGGTAAGTACAAATTCATGCAAATGGAGGTAGGAATGGGTATTTTGCCTTGCGGTGGCGGCGCATCTCGAATGGCGCGCCAAGTTGGTCTCGGACGAGCGCTAGAGATAATCTTAAGCGCGCGTGATTTTGATGCGGACGAAGCTGAGGCTTATGGAACAGTAAACAAGGTACTAGAACCTGATGAGATTGGCGAGTATGTTGACAACTTAGCAAATCGGATCGCTCAGTTTCCTGCCGAGTCAATTAATGCGTGCAAGCAAACGGTTTATGAATCCATTGACAAACCAATTGATGAGGCCCTAAAAGCGGAAGCCTACTGGCTCTACCAAGCCACCAGCAAAACGCCTGCATTAACTCGCTTTTCTTGGGCTGATGAACAAGGTGCTCAATTCGATATGGATAATCAAAGAAACTGGGAAAACATGGTTATGGATATCCAACAAGTTAACGACTAGCGTTTATAAGCTACGACTAAGACTAACCCGGAGCGCGGCTAGCCGTCTCGAAGAACAGAGTGCTAGCTGCGCTCTAGATAAAAACGCGTTGGAAACAATAAACACCAATTAGGAACTCAGAAACATGAAGAAAACTATACTAATCACCGGCTCGACTGATGGTATCGGTAAAGCAACCGCGCAAGCACTTATAGCCCAAGGGCATAATGTTTTGTTGCACGGTCGAAACTCGCAGAAACTTGAATCGGTAAAAAGTGAACTGTCTAATTTAAATGGCTCAAACAATATCGAGGTTTACTCAGCTGATCTTTCAGACTTCTCTCAAGTTAGGCAGCTCGCAAATGCTGTATCAGAAAAGCATCGAACAATTGATGTTTTAATCAACAATGCCGGTGTTTACAAAGTACCAAATAAAACCGCTCAAAATGGAATAGATATTCGCTTCGTAGTCAACACTATCTCACCATACCTGCTCACCAAAATACTGATTCCTCTCTTAGGGTCTGATGGACGCGTCGTCAACCTTTCTTCTGCGGCGCAAGCACCGGTCGATATCTCGGCACTTGGAGAGTCGAACCGTTTATCAGATGATATGGCATACGCGCAAAGTAAACTGGCAATTACAATGTGGTCGCGTCAATTAGCAAAAACGCTAGCTCAGCAAGGGCCATCTATTATCGCAGTCAACCCAGCGTCTTTCTTGGGTAGCAATATGGTCAAAGAAGCTTATGGCTTGCCAGGCAAAGATCTTCAGATTGGGGTCGACATTTTAATGAGAGCGGCTCTCGCAGATGAATTCTCTAACGCCTCTGGCCTTTACTTTGATAACGATAAAGGAACTTTTAGCGATCCACACCCAGACGCATTAGATTCCGTTAAAATCAAAGCCGTAACAGAAAAAATCGAAGAAATTCTTTCGTAACTTATACACTTCTAGAACGTGATTACACATCACAAACCAAAACACGAGGAAAACTATGTTAGGCGAAGACCACTCCCTATTAAACGAATTCCCTGAATTCAAGGAACTAATCAAACAGCTAATTTTAGACGACGAATCCTTTTCAGATTCGGCAAGCCAGTACGACGAACTAGATGAAAAGATAAGAAACCTAGAGCTAAATGACTCGCCGATAAGTGACTCAGAGATGCACAAGATGAAACACGATCGATCAAAGTTAAAAGATTTTCTGTTTAAAAAACTGATGTCCCACGCGAGTAAAAACTAAGCTTTCGCCCAATAGGGTGTATCACCAAATTTCTCACTAAAGTAATCAATAAATGCTCGCACCTTAGGTGCGAGCAAACGTGAGCTAGGATAAACTGCCCAAATTGCGGTGTCACTCGCAAGGGGTTGGTCCTTAAGAATCTGAACGAGCTGGCCATTTCGCAATTGCTCATAAGCACACCAAACTGAACATACGGTAATACCAAGCCCTGCAATACAAGCATCGCGAACGGCTTCTCCATTATCCATCCGAACTATGATCTTTGGCTTAACAGTTTGACGACCACTTAAGGTATCAAAAGACCACTCCTCAAGCCCCATTAAACCTACGCAATTAAAATCGACTAGATCGCTAAAGAATTTAGGTTCTGCGTGTTTCTCAAGAAATCCAGGAGACGCGCAAACAACTCGATCATCAAAAGCAAGCTTTCTCGCGACCAAGGTCGAGTCATTTAAACTGGAATTCCTAATCGCAATATCAAACCCACCTTCCACCATATCTAATATTGAATCACTGAGCCGAAGGTCGAGCGATAGATCAGGGTAAAGCGCCATAAAACCAGAAAGTGCTGGAACAATATGCATTCGCCCAAATGAGGCTGGGGCGGTTACTCGCAACGTACCTTGTGGAGTAATACTGCCTGACCCTACAGATGCCCGAGCGAGCTCAACACTGTCTAGCACCTCCAAAGCGTGCGGCAAAAAATCGGTGCCCTCTTCAGTCAAAGATACTCGTCGAGTCGTTCTGTGAATAAGCCTAACACCGAGCGATTCCTCTAGCTTACTAATATGAGAACTAGATACCGCGGGCGAGAGCCCAAGTTCTTTACCCGCCAAACTAATGTTGCTCGTCGCCGCTATGCGAACGAACAACTTTAAATGATCTACCTTCATTATCAACAAAAACTATAAATTGATTCAATTGAAGTCAATATTATCAGCTCTAGAGATTGCAAATATACTTGATTCCTAATTAATCACTACACGAAATATTTTAATATGAAAGCAATGATTGTTGAGAACTATGGCGATAGCAACGTTTTTAGGCTAGCGAATATCGATAAGCCTGCAATGAAAACAGGACACGTACTCGTAAGAATTGCAGCGACAAGTATTAATACTGTCGACATGATGATCAGACAAATGGGCCAAGACTTGCCGCTATCTCCTGATTTGCCGGCGCTACTAGGAATGGACTTCGCAGGAACGGTCGAGGAAGTCGGCGACGGTGTTACCGGCTATAAGGTAGGTGATGAAGTTTATGGTTGCGCTGGTGGTCTAACTGATTTGCCAGGCGCGCTCGCTGAGTTCATCTTAGCTGATGCAAAGCTCATTGCACACAAACCTAAAACTGTTTCCATGCGTGAGGCCGCCGCGTTGCCATTAGTTGGTATTACTGCCTACGAAGGCTTAATCAGATCGGGGGTCTCTAGTGGCCAAAAAGTATTGGTTCACGGTGGATCGGGGGGTGTCGGCCATATCGCATTACAGCTAGCAAGGCATATGGGTGCCGATGTGTACTCTACTGGTGGAGGTGACGCGCAATTAAAATTAATAGAATCATTAGGAGCCAAGGCAATAAATTATCGCTCCGAATCTGTCAGTGATTACGTAGAGCGGCACACAAATGGCGCCGGCTTTGACGTGATCTTTGACTCTGTCGGCGGCGAGAACATGCTTAACTCTTTTGAGGCCGCAGCACTAAATGGCCAAGTCGCAACGACCGTATCAATGCTAGAAATTGATCTAACGGCGGCTCATTTTAAAGGCCTTTCGCTACATGTGGTCTTTATGCTTATCCCGATGCTGCACAACCATAAACGCGAACGGCACGGAGAAATTCTGGAAACACTAGCAACAATTGTTGACCACGGATCATTAAAGCCCGTCTTAGACACTGAGAATTTTTCACTTGTTGAAGTAGGAAAGGCACATGATCGCCTAGCGAGTGGTAAAGCCATGGGCAAGGTAGTTGTATCAATTGACGCGGCTTAGAGCAGCCGGGTCTTCCAATTAGTATGAGCAATAGGGTAGGAAAATGACTGTCAAAGCAATTGTGAACTACCATGTAAGGCGAAATGGAAAACAAGCATTTCGATTCGATGCTGATGGCATTGTAGGAAACCTCATTTCGCCTGAGCTAATACCTACCGAAGTTCAAGTAACCGACCTGAGAGATGGAGACTTCAGCGTTAACTTCGCCAACGATGGAATCACCTTCGCGAAACACAGGAGTCAGATCTTGGATTTCGAGCAACAGCAAAGCTGGGCAGAAACCTATGATGACGAACTTGATACCTTACTCAAAGATCAACTCGGCGCTCAAGAAGTTATCATTTTTGACCATACAGTAAGAGTAGATGATCCAAACGCAGAGCGTAGGCCAGCTCGAAATGTGCATACTGACTACAGTGCCCGAGGTGCAGACCAACGCTTGATCGACTTACTTGGCGAACGGAAAGCTTCTGAATTCAAGGGCGGGCACTACGGCTTTGTCAATGTTTGGCGCCCGGTAGAGCAAATTATAACGGCGTCACCGCTCGGATTTATTCGTGCTTCGTCAATCGTTCCCGAAGACTGGATGACGATTGACTTGATCTACCCAAATCGTATTGGCGAGATTTTAGGAGTAGCTGTCAATCGCGAACATGAATGGTTTTACCTGTCACAGATGAGCCCTGATGAGGTCGCAATTTTTAACATCTATGATAATAAAAATATTCCGAGAGTAGGCCACAGCGCACTTGATGTACTCCAAGTCGGCGACACGAAACACCCCATAAGAAAGAGCATTGAAAGCCGCACATTGATTAGGTACTGATAAACGGCGCCTCATATAAACACTAACGAAGCTCAATACACACGCATAAACAATTTAGCCTTAGGTGTTTTACCAACCTAGTAAATCATACGCAGAACGTACCGAGCTTACTTTAAGGAAATATAAAGAAGTGTTACATCTGCTGCCAATAAAGCCCCAGGTGAGTTTTATAGTGTATAAAAAGTTCTCTCAAGTAGAGCCCTAATAACCATTTCATCACGGAGAACACATGGAGACTATTGAAAACTACCTACCAATTCTTAAGGATAACGTTTTACTTTACGGAGTAAATTTCGCTAAAGCACTCGCCATTTTCATCATTGGCCGCTTCATTGTAAGGTTAATCGCGAAAGCTGTCGGTAAAGGCATGGAGCGCTCGGGCACTGACCCCATGCTTGCTAAATTTGTGACCAACATCGCCTATGCGTTGATGCTCACTTTTGTCGTTATCGCATCAATTTCACAACTGGGAGTTCAAACAGCGTCGTTAGTCGCAATTTTGGGTGCGGCTGGATTAGCCGTTGGCTTAGCATTGCAAGGCTCTCTCGCCAACTTCGCCGCTGGCGTTATGACGATTATTTTTCGCCCCTACAATGTCGGTGACGTTGTTGAAGTCTCTGGTCAAACAGGCCAGGTTGAAGAGGTCGATATATTTACAACAACGCTTCGCTTACCTGACAAAACGAAAATCATTATTCCCAACGGCCAAGCTCTAGATGGTGCAATCACAAACTATACCGAAGCTGGAGATCGTCGAATGAACCTAGCAGTTGGGATCTCATACGATGCGAATATTCAACAGGCCAGAGAAGTTATTCTCAAAGCAATTTCAAAGTCAGACTATGTTCTAGAATCGCCTGCACCAAGCGTTGGCGTGACAGAGCTTGCTGACAATAGTGTCAACTTAACGGTTCGTCCTTGGGCGAAAGCCTCAGATCATCCTGCTGCGACCTTAGAGTTACTAGAAATCATAAAAGTTGCTCTTGATGAAGCCGAGATTGGTATTCCATACCCTCAGCGAGATGTGCATATCTACAATCACTAATAGCTTGCACAACGAGTACGTAGAATACTCACTAAAAGAAAATGGCGCTGTAAACAGCGCCATTTTTCTTCAAGAACGCTTTACGATAACTAAAGCCAAGACAGAACTGATTCGATAGCCCCTTTAAAATTTTGGAGGCTGAATTACTATAATTCGACGGCATTACAATTCGAAAATAACACTCTTACCATCTGGCATCGGCACCACAAAGAATGAGCTACCACCAGCTGGACTACTTTCACTCGATTCGTAAGCCCCAATATCACAGGCACCCCCAATAGGACGAGCTTCGCCACGTTGGTCCAGGTTATTGATCGGCTCAGCAGCACAAATAGTATTATCGCCAACATCAATAGCTGGACTGTTCATCGTTAAGGCGTGGGTTAGCGTCGAGCCGCCATTATCAGCCAAGGGCAATAAGATATCGTCTAATACCTCGGGCTGAGTGCCGTCGGATGTGGCTAGAATGACGCTAGTTGGTAGAGTGATAGGTGGAAAGAAAGCCAGCGACTCCTCAGTGGTAGAACTGCTATCCCCTACCAGGTTGCGCCCTAAAAAGGAATTAATACCATCATTTGTATTAATAATGTCGGCCGCCATGGGCGCTTCACCGCCCGTGATAATACTGTTGCTAAGCGAGAACGTGGTTCTTGTCATATAAAGATTACCGCCCCAAGCTTGTGCGCTATTGTTAGCTAAAGTGCTGTTGACAATAGATAGCAAACTCCCTGAAAAGGTTTTTAACCCACCACCATTCGCTGCTGCACGATTGTCTGACATAGTGGTGTTATTAAGATTAAGCGATACGCTTCGACCATATATACCACCACCATCACCAACAGTGCTGACATTACCGGTTACGGCACTGTTGTTAAGCGACAGGCTTTGGCCGCCATTTAGGTGAATACCGCCACCCTCAGTTGCACTGTTACCTGACACAATTGTTCGATTGAGCTCTACATGTGCGGGGAAGTACCTTGTGACTATGCCACCACCCTCCTCACCAGAACTATTGCCTGAAATCGTGCTGTCGTTAACCTCTAGAGTGACGCCATCACTGCCCCTAAGGTAAACCCCGCCAGCTCTTAGAACGGCTCGATTATTCAGAACTTGAACATTATCGAACGTGTGAGCCGCCTCCCTGGTGTTCATTTGAATTCCGCCGAATCGGCCGTCTGATGCATTATTAGCGATAACACTATCTTCAATGAGAACAGGGTGGACATTAGACTCAACCGAAATACCTCCAGCAAAAATAGCCGCACTGTTGCCTGATACGGTACTTCCGCGCAGAGTTAACGCCGCGCGTGCCTGGATACCACCACCGCCGCCACCACCAAGACCAATACTGCCATTACGCGAAATATTGTTGACCACTTGGCTGTTGGTCATCATAAGACCGCCGGATGTAAAGATACCGCCGCCGTTCCCACCGGCTACATTGCCGGAGATCACCGAGCCTTGATCAATCGTAAATCTAGATACGTCGTCTGCATTTCTCGCACGAATACCCCCGCCTCTGTAGCTTGAAGTATTATCAGACACGGTAGTGCCACTGAGTGACAGCGTACCAACGCTCGACCAAACCCCGCCACCTTGCTGTTCAGCGCTGTTACCAGATATCACGCTATTGCTAGCCAATATTGTTGCACCACCTTGCCCATGAAGCCCACCACCATTGCCCGTGGCAAGCCTATTTGTTCCCAAGCCCTGTGCGCTGTTACCCGTGATAGAGCTGTTTTCGAGTGACAGTGTGGCTACACTATCAGTAATAAAAACACCGCCCCCGTTGTCGCCGGCTGAATTGCCCGACACAGTGCTGTCAATCAGCTTTACATAAGACTGGCCAGCAATAAAGATACCGCCGCCATCATCCAGCGCCGTGTTGCCTGATATTGTGCTATTTGTTACGGTCAAATCCGCGGTGGTTACGCTAATACCAGCCCCTCCCTCAGGGGAATTAACGTTGGTATTACTGTCACCCGTGCTGCCGCCCGAAATGGTCAGATTGTCGATCGACACCGTTGATAGAATTACATTGAATATCCGGTCGTTGCCCAACCCGGTGATGGACACCGGCCCACCCCCAGGGTTTATCGACACATCTTGAGTGATTTGTATGTGTGGGGCATCGATACCACTAATGCTTGGCACACTAAATTCGATTATATCGTTCTCTCCCAACGTGCCATTAGCCACACATCCCTGCGTATTGGGGTTGGTACCTATTGAGCTGATTAGTAATACGGCCTCACGTAAGGTACACCCAACGCCCGCATCGCCACCATTATCTACAGTGACCGTTGCTGCTGTAGCAGAGTTAATCGACAGTGCTTGAAGTACGCTAATTGCGATGAGTTTTTTCTTAAACGAATAAGAGCGGTGCATGGTCATAAAAAAATCATCCTGTCAAAAACGAAAAGGGAAGTAGGGTATTTCGTCTCTAATAAAGTATTGCGATCAGGTGATAAACCGGTCAATTTAACCGTTAAGTTCGTCCGGTTTATTCGGGGGCGTTTAGCTTCTAATTGCACATTTAGCCATGGCAATTAAGCAGGTATTTAGCTTATGAAATCAATCACACGACCACAACTACGTATATCCGTAGGTATCCAAAGAAAATATTTAAAACACCGGATAGATAAAGAATCGCTAGGACGATGACCCTTATAAAGCTCGACCGATCAGTTGAAGATATGTGTCGTTAGCTTTGGGGAAAAGCTAAGCTAAAAGTGCTGGCTTAAAAGGCATGCGAACACTTTTTCTAACAAACGTATTATAAGGTCAATAAGCCCTGCTTAAGTGCAGTCACAAGAGCCGCAGCCATGTTTTTGGCATCCATTTTCTTAAGTATATTTCTCGAATGAAAGTCTATGGTATGTATAGACGCATCTAACCTATCAGCGATCTCTTGGCGCCCCATACCAGTAGAAATCCATTTCAAAACCTCTAATTCTCTAAGAGTTAAAGATACTGTTTGAGCAACTTGATTCGATTGCACCAACGACAAAAAGCACAAGTGAAAATGATAAGAGGCAACATTCACTATATCAAAGTCTTGTGGCCTTGGTGATTCTGACAATTGGCTAGACGAGGCGATCGTAACCCCTTTAATTCCAGCTGGCCCATGAATAGATATAGACGCGCCGCTGTACATTTTCGCCTCGTGCGCCTCTAAAAATATTTTTTTTTGAACAGACGACAGATCATCTCTTTGCTGAATATTTTCCCATTTATAGAGACCCTGGTTAGCTCTTAGTAAATGTGTTGTTTTATCAACTTCTAGATAAGCGTTCTCACGATAATGCTCAATCCATCCATTAAGCATATTGTGATTGACCAAACCAAGCTCTGCATCGGTGGCAAACTCGTTATGACCACTAGTGATCGCATACGTTAGTTGATCAAACCCATAGCCATCAAGCAATTCCGAGTACAAAAAAAATAAATTATCTACACTACTTGCGGTTCTACCCTGATACAGAAATTCTTCTAGTCTGGAGTTCATGAAACATTATAAGCATGCTTCGAATACCGTTAAAAGCCTCAAGTCAGCATGCCGTTATTAATTTTAGATAAATGAAAAAATCACCTTTCATTGATCTGGCATTTTTTCTGTAGCATCAGCTACTTAGCATTTTTTTCGTTAATAGACTCAATAACTATTTCTAATTATGCGAGAACTTCTAAGCTACAATAAAGCCAAATCACTGTGATAACTCCTCAACTATGAACTGGCCACAACGCATTATTTGCATGACTGAAGAAACTGTCGAGACGCTTTACTTACTCGGAGAGCAGGAACGCATTGCTGGCATTTCTGGTTTTACAGTTCGCCCGCCTGAAGCCAGAAAAGAAAAACCTAAAGTCTCGGCTTTTACGAGTGCCAAAATTCCTAAAATTTTAGACTTAAAACCAGATCTTGTGCTGGGCTTTTCTGATCTCCAAGCTGATATTGCTGCGCAATTAATCCGCGAGGGTATTGAGGTCTATGTTCTAAATCACCGAGATGTGAACGGCATCTTACGAATGATACGTAGCTTGGGGCGACTCGTTGATGCTAAAGAAAAAGCCCACGCCTTAGCTAACAAATACGAACAGCGAATAGCTGAGATCAAGGCCATCACCGACACATGGAATGTCAAACCAGTGGTGTATTTCGAAGAATGGTACGAGCCAATAATAAGTGGGATCGGCTGGGTAAGTGAATTGGTCGAAATTGCTGGTGGAATAGATTGTTACGCCGAAAACGCTAAACACCAAGGCGGTAAAGACCGAATTGTTGCTGACCCCCTGGAGGTTGTTGCTAAATCACCGGACATTATCATCGGCTCGTGGTGCGGCAAAAAATTCCACCCAGAGAAAGTTGGATTACGCCAAGGCTGGGCTGAAGTGCCTGCCATTAAAACCGGTGACGTTTACGAGATTAAGTCAGCTTATATCTTACAGCCCGGTCCAGCTGCATTAACCGATGGGCTAGATCAGCTATTTGATATCACTTCGAGTTGGTATGAACGGCAAGCAGGACTATAATCATGGTTTTGTTAGAGAGTCTCAAGATTTTGTAATACCCATTCGGCTCGCTCAAGGGTATCTTCTCGTAGCTCGTCGTTCATCTTAGCCAAGTTTCGATACACCATTCCTATTCGCGGGTTCTTTGCGAATCGATCTTTGTGTCTCTGCATAAAATGCCAGTACAAACTATTAAACGGGCAGGACTGTTCGCCGACTTTTTCCTTTACCTTGTAGTGACAAGCTGAACAGTAATCGCTCATCCTATTGATATAAGCGCCGCTGGCGTTATAGGGCTTGCTGGCGATAATCCCTCCATCAGCAAACTGACTCATTCCACGAGTATTAGGCATTTCTACCCATTCTATCGCATCGATATAAACCCCTAAGTACCATGCATCAACTTGATCTGGGTCAATACCAGCAAGTAAGCAAAAGTTACCGATCACCATAAGACGCTGTATATGGTGCGCGTACGCGGTTTGTAAAGATTGGCTTAACGAATGTTTCATGCAATTCATCTTGGTGTCGCCAGACCAAAAGTATTCCGGCAAATCACGAGTGGCTTCTAAAGTATTCGACTTAGCGTAGGTCGGCATATTTACCCAATAAATACCGCGAACAAATTCTCGCCAACCTATGATTTGGCGCACAAACCCCTCGATCTGGGCCAAACTAATATCGTCGGGATGAGCTTCGAACTCGGCGATGGCACGATTGACTACTTGCAGAGGACTGAGTATTTTTGCGTTTAAAGCGAATGACAACCTTGAGTGATACAAACTCCATGCATGAGGGCTATTTGCAGTCATAGCATCTTGAAACTTACCGAAGTTAGGCAAGCACTGCTCACAGAAAAACTCGAGCAATTCCAAGGACTGCTTTCGATTAACTGGCCACACTAACGAACTACCTATCTCACCAAAGTGATCTATTTGGTGTTTCTCTAAGCGCGCAAGCACCGTTCCAAAATCATTTTCGAATACAAGCGGGCTGGGTATATCTGGCAGATCAGCTTTCTTCAATTTGCTCCGATTTTCAGCATCATAATTCCATTGCCCACCCAGCGGTTCATCCCCATTCATCATGATGTTATGTCGCTGGCGCATTTTTCGATAAAACGATTCTAGGCGTGTAGCTTTTCCAGCAGTGAAGAATGTGTCCAATTCTTCAAAGTCGACTAAGAAATGTTCGGTATCAGCATGCCCCACGACAATCTCATGCTTAGAAAATTCAATGTCTTGTAAATGCGCTAATAACCTATACTCGTCCGGGCGCTGATACTCAAAACATGAAGCTTGGTATCGGTTACACAAGGCGAGAATCAAATCGCCGAGATCTTCGAATTCGCTCGTTGCATCTAAATCGAGATGTAGTACATGATGACCCGCCGCGCTTAGGCCAGTCGCGAACTGCTGCATCGAGACAAAAAACGCCGCGAGTTTTTGCACATGATGCTTAACATATCTAGCCTCTTGATTAAGCTCGGCGATCAAGTAAAGAATACTGTCATTTTTTTCCCGATACCAAGAGTGCGAGGCATTCAGCTGATCGCCCAGAATGAGGCGAACTGTTTTATAGGTTTTATTCATAAAGGTGTCGCTACTTAAATTCTCAATGCTTACTCGTGATCGCCATCAACGTTCGAATCGCGACGTCTATTTGAACTGCAACGCTTCGAGCAATACTTTACATCGCTCCAGTTCTTTTCCCACTTTTTTCGCCATGCGAACGGCTTGTCGCATACCAAGCATCTTTTGGTAGGAAGGTTTGTTTTTTTATGCGCCACAAGACTTACCGAACATGCCTTTGCAAGATACGATGCGACTCTCGTTTTACATCTGGACGCTTTCGCCAAGCCCAAAGCCTCTTACTTGTTTCTGTATAAGTATTTTTAGTATCGACAATTCGCTCGGGATACTGCTCGCCCAACTTTACGCCATACATCAGTTCTTCCATTGGCGTTAGTAACCACGGTTCAAATAACAATGAGTTTGGAAGCTCAGCTAGCTCTGGGCACCAGGCTCGAATGAAACTTCCGTCACTGTCGTGCTCTTTGGCTTGTTTTGTGGGGTTGTAGATTCGAATTGTATTAATACCCGTAACGCCTGCTTGCATCTGAAACTGTGCGTAATGAATGCCCGGCTCAAAGTCTAAGAACACACTAGCCAGATGTTCTACACCTTCGCGCCAATCAATTTGTAGATGGTGCGTTAAAAAGCTCACCAACATTGCGCGCATACGAAAATTCAAATAGCCGGTCTCATGCAAGCTGCGCATACAAGCATCAACCAGCGGATACCCGGTGCAGCCCTCTTTCCAGGCAATTAAGTCTCGTGCTGACTGGGCGTCGCTGCGATACGGCATCGATTGATAGCCATCATTGATATGCTTAAACTGCATAGAAGACTCACTTTCAAACTTTTGTACAAAATGGCAATGCCAATGCAAACGTGACGAGAGCGCTACGAGCGACCGACGCCATCCGGGCCGGTTCCAATGCTCGAGAAGCTGTTGATACATTTGTCTAAGACTAATATTGCCCCATGCTAAGTAGGCCGACATTCTTGAACAGCTGATTTGACTAGACAAAGGCTTCGAAATAAAACTCTGATAGTCCTTGCCACGCGCATCAAAAAAATCACCTAGTACCCATTGAGCTAGAGTCTCACCGCCTTGCTGCATATTACTGTCGCGCTCAAGCCATCGCTTTGGCAACCCAGTAGTATCAAATTTAACAGTTTCTATGATCAATCTTTCAACAGAGTTTTGCACCAATGATTTGCGCATCACTTTACGCCACAAAGCATCCCAGTCTCTTCGATCATTGCAGGCGCGAACAACCGCGTTAGTTTGTGTCTCATGCCAAGCGATACCTTTAGTCTTTAAGAGTGTCGCAATGCTCTTGTCTCGTGTGTAAGTATTCGCTAGACCAGTTTCTTGATGCGAATAAACAGCATTAATCTCATACTGTCTGAGCAGCGCTTCAAACACGACAAGCGCATTCTCATGGGCAACCGAAATTTTACTCGACAAGCGCGAGTTCATATTCAACAAAGACTCGCTAACAAATCGCCAATGACGATCAGAATAGTGCTTGTCATTTAGCATGATCGGCTCGAATACATACAATAGTATTACTGGCAATTCATCTCGTTCTGCCAAAGCTAGCGGTTCATGGTCATTCAAACGAAGATCTCGCTTGAACCAAACGATATTGACCTTTCTTCTTTTTCGATCTTGTTGCACTAAAGCATATCTCGGTCACGCAATGGGCCAATCGGCGGCATCAACAGAGTCAAGCGAACCACATGATGCGAGGCCGCCCCATTTATCTATGTATCGTCCTTTAGGGTCGTAAATTTGCGTTTGCTTCTCCAAGTTAAAATGACGTTTATCTCTTGCGTCGGCCCCTACGCCGGCAAGGTATTGCCAATTACCCCAATTGGAAGCGACGTCATAGTCAACCAAAACGCTCTCGAAATAAGCCGCACCGAAGCGCCAGTCCATTGCTAGCTCGTTGACAAAACAACTGGCAGCAATTTGCCGGCCTCGATTAGATAAATAGCCGGTTTGCGCAAGCTCCTTCATGCAAGCATTAACGATGGGGTACGGTGTATTGCCGCATGCCCATTTCTTGAATCGCTCAGGGTAATAGCTATTTAAAGGACTTAAGCCTTTTATGCCAGCAAAGCCAAAGAGATCTTTACCATTCTTGTGTGCGTACCACTGAAAATACTCTCGCCATAACAATTCGAAATAGATCCAATATGTAGACTCATTCGCAATAACCGAGGATTCGTAGTCCTTTAAAGCACCGTAGACTTCTCGCACCGACAAACAACCATTTGCGAGCCACGCAGATAGCTTGGTTGAATGATCCCAACCGTCTAAATTGTTTCGAACTAACTTATATTCAGCGGGGCCAGCACCACTAAAATAAGTGTCTAAGTGCTTAAGCGCTACCCGCTCGCCACCCCTAAAAGAGGGTTTCTCAATACTCAATGGCTGCAGCATAGGCAACGAATGTTCGAACTCTAAACCGCTGGGCCTAGAAGGCAGATAGCTCATTGTTGCTAGGGCATTACTTGGTTTTTGCTCACCGATTACGTTCTTGAATTTAGTGAAGCTGGTAGGCAACTCTGCCAAGTCAAAAGGCAAATCATCAAGATCGAACAAAGTATGGGTATGAACACTGTGAAACTTTACCTCGGGAAAACGTGCTTCGAGGTAAGCCCAAATTGTATTCTCATAATAGCCTGCGTTTTCACTTCTAAAAACGTCGGTAGCAGCAGACCGATCAATCAAGTCGCTCAGCGTAAATGTAATATTCGTTGAGACATAATACAATTGCTGGCCAAGCTCAGACAGCTCATTGTTTAGCTGATGAAGTGATTCGGTAGAAAATCGAAACCGTGACTCGCCTAGCCTACTTTGAGTATATGCCTTAGGCGACCCTAGCTTGTTCTCTGCTACAGCAACGCACACGAGTTGATCTACTAAAGAGGTAGCCTGCATTAATGCTGGGTTGTCATGCAATCGTAGATCGTTACAAAACCAATACACACCAACTCTCTTGTTTGACACCAGTACGCCTCACTGAAGGTTTTCATAACTTGTTTGGCAAACAACAAAGTTTGCTCAACAACACTTTGGCCAGAAGGTTAACTCATGTTGAATCAAGAATATGTGCTACTTCACCCAGATTTTGGTCGCATAGGATAGTTTCTGTTTACCTAAGGTAAGAATATAAAACCGAAATGAAACGCATCGAATTAGATCATGTAGAACGCCTTACACGAGGCAAACGCTCAGGCGCGAACATTGGGTCGCGTTTTGTCGGACATCACCTACGACCACATGAGAGAGCGGCTTACCAAAGAGCTTTGAAAAAAGGCTATTTAGAAATCACTGAGCGCGACCGCGATAATCTTTGGCATATATGGGAGAAAGCCTGCATCGCTCAAGCAATTGATTTCTTGGTTTTAATCAAGCAGACAGATAAGAGCACTGGCACGGTGTATCGAAATGACGAAAAAATAGCAGTGATCAAATTAAGCGAGGCGAAGCAGCTTATCAGAAGTCTAGCTGACGTTTAAAACACTGAGCCTAGAAGCACTAACCTAGACGGTCTTTGTAACTATAAACCGGTGTGCCACTCTTATAACCTTCCTTGCCAACACGAACACAAGTATTTTCAGGCTTTGCATCGGCGACCGGCGTCTCCGCGGGCACAACTATTTCTACCGACGACTCCATCGCTTGACCACTTTCATTAGCTGCAAGCTGAGCTTCTAGCGCTGTTTGAGCGGCAATAACTTCCGTGACATCAACAACGCTTATATTGCAGCCGATTACTTCCTCAACAATCTCAAACACAGCTTTGTAAGTTCGATTAGCCTTAAGTTCAACACTGGAAATAGCAGCACAGCTGCGAGTTTCATTTCGACGCTTCTCTGTATAGCTAACTTGAAAAATGAACGGCATATCCGTATCGACTGCGAGCGGATTGAAACGGTGCTCATCGTCAACATAGTTCTTTTTAAATACTCGATCGGTTTTCCCACGTCTGCCACACTGTTGATCTGCATAATAAGTGACAACTAGATTCTTACCTCGAGTAGCTTGCGACTTAGAAATCGACTCAATCGTAATCATCGCTTTTCCTGGCCCATTATCTGTTTGCGCCAATACCGGGCTTAAACTTGAGAGGCTTATGAATAAAGAGGTGATGAAGAAGGCTTGGATTAACATTCCCTTTAATCCGGCAGCTTTACTGCCAACAATGCTGCTATTGATTCGCGCGCACGCGTTCTTGCTTGTGAAAAACTCACTCATTTGAGACCCTAAAAACCCATTCAAGTTCAATCTAAACCGTTTTTCCAACCTAGCGTTTGATTAATGCTTCTCTAACGGAAGCTTGATGAATGATGCAGTTAGCATCTTTTCAGCTACAAAACGACAACTCAATTTTAACTACTATAACAGGAGAGCGTGGCTCTCGCGCTTTAATTGCTAGACAATAGTAGCCGAATTGACTACTAATCTCTAGTTGAAAATAAACACAACACTATTAAACAAAAGCGTTTAGCAGTTTGATGTTGATTCTTTTCGGATATGTGAATTTACTCAATGATCTTAATTAACTGTCCAACAGTTGGTTCACCGCTAGGATAAAGATCATTGATTAAACGAATCTGCGCTTCTGCATATTGATCAAGATTGGAACGACGAGCAAGTGATGCAATAGTGTCCCCACGCTTGGCTTTGACCAATTTGATATTCCGACCTTCAGCCAGCTTAATTTCACTAGGTTTGAGCTTGCGAATACTCTTTGTTGTGTTAAAAAATGTCTGATTCGGGAGTTGATTCTTACCCAAGCCAGTAATCACAAAGGCTTGAGACCCGCGAGTCACCGTGCTTACTCGAAAGCTTTGCTGTTGGCCTGTTTTTTGGTCTTGTACTGTTGCTACACCAGCAAAAGCCTGGTCTTCTGTAGTCGATACATCTCTCACGTCACGAACTGATTGAAACTTCGATCCGAGATAGCGTGAAGGGTCGACAGGTGGCGCAATCGAATCCATCTGCATCTTAATAACCTGAGAACCATCAGGTGCGATAGCGCCCAAGACTGATTGGGTATTTTGAATACGCCAACCTTTTGGGAATTCGACAAACAAATTTAGGTCCTTGTGATAAAACTTGTTACCGCGTGTAATGCCCTGGCTTTCACTTTCCCCGAACGCCATGCCATTGGTCAACTCCAAAAAGCGACCATCGTCAGGCTCGGGCTGACTTAAATCTCGAAACTTATCGGCAGCCTTGATGACCTCCTGTAAGCGCTGATCATTTCGAGGATGGGTTGAATACAAACCGTGGTAGCCTTGCACTTGTCGCCCCTCAGCTTTTGCGCGCTCCTTGGCAAAAAGTTCTTGATTCTTAAGAATGCCAATAACGTCGATCATGTCATCAGGCGTATAGTTATTTTGCGCTATGTACTCAGCACCAAGTCGATCTGATTCAAGTTCTTGTTTTCGACCATATCCGCTCATCAAAGCACCACCCAGCATTTGCGAGGCCTGAAACAACTCGCCGCTACCAGTGCCTACAGCTACTGCCACTGCGGCAACCTGACTGAGCTGTTGTTGAGCCGCGCGTTGAGCACCGTGCCGACCTGTAACATGGCCAATCTCATGACCGATAACACCCGCAAGATGAGATTCTTTATTCATGTACGACATGATGCCACGGGTAATATAAACATAGCCGCCAGGCAAGGCGAAGGCGTTTACCTCAGGGCTATCGAGCAGGGTAAATGTAAATGGTAAGTCGGGGCGATGGCTTTTTCTTGCTAGACGCTGACCGATATCATCAACGTATTTTTGCAGCTCCGGATCATCGTAAACTTGGTACTGCTTCAATATGCTTTGATGATACTTGGCGCCAGCACTCCGCTCCCAGTTCTCAGACATGGCAAGCTCAGGCCGACCGCTAACAGGGTTGGTAGCACACGCTTGAAGAAGTATTAAAAGGCCTGCCGCGAAGGCTAGCTTGGAAACGTTTTTAAACATAAAAATCTCTCTGTCAACATTCAGACATTACTGCACATTCACCTTTGAACGAATGCGGTGACACCCTATTTGGCATGCAATCATGCCCCCCATTTTTTACGCCAGCCCTAGGCTGATGAACTATAAAGACAAGCTTACTTTTTAGCTTGCTTCGCTTTTACGACTCGCTTACCTTCGACCCAATTAAGAATAGGCTCCCACTCTTTCATATCAGGCTTAGCCTCACTTAAAGGCACTTCGAAAATCCCGATACCAGTGTCGGCGGCTTTGATGTAGTTTTGCGAGTTACGCAGGGCCCCAACAAAAGGCACATCCAGAGCCTTCAAAAACTTGCTTAAGGTCTTATAAGAATGGTAGTTCTTCTGCGCCCTGTTCGCCACCACACCCATGATGGCCATACCGTTACTTTCCTTAACTTTACCAACAATATCGGCTACAAATGATGCAGCAACACGCATATCAATAGCGCTTGGCATTACCGGAATAATCACAACATCAACTAACTCGATTAGGCGAGCAACCTTCTTACTGTCGGTGCGTGCCGGGCAATCATATATCACTCGCTCAGTATCAGCATCTGGATAAATCTTGCCGTTCAAACCATTAAAGCCTTGAATTGGGTTTTCGTCCTTGGGTCGCACTCGCAACCATTCCATACTTGATTGCTGTGGGTCTAGATCAACTAAAGCGGTAGACATGCCCCAAACTGCGTAATAAGTGGCCAAATTGGTAGCGATAGTGGTTTTACCACACCCACCTTTGGGGTTTACAACCAAAATTGAACGCATATATTAGCCCTCACGGTGCCGATGTTAATTAATAGTATCGATGTTAGCTTTGCTATTTACGCGTTTGAGCATACTATTTTTTGAGTTTTTATGCCAAATCTTGCCAAATGCCAATAAAACGCATAGCGTACTAACCTAATCCCTTATTTCCCATTCAAGCAATCTGATTGCCAAATCTTGTGAAGCAAACAATATTAATCGTCGAAGACGAAAAAGAAATCGCTGATACTTTAACCTACGCCTTGAATTCTGAAGGCTTTGACCCACTTTGGGTATCAAATTGTAAAGATGCTCTTATCAAGCTAGACGGTCGATCGATTGATTTGGCGGTATTTGATGTTGGCCTACCTGATGGCAATGGCTTTGAATTACTTAAAACAGTTCGTCAACAAGGGAATGAATTGCCAGTTTTATTCCTAACTGCGCGAGGTGAGGAGATTGACCGTATTGTTGGTCTAGAAATTGGTGCCGATGATTATGTAATAAAGCCATTCAGTCCCCGAGAAGTAGTCACCCGGGTTAAGGTGATTTTAAAGCGAAGCGACAAACAAGTATCGCCGACGAGTAAGTCAATGGACGTTGCAAATAACAGCAATAGTGACTTTGAACATAAAAATCAACAGCGCGTGATTACCTATCAGCAAAAGGCAATTGACTTGACTCGTGCCGAGTACGAACTCATGGCTACATTCATTGCGCAACCAGAACGGGTATTTTCTCGACGACAGTTAATCGAAAATATTTGGTCAACCAACCACCCTTCGGATGATCGTGCGATAGACACTCATATCAAAACATTGCGAGCTAAACTCAAGACATTAAATCCTCACACAGAGTTCATCATTACTCATCGCGGCTTCGGCTACAGTTTCGAAAATCAACAATAAGTCTCTTTCTATTTAAGCATACGTGAAAATCAGTTATAGCCTTCGAGCCTTTGGCATCTATTTTGTTATTTTAGGCAGCCTTATTTGGTTCACCTTAGACAATGCCATTGAGCGCTTGAACGATGGTATGCGGCAGTCAGCCGAGAGCGTACTAGTAGACGTTGCTCAACTGCTTGCCACCTTTATTGAAGATGAGGCGATAGAAAATGGTCGCCTAGCGACCACGCAACTCAAGCGCGTTTTTGAGCGTTTAAGTGAGCGAGAATTTAGCGCCCAAATTTACCAAGTGACCAAAACCACCGTCGACTCGGAAGTCTATGTAACCGATGACAAAGGCATTATCATCTACGACTCTACGGGCGAACACGTTGGCGAAGATTATTCTTTATGGCGCGACGTCAGCCTTACACTCGACGGTCAATATGGTGCACGTACGTCATTTAGAAACCAACGCCGCACCGAACCTGACGACCCCAAGGTAATGATCATCGCAGCGCCGATCAAGCATAAAGACAAAACCATTGGCGTGGTCAGCGTGTTAAAACCGATTGATAGTTTAGAAGGCCATTTGCTAACTGAAACGCAACAATTACAGAACTATGCATTTGCATTGCTAGGATTAGCCTTAGTGCTCGGCTACCTGCTATCACTTTGGTTTACTCACTCACTGAATAAATTGGCAAAATACGCCAACAGCATGGCTGAAGGTAAAAAAGTCAGACCACCACAAATGCGCGATGATCGTCTTGCAAAATTATCCGAGTCTATCTCCTACATGCGATCCCAACTCGATGGTAAAGAGTACGTCGAAAACTACATTCATAGTTTGACACATGAATTGAAAACGCCTATCACCAGCATTCGTGGCGCAGTCGAGCTAATGAGCGAAGACATGCCAGAGCAAGACAGAGAATTGTTCTTAAACAACATTAGTACTTCGAATCAGCGCATGGGCCGTTTAGTAGACCGTATGCTCTCTTTAGCGAAACTGGAAGGCACTACTGAGTTAATCAGCCAAGAAGAATTTGATCTACTGCCGACGATTAAACGTTTGGTTCAAGAACGTTCGCAAGTAATTGAGCAACGTCAGATCAAAATAAACTTTCCTAAACAAGTAAGCTTTCTGTGCCGCGGTGACCGAGTATTGATTGGCCAAGCGATCGCAAACTTACTCGACAATGCCATTCGTTTCTGTAGCCAAGCAGGTCATATCGATATTTCGCTCCTGTCACAAAACGATAAAATCAGCATCACCTTGTTCAACCAAGGCGAGGCCATCCCTGACTTCGCCATGGCTAAACTCTATGATCGCTTTTTCTCTCTACCTCCAAGTAATCAAAGCGACTCAATCGGTAAAAGCACAGGTCTTGGCTTGAGTTTTGTTAAAGAAATTATGAAACTGCACAAAGGCCGAGTCACAATCGAAAACGTACGCGCTGGGGTATTAGCTAGCCTTCACTGGTAAGGCTACGGATCAATTTTGAAAGTAAACATATAGCGTTGACCGTTGGTGCTCACAGCTCGACCGTTAACTTTTCTAGCCTTATATTTAAACTTTGAAATTGCTTTTAATGATGCGCGGTCGAACGCCGTGCCGGGCTCAGATTCAATAATAAATTGATCGTATACTGCCCCGGCTGCATTAACACTAAAACCGACCACCGCGTAGCCCTCGACACCTCGCTGTAATGGCCCCCTTGGGTACTCGGGCGGGAAACCTAAAGCGATAACCAATTGATTGTCGAGAGGCAATGAATCGCCACCTTTGAATTTTGGAGGCGTATAACTTGCCCATCCATCAGAATCAAAGTCTGCGACTTCAAACTTCTCATCGACAAACGGCACCTCGGGTTGCTCATCTACTTCCTTAGGTCTCTCGACCTTGGCCACTACTGGAACAACAGGTGAATCTTCAGGCACATGATTAAATACAATTTTTGGGAAACTGGGGCGTGTTGCAAGCTCTGGATCATCCATATAAATCAGTGAATACATCATTGCGAATAAGGCGAGCGTAATCATAATCGCGTTTACAATAGGCAAAGCGGTTCTACGAAGTACCATCATGGTCTCCTCCTGGGCTGAATCTACAGCCAATTGGTTATTGAAAAGTGGGAAGCGCCGCGGCTAATTTCAAATTTGGCTAGTCTGAGGGCGCGTTTATCTAGGTCTGATAGCTCACGCTTCTCATTTCGCGCTTGGCTGAATCGTCGTCAGCCGGTATTGTCTTTAGAGCCATTGGCACGAATTCCAGAGCTTGCCGCTAGAACTAAGTCTTCAAGCGAGTCGGGCAAGCCGCACTCTTGACAATCGAATGTAAAGTCTCGATAGCGCTGACGCGCGCCGTCAAACTCACCAACTTGAATGAAGGAGTTAATATCATTCATCGCCAAGCGAATACTACTTTGTTTAACACCAGCGTCGCCAAAAAAATCGTCCGATAAATTCGCTAGCAAGTCTTCGGTTTCACTTAGATCGAACTGCATCAAAATATCATCCCGTGAACCTTTGCTTGGCGCCGAACTAAGCTGCGTACTGCTTGGCTTGACAATTGTGTTTTGACTTAAGCCCTGTACACTCGAATCGACCTCTTTTTGTTTGAAAGCCACGGAATCGACATCCTGCGTCGGTACCTTATTAGCAACTAGATCATCGGGACTAAGCACTTGGCTTAAACCCAGAAATACAGTTACCGTTAGCATCGCGGCGACGCCGAGTGAACCAAGCGAGTTCAGCCAAGAACTGCTACGAGAGTCTATCGACTCCGCTTTAAGCTTTTCAGATTCGATCCTTGCGGCCTTTAATATTTGATTATCCAACTCATCGGTTGACTGAATAGGATGAGCGTCAGACAGCATTTTTTTCAGCTGTTCAATTTGTTTTTCAGTCATGCGTAAAACTCCATTGATAGCTTTAAGTGTTTCGCCGCGTAACGTAAACGGCTCTTCACGGTTTCTTGTTTGGCCGAGGTAATTTCTGCGATTTCGGCATGGCTAAACCCTTCTATTTTCAACAAGATTGCCTCAGTTTGCTCTGGCGACAAAGTCGCTAAGCTCGAAAGTAGTTCTTCTAGCTGCATATGGCTTTCGATCGCTGGCTGTTGATTAGTCGATTCGTCATTAGCAATCACGTCACTGAGTTCTTCAAACAACACATTTGCGCTACTACCATACTTTCGCCAATGATCGACGAGACGATTATGTGCGATTCGATATAGCCAAGTTTTAAACTGCGCGCTAGAGTTATTCGATTGATAGGCGAGTGCTTGTCTAATAACGGCTATCCAGGTGTCATGAGCCAGTTCTTCGCATACCTCAAAGCTATCGCATTGACGACGTAAAAAGGAGAATACTCCGCCTTTATGTCGGCGATATAACTCTTCAAAGGCTCGCGCATCGCCGCTGGCATAGATCTGCATCAACGCGTCTTCTTGCATCATCCTTAGGGTAAAGCGATTTATTAATACAGCGTGAATCACAGGGACTCCATATTTGAGGGCTTATTAACTCTATCGTTTAACAACTCGAAAAGGGGTTATGGGTTTACGAAATATTTTTTCCAACCATCAAAGTTTAACAGCAGTTAAGGTAATTACCCCTTTTTTACCAATCTTTGCTCACACTCAACACACACAAACTCACAGAGCAAACACTCAATTTCACAATGCCAACACTCGAGTAACACTTTAGAGCGTCATAGTTCGGTCATCGGAAGTACTACGACACGGATGTCACCTTTAACGCAAAACGAGATTGAGTAAACCATGAAACCATTTATCAAATTAGCTCTAGCATCTATTAAATCGGCTTTCGCATTTAGCCTTGCCCTTATGAGCTTGCTGGCAACAATGCACGCAAATGCAAACAACTCAGCGGGCGAGCTGGAGCTTCGCGACCAAGGTGGCAATGTCACAAGCGCACTACTATTAGACACCGCGATCAGTGGCGAGGTTAATGGCATGCTCGCGACCATCAAGGTCAAGCAAACCTTTCGCAACGACAGCGATCAATGGTTAAACGGCCGTTACGTATTCCCTCTGCCAGAAGGCGCCGCAGTAGACAGCTTAACAATTCAAATAGGCGAACGAATCATCAAGGGCGAAATCAAAGAGAAAGAGCAAGCCAAACGCACCTTTGAAAAAGCAAAACGCGAAGGCAAAAAAGCAGGCCTTTTACAGCAGCATAGGCCGAATCTTTTCAGCATCGCGGTGGCCAACATTGGGCCGCAAGAGCAAATCATTGCCAACATTAGTTTTATCGACACGGTGGTCTATAAAGATGATGTTTTCAGTCTGACCATGCCAACCACACTCACACCACGCTACGTTGCAAACGGCTCGACAGAATCAATCAGGCTTGATGAGAACGCGCAACGCCAATTAGAAAAAGATTTAAACAGCAATACCAACTCCGAGCAACAAAGAGGCAATAATGTCGAAATTAATACAGGTAATGGCTGGGCTAACAATACTTTTCGCGTGCCTGACGCTAGTGATATTACACCGCCACAAGCACACAGTCTCAGTGATCAAACATCTCATCGCTTCAGTTTGCTCTTGTCTCTAAAAGTGGGCCTAGACCTACAACAGGTAAGCAGTTCCACTCATCCAATCAGCAGCAATTTTAGTGGTGGCTCTGCACAAGAAGTCAAAGTAGAACTGGCCAACGGCCACGAGTTAATGGATCGCGATTTAGTACTCATGTGGCAGCCGATATTGGGCACAGCACCAAAGGCTGCGATGTTTCAGCAAGAGTTAGCACTGAGCTCAACTGACAAGGAATACTTCACCATGATGATGTTGGCGCCACCAACAACCAGCGTGTCCTTATCGCTGCCACGCGACGTAACCTTTATTGTCGACTCATCGGGTTCAATGGGCGGTCAGCCCATGCAACAGGCTAAGCAAGCGCTGCATGACGCGCTCGCACGCCTCAGTCCAAGTGACAAGTTTAATATTGTTGACTTCGATAGCACCTACCGAACGCTTTACTCACAAAGCCAAGCGGCCAGCTTCGACCACATACAAAGCGCAAAACAAATGGTCGACAACTTAAGAGCGGACGGCGGCACTGAGATGACGGGCGCATTAAAGTTCGCCTTAAACACCGCCGAAGATCCGAACTACTTACGGCAAGTGATTTTCATTACTGATGGTGCAATTGGCAATGAAGCCGAGCTTTTCAAAATCATCGATCAAGATCTGGCTAACACTCGCTTATTCACCGTAGGCATTGGAAGCGCGCCAAATGCATTCTTTATGAGCAAAGCCGCAAAATTTGGTCGCGGCACCTACACTTACATTCGTGATACCAATCAAGTGCAAAGCAAAATGGCCACGCTATTCGACAAAATCACAAAACCGGTGTTACGTGACCTGGCCATCGATTGGCCTAGCAGCGCAGGCAAGATAGAACAGTATCCAAGCCGCCTGCCTGATCTTTACGCCGGTGAACCCTTAACAGTATTAGTTCGTTCAAGCTCGCCAATTAATAGCGCACAAGTTCAAGGTTCAATGCTGAATACTCCATGGTCGCAATCCTTAAGCTTAGGCAGCTCTAGTGGAAACAAAGACAGTGACAATCTAGACACGGTATGGGCTCGCAAAAAAGTGGATACCTTGATGGATAAATTGCATACCGGTGAAGAACCGCTAACAACAATAAAGCCCGTGGTAACTGAGCTCGGTATCAAGCATCACATTCTCACAAAGTTCACCGCCTTTGTTGCAGTAGACAAAACTCCGACTCGACCTGACACATTAAAGTCAAAATCTAAGAACGTGCCTAACTTAATGCCTAAAGGTACCACCATGAAGGTGCCACAAACCGCAACGCCAGCGAGCTTACTGAGTATGCTGGGCGTACTGTTGATACTGATCAGTTTTATTGGGCGCAAACGTTCATTCAAATTGATTGGCAAAAGAACTCACTTAACTACCGATTCGCTGCGTGGGGCAAGCGATCAAGGGGTAAAGGAACCTCCGATTGTTTGTAGACAATCTCTGGCTCTCAAGCTTTTTCGCAATCAAGGCGTTTTTTTGAAGGCATGGCGGGTCACGCCAAAAAACAACAACGAAGAATGCGGGAAAGCTTGAGAGCCCCAAAGGGCATGTCTTTAAGCGCGCACCGACGTTGTTGCCTTTCTCATGAAGGGAGCGACCATTCATTTCGAACGGCGCCTAGTCGCTACACGCTTAAAGATCATGCAGAGATCATCTACAAACAATCGGAGGTTCCTCAGTATGGGCGTTCTGGGTAGTGGTAATTCAATAACGTTTATCAAGCGAGTATGGGTAGTGCTAGTTCGATTAAACGTGAAACGACTGATCAACCCAGCGCTCTTTTTAGGCGGAGCAATGTTGCTGGCTCAAGGGCTCTACATGGATGCTAAAGCAGTTGTCGCGCAAGGACTTATCGCGCACTCTTGGCAGCAACGCACCGCAGCCAGCCCACCACCAAAACCGTGGTGGTGGGCTGACACTAAAGCAATCGCGAAACTCGAAGTTAAACGCCTTGATAAGGCCTTATATGTGATGCAAGACGATTCAGGCCAATCCCTAGCCTTTGGCCCGGGCCATTTAAACGCCAGTGCCAATGTATCGGAACAAGGCCACGTAATGATTGCCGGGCATCGAGATTCGCATTTTGAATTTATTCAAGATCTTAAAGCCGGCGACATTATTGAGACCACCAATCATCAATCGACCACTGTTCGCTACCGCGTGATCGACAGCGTCATTTTAGATACAAGCTCGCAAGATCTATTACTGCAAGACGAAGACTTATTGAGCTTGATTACCTGCTACCCATTCGACGGTTTTGTACCTGGTGGTCCTTTGCGCTATATCGTTAATGCACAGAAAGTCGATCTTTAATCGGCTTTGGATTATCAGTTAGTTTAAAGCTTCTCAACTCGAACACTGCCGCCCGATGTGCGAAGCACCAATTTGGGACCGCCGCCGTTGATTTCACCGTCAATACTTGTTCTGCGTACTGAACCATCAACATTGAAGTCACTAGATACACGACCACCACTGGTGCTAGCCGATAGATCAACGGCAATATCAGACTTCAAATACGCGGTAACACTGCCACCCGAAGTACTTAGCTTGCTGTCGTGCTCAGGCTGGCGAGACATGCTAATTCGAATGCTACCGCCCGATGTCTTGGCGTTAATCGCGCCTGCAACATCGTCAACCTTGATTGAGCCTCCAGAGGTTTTCACATTTACGTCGCCAACAATTTTGCCTAGCTTGATCGAGCCACCAGACGTATAAGCTTCAACTTCACCAATCAAAGCGGCGATGACAATAGAACCTCCGCTAGTATCGAGGTCAACATTGTAGCGGTTTGGCACTTTTACGATAAACTTCACAGAACTGCTGCCCCAGTTAAATACCCCAATGCCCTTCTTATCGCCTTTGACGCGCACATCATCACCATCATGGTCAAAGCTAATGGTCATATTTTCGCGAGACTTCCCTTTACGCTCAACGCGGACATCAACCGTATCGCTGTTATGCGACACAACCTGAATCGCGCCAGAATCTGTCTCAATTTTGAGTGTGCCGCCCTCGCCTACTCGAAACGATTCCTCAATAACTTCATTCTTAGACTTCGAAAAACCATCGTTTGAAAAGCTCATCGCCGTAAAGGCAAGCGCCGACGCCGCCAATAAAATACCTAATGTTCTCATTTTTATTCTCCGTAAAAGTAATTGCCAGAATGTACTGTTCTAATGGTTAGATGCACATAGTGCCGATTTAGATTCAACATCATTAAATTAAATGCTATCTAATTAAAATTCATATAGACAACGTTTCAAGCCTTGAGCGAATTGAGGTAGCGGGTTAGATTAGCGACGCTTCGGTCATTCTAGTGAAAAAGCTGCATTATTTGACATTTGTACGCCAAATATTTAAAACAGAAACTAGTAAACTTAGATATCGAGACTAAAACTGCTTCCCAACGTCATTTGATGAAAAAATCTGCTCGACAACTTCACACCATCTATTTGGTGATGTTCGCATTATTATTTAATGCGATGACGTCGTCGGCTATGGCCAGCTCGGTAGGCCAAGACGGCATGCTGCTTTGCACCTCGCAAGGTTATCAATGGGTTAACGTCGAACAAGACGGCAATACTGTCGAGCAAGCACAAGAGCATTGCCAAACCTGCTTGTTTCCGCACAATGACGACTCACCTGCCGACTTATTCAGCTCGGCCGCCCCGATCACTTTCTCAAAGCAGGCAAGCAATCTTCTATTGCTCGCTAACGACATTACCCTTTTCCAGCGCGAACGCTTTGCGCTATCTGCAAGCCGCGCTCCACCGGTTTTCTCTCACTAAACTACACGTCAACCAACTCTAGCCGCCCGCGAAAGCCTTAGACGCTTGCGCTCCCCGCGGCTCTCCACGTTTACTTTTTAGTTTTGGCTAAATCCATTTCGTTCTAATGTGCACGTCATGGCTTAAGTCTTGAGAGAACCATGACAAATAAAATCGACTATTTGGCAACACTTAGAATCGCATTGGTCATCAGTGCCGCCAATTTAAGCCTTATCGAAACCGCCTCTGCGCAAACATTGCGAGAGCGTGAACCGATCACTAACGACAAACAAATTGAAACCATCACCGTACTCGGCGCTCCTATTTCGGAAGGTGCGGACTTAGCGGGAATCAATTTAAAAAACCTACCTTTTAACGCACATGTTGTAGGCCAAACGGAGATCGAGCGCATTCGCTTTGTCGACCCTGACGAATTGTTAGACCGAATACCGGGCGAAACACAGGTTCGAAACCTACGAATTCCGAATGGCGGTAAAAGTTACACTCTCGCTTTCGTTGACGGCGTTCCAATAGAAAGTCCCTATGAAGGCGCCACACAGCGATTAGACCGCGTTAACACCTTCGATATTCAGCGTGTAGAGGTAATCAAAGGGCAAACATCTGCGCTTTACCCCAACAACGTCTTCGGTGGTGTAGTCAATGTGGTAACGCGCGATATCCCAGAAGAATCTCAAAGCCGTGTCAGCGCCGAACTGGGGAACTTTAACCGTCAGCGCTTTGGGCTCGATTTTTCGTCTAAGTTCGGCAACCTCGGCTATGCGCTAAACGTCAATAATCGACGCTTAGAAGGCTTACGTGAAGGCACACAAAATGATCGTGATGCGGCAAGTCTTAAGCTGGTTTACCAACTTGGTGATCAAACAAAATTTACAGCGCGTCTAGAACGATTTGAAGAAGACACGGTATTTCGAGGCGATTTAAGCGCCGAACAGATTAGCCAAGACCGCCGACAAGCGGGGAGCTTAAGCTCAGCAACTGATCTGGAACAAAATACAGCGTCGCTGGCTTTGGAGCATATTCTCAATTATGGAGAACTCAATGCAGTAGTTTTGCAGCGCAACCAAGACACCATTGGCTTATCACGGTTTCGCGGTCCGCAAGGCGAAAACGACGATGCACTCAGTATTAAAGCGGATTACCGACATCATATCGGTTCTGGCTCGCTCACGATCGGCTTTGATCGCTACCGCGGTGACATCGCTACCGATGCATTCGGCCGAAGCGATATTAGCTTAATCGGTCCGTTCACTAGCTTTGAAACCGAGCTCGACATTGACGCCTACTTTGTTCAATACCACGCGAATATTACACAAAAATTGAGCGTGACCGCCGGGGCGCGCTATGAAGACATCTCTCTGCGTTCTGATCTAGATGGTGGTTTAGAAGCAGGTTTTGACGAACTCGCGCCGAAATTTGGCCTTAACTATCGAATATCAGAGAACACACAACTATGGGCATCAGTTTCAGATGGTTACTATGCGCCGGACCTTGATGACCTATTTGATGCCGATAACGGCAACCCGAATCTAGACCAAGAAGAAGCGCAAAATCTAGAGATTGGCATTCGCGGTACCTGGGGGAGCTGGGCTTACGATAGCTCGTACTACCAGAATCAAATTGATAACTACCTAGTCACTCAAGAATTTATCAACACCAATGGCGATGAATTTGAGCTCACCACCAATGCCGGCCAAGTCACAGTTAAAGGCTTAGAATCGGTAATTGAGTATGCGCCTAAAAATGCGAATTGGCGCCTGGGTTTAACCCATACCTATGCCGATAATCGCTTTGATACATTCGTGCAAAGCGCACCGGGGGCGAATGATGATTTTAGCGGCAATCAACTTGCTCGATCGCCGAAGCATCATGCAAATATTCGCTTAGCATGGGAGCCAATAGATAACCTAACCGCCGAACTTGAAGGAGATTTTTACTCAAGCTATTTCTCAGATGACGCTAACTCTGAATTGGGAAAATTCACTCGCGACGAGCGCATCAACCTAAGACTCACATACCACCAAGAACGCTGGCGAGTTTGGCTCAATGTGTTGAACATCAGTGACACTCTAGAGGACCGGGCGACTTTCCGACGCGGTGCATTGAGCTTTAGAACCATTGATGGACGCAGCTACTACGCTGGCGTTTCGTACCAATTTTAGTGAGCCGAATAATGCGTATATCAAAAGATCCCAATCCAAGAAACTTAAGGCAATGGCTGTGGAAATGGCATGTTATTGCGGGCTTGCTCTGCTTGCCGGTAATGGCCATGCTTTGTGTCACTGGCTCTATCTATTTGTTCAAAGACAACTACAACGATTATAGATACCAAGATGCTCGCTTTGTCGACGTGGACAGTTCGATAAGCACGGCGTCATATCAAGCTCAACTGGAAACGGCTCAAGACTTCAGTGATCACCCGATTATGAGCGTGACCCTAACAACTAACGAGCGACAAGCAACTCAATTTCGTCAACACGCCAAAGCGCATGCGCGTAACCTTGTCTATGTGAACCCATATAACAATGAGGTTAGCGGTACCTTTAAGCAACCCGAAAGCTTGATGTATACGGTACGAAAACTGCATGGCGAGCTATTGCTCGGCAAGGTAGGCACGCTCGTTGTTGAACTAGTTGCCAGCTGGTTTATCGTGCTTGCAATAACAGGCATTTACATTTGGTGGCCGACTCGATCATTTGTAGATAAACGCGGTTCAATTCAGAAGGGCGGTCTATTCACTGTACGCACAAAAAACGGTAAAAGAACTTTCTGGCGCGACATGCACAGTGTTCTCGCTTTTTGGATGAGTATTTTCATGCTGATCATTTTAGCCGGCGGTATGCCTTGGACAGAGTTGTTTGGCGACAACCTAAAATGGGTTCAAAAACAAACCGACACGGGGTACCCAAAGCACTGGAGAAACGCCAAAGGTTTAAGTTCAAAAGTCACCAGCGAGAAGCAAACCCCGTTGGCGCTAGACAAGGTTATTGAAATTGCCAACGATAAAAACCTAGAAGGCACGCTCACAATCAAACTGCCACAAGACAACAAGGGTGTATTCAGTGTTTCGAATAGAGCGTTTTGGCTTGAGCAGCAACAGGTTCTGCATATTGATCAATATTCAGGCGAACTGATCAAGGCTTTGACTTGGCAGCAAGTCGGAATCTTGATGGAACTTCGACAAGTATTCATGCGCCTGCATCAAGGCGAGTATGGCATAGCAAATTTGGTAGCAGTGCTCTTGGTGGCGATGACGTTCTTTGTGGCAATTCTAGCCTCATTGATCTCCTATTTTCTGCGCAAACCAAAAGGCGAACTTGGCCTACCTAAGCCTCCGATTGGTTTCCAAGCAGATAAATTCGTCCTTATCGCTATCGTTATTTTGGCTGTGCTATTTCCGGCCTTCGCAGTTAGCGCAGCTCTGATATTTGTACTTAGTTTGCTTCTACGGCCGCTGCGAAAATCAAAGTTTGGCTAAAACGCGGTGAGCAAACCAAACCAGACAATCGCACCAACCCAACCATTATTTAAAAATGCTTGGAAGCAAGGCGCACGCTCTCGGTTGCGAATCAGCCATTGCTGATAAATAAACATACCGGCTACAACGGTGACGCTGATCATAAAACTGAATTCTAAATGGAGCAGTAACATGATCAGCATCATCGCGCACACGCAAGCCGTTTGCAGAATTGCGATGATTAAAATATCAAAGCGACCAAACCAGATTGCCGTCGACTTAACACCTATTTTTAAATCGTCTTCGCGATCAGACATGGCGTACTCGGTGTCGAACATGACCACCCAAAGCACGTTAGCAATAAACATCACCCAAAACACCGCGTCGAATGAGTGATCTACTGCGACGTAAACCATAGGAATTGAAAACGAGAACGCCAAACCCAAAACCAACTGAGGTGCTTGAATAAAACGCTTCATAAACGGGTACGCAATCGTTAAGGCCGCGGCCGGAATTGCCCAAGGCCAAACCCGCGAAGGTAAACACGACAATAAACCGATCGCGATTAGGCCCAATATGATAAACAGGACGATGGCATTTTTCGCCATCAAGGCACCGCTTGCCAAAGGCCTCGATTCGGTGCGTTCAACATTGGGGTCAATGTCTCGGTCAGCAAAATCATTGATCACGCAACCTGCCGATCGCATTACTAGAACACCCAAAGTAAACACCCAGACTAGTAATGCACTGGGCTGCCCATTGGTGGCAATCCATAGCGCCCAAAGGGTTGGCCACAATAACAAAAGGGTACCAATGGGCTTATCAAAGCGCATTAGCTCCAAGTAATGTGGAATGTCGTTAATCAGTTTGAAGTGACTTGCCATAAATCTGCTTAAACTCGCTCTAGGCGTTTACATAACCTTCTTTACTGCCGATCCAACGATCGATCAGCGCGTCGATATGCTGTGGTGTCTTAGACGCTAGTTTAGTCGCAGTGCCGTCAATTAAAGGTAACAAATGCTGATCTCGGATTAAATCGGCCACTTTAAAACTAATACTGCCTGTTTGACGAGTGCCTAAGAGCTCGCCTGCACCACGTATTTCAAGGTCTTTTTCGGCGATCACGAATCCGTCGTTGGTTTCGCGCAAGGTTTTTAGTCGTTGTTTGGCATGCTGACTCAAGGGCATTTGATACATCAAAATACAGAACGACTTCTCGCTACCTCGCCCTACTCGCCCGCGCAATTGATGAAGTTGTGCCAGGCCCATGCGTTCAGCATTTTCGATAATCATCAAACTCGCATTGGGAACATCCACTCCCACCTCAATTACGGTTGTCGCCACTAAAAGATCGATTTCACCATTTCGAAATTGCCCCATCACCGCTTCTTTTTCTTTGGGCTTGAGTCGGCCGTGCACCAAGCCAACGTTCACACCCTGCAAAGCTGCACTCAATTGTTGTTCGGTATCGGTTGCAGCTTGTGCTTCGAGCGCTTCAGACTCATCGATTAGTGGGCATACCCAATACACTTGTTTGCCAGAGTGACAGGCCGCTTTCACTCGCTCAATGACTTCGGCGCGTTTGGTTTCAGATGGAATCACCACCGTCTCGACCACCTTTCTGCCTGGCGGAAGTTCGTCGATACTCGAAACATCAAGATCGGCGTAAAAGGTCATGGCTAAGGTTCTTGGGATTGGTGTGGCCGTCATCACTACTTGATGCGGCACTTGGCCTTCTGGGGTTTTTGCGCGCAAAGCGAGGCGTTGCTCAACCCCAAAACGGTGTTGCTCATCAATAACCACTAAACCAAGATGTTTATAGTCAACCGCAGGTTGAATCAGCGCGTGCGTGCCTACTGCAACCAACAGTTCGCCATTACTCAAACGCTCAAGCGTGTCTCGCTTTTGTTTAGCCGGTGTTTTACTTGCTAACCAGCCAACATCAATACCTAATTTACCAAACCAGTCCCCCAAGGTTTTAAAGTGCTGTTCAGCAAGCAATTCGGTCGGCGCCATCAATACACATTGCACACCGGAACTCACTGCTTGCAACATCGCCATCGCCGCGACCACGGTCTTGCCCGAACCAACGTCGCCCTGCACTAATCGCATAGTCGGAGATGAATTCGATAAGTCCTCGCCAATCTCTTGGCATACTCTCTGTTGCGCACCGGTGAGCGTAAAACCTAAATTATTCAAAAACGAACGCCCTATCGATGAGCTAAATTCAAGCACTGGCGCAAGCTCATGCTCTCTGGCGGCGCGCGATTTACGCAAGCTAAAATGATGGGCAAGAAGCTCCTCGACGATCAAACGCTGATGCGCATCGCTTGTTGCCTCTTGCATACTCGCTAAATCAACGCCCGCTTTAGGTCGATGCAGAGCTTGAATAGCCGCTTGCAATGTAGATGCTTGATACGCTCCCTGCATTTCAGGCGGCAAACAACTAACATCTACCAGCTCTTTAATGCGCGGCAAGGATTGTTTCAACGCTTGGTCGGTGATCTTGCGCCACAAAGTTTGGCTAATACCTTCGGTCGTGGGGTAAACCGGTGTGAGCGTAGAGTCTAAACCACCCTCTGGCTCCTCTCGGCTAACTCGATACTCAGGGTGTATCATTTCATAGCCCTTAGCACCTGGCCTTACTTCGCCAAAACACTTAACCCAAAGACCTCGTTGAAAGCTCTTTTCTTGTGAACGATTAAAATAGAACATGCGAATAGTCAACGACCCGGTTCCGTCACTAATTCGCACCAACAGGCTGCGACGACGCCCAAACACCACCTGCGCTAAATCGATCTGGCCGATCACGACGGTTGATAAGTTAGGCAGTAGCGCGCCTAAGTCGGTGACACTAGTTCGGTCTTCATATCGATGTGGCAAGTGGAATAGTACATCCTGAACAGTATGCACATGCAGTTTACTCAGCTTTGTGGCCATTTGCGGGCCGACGCCGGATAAATTTGTGACGGCTGCATACTCGCCTTCAGCCTTATCTGGAGCCGCAGGCGCTTTAGCTTTTCGGGCCGCAGGCGCTTTAGTTACGCCAGCCGCAGGCGCTTTAGCTTTCGTCATTTGCAAACTCCTTTTGCAATCGCGTTAATCAAGCTCATAATACAAACGAGTATTAAGCTAAATATAGAACCGCATCAATCTCAACCTTGGCGCCCAATGGTAAGGCCGCAACCTGTACCGTTGCACGAGCGGGATAAGGCTCGCTTAAATACTTCATCATCACCTCATTTAACTGGGGAAAATCAGTTATATCACTAACGTATACAGTCAGCTTCACTGCGTCGCTTAACGAGCCACCCGATGCTTCAGCAACGGCGATAAGGTTTGAAAAAACCTGATGAGCTTGCTCAACGAAATCATCGCTAATAATGGCTTTAGTATTAGGGTCTAGTGGAATTTGACCTGAGATATAAACCACATTATCGACCATAACCGCTTGCGAATAGGGTCCGATCGCAGCCGGCGCCTTGTCTGTACTAATGATTTTTTTATTCATGCCGATATTCTGGCATTGCTTCGATGATTACACAATCAACAATGCAGCTGCTGCTGCTGAGCGATCGTTGGCGAAGAGGTGCCGATTATGCGAAAAGGCTCAACCTTTATGACGCGTTACTTTGCTAACCGATGGTAAGCGATAAATCGCGCGCATAATGCGGGATAAGTGCAAGCGGTCCGTTACATCAACAACGAAGTCAATTTGACGCACACTGTCGGATCCTTCATGCAAGTCAACATGATTAATATTTGAGGCGTTCTCTGCGATCGCGGTAGCAACTTCGGCAAAGGCGCCAGTTATGTGATGTAGCTTAACTTGTAAACGCGCTTGAAAATTTTGATCAATCTCATCATCCCAGTCGACGAGTAGAAAATTCTCCGGTTGCTTGCGTTGCTCAGACAAGTTCGGGCAATCGATTGCATGAACCGCCAAACCATGACCAGCGGTTAAAATACCGATAATTGAGTCTCCGGGTACCGGGCTGCAACATTTTGAATAAGTGAGCAAAATGCCTTCAGAGCCTTTAATCACCAAAGCTTCCTTACCAATTACCTTGCCCTCGCTGCTGCCGTCGGTTAACTGAGCAACTTGACGTGCGACTAAATCAGGAATGCGTTTTCCCAAGCCAATTTCAATTAGCAACTCAGGCCAAGTCTGTAAGTTTAATTGTGTCAGTAACTTCTCTTGAACCTTGCTCGAAATCTTTCGTCGACCAAACAAACGTTGCTTAGTCGCACCAGCTAGCAAACGCTTGCCAAGGTTCAGGGCATCTTCTTCAGTTTGCGCATTTAGGTAATTGCGAATCTGTGTGCGAGCTTTTGCGGTGACCACATAGTTAAGCCACGAAGCCGTTGGCCACGAACTTTTTGAGGTTATAATTTCAACGCTATCACCATTACTCAACACGGTAGGCAAGGAAGCCAGTGCTTTATTGATACGTGCGCCCGTACAGTGCGTGCCGACATCACTATGTACCGCATAAGCAAAATCCAGGGCTGTTGATCCGCGTGGCATCTTTTTAATGTCGCCACGAGGCGTAAATACATATACCTCATCAGGATACAGATCCATTTTGAGGTGCTCGAGAAATTCAATTGCGTTCTCGGTTTGATGAGCGGGGTCTAGCAAGTCTAATAACCATTGGCGAGCCAAGTGGTTCGAACTTTGATGATCACTGTCATCTGACTTATAGATCCAGTGAGCGGCAACGCCGGCTTCAGCAATCTGATCCATTTGCTTTGTACGAATTTGCACCTCAATATTATCGCCCAATGGTCCAAAAACAACGGTGTGCAAACTTTGATAGCCATTAGCTTTCGGGATCGCCACATAATCGGCGAAACGCCCAGGGATAGGTTTGTAAGCGTTATGAATAATGCCGAGCACGCGATAACACTCATCAACTGTATTAACGATGACTCGAAAACCGTAAATATCGAATAGCTCATCAAAAGAGCGTCGCTTCTTCTGCATTTTTTTATAAATGCTGAACACGCTTTTTTGTCGTCCTTTAACTTTAAAGCCCTCTAATTTGGAGCCCTTAAGAGTTTGCTCTAAGGAGCCTTTAAGCTTTTCGACTACCAGCTTTCGATTGCCCTGGCGCTGTTCAATTGCTTTGCTGATCGCGCGATGGCGTTGCGGATACATATATAAAAAACACAAATCCTGCAATTCTCGCGCCCAGTGATATAGGCCGAGGCGTTCGGCAATCGGCGCATAAATCTCGAGAGTTTGTTTAGATATTCGCTTCTGCTTTTCACTCGACATACTGCCGAGTGTGCGCATGTTATGCAAACGATCGGCGAGTTTAATAATCATCACGCGAACGTCTTCTGACATGGCCATAAGCATCTTGCGAAAATTTTCAGCTTCGGCCTGTTCTTTACTGTCAAAGCTTATTTGACCAATCTTACTCACGCCGTCAACCAACAGCGCAACGTCGTCGCCGAACTTCTCGACAATCTCGTCTTTGGTTGCAGGCGTATCTTCGATTACGTCATGCAACAAGGCGGCCATCAAAGTGCGCGAATCCATTTGCAACTCAGCTAGAGTGTCAGCAACCTCAATGGGATGATGAATATACTGTTCACCAGATTTTCGAGTTTGGCCTCGGTGGCCTTGCTCAGCAAACAAAAACGCGCGATAAACGTCGTCGATCGCGTCTTGAGATAAATAGGCCGACAAACGCCCCTTGCAAACAGCACGAATTGCTTTTTCTGGCGAAGGCGAGAAAAAGCGGCGCTTGCTTGGGCTTGGATTTGTGGGGCGTAGCATCTAGGTTTGCCGGGCTGTTTTAGAGGCGGTTGTTCGCGTGCAGAGCGAGAGAACGAATCCCGTCAAAAAGATAAAATCAGCAGGCCAGAGAAATTAAAAGCCGAGACCATTATCCCAAAAGGGTAACAGGCTCAGCTCTTAAAAGCTCTCTAAGAGTGCTCGACTCTTTGAGTACTCGCGGGGAAAACCGCAAAATTATTCAGCTGCGTCAGTACTAGCAAGCTCAGCTTGTAATGCCGCTGTTAGCGCGTCTAGCTCTGAAGATTCGCTAGAACCGCTTGCTTCGGTAGACTCTTCGCCTTCGGTTTCTAGGAATTCTAGTACTTCTTCTTCAATTGTGTCGTCAAGAATATCACGAGTGACCAAACCTTCAGCAATTTCGCGTAAAGCAAGCACCGTTGGTTTATCATTCTCTTCTTCAACAAACGGTTCGGCGCCCAAAGAAATTTGGCGTGCACGTTTTGTTGCAACTAAAACCAGTTGAAAGCGGTTATCTACGTTAGTTAAGCAGTCTTCGACCGTTACTCGAGCCATTGCTAACTCCTCAATATGTTCAATTAATTAAATTAGGGGGTACGCAGGCCAAAAGCCTGAAATTGAACGCTTGCTTTGCGATTTATAGGAAAACCTACAAGCGCGAAAAGCCAACGTTTTACAATTCTTAGTCTGCCGAGTTACTAAGTAAATTCTGCAGATCCACGTTAAGGGGCCGAAGTTTATCACTTTCGCCATTAAGTATCAGCGTTAAATCGTTTAAAGCTTGGTTAAAATCATCGTTTAATACGCGAAAATCGGCCTCATTGCTGTGCTGCATCTCGTCATAGGCTTGGCGCATTCGACTTTGAATAACGTCTTCCGAATCACTACCTCTGCTGCGCAGCCGACGCTCAAGCTCAGCAACAGATGGCGGCAAAATGGAAATACTCACGGCCTCTGGCATTTGCTCGCGCACTAAACGCGCACCCTGCCAGTCGATATCCAATAGCACGTGCGTACCTTCAGCCAGCATCGCTTCAACCGCGGTACGTGAGGTACCGTAATAATTGCCGTACACTTCAGCATGTTCAAGGAAAATACCTTGATCAGCCATGGATAAAAACTCACTTTGACTGACAAAGAAGTAGTCTACACCATCGACTTCACCAGAGCGACGAGGCCGGGTTGTATGCGAGATCGACATTTTCGCTTCGCCCACATTGGCTATCAACGCGCGCGCTAAGCTGGTTTTGCCAGCACCCGACGGCGCTGAGATAATAAATAGTTTGCCGGTCACAGAAATAAGAGATCAAGGAGTTTGAAATTAAGTGCGCTATTCTACTCGAAAGCCGTTCGATGATTAAAGCCTTAAGCGTCGAATCTGCTGGTTTGTATATCTTATTAAGTCTTCAGCTCACCAGTGTGTTAGCGTTGCAGGTCAATTGCCTTCTAGCTTTAATCACGGTTTGGGCTCAAATCGAACCAACTTTATGAAAAATCTTTTTTTGTACATCGTCACCGTTTTGGTCTGGGGCTCGACGTGGCTTGCGATTGAATTTCAACTTGGAGAAGTTGATGTCGCAGCGTCGGTGGCTTACCGCTTTATGATTTCGGCAGTCTTGATGTGGGCTTACTGCCTTTGGGCGAAAATTCCACTCGTCTTTGGGCGGCGTGACCACGCCTACATCGTATTACTCGCCGCGTTTAACTTTAGCCTAAACTACGCAGTCATTTATTCAAGCCAACGCTACTTAAGCTCGGCGATGACGTCAATTGCATTTTCTACGATGTTATTGATGAACATCGTCAATACGCGTCTATTTTTTGGCACTAGAATTGCGCCAAAAACATACCTAGGTGCGCTATTGGGCATTGCCGGAATCGTCGCCTTGTTTTGGCACGATTTAGCTCGTTTTAGCGATGGGTCGAGTGCCTTATTGGGTCTTGCATTAGTGTTAACCTCTGCGCTGATTGCATCTTTGGGCAATATGGTCAGTGTTCGTAACTCAAACACCGGAATGGATGTGTTCGCAGTTAATGCTTGGGGCATGCTTTACGGCGCGTTGATACTGACCGCTTGGGTTTTATTGAGCGATGCTGAGTTTACTTTTTCAAGCTCTCAAAGCTACGTGTTATCACTATTATATCTCTCGATATTTGGCACGGTTATCGCCTTTGCCAGCTACTATGTTTTACTTAAAGAAATGGGCCCCGAACGAGCAAGCTATGTAATCGTGTTATTCCCAGTTGTCGCGGTCAGCTTGAGCAGCGTTTTTGAGGGCTTTGAATGGCGCAGCAATACCATATTAGGTTTTGCCTTAGTCCTGCTTGGCAACGCTATTATCTTGACGTCGAAGGACTTGTTGGTTCGCGTTGTGGGCTTAAGTTCAAATCGAGGCATGAATCAAAAGTAAAGAGTGGCTAAAGACTTAGACGCAGAATTCGCTAGCCCCTAGCTAGATAACTTAAAACAAGTTTTCAGCAAAAGACCCAGCTCAGCAAAGCCACCACACCGGACAATAGTCCGCCCCCTTGTTGCTGGGGGGGCGAACTGTCTAAGCCGATATGTGACTCAATGAAATGTCGTCTAAAAATAAAAAATAATTTCGAAGAGTATTGATCCGCAAGGCTATTCGCCCTGTTTATGAATATGTAAGTCGATTTGTGAATACGGGATGCTGATACCCTGATCATCAAAGGAGTTTTTAACGCTCTCTCTCATGTCAGCCATTACACCCCAATAATCCTCAGTTTTAACCCATGGCCTCACTGCCAAGTTAACACTGCTATCGGCCAGTTCAGACACCATCACCGCCGCAGCTGGCTCCTTTAAAATACGTGGGTCCGCGTCCATGATCCCTTTAATCACATCGCGAGCCTGCTGGATATTGTCATCGTAACCAATGCCAAATACTAAATCGACACGCCTAGTGCCGGTTGAAGAATGATTGACGATATTACTGTCTAACACCCTCGCATTTGGAATAATCACACACTTATTGTCACCGGTACGCAACTCGGTGGTGAAAATTTTGATGCATTGAATCTTACCCGACTCTCCTGCTATATCGACAAATTCACCGACACGGAACGGGCGTAATACTAAAATCAGCACGCCCGCGGCAAAGTTCGAAAGCGAACCTTGAAGCGCTAAGCCAACGGCCAAACCCGCGGCACCTAGAATCGCGACAAAAGAAGCAGTTTGTACTCCCAACTGGCCCAACGCAGTAATACACACAAGCGCGAATAAACCCCAATAGATCAGGCTATTGAAAAAGCCTTGCAGCTCGCTATCGACATCGTTTTTGCGCATTCCGGCAACAACCATATTGGTGACCCAGCGGGCGATACGTTTACCTACCCAAAAGATCAGGAAGGCCGTCAAAAATTTGATCAAATACGTGGGGCCGTGCTCTGTAAAAAGGGTTATGTAGGTGTCTAGGTTACTAAGGCTAAATTCTGAAAAATCCATGAAATTTGGGCTCGTCTTTTGTTAAGAAGTTAGGGTGTTAAGAAGTTTGGGTATTAAGAAGATTGAACAATTGTTCGAAACGTTAGGTTCACACGGCCTTGAGCATGGGCGCGTTTAGGTATGTGATGCTGCCAGCACCGCTGAGTGCTACCTCGCATAACTAATAAACTTCCATTCTCTAAAGTCATTTTATGTTTCAAATCTTTGTTTCGCTTATGACGCAAATGAAAATCTCGGGGCGCACCGAAGCTGAGCGATGCAATAACGGGATTATGCCCCAGTTCTGGTTCATCATCACTATGCCAGCCGTTTGAATCGGCGCCATCACGATAATAATTTGCGAGCACGCTATTGAAGCGCTCACCGCTGTGCTGCTCGACCTTGAGTTGAATCTCTTTAATCAAAGAGGTCATTGGCGATGCTTTCATGGTTTGGTTTGAATAGGAATAGTCCATCCAAGGCTCGCCAAACCAGCGTGACAAACGTGGAGCAAGGTGTTGTTTTCCATACACGGTAACGCGGTCTTGCTGCCAATGGATATCATCCAAAAGCTCACGATAAAGTGCCATACCGTGCTCCGGAGAATACAGCTCTGGCCAATATTCGACGTCTGCCTCAAAAAGTTTCAAGACATGTGTCTGGCTTTGGAACATTGATGACTGATATTGATCTGTAGGCATACAAGTTGTTCAGATAGTTGCTCTATAATGCGCGGCTAATATAGCAACTTCGCAATCTGCACAGGTGAAAAATGCAATTTAACGGCAGCGACAATTATATCTCAACCGACGACCTAAGCCTCGCGGTAAATTCTTCGATCATTCTACAACGCCCTCTTCTTATTAAAGGCGAGCCCGGCACTGGTAAAACCATGTTGGCCGAAGAAGTCGCAGCCTCATTAGGTAAGCGTTTAATTCAGTGGCACATCAAGTCGACCACCAAAGCACAACAAGGCTTATATGAATACGACGCAGTATCTCGTTTACGTGATTCGCAACTGGGCGACGCAGACGTAAACGACATTAGCAACTATATTGATAAAGGCAAACTCTGGGAGGCATTCGAGAGCGACGAGCAAGTGGTATTGCTGATCGACGAAATCGACAAAGCAGATATCGAGTTCCCAAATGACTTACTGGTTGAAATCGACAAGATGGAATTCTTTGTTTACGAGACCGGTCAGACCATAAAAGCCAAGCACCGCCCTATAATCATCATCACTTCGAACAATGAAAAAGAGCTGCCTGACGCTTTCTTGCGCCGCTGCTTTTTTCACTTTATTAACTTCCCTGATCGTACAACCATGGAGCAAATCGTTTCAGTTCATCACCCTAAAGCCAAGCAAAACCTTGTAAAGGAAGCGCTGGATGTTTTCTTTGAAGTTCGCTCAGTACCCGGCATGAAAAAGAAGCCATCAACATCAGAGTTGATCGATTGGTTGAAGCTGCTAATGGCCGACGACATTCCTGATGATATTTTAAAAGATCGCGATAACCACAAAGCCATTCCGCCACTGTACGGCGCGCTACTCAAGAACGAGCAAGATGTTCAATTACTTGAACGTCTAGCTTTTATGCACCGTCGTGAGACCCGAAATCAATAATCGATAGACTACTTGAATGCTGACTCTTCAAGCTAGACATGCCATGCTAAATCATCGTTGAGAAATTATGCTGCTTAACTTTTTTCAAACACTGCGTCGCCAAGGCCTGCCAGTTACTATTCGTGAACTGTCTGACCTGATTACTGCGCTTGAACACCATATTGTGTTCGCCGACATGGAGCAGTTCTATTATCTGGCGCGCACTATCATGGTCAAAGATGAAAAGAACTTTGATAAGTACGATCGTGCGTTTAAGGCTCACTTCACCGAGCTGGAGAAGATAGACGATTTTATCGAAGCACTAATCCCTGAAGACTGGATTCGAAGCGAGTTCCTCAAAACCTTAACCGAAGAAGAGAAAGCAAAAATTGAAAGCCTTGGCGGCTTAGAAGAGCTAATCGAAACTTTCAAAAAGCGCTTAGAAGAGCAAAAAGAACGTCACGAAGGCGGCAGCAAATGGATTGGCACCGGCGGCACTTCGCCGTTCGGTAATGGCGGCTTCAACCCCGAAGGCATCCGGGTTGGCGGCGAAGGCGGTAATGGTTCGGCGGTTAAAGTTTGGGACCGACGCGACTTTAAAGATCTAGACGATAGCATTGAGCTGGGCACGCGCAATATTAAAATGGCGCTCCGCCGTTTAAGGAAATTCGCGCGTTCTGGCGCCGAAGACGAGCTTGATTTAGATGACACCATCAAATCAACGGCACACAACGCTGGACTGCTCGACATTAAAATGGTGCCTGAGCGACGCAATGCGGTAAAAGTATTACTGCTGTTTGATGTTGGCGGTTCGATGGACCCGTATGTCAAAACCTGCGAAGAACTTTTCAGTGCCGCGCGTATCGAGTTCAAGCACATGGAGTATTACTACTTCCATAACTTTATCTACGACGGCCTATGGCAAAACAGTGAAATGCGTTATGACGAAGTAACACCAACGCATGACGTATTACGCAAGTTTGGCAGCGACTATAAGATCATCTTCGTCGGCGATGCGGCCATGGCAACTTATGAAATCACGCATTCAGGCGGCAGCATAGATTTCATGAACCGTGAACCCGGCGCAAACTGGTTGAACCGTTTCAATGAAACCTTTGAGAAAATGGTCTGGCTAAACCCAACGCCAAAACAATATTGGGCGCACACGCATTCCACCAAAATCATTCAAGACTTGATGGAAGACCGCATGTATCCATTAAGCTTAAAAGGCATGGAAGAAGCGATGGCCTATTTGAGCCGGTAAACTCCACTACAATATCAAACAGCGCGACGCTCAGCCGATTTCCGACGACGTCGGTCATATAATTGGTCGGCCGAAAAAATAGCCAACGCGAACCAAATAAAACCGAAGGCGATCATTTTCTGGCTGCCGAAAGGCTCTTGATAAATCAACACTCCGCAAACAAGCTGCAAGGTAGGGCCAATGTATTGCATCATTCCCAAGGCTGTTAGGCTAATCCGCTTGGCAGCGGCTGCAAACAGCAGTAAAGGAATCAGCGTGAACAAACCACCAAGAATAAGCATCCATGAATTGCTTGACCCCTCAAAGAATTGGCCACTTCCCTGCCACTCTATGTAGACCAAATAGATTAATGCCGGCACAAAGAAACACAGGGTCTCTATAGCCATGCCGTGTGTTGCTGGTACGCTGATGCTCTTTTTAACGGCGCTATATAAAGAAAAACTAAGGGCTAGAACCAACGATATCCAAGGAAAGGAGCCATGCGTTGCAAACAAATAGACAACGCCAATGCCGGCAACCAACAATGACAGCCATTGCCCTAGCCTGAGCACTTCTGAAAACAAGATTACCCCCAGGGCCACACTGATCAAAGGGTTCATAAAGTAACCCAATGATGTCTCGATCAAACGATCATTGTTTACTGCCCAAATGAATACCGCCCAATTGACCGAGATCAAAACGGATGCAAGCAATAGGCGCAACATGATTTTAGGCTGCGAGAGCAACGGTCTAAAACTCGCCCACTGACGGCTTAATAAAATCAACATGGTCACCAGAACACACGACCAAACCATGCGATGCATCACAATTTCAACGCTATCTACGTGATCTAACTGCTTCCAGAAAAGCGGAATAATTCCCCACAGTGTGTAGGCAGAAAAGGCATAAATCAGGCCTATTTTGTTATGCATGAATTGGCCCCGCGCATGTGCCTAGTGTGATGAGGTGTGTCGACGAATCGCTAGAGTATCATGTGTTAGGCTAAGGCTTCGGATAAACAAATCGATAATAAATTCCATGAAAAAAACTCTAATCGCATCCGCCGCTCTTTTGAGCCTTAGCTTAGTTGCCAAAAGCGCCTTTGCCGCCGACGTAATCGTAAAATGTGGCGCTACTGTTGACGTAGAAAAACAGCGCCTGACGGGCCCGCGTAGCTTTAGCATTACCGACGGCCGAATTAGCGCGATCGACTCAACTGCGCAGGCCGAGTCGATTGTCGATTTGAGCGATACAACATGTTTACCGGGCTTAATTGATATGCATGTTCACCTAACCTCTCAAAGCAGCCCACGCTCGTATATTGAAGGCTACACTTTAAATACCGCCGACTACGCATTTCGATCAGTAAATTACGCACGCCTAACCCTTGATGCAGGCTTCACCACGGTTCGAAACTTGGGTGATGACGGCACAGTAACTAAGTCATTACGTAGCGCAATTGCACAAGGCCATATTCAAGGCCCACGCATATTCACAGCAGGTAAAGCATTAGCGACGACAGGCGGCCACGCAGACCCATCAAATGGCCATCGTGCTGACTTAATGGGCGACCCCCATGCTAAGGACGGTGTAATTAATGGCACGGCTGAAGCTCGAAAAGCCGTGCGTCAACGCTATAAAGAAGGTGCTGATTTAATCAAGATCACCGCAACTGGTGGCGTGTTGAGTACCGCCAAGAGCGGCCAAAATCCGCAGTTTATGGACGACGAGCTCGCAGCTATCATGGGTACCGCGAAAGACTATGGTTTTAAAGTTGCCGCTCACGCTCACGGCGCTGAAGGAATGAAACGCGCAATTAAAGCCGGCATCAATAGCATTGAGCATGGCACCCTCATGGATGATGAGACACGAAAGCTAATGAAGAAATACGGTACCTATTTAGTTCCAACTATATTAGCGGGCGAATTCGTAGCTAAAAAGGCCGAAATTGATGGCTATTTCCCCGAAATTGTTCGCCCTAAGGCTCGTGAAATCGGCCCACAGCTAAAAGCCAATTTCGCCAAGGCAGTTGATGCAGGAGTTAAAATTGCCTTCGGCACCGACAGCGGCGTGTCTAACCATGGCGACAATGCTCAAGAGTTCAAGTTAATGGTCGACAACGGTATGAGCGAAATTCAAGCTATTACTTCTGCCACGGTCAATGCCGCTGATTTATTGGGTGAAAGCGATAATTTAGGCTCACTCGACATTGGCAAATACGCCGACATTATTGCTGTTAAAGGCAACCCCTTAAAGAATATTCAACTGCTAGAAAACATAGATTTTGTTATGAAAGGCGGTTCGGTTATTAAAGCAAATTAGAAACCGCTTTAGGTTCACAGCCCTGAAATTTTTGTGCGTTTTATGAGGCATTTCAGGGCTTATTTTTTCACGTGTGTATAAAAATACGTTTTGCTTTCAGTTAAGCACAAGCACAGATAGAATGATTCAAGATCCCGCTTTTTTCTGGCGGGCTTTTTATCAAAGACACGCTTGCTTGTTCATAGAAACTGCTCAAGGCTGATTGTTAAAACGCTCAAGGCCACTCTCTTTTTCAGGCATCTTCTCACGTGTAAAAACAGCAATAAGGAGAACCATGTCGATCAAACCACCTTTACTCGATCTACCAATTAAGACTGCAGAGCAAGGCTTCTACAATGGCTTCTCGCGTGCGGTTACTTTATCGGCAAAGTTTCTAGTTGGCAGCTTAATCGTTTGGGCTCTAGTATTGCCCGATCAGGCTGGCAGTATTTTGAGTGCGATGCAGTCATTTATTTTAAACAAGTTCGCCGCTTGGTACGTTTGGTTACTTGCAGCGTTTGTTATCGCGTCACTCTTCTTAGCGATCTGGCCAACCGCGGGCAAGCTAAAGCTTGGGCGGCCTGACGAACAACCCGAGTTCTCGAACTTCTCTTGGTACTCAATGATGTTCAGCGCGGGCATTGGTGTTGGCATGTTAACCTGGGCGATTGCCGAACCCGTGACCCACTTTGGCAACAGCCCCGAAGTAATACAAGGCTTAGCCACCGCTGGCGCTGAAGACAATCTCAGAAATGCCTATAAGTGGTCGTTTCTCAACTGGGGAATTAGTACCTGGGCATGCTATGTCGTGGTCGGTTTGGCAATGGCTTATTTCTCTTATCGACGCGGTTTACCTCTCACCGTTCGCTCCTCACTGACGCCTATATTTGGCAAACACATGTCAGGAGGATTGGGCCATACGGTGGATATCGTTGCAGTAGTCGCCACTATTCTTGGCGCGGCTCAAGCGCTCGGCTATGGTGTTGAACAGTTTGTTGCGGGGATGTACCGCATTGGCTTAGGCGAGTGGCTATTAAACGAACAAGGTCAAGCATCACCCAGCGCCATTGTGATGGCGATTAGCTTAATCACCGGCGCTACAATCGCGTCGGCGTTCTCAGGCGTTGGCAAAGGCATTAAGTGGCTTTCAAACGCTAACCTTTCTCTGAGTATTTTCTTACTGTCATTCTTCTTAATCTTTGGCTCCACATGGTTTGGGCTGAAACACCTCGGGCTAGGTTTATTCGATTACGTCATCGAACTCCCGACATTGATGTTCACCGTTTGGTCCAACGATGGCACCGAATTAAGTCAAAAACTTTCAAACTGGCAAAGCGATTGGACGGTATTTTATTTCGCTTGGTGTGTTGCCTTTGCGCCGTTTGTTGGCATGTTTTTGGCGCGTATATCGAAAGGGCGAACAATTCGTGAATTTGTATTGGGCGCGTTAATTGTGCCATCACTAATGAGCTTTGTTTGGTTTACGTGGGCCGGCGGCACTGCTATTGACCTTGAATTGTCAGGCATTGCTGGCGGAGTGATCAGCGAAGCAAATAAAGGCGATAAAATTTTCGCCATGGTTGAAGTGTTGCTATCACCGGGCTTGGCTTTAGCGATGTCGGTAGTTATTGTGGTACTACTGATGACCTATTTAGTAACCACCGCTGACTCAGCTGTGTTGGTAATCAACACGATTAGCGCCGGCGGAGAAGAAGGCGAAAAATCGCGCTCACATATTCTGGTTTGGGGCTTGGCCTTGGGTGGCATGGTTGCCGCTTTAATGCTTGCAGGTGGCTTAGATGCAATTCGCACTTCTATGGTTGTAGGAGCCCTACCATTTTCAGTGGTAATGGTCTTAATGGGAGCATCTGTCATTAAAGCTATATATCGAGATAGCAAACGAGGGATTACCGAATAGTTTTAACAACTTCGACGCTCAGATCATTGTAAACACGTGACTATCGAATCTAAGCAAGGGCTAAAAAATCAAAGTCGACTAATTCACCAAAGTCGTCTCTAAAGTCTCTCGAAATCTATGTCAGTTAATTGCCCTAAGCGGCCATTCAAGATTCTCCAGCGGAGAGGAGTTATTATAATACGAATCACGTTTTTACACAGCCTCTGCCCTTAGCTGACACTTAGGTAACTTTTACTCTAGCCCAAATTTGCTTTTTTAGTCACAATAAATGGATGATTGCTCTTTAATTTATTCGAAACTACTATGATCAAAAAAATATAACTCTGCAAGATAGACCTTCTGTCTAAATAATAGCGCTTACTTAATTTAATCTAAAAACTTTACGAGTTACATATGAACTCATTACTATATCGGGTGCTTTTCCCGCTTTTTACTACAACACTTTTATTTACCAGCTCGACACCAAGTCAAGCGCGGAGTGAAGATACTGGGTTCATCCCTCCTATTTTATCTTTGTTGCTGGTTGAGCCTAGAACAAGAACCTTGGTTTTTAATGACCCCTCCATTAGGGCCCAGCTTCTATTTCCTGATGGAGTTGACGGAATGAAGGTTATTGTAGAGGGCGCAAATGGTGGCAATAGCGGTATATACAATGGTGGCCTAGGTGGGCGGATTGTGGTGACGATGAATGTAGCCGCTGGTGAAAAATTAACGCTCATTGTTGGTAAAGAGGGTGAAAGCGGCAGTGGCGGTGACTTATCAGCAGTAGTAAGCTCGAATGGAGCCCCGCTAATCATTGTAGGTGGCGGTGGCGGCGCCGGCAGCGGCAGAGGTACTGGCCTTTCTAACGGCCGCAACGGTAGGAACGGTACGAACGGTACTAACGGTACTAGAGGTTACTTCGGTGGCGGCTTTGCCGAGGCCGCGGGCGGGTTCGGCAGCTATTTCGGCGGAGATGGCCAGGATGGTCGCCTCTACGGCTTGGGCGGCTTGGGCGGCGACGGCTTTGCCAGCGGCGGAAGCGGCGGAAGCGGTGGAAGCGGCGGAGACGGCTCTACTTCAACTGGCTTCAGCGGCGGTGCCGGTGGTGGCGGCGGCGGTGGCTTCAGCGGCGGTGGTGGTGGCGGAAGCGGTGGCAGTGGCGGCAGTGGCGGCGGTGGCGGTGGCGGTGGCGGCTTCACAGAATCATCAATAACAGATATTACAGGTTCTGATATCACTAACAACAATGACGGTAATGGCCGCGTAACTCTAACCTTCTTAGCCACAACAAACATATTAACAGAATGATATTTACCACCCCGAGAATATCAATACTACTTATATTTTGCCTGCGGGCAACAAAGGTAGTAGGTCAAAGGTCAACAACTTCGTGATTCTGGTGGTATTGAGGGCAGAGAAAAATCAACTATTCACGAACAGCCGATATAAAAAGCCTGATAATTACATTTTTAAACTAAGGGGTAATTTTTATATCGATGAACATAATGTCACCTCTGAGTATCTTAGGGCCATTGGAAGCTATTTTCAAAAGCCGCAATTTATACCTATACAGCAATGATTATTAGTTTACACCTATGACCAATCTAAAATAACTTTACCCGATTGGCCTGATGCCATCATATCAAAACCAGCTTGAAATTCTTCGATAGGAAATTGGTGTGTAAGCATTGGTGATAGATCCAACCCTGATTGAATTAAGCTCGCCATCTTGTACCAGGTTTCAAACATTTCTCGCCCATAAACGCCCTTGATCTCGAGGCCTTTGAATATAACTTTGGTCCAATCGATGGCCATGTCGTTTGACGGTATGCCTAGCATGGCGATCTTGCCGCCATGATTCATATTTTCTAACATTGAAGTAAAGGCCGATGGCACGCCCGACATTTCCATACCAACATCAAAGCCTTCGGTCATACCCAATTCTTGCATGGTATCTTCGACTGATTCTTTAGCCACATTAACCGCTCGACTTGCGCCCATTTTCAAAGCAAGGTCTAAGCGATAGTCGTTCACATCTGTCACCACCACATGACGTGCGCCAACATGCTTTGCTACCGCCGCAGCCATAATACCTATCGGTCCGGCGCCAGTTATGAGCACGTCTTCTCCTGTTAGGTTAAAAGACAAAGCGGTATGAACAGCATTACCAAATGGATCAAAAATAGCGGCCAAGTCATCGCTAATATTGTCTGGGATTTTGAAAGCGTTAAATGCTGGAATGACTAAATACTCAGCGAAGGCACCTTGACGATCAACGCCCACTCCGAATGTATTCCGGCATAAATGGCGACGGCCAGCGCGACAATTACGACAGTGTCCACACGTGATATGACCCTCGCCTGAAACGCGGTTGCCGATCTCGAAACCTCGCACTTCTTGGCCCATATCCACAACTTCTCCAACGTACTCATGACCAACTATCATGGGCACTGGAATGGTGTTTTGCGACCATTCGTCCCACGCGTAAATATGCATGTCGGTACCGCAGATGGCTGTTTTGCGAATCTTTATAAGTAGATCGTTTGGCCCAACGCTTGGGATCTCGGCGTCGGTCATCCATATGCCCTTCTCAGGGTGTAACTTTGATAGGGCTTTCATTGACTTACTATTCAGGGCTTGTGCTTTCATATGCTAAATCACTCCGATGTCTTTACCGACTTTTATGAAGGCGTCGATGCATTTATCAACTTGCTCTAAACTATGTGCAGCCGACATTTGCGTTCTGATTCGAGCCTGACCTTTTGGCACAACAGGGAATGAAAAGCCAACAACGTAAATACCCTCGTCAAGCATACGTGATGCCATCTCGGCTGCTAACTTAGCATCGCCCAGCATCACAGGGATGATTGCATGATCAGCGCCTGAGAGAGTAAAACCAGCATCGCTCATGCGCGCTCTAAAATGCGCACTATTACGTTCGAGTGTGCTACGAAGCTCGTCTCCCTCGGCTAGTAAGTCGAGCACTTTGATAGACGCAGTGACAATGGCAGGCGCTAAGGAATTCGAAAACAGATAAGGGCGTGAGCGCTGTCGCAACCACTCTATTAGTTCTTTTTTACCTGACGTGTATCCACCAGAGGCGCCGCCCATCGCCTTGCCGAGCGTACCGGTGATGATATCCACTCGACCCATTACGTCACAATATTCATGAGTGCCACGACCTTGCTCGCCTACGAATCCTACCGCGTGTGAATCGTCGACCATCACCATTGCGTTGTATTTTTCAGCCAAGTCGCATACCGCGTTCAAATTAGCGATAACGCCGTCCATCGAAAAAACGCCATCGGTGGCAATTAGCTTAAAACGTGCGCCTGCCTCATCGGCGGCTTTTAACTGCATTTCGAGTTCGGCCATATCATTGTTTGCATATCGAAATCGCTTGGCTTTGCACAAACGTACCCCATCAATAATGCTTGCATGATTTAGAGCATCAGAAATGATTGCGTCTTCGGCACTAAGAATGGTTTCGAACAGGCCCGCATTCGCATCAAAACACGAGGAGTAGAGTATGGTGTCTTCGGTGCCTAGAAAGTCGCTCAATTTTGATTCGAGGGTTTTATGAATATCTTGTGTGCCGCAGATAAATCGCACAGAAGCCATGCCAAAACCGTGTTGATCAAGGCCATTTTTAGCCGCGTCAATTAAGGTCGGATGGTTCGCTAAGCCGAGATAATTATTCGCGCAAAAGTTAAGCACTGAATCACCCGAGCTCACTTCAACCTCGGCTTGTTGTGCACCATTAATTACTCGCTCGGCTTTGTAAAGGCCGGCTTGTTTAACTTCGTCGATGCTATCTTGTAAGTGTTCGATAAAACGTTTCATTCGGTTGCCTAGGGTAATATTTAGTTTGCTGTTTGCCGAGAATTACAGGGTTTCATTAGCGTAGTCTCGCTGCATAGTAAGATATGTATCTTTAGCCATCTTACGCGCTTCTTCTAGAGGCATAAACATGCTTGAATAATTTTCGATGGTTGAGTCAATCGCAAGCTCACTTGCGGCAACGATGTGCTCGATCAAATCAATGGGGTTTTCAATGCCCATTGCAAAACGAATCGTACTTGGGAATATTTGTGCCTCAACCTGCTGCTCTGAGTTTAGCTCTGAATGCGTTGTGAGGCCCGGGCAGCTAACAATACTATTTGTTTGACCTAAACTGATCATGTGTGAGAAAGCCGGCTCCAAGCAATCGAAAAAGCGCTGGAATACTTCTCGCGGTAGCTGCTCACCCATATCAACAGTGAACAGACCCGAAGGGAAGCCTAGAAATAGATTTTGCTGCGCAAGTTCATAATTAGTATTGCCACTGAGGGCATTGCAGTTCACTGTAATCATTGGATGTGAGTCCATGAACGTTGCGAACACCTTTGTAGTTATGCACTTTTTGAGCATACGCACTTCAAGAGTTCGCATACCGGCCATTACTTCAAAGGCAGTATCGGCGTTTAGAAACGCGCCTTTTACGTAGTACACATTCCAGAACATGGTGTTTTCCCAGCCTGGCGCGCCCTTGGCATTGAACATGTCCTGATTACGAGCGATCACGCAACCCGCAATTACCGAACCAGAACCTGTTAGGTCTTTGGTATAACTGTGAATTACGAAGTCAGGACGCTCACTACTGTCTTCCCGCTGTAGAGGCTGCACTAAGAACGGCGTACCAACTGTGGCATCTAAGATCACCCGTATTCCTGACTCATGGGCAAGCCGACACAGCGCGGGTACATCAAGCACATAACCATGCGGGTTACAAGGAGACTCAAGATAAAGATATATTTGTTTACCGGCCGCTATTCGATCGGCATATTGCTCTTTTACCTTAGCAAGTGTTTCTTCAAAAGCCTTGGTCTCTTCGCCGCTAAACTGCGCAACCGCCACATTCAAGTTTGAAGGTTTCGCGAACCAATCGTGTATTAACTGGTGCGCACCGCCATAAATATTTTGACTCGCAATCAGGATGTCTTCATGACCGAGCAAATGCGATAAGGTCGCATCGATTGCCGCCATGCCGCTATTAAAATTCCATGCCATGTATTCCGACGCATACTTACCTGCCTCGAGATCGACAATATGATTAGCCAAAGAAATTGAGGTTGGATTAAGCAAGCGCGAATAAATATCGAGCATCATTTCTTTGCCTTCAAAGGCATCACTAATCCAATCAGCGCAAGCATATATATACGTCGCGGTGCGTGTAATGGCCGGCGTCGCCGAGAAGATTGCATTAACATTGTCGAACACCGGATAAGCCGACTTAGCGCTCATTGTCGACTGGCTATAGCCTAAGGCTTGGTAATTACTTCTAAACGGGTTTTGCAGGGTGTCCAATACCTTCGCTAATTGAAAGGAAAGAAATTTTTTGGCATTAAAAAGCGCCGCTTTTTCAGAAGTTTCGAGGTTAGCCATACTCGCTTGAGCTTCTTGCCACATCAACTCGATATTGCCCTGGCATTCATACACTCGTTCAACTGCACTTAGCAAGGCGTGGCCAAGGTCTCCGTCAACTTCAATATTGAAATGAACAAGCTGCTCCGCGGCTAGCTCCCTAACACTCCTCGCTTTGGTTGAATTTCGTCTTGGAGATAACTTTTTCGCTGAATCGAAAATTTGTTGTTCATTATTAGTATTCTTCATTACAGCACCACACTCACATTCGTTAGATAGTCTATTATCATATACAATATTTGACATTAACTTTCCTCACCGAATTTAATTCTGAGAATTGACATTATGAGCGACATAGACCAAATAGACTTCGAAATAATTGCCGCCTTAAGGAACAATGCACGGATTGCAAACAAGGAGCTCGCTGAACAAATAGGCTTAGCGCCTTCATCCTGCCTTGAGCGAGTTCGCTATCTTCGAGCCCGCGGCTATATTCGAGACGCGCACGTAGAGGTAGATTTGATAGCGCTGGGGCTAGGCCTACAAGCCATGGTTGCCATTCGGATGAATCAGCACTCGAGAGTTGGGCTGCAAGCTTTTCAAGATTACGTTATTGACTTAGATGAGGTGTTAACCGTATACCACCTAAGTGGCGCAAATGATTTTATGGTACATATTGCCGTAAAAGACGCTGAAACGCTTCGCGACTTCGTACTCGACTCGTTTGCTGAGCGGCCCGAAGTAGCACACATTGAAACAGCCGTTATTTATGAACAGGTCAAAAATTGGAAACTGGTAGACCAACGCGGCGACCTTGATTGACCTGGAGAAACGCCTGAGAAATTTAAGCCGCTAGCTTCGCTGGTATTACTTAATAATTTTCAAGTGCGAGGTATCGCGTTTTGCCTTTTCCTTTGGCTTAATCGGTGTTGGCTCACTTGAGGTGACCGTTGTTGGACCGCCTGGCTCTGGATCTAGATCTTCGCCTTCAGCACCGTCAAAAAAGATACCTTGTGAATTTTCGCGGGCGAATATGGCAAGAATAGAATCGATTGGCAAGAAAATATCTTGTTCTACACCACTAAACCTTGCCGAAAAACTGACGCACTCGTTATCCATAACGTGCAGCTGAATTGCTGAAGAACTAATATTCAAAACAATCTGGCCATCTACAACATGTGCCGCCGGTACTTCCACGCCCTTTGCCTCGGCATTAACCAAAACTTGGGGCGTAAAACTATTATCCTCTGCCCATTCAAAGATTGCGCGCAATAAATAGGGTTTCGTTGAGGCCATGTATATAACTATCCTTAAGCGATTCTAAAATAGATAAACGACAGATTAAAATCCGCGTAGATCTCGTTCTGTATCACTCATACTGTCCTGAAAAGCCTGACGCTCAAACAATCGCTCAGCATACTCTTCAACAACTTGCGCTTGCTTTGGAAGCACAATATTAAGCACAGGCAAACGCCATAGCAGTGGCGCTAAAATTACATCGACTAAGGAATACTCCTCTCCCATTGCATAGTCTTGCTCAGTAAACAACGGAGAGATAGCGATAAGACCATCTCGAATGACTTTATGCGCCGCTTTATCTCGCTTGTCTGCTTGTAGTGCTTTAACTGAATCAAACCAATCGCGATTTAAGCGCATGATCATCAATCGCTGCTTGGCGCGTGATACAGGATCAACCGGCATCAATGGCGGATGTGGCAAACGCTCATCTAGGTACTCGTTGATAATAAACGGGTCATATAAGATTAAGTCGCGATCAACCAAGGTCGGTGTTTCGTAATAAGGGTTAAACTCGGCCAACTCTTGGCAAGTATCAGAAGGGTCAGTGTAGACCACTTCACATTCAATATCCTTCTCTTGTAAGACGATGCGGCACGCATGACTTAACACGCAGTCTGTTCCAGAATAAAGCGTCATAATCGAACGTCTGGTTGCGAGTGTGCTCATACAATTTTCCTATTTTTTTGTGATATTTCAGTGCTAACAATACAGTGAATAGACACCTGTCTATTCGATTTTTAGCAATCTTTATAAATAACAAAACGCGACATGAGCTTTCTCATGCCGCGCCTTAGTTTAGTTAACAGCGTTTTCTAGTGTACGTCGCGCCAGTACTCAGCCTTGAGCACGATGCATAGCAACATCAACAAAATCAGAAAAGCGATGGTGAAAACACCAATCGTTTTACGCTTTAGTTGCGCTGGCTCACCCATATAGGTCAAGAAAGCGGTCAAATCGGCCATTGACTTATCAAACTCAGCAGGACTCTGTTTCCCCGAATGCTGCAGCTCAAAAATGGTGTCACCAACAATGGTTTGGCCTTCTTTGGCTATCGGCTTGCCATGCGAATCTACCTCTTGGCTCGCTTCATCCACTTTGCCAACAACGCGCTGAACGCCTTGAAGCTCATACATCGCGTGAGGCATAGCAACGTTTTCGAACAATGAATTGTTCCAACCGCTTGGGCTACTCTCATCTAGGTAGAAAGCGCGCAAGTAGGTGTAAATCCAATCAGGATTGCGAACACGAGCCACCAACGAAAGATCCGGAGGTGTAACACCAAACCACTCCTTAGCATCTTCTGCTGGCATAGTGGTTTTCATTAGATCACCTTCTTTCTCGGTCGTGAACATCAAGTTCTCTTTTAGTAGCCATAGTGGAATTTCTAAGTCTTCGGCAACACGGTTATAACGAGAATATTCAGCACTATGACAAGACAAGCAATAGCTTACGAAGATTTTGGCACCATTTTGCAACGACGCCTTATCAGACATATTCATGTGAACTTCGTCAACCGCTGCACCATGTCCGCCTGCAGCAAAGGCGCTTGACGCAAAAACACTGGCTGACAACAAAGTCACTAATAATAGAGATAGTTTTTTCATTTCAATGTCTCCTAGTGCGCTTCGTAAGTTACGCGAGATGGCTCTGGCTTGGTTTGACCAATGCTAGTAAACCAAGGCATAAGCGCAAAAAATGCGAAGTAGATTACGGTACAAACCTGTGCCAATAACGTTTTGGCTGGTGTTGGAGCATTCATACCAAGGTAACCCAAGATAAAGAACGCTACCAAGAACAGTACCAGAGCGATTTTGAACGGCATGCTGCGATAACGAATTGAGTAAACCGGAGAACGGTCAAGCCATGGCAACAAGAAGAAACACACGATTGCGGCGGCCATCAAGACAACACCCCATGCTTTACCACTACCTAGCATCAAGCCAACCATAACGCCCGCGGCAACAACGCTCAACGCGACTTTAGCTTTGATACTAACCTTAGCTCTCAGCCACATCCAAATAAACACGATACCAGTGATGATTTGAAGAGCGAATAGCAACGATGTAGTACTCGCACGCAAGATTGAGTAGAACGGCGTGAAATACCAAAGCGGAACAATATCCGGAGGTGTTTGCAGCGGATTCGCAGGCGCGAAGTTATCTTTCTCTAAGAAAATACCGCCAAAATCAGGCCAGAAAAACACGATGCCTAAGTAAACGATCAAGAAGCCAGCAACACCGATCAAGTCTTTGATAACGATGTATGGGAAGAAAGGAATACCATCTACTGGCTTACCGTCTTCGTCTAGGTTTTCGTAAATATCGATACCGTCAGGATTGTTTGAACCCACTTGGTGAAGCGCAACAAGGTGTAAGAACACCAAAGCAACCAAGATAAGTGGCAACAGGATTACATGGAAGGCAAAGAATCGGTTTAGAGTTGCATCAGAGATAACGAAATCTCCACGAATCCATTCAGTCAATGCTGGACCAACAAATGGAATCACGTCGAACAACGACAGAATTACCTGAGCGCCCCAGTAAGACATGTTGCCCCACGGCAGTAAGTAACCCATGAATGCTTCGGCCATCAAAGCTACGAAGATTACACAGCCGATTAACCATACAAGCTCACGTGGCTCGCGGTGCGAACCGTAAATTACGCCGCGAAACATGTGCAGGTACACCACTACAAAGAACATCGAAGCGCCCGTAGAGTGCAAATAGCGCACTAGCCAACCAAAGGGCACGTCACGCATGATGTACTCTACCGATGCAAATGCGAGTTCAGCATCTGGCTTGTAGTGCATGGTTAAAAAGATACCGGTGGCGATTTGCACAACCAACATCAAAATTGCTAATGAGCCAAAGAAATACCAAAAATTGAAGTTCTTGGCTGCCATGTATTCGGCAAGATGCTCATTCCAAACTTTCGTTGCAGGGAAACGTTGGTCAACCCACTCCATAAAAGCATTAGCGCTCTTATGGTTATCATGACGATGAATAGCCATTACGCGTTCCTCCCGTCGTCTTCACCAATGGTGATTACTGAACCTTCAAATTTGTATGGAGGTACAGGCATGTTAGTTGTCGCTGGCACATCTTTATATACTCGACCAGCAAGATCGAATTTTGAACCGTGACAAGGGCAGAAAAAACCACCTTGTGAATCTTCGCCCATTTGCGGGTCGGGGCCAATCGCTAGTTTTTCTACAGGAGAGCAGCCAAGGTGAGTACAAACACCTTCCATTACCAATAGTTCTGGGCGAGCCGCATCCGCTCGTTGGTTGTTTTGAGCGTAACCTGGCTGAATGCTCGCAGCCGAATCAGGGTCAGCAAGGCTACCTTTGATTGTATCAAGGCCCGCCATCATTTCGCCGCTTCTCTTTAGCAGAACTACTGGCTTACCGCGCCATTCAACTTTGACCAATTGGCCTTCTTGAATCTTCGAGAAGTCATATTGAACCGGCGCGCCTGCGTTTTTAGCGCGCTCACTTGGGCTCATGCTCAATACAAACGGTACAACTGCCGCGCCGACGCCCACCGCGCCAAAGCCAGCTGTAATACCTGTGAGGAAACGACGCCTCTTTTGATCTTCAACGCTCATGCCATTGGCATTTACGTCGCTAACGTTATTGTCAGCCATAGGTGCTCCTAAGATTGCCTAAACCTGTGTGGTTTAGATTTTTTAGCTAATTTAAATTCTGTCGCAGCGTGCTTCATCGGAATGAAAGTAGGCTTTTAACCGCTCACAAACACTAAATTCAATGACTTAAGCTACTTTTTTGGCGCTTCGCCTTCTCAGGCTTATTCTATTCGCACACGCCTATTCGTTCGTCGGGCGCGATTGTACCAGATGTGTCAAGCTTTTGGTTCGTCGATAAGGTTAAATATTACAGTTATTTTAGCTGTGAATACCGCAATTGGCCTAGCCAAGCAAGGCTCGCATAGCCGCCAGGTGAGCTTGACCAACCTCTTCTTTGCGCGCTGGATCTTTGGCTAACTTCTCTTCCCATACAATGTGCTGCTCATCGAGTTCGTCTAAGAAACGGCTAGGGGAGCATTCAATAATTTCGCCGTAACGCTTACGTTGATTTGCGTACGACAGGGTAAGCTCTCTTTGGGCACGAGTAATACCAACATAAAATAATCGCCGCTCCTCTTCTACCATATCGTCTTCAATGCTGGTTTTATGAGGCAGAATTTCTTCTTCCATGCCAACAATGGTGACATGCGGAAACTCCAAGCCCTTGGAGGCATGCAAAGTCATGAGAGACACCTGATCGGCATCTTCCTCTTCATTATTTTTCTCTAAAATACCCATCAAGCTAATCGTGGATACAACGTCAGCTAGGTTTTTAGCGTCATCTTTTTTAACAATAGACTTCACCCAGTTAAGTAGGTCTTCAACGTTTCGCCAGCGCATCTCAGCCTGTTCAGGGCTGGCACTCTGCTTGGTAACCCACTCCTCATAATCAATATCACTGAGAATATCGTCGATCAGCTTTAAGGGTGGGTCAGTCAGTGCTCGCTCCATCATTTCGGCGAGCCAATGCTGAAACTCTCTTATTGAGCTTTGACGCTTAGGCTGCAAGAACTGATGCACAAAGGGACTGGTGATCGCATCATAAAGACTGCAGGCTTCAAGCCCAATTTTGCCGGAATCAGCGGAGTCTGCCTTGGCGGTTTCAGCTAAGGCTTCAAGCGTAGACGCCCCGATACCTCGGCGTGGTGTATTAATCGCCCGCACAAAGGCGTTGTCGTCCGAGGGATTACTGATTAAACGCAAATAAGCCATCACATCTTTAATCTCCGAACGATCAAAGAAAGACAAGCCTCCACTCAAATAATACGGTATGTGCATTTCACGAAGCTTTTGCTCAAGCATTCGAGCTTGATGATTGCCTCGATATAATATCGCGTAGTTCTTATACGGCGTTTGATTTTGAAAGCGGTGCTGCATTAAACCTGCGACCACCTTTTCGGCCTCGCGCTCATCGTTTTCTGCGTTAATAACGATGATCGGGTCACCAAAACCCAGGTCGCTCCATAGTTTTTTATCAAACGGACGAGGGTTATTCTGAATAACGTGATTTGCCAAGGCTAGAATGCGCCCCATAGAGCGATAATTTTGCTCGAGTTTAACCAACTCCAATGAGGGGAAGTCAGTTTGTAGCTGCACCAGATTTTCTGGCTGTGCGCCACGCCAAGCGTAGATAGACTGATCATCATCCCCTACAGCAGTTAGCCCATTACCTTGACTACCAGCTACTAAGGTCTTTACCAATCGATATTGGGCCTCGTTGGTATCTTGATATTCATCAACCAACATATATTGGACCCGATCTTGCCACTTGATACGGATATTATCGAATTTACGCATTAACTCATTTGGCAGATACAGCATGTCATCTAAATCGATAGCATTACACGCCTGCAGATAACGCTCGTACTCTCCATAAACCTTGGCCGCAGCTAACTCTATCGGATTTGTCATGCTAAGGCGGTTCGCATCTTCAGGCGAAACCAGCTCATTCTTCCAATTAGAGATTTGATTTCGCACCTGATCGACTAAACCATTATCATCCAAATCAGCTTTTAAGAGTTCTCGAACCACAAACACAGAATCGGCAGGATCGAATATTGAAAAACCCGGCTTGCGACCAGAAGCGTCGACTTCTTCTCGAAGAATAGCCATCCCGAGACTATGAAAGGTCGATACCGTAAGTCCTCGGGTAGCGTCAGCATTGAGCAGTTCTGTAACGCGCTCTTTCATCTCTCGCGCGGCTTTGTTGGTAAATGTCAGTGCAAAAATATTCTTAGGATTGACGAACTTCTTAGTTAGTAACCAAGCAATCTTGTAAGTGATCACTCGCGTCTTACCGCTACCAGCTCCTGCGAGCACCAGCATTGGTCGTTCGCAGTCTTGAACGGCCGCTCGTTGTTGAGGATTTAATTGTTGAAACAAAATGGCCTCACAAGCGGGCAATTAAACTAGAAATCAGGTGCCTAGACATAGCTAAGCTCAGGTATTGAGTTTACGTTTTCATGGGCTGCAAAAAAAGAGGTTTTCTTGCTCATTTGCGATTTTACAGGGCGCACCGAAATTCTTAGCAGGCAGCAATGCCCTCAAGCCAGGGCAAACCGATCAGCCAAACACCACGAGTAATTTGTCTGTTCATATTATTGGTGTACACTAAGTTAGGGATTAATTTGGGGGCATAGCGAAGCACACTAGGTATTATCTAGGTCGCACCTAACAACAACGTGCTTCGCCAAAGCTTGCGTGATTTGAATGACATTTTTTGATGCATTCTGTTCTAGCTACATGCACCAATTATGTGGCTTGCAGGCGCGTTAAAACTTTGATGAAAACAATAAAAATACAGAGTGCACGTGGAACGAAGTCAGATACAGAATTTCTTTAATAGGGGTCAATACCAGAAGGCCTTAGATGGACTAGAAAAACTTGAAATATCCCCTTGGAGGAACACAACCAAACTGCGATGCCTAAGATCTATGGGGCACTCTCAAGCAAGAGAGTTTGCTGATGAACTAAAAACCAGCATAGACAACCGGCCAAGTAATGACCCAATGACTAGATCGGAGCGCAACAATCAATTGCGCTACATAGCCCTTGTCTACTCGGAAAACAATAGGGCAAAAAATGCTTGCGAAATTATGTCGTCGTTGTGCAAACAGAGCCCAAATGTCGCCGCACTTCACCGTGAATATGCCTTCGCGTTGAGCAATGATTCTCAGCTAGACCTTGCCGAATATGAGTTGATACGAGCACTCGAGCTTCAACCCAAAAATGCCAGCTCGCATGCCCAACTCGGATTAATTTATTGCCGCACTGGCCGAACCGAAGCCGGCTATAAGTGTTATGCACGCGCAGCAACATTAGACCCAAGTAATCCAAATTACACTCAGCGCCTTGTGTATTGGAGCAACTACTCTGAGGCGACAACTCAGCAAAGCAATTATCAGCTCTCTCAACTCTGGGTTGGGAAGGCCTTATCTAGTAAACAAGTGAGCTCAAAAAAATGGAGCACCGATGACCCAGATAGGCAACTCAAAATCGGTTTTGTCTCCTCTGATTTTTGCGCGCATGCAGTGAGCTTTTTCATCACACCGTTACTAGAAGGCTTGAATCGCAAGGACTTTCAAATAGTCGCGTATAGCGACACAAAAAAGGCCGATCACGTGACCGAGTCAATCAAAGCGCTATGTGACCTCTGGCGCGACAGCTCTGAGGACAACGATGACAAGCTAGCAGGGCAAATATCAGCTGACCGGGTGGATATTCTGGTAGATTTAAACGGCCATAGTGGCGGTAATCGACTGAACGTATTCGCAAAACACGTAGCTCCCATTCAGCTCAGCTGGTTAGGTTACCCTTCGACTACCGGACTCAAAAATATCGCTTACCGAATCACCGATCGCATCGCCGACCCTGTTGGGTTAAACGACGAGTTTTTCAGTGAGAAACTGTTGCGCTTACCGAACGGTCTTTTGTGTTACAAGCCCTTAGAATCTGCGCCGGACATCAATCCAAATGAAAACAGCGAACACATTCGCTTTGGTTCGTTTAATAATCTAGCCAAGGTCTCAAGCCTAACGTTTGATTGCTGGGCTGCCGCGCTATTAGCTGTGCCCAAGTCCACCCTTTACGTTAAACGCCAACAATTACTCAATCGCAATGCAGTTAACTATTTTCTTGAGCAATTCGAAGAGCGCGGAATCCCCAACGACAGAGTCATTCTCAAGACATCAAACGCCAAGATTGAACAACATTTAGACGAATACAATAATATTGATATTGCTCTAGATACTACGCCATACAACGGCACTACCACTACTTTGGAAGCACTTTGGATGGGCGTACCGGTAATTTCGCTTTCAGGCCATACGCATGCGAGCCGCATAACGGCGAGCATATTACACCGCTTGAATTTGAGTGGCTTAGCCGCAAAAACAGTTGTTGAATTCGCTGAGCGCGCAAAAGAGCTTGCTCAAATCAAAGAAACCTTAACAGATCTTCGATTTGGTTTACGTAAGCGCATGCGCGAATCTTCGCTAATGAATAATCGCCAGTTTGCGTTTGAGTTTGGCAACACAGTGCGCTCCCAGTGGCGCGATTGGTGCCATGATCAAAACGTTCAAAACAAGCCAAAGATTCCGGCAAAGCCTGCAGTTTCGGGGGAATCGGAATGAATGAATACAGCGGCAAACCCATAGTAGATTTGACGTCAAAGGCGATTCGCGCGCTGCGGTCTAGTAAGCATGACGAAGCAGTCGAAATAACCAGTGAAATCATTGAGCGTGAAAGCGCACATGCAAGTGCTCATGCGATTCAATTCAGTAGTTTATTTAAGTCTAAGAAATTTGAGCAAGCCCGTCGCATGGGCGGACGAGCCGCGCAGCTGAACCCCGAGTCGGTTTTCATTTTGAACAACCAAGCTTGTTTGCAACTCGAAGCAAAGCAACCAGCGGCTGCAGCTGGCTTACTAAAGTCATTGATCGACCAATTTGGAGAACGTGGGCAGTGGCTATATAACTTAGCCCTTGCGCAACGCATGGTTGGTAACTTTGAGTACGCCATAAAAATGTTTCGACGAACGCTTGACCATCAGCCAGAGCATGATCGAGCGGCCTTTCAGCTGGCAGACTGCCTAAAGACAGTCGGGCATCACGAGGAGGCCGTTCAAGCATTTGACTACGTTCGCCTACTTCGCAGTAAACATGCACCTACACACTGCAACTTTATTCATAATTCAGTGAATAACAATAGCTTCACCCAGGTTGATCTCAATCAAGAGTTAGCACTGTGGCATGAAAGATTTATACCCAAAGATCGGCGCTATAATGTCGATCAACCTAGCGATGCCTTGAGCCTCAAAATTGGCTTTACCATCGGTGCAATTTCGGAAGACTGGCTGACTAGCATTGTCCTGCCGGTAATAAACCAACTCAGTCTAGGCAAAGACTCTGTGAGCGTGTACTGGCATAAAGAAAGTAATGCATCCGGGCTATTTCAAGAGGCAGTTAACGTTATCTCCTCAGCAACCATGAGCGATGCTGACTTCGCTCGTAAAGTCCGAGCAGATGATATTGATGTTATGGTCGACGTTTGCGGAATGCGAATTGGGTCGCGACAACGCTCACTTGGCTTGCATCTCTGTGGAAGACAGTTTGGTTGGCTTGCCCATGAAGGAGCTTACGCAACCCCTCTTGTTTCTATTATTGACGACAAGCTCGACGCCCAACGGTTCTACGTGGCACCCAGCGATTCACGCCCTGTCGCGGCGTCGAAAGCTACGGTTGTCGGCATTGGCTCGAAGTCTGGCTTAGCTTACAAAGTGATCAAGACATGGGCTTATATAATGCATCAACTTAAGGGCTACACCTTACTTCTTGATGCGAGCGATCAACATGTAACCAAGTTGTTAAAGCAGCGTTTTCAAGACCTGGGAATTACCAGCGATCGTTTAATCTTCGACTCGTCAAAAGGCCCAACTGAAGGCTCTATAGTATTAGATAACTTTGTAAGTAACGAAATCGTAAGCGCAAGCCACGCTCTGGAAGCGGGAGGTATTTTAGTTGCCCTGAAGGGGCCGCTGTTCCCAGCTCAGCAAACCGCAGCCCTTCTAGAACAAGTTGAACGAGGCGACTGGCTTTGCAAGTCAACAGCTGACTATGTTCAGCGAGCCATCTCGCTAGCAGATGGCGCTCTAGCCGAACCTCTTAGCGCAGAAGATTTTGATATGAGCCGAGTTCGAAATATACAAACCTTTGTTACTCATTTTAGAAATACAATTAGCAGCTGAACGACGACTAATTGCTAAACCAGTTCTTATAAATACCGATCATTTATGCGACATAAAAAAACCAGCATATGCTGGTTTTTTTATGTCTGGATCTACAAGATAACGGGCTTGTCAATTTGACCGCTATCATTCATGTATTAATAGCCCCTATGGATTAATCACCAATGCCGGGTCACCTAGAATTTGCCAGCCTAACTGGATATCTGGATGATCGGCTCTCTCGGCCAGGGATTTTTTGGCTGCAATTAAGGCTTCACCAATCGTCACGCCGTCAGTAAATAACCGCTTATTAAGTTCAATACCTAAACCACGCTCACCCTCTGAGGTAGTCAGCGATGACGCACCTAAAACCGCAACGCCACCATTTTCACCACCAAGCATAAAGCGATCACCCATGGTATTACCATTCGGGTCGACATAGTAAGTATTCCAGCATCCCCATTGCGTTATCACTGCGGGCTTACCTACGTTAGTCAAGCCTGGGATTTCTCTAAACGTCAACATAGGCGGTGTTGTAAACGCCCATGAGTACTGTGACGAGTGACCAATATACTCGACCACCGAAACACCTGCATTGATTACTCGAATCACTTTGTCATGCGCCTCTTGATGCCCATCAACTTCTGGAAAGGCGCGAAAATCTTCACGTAAAGAGCCCCTCCAATCGGCGGGCATTGCATCAATAAGATCTTGAGCATCCGACGTAAAATTAACGCCTGTACCCAAGTCGTCTTTATCTGTTGCCATCAAGATTCTGCCCACATAGCCCTCTCGAGCTTGATAGGCTTTAATCTTGTTAACGACAAATCCGATTTCAGCTTTTGTGCGTGCGCCTATTCGACCGATTGCAATATCAGGAGTGCCATTGTCGTCAATATCGCCATAAGAGGCATCCGAGGCCGTTTGTGTGATCCGCAAACCACCTAATTGTGTTTCAACGTATTTGGTTGGCATCAAGCTAACTGATGCAAATTTATTATTTTTGTAGTCGTAAGTGTCATTACCTACTAAAACCACATACTTTGTGCTCATATTCTCGACGGCATGCTCAATGTACGCCTCGATGCCTTGATGGCCAAAATTATGATTACCAAACTGCGCATATACTTGATTCACATCGACCAGTTTCACACTGTAATCCACCGAACGCATAGCAACCAATTCATCGAGCTCGTCGCCCATCAAGCTCGGATGAGCGATAATCAGATACTCGGCCGAACCAGAAGAAATATCTTGAACTTCAGGCAACGCTCGAACAGTGACTGGCTTAAAACCAGCGCTACCCTGCTCATCGCTAACCACTATGTATTCGCCCGCTTGCCCTCGAGTGCTGAAGATTATGCCATCACCACTGCGACGAGAACCAATTATGCGACGTATGTCGCCGTTCTGATCTCGGTGATACACACGCGCACTTGAGACATTGCTAACCTGGATTTGTGATGCGTCGAAAAAGCCTTGAATATAACCGTCAGTCATTACGGTTGTTCTTGGATAGGTAACACGAATTTCGTTCAAAGAAATTCGGTCGAACGGCACTTCAGCAAGAGGTCGATAGTTAAATTTAAACGTGTTTGTTCCTTCGGAAACACTTGCTAGATCGGAGCTAAATGTGTCAACCGAACTTCCGTCAAATTGCTGGTCTCCCAGAAGTACACCATTGACCAACACCTCGTAGTGATGATCATTGCCATCAATAGGAAGATCTACAAAACCTACCATGTCAGCTTCTACTTTTGCGCTAGCTGTACCTCCAGCCACTCCTTCTAAATTGAAAGTATAGGTTGGGGTTGCCCTTACACTGATTGTAAAGCCGAAGCTCCACGGGTCATCAGCGATCGGCGCACTAAAGGAATAAGTATTATCTTGATGCTCAATTTTGGTGAACTGATACTCACTTGACGCGTTTTGCGATAGATTCACGGCATTACGCTGTGACCGAATCAGTAAACGTTGGCCATTGCGAATTTGCTGATTACTCAGCGAATGCAAGGTAAATGTTTGCACATCAGTATACTTACTATCACTGCCTGGAGCATAAAACTCAATGTACCCGCCGGGGCCGAATTGCGCTCGAGAGCCAGATGAGCGATCTTGACCATTGGCAAGAATTGCGACTGGTTCACCATCTAGACTCAAGCCCATACGACGAGTTTCGACCCCACGTAAATCCGCACCTTGCTCTAATAGCTGCTCATAGCTAACCCGGTGCATACCCTGATTATCAGTTTCGAGGTTTAGAAGCTCTACTGCTGTGACAGAAGTTGCAACAAGCATTGACGCTAAAGAGAATGCAAGTTTTGTTGCTAGTCTTAAATTAAGTCTTTTCATAACTATTCTCCGTCCTCTTGATCAAGCTCGTTGAGGAATGCCTCAAACTCGGGATCACTTTCGTCCCTTTCGATAGGCAGTTTATCTAACTTGCTATTTACCGAGCTGCGAATTTCATCCAAAGTTTGCTCCGAACCGAGTTCTAGCGAGCTCCAATCGAAACTTTCGCTCTCTCCCAGAGTTACACCATACTCTTGACCCACTTCAAACGGGCCTCGAGCAATAACTTCTTCGGTGTCTGACACATCAACTAGCGCAAACCATTTTGCATCTGTTGTTGCTTCAAATGTGTATAGTTTCGTTTCAATATCAGAGCTTACGTCGATATTGCCAACTAATAGCTCTTCATTTAGTAGCTCCCAATCTTCATCACTACGGGCGTAAACTTGGAAACCCGCATGACCAACTTCATTCGATGTCTCCCACACAAAATTCACAGTCGAACCTGAGCGAGTTGCACTGAAGAAATTCATCGTTACTGGCGTAGTTGCGAAGCCACGCTGATAACCGAAGTCTATTCCCGCGACGTCTACCGCAGAAGTGTTAGCACTTGCCGAATCTAGGTCTATCGGCGTAGCCGCAGTGTTATCACATAATGCAGCAGTCGATGAGTCGCAAACCAAGTCAGTTGGGTTGCTCGCACCGGCGGCTAAATCAGGGTCTCCAGTTTGGCCATAAGCATCGATGCCCGTACCACTTGGGCGAACACGTACTTGATAGCGCCCATCAGGCAAACCGTCGAACATATAGCTTCCATCTGCGCCCGAAACAACAGTTTGAATCACTTGGAAGCTACCGTCGGCTTGCTCCAACAATAGATCAACAGGGACATTTTGGCTGGCAGTAACGTCGTCAGCTGGAGCGCCCGCAACCGTGCTATCTGGGCTTGGGCCACCAGCAACACCGTCGAGATCTCCGGCTTGGATAGTTGTATTGCCATCGGCTGGCTCTACTAAACTTTCAGCTTCGACGAAGATTGTGCCGCTAATACTGTTATTACCCGACACACCGAAATCTGCAGAAAAATTAGGTTGAGTTGACTCATCAACTCCCACTGTTGCAGGATCATCAATGCCTAAGGTCAGAGCATAGCTCCAATTTTTAGCGAAGTTATCACCGGCATTTCCAGTCACAAGCGTACCGTCAGCCGCTTCATCAAAACCGTTAGCATCTGCCACAACGACGATGTAGTTACCGTTTGGCAGGCTTGTACAAACATACTCACCGTTCTCATCGGTGGTAACCGTTCGTATCAAGTTATCAATACCAGGCTCGGGTACTACCGAACTTGAAGCTATGCTCGGGTCGTTCGGTGTCTCACTTTGGTCAACATCTAGCCAACACTGAACAGTAATGCCCTCAATGCCAGATTCATTATCATCAACAATACCGTTTCGGTTCGCATCAAAGAAGAATCTGTTACCAATTGAGAAGAACTCTGTATCTGATATAAAGCCAGCATTTTGAGCCACAACGTCACGAACGCCTGCTAGAGGATTGCTGCTTGAACCCGCTACGTCTCGCAAGTTGATTAGCAACGGTAAAGTTTCGAGCGGATTTAGATCACGCGTCACATTGATATTGTCAGTAATCACTACTTGATAGTTCACACCCGTGATGGAATCGCCAACATCCAAGCCAATGAACATGTACTCGCCATTTTCATCAGTACTGGTTGTTGCAATGACATTACCAGCATCATCTAGCAAATTAACGCTCACATCTCGAAGCTCTGTATCAACTGTTGGACTAACACCATCTAGAGAGCCATTTTGGTTTGCATCTGTGTAGATCGAACCACGGATGCTTCCTAAATTGGTGGTGCCAGGATCAAAACCGAAGTTCAGGTTACCAATATTGTTATCGTCATCAGACAACAATGGCACTGGGTTGTAGATGTTATCTCCTAACGGCAAGTTAGTCGGCTGAGTCTCATTCAAGTTAGCGCCTGCGGCAGAATCAATACCGTCAACCGGTTGGCCACCAACAGTGTCATCATTTGCTTGATACGTTACGAATAGATCATCGGCAAGGTTCGCCACAATATTCGATATCAACCAGCTACCATCTGGACCAGTCGTAGTCGTCAAAACAGGGCCGGAACTCACCGAGCCATTGGCACGGAACACATTAATTGTCACGCCTTCAATTGGGGCTTCGTTTGCATCGAACACACCATTTGCATCAACATCTACCCAAACAAAGCCTGACAATACACCTGCGTTATTGCCATCAGGGTCGCCTGGGATCGGTGAAGGTTGGTACCCAACATCAACGTCAGTTACGTCTTCGCCTTCAGACAAACTCACTGGCGTAGGATCAAGGGTCAAATCAATCGCTGGAGGAATATCACGAGGATCGCTGTCGACCACGTATTGAGCTGGTGGTAAGCCTTTGAATATGTATTCACCGTTAACATCAGTAGTTGTTGTCGCCACAAAGTTCGGATGACTCTCATTACAAACGTCGGTAAACGTAGATAAGCTTGCCGCTGGAATCGTTGTAAAGGAGGAACTTCCTGGAAGTTGCATTTCGACAGAAAAGGCCTGCCCACCGCCAGCTTCATAGTAGCGTGCGTCTATAGAGTGATAACCGACATCTAATGTAATCGGGTCGCTTGTTCTTGTTGTCGGCGC
>CANMNN010000002.1 GCA_947499305.1 uncultured Arenicella sp. | reverse complement strand
TTTTAAAAAACGACACTATTTATAACACTTGGACACGTTCCAGCTGTTGAATTACCAAATACAAGCCCCAGAAACAGGGCAAGCAACAAAATTAATTGAGGAAACACATCATGGGCAAAATTATTGGAATCGATTTAGGGACCACTAACTCTTGCGTAGCCGTAATGGATGGCGACAAGCCACGCGTTATTGAAAACAGCGAAGGTGATCGCACAACGCCATCATACGTAGCATTTGTTGACGATGGCGAAGTATTGGTAGGTCAACCAGCTAAGCGTCAATCGGTAACCAACCCAACAAATACTTTGTACGCGGTGAAACGCTTGATCGGTCGTAAGTTCGACGAAAAAGTCGTTCAGCGTGATAAAGACTTGATGCCTTACAAAATCGTCAAAGCGAAAAACGGCGATGCATGGGTAGAAGCCAATGGCAAAGAAATGGCGGCACCAGAAGTGTCTGCGCGTATTTTGCAGAAGATGAAAACCACCGCCGAAGAATTCTTAGGCGAAGAAGTCACTGAGGCCGTGGTAACGGTTCCTGCGTACTTTAACGATGCGCAGCGTCAGGCGACTAAGGATGCCGGTAAAATCGCTGGCTTAGATGTTAAGCGTATCATCAATGAGCCAACTGCTGCTGCACTTGCTTATGGTATGGATCAAAAAACTGGTGATCGTAAAATCGCAGTTTATGACCTTGGTGGCGGTACTTTCGACGTATCAATCATCGAAATTGCTGACATCGATGGCGAGCACCAATTTGAGGTGTTATCAACCAATGGTGACACTTTCTTAGGTGGTGAAGATTTTGATAATCGTGTAATTGAATATTTAGCTGAAGAATTCAAGAAAGATCAAAACATCGATTTAAAGGGCGACGCTCTGGCGATGCAACGTCTTAAAGATGCGGCTGAAAAAGCTAAGATCGAATTGTCTTCAAGCTCGCAAACAGAAATTAATCTACCGTACATTACAGCTGACGCTACTGGCCCTAAGCATTTAGTGTTAAAGCTAACGCGCGCTAAGCTTGAGTCTCTTGTTGCTGATTTGGTAACTCGCACCATTGATCCATGTCGCATGGCACTTAAAGATGCAGGCCTTTCGGCAGGCGAGATCGACGATGTGATTTTGGTTGGCGGTCAAACGCGTATGCCTAAGGTGCAAGAAGCGGTACAAGAATTTTTCGGCAAAGAAGCTCGTCGTGACGTAAACCCAGATGAAGCAGTTGCCATGGGCGCAGCAATTCAGGGCGGTGTATTAGGCGGCGATGTGAAAGACGTATTGCTACTAGACGTAACGCCTCTAACGCTTGGTATCGAAACCATGGGTGGCGTGCGCACAGCATTGATCGACAAAAACACGACTATCCCAACGAATGCGAGCCAAGTGTTCTCAACAGCTGAAGATAATCAAAATGCAGTAACGATTCACGTACTTCAAGGTGAACGTGAAATGGCTGCGGGTAATAAGTCTTTAGGTCGTTTCGACTTAACAGACATTCCACCAGCGCAACGCGGCACGCCACAAATTGAAGTGACCTTTGATATCGACGCAAACGGCATCATGCACGTGTCGGCGAAAGATAAGGCGACTGGCAAAGAGAATAAGATTGTCATTAAATCAAGCTCTGGTTTGAGCGATGAAGAGATCGAAGCAATGGTTGCTGACGCTGAAGCTCACGCTGAAGAAGATGCTAAAGCCAAGGCCTTGGTTGACGCTAAAAACCAAGCAGAATCAATGGTTAATGGTGTTACTAAAACCATGGCTGACGCTGGCGAAAACTTGGATGCAACCGAAAAGTCAAACATTGAAGCCGCTATCGCTGAAGTTGAAGAAGCGGTTAAAGGTGATGATGTTGACGCGATCAACTCTAAAGTTGAAGCTTTGATGCAAGCAAGCCACAAGCTAGCTGAGCAAATGTACGCGGGTGCTGAAGGTGCGCCAGAAGGTGCGGCTCAAGAAGAAGCTCCACAAGACGATAACGTTGTTGATGCCGAATTCGAAGAAGTTAACGACGAAGACGACAGCAAGAAAGCGTAATTAGACTTGATAGTTTAAAAGCCCGTGCTTGATTAGAGTGCGGGCTTTTTTATGCAAAGCAAAGTAATAGAGAATTAAGCAATGGCAAAACGCGACTACTACGAAATACTGGGTGTTGACCGTTCAGCGAATGAGGCTGAATTAAAGAAAGCTTATCGTCGATTAGCGATGAAGCATCACCCTGATCGTAACCCTGACGACGCAGAGGCAGAAGCCAAGTTCAAAGAAGCTAAAGAAGCGCACGACGTATTGTCTAATGCTGAGAAAAAAGCGGCTTACGATCAATTTGGTCACGCGGCTTTCGAAGGTGGAATGGGCGGCGGAGCTGGCGGCTTTGGTGGTCAAGGCGCGGGTGGTTTCGGCGATATCTTCGGCGATATGTTTGGCGATATTTTTGGCGGAGGCGGTGGAGGCGGTGGCCGCCAGCGTCAGCGTCGTGGGTCAGACCTTCGGTATAACATGGAGCTCTCGCTTGAAGAAGCAGTTCGTGGTGTTGAGAAAAACATTACTGTTCCAAGAATGTCAGGCTGTAAAACCTGTCATGGTTCGGGTGCAAAAGCCGGCAGTAAGCCAACTCATTGCGGCACCTGCAACGGCCAGGGTCAAGTTCGAATTCAGCAAGGCTTTTTCTCAGTGCAGCAAACCTGCCCACAATGTCAGGGCAGTGGTTCGATTATTTCTGACCCATGCAATGATTGCCATGGAGAAGGGCGAGTACGCGAAAACAAAAAGCTCTCAGTCAAAATCCCTGCGGGGGTAGATGAGGGCGATCAAATTCGTTTATCAGGCGAAGGTGAGAATGGCGGCACAGGTGGCATCAATGGTGATTTATATGTGTCGGTGAGTTTGAAATCTCACGAAATTTTTACCCGAGAAGGCGTTGATTTGCATTGTACAGTGCCGATTAGCTACTCCACACTAGCCTTAGGTGGCGAGTTAGAAGTACCAACCTTAGATGGCCGAGCTAAGTTGAAGATCCCAGCCGGAACACAGTCAGGAAAAATGTTTCGCCTGCGTGGCAAAGGCGTGAAAAACGTTCGCAATGCCGGTTTTGTTGGTGATCTATATTGTGAAGTGTTGGTCGAAACGCCGGTTAACTTAACTAAACGCCAGAAAGAGCTATTGCAAGAGCTTGATGACTCGATTCACACGGGCGGCAGCAAGCACAGCCCGCAAGAGAGTTCATGGGCTGATAAGATCAAGTCATTTTTTGACGATATCGTTACCTAGGGCATTTGTTGCTGAAGCGAGAAGCTCGACTCAATTGTGCAATAAGTCTATATGGGCGGCACAAATAAACTCGTTTTCAGTAACGCCATTAACGGTATGTGTTGAATAGATTACTTTGCAGCGCCTAAATGTGACCTGCATTTCTGGGTGGTGGTCATGTTGCTCCGCAATATTAGCGACCGCGTTCACAAAACTGATGGTATCGATATAGCTGTCAAAATGAAAGGTTCGGCACAGTACGTTGTCGTTCGCGCAAAACTGCCATTGCGGAGTTAGCTCTCGCAGCGTTTCAATTTGAGATAGATTCAAAGAGCCATCTTCTTTAGAAACAACTCGGCACTTGGCCTTGAGTAGTTTATTGATGTCGTTGTTCATAGTATTCTTAGTTTCTGTACTAAGCAGCACAAGTACTACCCGCGTAAGTATTTTCAGCGTAAGTGTTCTTAACTTAAGCGTCTTAAAATTAACTGACCACTAAAAACTATAACACTGTTCGCGCAGTAAGGAGATGGCGAGTGCCACCACATCATAACGCCTGGGTCTGGATGGACTTGGAAATGACAGGTTTAGACCCTGAAAAAGATCGTATCATCGAAATGGCGACTATCATCACCGACGGTGACTTACGAACCATTGCCGAAGGTCCCGTGATCGCTATTCATCAATCGAATGAACTGCTTGATGGCATGGACGAATGGAATACACGTACGCACAACAAAACTGGCTTGGTTAACCGCGTTAAGGTGTCGAGAGTCACCGAGCGTCAGGCTGAGATAGAGACCTTAGATTTTATACAGCGTCACACGCTCAATAATCGCGCACCTTTGTGCGGCAACAGTATCTGCCAAGATCGTCGCTTTTTGTACAAGTACATGCCCGAGTTAAGCGATTGGCTGCATTATCGAAATATTGACGTCAGCTCGTTTAAAGAGGTTGCGCGTCAATGGTCGCCGAGTATTTTGCCAGGCTTTAATAAGCGTGCCACGCATAAAGCACTGGATGATATTAAAGAGTCGATCGAAGAACTCCGTTATTATCGAGATAACTTAATTCATTCAGATACTTATGATGACTATGAGTATGAAGATTAGCTTGGTGTGATGCTGTTTTCGGCTTGCTGAAATGACAGTAGGTAGCGACACTTGGATGAATGTTGCGTATGGGGAACTCGGCGTTAAGAGTTTTCCTAAAGGGAGTAGTAATCCGCGTATCACTGAATACCATCAAAGAACCAACATACAAGGCTATGATGACAAAGCGGCTTGGTGTTCTTCGTTTGCTAACTGGGTAATCGCGCAAGTTGGTATCACAGGTACTGGTTCAGCGTTTGCACGTTCTTGGTTAGATTGGGGGGACGTTATTGATGCACCCAAGCAAGGCTGTATTGTAATTTTAGAGCGAGAAGACCCAAAAGGTTGGCAGGGGCATGTTGGCTTCTATTTAAGGACCGAAAATGATCACATAGTATTGCTCGGTGGGAACCAGCTCAACGAGGTGTGCGAGCATCACTATGATCCATTAACGGTATTAGGGTTTCGCTGGCCAGCAAAACCCTAAATTAAATGCCCTCAGCGAACAAGAGCCATCAGCGTACAAGAGTCGTGCCGCCGTCAACCGGAATAATTTGCCCAGTAATAAACGCTCCCGCTGTGCTAGCCAACATAATTGCCACGCCGCTGATATCGGTTTCTGAACCCCATCTGTGTAAAGGCATCATTGCGACTTCTGCTTCGTATTGAGCTTTATCGTTACTTGCGTATTCAGTCATTTTAGAAAAGAAACGACCAGGAGCGATTGCGTTAACGCGTATGTGTTTGTCGCAGAGCGCTACCGCGAGGTTCCGAGTTAATTGATGAATTGCCGCTTTGCTCGGCGCATAGCTATAGGTGTCGGTTTCTCCGCAAATACCTGCAACTGAGCCAATGTTTATCACGCTTGATGTACTCTCATGGCTTGCATTGGCACTGAGCAAAGGAATCATTTCCTTTGTCAGGAAAAAAGGCGATTTTACGTTTAGGTCCATCACTCGATCCCAGCCAGCTTCAGAGAAATCTTCGAGTGGCTCCATCCATCCTGTTCCCGCGTTGTTCACCAAAACGTCAACCGCTGGCTCACGTTCGCTAAGTTCAGCAACGAGCGCTGATATTTCTTCCATTGAGCCGATGTTGCCGGGTAAAGCGACGCAGTCGCCAAATTCTGAGAGCTCTTTAGCGGCCTCAAAGCACGCTTCGGCTTTTCTTGCAGTTATGTAAACCCGTTTAGCGCCGGCGGCAAGAAAGCCTTTGGCCATGTAAAAGCCAAGCCCTCGCGAACCACCTGTTACGACGCAGGTTTTCCCGCTCATTGAAAATAATTGGTCTAGCATGATAGCCCTCTGGAATATTGATTAAACGGCAAGTCTATCAGGCGTGATATGAACGCGCTGTTTCAGGCTACTGAGTATTTGAATTTTAACTATTGGCCCATAAATCATGCTCATCACTGGCGTGCACCGTAACGCTAATAATGTCGCCAACTGAGTGTTCAGTTTCGCCATTAATATAGACCAAGCCATCAATTTCGGGAGCGTCGGCTTTGCTACGTGCAACCGCACCTTCGTCATCTACCTCGTCAATGATAACGTCGATAGTTTTGCCCACTTTTTTGCTTAATTTATCGGTGCTGATTTTCGCTTGTAAGCCCATGAATTCAGCTAAGCGTTCTTCCTTGACTTCATCAGGAACATGACCTTCGAGCGCGTTAGCTGGTGCGCCTTCAACCGGCGAATAAGTAAATGCACCAACACGATCTAATTGTGCCTCGTCAATAAACTCCAAAAGCTGCTTAAAGTCATCATCCGTCTCCCCCGGAAAACCCACAATGAAAGTGCTTCTAATTGTGATGTCTGGGCAGGTTTCGCGCCACATTTTGATTCGATCTAGCGTGTTATGAATCGCGCCAGGGCGTTTCATCGCTTTTAAAACTTTGGGTGAGCCGTGTTGAAATGGAATGTCTAAATACGGCAGAATTTTGTTTTCGGCCATCAACGGGATGATGTCGTCTACGTGCGGGTATGGGTATACATAATGCAATCGCACCCAGGGCGCTTGTTCACCGCCGATGTCACCGAGTGCATGGCAGAGGTCAATCATCTTGGTGCGCACCGGTTGGCCATTGTGAAACGTTGTACGGTATTTGGTGTCCACACCATAGGCAGAAGTGTCTTGAGAAATTACCAATAACTCATTGACTCCCGATTTGACTAATCCTTCAGCTTCAGCGACCACTTCGTTTGCAGGTCGGCTAACTAAGTCGCCGCGCATCGACGGAATGATGCAGAAGCTACATCGGTGATTACAGCCCTCAGATATTTTCAAATAAGCATAGTGTCGAGGCGTTAGCTTAATACCTTGTGGCGGCACTAAATCCAGATGCGGATCGTATGGAGCTTTGTAGGGGAGGTGTTCTTGAACCGCGCCTAAAACTTGCGCGTAGGCGTGCGGGCCAGAAACATCTAAAACGCTGGGGTGAATATCAGTAATGTCTGTTGCGTTGGCGCCCATACAGCCAGTGACAATAACTTTGCCGTTTTCATGGAGTGCTTCGCCTATGGTGTCAAGCGACTCCTTCTTGGCTGAATCGATAAAACCACAGGTATTAACCACAACCATGTCGGCATCTTGATAGCTAGGTACAATCTCGTAGCCATTGGTACGCAGTTCCGTCAATATCAACTCGGAGTCGACCAACGCTTTGGGGCAGCCTAGGCTGATAAAACCAATTTTGGGAGCTAGCATACAGACCTCGGATATCTGTCAATGCTGCCAAGTGAAGAGTAGGTTTGGCAGCGAGTCTTACATCTTTAAATTCGAGCGAATTATAGCCTAAGACGCGCGATAGCGTGATCTTGTAGCTTAAAAAGTCGGCATTAATTGTATGTCGAGAATTACCGTTAAACCTTCTCTGAGTATACCTTTCGAAGTTCTTGGGCAATTACTTCAAAACCTGCCTTTAGTTTGTCGCTTGGTTGACCGTAATTGATGCGCAGGCATTGTTTTGTGTGTGGCCAATTGGGGTCGATGTCGATAAAGAAGTCCTCCCCCGGAATTACAAACACCTGTCTCTCTTTAAGACGAGCATATAGTTCTTTAGTGCTTATCGGTAAGTCTTTGCACCATAGCCAAACAAAGAATGCGCCTTCGGGCTTGTGCATGAGCACTGGCAAATCGGTAAACACTTCCATAAAACTTTCAATCGTAGAGTCTAATTGCTTGCGATAAAATGGTTTAATAATGCTCTCGGTTAGGTGCTCGATTTCGCCATCTTCAATCATGCGTGTCATTAGCGCAGCGCCAACACTGTTAGGGGCCAGTGTAATGATTCCACTTAAGGCGCTTATAGTATTGGTGATTTCCTCGTTCGCGATTACGATACCAGTGCGCGCACCAGGCAGGCCCAGTTTTGAGAGTGACATGCAAAGTACCGTATTGTCATTCCAGTTAAGCTGCGCGTCAGCATAGATAACATTCGGAAAAGGTTGGCCGTATGCGTTATCGATAATCAGCGGAATACCATGCGCTACAGCAAGTTCGTCAAGCCTTGCAAGCTCTCGATTACCAATAACATTGCCAGTTGGGTTTGTTGGGCGAGACAGGCAAATCGCAGCGATATCATCACTGATTTCTAAGTTATCGAAGTCAACTCGATACTTAAATTGTTTGTTCTCGAGTAATTCTATTTTTGGGCGATATGACGCAAACATATCATCACTTAAGCCTGAGTCAGCATAGCCGACGTATTCGGGAGCGAGAGGGAATAGAATGCGCTTGAAACTCCCGTCCGACATTTCACCAGCAAGTGCGTTAAATAAATAGAAAAAGCTGTTTTGACTGCCGTTGGTCAGAGAGATGTTTTCAGGACCGATTTGCCAACCGAATTTTTCGTTAAGGTAAGCTGATAAAACTTCTCTAAAACTTTGCTCGCCGCTTGGGCCGTCATAGATACCAATCATGCGCTCGAATAGCTTGTTCTCAATCAGGCGCTGCATTTCCTTAGCAAATAGTGCTTGAGCTTCAGGGATAAATGCTGGGTTACCGCCGCCTAACATACAAAGCTCAGGATGGTTAGAGTTGTAGGCTTCACCGAGATCAACCATGAGTTGATTGATGCCTGATTGGCGAGTGAACTTGCTACCGAATTTTGAGAGTTTCATGATGTTTTATAATTAGCGCTTTAAGTAGGTGGTTTAGCTGACTATGTTAATCGGCGAGCCGAGTAGAAAGCCTTCTATATTATCACTTAAAATATTGCTTAACGACTGCATCGCTTGCTCGCTGGCCCAGCCTGTATGGGGTGTGATAATCACATTCTCCTTATTGGCAATCGAAAGCAGTGGCGAATCGGGTCTCGGTGGCTCTTCGATCAGGGTGTCGAACGATATAGCTCCAATGACATTTGAGTTAATCGCGTCTACAACGTCACCTTCGTTAACAATTCCACCGCGAGCTGTATTAATTAAAATCGCTGTGCCTTTCATTGCCGCGAGCTCAGTGGCGGCAATCAAATTTTCGGTGTCCGAGTTGAGGCTGCAATGAATACTGATAATGTCTGAATGACGAAGTAAGTATTTAAAGCCGACGCGCTTAGCAAAGGAACAATTTTTGTTACTGCGTGAACTGTAGATTACCTTCATGCCTAGAGCGTGTGCTTTTTTAGCAGTCTCTAAGCCAATCTCTCCTAGGCCGACCACACCTAAAGTAGCATTACTAATGTCGTTTATTGGTTTGCCGAACGAACAAAAAGTTGGGCTTCTTTGCCAGTCGCCGTCGATTACGTTAGCGCGATAATGGATTAACTCTCTGCGTAAACATAGAGCTGAAGTAATTACGTGTTCAGCGACTGTAGTAGCAGCGTAACTCGGAATATTGCTGACGCTGACACCGTGCCTCTGGCAGGCCTCGATATCGATTACGTTATATCCAGTCGCGGATACGGCAATGTGTTTTACCGTTGGGCAAGCTTTTAGCACCGCTTCGCCGATCTTTACTTTATTGCTTACTAACACATCGGCATCTCGGCAGCGCTCAAGCAGTTCACTATACGAGGTTGACGCGTGGTCAACCCATTGATGTTCAATCGATGGTTTCCGTATCTCGAAGCGCTCGGGTATGCTTGCTCGGTCTAAGTAGACAATTCGTTTCACAATTTGGCTAGAATGAAAAAGTTAGTATCGTAGAAGATATTTTAGTTTTGGCTAGAGGCCTAGTGTAGTTGGTTTGCGCGTTAAAATCCCTTACACTTCGACGCTAAATTGTGGTCGAAATAAGAGTCGATCGTGATCGTCTTTTGGCCAGTTTACTCGACTAGATCAAGGCGTTGAACTAAGTACAAAACGTTGGAGGAAATGTGACGCAACAACTCATAATCGCTTTAGATCAAGGCACTACTAGCTCACGCGCGGTGCTTTTTAACCATGACGCGGACATCGTAGATGTGTCTCAGCAAGAGTTTACGCAACACTTTCCAAAGCCTGGCTGGGTCGAACACGACGCCAATGAAATCTGGGATTCTCAATTCGCTGTACTCCAAAAGCTGGCGGTGAACAATCAGCTTCGTCCTTCGGATATCGCGGCGATTGGTATCACAAATCAACGCGAAACAACTGTTGTCTGGAATAAGAAGACAGGCAAGCCAGTTTATAACGCGATTGTTTGGCAGGATCGAAGAACGGCGGCGCGTTGCGATGAATTGTCTTCTCTGGGTTGGGCTGAGAAAATACAGCAAAAAACCGGTTTAGTGATCGATGCTTACTTTTCAGCCAGCAAGGTAGAGTGGATTCTAGAAAACGTAGAAGGTGCTAGAGCTCAGGCAGAAGCGGGGGATCTGCTTTTTGGTACGGTCGATACTTGGGTGATATGGAACCTTACTGAAGGCAAGGTGCACGCAACTGACCCGAGCAACGCTGCAAGAACCATGTTGATGAATATCAATACTGGCGAATGGGATGTTGAACTACTGGAGCTCTTTGGCATACCTACGTCGATGTTGCCTGAAATCAAAGACAGTTCAGCCGATTTTGGCTCAGTTAGTTTTCAAGGTGAGTCGGTAGCTATTGCCGGTGTTGCCGGCGATCAACAAGCTGCCTTGTTTGGCCAGAACTGTTTCGAAAAGGGCATGGCCAAGAATACGTATGGCACTGGTTGTTTTATGTTGATGAATACAGGCGAGCAACGCATCGATAGCGAGTCAGGTTTGTTGAGCACCATAGCGTGGTCCTTAGACGGAAAAATCACTTACGCATTAGAAGGTAGCGTATTTATTGCCGGCGCAGCGGTGCAATGGCTTCGTGACGAATTGGAATTTATTAAATCAGCGAGCGAATCAGAAGAGCTAGCGCTTGCTGCTCACCCTGAAAGCGATGTTGTTGTTGTGCCAGCGTTTGCCGGCCTTGGTGCACCGCATTGGGATATGTATGCTCGTGGCGCAATATTTGGCCTCACGCGCGACTCGGGTCGGCCAGAAATCGCTAAGGCTACTCTGCAGTCTTTGGCATACCAAATTTTTGATGTGCTTACAGCGATGCAGAAAGACAGTGGGATAGAACTCAGTCAGCTAAACGTAGATGGCGGCGCGATTGCCAATGATTTTCTAGCGCAATTTCAAGCAGATGTGCTGCAAAAGCCTGTTACGCGCCCTAAAGTATTAGAATCGACGGCTCTTGGTGCAGCCTATTTGGCTGGTTTGAAAGTCGGCTATTGGCAAATGAGTGACCTTGAGCAAGTGCGCGAAGTAGAGCGGGAGTTTGAGCCGATTCTATCGCAATTTAAAATCGAAGCATTGTTGAGGCAGTGGCACAAAGCAGTTGAACGAAGTAAGCAATGGATTGATGCCGATGAGTGATTCAGACATTCAAGATCTTCAAGTGAAGGTTGCGTTCTTGGAAGATTCATTGGCTAAAATGAGTGACGAATTTTTTATACAACAACGAGAGCTTGATGACTTGAAAGCAAAATACGCTGGCTTGATTACTAAGATGCGCGGCATGCAATCAAGCGGTGATAGTGAAAGCCATATTGTCGATGAGCGCCCGCCGCACTATTAAACGAACTCGGTTGGCCCGCTAGTTCGCTCGTTTTGGTTTACAGACTTTAGTGGCTTAGGGTATTGGCCAACTTTTTTTAAACTACTGGTTGACAATATCAATACTACTGTATAAATTAACAGTATATTGAAAACACGCATCAAACCCCATAGCGGAGAATACAATGGACGACAATAAACAAAAAGCGCTTGAAGCAGCGTTAACGCAGATAGAACGACAATACGGAAAAGGGTCGGTTATGCGTTTGGGCGATGATCCCAAAAACGGCGAAGCAATCGACGTAATTTCAACTGGCTCAATAGGTCTAGACGCAGCACTCGGTGTTGGTGGATTGCCACAGGGGCGAATTGTTGAAATTTATGGCCCAGAATCTTCTGGCAAAACAACCCTTACGCTAGAGTCTATTGCTCAAGCTCAAAAGAAAGGACTGACCTGCGCGTTCATCGACGCCGAACACGCTTTAGATCCCGCATATGCTAAGAGGCTGGGCGTTGATATTGACAACCTGCTTGTTTCGCAACCAGATACTGGTGAACAAGCTCTTGAAATTGTTGACATGCTTGTACGGTCAGCTGCGGTTGGCATGATTGTGGTGGATTCTGTAGCGGCATTGACACCGAAAGCTGAGATCGAAGGCGATATGGGTGATTCTCATATGGGCTTGCAAGCACGCTTACTCTCTCAGGCTCTTCGTAAGCTAACCGGTAATATCCAAAAATCAAATACATTAGTGGTATTCATTAACCAGTTACGCATGAAAATTGGTGTTATGTTCGGCAACCCTGAAACTACTACTGGCGGTAATGCTCTAAAGTTTTATTCATCCGTACGTTTGGATATTCGCCGTATTGGCGCAATTAAAAAGGGCGATGAAATTTACGGCAACCAAACACGCGTTAAAGTTGTAAAAAACAAAGTTGCTCCTCCATTTAAGCAGACCGAGTTCGACATTCTTTATAACCAGGGGATTTCAAAAGAGAGTGAACTTATCAGTATTGGTGTAGAACACGATATTGTCGAAAAATCCGGCGCTTGGTACAGCTATGATGGAACGCGCGTTGGCCAAGGCAAGGATAATGTTCGTGAGTTTCTAAAAGAGCACTCAGAGATGGCCGAAGAGATTGAGGCTAAGGTACGCACAGCGCTAGGCGTTGGTGAAGATAGACCTGAAGCTGAAGTTTCTGCGAAAGAGGGTAAGACTAATGAAGCTAAGGCGAAAGAAGCTGAAGGCTAATTGGGCTTAATCTTTCTATCGCTAACTAAAGAAATTTAGATAGAATGCCTAGAATGGAGTTAACGCGAGTTAACTCCATTTTTGTATCTATGACCGAGTCAGTATATTTTAAAAATGATCTTAGTAGGCAGACTGGTTTTCCTAGATTTGATACGATTTGAATCAAGATGAAAATTTTACAACCCTCCAAAAAATCTAAAAGACACTCTAAAAGCTTGAACGAGACAGGCCACTCGACAAGGTCAAATGGTTTTTCTAAAACGATATCAAAGCCAAATCGAGATGACCTAAAAAAGGTTAACGGCAATAGCGATGAGTCTTCATTGCTTGCGCCTGATTTCGCTAACTCAAGAAATTCAATAGGGGATACTTTTTCATCGAAAAAAAAGTATCGAAAATCGAAGTACAAAAACTCATCTTCTCATAATAAATATGCTCGAGAATCAGAAGTTCCTGAAAAGGACTCCGAGTATGACTTCGATACGTCCAAACTCGAAGCGATGCCAAGGACTGATGAGTTTGAGTCGCTACCGCACATAGAGGGTAAGAAGCGCAGGCGATCTGAACTAGAAAGCACCGTTTCGGTAGAGCCATTAGAGCTGATACTTGACCCGAAAAAGAAGGAGTTCAATGAGTTATTTGCTAGGGGTCTGCGCTTGCTTGCTATGCGAGAACACAGTGTTAAGGAGATTACAAACAAGTTGTTCGATAAATCGGACGCCACAGACACAGTCTATGCAGTAGTTGATGAATTACTGGAGAAAAAATATCTTTCGGACGAGCGCTTCACCGAAAGTTATATTCGGTTTAGAGGCAATCGCGGTTTCGGGCCAGTAAAAATTAGATCAGAGCTAAAGAGTAAGGGAGTATCGATCAGCCTTGTTCAAGAGCACTTAGACGAGGGTGCTGCCATTTGGTTCGATAATGCTCAAGCCCAATACCATAAAAAATATGGTGATAGACCGATTGACGATTATAGAGAGTGGAGCAAACGGGCTCGATTTCTCCAAAGCAGAGGTTTCAATATGGAGCAAATTAATTGTGTGGCAATACGACCGGATAGCTTTTAGTAACTAAAGAGAGTAGTTATCCTTACGCGTAGCACTAACCCATCAGCGGTTTATTCGCAAAGTATTCATTCTGTTTATCGGGCTTTGGTTGCAACCTATGAAGCTATAGCAGCGAGTGAAATTAGCGAGTTAAGTGAATTCAGATTTCAAGCCTAGATTAAGCGACACCCTTGATTTAAAGGATTTCGCTTCTGCAACAAAGCACCTTATTAATTGATGCTTGAAATTTTCATCAGCGATTAAATACAACCAGGCTGGTTTTCTGAGAATTGACATGCGTATTAAATATGCATGTAGGACATCATTTCTAAGAGACTTACCTAGGGCGAGCTTATCAGGCCGTAGCTTGTATCGCTCAGCTATGCCGATTGATTAATACTAAACTCGGTTAAGAGGCTTCGACTACTAGACCTGCGCTTATTCTTGGCCAATAAAACAAGCGGGTTTGGTATGCGTTCAGTGGTGTTATAAGGTGTAATTTTAGTCATTGAGACGTTCGGCTATAACTGTTTAAGCGGTACTAATTCAGATTTTGGAGTATTAGAAAAACAGCTTAGTTAAATCTAGAGCAATATCGTCTAAATTGTCTCGCACTAATTATTTATCTTAGCTTAGAAGAAGCGTGACTGAAGTCGTTCTTAGTTTATTTGTCTCGCGGCGGTCTTATTCGAAGATCATTATCTGAATTTGTTGTTTATTAAACCGTTACCTTTAACTAACTAGTAACGCCCTGGGGGGCAAATATAATGATTAAAACAGTCTATCGTATATTCAGCGCTAGTCTTATCTATCTACTTTTTTTACAGGTAAGCATTGCGCAAACAGTTATTCCTTCAGACCCTCAAACGAGTGGTTGTTCCGTTGATGAGGCAACCTTTAACTCTTGGTTTGGCGGCGCAGCACCGGTAATTAACAGCCCGGCAAATGCTGCGGATAGTGTTGGATTCCCTATTAACAATACCAAATGCGACTTTTACAAATGGTCTTCGCAAATGTTTTTGTGGCTAACTTCACCTGACGGCCAGAGTTTTGTTTTTGACTCCGTTGGTTTTTTTGATGTGTCTCCATCAGTTAATGGTAAACGCACTCTGATTTCGAACGCGCCCGGTACTCAAGGTGGAACTTATGCGATTCGATCGACTAAAGGTGATGAAGTAATCGGTGAAACTGGTCAAGCTGGAGGCAGCGGTGTTCTGATTTCTCAAGCAGGATCAATCGTCTATTATGGTGTACACGTTAATGACGTCTACGCCTACTTTTTATCAGACCAAAAAAATAGCAGTAAAACGCCACCTCCTGTTGATTTTCCTAATACGGCTCCTCAGCTAGCTAAGGTTGTGAAGTACGCGAAAGATTATTTTGGCGTGACAATTGATGACGCAGATGCACTGTCAATGGAGCTAAAAACATCTTGGGTAGACGCTAGCACAATACCTAGTGGTGAATTAGAGGACTATCTAACAATTAGTGCTGAGGTTCCTAACTATGTAAAGAAAACAGATCAAGTATGGTCACTCGATGGCACGACGGATAAAGAACTTGCCATGGTGGGTATGCACATAGTTGGCACGGTTCAGAACCATCCTGAAATGGTGTGGGCGACGATTGAGCACTTTAATAATGCTCCCGATGATGCATATTCTTACGACAATATTGCAGGTGGAACTACTGCTGTGCCAATGCCTACTTCTGGCGAATGGCTATTTGCACCAACCGAGTTTGGCGGAGATGAATCGAACGTAGAGAATGCTAAGATTTTTTCAAAACCATCAAGTGATATACCTGCATGTAATACTGTGCCAACAATCTGTCAGCCGGGCGATATTGTTGCGACAGGCAGCAATACCATAAGCCCTAGTTTTACGCTACGTGATAACCCTTGGGGTAGTGCGGCTACCGGCGCCACAGGGATAGAAGACCCAGAGAACAACGCGGAATTAATTTCTATAAATAACGATGTACTTGGATTTCTACCTGAAGGAGATGTGCGTTCGAACTACTTTTTGAGCGGCGCGGTTTGGACTAAAGACGGTAATATACCTACCTTTAGCTCTGGCGGTCCTGCCTTCACTCAGAAAGGTTCTTTGAGTTTGGCTAATTCTACAATGGAAACATATCATCAAGAGGTGGCTAGTAGTCCAACCGTAGCAGACGCTGGTTGCTTTGGTTGTCATAGTATTTCCGGTTCTGACGCTGCTGATGGAAATGGCGTAGAGGTGAGCCATATTTATGATGCAATATTGCCGCTTCCTGAATTACAGGTTTTAAAGAAAGCTACTGGTAAGAAAATATCGCAGTAAGAGTATTTAATTAATATTATTTGAACAGATAAATAGTATTGCCTAGTTAGGCGGACGCAGCTCGATTATGGGCTGCGTTTTTTTTGTGCTCTTTGATTAGCGGCGGCTTAATTTTGATCTCACCTACATGGCAAAACCACAGTGCGATTTAACACAACTCGATCAATTATGCCGCTGTGAAACGAATTTCTGTACTCGAGATTCGGACATGTCAATTTGGTCGGAACCGAAGCTAGAGAGCTGAACCGAATTGGGCGAGGGAATTTATTTTTGTCTATTTGGGAAATTGGTAGTGGAATTTTAGGCAGAGGGTAACTCTTCTTTATATTTTCGAGCCGATCTGGCGCATCTTCTTCGTTTGAACAATTAGGCGAGAGATGGCTATCGAAAACTTAACTTAAGACCATTAATTTCTCGATGTTAGAGCCGCAATGTCACCTTAAGGCGTTTCTATTACCAAGGTATGAGCGATATAATTATCGAGAGTTGGCAAGATCAATCAATTAATCGGGTGAGAAATTATGCTGTTCAATAAAAGAAGGCAGTTACTAAGGGCTTGTGTGCTGGCCGGTGCAACATTCGCGAGTGGAATTGGCACGTCATTGGCATATGCAAAATCGAAAAACAATAATGGCATGGTTTTTGACTTTGCCAACCTCGAAAATCCAGAGTGGGTGAATTACGGTTCTCCAGAAAAACATGATTTTGAAAAGCTTGTTAGTGAAACTTTTTGGGTTCGTTTTGACGACTATGAGCCAATGCTTAACCTTACCCTAGAAGAGGTCATCACTATTAGCGATTATTCTTTCATACTACGTTTCCATACATTTGATTTACGGAAGCTTACTGGTGTTACTCACTTTATAGAACATCCAACTGTTGGAAAAGCTGCGATGTTTTTAACAGCAAACCCAGTTACTGAAGAAGGAAACCTAGAGCGTTTTGAGCTAGGCGGAAAGCAGCGAAGCGCCACAGAGTACTACTATGAAGCCACATTTAACCATACTCCAGCGCCTACAGCAGCGCCTAAAACCGATCATCTGGCTCCCGTTGGTTTGTACAAAGCGGTAGACTCTGATAAGTCTCCTAAGCTAAGGTGAGGCGTTTTAGTATGAGCCGTCGGGAGCTTATTATTATCTATCCTCGAAATTGAGAAACCTAAACCCGGCTTGGTGCGTAGTTTAAGACAAACTTTTCAGAAGCATGTTGATAAGCAATCTACATTTTGTAAGTTAGTGTGCAGCATATGAGCGTTTAGCGTTCGTATGCCAGACTGCCTAGCTTTGCAAACTGAAGCGTTATTTGTTCGTAGACCAGTTCTCCGTATAGATTGCCGTTAACATCTCGCAAAATGCCTCTGAGTTCGGTGGGAATGTTTTGATGCGCAGCACAAGTCATAGAGTTGGTGCGCAGCCAGAATTCATTCCTTGATTGTCGATTTCAAGGTTTTCCAAACAGAGCCTAAATAGGAAAGCCAGTATCTACCGCACTGTCAATAATTCGTTCAGAGTCCTTAATTCGTATATGCGTTGTACATGTCATACACGGGTCAAAACTTTGAATGGCACGCTGTATATCGATACCTTTAAAATCATCCTCACTCCGAAAGTTTGATTCGATAATAGGGGTATTCAAAACCGCTTGCTCAACAGGCCCAAGATCTCCCCAAGGCGTTCGAGTACTCGCGTTAACTCTAGAAGGAACCGATATCTGATAATTATCGATTTTGCCATGCTGGAGCCTCGCCCAATGAGCTAGAAATCCTCGGCTCGCACCCCAAAGCCCTACACCAAAACGTTCCTCGTCACCCAGTTCGGGCATAGTCGAAGCAACTTTTGTTTCACCTCGCTTAATCAGTTTATGCGCTCGATCGATGCTCTCGTAGATGGCAGCCATATTGAATGCGAGTACGTAAGCTCGAGCTCTGTTTCTCTCAAACGCATTCCAAATATCGGGGACTTCCCAAGACAGTTCTAAAGGACTTTTTTGTGAGGGTAGGCTGAAATTCATAGCGTTACCATCAGCAGATACATAGTCACTATTCGGAATCTTCTGCGCGCGCGCAGTGATATATAAACGTGCATAAGCACCAACTTCAAAGGAGTGTCGATTCCAGGTTAAACAAGATCCCCAACTATATGGTTTCATTGACTTTTCTTTTTCGATTCCACTAGGCCTAATGAGTCTTTTGTTCCAAGGGTGGTAAGGCGTGATAGCGTTTCCTAATGGGTCGTTTTTTATAACATAATGTTGATTTGAGTCGTCAACCCAATTCTCAAAATATGAGTGGTCGACAAACTCTTCCATGCCTGCATTTAGTCTACTTAGTTTTGTTTCAAGCAATTTTTTATCGACAATAATTCCTGGGGTAGACCACCGTTTGCTACCCCAAGTATCGCAGTTTAGATATGTGCCGTCATAATATTCTTCGTGATCCCATTGCCCAAAATCCATCATAGAAGCCGAGCACCGGCCTAGGTTTTCGTACATTGGGTTTGCGTCTAACATAAACCCGAATACGTCATTCCATATCGCGGTCGATTGCCGAGTAAATTCCAGAAAAGGAACGATTTTTTCAGAAAATTGAGCCAGTTTTTCAGCGTCGATTGAAACTGATACTCCGCCTGGAATGATCGATTCTGAGTGAGGATATTTGCCACCCAAAATTGTGTAGGCCTGCCTTGCTATCCCTACCATTGACAGCGCTTTTTTGTACAAATTGCCCGAAGGTTTATTTAGATCAACTAATATGTCAGATACTCGATGATACCCATGCTCAGCTCGATTTTTACATCTAGATTGGAGAGCTTTTTGCCAGACTTCTGGGTTGCTATTTTCGATTCGTTGTTGTGAATAATCGGGCCCTGAGAGCACAAATAGGTGCATAGTATTGTCATTTAGATACTGGCAGCTTAGCAACAAATTGCGGATTATTATGCCCAACGGAGGTGGCTTCATCCCCAAAGCCATTTCTAGGCAAAGTGCTGACGCGGTAGCGTGAACTCCACCGCAGATTCCCGAAGCGGTGGAACTGACTAAGCCTACCTTGGCTAAATCTCGACCCGGCAAAAGAGATTCGTAACCGCGAAACGCAGTTGCCATCGATGCGGTTTCAGTAATAATTTTTTGTTCGAGATCGGCCGTGCAATGAAATGCCAAGCTACCTCCAACATTTGTAATAGATTGATTATTGTCTTGTGTCGAGGCCGAGTTTCTTCTCTGGATTATTTGAAGCAGCTCATCACTCAACGGTGTTGTGTGTTTATTCTTTTCGATCGCTCTTGGTATGTCCATATTTATTATTCCCCCCCGGGTGAATAATATGAAAGTTATAATTAAATCAATATTTTAAAGACTTTTTCGGATGTGAAATATTTCTATTTTTAAATGCTGAAAAGTGTCCATAAAACAGCGACAAGCCTATTTTATTTTTAACATTAGTCAAGTAAATGCTTTTGACCTTGTCGTAAAGTTGAACCAAACACTGCGCTATTCACAGAGAGAATTGACGCACTAGTCGTTCATTCTAACGCAATCATGTTTCAATACATCTAGTCCATTATGACTATAGTAATACCGACAATTTGCTGATAACTTAATAATAGTTAGCCTATTGTCCAGTAAATTTATGGTCAATATGCTCGCAATTTGGGGGGGGACGTCTTGACAGAAATCTAAAATTTCTGAACGCATGATGTCGCCAAATAGCGAAGTAAAAGCGGACTGGTGATAAAAACGATGCAAAATTGTTTTTTAGTGAATTTGTGTGTGGCCCTATGAGTTTGGTCGACACACAAAACCTGATTGAGACACACGAGATAAGAGTGAGGGGGACCGTCCAGGGGGTCGGGTTTCGTCCAACAGTCTATCGAATTGCGTCTAGCAATTGTCTTGTTGGGGAAGTGTTAAACGATTCTGAAGGCGTACTGATTCGGATTTCAGCAGATGCGGCGCAGCTAAGTAGTTTCATAAACACGCTGAGCTTAGAGTCTCCTCCACTGGCGAAAATTGATGGAATTGAATGTTCGACCGCACAAGGTAAATGGAACTTCGATAAGTTCAGTATTCGGAAATCTGAGCAAGGGGAAATTGCAACAGAGGTGTCGGCCGATGCCGCGACATGCGAAGCGTGTCTTCAAGAGATATCTGACCCCGAAGAAGCGAGGTATTTATACCCGTTCACCAATTGTACGCATTGTGGACCGCGCATTTCTATCGTCAAAAAAATCCCATATGACCGAGCTAATTCGACAATGGATTCGTTTCCAATGTGTGAGTTTTGCGAAGGTGAATATCAAGACCCATTGGACCGAAGGTTCCATGCACAGCCAATCGCGTGCTTTGACTGCGGCCCAAAGGTTTCGTTCACGGAAACCAATGAGCCTCCAAGTTCTATAAAAACGGTGTCGAGTAGAGATGTTTCGATCGAGCAGTTCGAAAGAATAAACGACGCGCTTTTACAAGGAAAAATTGTTGCCATCAAAGGAATCGGAGGTTTTCATTTATGTTGCGATGCGACTAACCACAGAGCTGTAGAGACTCTCCGCCAGCGCAAGTTACGCTATGCCAAACCATTCGCATTAATGAGTTTTAGTCTTGAGTCAATTCGAAATTATTGTGACTTATCTTCTGCGGAAGAAAGCGAATTGGTAAGTAGCAGTGCGCCAATAGTTTTGCTTGAGCGAAAACAAGACCTAGATTCTGAAACACCAGAATTAGCCGAGGCCATCGCCCCTGGTTCGAACTTGTACGGTTTTATGAGGCCCTATACACCGCTGCATTGGTTGGTTTGCAAGAGATTTGCCAAGCCATTGGTAATGACCAGTGGAAATATTTCCGGGCAACCCCAAATAATCGACAACACTGAAGCCAAAGATACATTAAGCGAAATCGCTGACCTGATCGTATATCACAATCGTGATATAGCAAATCGAATCGACGACTCAGTAGTTCGATACATGGCCGGCAAAGTGCGCGTCATGCGACGCGCGCGAGGGTACGCTCCGAGATCTTTTACGATGCCTCGCGGTTTTGAGGCAAGCCCTCAAATTCTTGCCTGTGGTGCTGAACTTAAATCTACTTTTTGTTTGCTCAAAGCTGGGTCGGCGCTAGTCTCACAGCACCAGGGCGATCTCGAGGATATTAGCACTTTCGATGACTATGTGAAAAATCTCGAGCTTTATCAGTCGCTTTATGGCACCTCTCCCGAAGTCATCGTTGCCGATGGGCATCCCGAATATGTTTCGAGTAAGTTTGCGCGAAATGAACTTACCGCGATACATGGTGATGCAAGCTTGGTTTCGGTGCAACATCATCATGCGCACATCGCAAGCTGTCTGGTCGAAAATGAACTTCCGATAAATACTCAAACCGTGCTCGGTTTGGCACTAGACGGTTTAGGTTACGGCGATGACGAATCGCTCTGGGGCGGCGAATTTCTGTTGGCGAACTACACCAGATCAGAGCGCGTAGCTAGATTTAAACCCATAGCGATGATAGGTGGCGCACAAGCAATCAAAGAGCCTTGGCGTAATACCTTTGCGCAGATTATTAATGCCATGGGTTGGGATGAGTTTTCAGACCAGTATGCCGACACGGAGCTTTATGGATTCTTAAATGGGAAACCCGTGAGCATTCTCGAGAAAATGATGAGAGAAGGAATTAACTCTCCTGAGGCTAGCTCATGTGGTCGGTTGTTTGATGCAGTTGCCGCTGCATCCGGACTATGCCGTTCAAGTGCGATGTATGAGGGTCAAGGTGCCATCGAACTTGAAATGAATGTCGCATCTGCAAACAACAGTGATGGTCAAGGTCTCTGCTTGGTTGATGCATATTCTTTCGATGTTGAGATGGTTGCATCACTCCTTGAGGTTAACCCAGCTCCAATGTGGCATGAGTTGTTAAAGGATATCCAGTGTGGCGAAAAAGTATCAAGAATTGCAACTAAATTTCACAGAGGCCTGACAAATACGCTACTGAACACGATTCGTCGACTGAGCTCAGAACACAGCTTTAAGCAAGTTGCGCTTTCCGGAGGTTGTTTGCAAAACAAAGTTCTACTTGAAGGCTTGGTGGAAGGAATCGAGGCGATGGGATTCGAATGTTTGAGTCAGAGTCAATTCCCGTCCAATGACGGTGGAATTTCACTCGGGCAAGCTGCGATTGCGGCGGCCCGATCTCTTGAGAAAACACATTAGTAAGAAAGCAGAATTAGGAAAAAAGTGTCGAAAGATAGCAGTTCATAAATCAATTTTAAACTTTAGTAGGAGCAATTATGTGCCTTGGAATACCCGGGAAGATAGTCAGTATTGTTGATCAGGATCTTCAACTTGGAATGGTCGATGTAGGTGGGATTAAACGCGAAGTAAACCTTAGTTGTATTGCAGAGGGTGGTGATTCTTTAGACAGGTACATCGACGACTGGGTGCTGGTGCATGTCGGCTTCGCGATGAGTGTAATCAACGAGGCAGAGGCGCAAGCAACACTAAGTGTGTTGACCGAGCTAGGTGAGATGCAGGAAGAATTAACAGCAATGAGGGAGGGCGCTTCTTGAGCAACCTTAGAAAACGAATTAGAACCTATCGAGCAATATATGAAAGACACTGAAAGTAAGCGAAAGCACTTGCAAGACCTGTACCCGTTTTTACACAACAAAAAGCAAGACCCAGCTTCGATGAACAAAGCTTTGTTGAATTCTGTAACGCAGAAATATGACCATCATTTAAATGTGTTCGAGAGCTTTGTTCGTAGTAACTCTCAATCGATTGTGGATGTGGCGAACACAATTGCGAATGTCTACCTCAACAAAGGACAAATGTTCACAATGGGATGTGGAGGGTCTAGTAGTGATGCTTCACATATTGCAGTGGAGTTTCTTCATCCGGTTACCACCGGAAGGCCTGCTTTACCGGCTTACGATCTTACTTCGGATAAAACACTGATCACGGCCATTTCAAATGATGTTGGCTTTGAACATGCGTTTATGCGCCAAGTAAACGCTTTAGTTAAACCTGGTGATGTTTTGATCGGTGTTTCGACAAGTGGCAATTCGGAAAGTTTAATTAAGGCATTTAAAGAGGCACAGAGGCAGGGAGCTGCAACCGTTGCACTTCTCGGCGGAGGTGGAGGCGAAACACTCAACAGTGGTTTGGATCATTGCCTGGTAGTCGAAAGCGACAGTATTCATCGAATACAAGAATGCCATGTATTTATTTACCACTTGCTATGGGACTTAGTTCATACATTATTGGCAGACCAACGTGGCGATTTAAGAAAATCAGAACAAATAGAAAAGACAGCATAACTAGAAGAATTAAACCGAACACAAATTACGGAGAATTTTAAATGAAATACGTTGATGAATTTCGAGACCCTGAAAAAGCAAAAATTTTGGTCTCTGAGATTAATGCCATAGCAGAAAAGATGTCTGTGGGTCGTACTCGACCAATTCGAATAATGGAAGTATGTGGCGGACACACTCACTCAATATTCCGCTATGGAATTGAAAATATTCTGCCTGAAACAATTGAGCTGATTCACGGACCTGGCTGTCCAGTATGTGTGTTGCCTATGGGAAGGGTGGATGATTGCGTGAGCGTCGCCGAACGACCAGAGGTAATATTTACAACTTTTGGAGATGCTATGCGCGTACCAGGCTCGAAGAAGAGCCTGCTAACGGCAAAAGCGGATGGCGCAGATGTTCGCATGGTTTATTCGCCGATGGATGCGCTGTCTCTTGCGCGAAAAAATCCAGATCGAGAAGTTGTGTTCTTTGGATTAGGTTTTGAAACCACGATGCCAAGTACCGCTTTAACCGTGCTTCAAGCCGAGGCGGAAGGAATTACTAACTTCTCATTATTTTGTAATCACATAACGATTATACCAACCGTAAAAGCAGTCTTGGATTCGCCCGATATGCAACTAGACGGTTTCCTCGGGCCAGGCCATGTAAGCATGGTAATTGGCAATGCACCTTATGAATTCATTGCTACGCACTACGATAAACCCGTGGTAGTTGCAGGCTTCGAACCTTTAGATATTTTGCAGTCGTTGTGGATGGTGCTTAAGCAGCTTGATGAAGGCGTTGCGAAAATTGAAAACCAATACAATCGAATTGTGCCTGAGGATGGCAATGATGTAGCGCTGGAGGCGATCGGAAAGGTGTTCCGCTTGCGAGAATTTTTTGAGTGGCGTGGCCTAGGTTCAATAGATCACTCTGGCGTTCAACTAACCGATGAGTATGCAGCCTATGACGCAGAGATTAAATTCGATGTTAAGTCAGTTACGGTCGCTGACCCTAAATCATGCCAGTGCGGAGAAGTGCTTAAGGGCGTTATAAAACCTTGGGATTGCAAGGTGTTTGGCAAAGCGTGTACACCCGAAACCCCATTGGGCGCATTGATGGTTTCGAGTGAAGGCGCATGCGCTGCGTATTACCAATACGGCGACAAGAAGAATATCAATGTGGATGTAGAAATAGTCGAGGAGGCGATAGCATGAATGACGCGCAAGTAAAAAATAGTGAAGTAAACCTTAAAGAAGTTTCAGAGCCTGTAAGCACCCGTATTCGTCACGGAAAACTCGTAAGCAAAGTTATCACGCTCGCACATGGTGGTGGAGGAAAGGCGATGCGTGACCTTATTGATGAGGTCTTTATCGAAGCGTTTGACAATGCCTCATTGAACACATTAGAAGATCAGGCTCGTTTCGAATTGAGTGACCTTGCAACGTACGGCAATCGATTGGCGATGACCACCGACTCATACGTAATTGACCCTATTTTCTTTCCAGGGGGTGACATTGGCAAGTTGTCGATCTGCGGTACGGTTAATGACCTTGCTGTTGGTGGCGCTACTCCTTTGTACCTGACCTGCGCAGTAATTATCGAAGAAGGCATGCAGGTTGATACGCTTAAAAAAATTGTCGCGTCGATGGCTGAAACGGCCAAAAAAGCGGGTGTACAAATCGTGACTGGCGACACCAAGGTAGTCGAGCGAGGTAGCTGCGATAAGATTTTTATCAACACAGCTGGTGTCGGCGTTATCAACGAAAGTTATCAACTCGGCGCTCAATTAGCTCAAGCTGGTGATGCGATTCTCGTTAACGGTTTTTTAGGTGATCATGGCGCGGCCATTTTGGATGCACGTGGAGACATGAATTTGCAGAGCGCGATTGAAAGCGACTGCGCGCCGTTACAAGGTTTGATAAAGGCGGTGTTAGATGCGGCACCTGGCACTCGTTTCATTCGAGATGCGACGCGAGGTGGAATTGCATCAGTCCTCAATGAAATAGCGCAGTCGTCGAAAGTTGCAATCGAAATCGATGAGGGTAAAACGCCATTGCGAACCGAAGTTAAAGGGTTTTGCGAGATCCTTGGATTGGATCCACTGTATTTAGCAAACGAAGGGAAAATCGTGGTCGTTGTTCCCGATGAAGAGAAACAAGCGGCCCTTGAGGCCATGCGAGCTCATGAGTTTGGCGCCGATGCAGCCGAAATAGGGCAAGTGTTAAAAGGAGGAGTGGCTGGCAGGGTGCATATGCAAACAGGCTTTGGCGGTAAGCGCATCGTCGATATGTTGGTTGGTGAGCAGTTGCCTAGAATTTGTTAATGGCACGCTCTTTTTCTCGAACAATCTATCTATCAATAGTACTCAATGAAAATCAGGAAGGTTTTAAATCATGACCCAATTTCTTACTAAAGACTACACGCCTACAGAAGGCGTAAATGTTCACATCGCCGATGGCGATAAGGTACTCGCATTAGACTACCAAGGTTCAATGACAGAACATAAGAGTTCCCTCTGGTGGGGCACCGCTGTGGGATATCGCGCGATGCAAATGGCTGCAAAATCGTTGTCGGGAAAACACCTGTGGAGTCGCGAAAATTTGCGCATGGTGAGCGGACACCCGGGGCCCGGAGTACTCGATTCTCTGAACTATGTCACGGGGTGTAGAGACGCAAATGCACTTACTGTAATGGAAAATGCAAATTGTAAGGGCCGCTGTAATAGCGAAATGACGTTTGAGTGGTGGGTTGGTGACGATGAAAAGACGGCCCACATAGCTTTGCGAGAAGACTTTGTGCCTCAGGCGTTTTACGAATTAATCGACCGCCGTGTCTATCAGGAAAATACCGCAGAAGATGACCGAATATTCGAATTATATAAGGTGAACCTGTCTACCCGACTGTGGGTGGCGGCGCTAGAAGATAACTTTTCTGTCGACTTTCAAGAACCGTTAGCCGTCGGCGAGCTGCCGTCAAACCATGCGTGGAATATGGTGGCAGAAGCATAAGGATTGAATGATAACGCGCGTTGCCTACCTAGCATTCTCGCGAAACTGTAATTAGTGAATTTTATTAGGAGTTAAAAAATGAAGGTATTTGAAAAACGAAATATTAGGCTTGCGACGATTGGAATTAGCTTTCTATTAACAAGCATAGCCGGCACGTCAATCGCGCAGGCTGACGGCAATACCGGTGGTGCAATTACGTCAGCCGAGCTAACCGCGAAAGGGTATGCCTTTCCGACAGACTTAGTAAGCAATGCGACACACACTGAAAAAGCTAACTATGCATGGCGTTTGTTTATTGCGGCGATGCAAAACACTACCGCGACATTGACTAACGGTGCTGGGAGAACAGTAGGAGCTTCAACTTCAAACTTCATAGATTCTGGGAGTGCTCCATTGCAATCGAACCCGCTTGTTTTCGAAAGCTTTTATCACAGAACAGAAGCCTTTCCGCATTACAAGAGCACCAAGCCGGCATCGCCAGTGGGGCAGGTGCCAACCTACTATACGTATTACCAACCAACAGGCGGTAGTGATACGCCACTCGTTATAACGGGTGAAAACTATGTTTATTTGGATGAAACAAATGAAATAGGTCAAAACTATCTTTACTTTAAAAATTCTCACTCGCCTGATTTTCCAGTGCTCTTCATGGCAAAGGTGAATACATCTGAAACGAATTATGTTCGTGGTAAAACCACTCCACCGTCTAATACTAGCTCCTATGATTTCCCTGACAATGTTATGGAGGTCAAAACCGCTTGGAGGCGAGTGAGTGACATCAATACAGCATACAGTGACCCAAACTCATACCATCAAGCAATGGCGACATACTACAAGGCAGGGAGTGACGGTATTCCGCATGTTGTAAACGAAGCGTTCGCGCTTATAGGAATTCACATTATTCAGAAGACAGCTAACTATCAAGAGTTTATTTTTTCTACCTTTGAGCACGTAGATGCAGTGACCCGAAATAGTAGTGGCACGATTATTGATCCAGCCTATGAAACAACCTACGACTCTCTTGCTTATAACAATGGCTCGAGCGATCCGACGGTATACAAAGCAACTGCGACCGGAGCCTATGACGTTAATGCAACAGGCCAAGCCTCGGCGAGTAATCAACAGACTACCTACAAGCTACCGGCCGCTGGCGCGATTTCCCAGAGTGCAACGATTGTTGTTCAGCCAAAAACCATAACTCAAGAAGTTAACGAAGTTAATAACAGTGTTAATTCCTTAATTACAAGTCTTAGCTCAAGCAATGTATGGGCTAACTATCGCCTTAAAGGAATACAGGCCGGTCCAACCAGCGATCAAACCGCTGAAGATTACTATCTAGCTAACATCGTTATCGAGAGTAGCCAACCAGGCATACAACTCTTCACCGGTACGCTAGTGAATGGTGGTCTCCCTGTCGGAGGCTTACTCACCAATAATCGAACAGTGGATGGCACTTATACGTCTCCGCTGATGTACGGCAATGTCTCTCCTAGTGCGACTGAGGGTGGAACAGTACCCGCACCAACTCACACCGTTGGTGGCTGTCAAGGATGTCATGGAGCTGCTCAGCAGAAAGGTCGTGATTTTAGCTTTCTGGCCCAGGCCTCGGTTGGCGTCGGAAAAGAACTAGATACGGTACCAGCAGGAGCATTGAATACGCCTGCCGCTGCTGCGCACAAAGCCAATATTGCTGAAAACAGACAATTTCAATAAACCTGGAAGGGCGAGTTTCAGTAGTGAACTACTGAAACTCGCTCCAATTCAAATTAACTAATCAAACTCTATGAATCATTTAGCTCAGTCCGAGGGTATCAACAACGTGTGGTCCTTGTTGCAGATCAATCAACTACCTGTGAATTTTTCTGATCCATTGATACACCAGTACCCAGCGATGAAAATAGGCGTGTTGTCCGCGGTTGAATTCTACATTGAGTTACTCGCAAATAAAGTAATGAAACTGATTGATGACTGTCCGAGTATTACTGAATGGGTACTAACCGCGCCGCCACTAATAAAAGCACCGGCTGCAGCCAATTTATTGAGCTGGCGCTTGCATGATCATCTTAGATCGAGAATTTCTAAGCGAGTAACGCTATCAGCGGTGACCTTGCAGTTTATTGGTGATTCAGAACAGATTGTAGATGAGAAGGATTTTAAGTTGCGCTATGAGTATAGCCGCAACAGTTTAGATGAACGCATCAAAGAACGAAGTCGCTTGAAAGATGATATTGGCCATAGAGGAGACGACTTTTTTAACAAGGGAATTATTGTTGTCAATGACATCAAGGTCACAGGAACTCAACAAGAGCATATGAAAAATTCGTTCGATAAGGTGAACCCCGCAGCCCTTAACTGGTTGTATGTCGTAGAAGTCGATAAGACTCTAGGCGTCGAACATCCAGAGGTCGAGCATCAAATTAACTGCTCGAGATTGAATACGCTGGAAGAATTTATCGACGTGCTGAAATCCGATGATCATCATTTTACAGCGCGCTGCATTTCACGCGTCTTTAACTACAATCTTGATCAATTTGATCATTTATTAAATCAACTTGGCGATCGTAAAAAACGTGAATTGTACGAGTTAGCTGCAGGGGAAGGGCGTTTTAGTGGCGCATTTTTTAGAGATAAGTTTAGTCGACTGAAACAACAAGCTAGTTAAGAAATTTTAAATAATATATCAATGAATATTGCAAAAAATACACCTCGATTCGACTTGGACTATAAGATCCCTGTCGTCGAACGTGAGCAAATTAATGGTTCGCATCACGATATTCCTCTCGATCCAACCGACTCAAAGTTCAACGAGCCGATGGTCGACTTGAGTGACTACAATATCGCGTTCAAGTCATATCACGCGATTCTCGACGGCAGCAATCCTCCGTACTACAAACCAATACGAGGCAGTCGCCAACAAGGTTTACTCCGTAAAACAGTGGCGGAAAAGCTAGTTAGGGTGAACGAGCACTTGCGACCCTATGGCGCGGAGTTGTTGATCTTAGACGCGTACCGCTCCATCGAGTGTCAACAAGGCTTGTGGGAATTTTTCTATGAACGAGGGCGCTCTGAAATGCGCAACCCCAGCGAGGACGACTGCCGTCAATACGCGCTCAACTATGTTCGTGACCCGCGTTCTTTTAATCCACTCGATACTCGCACATTTCCAATTCACATTACCGGCTCCTCGGTGGACGTCACTCTAAAGCGATTAGACAGTGATGAGCTTCTGGATATGGGCTCAGCATTCGAAGAAATTATCGATGTGAGCTACACCGATTACTTTGAGCGCCTAAGGCTTAAAGGGCTGATTGGCGAAGATGATATACGTTTGCTCAATCGTCGACTAATGGATTGGGCATTTACCAATGAAGGTTTTTTAAACGATCCGATTTTGTATTGGCACTACGACTGGGGAAATCAATTATGGATTAAGGTTAAAAAGGCCCTCCATGAGCATGCTCCAGAAAAGGCTTGGTATGGGCATGTTGAATCTCCTGATTGGGATGTGCCCGATGCTGCGACGTTAGTCTAGGTAAATAACAAAAAATCAACGATAGAACATAGGTAAATAGGCATGCAAAAAAGAATCAATGTAATCACTATCTCGACAGCTCTTGTAAGTAGCTTATTTTTTGTTTCCGGTTGCGCTCATCTTGCCGAGTCAGAAAGGTCGGTCAAGCATAAAACGGAATCGCATGGTTCCGGTTCAGGACAACAAATAAAGGCGAAGCATAAACCCGTTCATAGCGCGAAAAATCATCGTCCGGAAAGTCATGATGCGGAAAGTCATAGCGCCAAGAACCGTAGTGCAAAAATGAGAAAATCACTAGCGCTGAAGGCTAATTCTCCTTCAAATACACAGGATACAAAGCATGAAAATACTCTTATAAAGGCGCGTGATTCTGCGACTTCGGCTGAATGCTCCTCTGGCTGGAGAGAGGAGTTAAAGAACCCTCCAACGCTAGAGACAAACGGGACGCAATTGACCTCGGCATTATTAGCTGCGCCCTTAGAGAAATGCATTGGGGGCAAGAAGGTTGTTTTGCAGTCTTATCTTGATCGCAAGCTTGGCTACGATCAGCGAGCGGTTGGCCCTGCCTATGTAATGCGAGTCACCCAAGAAAGGGGAGCTCAGTTTGATCTCAGTTTTAAAAATATTCTAGGACCTCGTGGTGAAGGCTATCAGTGTGATGATCATCACGGGGATGTATCAAAGTGTACTAATTTGCACACCCACGGATTTCATGTTTCTCCCAGTGACCCAGCTGACAATGTATTTCTCCATCTATCGCCGGATGATCCAACACATCAGTACCGATTTAAGCTCCCGCGCATTCAGGCTCCCGGCACTCATTGGTTGCATGCGCATCTGCATGGTTCTACGGCGCCGCAGCTAAAGAACGGAATGGCTGGCGCTCTAATCTTAACTGGTGAACTCGACGATCGCCTAGCTGCTGAATATGGGATAGGAGGAGATAAAGTTAAAATAATGTTGCTGCAACAATTAGCCTTGCCAAACGATGAAGGAAAAGAAGAGCCGTTGTGTAAAGATGCTCGCGGTCGCGTATATAAAACCTCTATAAATGGCCAGTGCTTGCCAACAATGACGGCACGCGCTGGTGATGCATTTCATTGGCGTCTTATTCATGCCGGTATATCTGGGACGATTAACCTAGCAATCAGTCATCCCGACGGTCGACCAGTAAGGCTGATGGAATATGCGCGCGATGGCATTACTATGAATGGGGCGATAGGCCGTGACACTATAATGTTGCAACCTGGTTACCGCAGTGACGTTCTTTTCAAAGTTCCACAATGCCCTCGTAATCAATACCCTTGTACTTTTACCGTCACCGACGGCGCGACAGCGGCAAACTTTAGTTTGTATGGTGTTGCAGAAGACGCCGAGCCAATAGCTCGGATACATGTCACTGGCTTGTCCGATCGAGATATGCGCTTGCCACCCAAAAACTGGTCGCAGTTCAAAAGCCCTTACCCATTTATTCCCGATTCTGAACTGCTGGTAGATCGAACTACTGACCAGTTTGTAGAGAACAAGATATGGTTTGCGAGCTATGACGGGAAGCAAACTGTAAATGATGTCGTATTCCCTGAAGGTAGTACGACCATGTTGAAGCTCAATACGGCAAGTCTTTGGAAAATTTGGGTAGGTGAAAAGCAACGAGATGACACCATCAGTCATCCGTTTCATATTCATGTGAATCCGTTTCAGGTGACTGATTTCGATCAAAATGGACGCCCGTTTCACTACTGGAAAGACACCTTGCTTATATCTGGCAGTGATAACAAGGGCGAAGAAAACGCCGTCATTGTGCGCTCGCGCTATGAAACGTTTGACGGCGAGTTTGTGTTGCACTGCCACAACCTTAACCATGAAGACAAAGGCATGATGAAAAAGGTAAGAATAGAGCAATAGCCCTAATTCAACCAAGGTATCAATCTTGGTTACGGGCGTTTCAAGGGTTGATTTCGATTGGCAGAGTTAAACGTTTAGTGCTCTAAACGTTTAGAACTAAGGCACGCGGTTTGAAAGAGCCAAAGAGAGGCCGTTCTCGTCCAATCACATTGTTAGTAAATTAATTATACAAGGAGCAAAATCATGAAAAATGTAGACACGAATAAAGATTTTTACTGGGAGGTCTTGCCTGAGTCTCCCGTTGCAAGCTCGAGAACTGATGATATCTGGTTCTTCGACGAACTTACTGGTTGGCTGGTTAACAGTAGCGGCTACGTTTGTAAAACCGAAGATGGCGGGTCGAATTGGACACCTAAATATTTCTTAAGCCCAAATGTACCTAGTAAGCCATACCTGCGTTGTATGGGATGGGCCAATCGGCAGTATGGCTGGTTCGGCTCGGTCACAGGAATCGGCGATGCGTCATTAGATTACCCTAGTCAATATGTAAGGACGCTATTGCATCGTACAACCGACGGAGGAGAAACTTGGTCAGCGCTCGAAAATCTTCCCGAGGGCTCACCAGCAGGTATTTGCGGGCTCTATGCAGTTAACGAGAAGGTTGTATATGGATCAGGCACCAATGACCCAGGTTTGCCTGGGCCATCTATAATTAAGACAGTCGATGGCGGTGAGAGTTGGGAGCTCATTGATATGCAACCCTACGCTGATAATTTGATCGACATCTATTTCTTTGATGAAAACAGAGGCTTTGTTGTCGGCGGCAAAATTGATGAGGCTTGTAGCGCTACCCGTGAGGGTTATCCAAAGCCAAGGCTAAGTAGATACGCTCAGCTCAAACCAGTAGTTCTTCAAACTCTTGACGGGGGTAAAACATGGGAAGACACTGCGGCTAAAACAGATGGATTAAGTTGTGGTGAATGGGGTTGGAAAATTCAGTTTATCAACGAAAAATTTGGGTTTGTTAGCTTAGAAAATTTCGTCAGTGCTGCCATGTTAAAAACCACAGACGGGGGAGCTAGCTGGGAGCGTTATGACGTCAAAGATAGCTCTGGAGAAATCATTAACAAAGATTTAGAGGGTATTGGCTTTTTGGATGAAAACCGAGGGTGGGTAGGCGGCTGGGGAAATAATTTCAATGGTTTAATGAATAGTTATACCGAAGACGGCGGTAAGACTTGGGTACGTCAGGATCACGACCCAGTTAATCCGAATAGTGATTCAAGAATACGTATAAATCGATACCGATTACTCGGCGACCCAGTTACTGGTGGTTACTGTAGTGGCTTGCAGGTTTACAAACTAAAATTTGGTAAAAAGCCTGTTAAGAAATCGGCATTTGCTGGGGATAGCGTAGCGCCGACAAGATCAGACTTACGTATTGCTCCTGCACGTAGTGATGAAGTTCTTAGCAAAACGGCATTCGCAGGTAAGAAGGGGGCTTTCGCAGACGAAAAGGAAGCTTTTGCGGAAGAGAAAGACGCATTTGCTAAGACATCGAAAAAACATGACTTAGCTCTGCCCGATGATGATTTTGACATCACTAGCCGAAGTTTAGACGATGGCTCATTGGAGATCAGCTATACGTTGCCACGCGACACCAAAGAAGTTTTCTTGGGACTTTGGAATCAGCTCGCGTTTTACGTTAAGACTTTGGTGTCAGACCAGCAACAGGCAGGCGGACGGCAAACTGTGATTTGGGATGGTAAAGACGACGCTGGAAATCATGTAGGAAATGGAGTCTATATATGCAGAATGTCAATGAATGGAGAGCAAGGGGCAAGTGCCATGGTTGAATTGAGCACACCTTCGTGAGAACCATGGAGAAAGCCCGGTTGTGATTATCAATCTTATGTATTAACACTACAGATTCAAAGGAGGTAGTAGTGACCAAACTTGCGAATACACTTGTGTATGAGTGGGAAGCATGGGATGGCTTTTTAGTAAGCCATCTTATTGCTGATTATTGTCGAATGCCAGCATCATATAACGACGATATAGTGGATATCGATAGATTTTTAACGCCGAATATAAAGGCTGTTTTGTTTCAGGTGAACCTCTCGGAACAGGGTATGTATCCGTATAAGCGCGAGCAAATAATAGACCATATAAAGCGCCGAAAAATTATGGTGCTAAATGAAGATATAGTAGACATCACTAAATCCTCACTACATTCAATACTCCAAAAGGCCGGCATTCCTCATTTAGCGGCGACGCCAGACCTGAGTGAAGACGTTAAGCTTTTTGTAAAGTCGAATCTAAACTGGGGAGGTGAGGTTGAAGAAAGGCTTCCGGAAGAATTGCATGAAAAATTTATAGGTAGTACTGCTCGCAAGATAACTCGTTTTGATGAATATTATCTAACGACAAAAAAGGACCTCCAACCGGATTCCTGGCGAGATACATCAATCACAATCGAACGGTACGTAAGCAATGAAGAGAATTCATTTTATCGTGTTTATGCCCTTGGCGAATCGGTCGTGGTTGTCAAAGCACACTCGGATCATTTAATAAAGAAAATCAGCGGCGACCCTCGTGATACCAATATATTGTTAAGTAAACAACAACTCCGTACGAGAGATACTCTGCTACCAAATGCCCTGCAAGATGTACTATTTCAATTTATCGAAAATGTAAAAATTGACTATTTTTGCTTAGATATTGTTCACGACAACAAAGATTTTTACATCGTCGATTTAAACACAACCCCTTACAGCGGCGAGCAGCTGCAGGCACCTGATGCCTGTCACTTTCTGTGCGCGGGCTTAAAAAGGCATATTGATAAGCAGGCGGTAGCATGAACACTATTTCAGTTTTGGTGGCCGCGTTCAATGCCGAACAATGGTTGGAGGAGTCGATAATATCGATCAAGACTCAGCAACTGCCTAAAGGCTGGCAACTACAAGTTCTAATAGGCGTAGATGCCTGTAGTAACACTTTGGCTAAAGCGAAGGAGATGGTTGGGAGTGGTTGCCGAGTTGTATCAATGGCAAAAAATTGTGGAACCTATGTAACCTTTAATACCTTAATGAAATACGCTGATGGGCGACTGATTTGCCGCTTCGATGCGGATGATGTAATGAAGCCGGGATATTTAGATAGGCACATCCAGTGCATTGAGCTTGGGGCGGACATGGCAATGTCATGGAGCATTTATACAGATTCTAAGTTGAAGCCCACATCCTACGTTATGGCTCACACGCATTATCACCCTGAGGGAGGTCTCAATCGCAGAGGTTCCGAAGGCCAGTTTGTTATTACACGATCTTTATGGGAGTGTCTTGGTGGTTTTCAGGCCTGGGTGTGCGCAGCAGATACAGATTTTCGTGAACGCGTAATGTCATCTGGTAAAAGTATTCAAGTGATCGAGAAGTTTTTGTATTATCGCAGAACACACCCCGAATCATTGACAGCAGCACCCAAAACGAATTTTCAGTCTGAGATAAGGAAACGAATTGACGCTAAAGCGCTCTCGCTTGCGGCGGCCTATAAACAGCAAACACTCTCGACTAAAATAGCAGCGGTAACTGGAGTTGTTAATGCAGTTTATTGATATACCAGAAGGCTCGATAGCTGATAACAGAAAACTCATAGTTCTTGATATTGATGAAACGTTATTGTTTGCATCTACTACTAAGCTTGATTTGACACTGGACTATAGGGCATCACGAACGTTTGTGTACAAACGGCCATATGTAGATGAATTTTTATCATATTGTTTAGAGAATTTTCGTGTTGCAGTTTGGACGATGGCGAGCAAACGATTTGCTGATGAAATTTTTCGGTATGTACTACCGATTTCTCGGCAATTACTATTTTTGTGGTCTGCCAAGCAATGCAGCGATCCCTCTGAATTCGGGATTCTAAGTGACTATAAGATCAAAAACTTATCGAAAATCGGCGATTACAACATTGATTTAAAAAATGTTGTAATGGTGGACGATACCGCCGAGAAGCTGTGCCTAAACCAACAAAACCTTATCCACATAAAGCCATTTTTCGGTGACCCAGAAGACTGCGAGCTTTTCCATTTGATCGAATATTTAGATGGTATCAAGTTGGCGAAGGAGATTGGTTATCTTAATAAACGTAATTGGCGTTTCGAGTTAGGTAATAATGAGATGTCAGTCGCTCAAAATTTAGTGTTAGGCTAGAGCAGTGGCCTTAATCTCGGTAATTATTCCAACCTTTAATCGACAGAATAGTGTTGTTGAGGCGATTCAAAGTGTTCTTGATCAAGGTGATTTCGATCTCGAAATTATCGTCGTTGATGATGGCTCAACTGACAACACTAGGGACAGTGTTGATCAATTTGCGGACGAATGCCTTTATATTTTTCGGGCCAATGGTGGACCAGCCGCCGCGCGAAATACTGGATTGAAACTGGCTCAAGGGGAGATAATAGCGTTCCTAGACTCTGACGATTTATGGTTGCCAGGAAAGTTGAAAAGGGATCTTGAGCTTTTTGAGAAATTTCCTGCGGCCCAAGTGCTTTCCGGAAACGCTGAGTCGTACATAGAGAAAAAACTTAAGACAGTTTCAGTTTTTGGAGACAGAGAGATTGAGTTCCCAGCATCAGGAATTAGACCGTTCTGTTGGTCTTTACCAATTATGCAGCTTGGTCCCAGCAGTATTATGAGCACACTAACCTTGAGAAAGACTGCATTGGAATCATTGAGTGATCCAGTATTTGATGAGAGGCTCCGGTTCGATGAAGACTGGGATCTCGAGTTTAGGCTGTTCTCAGCCTGCCAAGTACTGCTCTATGAACAAGTTGTGTGCCGAAAGAGAGCTTTCGATGACGGAACGAGAGGGGGGTATAGCATTTCTGGCAAGAAGAAGTCTGTACAAGAACAAAAATTGATTTGGAAAACTCAAGCATCGATTTTGGAGCGTTATATTGGCAGCAACAATTGGAAATCTGAAATCAAAGCGAATTATATTGCTCGAAGAGATGAGTTGAAAGACTGTTTAATCCGACAAGCCGATCAGTTCGGTGTTTAACCATCAATGCACGGTTAGAAAGTTTTGCACAAAATATTCAGGTTTACGGCCAATATGCTCGAAATGCACTACAATGATAAGAAATCTTATTTACTCTTTAGAATCAAAGACTCGTAGCTATAATAGGCTAGGGATTAGCTCGGAAAAACGAGCTTGAGTATTTGAAGACTTATAATAGAAACAACATTGGTGAACTTTAATGGAAATGTGGCGTTTGGATACATTTAGATCTTTACTTGGGCAGACCTTGGTCGCTGTCGAGTTAAATAACAATAGTCGTCGTTCTGTGAAAGTTTCAGAAGTAAACGAATCGAAGAGTCTCGGGGAAGGGTGGGAAGCTTTTTCGGTGATCTTTAAAAGCGATGAAGCAATTGCGCAGGGTTCACTAGAACTTTCTCACGAATCTCATGGAGCTACGGCCGTATTCTTGACGCCCATATCTGAAAATGAATTCGAAGCTATATTCAATCACGAACTGTGAACTCATAGTTGTAACGCTAATAGAACTAGAATCACATTTATAGTAAATATGTTTTGAATCAGTTAGTAGTCTAGACTAGATGCAGTGGCAAGTAATGTGACAATAGGGCGTTTTGATCGTGTGTTCATTTACTACTTCAGATTGAATAAAGGTTCAAAGATAGATAACTCTTTAGAGGTGGCTAGAAGCATCTGCCGGCACGTGACGAACATACAGTGTAATGTTAATACATAACTCGCCGAGATGATGATCGTGACTTGTTACTGCTAAAGGACGCTGCCGAAATGCTTGACCTTGTCACCATCGGCAAGGTCAGGCCACTGAGTTAAACATAAATCACAAAATCTTTGCGCCTGTCGTCCAGACATCGATAGTTCTGAAAAATTTGCCATACTATCTATCCAAATAGTTTTCGCTCTTAGGAGTTTTCCAAACATCACTGCAAAGAACCCTGGTGCCGCTCCCGTGGATATAACAATGTCGGGACGATGCCATATCAAAACGCAAGCAACTTGAAATGCGAGTATTGGTAGTTTGAGTTTCATTGAAATGTCTGCGTCTATTACGCGGCTGATTTTGGGCGTATTTTCGACTGACCTATTTAGATTGGTCGTGAGATATTGTACCGAATGTTGAGCAAATGCCGATTCGATCATTTTTAGTTGTGTCCAATGACCACCTGCTGAAGCGACCGCGAGCACCTTCTTTTCTTTCATCATTGGCTTGTACCTTTCACCGGAAAATAACTTAATACTGCGCGATGGTCACTAAGGTTTGAAATATTTATAGTCTCTGTTTGTGATGCACGCAAGTCTCGAGAAAAAAGATAATCTATTCGAATCAATGGACCAAAAATAGCTGATTTACGTTGTGAGTTTGGGTATGTAAAGCCATAGCCACGAGTTAGCGCGTCGCTAAATTCTAGGCGTTGAGTTAATACATCATATAAAGTGTTGTCAGGAGTTATATTGAAATCGCCGCAAAGAATAGAAGCGCTTCTTTCTTCAACTAGCGCTAGAAAATCCTGCCAAGTTTGAGAAACGTTTTGAGTTCGATATGGACGCGGCATGTGGACGTTTACTAGTTGAATGTCTCCAAGAAGTGGGTGTGACAGGGTCATTGCTTGATATTGCCCTACATCCTCTAGCAAGCTGAGAGGGTACTTACTCAATGTGATTTGATTGTTTTGGTTTTGCTTCCAATACGGGTAGTAACCATCTAGTTGCTCGAGTAAAAAACGTCGATCAGGCTCTGGAACCTCTTGAATGCAAAAAATTTCAGGTTGTCGACTTTTTATAAATCTCAATATGTCGTCGGTGTTTTGGGTACGAGTCATCGCGCTGAACGTTGCAACACTTAGATGGGTTGAATTAGTCGTTAACTTGCTATCGAGTATTTTATGGTCAGCACCGAGCGTAGGTAATAAAAAAGGAAAGTGTATTGCCAAAGCTATTATAAGAGTAATACCAGAGAGCCAAGATCGTCGCCATATAACTAGGGCTACACTAGCAATTAGCGCAAACGTTGATAGGTAAAAAACGCCAGCCTTAAGCAAGAACAATAGTGGCGAGTGTAAATCAGACGCTGTTCTAAGGACCAGCAACAAGATACTCGCCAGGAGAATAATAGTGCTACTTATTATCGGTTGCTCTGATCGCGAAGCCATTTCTTTGAACCGGTAAGGTGTTGTGCTTTAGCAATTGCTAAAGCGATGAGGTTTACAAGAATGTAAACAATTATGTTGGGTGTGTTAGTCGGGGATAATCTGTGGCGTTTGCCTTGCTTGTGATCATATTTATTACTAGAGTTGAGCTCGAAGTATCTTTTCAATTCTAGGTTACCGCGTTTGGAACGGGCTTTGACTGCGATTAACGATCTTAAATCCTTCGGGGCCTTAACCAATACCTTGCACTCGGCAACTATTTGTATTTCCTCGGTGCTAAATTGGCTGCGCACAAAGGCATCATCCGCAATCAACTCCGGCCACACATTGAAGCGTTTTCGGCCGGCACTATTTAGTAGATACGCTCCTGCGCCATAGCCTAGCACTTTCGTATAGGGCGTCTTCTGCCACGCTGAGTAAAAGCGTCTCACTAACACCGAAGATTGGTCCTTAATAGTGACAGAGCTAGGAATAAAAAGCGCTGCAGATTGTGTGTTGCTGGCTAAGGAGAAGAGCGTGAGGGCATTGGCATTAGACAACTCGATGTCTGCGTCTAAGTATAAGCGCGGGAACCCAGGGTTAAGTGACTCAGCAGTTTGGATGGCCAAGGCCTTAGATGCCTGTTCTATTGAGTAGCAATGCACCTGAGGGAAATTTTGAGTAACGAGTTCGGCTGTATTGTCAGAGCAACCATTACAGATAACGAGGATTTGAAAGGTTGAAATGCCGCTAACAGTCGAAGTGCTGTCTGTAAGAGTTGTTAGCGTATTTTGTATAGTACTGGCTTCGTTATATGCCGCTATAATGATGGTTGGGGTACCGGAATCAATAGCCTTCATCATTCTCTCTCTTCGTTCCGTAAACGTTTGGCTAAGCAGGCGTTGGTGGCGACACCCCACCAGGTGCGAGCGCGATCTTTTTTACCGCGAAGAAGTTCAGCGGCACTGCGCAGGAGTGCACCAGCTGCGATAATCGTTCGAAAGCTCACCCGAAGAGGGCCACTTAGATGTTTGTGTGCATAAAGGAGCTTCGATGAATAAACAAGAGGCAGTCGAGCTAGCCCAACATCGTTTGAGTGAATGCGATGAGACAACTTCGCGTTAGGAGCTACATAAGGTTGGTGGCCTAAGGACCGGGCACGTTGGCATAGATCTATCTCTTCTGAGTAAAGAAAAAAGTCCTCGTCAAAGCCTTGAGTTGAGCACCAAGCGTCATAACTAATCAACATGCAACAGCCTGAAATATTGTCGACTCTGTAAGGTAGATCGTCACCCAACCGGTGATACCTATACGAGTCGTGCCATACTGGGTTCGAGCTGATTCTCTTTATGCCAAATGCCCATCCGATGGTATTTAGTAGGGTTGGGGCTGGCCATGCATGTCTATAATCTGGCTTAAGGTCGTCGGAGACAGTTAAGCCTCCAGTAACTCCATTTCGACGATCTAGGCTTACTGTTAACAATTCATCAAGAGTGTTTGGAAACAAACTAACATCTGGGTTTAATAGCCACAAAAAATCAAATTGTCGCCCTTGGGTAGACATATTGACCGCAGATCCAAAGCCAATGTTTTCAGTTTGAAATGCAAGCTCAAAATCATGCGAACCTTCAACTTGAATTGTGCGTAAAGCCTCGTGCTCTATGCTGTTAGCACTATTATCAGTGCATACAATTCTAAGTTTAATATCACGTTGGTATTTTTGCTGCGCTAAGCTAGTGAGCAAGCTGTTGACCAGTTCATGAGAAAAGTAATTAATAATCACTACCAGTATGCTAATTGATTCTGTTTTAGACGGTTGCATTATCTATAAAGTGCTTAAGGTTCTCGATAAGTTGTTTACGCTCAGAATTAAAATCGGTTTGCTGGGTTACGTCTACAGAACTATTTTTTGAAACGGTTAGTATCGCTTGCTCTACGTCAACTTCGCGATTAACGATGAGCATGTTAGGGTGCCGTCGAAGGCCGTTGACAGTCGCGAGCTGATGGTCATTTATGTGCTCACCTAATTCAAAACGCCTTGGCATCACGACAATTGGTTTGTCATATTTTGACGCCATTATAATGTTGCCCATACCAGCATGACTCACAAAAACATCGCAATCCAGTAGCGCCTTTTCAAACTCTCGTTCGTTGAGCCATCGAGTAGATTGAAGGTGTTTTAAAGAAAGCTTACTCGGGCCAATTTGAGCGAAGGCTGCGTAATCGGAGTGCTGCTCTAAAAAATCATCAACTGACTTAAGAAGACGATCCATTGGTAGTCGAGATCCAACAGAAACGAAGAGGCGTTTAGTCATCTTTTATCACTGCGCTCCTAAGCTTTACTCGAAGGTCGATTAAAGAGTTGATTGAAATCATAATTACGAAAAGAACGCTAAGTCCAGGCATATGTAATGGAAAATCAACCAAAGAATGCACGCCTACAGCAATAGCCCCATAAATGCTCGTGTAAGCGAATACTTTCCGTATCGCAGACTCTCCTTTAACAATCACCATAAAGTTGTCTCGCAGTGCAGCTATGGTAAACAGCGCAAGTAGCGTTACCCCAATGAGTCCATATTCGACCCAAAATTGAATAAGGTCATTATGAGCAAAATTATAATAAGAATTTCCAATATCAAGCGTTCGATAGGCTGAAAATTGAGAATAAAAAGAACCGCCACCTACGCCGAAAAGCCAATGATCACTCAGCATGCTTGATGCCGCTTGGCTTAGCGCTAAGCGGCGAGACCAGGTGTGTGATAAGCCACTCAATTCCTGCTCAACAATACTGTAGTCTAGGCTCAAGAATATAACGCCGAGAATAATGAGAGCCAGTACGCCTCCCAGAAGTAATTGATATATCTGCTTATGACGTATCGCTGAACTACAAACCATTATCCCTAGCACCACACAAAGTGCGGTGAGTGCGCCGAAGGACTTTGTCATTAAAAGAGTTATTAAAAGGAACGCAATCGCTAGATTGGAGGGGCTGTATATTTGATCGATAACCTTGAATGCGCTATTTCTTTTTCTATTATCACTTCTTCGGTGGCCGACATTCATCGCTATTATTCGCTGGAAGAGCATGCAGATGATCGTTAACACAAGGTAAGTAGCAAAATGATTCGCATTGACGAAAAAGCCGGTAGGGCGATCTAGGTAATGGAGTTTGGGCATCCATAGAATTTGGTCAACGCCACTTAACATTATTGCGAGACCATAGACACTCTGAACTAATGTGAAGGATATTAGTGTGCCATAAAGTAGGTTAAGGACAAATGCATGCCTCAGTGCTTTGTACCAAATCGCTAGAAGACAGATCATACCTATCCCGACCAAGCTATTCTCTAGGCTCGCAGTTAGATCTTGCGATACATTGGTCAGGGATTGAATTAATGTCCAAATTTGAAACGCCAGAATAAAGATAAACGGTGTCTTAAAAAGGGTTTTGATCGAGAGGTATGCCGATTTTTCCTCAAGTCCATCAACTGCCAGTAGTGCGCTTAATATTAAACAGCACGCAGTGACCCAAATAAGCGATGACCATTGAGTCGAACCTCCCTTTACAATAGCTATTGCAAAGGTAAGTACTAGTGCGGCTACGACGGCTAAGTTAGTGGACGAGGTTCTTATCAACGCGAGGATGCTAAAACTATAGTTGTGTAAGTTTGGCTGAAGTTGTGTAAGTTTGGCTGAAAATTACAGACAGAAATTAAAAAGGACCTCGATGAGGCCCTTTCTTGAAAAGTTTATGCGCTAGTAGCGCTAACCCATCTATTTAATCATTAATTGCTCGGTGAGCCACCCGATCCAGGGGTGGTCGACGGGTTATCTTGGCCAATTGCTCCACCGGCAGTTGTTGCAGTAGAAAGTGTAGGCGATTTTGCGCTTAGTGAACGTTGGCCAAAACTTGGGCCATTGTTGCCAATTTCATTTGACCCGCCTATCGTGTAGCTGGCTAAGGAGCCCAAATTTATAACTTCGCCATTGGCAAGCGTTAGTGAAGCAGATGAATTATTTCCAGTATTTAGTATTCCAGCCTCGACGGTGTCTCCAGCCTCTAGGCGTTTAACTTCGCCATTCGGCATCGTTACGGTTACATGGCCTTCAACAGAGCCAATAGTGACTGCTTGCGCGGCAGACACGTGGGCTGACCAAGTAATCACCAGCAGTGCTACTAAAGAAGATAATACGTGCGCTACTGCTTTTAAAGGTTTCGATTCCATTGCTGGACCTCCTCGTTAAATTGGGTTTTGGGTTTTAACTCGCCGTAAAGATCGAATTTGTCAAAACTGATTGGTGTTAAATATTGCAAACACTATACCACTAGATTAGAGTAGCACAAAGAGTGGATTGAGCTTACGGGCCATGAATACACTGCATCCATAGCGCGAATTTATGGTCGATAGTTGTTTAACATGGTTGTTTGCCCTCAATTTTTGATGGATCATTTTTAATAAGGTTTGAGTAAAGCCCATAAGAGGCTGACCTTTTTAAATATATATTAATGTATCGAACTATTGGAATTACTATATCCGTTGGACACATTAAGCAGTCATGATGCTTAATGCGCTTTATCGTCCGGGTAAATAGTAAATAGAGAAAGCTATGAACAAACAACTTTTCGTAAATCGATTGGCTCGCGCAGGTAGTTTAGGGGCCGCAGCTATATTGTTAACTTCGACCTCTAGCGTCTATGCGGTCGATTTAAAACCTCATCGTGCTGGGTCCTACGATGTTACAACGCTTGTAACTAGTTCTTTTGGCTATGGTGACAATGTGTTTCGAGGCTCAGACCGCGAACTTAGTTCTGGATTCGTCTCGGTTAAACCAGTTGTTCAGGCGACCAAAGAAACTTCCCAGCATCGTGTAGCCTTTGAATATGAAGGTGATGGTGTGGCGTTTTTTGAAAGTAGCAAAGACAATTACCTTTCGACAACATTGGGTGCCGATTACACGAGGAAATTGAGCTCGAGTAGTGAATTTGGTTTGGGCGCTAGTTACGAAGATGGAAACAGCATACGCGGCACAGACATAACCGAGGGGTCGAACGGTGATCTAGAAGGCGCGACTGAGTTTACACGAAAAGATCTTTCGGTAGATTACCGAGTGGGCAGTGAAAAAGTTGGCCCTAGCTTGGAGCTGGGCTATGTATTTACTGATTTGGAGTTTGATAATTTCCGACAGATCAATCAAGGCCGAGATTATCAACTCGATAAGTTCTCTGCGCGCTTAGGGTACCAATATTCAGTCGCAACCAAGTTCTTTGTTGAACTGAATCACAGTGATTTTGATTACGATGAGCGGGCGATCGCGTTCGGTGGGGAGTTAGATAGCAGTGAGCAACAATTTCTTGTCGGTGTAAAGTGGCGATTAAGTAGGCTCACTTCTGGTGAAATTAGTATTGGTACAACTGATAAAGATTTTGAAAATTTCCAAGACCCGGGATCACTAACTACCTGGAACGTTCAATTAGAGTGGACTCCTTCATCAAGAGATCGTGTTGTAGTTGAAGGTTTTTCACGCCCATTTGAGCAGGCTGGAACTGGTCTATTTCAAGATGTGAGTCAAGCGTCTGTCGAATGGGAACGTGATCTCTCGAAAACATTGAGTGTGCGAGGTTCGTTAACACTTGGATCCGTTGATTTTGGTGATGTTGCCAGAGATGACGATTTCGACTCATTTGGTTTCGGTATTGTCTATAAACCTTCACGTTATTCGGAACTCTCACTGGATTATGAACGTGAAGACAAAGATTCGAACATTTCGCAGTTCGACTTTGATACCAACACCGTGTTTCTATCCTACTCGGCAAGCCTTTAGGATTCAGCACTTCGATGATCCAGACTTTGTTTTCATTACGAGTTCAGTTAGTTGTTCTTTTTTCTTTTCTTTACAGCAACTCACTACTTGCACAAGTAGATTCAACCTATCAGCTTGGAATTGGCGATACGATCAATATTTTGGTGTTTGAAGAGCCCGATATGTCATTTGACGTTACCGTTGGGAACAACGGTGTGTTTACTTACCCATATCTCGGTGAGATTGTTGTAAAGGGCAAGACAACTGCTGAGCTAGAGCGTTTGCTCATGAAAGGTCTAAAGGGAAGGGTATTAGTTAACCCTAATATTGCTGTTGCGGTTGTTACTTATCGACCTTTCTCCATTGGCGGAGAAGTGAAAAACCCCGGGAATTACCCGTACGAACCTAGTTTAACGATTCAGAAAGCGATCAACCTAGCTGGTGGAGTAACGGAATGGAGTAATGGAAAGCGGTTTACTATTGAACGAGAAAAACCAATAGAAAACGACCGATCCAGTGTCGATGCGCCAGTCTATCCCGGTGATGTCGTCACCATTCTCCCTCGCCGTTTTTAATTCTATTTAATTGGCTAATCTTAGTTTGGTAAAGAGCTTAATTTGGTGAGCTCGTTGCAAAATTGAAATGTTGAACAATTTATTTTTGGCGAGAGCCTTAGTATCAAGCGATGAATGACTATTACGATAACGCAGCGATTGACCTAAACTATTATTCGCAGATTCTAAAAACAGTCTTCAAAAAGAATATCAAGAGCGCATTGTTCATGGCGCTGTTGGTCGGCGGTTTAACTTTTCTATATACCCTTACTCTAGAGCCCCAGTTTCGTGCAACTACAGTGTTGCACGTGGCGCCGCAAACTAAAGCAGTATTTAATTTGCGAGAGTTACTATCTAACCGAAGAGACCCAGCGTTTCGTCAAACCCAGGTTGGTATCATTCGTTCTCGCGTATTGATTAAACAAGTGGTCAAAGACCTTGAGTTGGGGAAAAGGCCTGAATTTGCCGCGCACGAAGTGTCAGTATTGGCTAAGTTGAAACAGAAACTCGGATTCTCTACTGATAAAAATCCTCTTAACGCAGATCGATTGGTGACAGATTCGCTGATCGAAAAATTGGAGATAGGATCAGAACGAGATTCCTATTTACTTGACCTTTCTTTGAGCCTTCCTAATCCAAACTTGGCCGCCGATATAACCAATGCCTTAGCCGCCGAGTACATTCGATCAATAGAAAGAACCCAGCGCGAATCTTCTGAGTCGTCAGAGGAATGGTTGCTTGGCCGATTGGAAATAGTCAACAAAGACTTGCGTGAAGCCGAGCTCGCTCTGCAAGAGTTTAAGGAGCGAGAGAATATAATTGGTAGTAGCAAGCAAAACGATGGACTGGTATCGCAAGAAGTAGACATGATTTCGAGCAGCTTACTAGAAGCGCGACAAAAGAGGTTAGGTTCCGAGGCACTTTATCAGCAAATCATTACAACAGAGCGAGGCAGTGGTGATATCCAAGGTATAACCGCTATTCAAAACGATGCCATCGTTCAAAACATTCGTAAAGAGTTAGTCGAGCTAGAAAGCCGGCAGAGCGAGTTGTCACAACGCTATGGTCCGGAACATCGACGCATGGTCGAGCTTGGTTCGCAAATTGCGAGCACAGAAGAGAATTTGGCGCGTCAGATTCAGCGTGTTGTTTCGGCAATCAAGTCTGAATACGAGTTGGCTAAAGAGAGCGAGTCGTTTTTGAAAAACTCCCTGGGCCAGTCAACTAACAAAGTTCAATCCCTAGGCCGAAAGCAATTTGAATTATTAGCGCTTGAGCAAAATGTCAGAACCCAGCGAGACGTTTATCAAGCGTTCTTGAAGCGCTTAAATGAAAATCGAGCGACCGGCGTTAGTGTAAATGAAAACGTGCGAATTACAGACCCAGCCATTGCGCCAAGACGCGCACTGCCAAGTAAAGGCTTTTTATTGGTTACGGTGTTTTCCCTTCTCGCTGGCGCTTTGGGTTTGGGTATCGGGCTGTTAAAGGAATTATTTGACAACACTATTAGCAATGACCAAGACGTAGATAAAAAATTAGGCGCTATTAGTCTTGGCTCAGTGCCAATGATTGACGATGTTCCTAATGAAGCTCATCCTAATATTGCGTATAGGTATTTCAGCAATAATAAAGTCTCTCAGTTTTCCGAGTCTGTCAGAACGGTTCGTTCTAGCTTAATGGTCTCATCGATTGACGAGACAAAGCGCAGAATCTTGGTCACATCTACAGTCCCTGGTGAGGGAAAGACATCGATGGCAATTAGCCTCGCTATGGCGTTTGGACAAGTGCAAAAAACGCTGTTAATTGATTGTGACCTGCGCCGCCCCTCGTTGGATGAATTGTTGGATAATTCTCCGTTCAATAGAAGGCGGCTTGGCCTGAACGATCTATGTTTGGGTACGGCTTCTCCGTCTGATTGTATTCAATCGCTACCCGTTACCGGATTAGATTTGATCACTGCTGGAACGGTAAACCCGAACCCTCAAGAACTATTCTGCTCCACCAAATTTAGTGATGTGCTAAACAAGCTCGGTGAAGTTTACGATGTTATTGTAATAGATTCGGCACCAAGTGGTGGTTTGAGTGATGCAATGCTTCTATCGACTCAGGTCGATCAAGTCGCTTATGTAATAAAAGCAAATTCTACTCCAGTTGCAAAGATTAGGGCCGCGATGAGATCGATGATGAAGTCGGGCGCCCCTATTACTGGAGCCGTCGTGAATCAGGTTCCTTTGATGGATTCGTCTTTCGCTTACTATTACGGCAGGGGCTATTATGGCGAAGCGGTAGAGAGTGATTCAAAGTCGGAAATAGATTCGCTTCCAGGTCGTTCTGTTTCTTAGTTTTATTAACATAGAGCAATTTTGTTAGGCACTTGATTTATCGAATTTTAGTTATAGGGGTGCTAATAAGTATTGCTTTGTGCGCAGGGCGCTTTGCAATCGCCGATTACTATTATGAAAATGCAAAGCTTGCCTACGAGGCAATCGATGTTAGTCGTCTAGAGTATGGACGTGAGCTGCAACCGCTTATTGAACAACTTGATAAATCTCTCAAATGGCGACGAAACCAGGTTAATGCTCTCGATTTTAAGGCAAACCTCTTGTATCAATATTGGTGGCTATCGCCCGATGCTCAATATTTAGATCAGTCATCGCTTTTGCAAAACGCGGTTAGGCTTCATATTGAAGCCTCTAGTTTGCGTCGTAACTGGTCATACTCAGCCGCGCGCCTTACCTTAATTCACTCACATCAATCTAGGCTCGATAAGAGATTCGATAAATGGTTTGCTGAATCTCATCGTTTGGGTCTATATGAAACATCTATTGCGCGATCGTTGATGTCTATTGGGTTGCAGCAATGGAGGCAGCTAAGCGATCAACAGAAAAGCTATACAATAGACTTTATTCGCATTTCAATCGAACAAAAATCTAATAGCCCTGAGTCGATAGCACTCATCTTAGATCGCCATAATATGCGCGCCGATGTATGCATCTCAATGATTGAAAAGACCTTGCGTGCTGAAAAGGTGTGCGGTGACCTTGGTGCCTTATGAGTCTCAGTAATGTGTTTATAAGTCAGATCCTGTTAAATTTTTTTTAATAGAATATGAGCCGCGATAACAACTTTAATCTTATGCGCATTTTGGCTGCTCTTGCTGTTCTGGTCTCGCATAGCTATACCATCGTTACTGGTGATGTCGGTCGCGAGCCGCTAGAACAACATTTGGGCGTGTCGCTTGGGTCGATTTCTGTTGATATGTTTTTTGCAGTGAGCGGCTTTTTGGTGGTGGCGAGTTACTTTAATCAAAATTCTATGAGTGGTTTCATTCGCTCACGAGCACTGCGAATTTTACCCGGTTTGGTCGTAATGCTTTCGGCCACTGTACTGTTTCTTGGCTGCTTTGTTGCAAAATCTCCGCTGATAGTTTTTTTGATTGATCCTCAAACGTGGGTCTATTTCTCTAAGAATGCGTTCATGTTTTCGGGTGCCGAGTATAGGCTTAATTATGTATTTGAAAATAATCCCTATCCAAATGCAGTAAACGGCTCTCTTTGGACTTTACCGCATGAGGTTAGAGCCTACTTTATCCTAGCCTTGATGTGTTTCTTTGGCTCTAAATTTCTATCAATTAGTCAAATACGCCGATTTTTCCTCTTATTTGCGGTCATTTTTTTAGGCGTTGACACTTTGTCGAAGGTGTTCAATCTCGAAATAGTTCAATCTAGTTTTATACATTTATTCGGCGTCTTTTTACTGGGTGCGGTGCTCTACCTTTATAAAGTTCACACGAATCGTTTGTTGATGCCATTAACATTTTTCTGCGCGACCATAATGCTAGTGGCGGGAGTTCATAGTGATCTATTTGCATACATTTATAGCTGGCTTATTCCTTTAGTTTCAATAGGGCTAGCTTATATACCGTTTAAGAAGCTGCATTTCTATAATCGTTTTGGCGATTACTCCTACGGCGTATATATCTATGCCTTTCCGATTCAACAAACACTTGTTTTTTTTCAGCCAGATATTTCGGTATTTTGGATGATTAGCTACGCGACTATTCTTAGTTTAATGGCTGCATACTTCTCTTGGCACTTTATAGAGAAGCCTTGTTTGGCTCTTAAGTAGATACATACCGTCTATGTATTGTTAAAACCCAAGACGTATCATAATGGGTCTAAGCAGGGCCATACTTTGAGAGCGGCATGTCTCAGAAAAAACCAAAAAGGCAAGGTAGAACAAAGATAAAGTTGCTAACGTAAGGCCTATTTTTACTAGCTCAGAGCTTAGATGGCTAGTGTTGTACACCCAAAGTAACCCGCTCAAACAAACTAGATAGATACACAGAATAGAAATACTAGTTTTGAGAATAGCAAAGCGCTTCTGTAATAGTAGGGTTAGCGTAATAAAGTACAAGATCTCCGCAAACCAGAATGCCATGGTGATTTTTAGTAGATCACCGCTTGTGTACACAAGCCATACGCCAAAGATTGCCCCAATAACGCGAGAGATGTCAGCCATTAACATCAATTGCGTTGGCGCGCTCGCGATCACTGTCTGGTTTAACCACTGGTTGAGAGCGCGCAGGCCGACAATTGCACAAACAGCCACGATTAAAAAAGGTGCTCTTGTATATTGCAAGCCAAATATCAGAGACATGAGGTCTTCACCTAAGATGCCCAAAACCACTAATATTGGGATAACCAAAAAGCAATTGATTATCCCGTTCGTTTTTACGGTTTCAGCTATGTGAGTTTTAGCAATACTTACCCTGCGAATAAAAATCTTGGAGAGAGCCACAGTCACAAAATTTGCACCGTTCACCACAATCAATACGGTTAGAACATAAGTAGTAAATGAGTCTAAGCCAACGAATCGAGCCACGATGGCCTTATCCATTTCGATTCCAATGTATTTCAATAACCCGACGATAAGCAGCGGGACACCGAACTTTAGCAAGAGCTTTAAGTGTTTGATGTTAAACGCTAACGCATAGGGTCTGCGGGCCCACAGGTGAGAGAGCAGTGTGCTAGTCGTATGTCTAAACAAAAAAGAAGCGTAAAAGGCCCAATAGCTGTCCCAGATAGCTACGCAAACCACTGCAACAAGAACTGATAATAAATCAGCCGTTAAACCTATTTTGGCTGATACGGTGTAAAATTGGCGGCGGTGAAAGCGCTGGTGATCTAAATGAGAAAAACCGTTAACAAGCGGAACAATTGCGAGTAGGGCATAATTAAACTTGACATCACCTAGATTGAGTATGCTGGGGATAAAGGGTGAAATAACAACGATTAGAGAGGCAACTGCGATTGCTCTAATAATCATAGCGCTGTGCATAGTCGCCTGGAAGCTTGGTTGATTCCCCACTGACGAACGTTGCATCAAGTTTTCGTGACCGAAATTGCTTGTGTACTCGAATAAAGACAAGACTACCCCAAAGGTCAACGCGATAGCAAAGTCGCCGGGGCTAAGAAATCTTGCGAAAATGATGTTTCGCAAGAGCATTGAGCAAACGACGCTAAGATGCGTTATTGATGACCATGCGGCAGCCGATACATATTTACTCATTACTATATGATTTAGAACTTTGCTCGCTCATATGCTGGACGTTCAGCTTCAGGCTTGGTTGTTGAGGACGTTCGTCGCCTGCGAGGTAAGGACCTTCTTTTCCCCATGGCTGTAGCGCCCATTACTATGAAGAAAAGACTCGCCGTGGAGCCCCAAAAATGAACGGTACATGCGACTAAGCTGAGGCTGATAGCGGTTATGAGCCATGCTTGAATAAGCGCTCTTTCGCGATTGAGGCGATGTCGTCGATAGTTTCGAATGTTCGCTCGAAATATCAAGATAATCCAAAGTGCGCTTAACGCCAACATAGGTGCACCATAACGCAACAAAAGAACCATCCAGTAGCTATCTACAGAAGCAGACATCAATTGGCTCCAAAACATGTTATCAAGTAACGACATCATCTCCGTAGAGAAACCATAACCGACAAAAAATGAGTGGGCCGACTGGCCGGCTAAATAAAAACTGTTTAACCACATGTTGTATCGTACATACCCATTATGCTCGTTAAACAATAGGTAACTAAACATTACTCTTAAGGGATCTCGGTTCGAGAGTACGTCTATTGTGGCGTAGGTGGCTAAAATCAAAAACACTAGCAGCCACCATTTATAGTGTTTTCCACGCGTCAGTCGTGACCATGTATAGAGTGAAATTTGAGCTACTACCGATAGTAATGGCCCTGAAGATGCAGATGCAATGACTCCAGAGACCGATAATGCTGTCATAGATTTATACAGATTTCTGCGTCGGCTTATCGCAAAGCCAATTGGAATTGCTGAAGCGCAAATGCTGCCAAGAATGATGGGGTGATCAGTTGGGCCATATGATCGCCAAATGCCTAAGCGACTTTCAGGAGAGTGCGTAAAAGAATTCCCGCTTACCAAAGACGCTAGCTCGTGAATATATGGAGTGCCAGTAATTGCTTCAGGCAAAGCGAACAACGCCATCAGCGAAGCAACCAATAAGAGAGTTTTACTCAAGGAAACTAAGTGTTCGTACTTGTATATGAGTAGCCTTGCAGCAAAGAAAGGCACGAAAGTTTCAAGAAAAAGCACGCCTCCGCTCTCGACTGCCGTAACAACATCGGTATTAAAATTCAGGGCAATAAAGGGCCAGATACATACTAGTAGAGCGAGAGAGTCTAGTGATTGCCAGTTGAATTTCCTATTCACAATCAGCTGCCAAAACACCCAAGGTGCGAGCATTAATAGGAGAACTCGATAGGTTGAGAGGTTGAGTGTGCCTAGAACGAGAGTAAATTCCTTGGGAATCAGAAAACTGTACAATAGTGCTTGTAGCTTCCACATTGTTTATGCTGATCTCATAGTGTTTGCATACTGATAGTTGAAGTAATGATCTTCAATAAATTGAAAGATTTTATTGTAACGGGATATATGGTTATTATTGCAAGAATAATTGAGTCTCGCTTGTAAATAGCGTTTAAACGGTCCGAAGGTTGATGTTATTAATAAAAGCTAAAGGCGGCTTAGGTAATCGAATGTTATCGGCCGCCACGGCAATCGCGTACGCCAAAGCCACTGACAGAGATTGGTGCATTGATTGGCGTGACGGACTGTATGCTCCAAACGGTGTAAACGCAGTGTGCAACTTATTTCAAGTTTCCGCTTCATGGGATTTCTCTAAGTTTGTTAATAGAAAGGATCTTCGCCCTGCTATTTGGCTCGGCAGAGGAGATTGGCCAGTTAGGATGATTATTAGTAGTGATTACCCATCATCGCACTCTAGCCCGTTAATTTATAGAAAGGTTTCAGCGCCGCTCAAGGCCAAAGCAATTGGCGATGAAATCGAAGTTTTTTGGTCATACACATCAAAGTTCGGTCGAATTAGACGGTATTTGAGAGACTCTCAAAAAGATGCTGGGCGTGACGGTGTATTAGGGCATGTGTTACGAACAGACCTGGTTCCTCAAACTAGAATTATTGCTGCCGCTGAGCAGCTTTTATTGGGAGGGAAGGGCGCGACTCTAGGCGTGCATATTAGATACACAGACCTTAAGGTCCCTATAGAGAAAGTAATAGCTAGCGTAAAGCGAGAGCTCGAAAAACATAAGTATGAGAGCATCTTTTTAGCCACAGACAGTCTTCAAGCTGAAAGCCTTTTCCGGTCGGAATTTTCAAATATTATCACGCAGAATCGACGGTACTCTGATTTAAACCATCAGCTACACTCCGTAGAAGCTCATACCGATAAAGAGAATGATGCTGACTCAGCTTTAATCGATTTGATAGCGCTCTCCAAATGTAGGGGCTTAGTCTATTGCTCAAGGTCGACATTTGCAGAAACGAGTCGATTGATCGGAGACTTCGAGAGTAAGAGGTTGGTCGATGTGGACCGCTACAACGTCATAGTACGGATTAAAAAAACACTCCAAGAGTATTTGTAACTATTTTTTGCGTGCGCGCGCACCAAACTGTAGATAGGCGGTGTCAAAGCCGAAAATCACCTGTCCGATGTACGAGATAATTCTTTTGGGGCCGAGAAGTCGATTGCCATATCGATTGATTCCTCTAATTTTTTCGACACTCCATCCCGTATCTTCGAGTGAACGTATTAGACTTTTACGAGTAAAAAATCTCAAATGCGTTTTATCGAGAACACCCATTTCTCGATAGCGCCAGTCCTTTCGAAATAGCAACTCGAGTAGGTTAGGTAGGAATCTTACGTTTGGTATCGAAACAACCAGTGAGCCATGATTCGAGAGCTTGTTTTTTAAGTCTTCTAGGAATAATTCATGATGTTCTATATGCTCAATCACGTCGTTGCAGATTATCAAATCAAAATAGTTATCGGGTAACTCTTTTTTGACTGACTCAAAGGACCCAATAAGAACCTTGTCGGCGCGTGTTGCTGCTGATTTGGCGGCGGCTGAATTTTGCTCTACTCCCCAACGCTCTGTGCTTCGGTCTAACGCGCCGATGAATGCGCCTGCGCCACATCCAATTTCTAGGGCTTTGGAATATTCGTCCGGCAAGAATGCCATCATCTCACCGCGAGAGAACTCGTAATATTGATTTGATTTCACTCTGATAAGTACCCTTAAATTAGACTTGTTGTAAAAGCGGAACGAATATTTTTTTGTACTATAACAGAGTGTTAATAGAATCAATTAGTGTCACCGGCCTCATTTTTATGAAGTTTATTCTTTAACGAAAAGATCATCCGTTGCCGAATTCGTGCCTCACACCCTACGCCGTTGAGTTACTTCATTGGATGCCGACACCGAGAGCCCCTACGCTACGCCATTAAGCATAAACCGGTTATAGCTATACTTTTATCAATATGTAGATTTCGGGCTGCGGACAGGCGTCAAATCATCCTTAGCCTGATAGCTCACACTTCGGGTCGTTTTAACGAACCCTGCGCTCTGTAATATCCTGTAATACAACAATTTTGGATGATCGGATAGGTTTTGATCAGGGATCTACCTGTATTCGTGATGCTTTGACAATGAAAACGCGTGTGCAGTTTTGTGTTGTTTGATAACTCGAATAGGTAGGCAACGACATCAGAAGAAAATTTAGCAAAGGAGCGTTTTATGACTATCAGGACCGGCGAAGAATTTCTAACTTCATCCCCACTTACTACGGACGTGTGCATTGTTGGTACAGGGCCGGCTGGGATAACGTTGGCATGGCACATCAAGAAGAAATACCCTAAGCTCGATGTTACCTTACTCGAGGGAAGCCGATTATTTGGGCGTGCTGCGGATTCGTTGCTAGGTGACAATAGTGCTAGCGGGCCTGCCTACAAATGGAATGAAAACGAGTCGTTGTATAACGGTGTGACAAAAGGCTTGATGAAACAAAATGAAAAAGAATTTTTGATTCGACCTTCAAGATCATTTGCCTACGGCGCTAAGGAGCGAGAGCGAATTTACGGAGGTACCTCAACACACTGGGGAGCTCAATCACGCCCACTTGATCCGATCACATTTAAGAAACGGCCGGGTTTCAGTGGTTGGCCAATTACTAGGGAAGATTTAGACGAATACTACGATCAAGCGTGCCGCTTCTGTGACCTATACGGGGACTACTACGTAGATGGAAAAGACCCAGGTTACAATTTTACGGCTGAGTTTTGGTCACAAAAACTAGGTAAAAGCATTCCAGAGCTCGAGGGCTTTGACGTCGATATGTATCAATTCTTTAATGATCATCAGTTTCAAGCAAGACTGCTAGACGGCGAGAGCACCATCGGCGATAGCGATGTTAGAGTTATCTTGAATGCGTCTTTGCTCGATATGGCTAAAGAGAACACTAAAATCTCGAAGCTAACCGTGGGAGTTATGGAAGGCGATAGAGATGCCGTGCCAAGCAAGCTCGGCGAGTTTAGCATCAAAGCTGAGATGGTAGTTCTAGCTTGCGGTGCCGTCGCAAACGCGCGTCAGCTTTTACTGTCGGGTTTTGGAGAGACTAATCCCCATGTTGGTTCGAATTTTATGTGTCATCCGATCGCGAATAAATCACCAGGCTTCAGAGCTATCAATGTTGCTCCACAGTTAGAACAAGGCTTGCTTGGCTACTTTAATGTAACGCAGTTTCCTAATATTTATGCGCTTAAAGGTGTATACACTCCAAACGAGCAGACTACTCTGAAATTAGAATCAGGGCGTTGCTGGCTCGACAATGGAGGGTCAGGCGATTTTTATCACGAAATGCTGCCTTGCAAGGATAGCCGTATTACACTCGCGGACACTGTCGATGACGTATTCGGGCAACGTCAAACCCAAATTGACTGGCAGTTGGACGCAGCTTCAGAGGAAAACTACACAAGGTTGACTGAATTTTATAGAGATAGTGTGCTACAAGTGAACTCGTCCGCTAGTGTGACAATACAGCCTTGGGAAGACGTGAAGAAGAATATGGTAGTGAACGGTCATCATTTGGGCACAACTAGAATGGGGTGGACTGAAGCAGACGGCGTGGTCGATCGAAATCTTAAGGTTTTCGGCACCGACAACCTATTTGTTGCTGGTTCGTCGATTTGGGCTACGGCTGGAATCTCTAACCCTACGTTTTCAATCATTACATTTTCTATTCGATTAGCAGATCATATTGGTATGACCTTGAATAAAGTCTAGATACGTTGTTCGGTATTTGAGAGCATTGGCCTGCGTGTTGAGAGTAAAGCTTTATTCGAAGGTCATAAAATGCTTGGAGTGCAACGTAAAGCTCACTGCTTGAGTTAAGTGCTTAAGTCGCATCTCGATGAAACACATTGTTCATGTAGCGCGTTTATCTAATTGCGCCTGATTAGGACTTAATAGTTTTTCCATTCGCTTGTTTTGAAAACAGGTTCGCTCTGCCAGAACTAGCGGTTAACGACAATCATGCTTGTGTCTATATACGCGACAATCCGATTTCAGACAGAATTTGAAACGCCAATCGAGGTCGAGTTAATTCAACATATTAAGGCTAGATATATCTTGTACAACCTAGGTTAAATAGCTCAAAGGAAGTTTAGCTATTGGGTTCTCTAGTGATGGGGCCGCAGAAAAGTATGGCGGCGCGCTATTTAGCGACTATAATACTCAAACAAACGCGCGCGTGGTTTAGGTTAAGCTGGGCTCCTTTTGGGAACCCATACTCAACACTATACCTGAAGTTTCTTTTGACTTGGTTTTAGCCTATACGACAACCGGCGCCATTATTAGGTTGAGGTACTGGTTTGACTAGAAGTTAGATCGTACTAACCCTCCTTAATTTTATTGAAAATATTGTCGACAAATTTATTTGTATTTGTCTACAAGAGTTTGATTGTGTTATGAAAACAGCTGATTTAAGACAACGATTCCTTCGCTTCTTTGAGAACAAAGGCCACCAAAACGTAGCAAGTAGCTCGCTTGTGCCTGGCAATGACCCAACCTTGCTGTTCACCAATGCGGGCATGGTTCAATTCAAGGATGTCTTTTTAGGACAAGAGATTACCGAATACACGCGAGCCGTAAGCTCTCAGCGTTGTGTTCGTGCTGGCGGCAAACACAATGATTTAGAGAATGTTGGTTATACCGCCCGCCACCATACGTTTTTCGAGATGCTCGGAAATTTTAGTTTTGGCGATTACTTCAAACGTGATGCGATTAAGTTTGCATGGGACTTCTTGACCAAGGAGTTAGGTTTACCTGAAGAAAAGTTGTGGGTTACGGTTTACGAGAAAGACCCAGAGGCCGAAGAAATTTGGTTAAAAGAAATGGGTATTAGCGAAGAACGTTTTTCTCGAATTGGCGAAAAAGATAATTTCTGGTCCATGGGCGATGTTGGCCCTTGCGGTCCGTGCAGTGAGATCTTTTACGATCACGGCGATCAATACTGGGGCGGCCCTCCTGGAACGCCTGAAGAAGATGGCGATCGATACATCGAAATTTGGAATCTAGTATTCATGCAGTTTAATAGAAATGCTGATGGCGAGCAGCTTCCTCTACCTAAACCTTCAGTTGATACTGGCATGGGCTTAGAGCGTATTGCTGCGGTTATGCAGCACGTAAACAACAATTACGAGATAGATTTATTTGATAATCTGATTAGTAAAATCTGTGAAGTTGTAGGTGTGAGCGATCGTAAGCACCATTCTGTGCGTGTTATCGCTGATCATATTCGTTCTTGCTCGTTTATGTTGGCTGATGGAGTCATACCGTCCAGCGATGGGCGAGGCTATGTGCTACGCAGAATTATTCGCAGAGCCATCAGACATGGCTATCAGTTAGGTGGGGAGACTCCATTCTTCCATAGACTGGTTGGTGCACTGGTTGCTGAAATGGGGGCGGCGTACCCAGAGCTCGTTAGCAAGCAATCTCAGATCGAAGCGGCACTTGAGAAAGAAGAGAAACGCTTTGCTGAAACCTTAGATCAAGGTTTAAAAATATTCGAAGCCAAGACCGCGCAGGTGAAAGATAAAACTGTACCAGGCGATTTAGTCTTTTTGCTCTACGATACTTACGGCTTTCCAGCTGACCTGACTGCTGACGTAGCGCGCGAGCGAGATATGGTAATTGATCAAGATGGCTTCGAGGATTTGATGGAGCAACAACGTGAACGTGCTCGCGCCAGCAACAAATTTGCAGTTAAAGGAGATGTTTCAATCGACGTGGAGCAAGCAACCGATTTCATTGGTTACAACCATTTAAAATGCACCGGAACGGTTCTTGCTTTGCAAGTAAACGACGAGCCAGTGCCGGCCGCTACGACCGGAGACGATATTATTGTGGTTCTCGATTCTACTTCCTTCTACGCCGAAGGAGGTGGGCAGGTCGGCGATGAAGGCTGGCTAAGTTCTGGTGAGCTTGTGATTAAGATTCGCGACTGCCGGAAATTGGCTAACGGTGCGTTTATGCACATCGGTTCGATTGAGAGTGGTAGTGTTTCAACTGGTGATTCACTCGAAGTTCAAGTTGATCCGGAGGCCCGCTATGCGGCAGCGGCGAATCACTCGGCGACACATCTATTGCATTCTGCACTCAAAAAAGTACTTGGCGAACATGTTCAACAAAAAGGCTCGATGGTGAACTCGCAGCGTTTACGTTTTGACTTTTCGCACGATTCTCCTGTTGATAAACAACAACTCGCATCGGTTGAAGCTTTAGTAAATGCTGAGGTATTTGCTCAACACCCCGTAAATGCGGCAATAATGCCTATAGATGATGCCAAGGCCGCAGGTGCTGAGGCGTTGTTCGGCGAAAAATATGGCGCCGAAGTTCGCACTATTTCGATGGGCGACTTTTCGTTTGAGCTTTGTGGCGGTACACATGTATCCAATACTTCTGAGATTGGCCTATTTAAAATTGTCTCTGAAGCGGGCGTAGCCGCAGGTGTTCGTCGCGTTGAAGCGGTTACACGCAGAGGAGCAGTTGAGTGGGTAAATGAACAACAAAGCGTTTTGAGCGAAGCATCGGCGCTATTGAAAGCTGACGTGAATAGTCTCCCGAAACGCATTCAGCAATTGCAGGCTAATGTAAAAACACTCGAGCTCGATAAGAAAAAACTGCAACAGATGATTGCAAGTGGAGCTGGCGGTCAAGAATTAGAGTCGCAAGTCAAGCAAGTCGGAGATGTCTCGGTTTTAACCGCGATAATGGATGGCGCAGATAAAAATATGTTGCGAGAAGCCATAGATAAGTTTAAAGACAAGCATCAAAATGGAATTGTGGTACTAGGAGCCCAAGTAGACGGTAAAGTTAAATTACTAGCAGGTGTTGCTAAGCCCATTTCTAAGCAGTACCCAGCAGGAAAAATTATTCAGCACATCACAGCCTTAGCTGATGGACGTGGCGGCGGACGCCCAGATATGGCTGAAGGCGGAATTCCTGATGCTGCCATGCTAGAAGAATGTCTCGCAGCGGTTATCCCGTGGATTGAAGCTAATTAGTTGATTTTCAGAGTTCTGAGTTTTCGGCTAAAGCTGAATTTCCATGAATAAATTGTTATTAATGCTTATGGGGATTTACTCTGTGCGAGAAACAATGTTTAATCGCGCTCGATCTTTAATTAGTTAGGCTTAGATAACGGCTCCAAAGCGGCCGAAAAATGGGCAAGCCCGAAAATTATGACCTTAATAGTAGAAAAATTTGGTGGTACATCGGTTGGGTCGGTAGAGCGTATAAATGCTGTAGCTGATCATCTGATGAAGAAGCATCAGAGCGGTGAGCAACTAGTAGTTGTAGTGTCGGCGATGAGTGGGGAAACTAATCGCTTGATCGGTTTAGCAAACGATATTAGTGACAACCCACCAGCACGAGAGATGGATGTGTTGGTATCGACCGGTGAGCAAGTCACCATAGCGCTGCTCTCAATGGCGCTACAGAAGCGCGGTAATGACGCTAGATCGTACACTGGTGGCCAGGTATCGATCAAAACCGACGGAGTTCATTCACGAGCCCGAATTTTAGATATAGATGGTGCCAAGATTAAGTCAGACTTAGATCAAGGTCGCATCGTCGTTGTAGCAGGCTTTCAAGGCGTTGATATTGCTGGCAATATCACAACATTAGGCCGCGGTGGTTCGGACACCACTGCTGTCGCAATAGCTGCGGCGGTTGAGGCTGATGAATGTCGAATTTATACTGATGTAGACGGCATATACACAACCGACCCGAGAGTAGTGCCGAACGCGCGCCGTTTGAAAAGTATTACGGCTGAGGAGATGCTCGAGCTAGCGAGCCTTGGCGCAAAAGTGTTGCAAACCCGCTCTGTAGAGTTTGCTGGTAAATATAAGGTTCCATTAAGAGTGCTGTCTTCGTTTGTAGAAGGGCCAGGCACACTTATCACGTATGAAGAAGAGGGCAGTTCAATGGAAGCGCCATTGATTTCAGGTATTGCGTTTCAGCGCGATGAAGCAAAATTAACTATTAGAGGCATCCCGGATCACCCCGGTATCGCGCACCAAGTGTTGGGTCCGATATCTGATGCGCATATTAACGTCGACGTTATCATCCAGAATGCCAGCGCTAAAGGATTAACCGATCTTACCTTTACTGTGCCAAGAGATGATTACCAGCCTTGCATGGAAATCCTCAACCGCTTGGTCAAGGACTTGGGGGCTCGTGATGTTAAAGGCGATGACAAAATAGCTAAGATTTCAATCGTCGGCGTAGGGATGCGATCTCATACCGGTGTTGCAAACAAGATGTTTAAAACGCTGGCTGATAATGAAATTAATATACAAATGATTTCAACTTCTGAAATTAAGGTGTCAGTGATTATTGATGAGAGCTTGCTTGATAAAGCAGTACAGACTCTTCACGACTCTTTCGAGCTAGAAAAGGCTTAGTAGCGATCTTGTATATTTGGTCACCCAATTTAGATGCTAAATAGTGTAAAATTTTAGTTAAAGGGTAGAACTGCTTGCCTATAAATAGGATAAATTAAGTTCAACACAAACAGTGTGCGAAAAGTTTTAATTAGGGCTAGAAATAGTATTTATTTTCCCTATAATACGCGCACCTGTTCAGCAGTAAGTTCAGTTCAAGGTTGGTTTTAGGAGACACGCCTTAACATGGATTAAACTTACAAAACCGGAAAAGTTGGATAGGAACTGACTGGAGATCGTAATGTTAATTTTGACTCGACGTATTAACGAAACTCTCAATATCGGTGATGATGTTCAAGTAACTGTACTTGGCATCAAGGGTAATCAGGTACGTATTGGCATTAACGCGCCACGTGACGTACCTGTCCACCGAGAAGAGATTTATCAAAGAATTAAGCGCGAAGAGCGTGGCGATGGTGAAAGCCAAAGCGAAAAAGACGATGGTTATAGTAGTGATCATGACTATCGAGGTGCAGACTATTTTAGCGACGAAGATTCCGTTGGTAATAAGTAGATAGTACTAGAAGTATTATTGCTTGAAAGCACTGACTTTCTAGCGTAAGAAAACGGAGACGTGGCCGAGTGGCTGAAGGCGCTCCCCTGCTAAGGGAGTATAGGGTTTATAGCTCTATCGAGGGTTCGAATCCCTCCGTCTCCGCCATTTAATTTAGTACTGAAATGCGGTTTTATTTTGGCATTCAAAAAGCATTAAATTAAATGAAAAAAGCGTTGATTAATCGCATTCAATAGATTAATCTCTCGCACCTGTTAAGGCTTCGGTTTTAACACTTTAAATGAGATGCGCATGTAGCTCAGCTGGATAGAGTACCTGGCTACGAACCAGGCGGTCGGAGGTTCGAATCCTTCCATGCGCGCCATTAAAAGACAGCGGAATCAACCATTTTGGTTGTTTCCGCTTTTTTTTGGTTTAAATCTTTGGGGCTTGAATATAGTTGCCCTGGCTCAGGCAATTCTGAGTGTACTGCGATTTCTAACGCTAGCAGCCCAGAACTATCAATTAGCCCCTTTAAAAAGTTTCAGCATTGCCGATTGCTTGGAAATAAACTTGTCGTCACGTTCTCGATTCTCGGTATTTCGCTATGAGTTTAATCGGCTTCGATAGCCTGAATATTGCGTTGGATATGTACTTCTTTCCTGAAATGATTTCATTTATCCAAGTCGCATAGCAAGAAGGCTCTGATGCAGAACACTAGGAAATGAGCTCAGGGTAGGGTGGGTATGGAGCTTCTAGATTTCCGAATTTTCTACTGGATGTCTTCAGCGGTGTGACAACAATAGAATGACCGCCTCGGTATTCTAATAGCACGTTGGATTAATCTGAGAAGCGGAGATTTGTTCAGGAATTGTCAGTTGCTCCCAACGCGACGGATTTATTGAAAACCTTTATCCGCGCTGTAATCACTTTATATAGATTATCTGTTCTTGAGGCGAATAGCCGGATCAAACTGTATACAAACAATGCGTTGTCTAATTGTTGTTTCAGAGCTTGAGTACCATTATGGATTTCCAACACTAATTTAATGGAAATGAATATGATTAACTCGGTCCGTACTTCTCGCCAATCACTATCTCACGACTCCAAAGCAGAAATAATATCGGTGGGAACTTTCTTGCCGGATCAGCGTGTTAGTTCAGACAGCATTCTCGAAGAATTTCAATCAGATCGTCGTTACGGCCTGCCTAGCAATTGGCTGTCCGTAGACATGGGGATTAATGAGCGTCGTATGGCCCCAGATGGATTTAGGCCATCAGACCTCGCTATTCCAGCGGCTCGCGATGCGCTAGAAGCCTGTCCGCAGTTAGATCCCAATTTGATTGACGCTGTTATTTTTTGTGGGATTGAGCGGGATCAGCCAGAACCGGCTACGGCGCATATAATTCAAAATGAGCTCGGCTTGCAAGCACATCATGTTTTCGACGTGGCCAATGCGTGCTTTGGATTTGTTGATGGATTAAAGATTGCGACTGCTTTGATTGAGGCCGGAGTGATCAATTACGCTTTAGTTGTGACCGGAGAAACGTCAACCAAGATATTGAAAGCTGCCGTCGAAAGGCTCAAGAAAGGGTTGCCATTGAGTGCTGCAAAAAATATTTTTGGTGCTCTATCATTAGGTGATGCTGGCGGCGCTGTTATTCTCGCTCGCTCCAAGGATAAGAAATCAGGGTTTCAAATATTTAATCAACGTTGTGATAGTAGTCAAGTCAAACGATGTCATTATCAGGTTCGTAGCGATGGTTCGATAGAGGGTCAAATGCAGATGGCCCATATCGTAGCGCGTGGTTTTAAATTAAATAAGGCCATGTTTGGTGAGACTCTTGACTTGCTTGGTTGGAACGGAGTCGATTGGGCACTGACACATCAGACTGGAAAGCGCACCTATCAACAAGTGCTTACGCTTCAGAGCATTAACAAGGGAAACGCCGTACGCACATATCCTGAATTAGCCAATATAACCACGGCAACGCTCCCTATGTGCTTAAAAAAACTATATCGATCTGGTAATCTGAAAAAAGGTGATCGAATCGGCGGGCTTTTTGCGGGCTCTGGATTGGTAAGTGGTCAGTTTGGGTATGTTGTTTAAGGCGAACATCATTTTATATTGAAATACGGAGATTGCTTTCGATGGAGTATTATTTTATACCGGCCCTAATTGCTTTGCTTTTTAAGCTGTTCATCATGAAAGAGGCAATCGGAAAGAATGTTGGTTCCAATGCTGTAATCTCCCTGATACTCGTTTTTGCCTGCCATAACGCTATCGAGCTTATTGGCTATATCCGGTTTTTGGACGATCAAACCGTATCAACTTTGTTCAGAACGTATTATGTCGCCTCTATTTTAGGCTTATTAGCGCTTGCTGGGTACAGTCTTACAATGGCAAACCTTCATTCGCCAACGCTCTTGATTATCATCACTGCTGTAGCGTTAGTATTGTCAATACTCGTGCTTAGCAGTAATAGTGTCATTGCCGGAAGCCAATCAATTGGCTACTCGATAACAGCGATCAAAGGCGAGTACTACAGTGCTTTTATGCTCTATGCGCTTTTAATGCTTCTAGCAATACCGTCCTCATTGTTATATGGCTTTCTAAATGCCAGCACGCAAACAGAATTGGCTCGGTGTCTTTGCAGCTTACTCGCCTTGGTTCCACTCATTGTAACCAGTATTGTGGTGTGGATTTTTAAAACATTGGAAGTAGAAATCAACTCTGCGGGAATCGTACCCATCGCAACGACCTTTTATTTGTACTTTCTTATTAAGAGTGAATCGACTCATCACATTACCGACTTTCGTCGTTATCTTCCATTTTCTTTAGAACGACGGTCAGCAAAAAGATTTGTTGAAATAGCAGATAGCTATGCTCGAAGTACAAACAGCACAAACGCGTACAATGAGTTTCGTGATGCTTTAGAGCGCCAGGCAATTTTCTATACCCTTGAAAAATGCAATGGAAATGTTTCTCAAGCTGCGGCGATGATGGGGTTAGCGAATCGAAGCACTCTGTACTCGATGATGAGCCGATTAAATATAACTCAAGCCGAACGGGATCAATTTTAAACGATTTCAGCTTTTCACTGTTATACGGCTCGACTCTGCTTGCAATTCGCCGTTTGTATTAAGGAGCTAATTGTCTAGGTATCTTAGTGTCTAAACACCTTGGCTTGTCATCGCTACGAGGGAGAAGCGGGAAGTAGCTCATACTGACCACATTGTCTGACTCGACTAGGATTGTCGGGACTTGTATTCTAGGGTATGCAGTAGCTGGGGCTTCTTGAGTTTGTATAACGCCTAGTCGTTAGCTCTTTGCGAGCTATTGACATTGTTTTGCACACCTCATTTAAATCTACCTTGCATAGAAATTGCTCGAAGGTATCATCACAGCTGAAATTCAACTGACTCACTTCATACGAAAATAGGTTCTCTTATGCTTAAAGCGCTACTTAAATTGATTGTTGACAAAGACGGGTCAGATTTGTACCTATCATCAGGCGTCCAACCTTCCATGAAGGTGCAGGGTAAGCTGTATAAAATCGGCAAAAATGCACTGACTGGGGCCGACGTCGAGAAGATTTCGTTGGAGATTATGAATTCTGATCAAGCTAGAGCGTTCGAGCTTAAGCCTGAGATGAATTTAGCCATCGATGACCCAGACATCGGGCGCTTTAGGGTTAATATCTTTCGTCAGCGAAATGACGTAGCGATGGTGATCCGGGTTATTAAGACAGAATTACCTAACTATAAGGTCCTAGGGCTGCCAGAAAAGCTTACCGAGCTAGTAATGGCGAAGCGCGGCTTAATGATATTTGTCGGCGGCACAGGCTCAGGTAAATCAACCTCTTTAGCTGCGTTGATTGATCACCGAAACCAAACCCACGCTGGCCACATTATCACTATTGAAGACCCGATTGAATTCATTCACCCGCATAAACAAAGTATTGTGAATCAACGAGAAGTTGGCGTAGATACCGATAGTTACCACGATGCACTGGAGAATACCCTGAGACAGGCGCCGGATGTCATTTTGATCGGAGAAATTCGTAATCGTGAAACAATGGAGCACGCCTTAGCGTTTGCCGAGACTGGTCACCTCTGTCTTTCGACCTTGCATGCTAATAATGCAGATCAGGCGCTTGATAGGATTATCAACTTCTTCCCGGAAGAACGTCACAATCAACTGTTTACCGATATTTCTTTAAATCTACAAGGCATTATTTCCCAGAGGTTGATACCGACAATAGACGGCGGCCGAGCCGCAGCGATTGAGATTCTGACGGGCTCCCCACGAATCAAGGATCTCATCAAGTCTGCACGTGTTACTGAGATAAAAGAGGCGATGGAAAACTCGGAAACATATGGCATGCAAACTTTTGATATGGCTTTGTTGGGGCTTTTTAAAGAAGGGAAGATAAGCGAAGAAGAGGCTTTGAAGAATGCAGACTCGCCAAACAACCTTCGTTTGAAACTCAGAAACACCAAAAACTTTTCTTCAACATCTGCCTTTGAGCTTGAAGTAGAAGCCGACCCAGAAGACGAAGAGGATGAAGAGAACATCGAAGAAAATATAGGGCAAGTATTTGAGCGAAACTAGCTAGATATTTAGGCAAATGCCTAGTTTTGTGGCGTATTTGGAAACGTCACAAATCAAATTAGGTTTTATCTATAAAATTAATTCTGTCGAGTTGTAAAAATTCTGCTTTTATTTTCTCACTCAGGCGATTAACGGATAGTCTCGTTAATCGCCTTTTTATTTTTGAGCTTAAACCCGCATGTTTATTGACGTTATGACTATTTAGGGAGTGCTTTTTGCTAATCATTTCGTCCATTAATAAAAGTCACTTTTGTGACACTCTTAGATATTTTTGTATTATTGTCAATGACTTAGGTGCCAAAAAAATGCTGGTATAGATGGTGAACATTCGGTAAGTTCCGTAGGTCTAATTTTTAGATGCGAACAGACGGTAGATGGGTTAAGTCTGTTCGGACCCTACGAAACCTAAATACAGGAATCACAATGAAAATTAAAAATAGTATTCTAAGAAGTAGTTTGTACGGGATGACTCTTGCAATGGTATCGCAAACAGCGATAGCCATGCAGCCCGATACTGAGATCAACACTGTTTCCACGGCAAGTGCAAAGTCGGCCAAATCGTCTTACATCGATCGGCCGCGTTTTATCATTAAATATAAAAACAATAACGGCCTGCAAGCTCAAATGAGTGCACAAGGCATGTCTTCGGCTATGTCTTCAAAGGCTGGTAAAAGAGCCAAGTACATTCGTAAAATGGCTACCGGCGCACACGTTATTGAATTTGATAGCGGTATGAGTGCTGGTGAAGTCGCAAAGATGATAAGCGACATGCAAGCTGACTCAAGTGTCCAGTATTTTCAAGAAGACAAAATGAAGTACATCATGGCCACTCCGTCAGACCCACAGTACAATAATCAATGGCATTACTACGAAGCGACTGGCGGCCTGAACCTACCAGAAGCCTGGGATTCGTCAACAGGTGAAGGCGTTGTTGTTGCAGTAATTGATACGGGTATTACGGATCACGTCGATCTAAGAGCGAACCTACTACCAGGTTACGACATGATTAGTCGCGCCGACATTGCTGTAGATGGTAATGGTCGCGATTCAGACCCGAGCGACCCTGGTGATGCCTCGGCGGCTAATGAGTGTCGAGCCAACACGCCTGCACGCTCGAGTAGCTGGCATGGTACTCACGTAGCAGGTACAGTAGCTGCGGTTACTAACAATGGTATTGGTATCGCGGGTGTCGCTTATGATGCCAAGATTGTTCCAATTCGTGCGCTTGGTAAATGTGGTGGTTTAACGTCGGATATCGCTGATGCGATGATTTGGGCTGCAGGCGGCAGCGTTCCGGGTGTGCCAAACAATCCGAATCCTGCAGACGTGTTGAACCTAAGCTTAGGCGGCGGCGGTGCGTGTGATGCGACATCTCAAGCGGCGATCAATCAAGCTGTTAGCCTTGGTGCTACGGTTGTTGTAGCGGCTGGTAATAGCAATGAAAACGTGTCAAATGCCACTCCAGCAAACTGTAACAATGTTGTAAGTGTAGCGGCAGTTGGTCGTAATGGCGGGCGTGCTAGCTATTCAAACTTTGGCAATCTTGTCGATGTTGCCGCACCAGGTGGTGATCAACGCACAGGTCGATCCGATGGTGTGCTATCAACTCTGAATAGTGGTCAAACAGCTCCAGCCGGTGATATCTACGAGTATTACCAAGGTACAAGTATGGCTACGCCTCATGTTGCGGGCGCGGCTGCACTGCTTTACTCACTAAACCCAAGCATTACACCTGCAGAGGTTGAGAGCGTTCTTGAAACAACGGCACGTGCTTTTCCATCTACATGTACTGGTTGCGGCACCGGTATTGTTGATGCAGCGGCGGCAGTTGCCACTCAGGTGACCACTAACCCTCCAACTCCTGGCGACAACGTGCTCGCAAAAGGCATCGCTAAAACGGGCCTTTCAGGCGCTTTGCGCACCGAGTCATTCTACACAATTGAAGTGCCTGCTGGCGCGTCTGATCTAAGTTTCAATATTAGTGGTGGCAATGGTGATGCTGATTTGTATGTTCGTTTTGGTGCTCAACCAACAACGGCTACCTATGACTGTCGCCCATTCCGTAATGGAAATGTAGAAGCGTGTAATTTCGCATCACCAAGCGCTGGCACTTACTATGTAATGGTACGAGCTTACGCGGCCTATTCGGGCGTAAACTTAGTAGCTGATTACTCGGAAGCAAGCTCAGAGCCAGACAGTATTTCTCAGTCTGGTATCAGCGGTTCACGTAATGGATGGGTTAACTTTCAACTTGATGTGCCTGCGGGTCAATCTAGTGTAACCGTCGCTATTTCAGGTGGCTCAGGCGATGCTGACTTGTACGTACGTCGTGGCGCAAACCCGACGACGTCTGCTTATGATTGCCGTCCATATCGTAATGGCAACAACGAGACTTGCACGTTTAATGCTCCACAAGCTGGTACGTACTTTATCCGTTTACGCGGTTATACGGCGTTCAGCGGTGTTACATTGAATGCGAGTTCGCAGTAGTATCGCGCTTAAAGCAAGTTAGCGTTTCTGCTGGCTTGTTTTAGTTAGTTTAAAAGAGGCTGCCTGCTGAAAAGTAGGTGGCCTTTTTTTATCGAATTATGTCATGCTCAGCTTCATGAAAGATCAAGTTGAACTCCATCAAGACGATCTCAGCGATGGGCAGGTTATTAGGCTGTTAGAGGCTCATCGATTAGAGATGCTCAAGCACTCGCCACCTGAAAGTGTTCATGCATTAGATATTGATGCAATGCGCTCACAAGATTTAACGTTTTGGAGTGTTCGAATTCAAATTGCCAACGATGTTATTGCTTGTGGTGCGTTAAAGCATCTGGATGCACGCCATGCAGAGCTCAAGTCTATGAAAGTCGCTGATGCCTATTTGGGAAAAGGGCTAGGGCGCTTAATGTTGAATCACTTAATTCAAAATGCGGAAGAAACAGGCTATCAAAGGCTAAGTTTAGAAACGGGGACTATGGATGCTTTCATCGCAGCTAGAGGACTTTACGAATCGATAGGTTTTGTTAAATGTAAGCCATTTGCAGACTATTTTGATGACCCGCTCAGTATATGTATGACCCTTGACCTCACATAACTCTGCTTTTGATCGTGCAAGCTCGCTATAAATGGTTTTAGATAAAGAATAACGCCCTTAGGGCATGGACAGTGATTATGAAACACATTTTCGAAGAGCTCGATTATCAGCCTACGCCACTAGGTGATATCAGCTTGCGCAAGCGCACCGAACCGCGTTTAGATAATACTTTGATCTATGAAGTTAAGTTAGGCGATGAATTTTTGATGTCGAGTTTGTTTGTTGAGGCTGAAGAACAATTGTCTATTCTAGGGTTAGATAAGCTGATCTCAAATGGGCATTCGGAAGGTTTAGACATTGTGGTCGGCGGTTTGGGGTTAGGCTATACCGCTCTCACAGCGTTGCAATACGATAGTGTTGCAACATTACGCACCATCGACGTGATGCAAGCTGTTATCAGTTGGCACCAAAAAGGACTATTGCCGATAGGCGATGTCCTGGCAACCAGCGTCAAAAGTAAGTTAGTGCATGGCGATTTCTTTGCAATTGCGACCGATAACCAACAAGGCATCCTTGATGATAAGCAGGTTCATGCAATACTGCTCGACATCGATCACTCTCCAAGTCATTGGTTGAATGAAGGTAATAGCGGCTTTTATAACGCTGACTCGTTAGCAAGAATGCGAAACAAAATTGTTAGTGGCGGGGTTTTTGGTTTGTGGTCTAATGAAATGCCAGACGCCAATTTCACGAGCTTATTGCTCGAGGTTTTCCAAGAGGTCGAAGAGCACGTGGTTCGCTTTCCGAATCCATATTCCGGCGGCGAATCGGTAAACTCCGTGTACATCGCAACCGCATAAGCTATTTTAGCGTTGTCACTGATGTGCTAGATATCAATCAATTCTTCTTCTTGGTCTCGTTGTTGGACTCCATAGCTAAGTTCACCGCTGGAGTAGGTGGTGCCAAAGGTTCTCTTCAAGCTTGCCACTTGACGAATTGCTGACAGAAGCTGTGATTCAGTCAATTCTGCAAGAGGGTGTATAAACGTTGAAACCAGTACACCGTCACCAATAGCGTAGCGCGCGTCTAGGGCTAGGTGATAATTTGAAACCAGTGTAGCGGCTACCTGCTGCTCGGTGAGCATATCAGCTTCGATTACTGGTGCTATTAATCGCATGCGGTTCGCTGCGCCATCTGAAACCATGGTAATACTGACATCTTCGAAGGCGAAGACTAAGACGTTGCCGCTACCTTGGGTTTCCTCGACTAAGTTTTTTACTATCTCAGCAAGACGGCTTTGTGTCATCGGTGCTTCTCGCATAGCTTTGTCTTCAGGCTCTACTGGCTTTGATGATTGACCATGAGCATTGCCTGCAAGGAGCGTGCTCAAGATCATGAAGACGACGGTATAAATGGTCGATGATTGTGTTTTTAGTCGACGAGGCATTAGTGTTGTCATTGGTGGTTTAGGGCGTGGGTTAACAAGCGTTTATCGGTGGATAATATTAGTGCGAATTTCATCGCGTGTTAACATAGACCTTTGATTGCATTACATGATTACAGAAGAATGAAAATACAGGTTTTTTGTGTCGGTGGAACCATCGATAAAATTTACTTTGATGCCAAGAGTAAGTACGAAGTGGGCGCCCCAGCCATCGGTAAAATGTTGAACCAAATTGCGGTTAATCTCGATATCGAAGTCACATCACTTATGGCGAAAGACAGCTTAGAAATGACCGACGCTGATCGACAAGCCATCGCCGAGGCTGTAGCTGCTTGCGATGCAGACAAGATAATTATTACGCACGGAACCGATACAATGCCCGAGACCGCTAGGTCGTTATCGAATAGTTCGAATAAAGCGATTGTACTCACTGGCGCCTTGGCACCTGCGATATTCAAAGACAGTGATGCTATGTTTAACGTCGGTGGAGCCTTAGCGGCGGTTCAAGCTCTTGAAAGTGGGGTATATATCGTAATGAATGGTGAACTGTTTGATGCAACGAATGTGCGCAAAGATGTCGAGAATAATTGTTTTAGACGTCTAAGCTAATTTTTCTTGGAGTGCTTGCAAATATCGGCGACTCACCGGAAGTGTGTCGCCATTGTTCATCAGCAATTTACCTTCTCTCCCCGTTTTTTCTAATTCGCTGGCCATGGTTGTGTTTGCCCAATATGAGCGATGAATCTGCATTCCACTTGATTTTGGTAGATCTGAAATCGCGTTTTTTAGCGAATATAGGATAAGCGTCTCACCCTTGCTGGTTACCACCAGCAGGTAGTGGAGCTCAGACTTCAAATAAATAAGATCACCTTTTTTACTCTCAGGAATCATCGTTAAGAAGTCGGCCTCAATCGATTTAACTTCACTACTTTCACTTATTGGTGATTTGGTAAATTGAAAGCCTAACTGGAATGGCGCGTTTATTGCTATCCAACAGACTGTGATCGGCAGTGCAACGGCAAGGAATTCGTCGATGCAATCCATGAGAATTGACCTTTCAATTATCTCGTTAGCTAAATAGACGTCACTTAACAAGCCGATCGGGCTGAATGCTCCTGCAGCGATAACACCAGATATAAAAAGCTTAAGCCAGGGGTTTAGCGATTTTAGGCGCCTAAATAGGCTCAATTGAATGTGCACCAAAATACAAATGAGCATCGGCACTACCGTTTGAACCTGCCATTGCACAGTCTGCATTAACCAATTTGATCCAGATTCAGGCGCAATACTGGCGAAGAGAAGCCCTAAAACGATTGCGATTCCGATGAAATAACGGCTCGGTCTGAGGTCGCCAATGGTGAATTGCCCATTCATGCAAAATACCTGCCTATTGGTGCAATAACTTGATTTCTATGCGTATTTTTCATCGATTTTAAGAAAAATGATCTTGCGAACAAGGCGGATACGACGTCTGGCCATTCGAAACTTAATCATTTTTGGAGTAATTATTTTGGAAGCAAACATTTTAAGAAAAACTATGAGTTCATATTTTAGAGTATTTTTAATGGTAGGCGCGTTAGCAATGCCATTTTGTGATGCTAGCGCAGAAGATCGACCAAAGTGGTATGTCGCGCCGCTGCTCGGCTTGAGCCAGATGTCTGATATTGATGTCGATGCGCGTGGTGTTTTTGGATCATCGGGCACTACAGAAGTATCGTTAGGTTCAGGGTTTCTTGCAGGCGTCAGTTTAGGTTATCGATTCACCGATCAATGGTCGAGCGAGTTTGCTTGGGAGTACCGCACAAACGATAGTTCGACAGTATTGCCTAACGGTCGGCAATTTGAGGAGGGTAACTATGCGTCTAATACATTTTCTCTAAATGGAAAATACGCCTTTTCGAGCGGAACAAGATGGCAGCCGTTTATAGGCGCGGGCCTTATTTGGGTACAAGAGGTCGATATTGATCTTGAATCTCATGGGCAGGAGTTTTCCTATTCCGCCGACGGTGATGTAGGGTTTCAACTGCTTGGCGGCGCGTCATATCGCCTCAGTGACGCGTTTGAGTTAGAAGCAGCACTGCGTTATTCGAGCATAAGCGGCATAGATCTGTCGCCCGAAGAGGGTGCGCAGGGGCAGTTTATGAACGTCGATTACAAGCCCGTGTCGGCTCAGCTGGCGCTCAAATATTGGTTCTAGTTTTATCGAAGTTTTCATAAAAAAGGCTCCCACTAGGATGGGAGCCTTTTTGCGCTTTTATTGGAAAAGTCGTCGTTCTAAGAAACCAATAGCTTGTTCACTAACTTTACATAGTTGGCGGGGTCTTTTATCTGAGCGCCTTCGCTCAGCGCTGCTTGGTCAAAAAGCACTTGCGCCCAATCAGCGAAAGAATCACTGTCTGCGTCAAGCTGTTTAATAATTGCGTGCTCAGGGTTTAATTCCAAAATCGGTTTACTACTCGGAGCGTCTTGCCCCATTGCTTTCATAATACGTTCCAGATTTGCACCTGGGTCGGTTTCATCAGCAACTAGGCAAGCCGGTGATTCGGTTAAACGATTGGTTAAACGCACTTCTTTAACCGACTCACTTAGAACTTCTGTTAGCTTCTCCGTAACATCTGAAAGCTCAGCCTTTGCTTCCTCTTGTTCTTTCTTTTCTTCGTCTGAAAGCTCAAGGTCTCCCTTGGTTACCGATTTAAGCGGTTTTTCATTGTGCTCCATTAGGCTGTTCACAAGCCACTCGTCTACTGGATCTGTGAGTAATAAAACCTCAATGCCCTTTTTAGCGAACATCTCCAAGTGTGGAGAGCCTTTTGCTGCCTGATAACTTTCGGCCGTTATGTAGTAAATTGCATCTTGTTCATCGCTCATGCGTTCGACATATTGATCCAGCGATGTAGATTGCTCATCGTTGCCGTTCTCAGTGCTCGCAAAGCGGAGTAGTGGGGTTATGTTGTCTTTATTGCCAGTATCTTCAACAATACCTTCTTTGATAACCTGCCCGAATTCACCCCAGAAGCCTTGAAAAGCTTCTGCATCGTCTTTAGCTATACGTTTTAGCTCATCGAGTACGCGTTTGACCGCTCGTGCTTTTATCTTTTGAATGTCTCGATCACTTTGAAGAATCTCCCGTGAAACGTTCAATGGTAGGTCTTGCGAATCGATCACACCCTTTACAAAGCGTAAGTAGTTCGGCATGAGATGCTCAGCGTCATCCATAATGAATACACGACGCACATAAAGTTTGATACCTTTTTTGTTCTCACGGTTCCATAGGTCAAACGGTGCTTTCCTTGGGATGAAAAGTAAGGAGGTGTATTCCATATTGCCTTCAACCTTGTGGTGCAAGGTAGACAGCGGAGGCTCCATGTCATAGCTCAGGCCTTGGTAGAAATTTTGATACTCTTCGTCACTGATTTCCGATTTAGACCGAGCCCACAGTGCGGTGCCAGTATTAACCGTCTCAAATTCAGGCTCAGCATCCTCAATTGGGTTGCCCTCATCATCTAATGGCGCAGCGCCTAGCATCTTGATTGGCAGTGAAATATGCTCAGAATACTTGTTGATGATGTGCTTTAGTCTAAAATCGTCTAGGTATTCGGTTTCATCCTCTCGTAAGTGCAGGCTGATAGAAGTGCCCACGCTGTCTTTATTTGCCTCGCTGATAGTAAATTCGCCTTTACCATCAGATTCCCATAAAACGGCCTGGTCAGCGCCAGCGCGGCGAGTGAGTACACTTACTTTATCGGCAACCATAAATACCGAATAAAAGCCGACCCCGAATTGGCCAATTAAGTTTACGTCATCGCCCCCGTCTTTGTTAGCTTCCAGCGCTTGCATAAACTTTTTAGTGCCAGAGCGTGCAATGGTGCCTATATTGTCGATGACTTCGTCATGACTCATGCCGATGCCGTTATCATTGATAGTCAGTATGTTGGCATCCTTGTCGGTAGTGATCGTGACCGCAAGCTCTTCTTCATCATTGAGTAGAGCGGCATTGGTAAGGGCTTCAAAGCGGCGTTTATCGATTGCATCCGACGAATTTGAAATTAATTCCCTAAGAAAAATTTCTTTTTGGCTATAGAGAGAGTTAATCATTAAGTCTAAAAGCTGACTTATTTCGGTTTGGAAGGCGTGGGTTTGTGGTTTGCTCATATTTTCTTAAAGGTTCTTAAAAACGTGATGTTTATTAGGTTTGTTAACTTGCTGTTTTATAGGGTTGTATGTTGCTAATTTCAAGCTTAGAAAAATAAGCTTTTTTTTTAACTTTTTGTTGACGACCTTCGGTAGTCTGAGTATAGTCGCGCCTCAATGATTTGCAGCGTCATTCGCTTTTAATCCCAAGAGCAATTTACTTGAGTTAATTCAAAGGTAAGATGTTCGGAAGCGAGTAAAATGACAGCACCGTCGGGGTGTAGCGCAGCCTGGTAGCGCATCTGGTTTGGGACTAGAGGGTCGTAGGTTCGAATCCTATCACCCCGACCATTTTTGTTTTTGCAGAGGCATTAGTAGTAGAGTTTTTTAAGAGAGATTTTTGAAGCTCTCAAACGCCAAGAGCTAAATCCTAGCCTTACCGGTTATGATTTTAGTTCGAGGTAAAGCTTTATTGCTAAAGTCAGCAAAACCTTAAATGTTTGTGTTGGTTGAGTGCCCGTAGCTCAACTGGATAGAGCAACGGCCTTCTAAGCCGTAGGTTACAGGTTCGAGTCCTGTCGGGCGCGCCAGTAACCGCTTGACTGCAAATAATTGAAGTTGGTTAAATTTAAGCTCACTAGTATTGAGCTTTACGTTAAACTAACACAAGTAATACCAGTAATGGCTTCGGCGATTACGAACTGCATGGTGATTGTAGCTCAGTTGGTAGAGCCCCGGATTGTGATTCCGGTGGTCGTGGGTTCGAGCCCCATCAGTCACCCCAGTTTGCCTTTACCAAAGGCAATCATAGGGTAGGGTATTATTAAGTCTTAAATCGTGTTGTGCGAAAGTGGCGGAATTGGTAGACGCGCTGGATTTAGGTTCCAGTGTCTTGCGGCGTGAGAGTTCGAGTCTCTCCTTTCGCACCATTTAAGACTTTTTGTTTTTGGCTCCCGCGTAGCGGGTGCCGGCTCAGGATGAGTGTTTTTTTTCACTATTTTGCCCGCCATTTCACGCGTTCAGTGCTTCCCTTGCGTTTTCAGTATCTTCGGAATTTAATATTTATTTGATTCTAGGTGTGTATTTCGCCAGAAAGTCGCTATTTTGGTGCGGTCCTAACACTAGATTTAGGCAAAAACCGTATTCTCATAAATTATCAATTAATACATTTTGCCTATTCAAGGCTTAGTGGTAGAATCGCGCACCTAATTGCGTCGTGAGCTTATTCGGGCTGGCGATATAACAAGAATTATCTAATATTTATACACGAGTAACACATGACAGCGTCTGTTGAAAAAACCAGTGCCATTGGCCGTAAATTGAGCGTGGTCGTAGCGGCCGATAAAATTGAAACAGCGGTTCAAGGTCGTTTAAAGCAGCTTTCTAAGCGTGTGAAAATTCAAGGTTTTCGCCCTGGCAAAGTGCCTATGAAAATCGTCGAGCAGCAGTACCGTGGTACTGCCACTAACGACGTGCTAGGTGAGTTGATTCAGTCAAGTTTGCAAGAAGCTCTAGAGAGCCAAGACGTAGTGCCAGCGGTTCAGCCAGACATCATCCCTGAAGCGCCAGTGGAAAAGGGTAAAGATTTCTCGTACACAGCTAGTTTTGATGTTTATCCAGAGTTCGAAAAGCTCAACCTTGAAGGCGTGAAAATTTTAAAGCCTGAAAGTGACGTATCTGATGAGGATATTGACAAAGTTATCGAGAACATGCGTAAACAACAACTTACCTGGAAGGAGCTCAAGCGCAAGTCCAAAAAAGGCGATCGAGTGCTAATCGATTTCGTAGGGAGCGTTGACGGTGAGGAATTTGAAGGCGGTAAAGCAGAAGACTATCCAATGATTTTGGGTGAGAATCAAATGCTTCCAGATTTCGAAAAGGGTGTTAAAGGCATGAAAGCTGGCGAGTCTAAAGAGGTTGAAGTTACCTTTCCGGACGATTACAACGAAGACCTTGGCGGCAAAACAGCGGTTTTTAAAATTGACGCTAAAACTGTCTCAGAGCCAATTCTTCCTGAGATTGATGAAGAGTTTATCCAGAATTTTGGTATCGAAAGTGGCGACGAAGCCGAGCTTCGAGCTGAAGTTAAGACAAATCTTGAGACAAACCTTGAGAGTCAGTTGAGTTCAACTCTTCGTCAGCGTACGTTTGATGCTTTATTGGAGCAAAATGAAACTGAAATGCCATTAAAAATGGTGCAAGAAGAGGCGAGTCGCATGGTTCAAGAACAAAAGAACCAAATGCTACAGCAAGGCATCGATGCCAAAATGCTTGAAAATTTTCCAGATCCTGAGTTCGATGTGCTTAAGCCGCAAGCTGAAAAGCGTGTTGCTCTAGGTTTGTTGATGATGGAAATTATCCGAAAGGAAGAAATCAAGCCAGATGAAGCGCGTGTTAATGACCGAATTGAAAAAATGGCTTCCTCATATGAAGACCCAAGCCAATTCGTTGAATACTACAAAAGCAATCAACAGGCGCTTGCTCAGGTTCAATCAATCGTACTTGAAGAGCAGGTTGTTGATTTGTTAATCGAAAAGGCCGATGTCGAGATCGAACAAGTTGAAGCAGCGACATTGCTAAATATGCAATAAGTTTTAGTTGGAGCTGAATTGCGAGTTTAATCATCTTTGCGCTCGAGCTTGTGAAATCGAAATAAGTCTCTACATTGTTTTTATCTAAGAGACTTATTATCAACAAGTAAGCGCATAGCAATTGAGCGGCGAGGGTACTCGCCGGACTAGACCATAACCATTTAAGAGCCTATTAACTAATGAGCAAATTCCCAAACTCGATCATCGATTCTCCATTTGGACACCCAGGGGCGACCACTTTTGACGGCCCGCAAGCCGCTGGGGGCTTAGTGCCAATGGTTGTTGAGAGTAGTGGACGAGGTGAGCGCGCGTACGACATTTACTCTCGTTTATTGAAGGAGCGTGTAATCTTCCTTGTTGGTCAAGTTGAAGATTACATGGCGAACCTGATTGTTGCTCAGCTTTTATTTCTTGAGTCGGAGAACCCTGATAAGGACATTAGCCTTTATATTAATAGTCCTGGCGGTTCTGTAACTGCGGGAATGGCGATTTATGACACCATGCAGTTTATCAAGCCGAAGGTTAATACCGTTTGTATCGGCCAAGCAGCTAGCATGGGAGCTTTGTTGCTTACCGCGGGCGCAACTGGTAGCCGCTATGCGCTTCCACATGCGCGCATTATGATTCACCAGCCTCTCGGCGGCTATCAGGGGCAAGCGACTGATATAGATATTCACGCTAAAGAGATATTGAGAATTAAAGATGAGTTGAATCAAATTTTGTCTAAGCACAGCGGTCAAGACATCGAAACTGTTGCAAAAGACACAGAGCGAGACAACTTCATGAGCGCAGAAGAAGCCAAAGAGTACGGCTTAATCGATGATGTAATAGAGAAGCGACCTAGCTAATAGGCATGTTTGGGGTGATCGCAATCAGCCCAAAGCGCAATAGAAAGACCGCTTCGGCGGTCTTTTTTTGTGTATACAAAACAGATTTATAGAACAGTGGTGTCTATTTACTTCGAATGATATGAGCCACTTGATATTTTGTTTAGAGCACCTAACTATAGGTTTGGGAACAGCTTGTCAGTGTATTCGCTAAAAAGTTGTAAAATTCGTTGAAAAGGCGGTGCTAAAACACAGTGTCTAGATAGAATTATGCCAGTATTACCATTTTATTGTGATCTGATGTTAGGTTACAATTTAGAGTCGAAATGCCATTTTTTGGCATTAATTGAAAGTTTTGAGCCGCTAGAGGCGGCATCGCAGGGGCAGATATGAGTGACGACAATAAAAGTAACGATGATGACAAGCTACTTTATTGCTCTTTTTGTGGCAAAAGCCAACACGAGGTTCGTAAGTTAATTGCAGGGCCTTCAGTATTTATCTGTGACGAATGCGTCGATCTGTGTGAAGACATAATCCGAGAAGAAGCGATTGACGACGTCGCTAAGGCGGAAGAACAAGAGCAATATCCTACTCCTGCTGAAATTCATGCCGGTCTAGATGAGTATGTGATCTCGCAAGAGGATGCTAAAAAAGTCATGGCTGTAGCGGTTTACAACCACTATAAGCGGATTCGTGGTCAAGACGATAAAAACGAAGCCGATATCGCCAAAAGTAATATTTTGTTGATTGGGCCGACCGGCTCGGGTAAGACCCTGCTTGCTGAAACATTAGCTAAGCAACTCAATGTGCCATTTACTATTGCCGATGCGACGACTCTAACTGAGGCGGGGTATGTCGGCGAAGATGTAGAGAACATTATTCAGAAGCTTCTGCAAAAGTGTGATTACGATGTAGAGAAAGCTGAAATGGGTATCGTCTATATTGATGAGATCGATAAAATCTCGCGTAAGGCGGACAACCCTTCGATTACTCGCGATGTTTCTGGCGAGGGTGTGCAGCAAGCTCTCTTGAAACTGATTGAGGGCACTACCGCGTCTGTTCCACCTCAAGGTGGTCGTAAGCACCCTCAGCAAGAGTTCCTTCAAGTGAATACTCGAAATATTTTATTTATCTGCGGTGGGGCATTTGCTGGATTAGATTCAATTATTCGTGATCGTTCTGAAAAAAGCGGCATAGGATTCGGCGCTCAAGTACATAGTAAGGCCGAGAATTTGTTCATCAGTCAGCATTTGAAAAAGCTAGAACCAGAAGATTTGGTTCGATATGGTTTGATTCCTGAATTTATTGGGAGATTACCAATTATTGCAACGTTGCAAGAGCTCGATGAAGACGCGTTAATGACTATTTTGACGCAACCTAAAAATGCCTTAGTGAAACAATACCAAAGGCTGTTGAAGCTCGATGGTGTGGATCTAGAGATTCGTGAAGATGCACTTCGTGCAGTTGCAGAAAAAGCTATGGCTCGCAAGACAGGTGCTCGTGGTTTGCGCTCTATTCTTGAAAATGCTTTGCTTGAAACAATGTATGAGCTTCCTTCAAAAGAGGGCGTTAAGAAAGTCTCTGTAGAAGCCAGCACCATAACTGAAGGCGCCAGGCCTTTGTATATATATGAAGATCAAGACGCAGAGAAATCTGCATAACGCCTATTGATCGTATCGGTGGAGAAACTTTCACCGATTTGCATCCCAACAATGGCTGGTACGGTCGGCAAGTTGCAGTTTCTAATAGCTTCTATTTAGCCGGGCCGACCTTGGCTGATGACGGCCTCGCTGTTATTAGAGCAAGGCTGATTAATATCGTGCCGCCTTAATTTGGCCATTCTTTACTCAGGTCGGCTATATCGCCAACTACCTTGCATGCCTAGGCATCATAAAAGAAATCATATTTGAAGAGAAAAATGTCAGAAGAAAACGCAGTTACAGATTACTCCAAGCCATTTCCACTATTGCCGTTGCGCGATGTTGTGGTGTTCCCACACATGGTTATCCCATTATTCGTGGGGCGCGAGAAATCCATTGCCGCGCTCGAAATGGCGATGGAAAATGGAAAACAAATTGCCTTAGTTGCTCAACATGACGCGAGTCTTGAAGAGCCAGCAGTAGACGAAATTTATCAGGTAGGAGTATTGGCTAATATATTGCAAATGCTGAAATTGCCTGATGGCACTGTAAAAGTGCTTGTAGAGGGTCGTCAGCGTATTCATTTGGAAAACGTCTATGAAGAGCATTGCTTTCTTACGATTGCTGAACCACTTACAACTATAGATGTTGACGCCAATGAGTCTGATGTGGCGTTGCGAACCCTAATTAGTGAGTTCGAAAGCTATGGCAAGATCAACTCTAAGGTAGCTCCTGAGGCGCTAGGTCAGTTGAAAGAAATTACCGACCTTAATCGTTTGGTCGATACGGTTGCAGGCTTCCTTGAGCTTAAGCTGGATGATAAGCAATTTTTGCTTGAAGCGGCCGATTTAACTGAGCGGCTTGATCACGTTTTGTCGTATATGGAGTCTGAGCTTGACATGCACCGCGTTGAGAAGAAGATTCGCGGGCGTGTAAAAAAACAAATGGAAAAAAGCCAACGTGAGTATTATTTGAATGAGCAAATGAAGGCTATTCAAACTGAACTTGGCGAATCTGAAGAAGGTCAAAGTGAGTTAGAAGAAATTCAAGCGAAGGTTGAAGAAGCTGGTATGCCTGCTGAAGCGCGCGAAAAAGTTGACTCTGAAATCAAGAAGCTCAAAATGATGTCACCAATGTCGGCTGAGGCCGCTGTCGTTAGAAACTATATCGACTGGGTTGTGCAAATTCCGTGGAAGAAGCGTTCGCGTGTCCGCAGCGATATAGCTGCGGCACAAAAAATTCTTGATGAAGATCACTTTGGTTTAGAAAAAGTTAAGGAGCGTATCCTCGAGTATTTAGCTGTTCAAAAACGTTTGAAAAAGATGAAGGGACCAATTTTGTGTCTCGTTGGCCCACCTGGTGTTGGTAAAACCTCGCTTGGTAAATCCATCGCTAAGTCGACCAACCGCAAATTCATTCGTATGTCACTTGGTGGCGTTCGAGACGAAGCGGAGATTCGCGGGCATAGGCGAACTTATATTGGATCAATGCCGGGCAAAATTGTTCAGAATATGTCGAAGGTGAAAACCAAAAATCCATTATTTTTGCTCGATGAAATCGATAAAATGGCGGCTGATTTTCGAGGAGATCCTGCGTCAGCAATGTTGGAAGTACTTGATCCTGAGCAAAACAATACCTTCGCAGATCATTATCTCGAGGTGGACTATGACTTGTCAGAGGTAATGTTTGTCGCAACGTCGAATAGTCTTGATATCCCAGGGCCGCTGCTTGACCGAATGGAGGTCATTCGCCTGGAAGGCTACACTGAGGATGAAAAGCTCAATATCGCGCTTAAGTACCTCGTCAAAAAGCAAAAAAAGAATAACGGCTTGAGAGATACTGAAATCGATATAGACGAGAGTGCGATTACCGGCATTATTCGCTACTACACTCGTGAAGCTGGCGTACGCGGATTAGAACGAGAAATTGCAAAAATCTGCCGCAAAGTTACTAAAAAATTGGTGATGGATGGCGAATTAAGCCACGTCTCGGTTAACTCGGAAAATCTTGATGAATTTCTCGGTGTTAGAAAGTTTAATTTTGGCTTGGCTGAAGATGAAAATAGAGTCGGCCAGGTTACTGGTTTGGCGTGGACCTCTGTCGGAGGTGAGCTTTTAACCATCGAATCTGTAATTGTTCCAGGTAAAGGCAAGCAAACTTACACAGGTAAGCTCGGCGATGTTATGCAAGAGTCTATACAAGCGGCAGTGACCGTTGTTCGTTCTCGAGCCAAAGCGCTGGGTATTGATAAATCATTTTTTTCCGAAAGAGATTTTCATGTTCATGTACCTGAAGGCGCGACGCCGAAGGATGGCCCCAGCGCAGGTATCGGAATGTGTACAGCGCTGATTTCCGCCGCAACCGATACTCCAGTTAAGGCCGATGTAGCGATGACAGGGGAAATCACTCTTCGCGGCGAAGTCTTAGCAATTGGTGGCTTGAAAGAAAAGCTGTTGGCTGCCCATCGTGGCGCAATTAAAACTGTCATAATCCCGCATGAAAATGAAAAGGATCTAGTCGAAATCTCAGATCTCATTAAGTCTGATTTGAATATTGTGCCAGTTAAATGGATCGATGAGGTTCTGGATATCGCGCTTGTTGATTCGAAAACTGGCTCAAAACCAAGTTCAGACGATGGTGCAGTGGTGGTTTCGAAAGAAAAAAAATCATCTGAGGAGACCACTGCGAGACATTAATTTATCGACAGCTATGTCTCCGGTTTCTATAGGTTTCACTAAGGGTAAGGATTTAATTCTCGAAACTTCGTTATAAATCAATATGATCTGACGTTTTCATCAAATGTCAGATTAATTGTTTGACAGTTGTTAATTCTCTGAAACCCGCATGAATGCTGGCTTTGACACGAAAAAAAAAGATAAGTCAATATTGTTTTTTGTCGATAAAAAGACCATGATAAGCGCAGTGGTGAAGAGCCGGCTAAGCGGCACGTTCTAACAATAAGCCGTACAGCTGTCTCAATGCGCTACTTACTTAACCGAAACGGGTTGTGGTTATACATAGGCCATACATCCATCAGGGAATGAAGAACCTAACTCTGTTATTACTTGTTGTAATGCTTACCCAGTGTTTTGATCTCCAACCCTGAAGCAATTTTATTGAATGCGTTCAGCGTGTTTAAACAATAAATAAAGCAAAAATACAAAACCTAATATATTGAGGAAAAAAGCGTGAATAAATCTGAACTAATCGATCTAGTGGCGGAAAAAGCTGATATTTCAAAGTCAACGGCTGGCGATGCTCTAGATGCAGTGCTTTCTGGTATCACTGATGCCTTGAAAGCAGGCGATAGTGTTACTTTCGTAGGTTTCGGTACTTTCTCTGTAAGCGCTCGCGCTGCACGTGATGGCCGTAACCCTCGCACTGGTGAAACTATCAAAATTGCTGCGTCAAATTTAGCAAAATTTAAAGCTGGTAAAGCTTTAAAAGATGCATTAAACTAGCGCCGCTTCGGAGGGCTGGTAAGCGAATTTGAGTGCTAGTTATACACTCTTTTCGTTGCCGCAAAGGGCTTCTAAAAAGAGTTTAAATAGTTTTTAAAATCTTTTTAAAAAGTTACTTGCAAGCTGCCAAAAACTTGGTATTATCGCCCTCCAAATTGAGTGACACGAAACGGTTAGCAACAAACTCTAAAGGGTTTCAATAACGCAGACTTCGAGTTTACTCAGCTAGAATTTGGGCGCTTAGCTCAGTTGGTAGAGCATCGCCCTTACAAGGCGAGGGTCAGAGGTTCAAGTCCTCTAGCGCCCACCAAGCTTTAGGTTTGGCTATTAAGTTAGCTGACGAAAGTGTTTAAAAATGCGGAGCGGTAGTTCAGTTGGTTAGAATACCGGCCTGTCACGCCGGGGGTCGCGGGTTCGAGTCCCGTCCGCTCCGCCATTTTTAAAAATATAAAAAGACGACTTTTAGGTCGTCTTTTTTTTCGCCCAGAGTTTCTCGCTCAATGCAAAATCACGGCTTTGGCCGTAGTTGATTTTGGGGCTATTCGAGCGAGCTGATTGCCTTGCTGAGTAATGACGATTGGTGCTCTGGGAATTGATCAGGAAATCCGATGAAATTGATCTGCTAATAGCCGCCAATATGTCTTTTTTGTGCGCCGCCAGTCGACTATACTTAGGCGTTAATTATCAGAACTAAAATACTTATAAAGGACATTTCATGTTAACTGAAATCCGTGATCGCTCTACTGGGCTTTTTGCTTGGTTTATAGCCGCTATAATCATCATTCCCATGGCTTTTTTCGGGGTTCAGCAGTATGCGAGCACAGAAGCTCGGCCAACGATTATTGAGATTGGTGATCAAAAGATCACTCAGCAAGAATATCAAGCGCGACTTACTCAAGCTCAATCAATTGCTCGTGAACAAAATCCAGCTATCGCGAATACAGATGTGTTGAATAGCGATTTTTATAAAAAGCAGATACTACAAGGCCTCGTTGATCAGACCTTAACGAGCCACATTGCAAATGAATATAATTACCAAGTTGGCGACAAGGCTGTCGACAAGATAATCGCCAATGATCCTAATTTTCAAGTTGATGGGAAATTTGATCAAAATCTTTATAACGTATTCGCCGCAAGCCGCGGCCCAGGTGGCGCTAGTCAGATTAAATCGGAGCTCCGGTCGGCATCTCTTCGCCAGCAAGCAGTTTCTGGTTATCAGGAATCGGCGTTAGTGCTGCCAAGCGAAGTGCGCGAGTTGCTCGAAATCCAGGCTGAAAAACGCACTTTTGATCTAATTACAATAAAGCAGTCTGACTACAATGACCCTGAGGGTGTTTCTGAATCAGATATCGCTGACCATTATCAGGCGAATATTGATCAGTATATGTTGCCTGATCGAACATCTATAAGCTATTTAGAGCTCGACCGTTCAACAATTGCCGAGAGCCTCACGATCGAAGATGATCGAATACAAGAGCTATATGATGAGTACCTAGAAGGCTTCATTGGAGATGAAACGCGCACAGCAAGCCATATCTTGTTGAGCACTGGGGGTGATAAAGACGACGATGAGCAGAAAGCAAAAATAGAAGATCTAGCAGCCCAACTAGCAAATGGTGCTGATTTCTCTGAGTTAGCCAAGGCGAACTCAGAGGACCCCGGCTCTGCCGCTAATGGTGGTTCACTAGGGGAGTTGTCTCGTGAGGAGATGATCGCAGAGTTTGACGAAGTTTTATTTAGTCTAGAGCAGGGAATTGTTTCTGAGCCTGTCAAAACTGAATTTGGTTATCATCTAATTAGGGTCGATAGCATCAACGCCACGCAAGCTGATTCAATCGAAGATTTAAGAACCGAGTTAGAATTCGAAGAACGCTCGCGTTTGGCTGAGGATCTGGTTGTCCAACAGGCGGAGCAATTACGTAATGTGTTATTCGAACAAGCAGATTCGCTTGACGGCGCGGCGCAGGAGCTTGGGCTCACGGTGCGTACTACAGCTTTGTTTTCACGTGAACAAGGGGCAGGTGTAGCCCTGAATGACGCAGTAAGATCAGCAGCTTTTTCTGAGCAAGTACAGTCCGATTTATTGAACTCTGACCTCATTGAGACCGCTGATGGTGTTTACGTTGCGCTACGTAAACTCGCTTTCGCCCCTTCAGAGCCAGAAAAACTAGCCGAGGTTAGTGACCAAATAAAACAGACTATTACAAGCGAGCGCGCAATTGCGGCGGCCAAAGCAGCCGGTGATAGTGTGATTGCTCGGGCTGAAGGTAGTTGGCAATCTATCGTTGATGATGAAGAACTTACCGTTACTAATAATGTGATTTCACTTATAGATACGACTCCAACGGTCAATGCCGAAGTGATTCGAGAGGTTATCAAGCTGCGTTTAGACGACGCCTCGGTGAAAGTGCATTCGTTTACTGATAGCGCTGGAGACTTCAACGTTATTCGGCTAACACAGGTAGCGCCCGGGAACCTAGCCGCGATCAGTCAGCAAGTTAAAGATTCCACTCGTTCACTCATAGAGCAACGAAATGGCGGGGCACTTTTTCAGTCTTATCTCAAAGGCCTAAATGATGATTTCGCTGATGGTATTAATGAGGACCTTCTTTAAATTGCAGCTGTATTTTACAAGCCTTGCAATGTTTAAATTGATTCATTATGAAAACTAACCAAACTAGCCCAATTAGTCGGGGATAAGATGATTATTAAACCTAAAGTTCGTGGATTCATTTGCACTAATGCGCACCCCGTAGGATGTGCCGAAAATGTTGCCCAACAAATTGATTACATTAAGTCTCAAGATTTTTCTGCTAGTAATGGCCAGCCGAAGAACGTGTTGGTTATCGGTGCGTCGACTGGTTACGGCCTAGCATCTAGAATCACAGCAGCGTATGGCTATGGCGCTAAGACCTTGGGCTTGTTTTTTGAGAAACCAGCAACTGAAAAACGAACAGGCTCGGCTGGCTATTATAATTCTGCTGCTTTCGAGAAGCAGGCCACAAAAGATGGTTTATATTGTAAAAGCATAAATGGCGACGCTTTTTCTAACGATGCCAAAGATCGGGCAATTGAATTAATTAAGGCTGATATGGGCTCAGTAGATATGGTTGTATATAGCCTTGCGTCGCCACGTAGAACCGACCCAGAGACAGGTGAAACTTATGTCTCGAGCCTCAAACCCGTCGGTAACGATTACACTACCAAGAGCTTAAATACTGATACTAAAGTTATTTCCGAAGTTACGGTTGAGGCCGCTAATGACGACGAGATAGCCGGCACCATTAAAGTTATGGGTGGAGAAGACTGGGCCCTCTGGATTGATGCGCTTAGCAAAGCGGATGTTCTAAGCAAGGGTGCTAAAACTGTCGCATATACGTATATCGGCGATAAATTGACAAAACCAATGTATGGCGATGCGAGTATTGGTAAAGCCAAAGAGCATTTAGACGTTACTGCCGCGGCTTTAAACGAGCAATACAATGTCGATGCTCGAGTTTCTGTATTAAAAGCGGTAGTCACTCAGGCTAGTTCAGCGATACCTGTGATGCCGCTCTACTTGTCGATTCTATTCAAAGAGATGAAGCAAGCGGGTACGCACGAAGGTTGTATTGAGCAGCTGCGCCGCCTATTTACTGAATGTATCTATAGCGATACTCCTCGAGTCGACAGTGATAGCCGTTTTCGAGTAGATGAACTTGAATTATTGCCAGAGATGCAAGCGAAGGTTGAAGCTGTATGGGATGAAATTACAAGCGACTCCCTAACTCAGCTAAGCGACTACGACGGCTACAGAGCTGAGTTCTTGAGATTGTTTGGTTTTGGCATTGAGGGTGTTAATTACGATGCTGATATTAGCCCGCAAGTCGAAGAGTGCTTCTCATAGTTCTCTGTTCTAAATAGCCTTGTTTCTACCCTAATTGACTTTGGCGCTACTGTAGAAGGTAGCGCAGAGCCCTATAGCTCATGATCTATGTAGCATCTAATCATGCCACAGTTGCCGTAACCGGTAGCCAGTCGTGTGGAGTTTTACAGTCGTTTATTAGTCGAAGTGTTGTTAGTGGCGATTCAGAGCTCGCTGATCTTCATCTTCAACATGGTGATAATGGCTTGGTTCTGAAATGGAGCCGGGATACTGAAAAACCGATAGAGTTTCACGTAGACTACCTTAAGGAGCTTCTCAAACACCGCTCTTTCCCCGCGCCGAAACAAGGCGCGTTCAATCAAGCGCTAGGCAAAAAAACTCGAACCGTCATTGATGCAACTGGCGGCTGGGGTGGTGATGCTATCCTTATGTGCATGCAAGGTTACGATGTGACTATTGTTGAGCGCTTACCACTAATGGTCGCTTTGATCGAAGATGGCTTAAAACGCTTATCTAAGTTACCGCCGTTTTTGGATGGCCAATTAATTTTGCCGAAAATAGTATGCGCAGAATCCATAGAATTCTTAAGCTATTCGACCGGTTGCGCTGATTGTGTTTATCTTGATCCAATGTTTCCAGCAAAAAAGAAAAAGAGTGCTGCGAGTAATAAGTACATGCAATTACTTCAATGGCTTGCCGGGCCAGATTTGGATGCTGATTTAGTTGCTGTTAGCGCAGTAGAGAATTTTTCGCGTGTTGCGGTTAAACGACCAAGCTATGCGAGACCGTTGGCAGAAGAAATTATCGGCAAACCATCAACGCAATTTTCAAGTAAACTTGTTCATTATGACGTTTATGTGTAACCGAAAGTTGAGTGTCAACTTCGCTGGTATTTAGTTCGAGAGGCAAGATAATGGCTATCCCCAGTTTTTTTTACTCGGATCTCAAACGCACTGTGACCGTCATAGATTTAGACCCGGGTGAGGCATCTCATGCGGTTAAAGCGCGAAGGCTAAGACCCGGTGATGCTGTTCGAGTTTTTAATGGAGATGGTTTATCTGCGAATGGTGTTTTACAGTCGGTTGAACGTCGTGCAGTTAGTTTAGAACTGCATAGATTTGAGGAACACTCGCGGCTTAATCAAGCCATTAGTGTCGCGGTGGCCATACCTAAAGGTGATCGCCAGAAAGTGCTCATAGATGTCTTGACTCAGCTTGGGGTTTTTGAAATTATCCCGCTCCGTTGCGAGAGGTCTGTTACAAAGAGCAGTAAGAATACCGTCGAGAAGTGGCAGCGCATAGCAATTGAGGCTTGTAAACAGTCTCAGAATCCTTGGTTGCCGAAAATTCAAGAGGAGCATAGCCTTGAGGGCCTAATGACTAAAAGTGATCGAGCTTTTTATTACGCCGATGCAAGTGGAGAGCCGATCATTGACCTTAAAAATAAGGAGCCAGACTCGTTGCTTGCCACCATTATTGTTGGGCCAGAGGGTGGTTTTTCCTCAAAAGAGTTCATCGAACTTGAAAAAAAATCGATTTTCTCGTTCAGGCTAGGGCCTTATATTTTGCGCACAGAGGCCGCTGCAATTGCAGCAGTTGCAGCTTTTATTCGGTAGCTGAAGTAGGCGCATATCAGGTTTTACTATTAAGCATTACTAGATTAGATAAAGTTAATCGACAAGCTGTCATATTGTGAAAGATATTCAAATGTGGCAAGGTCATAGATAGAACAAGTTAAAACGTAAATACTTAGAGGTAAATTCCTAAGTGACGACTAAAGTGTCGTCGACTTTATTTGCGAATAATGAGGACACGATTTTTGTCACAAACTAAGAATTTATTGCAGACTAATATCGATGCACTGGATGAAGGTGCCGCGCTACTGGCCTTGCTTAAGCCTGAGCACTATACGCAAGGCTTCAAACCAGCTTTTCATTCGACAATTGGTGCGCACTTTCGTCATGTTCTTGAGCATTATCGTTGTTTTATCAAGCAGCTAAATGATGATTCTATTTGTTACGATAGCCGTGAACGTGATCAACTCCTAGAGTGCGACTTTGATTACGCCAACCGAACTATTTCTGAGTTGAAAGTTTCGCTCGTTGAGCTTGAATCCAGAGATTTAGATCGAGTTTGCCAAATTAGCGATCAGCAGGCTTCGTTGCCCGTGGCTACAACCATTTATCGCGAGCTTCTCTTTTTGCAATCCCACACTATGCATCACTACGCGATAATTGGCGCAATGACGAGATCGTTTGGCGCTCAGCCCGCTGATGATTTTGGTGTCGCGATAGCAACACGCGAACATCAGAAATCCTGCTCAGAACCTGTCATCGGAGATTCACCAACGTGTGCACAATGACATGGTTCGTCAAAGAAGACGGCTACGAACTGTTCTTCAATCGAGACGAGCGAAAATCCCGCAGTAGAGCAGAGTTACCGACTTCTCAGGTTGCTGACGGAGTTCAATATTTGTCACCTACTGATGCCGATGCAGGCGGCACGTGGATCGCCGTCAATCATTTTGGCGTGACGGTATGCTTGTTAAATCACTACCAATTTGAGCAAATAGAGACATATAAAAACTGGATTAGTCGCGGAGAAATGGTGCGAAAGTTTGCTACTGTTGCGTCGATAGCCCAAGTTAATAGATTGTTTGAGTCATTAGAGTTAGAGGACTATCGAGCGTTTAGAATGTTTGTTATAGATCCCGAAGGCAGTAATCGCTTATGTGTTTGGGACGGGCATAGCGGTCGAATTGAACGCAATGTTACCTCACCGAAATCAAGTTCTTCAGTAGACGCGAGGCACGTAAAGTCTGTTCGCAAATCTTTGTTCGCTGACTTAAACCTCATTGACTCTAAACAAGCGGATGATTACATCAACTATCATGCGAGTCATTTGCCAAGTCGCTCGAAAGAGTCGGTATGTATGCACCGAGATGACGCTAGTACTGTGAGCCTCAGCCACGTAAGTGTATCCAGTCATGGGGTTAGCTTTCGATATGCTGATGGCGCTCCTTGTCAAGCCGCGCTCGGCCCAGCTCTGGCAATGAGGTTTGTAGAGGCACTCGACAGCAAGCGATCTACTTCCGCTATTAAGGCTAGCTCAGTTCCCAACTAAAAAGATTGCATTGTCTTTAGGCGTTGCATTTTATTTCAAGTACTAATATGGCTATTACTCCTAAGTTATTTAAACAAATGACCAAGTTGATCACCGGCAGCATGTCGGCGGGTCGTTACGATGTGCGTTTGGCTTCTTCCGAGGCTGAAATTCATGCTGCACAAAAGCTCCGTTATGAGGTGCTGTTTAAAGAGAGTGGAGGGCGGATCACTCGTGAGATGCTCAATACAGAACGGGAGGAGGATGAGTGGGATCACGTTGCGTACCATGTGGTAGTGGTCGACACAGGTGATAATAACAAGGTTGTTGGTACTGTTCGTTTAGTGAGTAATCGAGCGTTGGAGGAAGGGCAGTCATTTTATACTGAACACGCCTTTAACCTTAATGGCTTGCGAGAAAACTACGGTCAAATTTTAGAGCTCAGTCGAGCCTGTGTATCACCCGAAGGGAGGGGCGGGGCGATTCTAATGCTGATCTGGAAGTTCACAATGCAATTTATTGAGCAAAATGGCTATGAAGTGCTTTTCGGTTGCGCTAGCTTCAAGGGCGTGGACTATCACGAGCACACAGAAATTTTGTCGTATCTTTATGAGAAACACTTGGCTAGCGAGGCATTAATGCCCATACCTCAACCTGAGGTTAATAGTGTTGCGATAAAAGGGTTTTCTCAAACCCCTGGTAAGGGTAAGCAAAGAGGCAAGGTGCCTACTATGTTACGCGGCTACTTAAAAATTGGAGCGCGTATAAGCGATCACGCGATTATCGACCCGATTTTTAATACAACGTTTGTAGCTATTTACGTCGATGCAAGAGAGATGTTTGGTACGAATCATGCGTTGGTTAGTAAATCAATTTAAATCTGATTTCTAGGTAAGTCTCAATTGTGCGCTCAATGACACTATTTCCGTCGAGCGCGCACCCAAATTTGGTTATAATCGTCTGTTGAATTTAGCTCAACTCAGTCAATGACTAAGCCCACATAATGACGATTAAGAAAAACTATTTGGTCGGCGCCATTCGATTCATCGCTTTGTTGCTTTGGATTATCTTTGTTCCCCTCTATTTTATGGTCGTTCGAGCATTGGGCGTGAACGGTTATGAAAAAATACCACATAAGTTTCACGCAGGAACTTGTCGAATACTCGGTATCGAAATTATCGAGTCTGGAATAATGAGTACCGCTCGACCAACTCTCTACGTTAGCAACCATATTTCTTATGTGGATATTTTTATTTTAGGTAGCTTGCCTGCCTATTTCATTGCTAAATCTGAGGTTGCTAATTGGCCGGTGTTCGGAAAATTAGCTTCATTTCAGAATACTTTGTTTATCGAGCGAAATGCGGGCAAAACAGGTGAGCAATTAGAAACTCTGAAAAATCATCTTTCGAGCGGCAATAGTTTGACTTTGTTTCCTGAGGGGACATCGACAAATGGCGTTAAAGTTGCGCCTTTTAAGTCGAGCTTCATTGAGGCCGCAAACGCCGATCAAGGCACTCCTCGAGTTGCTATTCAACCGGTAACAATCGCCTATACGCACCATAATGGCGAGAAAATCGACAATCAAGAAGTGCGCGATCATTACGCTTGGTATGACACTATGCCGTTTTTATCGCACTTTTTAGGTTTATTTCCCCTCAAAAAAGTACGTGCGAAAATTCACTATCATCCGGTCTGTTACTATGACGACTTTGAAACACGCCGCTTATGTACGGATCATTGTCGTGACTTAATTGCCGCCAAGCTCGACGAATTTGTAAGCTAAGCGAGCACGGAAACTTTTCACCTACCTGAGGGTCTATCGTGATCAAGAATTTAAAAATCTGCATTAGTCTTTTATTGGCGCTGGCTTCTTTTCAAGTGCACGCACTAGACCCGACATACACTTCGTTGTTTTCGGATAAAGCGATTAAGGGGTACGACACAGTTGCCTATTTCACTGAAGGCAAGCCTGTAGAGGGCAGCAGTGATTTCACTACTGAATACAATGAAGCGACATGGCAGTTTTCCAGTCAAGGCAATTTAGAGCTCTTTCTAGCCAATCCTGAAAAGTATGCACCTCAATACGGTGGATATTGTGCATACGCTGTATCGCAAGGGCAAACCGCGTCGATTAAGCCAGAGTTGTTTACTATTCATGAGGGTAAACTCTACCTAAATTATAATGAAAGCATTAATCAACGATGGCTCAAAAATAAAGAAGCATTTATTATTGACGCTGATCAAAACTGGCCTAAGTTGTTGAGTGAGTAATTGCCGATCTCGAAGGTCTTTATCTCGATCAAAAAACTTAAAAAGCCAGTTGCGATCCGCTGCGATTAGTATATATTTCACCTGTTGATCGGGGTGTAGCGCAGTCTGGTAGCGCACCGCTCTGGGGGAGCGGTGGTCACAGGTTCGAATCCTGTCATCCCGACCAATATTTATTTACTTTTTAGGTAACTCTTAGCCGACAAGGTCGTTGGCAGTTTGCCTTTCACTCGTTCACATGGGCAGCAAATATATTCATTGCAATGAGAGTTAAATCTCACTCTATACTCAATAGATTTACGCCTGTGACGATGCTAAACTTTTGCACTCTGAGTTGGGATCAAAGTGTTGGCTTTTTACGCACTTGATTGCCCAATAATAAAAAGGAGCTGTGAACGCGTTACTTTTCATCAAACGCTTATCGCAGCCGCTCAATCACCGCAAAACGGTTAACCATGTCAGGTAGGAAATTCTAGTGCATATCTTAGTAAGTAATGACGATGGTTACGAAGCCCCTGGTATCGCTGTTCTGGCAGATGCATTAAGAAATCAGTATCACAAAGTAACTATTGTTGCGCCGCGCGAGAACAAGAGTGGCTGTGGAATGGGGTTATCACTTCGTCGAGAAGTTGCTGTACAACGTCAAAGTGATGAGTTCTTTATTGTTGATGGCACTCCGGCGGATTGCGTTTATATTGGCTTGAATAACCTAGTTAGCGAACCCGTTGACTTAGTCGTTAGTGGAATCAACAATGGCCCTAATTTAGCTGACGATATACTTTATTCAGGAACTTTCGCTGCTGCTATGGAGGCCAGGCGTATGACTATGCCAAGCATTGCTTTGTCGATTACTGAACGCAATGTTCAGCACTATGAAACCGCTGCGCATATCGCGGTGCAGATGAGTAATGCCTTGCCACTCTTGAATTACAGAAGCCTGTTGGCAGTGTTAAACGTTAATGTGCCTGATATTCCGGTTGCAGATCTTCGTGGTTTCAGGGCTACGGTCTCAGGTGAACGTGAAGCGCCCTTGTCGCCTATATTGGGTGCGGTTAGTGGAGATGTTTCAAAGTATACCTTGGGCTTAGCTGGTGATTTTAAGCGATCTAAACGTAACAAAATGCAGGACTTCGAGGCTGTAGAGCAGGGTTTTGCGTCGATCACACCGTTTAACTCGACTCTCGATGACAGCGCCTATGTTGACGATGTACAAACGTGGCTAGATACGCTTTAACTCGTATGCGAGCATCCAACTAAGTACTCAGATCAATGTATTCAGAACAGTTAAGAAAGCCGCAGTACGCCGGCAGTGGAATGACCTCCGAGAGAACTCGTCGTCGTTTAATCGATTTAATCCGTTCAATGGGAATTACAGATCGTGCGGTACTGGGCGTGATGCAAAGCCTTCCTAGGCATATCTTTGTTGATGAAGCGTTGGCGAGCCGCGCGTATGAGAACACCGCGTTACCCATCGGTCAGGGGCAAACAATATCTCAACCATATACAGTCGGTTTGATGACTCAAACTCTATTGAACAAGCCGCGTTCAAAGGTCTTGGAAATAGGCACTGGTTGTGGCTATCAAACCGCTATTCTGGCGCCGCTCTGCGATGAGGTGGTTAGCCTTGAACGAATCGTCAGTTTGCATCGAAAAGCGCGCGATTTATTATACGATTTAGGCGTGCGCAATGTGAAATTTCGCCATGGCGATGGTTTTGCAGGCATGAGAGATTTCGCACCATATGATGGTATCTTAGCTGCGGCGGTCTCCGAAGACGTACCTGAAGAATTGATCGACCAGCTTGCAGAAGGCGGCCGGGTGGTCATGCCGGTTGGTAAAACTGACCGTCAAGTGCTCATTGTTATCGATAAGACCAGCACCGGTTTGAAACAACGTGAAATCGAGGCCGTGCGTTTTGTGCCTCGATTAGCTGGCTTGAGCTAAATCCAATTTTTAGTCCGTCTCTCGTTAGAACATAGATATCTAAACACTTTCTCAAAGAGCCTAAATAGTGAAAATTTTCGAACCCATATACACCACCATTCTTGGCTGGGCTAAACATAAACATGCCGAGCGCTACTTAGCCGGAGTTAGTTTTGCTGAATCGTCGTTCTTTCCAATTCCAGTAGATGTGATGCTTGCACCTATGGTTTTGGCTGACAAAGATAAAGCTTGGCGACTAGCCGCAATTACCACGGTGATGTCGGTGTTAGGCGGTATATTTGGTTACATTATCGGATATTTCTTTTTCGAAGCCTATGGAGACCAAATTCTTAACTACTTTAATGCCTATGATACATTTGAGTTGATCAAAAGTAAGTATGCGGCTCACGGAATCTTGATCATTCTACTTGCTGGGTTTACGCCCATTCCCTATAAAATTTTCACTATCGCGTCTGGAGTATTGGGTATCGCCTTTCTTCCTTTTGTTCTTTTGTCTTTGATTGGCCGTGGAGGGCGTTTTTTTCTAGTAGCAGGGCTGGTGCGACTCGGTGGCGATAAGCTTGAAGAAACCATTCATAAGCAAGTTGAATTATTAGGATGGGGCACACTCGCCTTGGTTGCGATCGGCGGCACCGCATATTATTTGCTTCATTGAAGATATGACATAGTTCTATTTATTCTAGTTTTCGATAGTGCGATCACATAATTCAAAATTATTGGCCATCATAGCGATTGCTTTACCTCTCTTAAATGCCTGTGCTCCGCCTCATAGAGCGCTTGTAGAAGAGCGAAAAGTGCTGACGGTTCGTCAGCAAAGTGAAGATATAGGTGGACAGTTAGTGCGAATCGTTCAATCGGGTGACACCCTATACAGTATTGCGTTTGCGTCGAATACCGACGTTAATCAAATTGCAGCCTGGAATAATATCTCCGATACTAGTCGTTTGAACGTTGGGCAACGGATACGCTTAACTAAGCCGATAGCTTATGTGAACAAAGAGCGTAAAAGTGTAGCGAAGAAGCCTCGAGTACCCCAAGAGAAGGCTAAACAAGCAGTTTCGAAGGCAAAGGTTTTATCATCTTCTCAAACGGCGTCTAAGACTAAGTCCGTCGTTGTTGCTAGCAAATCAGCGAGTCAAAAAAACAAAAAGGCGGCGGGAACGACTACGCAGCCAGCTCCGTCTTCAATTTTAAGCTCGAAACCTACTTGGATTTGGCCAGTTGAAGGAAAGCTTATTCGTCGTTTCTCACCATCTAGCTCCCAGCAGGGAGTTGATATTGCCGCGGCCAGTGGTAAAAGGGTTGTCGCAGCAGCTGCTGGAGAAGTCGTCTATGTAGGTAATAGCTTGAAAGGCTACGGAAATTTGATCATCGTAAAGCATAACGAAATGTTCCTAAGTGCGTATGCTCATAATCGTGCTATTTTTGTCAAAGAAGGTCAGAAGATCAACAATAGGCAGCATATTGGTTCTGTTGGTATCAATAATCGTCGAGAGAGTGCGTTGCATTTTCAGATTCGAAGAAATGGTAAGCCTGTGAACCCACTTCAATACCTACCTAAGAATTCCAGTTAAGGGCATTGGTGTGCTGACTATTCGTTATTTAGCGGTAGTTATTGGGTTACATTCAAGCCGCCGCTCGTTACAATATAAATACTTATTTTATATCTAATGGCAGAAGTGCCTTTCTTTCAATGGCAATGGACGATTTTCCGCGCATCAAGCGCCTCCCGCAATATGTTTTCAATATCATCGGTGAATTGAAAGCTGAAGCCCGAGCACGGGGCGAAGATATTATCGACTTCGGCATGGGTAACCCAGACCAAGCGACACCACAACCTATCGTAGACAAATTGTGCGAGGCCTCGCAGCGCAGTGATACGCATCGCTACTCGGTGTCTAAGGGTATTCCGCGTTTACGTCGAGCCATCACCAATTGGTATGGCGAGAGATTTAATGTTGATATCTGCCCTGAGAAAGAGGCCATTGTTACCATCGGGTCGAAAGAGGGCTTGGCACACCTTGCTATGGCCACTGTTGATAAAGGCGATTCGGTGCTAGTGCCGAACCCCGCTTATCCTATCCACCCCTATGGTTTTATTATTTCTGGAGCGGATATTCGCCACGTTCCGATTGGCGCCGACATAGACTTTTTCGCCGAGCTCGAAACCGCGCTCAAGAATATGTTTCCAAAGCCGAAAATGCTGGTATTAAACTTTCCCAGTAACCCGACTGCGCAATGTGTCGAGCTCGAGTTTTTTGAGAAAATCATTGAAATGGCAATTGAGCACCAATTCTGGGTAATTCAAGACTTGGCTTATGCTGATATTGTGTTTGACGGCTATATAGCGCCTTCGATTATGCAAGTGCCAGGCGCTAAAGATGTTGCGGTTGAATCGTATAGCTTGTCTAAGAGTTACAACATGCCAGGTTGGCGCGTTGGGTTTTTAGTAGGCAATTCCAAACTGATTGGCGCACTTGCTCGCCTAAAGTCTTACCTAGATTATGGAATGTTTGCGCCAATTCAAATCGCTTCAATATTTGCGTTAGAGGCTCCAGAAGCGAAGGATTGGATATCCGATATACGCGACATGTATCAAAGTCGGCGCGATGTTTTATGTGATGGCTTAGAAGCCGCGGGCTGGCCAGTAGATCGCCCGAAAGCCACGATGTTTGTGTGGGCAAAAATCCCAGAGCGTTTTCGCGAATTGGGTTCAATGGAGTTCAGTAAAATACTATTAAAAGAAGCGAAGGTCGCCGTTTCTCCCGGTATCGGCTTTGGCGATTATGGGGATGACTATGTTCGCTTTGGTCTCATCGAGAACGAGCATCGAACGCGCCAAGCGATTCGAAGCATAAAATCGCTGCTAAGGCACCCAGAACGCGTTAAAATATAAGCTCTGGAAAAAAGCAGCGCGAGCTTTGAATGATTAACTCGCGTTGTAAATCAATTACCTCTGTTTAATACCAATGAAATCAATCAATGTCGGCATCCTTGGCCTCGGTACTGTTGGCGGTGGCACCGCGCTAGTACTGCAACGCAACGCAGAAGAAATCTCTCGCAGAGTAGGGTGCCGAGTGACCGTGACGAGCGCATCAGTACGTAGTTTGACTAGTCCGCGACTTTGCGATTGTACGCAGCTAAAACTAACTCAAGATCCTTTTGAAATTGTTAGTGATACAAGTATCGACATTATTGTAGAGTTGATTGGTGGCGACACTCTCGCTAAAGATCTTGTTTTCAAAGCGATTGAAAATGGGAAGCATATTGTAACGGCAAACAAAGCCTTAATCGCGCTGCACGGAAACGAAATATTTGCCGCTGCCGATGCTCGTGGTGTGTCGGTTAGCTACGAATCAGCCGTTGCAGGTGGCATTAGTATTATCAAAGCTATTCGCGAAGGCCTAGCAGGTAATCGCGTTGAAATGTTAGCTGGCATTATCAATGGCACCGGAAATTTCATTTTAACTGAGATGCGTGACAAAGGTCGCCCATTTGAAGACGTTCTAACTGAAGCTCAAGAGTTGGGCTATGCAGAGGCCGACCCCACTTTTGACGTTGAAGGAATTGATGCGGCGCATAAGTTGACAATATTAGCGTCAATCGCATTTGGTACTCCTTTACAGTTTGAAAAAGTCTATACAGAAGGCATTTCAGCGTTGAGTCTAATTGACGTCGCCTACGCTGAAGAGCTAGGTTATAGAATCAAACATTTAGGCATAGCTACAAGCACCGATAAAGGCCTTGAGCTACGAGTTCATCCAACATTAATTCCAGAGAAGCGTTTATTGGCAAATGTAGATGGTGTTATGAACGCGGTACTTGTGAAAGGCGATGCGGTAGGAAACACCCTACACTACGGTGCCGGTGCTGGCGCGGAACCAACAGCGTCAGCGGTGGTCGCCGATATTCTTGATGTGGTTCGTTCAATTGAATGTCCTGCCCAAAGCAAGGTTCCACACTTAGGATTCCAAGCAGGGTCGATCATTGAACAAACAGTCAAAACTCAAGACCAATTTGAATCGGCTTATTATCTTCGCTTTGATGTCAAAGACGTTGCAGGCGTAATGTCTAAATTGTCAGCGGAGTTTGCCGCGCAAAATATTAGTATTGAGGCGATCACTCAGAAAGAGCCCAAGCAAGGTCAGAACTTTGTCTCGGTGATTTTCATCACCCAGCGTACCATTGAAGGGCTGGTTGATAAGGCAATTGAGAGTATTCAAGCTATGGATGAAGTGACTACCGGTGCGGTTAAGATTCGCGTAGAGCACTTTAATTAGCCTCTAGATCATTAAGACGAAGACGAGATAGAATAGACATGAAATTTATTAGTACTCGTGGCGATGCGCCAGCGCTTAGTTTCGAAGAGGTTGTACTGGCCGGTTTGGCATCAGACGGAGGCTTGTATGTGCCTGAGCGTTTGCCAAGCTTTTCTAAAGAACAAATCGCGAGCTGGGCCGGGCTTAGCTATCAAGAGCTTGCGTTCAATATAATTCAACCCTTTATCGATGGAGAGATAGAGGACCAAGATTTACGTGAGATTATCTCCAAAGCCTATTGCAGCTTCAGACACGACGCCATCGCGCCGTTGATTCAGACTGGACACAACGAGTGGGTCTTAGAGCTTTTTCAGGGACCAACACTCGCGTTTAAAGACTTTGCTCTTCAGTTTTTAGGGCATTTGTTGGACTTTATTCTGGCTAAGCGAAATCAGAAAGTCGTGGTGATGGGGGCAACCTCTGGTGACACTGGCTCAGCCGCTATTGAGGGTTGCCGTCGCTGCGAAAATATTGATATTTTCATTTTGCATCCGAATAATCGAGTATCTGAAGTTCAGCGTCGCCAAATGACCACGGTGATCGCTGACAATGTTTTCAATATTGCACTTGAAGGCAACTTTGATGATTGCCAAAACATGGTGAAAGCGAGTTTTCGTGACCAGTCCTTTTTGCCAGATGGGCGTCAATTGGTTGCAGTAAACTCAATCAATTGGGCGCGAATCATGGCGCAAATTGTTTACTACTTTTATTCGTCGCTCGCTCTAGGCGGCCCTCATCGTTCTGTTTCATACTCGGTTCCTACTGGTAATTTTGGTGATATATTCGCGGGCTACTTGGCCAAGCAAATGGGTTTGCCAATAGAACAATTAATAATTGCCACTAATTCCAACGACATTCTGCATCGATGTATTAGTGAGAACGATCATAGTAAACAATCACTGCATCAATCGTTGTCTCCGAGCATGGATATCATGGTATCCAGCAATTTTGAACGTTTGTTATTTGACTTGTATGGCCGCGACGGATCTGAGATTCAACGTTTAATGTCAGAATTTGAAAGCGGTGAAATGAGTTTGAGTGAGTCAGCGCTTCATGATGCTAGAGAAACGTTTTCGAGCTTTCGCTTGGACGATGACGATACGATAGAACTTATTAGTTCGGTTTATAGCAATACTGAGTATCTTCTTGACCCGCACACTGCGATTGGAGTTGCGGCGGCTAGGGCAAAGTGTCGTAATCCTCACGTGCCCATGATTTGTTTGGCGACAGCGCATCCCGCTAAGTTTCCAGACGCTATCGAACTGGCCGCTAAGCGATCGCCTAATTCAAAGTTGTCTGAACCTAAATTGCCATCGCACATGTCCGATTTATTTGAGCGTGAAGAGCGATTTACCGTTATTAAGGATGATATTCACGCTGTCCAATCATTTATTGCTGAGCAGCTAGGTACATGAGGCTGGTTTTTACCATTGGCTCAATAGGAGTTATCGACTTTTAGGCGTATCTGGATCATTTCAAATCAATTAACTTAACGTTAGGTCTGGGTAAAGCCGTGGTTTATGCCTTCTAATTTGAGTATGATGCAATCTAGTAAAAAACTAGCCAACTTGACTGCGCCAGCATTCAAGAAATAATAGTCTGTAAATAATAAAAATACCTCCGTAACGATAAAGGAGGCCAACACGTTCGAGAGTCGATGATTCATATTTCTAATTTACTAGCTCAGCGTTGTAAAACAACAATGATTGCAGCTGGCCTTACGGTATTGGTTGGCCTACAGAGCGCGTCGGCCCAGCAACGTGATCAAAGTCGTGAAGCCAGTGATGCGACAGAGCAAGAAGCGCGAATCACTCTTAAACTGGAGGACGTTGATATACGAGTGCTGATTAGCACTGTCGCGGAGGTTAGCGGTAAGAGTTTTATTGTCGATCCGCGAGTCAAAGGCAAGGTGTCGGTAATCTCAGGCGCAACGCTCAGCCCAGAAGAGTTGTATGACGTGTTTTTGTCTATTCTTGAAGTGCACAACTTTGCCACCGTCGATTCTGGTAGTGTCATTAAAGTACTGCCGAGCAATGTGATTAAGCAGCGCCCAACGCCACTTTTATTTTCGCCTACTGAAGACTCGAACGACGCACAGATCACGCAAATCATTCAACTCAAGCATGCAGTTGTTCAAGATTTGGTGCCGATTATTCGGCCGCTCATCCCGCCAACGAGTCACTTTGCACCGCATGTACCATCAAACAGTGTCGTGATTGCAGACACGGCGGCTAATATTCAGCGTGTGCTGCAAATTATCCGAAAAATTGATGTGCCGGACAAACGATCAAATATTCGAGTTGTGAACCTCGATTATTCTAAGGCAAGCGAGCTGGCTGCGACTCTTACTCAGCTGATTACTGCAACAGCAGATCCAAAAAACGCAGCCTCAACAAGCAAGGTCAGCATTCAGCCTTTTGATGCAATTAACTCATTAGTTATCAGCGCACCTGATGACCAATATGGCAAAATTCAGGCGCTGATCGATCAGCTTGATATAGAACGTGAAGTTGAAGGAAATGTTAACGTCATTGCACTGAAACACGCTAAAGCGGAAGACTTGTCATCGATCTTGAAAGACTTAACAGCCAATACTGCCCAAGGCGCGGTAAGTGAGTTTACGGTGCAAGCTGATGAGGCCTCTAATTCGCTTATCGTAAAAGCGAGTGGCACTCAATTGAAAACGGTTCAATCAGTTGTTGAAAAGCTAGATAAGCGCCGCGCCCAAGTCTTTGTTGAAACCATTATTGCAGAGGTGTCTCTCGATCAAAGTGCCAGCCTAGGTATTAATTGGAATCTCGGCGGTGCAAGAGGAGGGCGTCCAGCCTCTGGTTCTGGGGATACGGCTGTAGCAGCTGTACCTGGAACTGGTAATCTGATTAACCTCGATAGGCCTGGCTTGCCCGCTGCAACAGTTGCAACAAGCCAAGCTTTTGGCACTGGTGGCGTATTACCAACGGCAGGCTACAACTATTCCTTGCTCGATTTAGGTCGCTACCAATTAGATATTATTCTTAACGCCATTGCTTCCGATTCAAATAGCAACGTGCTTTCAACGCCAACCATCTTAACTCTAGATAACGAAGAAGCTGAGATCATAGTGGGGCAGGAAGTGCCGTTCGTTACGGGTAGTTTTAACAATGGTTTTAATAACACTCAAACTGGTGATGGAAACAACAATAACGTTCCAGTTGGTAATGGTTTCCAAACCATCGAGCGTCAAGATGTCGGTATTAGTTTGAGAATTAAACCGCAAATCAACGATGGTGACACTATTCAGTTAGAGGTTTTACAAGAAACATCGGCTATCACCAATGCCGTTGTAGAGGGTGTTACCGGTGGTGTAATTACTAACCGTCGTTCAATTGAAGCTGTAGTACAGGTTGATGATGGGCAAATTGTAGCATTGGGTGGCTTGATCAGTGATGATGTAGAAGATACTGTCAGTAAAGTTCCTTTTCTAGGCGACATTCCGATAATCGGAAACCTATTTCGTAGTAAGAGTAAGAGAGCTATTAAGCGAAACCTCATGGTTTTCTTAAAGCCTCATATTATTCGGTCACCGGAAGACCTCGCTCGGTTCAGCAAATCAAAATATGACGATGTTCGACGTGACAGCCAAATCGCCGCCAGACAAAATCCGAGCTTCATCATTAAAGACTCTGCTGCCCCGATACTCGTCGAGTATGAAGACAGTGTTGATGAAGGCGTGATCGGTAGTGAGCGACGAGCCAAGCTGGCTCGTGATGGCGTTCCTAAAACGTTTCAACGTAAAGTTAAGGATATAATATTTGGCCGCAAAACGGCCGATGATAAATTCGAAACTCAGGGCGATCTAGAGTCTGTTGATCCTAACTCGTTAGACTCTAAGACTTTGGATAGCGAGTTGTTAGAACGCGACTTGATAGACCAGGCTGAGCGCGAATCGGCTATTGACGATCAAGAGTAGTTTACTCATGACTGAAACGGCTAACCAAGAAATTGAAACCGACAATGTTGCTCTAAATGTTGCTCTAGATGTGCCGATTGAGGGCGTTGATAATGCGCCTGATCAAGAAGAGGCACTAATTCCGTACTCGTTTGCGAAAAAGCACAACATTTTAGTTGACCAAGACGATAGCGGCGCAACGTTTGTTAATTGCATTGATACGCCCAAGCTGGCTGTTCTTACTGAGCTAAAGCGGCGTTTAAATACCAAGTTAACGCTTCGAAAAATACCCTCATCTGAGTTTGATACCTTGCTGCGGTCGGTTTACGACACAGGCGGTAGCCAAGCGAATCAGTTGATGGATGACATGGGCGAGGGCCTCGATCTAGAGCGACTGGCTCAAGAGATGCCTCAAACCACAGACTTACTCGAGGCAGACGACGACGCTCCGATCATTCGCTTGATTAATGCATTATTAACTCAGGCAATACGGGAGAGTGCCTCAGACATACACGTTGAGGCATTTGAAGAGGAGTCGGTGGTGCGATTTCGCGTTGATGGAGTCTTGCGAGATGTACTATCACCTCGGCGTGAGCTCCATGGTGCATTGGTATCGCGTATTAAAGTAATGTCTAAACTCGATATTGCTGAAAAAAGGTTACCACAAGATGGCCGAATGTCATTGAGAGTTGCTGAACACCCTGTCGATGTGAGGGTGTCAACGCTTCCTACCCAGCATGGCGAGCGAGTCGTGATGCGCTTGTTAGACAAGCAAAGCGCCAAGTTAAACCTTGAAGCTCTTGGAATGCCGCAAGACCTTCTTAAGAAATTCGAAGAGTTAATCAGCAAACCCAACGGAATTTTACTGGTAACTGGTCCAACCGGTTCTGGTAAGACGACTACTTTGTATTCAGGTCTGCATCGCCTTGATCGTAAGCGATTAAATATTCTCACAGTTGAAGACCCCGTTGAGTATGATTTAAATGGTGTTGGACAAACCCAAATGAATTCAAAGATCGGGCTCACTTTTGCTAGTGGTTTGCGCTCGATCCTTCGCCAAGATCCTGATGTGGTTTTAGTCGGTGAGATACGTGATTTAGAAACCGCTGAGATATCTGTACAGGCGAGTTTAACCGGTCATCTAGTACTCTCTACTTTGCATACAAATACAGCAGTAGGTGCCGTAACTCGACTGGTCGATATGGGCGTTGAACCCTTTCTGATCGCATCGAGCTTGATCGGCGTTTTGGCGCAGCGACTGGTACGGCGTTTATGCCCTAATTGCAAGCAAGTACACGATCCCGACCATACAGAGCTTGAGTTACTGGGTTTGAAACCGAGCGATGATTTTCAGCTTTATGAGGCGAAAGGTTGCACTGAGTGCGATCAAATTGGGTATCGTGGTCGTATTGGTATCTATGAGCTAATTGATATCGATGATGGACTACGCCGTTTAATCCACGATCAAGCATCTGAAAATGATTTAACTGACCATGCGCGCAAGACTTCTCGAAGTTTAATGCACAGTGGTTTCGATCGAGTGCTTCAAGGCGAAACAACGCTTGATGAAGTGTTTCGTGTAACACAGTCATAGCTAGGAGCTAGCGAGCAATGGGCGCGTTTGAGTATCAAGCACTAGATGCTAAAGGGAAAACGGTCAAAAGTATCACCACCGGAGATCATGCGAAGCAGGTGAGGGCTGAGTTGCGCGCTCAGGGCCTCACTCCTTTAGAGGTTAAGGCGGTGTCTGAAAGTGTTGCTCACAAATCAGATAAGCGTGGTAAAACCAATAGCCGTGTAAAGATTAAGGTAAATGATTTATCCATTATCACTCGGCAAATGGCGACACTGCTTGAGTCGGGCATGACAGTTGAAGAAACTCTAAGCGCTGTTGTTCGTCAATCTGAAGGCCACAAAATCAAATCGGTGATGAGCGATATTCGCTCCTTAGTAACCGAAGGCTATTCATTGTCTGATGCGATCGGCCGCTATCCAAATAGTTTTCCAGAGATTTACCGAGCATCAATTTCAGCTGGAGAACAATCGGGTACTTTAGATAGCGTACTGGATCGTTTGGCCGATTACTTAGAAGAGAGCCATGGATTGCAGCAAAAGATCTCGCAGGCGATTGTTTACCCGATATTTCTATTTTTCTTTTGCGCCGCAATTCTTGTGATTTTGATTACAGCAGTTGTACCAAAAGTAGTAACGGTCTATGAGGATATTGATAAAGAGTTACCTGCACTTACTCAGTTTGTAATTAAACTGTCAGATATTCTATCCCAGTATGGAGTTATCATTGGATTGGGTTTGATAGCGATAATCATTGGAATTAGGTACCTTTTTAAGCAAGAGAAACCTCAGAGATGGTTACACACACTCTACATTAAGACGTCTGGCATAAAGAAGATGGTTCAGAATATCGATTCAGCTAGAATGGCAAGAACTTTGTCGATCATGGTGGGTTCGGGTGTTCCAATTTTATCTTCAATGCGAGCGAGCGAAGGTGTAATGAGTAATGTCGTATTGCGTGATGACTTGCAAAAGGCTACGGAGGAGGTTGCTCAAGGCGTGCCAATTGGCCGCGCTCTAGAGCGTAACGGCAACTTTCCTCCCTTGTTAGTGCATATGGTGACTAGCGGTGAGAACAGCGGGCGTTTAGGACACATGCTGGATAAGGCCGCCACTGCAACTGAGAACGAGATGCAGACGCGAATAAGTATGATGGTTAGTTTGCTAGGCCCAATTATGATTTTGGTGATGGGCTCCTTGGTACTAGTCATTATTCTCGCCATATTGACCCCTATGTTTCAACTTAACGATTTAATCAATTTATAACGATGACACAGATAAAAACTATGACAAAGCATCAACATTTGCCGCGCCGACAGGTTGGCTTCACCCTAATCGAGGTCATGGTTGTAGTGATTATTATCGGCCTACTTTCGGCGATGATAGTACCTAATATTTTTGGAAACCAGCTCAAAGCTTTTCAGAAGAAAGCCGGCATTGACATTAATAAAATAGGCACACAATTAGATTTGTATAGACTAGATATTTATAGCTATCCATCGACTTCGGAAGGGCTTCAAGCGTTGATAACTAATCCAGGCAAGTCTAATTGGACAGGTTACGCTAAGAATCTACCAAAGGACCCTTGGGGTAATGAGTATCAGTATTCTTATCCTGGTACGCGTAATACCGATGGATATGATCTCTGGAGCTTTGGGCAAGATGGCGTAGCCGGAGGCGAAGGTGGCAACAAAGATATTGGCAACTGGGAAGAGAGCAATTAGAAAATTTTGCTAAATCGAGTTTTATAAAAAGGCCTGCTAATTTAGCAGGCCTTTTTTGATTGTGAGAGCTTTTCCTTCGTTCAGGTTTATTCGGCATTTAACAGTTGCTGCGGAGTGTTAATATTTTCAAAGCACTCAGGACAGTCGGAAAAGTCAACATCTATCGATACATGCTGTTGATACCACCGGTGCATTGCACGACCGTCATCGTTAAAGTAATCGACAAGCGATGACCAAACTTCGCGTTTAATTAAGCAGTGCAGATTTTGCCGTCGTTTTCCGTCGTGAGCCACAGCGATAGTTGCTTTAGGCTCCGAATTTAAACCGTTCTGCAGCCGCTCTTTCAGGTCTAGCGGTAAACTCGGAGCATCGCAGCTAGAAACCAATGCCTGCATAGCGCTTGACTGTATTAGGTGTTTGTTAAGCGCCGAGCTAATGCCGGACATTGGGCCTTGAAAACCGCGTTTTTGGTCCTGGCAGATTTCCAAGCCCATCGCCTTATAGCGCTCTATATTTCTATTAGCACAAACCACAATGGAGTCAACCTGAGGCGAAACTCTGGTAATAACTTGCTCGATAAGGGCTCCGCCTTGATAACGTTCTAAACCCTTGTCTGCGCCATTTAAGCGTGAGCCCGCACCCCCGGATAAGATTATGGCGGTTGTAAAATTTGCTGTGTCAGTCATACTTTGACGCTAACATATTCGATGTTTTAGGCCAGAAGTTTTGGCGTTATTTTCAGTTTAAAGAGTTAATTGCACACCATGAATGAGACACTCAATTCTGACCTTATCCTTCCAGCCATCGTTCTGATGATGGTGACCCTCTTAGTTTGGCTAAACATGTTTATTAGGCGAATCATTGCGATCAAAGTAAATGGCTTAGATCCGCAAGATTATCCAACGCCTGAAAAATTTAGCGCAGTTTTAAGTGAGCGTGTTCAGGCCCCAGCGAACTGTTTTAAAAATTTATTCGAGATGCCGGTGATATTCTACGCGCTCACCGCGCTTGTTGTTGTGACGTCCTCTGGAGATGATATTTTTATCAACATGGCTTGGGCCTTCGTTGGTCTAAGGGCTCTGCAGGCTTGTGTACATTGTACCTACAATAGAGTAATGCACCGTTTTTATGCTTACCTCAGCTCTAGCTTGGTGCTATGGGGTATGGTCATTCGTTTTTTTATGGCGTTGGTCTGACACTCTTGTAGTGTAAGCTGGGCCGTAATTACGTGCTCTTTCTGAATAGGCGTGATACTTGCTCGCGCTAGAAAGTTTCTCTCTAATTCTGTTGCGAGAACTACGAGTTTGCTATTTTATCGTAAATAATAACTTGATCAGAATTCACTTTATTTACAACGCATTGAGCTTCTCGCATGGTAAATATAAAGGCTTTCATGTAATCTGCGCGACATTCCAGCCGTAGACTTACTCGGAGATAAAGTCTTATGAAATTTACCGAACTTGGCCTTAGTGACCCAATTTTAGATGCCATTGACCTACAGGGGTATGATGAGCCGTCACCCATTCAAGCCAAAGCGATTCCTCACGTTATTGAAGGTAAAGATGTCATGGCTGCGGCACAGACTGGCACCGGAAAAACAGCGGGGTTTACGTTACCGATTTTACACAGGTTGAGCAATACCCCGAAACCCTCGGGTAAGGGCAATCAAGCGAGGGCATTGGTTCTAACGCCCACTCGTGAACTCGCGGCGCAAGTGGCGGCGAGCGTTGAAACCTACGGTCAAAACCTTAAAATTAAGTCGGCAGTGGTTTTTGGTGGCGTTAAAATTAACCCGCAGATGCAAAAATTACGCGGTGGAATTGATGTGCTCATCGCGACCCCCGGGCGACTTTTAGACTTACATAGCCAGAACGCCGTGCAGTTTGATCAACTAGAAGTGCTGGTTCTTGATGAAGCTGACAGAATGCTCGACATGGGCTTTATCCACGACATTCGTAGGATCATTAAACTTCTTCCGAAAAAGCGTCAAACATTACTCTTTTCCGCAACGTTTTCGAACGAAATTCGAGAGCTCGCCAAGTCTATTGTTTATAAACCAGTAGAAGTGTCGGTTAGCCCACCGAATAGCACTGTCGACAGCGTAAAACAAAGCTTAATAGCGGTAGAGAAATCGGATAAAACCCGAGTACTTACACGATTGATTATTGAGAACGATTGGTTTCAAGTGCTCGTTTTCTCTCGTACCAAGCACGGTGCCAACCGCTTAGCCAAACAGTTAATAGCGAAGGGCGTTGAAGCCTCGGCTATTCATGGCAATAAAAGCCAGGGTGCGCGCACTAAGGCTCTTGCTGAATTTAAGGCCGGTAAGGTAAGGGTGCTGGTGGCTACCGATATCGCTGCTCGCGGGATCGATATTGACCAACTACCATTTGTTGTTAACTTTGACTTACCTCAGGTTGCCGAAGACTATGTTCATCGTATTGGTAGAACTGGCCGGGCTGGCGCCAGTGGGGAAGCAATTTCATTGGTCGGTCATGATGAATTCAAACTGCTCACAGCTATTGAGCGTCTAATCAAGAAAGAGGTACCTCGTGTTCATCTTGAAGGTTATCAACCGTTAAATGATTTGCCGTTATCTAAAGGCGACTTTAGAGAGACGAAGCCGAAGAAGCCACACAAGAAAAAGCAGGCAAGCAAGCAATCAGGTCAGATTGATAGGTCTAATTCCAGAGGCCAGAATTCCAAGAATCAAAATACGAAGGGACAAGGTTCCCGAAATCGAAACTCGTCGAATCAAAATAAGGGCGACGGTTCAGCAAAGACAAAGTCTCAAAACGAGTCTGTAAAAGATTCATCTAGTGAGAATAGAAGTAGGCCGAACCAGAAGACTAAACCTTCTAAGTCTAAGAAGGACTATTCCTCGCGTCCGCAAAGACCCGGAAGAAATGCCCGACGTGTGAAGCAAAGTGAAAATCGCAGTAAAAATACGATTGGTTAAAAATTTTGGCTTTGTTTGAACGATTATCGCTCGCGCAACGGTCTCTTATTCCGTCCATTGCTGGCTTCTTGTTCTACGGTAGTTGGGCATTTTTAGTGAACATCATGCACGGGCCCTTGGCAGCAGCGAAAGCAGCCTTGGTTCAAGGGTCATATAGCTTCGTGATTACACTCGGGATGACCCTGATGCTTGAGGCGAGCTACCGAGCTCTATCTAAACTCACTGGTTGGTACCATATTAGTGCCGCAGTCAGTGTTGTTATTTGCTGTGCTCCAGTCTTTATCGGGTCTTGGATGATTAATGTTGCTGCGGGAACGCCTGAAGTTTTTCGGACAGTAGTTCTTGGGTACATTATTGGCACGGTCTACAGTTCGACCTATGTTACCGGGCTGCTAAAGCATCGTCGAAAAATAGCGAGAGCCGCAAAGACAAATAATTGACATCCTGACTGCTAAATAATTATTTGGTAAGTTGTTTTTATCAATCTAATTTTTTTGTTCATTTATTAAGAAGTACACAATGAATATTGCACTCATTATTTTGTTCGTTTATGTGATCGCCGTCTTGCAAATGCATTTTCGCGGTAAGGTTCGTTTTAGCTCGGCTCGTCAGCTGCTCACGCACACTAATTATTTGGCCCCTTATAACCTGCTGATGAACTTGTTTTCAGCATTGCCAAACAAACCTCTATTAAATCCCTCCGACTTGGCTGGTTTGGATATCCTACGAGATAATTGGCAGGTAATTCGAGATGAGGCGCTTGCCTTAGCGAAACAGGGCGATATTAAGGCAGCCGACGGTTTAAATGATGCCGGATTCAACTCATTCTTTCGCAGCGGCTGGACTCGGTTTTATTTGAAATGGTATGGCGAGCCCTTAGGTTCGGCACTTAGGCAGTGCCCTAAAACCATTCAGCTCCTCGAGAAAGTACCTTCAGTTAAAGCCGCGATGTTTGCTAGCTTACCTTCCAAGGGAGCGTTGACTCCACATCGAGACCCTTTCGCAGGTTCTCTGCGCTACCATCTTGGCTTATCTACGCCAAATAGCGAAAATTGCTACATCTTAGTCGATGGCGAGAAACATTCGTGGCGTGATGGTGCAGATGTGCTGTTTGATGAAACTTTTATTCATGAAGCTCACAACAATACTAATGAGAATAGAATCATTCTCTTTTGTGATGTGTCTCGACCGATGAAGCTCGGTTTGATCAACAAGTTGAATGACTTTATTAGTTCGACCTTGATGAGGGCTACAGCTACGCATAATGATCAAGGCGATCCAGTCGGGCTTGTTAACCGTATCTTTGAAAAACTGTATTCGATTCGATTAGTTTCTCGGAGAATCAAACGCTGGAATAAGCCTTTTTATAGAACGTTAAAATACATCCTATTTATATCAATGATTTACTTCCTATTCTTTTGAAAGTGACCCTATTTTAGTAGGGTGAGGGAGTAGTGTGACAGCATAGGATGCTATGGTATTCTCGATCAATCATTAACTAATTCGAGTGAACGTGTGACCGTGCAAAAACCGATATCCAAGCCCATCTCCCTGATGCGCAAGCGCTTGCCCCGCCTAATTGCTTGCGCCTTTGTTGCAACCAGTTTAAGCGCCTGTGCGACTGCGTCGCTTTCTGATTCTGCAGCTGACCCAGAGCTTGTGAAAGCTACGCCGTTTGCATCGACGTATCAAGCTCCATCATCGCCACCAACAATCATCCGAGACGCGACCCTTTTAATCGGCGATGGAGAGAGACTAGAAAATACCGACTTAGTATTTGAACAAGGTAAAATTACCGCGTTGGGAGAAAACTTAACTGCTCCAGAGGGGGCGTTGGAATTCAATGGCGAAGGATATTGGCTTACACCTGGGATCATCGATGTGCACTCTCATATGGGGGTGTACCCCAACCCGTCGATTAGCTCGCACGCAGATGGCAATGAAATCGTTTCTCCGACAACTGCGAAGGTGTGGGCTGAGCATTCGGTATGGCCACAGGATCCTAATTTTGAAAAAGCCTTGGCAGGTGGTGTTACTACTGCCCAAATTTTGCCGGGCTCGGCAAACCTTTTTGGTGGTCGTGGTGTAGTGCTAAAAAACGTTCCATCGATCACCATGATGGGAATGAAATTTCCAGATGCTCCCCATTCTTTAAAGATGGCATGTGGTGAAAACCCGAAGCGTGTTTACGGTGAAAAGGGCGGTCCCGGTACTCGAATGGGAAATATGGCTGGTTATCGCGCAGCATGGATCTCGGCGGCCGAGTATCACAAAAAGTGGACCGATTATGAAGAATCAGTCGCTAAAGGTGACAAGAGTGCTGAGGCGCCTTCCCGTGACTTGGAAATGGAGACATTGCGAGGCGTGTTGAAGGGAGAGATTAATATTCACAATCATTGTTATAGAGCCGATGAAATGGCCAATATGATTGAATTGTCTAAAGAGTTTGGCTACAAAATCACCGCTTTTCATCATGCGGTTGAAGCCTATAAGGTGGCGCCACTTCTAGCGAAAAATGATATTTGTGCCGTAGTCTGGGCCGATTGGTGGGGCTTTAAACAAGAAGCCTTCGACATGGTTCGCGAGAACGCAGCGCTTGTGGAGTTAGCAAGGGGATGTGCGATTATTCACTCAGACGACGAGATACAGATTCAGCGCTTGCCTCAAGAAGTTGGTAAAGCGATGGCCGCTGCAAACCTAATGGGGATGGAAATAACGCCCGCACAAGCGATTAAATGGATTACAAGCAACGCGGCTAAATCTTTAGGGCTAGATGACCGTATCGGTACTTTGGCGGCAGGTTTGAATGCAGATGTGGTTCTTTGGAATGGTAATCCTTTGAGTGTTTACACTAAGGCTGAAAAAGTCTGGATTGATGGAGCCTTGGTGTTCGATCGACGTAATCCCGACCAAAATCACACTAGCGACTTTAATCTTGGCATTATTTCGCCAGAAGGAGATCGACCATGAGTAGTCTTTTAAAAGCAGCCTTTTTGTTCGCATCACTTAATCTTGTGTCGATTGCAAGCGCGGCCGACATTCTTATCAAGAATGCCCAAATTGTAGATGGTCAGTCTCGAAACGTGGATCAAAAAACCGATATCCTTATCAAAGGGTCAATGATTGTTGGACTCGGAACGGGCTTATCCGCACCTGCAAATGGGCGTGTGATCGATGCAAAAGGTCGCCCCGTCTCTGCCGGCTTGTTCAATGCCGATACGCAGCTCGGCGTCAGAGAAGTTGGTTCAGTCGCCGATACAGTCGATAGCGGTACTAGCAATGAGCACATCACGGCCTCGTTGCAAATTAGTGATGCCTACAACCCGAGTTCCGTTGCTATTGCTTATAACCGTAGTCTAGGTTTGACACACAGCTTGATTCAACCCAGTAATGGCTCTGGCATTTTTGCTGGCAAGGCATCGGTTGTGCGCCTGACTGATACTGATGCGATTTTAGTTGATGCAGCCGCGATGGTTGTTAGTTTGGGTGAAGCTGGTAGCGAATTGGCTGGAGGTTCTCGCGCCGCCGCTATGGCGATGTTACGAGAAGCGCTCGAAGATGCCAGAGACTTCTCTAAACACAGAGAAAGCTTTGCGCGCGGAAGTCGGCGTGACTACTCCTTATCGCGACACGATTTGGAGGCACTTGTGCCTGTTGTTAAGCGACAGCTACCGCTTCTGGTGCGAGTCGACCGCGCCGCTGATATTGAGCGGGTGCTCGACTTTGCTGAGAAGCAAAAAGTTACTCTAATTTTATCTGGCGTTGGTGAAGGTTGGCGAGTAGCCGATAAAATTGCTAAAGCGAAGGTGCCCGTAATTTTTGATCCTATTAACAATTTACCCGCGTCCTATGAAACTCTTGGAATGCGCGCCGATAACGCCAAAATTCTCCACGACGCCGGCGTTAAAATAATGTTTACGGGCATGGGCTGGCAGAATACTCACAATGCTTACTTAGTTCGCCAATCTGCTGGTAATGCCGTCGCCAATGGTTTGCCATATCATGTGGCTATTCAAGCTATCACGTCGAACCCCGCCCAAATATTCGGCTTGCCAGGTTATGGAGAAATTAAGGTTGGTGCGGAAGCGAGTTTGGTTTTATGGTCAGGTGATCCTCTGGAGGTTATGAGTAACCCTGAGTTAGTACTAATTAATGGTGAGGAGTATTCTCTAGAAAGTAGAGCAACTCGACTGCGAGATCGTTATTACACAAGGCTTATCAATAACTAGGCCGCAGATTCAAAACTAAAAAGCCCTTGCTACTTTCCTGTAACAAGGGCTTTTTTATAATTGTAGGGCAGGGCATTAAGTCCTATGAACACAAGCGCTCGATTGCTTAAATCCTGAGCGTCTAAACCCTCAGTGCCTAGACGTAGTTCTGTCCGACCGAATGCTTAAAACCCGATAGCTTTTTAGCCAGCTGGCGCAGTGAGTTCTCGGTTGTTTCCCAAGAGATACAGCCGTCAGTAATCGACATTCCATACTCCAGTTGCGATTTATCATCGGTCAACTTTTGATTTCCTGCTTTTAAGTGGCTTTCGAGCATTACACCGATAATGCTTTGATTTCCTTCAAGAATTTGCTGTGCGATATTATCAAGTACTAACGGCTGTAGCTCAGGATCCTTACTCGAATTAGCATGGCTACAATCAATCATGATGTTGATCGGTAAGTTTGAGGCGCGAAGTTCTCGTTCAGTTAGACGAACATTGACAGAGTCGTAATTGGGTTTACCGCCACCGCCACGAAGTACAACATGTGAGTATTGGTTTCCTGAAGAGTGCACGATCGATACTTTCCCTTCAGCGTCGATACCTAAGAAACTATGTCCATTACTGGCAGACTGAAGAGCATTGATAGCAACTTCTAAGCCCCCATCGGTGCCATTTTTAAAGCCGATAGGAACTGATAAGCCACTCGCCATTTCACGGTGGGTCTGCGACTCAGTAGTCCGTGCACCAATTGCCGACCAGCTGATTAGATCTTGCATGTACTGAGGCGAAATTGGGTCAAGTGCCTCGTTAGCAATAGGTAGCCCAAGCTCGTTGATCTTGATCATCAGGTCTCGACCTAGTGACATACCCTTTTCAATCTGAAAGCTGCCATCGAGATATGGATCGTTAATCAGGCCTTTCCAACCAACGGTTGTTCTAGGCTTTTCAAAATATACGCGCATGACGATAAATAAGTCGTCCTTCAGTTCATCAGCAAGTTTACTCAAACGTTCCGCATATTCGATAGCGGCTTTTGTGTCGTGAACTGAGCACGGGCCGACCACTACAATTAATCGATTGTCTTTGCGGTCTAGAATATTGCGCAAGGTTTCGCGGCTTTTTTCAACATGAGCCTCGATAGACTCATTGATAGGGTATTGCTGTTTAAATTGTTTAGGCGTTACTAGGCGTTCAAGGCTAGTAATATTGGTATTTTCGAGCGACATTTTGGCTTAAGGTAAAAATTTATATGATTTCGTTTAGTTGTATTTAAACACAGTTAATACAACGATGGCAGCGGCTTATCGTTTTGTTAGAACATTATTTAAATTGTTGGCAATGATCATGTAAAAAAGCTTTGGCTATGGTTATCATTGAGTCAATTAATGAGTATGTGCCTAGCTAAGACCTTAGCTAGCGTTCAACGCTTTCAGTCAATGAACGATTGTCTGAATGGCAACGTAGGATCAGAGAAGAGTTTGAAAAATAAACGGATAGAGCAGCTGCTCAAACGCGGCATCAAAAATACAGTTAGCCGAGTTTCTCGAAACCTATTTTCGCGAGCAAGTGACGCGTATTTAGGTATTACCTTGATCATGTTGGTCTTGAGTTCTTTAGCTTTCAGTTCTTTGGCTCATAGTGCAAACAACTTCTCGAAAGCGGTCGCGGTTTACCCGCTCGAATGTGACGAAACTTTTTCTTGTCCAGAGTCGTTGATGCCGCGCGTTGGTTTTTGGGTCGAGGTGTTTAGCCGTTGGGACACCGATACCGCTATTTTCCATGATAAAGAAAACCCGCAACGCGTTTATTCGACGTTAAAGCGTAATGAAGGGTGCCGCAGAAGCCGTAAAGGCGACGCCGTTTATAAAGAACGTAAGCGCTTGAAACGAAGCCTTACTTCATTATCTGAAACGCTCCAAAAAAGAAGCTCTCTTAGTAATGCTCAAAAACGATTATATTCTTCGTTTAAGGGAGCCTCAGCCAAGGAAGTGAGAGCCGCAGCCGACCGAGTACGTTGCCAATCTGGCAACAAAGACCGAATGCGTGAAGCCTTGTCGCAATTTCATATCTACCGACCGACAATTTTAGATGCTCTTGAAGCACAAAACCTAACTCCCGAGTTGCAATATTTGCCGTTTGTTGAGTCGGCCTTTAACCCAGAAGCCTTGTCTCATGTCGGTGCAGCAGGGCTTTGGCAGATTATGCCGAGTACCGGGCGAACCCTTGGCCTTATCGTCAATTCTCGTGTTGACGAACGGTACGACCCTCGTGCGGCTACCTATGCCGCGGCTAAATACTTTCGCAATAGCGTCGATACTTTGAGTGAGCGCGCGTTTGAGAACGGTCATACGATTAATGCGCGTGATCTAAACCCTTTTGTTATTACCTCATATAATTACGGGGTTCGGGGTATGGAGCGCGCGATTAGTCAAGTTGGTCTAGACTACGAACGTTTGCTTAAAGAATATAAGTCCCCGAGCTTTCAGACAGCGGTGAAAAACTTCTACGCCAGCTTTCTCGCAGCTCGACATGTAGCTAAAAACTCAAATCAATTTTTCGGGGTTGTAGCGCCGGACAATGCTAACCGTTTATATTCGTACAACACATTCAAGCTTAACCGGCCAACTTCCGCTAAGCGTGTCGGGAAAGAGCTCGGTATAAATTCAGCACAACTTAAAGAGTTGAATCCCGCACTTAAGAAAAATATATGGCGTCACAAGGCGTTGATCCCAAAGGGATATGTCCTCAAGCTTCCATATCGCGAAGATGGATGGAGCGCTCAGGTGGAGGCAATGAGACGCCTGCCTAAAGAACTTGAGAAGCCTGGTTACGTTTGGCATCGTGTTAAGCGCGGCCAAACAGCATGCGGTATCGCTGAGAAGTACCGCGCATCGTGCAGGGAGGTTAAAAGCCTGAATAAATTGAATAAGAAGGCACTTATCTACATTGGTCAGCGACTGAAAGTGCCAACCAAGTCGGGAGGTATAAGTGTTGCCTCAACTTCTTCAATAAATAATAGCTCTAATGCCGTGAGCCCGAACTCTTCAAATACAAGCTCTATAAACACAAGTTCAGGTTTGACTAGTTATCGAATCCAGCGAGGCGACACATCTTGCTCGATTGCCGAGCGCTCGGGGATGCGCTGCGGTGAGTTCCTAGCGATTAATGGTTTACGTAGAGACAGTGTTATTCAAATTGGTCAGCGGGTTAAAGTCTCTTCTAAGAATAGCTGGCATTTGGTGGAGCGTGGACAAACTGCGTGCGGCATTGCTGAGCGCTATCGAGTGCGGTGCAGCCTTTTGCTAGACGCAAACCGTCTAACGATGCGTTCAAATATTCAGGTTGGCCAACGGTTGCGAATCCCATCTCAGCGGTATTAGCTAATTGACGCACATTTAGATTAGCCCGGTGAATAACGATTAGTTCAATCGGCCTCTAGGCGGCTTAGTATTGTGCTGTTACACTCTCGCGCACAATAATAGGCACAACGCAGTCTAATGCTCGTTCTCGTCCAACACGCGAGACCGCAATGACAGTCGCTTAGATCTATTTAGAGCAATCGCCACGAATCGATTGAGCTAGTTAGCCATTTTCATTGCAAGCCTTAGCCAACGTAAAACTCAGTGCCAAGACAACTGAACTTTAACGCTGCGCGACATGGCAGCGCTTGAGTTCATTCAAATAACTCAAACCTGCACTGATTATGACCACGAAAAATCAAGAATTGGCTGCTTGGGTGTCTGACGTTGCTGCTTTAACACAAGCACAAGAAATTGTGTGGTGTGATGGTAGTGAACAGGAGTACCAACGGATCGTAGATCTGATGTTGGACGATGGCACCTTATCAACGCTAAACCAAGAAACTCACCCTAATTGCTATCTCCATCTGTCAGATCCGCAAGATGTAGCACGAGTCGAACATTTAACCTTTATTTGTTCTGACGACAAGGCAACAGTTGGCGACAACAATAATTGGATGCCCGTTGCTGAAGCGAAACAGAAAATGAATGACCTCTACCAAGGGTGCATGCAGGGACGTACTATGTACGTCATTCCCTATTGTATGGGGCCAATTGATTCACCGTATTCTCGCTGCGGCGTCGAGATTAGTGATAGCCCGTACGTTGTTATCAACATGAAGCTGATGACCCGAATGGGCGCGAAAGCTTTGTCTCGCATCGAATCAGAGGGTAAATTTGTTAAGGGTTTACATTCGACCGGAGAGCTCGATCCTGATCGACGTTTTATCATGCACTTCCCCGATGAACTAAGCATTATGAGTTACGGTTCAGGCTACGGTGGCAACGCTTTACTTGGCAAAAAGTGCCACGCTTTAAGAATTGCTAGCTGGCAGGCTCGCCAGGAAGGTTGGCTGGCGGAGCACATGCTGATTCTAGGGCTCGAGAGCCCCGAAGGCGAGACACACTATATCGCGGCGGCATTCCCGTCAGCGTGTGGCAAGACTAATCTAGCCATGTTGATTCCTCCTGAAAAGTATAAAGACTGGAAAGTATGGACGCTGGGCGATGATATTGCTTGGCTGCATATGGATACAGAAGGCCAAATGCGAGCGATCAACCCAGAAGCGGGATACTTCGGTGTAGTACCAGGAACAAATGCCAAGACTAATCGTAACGCTTACGACATGATTCAGCGGAACACAATCTTTACCAACGTAGGTACCACTGAGGACAACCAACCTTGGTGGGAAGATAAAAAAGTCGGTCAGCCTTCAACAAACTGGAAAGGCGATAGCTATAATCAAGATGCTGGGCCTGCAGCACATCCGAACTCGCGTTTCACGGTTTCAGCGACTGAAAACAAGGCGTATTCAAGTTTGGCTGAGGCGGCTGAAGGCGTGCCTATTTCTGCCATAGTGTTTGGTGGACGTCGACGCGAATTAGCACCTCTTGTCTATCAAGCTAAATCTTGGGAGCACGGCGTGTTGATGGGCGCTGGGGTTGCATCTGAGACTACCGCAGCGGCAACGGGTGAAGTTGGCGTGGTTCGACGAGACCCTATGGCGATGAAACCCTTTTGCGGCTATAACTTTGCTGACTACTGGTCTCACTGGCTTAGCTTTGCCGAGCGCACCGACAAGTTACCCGAAATTTTTCACGTGAATTGGTTTCGCCAGAATGATCAAGGTGATTTTCTATGGCCTGGCTTTGGTGAAAACCTACGTGTATTGCAGTGGATAATACAGCGTTGTAAGGGGGAGGTTGAAGCGAAGGAGACTGCCATTGGCTATCTACCAAGCGAAGAGGGTGTTGATATTGCTGATCTAAATATCGACCCCGATGTATGGCAATCGTTGACATCGATAAACGATGAGCAGTGGCGTCAGGAAATGGATGAATTTGGAGATTATCTTGAAAGTTATGGTGATCGCTTACCAAGCGAGCTGAAACGTCAGCATGCACAGGTACGAGCCGCGTTGTCTTAGTTTCACGCTATTTAATCGATATATAATTTCAAGTAAAAAGACTTGCACAAAAAAACGGGCGTCGCTTTTCGCGACGCCCGTTTTAGTTTGGGATCAACTTGATCAGTGAGACTATTTATTCTTGTAAACTTTGATTTCTGCATTTAGTTTGGCTGCAACATCATTTAGTTGTTCGAACGCAGCATCATCTTTTGCTGTGAGGGCGGCTTTAGCAGATTCATATCCTTCAGATTCAGCATCTAGGGCACTTATCTGTGCATCGACGCACTCGCGATAATCGAAAAAGCTTTCCTGCATTGTCTTGAACGCTCCTTGAGCTGCTTTTAACTCGTCTAGGCTCGCGACATTACCGTCTGGAATTATGGGTGAAGCAGGTGGCAAACACTCGGCCATTGCATGGCTAGATAGAGCCGCTAGGCCCAAAGTTAAAGTCGCAATTAAAGATGTCTTTTTAAGAAGTTTCATAGAGCCTCCAACGGCCTTTTTTCGTTGTTAAGCAGAATATCGGCTAGCGGCGAGTGTTTGTCAAATTGATTAAGCTAGACGTAATTAATGTAAAAAAACATAGCGCATCGCAAGAAAATATCATCTACCAGTGTTGCTTGTGTTAAAAGCCTATTTAGCGCAGCCAACCGATTCTGTATCTGACTTTCTAGTCACCCAGTTCAAAGCGTTTTCAAGAATGAGCGATGCTTCGGCGGCTTCATAAGTTTGGTATTGATGCCCCATAGCAGTGAACACTGAACGCGCTTGACTATTGCCGTAACATCTAGCCCAAATGATTGGATGGTCTCTAGGATTGGGCCCCATAGATAAGTCTGAACGATCACCGTAAACAGTATTGCGGGGGCTATAGGTGCTCTCATCTAACCCTGCAAGCAAGGTAAACTCATCACCCGGTGGAGCCTCAAAAGTGTACCACTCGTCATTCGCCGTAAATTCTTCCGGGACGCCTTGCATAACAGGGTGTGTCGCGTGCAATACTTTAACGCTTGCGGCTTGAATTTGTGGGGCCATTGGGTGACTCACAAACACCGCGCCTACTAACCTTTCATGATACTGGCTCCATCGAGATTGTGATCCATCACCCGATCCGTGGATTAGTAAAGTGCCATTGCCTTTGGCTTGCCAACGTAAATAGGCCGATTCTTGTTCCTCACTAAGCGCGTCGCCAGTCATGTTATTAAACACCACTGTACTAAAGCGAGCTAAGTCTTTGTCATTAAATACGCCGCTATGTTCAGTAGAAAAATACCCTAGCCCCATGTCTTTTGCTGCCTTAATTATCGCCAGATTTGCACCAGCAATACCGTCTTCGTGACGCCAATCTCTAGTCTCGGAGAAAATTAATATCGCGGGGCTAGCTAGGTACTGCATAGACCTAGCATTAGTTGTTGCCACTTCACCAATCAGTTTGCTTTGTGGCGCTAATTGTGAGCTCGGTTCCGCTTTAGTCGTACAAGAACTTAGAAAAAATGGGCTTGATAATAGGCAGAATCGGAATAGGGCATTTAGTGTATTTGATAGCAATGCAAGCCTTTGCAGATGTTGATTATTTCGCATACAAGATTATCTCTCTCGCTTCGAAAAAGCAATTTTCGGCGGTGGTCAAATACAAAGTAGCAGACATAAAAAAAGGCGGCCCAAAGGCCGCCTTTTCAGACAATACACTGTCAGCTATTAGCCGAACTGGTTCATTGTGTTGTCTTCACCAGCGGCTTTTAGAGCTGCGTCGCCAGAGAAGTATTCTTTGTGATCATCGCCCATGTTTGAGCCAGCCATTGCTTGGTGCTTAACACAAGCCAAACCTTGACGAATCTCTTTACGTTGAACTCCTTTCACATATGCCAACATACCTTCTTCACCGAAGTAACCTTTCGCAAGATTGTCGGTAGACAATGCCGCTGTGTGGTAAGTAGGCAAGGTGATTAGGTGGTGGAAAATGCCTGCTTCACGTGCGCCATCACGTTGGAAGTTTTGGATCATTACGTCGGCGCGATCAGAAAGTTCAGTGCCGTCGTACTTCTCTTGCATCAACTCATCACGGTTGTAAGCACTTACGTCTTCGCCGGCTTCTACCATTGCGTCATATGCTTGCTGACGGAAAGACAGAGTCCAGTTGAAAGAAGGTGAGTTGTTGTATACCAACTTAGCATTTGGTACCACTTCTTTAATGCGGTTTACCATGCCACCAATTTGGCCTACGTGAGGCTTCTCGGTTTCGATCCAAATTAGGTCGGCACCGTTTTGAAGACTAGTGATACAGTCAAGCACGCAACGATCTTCGCCAGTGCCTTCTTTGAATTGAAACAAGCCGCTTGGTAAACGCTTTGGACGAACCAAGCTGCCGTCGCGGTGAAGTACCACGTCGCCGTTTTGCATCTGCGCTGGCGTCATTTCTTCGCAATCTAGGAATGCGTTATATTGGTCACCCAAGTCGCCGGCTTCATTAGTTACCGCGATTTGCTTGGTTAGGCCAGCACCTAAAGAGTCAGTACGCGCTACGATAACGCCGTTGTCTACGCCTAGCTCTAAGAACGCGTAACGAACCGCGTTAATCTTCGCTAAGAAATCGGCATGAGGTACTGTTACCTTGCCGTCTTGGTGACCACATTGTTTTTCGTCAGATACTTGGTTTTCGATTTGAATCGCGCACGCACCTGCTTCGATCATTTGCTTAGCAAGCAAGTAGGTCGCTTCTTCGTTACCGAAGCCAGCATCGATGTCAGCAATGATTGGAACTACGTGAGTTTCGTAGTTGTCGATTTGAGTCTGAACTTCTTCTGCAGCCGCAGTATTACCCGCTGCACGAGCGGCATCTAGTTGCTTAAACAAGTCACCAAGTTCGCGTGCGTCCGCTTGACGTAGAAACGTGTAAAGCTCTTCAATTAATGCAGGTACTGATGTTTTCTCATGCATTGATTGGTCAGGAAGTGGACCGAATTCTGAGCGCAAAGCTGCGATCATCCAACCAGAAAGATATAAGTAGCGTTTATTAGTTGTGCCGTGGTGCTTCTTGATAGCGATCAGCTTCTGTTGGCCGATAAAACCGTGCCAGCAGCCCAAAGATTGCGTATAGCTAGCTGAGTCAGCATCGTACTCGTCCATATCCTTGCGCATGATGTCAGCCGTGTATTTGGCGATCTCAATACCAGATTGGAAGCGGTTTTGCATTTTCATGCGAGCAGCGTACTCAGGGTTAATTGAACCCCAGTTTGAGCCGTTATCGTTAATCAGCTGATCAGCTGCTTCGACGTTTTGCTTGTATGTAGACATAATAAACATCCTGCGTTTTTACGTTGATAATTAGCTTTTAACAAAAGCCTATAAATTTGTTTCCCGATGGCCATGCTTAAGCGTTTAGCCAAGTGAACTTTTTATTTTTCAATTCACGTTCGGTTTTTGTAATAGCAATCTTTCAATTGATGGCGCAACTCTACGCCTTGAAATCGCCCAAATAAAGACCAAAAAAGGCATAATTACCATTCGCAAGCTAAATACTGCCTACTTCATTCATGTTTTTTCTAGTAAACGCAATAACTATTTATGAAACGAATAATAGGGATTCAAACAAGTGAAATAGTAGTCGGTGTAAACTTCACTTTATTAGAAATGTACTAGTGTTTCGATGCGTTGCTGGTCTGCGCATTGCCAACCTCGATGTTGAGAGAAATTTATGAGTAATTACGACGATAGAGCAAATTTAAAAGTTAGCCCCATTTTGGCTGACTTTATTGAGAATGACGTTTTACCTGGACTAAAATTAGAGGCGGCCGATTTTTGGGCCTCGCTTGCCAGTGTTGTAGATGATTTAACGCCGATCAATAAACAGCTCTTAGTCGATCGTGATGAGATGCAAGCGAAGTTAGATGTCTGGAATCTCACCAATAAGGGCAATTTTGACGCCGACGCATATAAAAAGTTTCTCTACGAAATCGGCTATTTAGTTGAGGAGGGCGACGATTTCGAGGTTACCACTCAGAATGTAGATGATGAGATTGCTCGCCAAGCGGGTGCACAATTGGTGGTGCCAACATCAAACGCACGTTTTGCTCTCAACGCTACTAACGCTCGTTGGGGAAGCTTGTATGATGCTGTTTATGGCACTGATGTGGTGTCAGAAGAGGACGGCGCGCACAAATCTGGGCCCTACAACAAGGTTAGAGGCGACAAAGTAATTAGGTTTGGTCGCGATCTACTAGATAAACACTTTCCGCTGGCACGGGGCTCGCATGCAGACGTTGTGTCATATCAAATTGACACTAAAACGATTGCTGCAAGCCTTGAAAGCGGAGAACGCACCTCGCTATTGGATGCTCACCAATGTGTCGGCTATTACGGCGACGAGTCTGCGCCCACATCAATTCTACTGCGTCACAATGGATTACACGTTGTGATCGAGATAGACGCTACTTCGCCTGTAGGTAGCACCGACAAAGCTGGGGTTGCCGATATCACGATGGAAGCGGCTTTGACAACGATTCAGGATTTTGAGGATTCAGTTGCCGCCGTTGATGCCGAGGACAAAGTTGGGGTGTATCGCAATTGGCTTGGCTTGATGAAGGGTGATTTAAGCGAAACCTTTGAAAAAGGGGGTAAACCGCTTACTCGAGCGCTTGCAGCTGACCGTACTTATAAATCGCTTGATGGTTCAGAGCTGCGTTTTCATGGGCGCAGTTTATTGTTCTGTCGTAACGTTGGTCACTTGATGTCTAACCCAGCGATTCTCGATAAGAATGGTGACGAAATACAAGAGGGCATAATGGACGCCATGATTAGCGTGCTGATTGCTAAGCACGATTTGAATGGCAATAGTATCCGTCGTAATTCTCGAAAGGGCAGCGTGTACATCGTAAAGCCCAAGATGCATGGCCCTAAAGAAGTTGCGTTTGCCAACACGCTATTTAACCGAGTTGAAGATGAACTTGGTTTGGAGCGTCACACAATCAAAATCGGTGTTATGGACGAAGAGCGCCGTACGACGGTTAATTTGAAAGAGTGTATTCGCCAGGTTAAAGACCGAGTTGTGTTCATTAATACGGGTTTTCTAGACCGCACAGGCGACGAAATTCACACTAGCATGCTGCTTGGTGCCATGGCGCCAAAAGCAGAGATAAAGAAACAGCCCTGGATTTCTGCATATGAGGATTGGAATGTCGATATAGGTTTAGAGTGTGGGTTATCAGGTAAAGCTCAGATCGGCAAAGGTATGTGGGCGATGCCCGATGAAATGGCTGAAATGTTGGTTCAAAAAGGTGGACATCCTAAATCGGGCGCGAGTACCGCCTGGGTTCCATCACCAAACGGCGCCACTTTACACGCGACACATTATCACGAAACCGACGTATTTCAGGTTCAAGCGAGCTTGAAATCTCGCGCTAGAGCATCAATTGATGACATTCTAACTATCCCGCTTAGCTCGAACCCTAGCGCGATGAGTGCAGAGCAAATTCAAGCCGAGTTGGATAATAATGCTCAAGGCATCTTAGGCTATGTTGTTCGCTGGGTTGACCAAGGCGTAGGCTGTTCTAAAGTGCCTGATATCAATAATGTAGGCCTTATGGAAGATCGCGCCACTTTACGTATTTCAAGCCAGCATATTGCTAACTGGTTGGAGCAAGGCTTAACCAATGAAGCGCAAATCAAGGAAACGTTTCAGCGTATGGCCGCTGTAGTTGATCAACAAAATGCGAGTGACCCGTCGTATAAGCCTATGGCCGGTTGTTTTGAAACTAGTTTAGCGTATCAGGCCGCACTCGAACTCTGCTTGAAAGGCAAGGATCAGCCTAATGGCTATACAGAGCCTTTATTGCATCAATATCGTTTAAAATTGAAAGCTCAAAGCTAATATCTCAAGGCTTAGTTGAAATGAAAACGCTTATCGTTGGATCGATAGGCGTTTTTTTTGAACCTTATTTTTTCAAGAGAATAGGGCTGGCACCATTTGCGTAGCATTCTTTGGTAACACTGATGGAGTCTTGATCGCCACAGTGTTAGCATACCGCCACTAATTTATTGGATAAATTTATTCGCATGTCTGAGCAAATAATTACAGCGGTCACTAATGCATTACACTCGCTAATTGACCCTTACACTGATAACAAAATGACCGCAGGCCGGAGCCTTAAAACGGTCCAAGTCAGTGACAAAGCGGTTACTATTTCTTTGAAAAAAGGATATCCAGTTGGTTCTGTTGTTTCTGAAATTTCTGAGTTAATTCGGCAGGCGATCGAGAGTGTAGATATCGGCGGTCGTGCGCTTGAAGTGCTAATTGATCAAGAGATTATCTCGCATTCGGCGCAACAGGGAGCGCAAGCAGTTCCGGGTGTAAAAAACATTATCGCGATTGCCTCAGGCAAGGGTGGTGTTGGTAAATCTACTGTATCGGCCAACTTAAGCCTAGCGCTGTCTGCCGCTGGCGCCAAAGTAGGCGTGCTAGATGCTGATATTTACGGCCCGAGCCAGCCCCGCATGATGGGCGTCACAGGTAAGCCTGATGCCCTGGAAAACAAGATGCTATTGCCGATGAAGGGTCATGGGCTAAAAATTATGTCGATAGGTTTCTTAGTTGAAGAAGAAACTCCAATGATTTGGCGCGGCCCAATGGTCACTCAAGCGCTTGAACAAATGTTACGCGGTACGGCTTGGAACCAAGATGGCGAAGAGTTGGATTACTTGATCATCGATTTACCGCCAGGTACGGGCGATATCCAATTAACTCTATCGCAGAAAGTGCCGGTAAGCGGCGCGGTTATCGTCACCACTCCTCAAGATATCGCTTTGTTAGATGCGCGCAAGGCCTACAAGATGTTCGAGAAAGTTGATGTTCCAGTATTTGGCGTGATCGAGAACATGAGCACGCATGTGTGCAGCAATTGTGGTCATGAAGAAGCGATTTTTGGCGCTCACGGTGCGGCTAAAATGGCAGAAGACTATTCGCTGGATGTTCTTGGCGAGATTCCTCTTGAGATGGCGATTCGTGAATTGGCCGACTCCGGAACCCCAACGGTCGTCGCTCAACCTGATTCTGAAACCGCCAAGCGTTATATAAAGATTGCTTTAAGAATAGCCGCTAAGTTATCGATTAAAAAGAAAGATTTTAGCGCGGCCTTTCCAAATATTGTTGTGGAGAATACATAAAATGAGTGACAGTAGCATTGGGAAATTATTCAAAGTAACTACTTTTGGTGAGAGTCACGGCAAAGGTATTGGCTGTATTGTTGATGGCTGTCCGCCCAATTTAGAGTTAACTGAAGCTGATCTTCAGCCTGATTTAGACCGCCGAAAGCCTGGGCAATCAAAGTTCACCACGCAGCGCCGTGAGCCTGATGAAGTTCAGATATTTTCGGGTATATTCGAAGGCAAAACCACTGGCACATCAATTGGCATGGTGATTCACAACACCGATCAGAAGTCGAAAGATTACTCCAATATTATGGATACTTTTCGCCCAGGCCACGCAGACTATACATACCATCATAAATACGGAAATCGCGATTATCGAGGCGGTGGCCGTTCGTCGGCTCGAACCACGGCTATGATTGTGGCCGCTGGAGGTATCGCCAAGAAGTATTTAAACGAGAAGGAGGGCATTCAAATTCGTGCTTACCTCTCTCAAATGGGCGATGTGAAAGCTGAGTCGATAGATTTTGACGAGATTTCTAATAATCCGTTTAACTGTCCAGACGCGTCGAAAGTAGCTGAAATGGAAGCTTTGATTACTCAGCTTCGTCGCGACGGTGATTCAGTAGGCGCTAAAATTACCGTTGAGGCCAATAACATGCCTGTGGGGCTTGGCGAGCCTGTGTTTAATGAGCTTGATGCTGATATCGCCAAAGCCTTGATGAGCATTAATGCAGTTAAAGGTGTCGAGATTGGTGCTGGTTTTGATAGCGTAGCACAGCGAGGTTCTGAGCATCGCGATGAGTTATTTCCAGATGGTTTTGCTTCGAATAACGCAGGCGGTGTTCTAGGTGGAATTTCATCGGGCCAAGATGTTGTAGCGAGTCTAGCGTTAAAGCCAACCTCGAGCATCACTAAGCCAGGCCATAGTATTGATCGCCATGGAAACGCTGCAGAAGTGGTTACCAAAGGGCGCCACGACCCCTGTGTTGGAATTCGCGCCGTCCCGATCGCTGAAGCAATGCTAGCAATCGTAATTATGGACCACTATCTACGTCATCGGGCTCAATGTTCTGATGTTGCTGTTGAAACGCCTACAATACCCGCCAGTCGAGGCTAGCGAGCGAGATTTCTTCTCTCATATTAGATGAATATAGTCGATACATACCCTCACGTAGTAATGGCAATCGGGGCAATGGCCTTGATTTCGATTATCCAGCTATTGGTCGCTGATGCTATTGGAATAGTATCAAAACACACCCCCGGAACGCCGATTGAAGCAAATCACGATAGCGCCCTATTTAGGGCAAGTAGGGTAGTCGCCAATACAAATGAGAGTATTGCGATTTTCATCCTAGCGGCTGCCTTTTGCGTTTTAACAAGTGCGCCCGCATCGTTTGTGGAACTTTGTTCTTGGGCCTATGTCGTTTCGAGGCTGGTGTACGCAGCTTGTTACTACGCCAACTTACAAACCATGAGATCAGTCATCTTCGGACTCTCAATACTGTCATTGTGCGGCTTGTTAGGAAGCGGCTTTTTCGCTTGGTCTAACGGTTAGAACGCCCAACAATAGGGCTTAAGCGGCAAAGACTCTTCGATCTTGCCTTTTTATTTAGACATATTCGAGAGCCGGTAAGCGATAGCTGCGCAGTCCTGCCGTGTTGAAGCAAGGGCTGCGCAATTGCTTTAACGAAGACTAAGCCGCCACAACGGTGACAGGCACACCATTGAGTGCCGCGTTGCCGCTGACCTTATCAATGAATTTATCATCGGTTAGCTCGTTGCAATTCACGCCCTCTTGCTGAGAGGCAATACCCATTTTAACCGCGTATTTTTTGTGACCCCAGCCATGGGGCAGGCTAACTACGCCCTTCATAACCTCGTCAGTGGCGATCACGGTGGTAGTGACCTCACCAACGCGCGATTGTATGGTGACTTGAGATTCATCCTCTAGGCCACGTGCATGCATGTCGTCGGGGTGCATCATCAACTGCCACCTTGGTTTACCTTTAACCAAGCGGTGATAATTGTGCATCCAGGAGTTGTTACTACGAACATGGCGCCGCCCTATGAGTAATAGTTCGTTCTCCGCTTTTTCGCTTGCAGAATCGGCCAATCGAAGTAAATCATTAATTAGAAATTCAGGTGCGCAGATTATTTTGCCTGAGTCAGTGGCGAGTCTTTCGACCAAGCCTGGCTTCAGTGGGCCTAAATCAATACCATGAGGATTCGCTTTAATTTTATCTAGCGTTAAGGCTATCTCTGGTTGATTAGCCTCGCCATAGTAGTCGTGCTCTATGCCTTTAGCGACGATCACATCGGGCGCTGGAAGAGGGCGAAAGTCTTTGCCTTTGAGCTCGGCTATTTTGGTTGATAGTGCATTAAAGATCTGCCAATCATGCAAAGCACCTTCCTCTGGTTTGAACACTGGCTGATTAAAACGCACGCTATTGCGGACCGCCAGTCGAAAGAAGGCGATGTCGTAATGGTCATGCTCTAGTGGGCTGGTCGGAGGCAGAATAATATCGGCATGTCGAGTGGTGCCGTTAATGTAAAAGTCGAACGCGACGTAAAAGTCTAAGCCGGCAAAGGCTTTATCTAGTTCGCTTGCATTTGCGCTCGAGATTACAGGGTTTCCGGCGATGGTTACCATTGCCTTTATTTGGCCCTCGCCAGGTGTAAGCATCTCTTCCGCCATGGCAACCGCAGGTAGTTCACCGCCAAATTCAGGCAGACCGCTAACTCTCGATTTAAAAAGATTAAAATGACCACCGCCCGGAGTGCCTTTTTTGACGTAGGCAAAAGCCGGTGATGTCGCGATTGCTCCGCCTTCATTATCAAGCGCGCCAATCAAAATGTTGATGATTTGAATGGCCCATTGGCACAATGCACCAAACTCTTGCACCGAGACGCCCATGCGGCCGTAGATCACCGCTTTCTCTGTTTGAGCTAGTTCGGTCGCAAGGGCTTTTATCGTCGCGGCCGGAATCCCTGATTGAGACTCGGCAAGCTCCAGGCTAAAGTTTTTAACGGCATTTTTAACTGTATCTAAACCATCAAGATGATCACTCAAGTGCTTTGTATTTACTAGGTTTTCAGAAAATAGGGTGTTGATGATCGCCATTAACACATAGGCATCAGACCCAGGTCGAACGAAAAGATGTTGGTCGGCTACGTTCGCGGTTTCACTGCGCCGCGGGTCGATTACAACTAGTTTTCCGCCGCGAGCTTGTAAGTCCTTAAATCTCTTGGGCGCGTTTGGCATGGTCATAATGCTGCCATTTGAGGCGAGCGGATTGCCGCCTAGAATCACCATCATTTGTGTACGGTCAATGTCTGGAATTGGAATCAAAAACTGGTGTCCGTACATCGCGTGCGACGTGAGCTGATGAGGAAGCTGATCCAGTGACGTCGCAGAAAAATGATTTTTGGTTTTAACAACACGGCGCAGGCTCGCTCCGTGTGTCATGTTGCCATAGTTATGCACCCCTGGGTTACCAGCGAAGAACGCCACTGAGTCTTCACCGTGCTCTGTTTGAACATCAACTAAACGCTGAGCAGTTGTGTCAATCGCCTCTTGCCAACTGATCGCGTGCCATTGATCTCCAATGCGTTTCATGGGAGTGCGAATACGGTCAGGGTCATTGTGAATATCGGCAATCGCTGTTGCTTTCGGGCAGATAAAGCCTTGGCTAATTGGGTCTTCTTTATCACCTTTGATCGATAAGATTTCGTCGCCTTGGGTTTTAATTTCTAGGCCACAAATTGCTTCGCATAAATGGCAGGCACGATAATGAGTTTTCACCGCAGATTCGTTCATTTTTTCTCCTTCAGGTGAGCTTGAACAGCTACTATTATTTTTCTGATCTGAGGATAACTCAGTGCGCATGATTTGTCAGTGAGCTGAATTGATCGCGATATTGACGCGGTGATAAACCCAAGGTTTTTCTAAAATGGTGCCGCAGCGTATTGGCACTCTCAAAGCCTGCTATTCCAGCGATATGCTCGATTGACGCCTTGCTTTGCTCCAACGTTGCTTTTGCAAAATTAACTCTTTGATTTATCAACCATTGCTTTGCACTGCAACCATGACTATTGCGAAAGTGGCGGTCAAAGGTTCGCCGTGACATATGCGATTTACGCGCTAAATCGTCGATACTAAGATTCAAACTTAAGTTTTCAAGCGCCCATTTGAGAGTATTTTCAAAGATGCTGGATTGCTGTTCAACTCTGGTTTCGACAAACTGCGATTGTCCACCTTTACGATGGGGTGACATTACCAAACGTTTCGCCACGTGGTTTGCAATCGCGCTGCCAAAATCACGCCGAATAACCTCAAGGCCAAGATCAATGCCTGCCGCGCTGCCTGCTGATGTGCCAATATTTTCTCCCAATACGTATAAAACATCGTCGACATAATTTACCGCTTCGAAACGTTGTTTAAATGCCTCAGCATATCGCCAATGAGTGGTCGCTCGAGTGTTATCTAATAATCCGAGATGAGCCAAAAGAAATGCCCCGGAACAAAAGCTAATCAAAGTTTTATTCGATGAGTGAAACTCTATTATTTGCTCGGCTAATTTGGGCTCTACTTCTTGAGTAGATGTCGGCCATGAGGGAACTATCAGCATGTCGTACAACTTGAGCGAGTTAACCTTCTTCACTTCAAGCCCTACATTACAAGTTGAGCTCAGAATGCCGTCTTCAAACGTTATAACTTCCGTTTGGTACCAGTTTTCAAACTCAGGCCGTGATAAACCGAATAGCTCAACGGCGCAGGCTGTTTCAAAAAGGGCAGAACCCGAATAAGTAAGAATCGCAACATTAATCATGAAGTGGCGGTGTTTTAAATTGGCTTGAAATCAACGATAACTGTCTTTCAGGCCAATTTCAATCTTCAATGAGAGGTTCATAATGGTTTTTCTGCAGGACAAGCAGTAAACACACAAATAATTTCACCAAAAAACGAGGTAATACAATGTCATCAGCCGTTTCAAGACCAGCCGCCGCACCTTCCGAAAGAGCACTTCGTCATTTTGAATCACTGCTTGAATTCGAGACTGACTGTTGGGATGTGCACCATGCCACGAGCAATGATAAAAAGGACTTCGTGTTGTTAGATGTAAGAGCGCAAAGTCTTTATGATGAGGGCCATGTGACGGGCGCGCTGTGTTTGCCGCACAGTAAAATGAATGAGCGAAGCTTGGCTGATTATCCCGTTGAAACACTGTTTGTGGTTTATTGTGCAGGGCCGCACTGCAATGGAGCGGATAAGGCCGCCGTAAAACTGGCTAAGCTAGGGCGCCCGGTAAAGAAAATGATTGGCGGAGTGTGCGGTTGGGTCGATGAAGGTTTTGAGCTCCAATTACCTTAATTCAAAGCGTTTGAATGCGGAGGCAAAATGCTGATATTGAAACCCAATTGTGAGCTTTGCGATATTGATTTAGCGCCAGACTCCAAGGATGCACGAATATGTAGCTACGAGTGCACCTTCTGTGCTGATTGTGTTGAATCTGTTTTGGAGAATGTTTGCCCTAATTGCGGTGGAGGTTTCAGTCCGAGACCGATTCGACCTGCCAGGGCTTATCGCACTGGCGTTAGCGTGCAAGACCATCCGGCATCGGGCGAACGAGTTATCACCAAGCTTAGTCGTGATGAAATAAAATTATTTTCATCACGACTGAAGAGCATAAAGGCTGAAAACCGCTAAGATAGGTTTACAAAGCCGAGCTTAATGAAGCTTGATTTTAGGCCGTATAATTTTAGATATGCGGCTTAAAGCGATGATAAACGGGCCTTTAATGTAGCCATGAATCGCCAATTGATGCATTCGATACAAAGATAGATACATTATTCTTGCGATTTTGCCTTCGATGAACATGCTCCCTTTTACCAAGTTACCCATTAAGCTGCCAACAGTTGAGAAGCGACTTAAATTTACCAAGGAACCGTAGTCTTTGTAGGTAAAGTTAACCAAAGCCCGATTATTGAATTCGTTGACTATATTCTTTGCTGCAACGCTTGCCATTTGATGCGCTGCTTGAGCGCGAGGGGGCACTTTTATGGGGGCTTCGCTATTGTTTTTTGGGGCCATTTCTATTGCGCAGCAATCGCCGATTACATAGATGGACTCATCAGTTTTTGATTTTAATGTTGCTAAGCACTCGACTTGATTGATGCGATTCACCTCAAGGCCAATATCGGCAACCCAAGATTGAACTTTGACGCCAGCTGCCCAGACCATCAAGTCAGCTTCGATCTTTTGTCCATTTGCGTCGTTAAAGCCGTCGCTTTTCGCTTGGGTTATCATTGTATTGGTTCGAATGCTGACGCCGAGCTTTTCTAATTCACCACTCGCTGCGTCGGCAATACGCTCTGGCAGGGCAGGCAGGATACGTGGCCCAGCTTCAATTAAGTCGATGCTAAGGTGTTGTTGTCGTTTATCTCGGTCGTAAGCGCTTAAAGCCTCTACTACATGATGTAGTTCGGCCGATAACTCGACACCCGTAGCACCAGCACCAACGATGGCCAAGCGGGTTGCTGCGCTGTTATCGTTTTTACTTAAGAATTGGTTTATCAGGGTTTGTTGAAAACGTTGTGCTTGTTGTTTTGAATCAAGCATATAGCAGTGTTCGCTAACACCAGGCGTACCAAAATCATTGCTGATACTGCCTATTGCCAGCACTAAAGTGTCGTAGTCGACAGTTCGAGCGTCGACGATTTTGCTGCCATTTTCGTCCAAGATAGCATCTATTTTGAGTTGCTTATTGTCTCGGTCAATTGCGCCAACAGAACCAAGCTGAAATTGATAACCGTGTTTCGCGGCATGGGCTTGATAGACCACTCCATCGATTTCGGTGTCTAATGAGCCTGTGGCTACTTCGTGCAGCAAAGGTTTCCATATATGAACTCGATGTTTATCGATTAAGGTGATTTTAGCTTTTGATTTACGGCCGAGTTTTCGCCCAAGTGAAGTGACGAGTTCTAGACCGCCCGCACCGCCGCCGACAATGACCACGTGGGGCATCGTCTCTTGCTTTTTTGAGGTTTGCATTTGGTGTTCCTAAAAAGTTGTTTCAGCTCAATACTTCTTTGGTTATCTCAAGTTTAAGTACCCAGTTTGATGCCGTGGTGGCTCTGAATAGTAGGCAACATGAGTAAAGTGCTTAAAAAAAGTATTAAGCTCAAACAACTCGCCCGAAACCATATTTAATAACTAGCTTCTATAAAATATGTCGCAGGCGGAAGAGTGAGTAGGTCATACCTATGCAAACAATGATAGTTTAGCTGGCAAGCCCCATGCATAACAATGACTATGAGTTATGCCGATGATTTCGTGGAGAGGTCAAGTTTAGAAAGAGATCGAATGCTGGCGTTTTCGAATGTCGACAGACTGCGGTGAAACCGAGGATTAATGTCGTGATGAAATGCAGATAAAATTTGTAAGACGTCGCCGTGGCCAACTAATAATATGTTCTTGCTCGTGTAATCCTGCTCGAGCTTTGTGATTACATCTAAACCTCGAGTCAAGGTTTGTTCGACCGTCTCGACTGCCATGAACTGTTTGTTAGGGTGACGTAGATCGTGTTGCCAAACCTCATCATAATGCTTGTGATCCTGCAATTCTAGTTCGCCAAAATCTCGCTCGCGCAGGCTTGGGGTAAGCTGAATCGGCGCATGAGTTGCACTCAAGATACTATGCATTATCTCAGCCGTTTCGAGTGCTCGTTTGAAATCGGAGCTCACTACAATGGTATCTCGATCAAGCCTAGTATTAAGTGCGGCTTGCATTACTTGTTCAGCACCTTTGGCCGTTAGACCAAAATCATTTAGACCGTTTTGAGGTTTGCTGACGATGATCCCGCGCCGATTTGCCAAACTCTCTCCATGTCTCATTAAATAGTATCGGTTTGAATGTGACTTTTTTGATTTGAAATGATTGATCATAATGCGATGACTTGTGACTTCTAAACTATGCCGCTTGAGGTTCGGTCGAATTGTGTTTGGGACTTATAGCTTGGGTACTAAACCTGCAGTCGTCTCCAAGCACAGCATCAAAAAGAGGTGTCCAGCTGTTTTTGCTGTGTATATGCGTTGAACAACGATCGCGTAATTTTAACCAAGTTGCAGGGCAGGCTGATTTGATGGTTCTATAGTACTCGATAGTCGAGAACCAATCGTTAGCATCGTCTCGATACATAACTTGCCCTGTCGCGTCGGGTTCAATTATTTCTTTGGGGCCACCAACAGCACTAACTATGCAGGGCAGGCCACAGGCTTGCGCCTCCAGAACGACCATTCCAAAAGTGTCGGTTTGGCTCGGGAAAATCAACAGATCCGACTGACGATACCAATCGACCAACTCTTCGGGGTTAATTCGGCCGGTGAAATGAATGTTATTTAGTGCCGATAGGTCTTCTTTTAGGCTAGTCAGATCTGGCCCATCGCCAGCGATTACAAGATTGTATGCTCCGGTTTTCTCTAAATTAGCTAACTTGATTATGGCGTGTAAGAGTTTAAGGTTTTTATCGGCTGAGATGCGACCAGCGAAGAGAAGTGTAAAGCTGCCGCTTAATCCGAGGGGCGCCAATTTTTCTTGCTCCATAGGATTTGACGCTGGAGAGTACAGATTAAGGTCTAGACCTCTGGGGAACAACGACAGTGATTTTCTGGGTAAGCCTTCTCGTGCGAGTTTGTTGATATAAAAGTCACTTGGCACAAATACCTGATCAGCTTGACGATAAAACTGATTCGACAGTGTATTGATAGCATTCGCCAAGGTTGGCTCATTGCTCATACGCATCACCTGTTCAGCAAAGTCGGTATGATAGACAGCTTTAACGGGTATCTCGAGAATCTTTGCGCACAACATCGCGGCTAAACCGAGAGGGCCGGGCGTAGAAACAATAATTTTATCAGGCTGCTGTTCAATGAACTTTTGCAATACGCTCAGCAGAGATGGAAAACCGATTGTCTGCGTTTTATAACCAGGAAGCGTCACCTCCTTTATTGGGGTGAAATTCAGCGTATTTTGCGGTAGCGGCTGGATGAGTTTGTTGCTGTCAACACAGGTCACAAGAGTCAAATTATAGTTGTCGAGCGCCGCGTGTGTGGCTATTTGTCTGAGCGTGACGGAAACACCGTTTAAGTCGTCGATTGTGTCGGTAAACCATAGAGCTTTGTTACACGCACTTTTGTTGCATGTGCTTAGGCGTTTGCGAGTGCTGGTCTGCTCAATTAATTGTGATTTAATCTGGCTTTTTAACATCTGATGCCGCATCGATGCGATAAAGGGAATCACAAGCAAGCTCATGGGAAAAAGAGAAGCAAGGCGGTTGAATCCCTTAAATATGTCGCCTTCAGGGAGGTGTTTGGAAAAAACATTGATCACCGAACGAAACATTTCGTCGTGTAGGTCGGTTATTGACGCATATGCATTGGGGATCTTTTCCTCCATCGGTGTAGTCGCATCTTGGGCAATCTGTTGGAGCAGGTTGGCCAATGCTTTATGCGTTTTTGTGTTCTTCTTTTTAAGAAAGCGTAAAGACTGGCTCTTTTTGAAGCGCTTGAGCAAATTACCATGTTCGCTAGCAAAGAATAGCTGCAAAAAATCACTCATTTTACTCTTTGAATATTTTGGATCTCGGCTAGCCCGGTAGTCATGTACATGCTTAATAATGCCAGTAGCAAATACCTCAAAACGACCGTGCAAGCCTTCAGCCAAACTGTTTTTATCTCGTAAAGATTGTAGGAATTGTTCTACGCTATAATCCTGGTCTCCTTTGCTAAGGCTATTGCATTGCGTATAGGCACTGCCTATCAGAATCCCGCAGTGGTCGTCTGAACCACCGGTAAAGCCCTTAATCCAAGGATCTGAGCTCATAGGTTTGATCCCGTGCTTATTTGCCAATCCTCGTATTTTGATTGGCGTCAGGCTATGCAAGTATTGGTGTAGCAAGGTATTGCTGAGTTCTCCGCAGGCGCCGTTTATAACTTCAAATATGTCGAATAAAACAACCAGTTTTTCAATATGCTCAAAGGTTAATAGACCATCTTGGTCATAGGTGGCATGTGCGACAGAGTAGGCGATATTATGCTTAGCTATGTAGTCGCGTAATTGGTATACATTGCCCGCAATTTGCATTAGGTCTCGATATTGTTGCTCGCTAATACCGTAAACCAAGATGTGGCATTTACAATCGTCTTCAGGAAAGAAGCTAGTGACTTCGCACGAAATAAAGCAATCGCGCGGAAACTTTTCAACCAGTTCCAGCGAGCCTCGTATGTCGTCATGATCCGTCAAGGTCACAAAGTCCATACCACGTGCTTTGGCTTGGTGATAAACGGTATCTATCTCTGTGAAGCTCTCTGGAGAGTTGTATACCTTATGGCCCCATGTACTAGGGCTATCGGAGTACTTAGAGTGAACGTGTAGATCTACTTTTGCCATTGGTGCCGCTTAAAGGTAGCTAATTGGATTGCTGATGGTTGAAATTTAGCGGGCTTGTATTACGTAATCGTGTCTTTTTGTTGACGGTTGTATGACAGCAAATTAGCGTCTCTCTTTGACTTGTTAGTGAGTAAAATCTATAGTGTTCATGAAATGAACGCTAAGACTCCTCCGATCGCGCATGATTCTTCTATCGAAGAAAATCAGGTGCAAGATAAACAAAGCCAGTTAACTCTGGAGTTGTTGCAGGCGATTGAGCAAAAAGATGATATTAGTCAACGACATTTGGCTCAGGAGATGGGTGTTGCGCTTGGCTTAGCCAATTCTTACTTGAAGCGCTGCGTAAAGAAAGGCTGGATCAAAATGACGACGGCGCCGGCCAATAGATATCTCTATTACGTCACGCCTACCGGCTTCGCTGAGAAGGCAAGACTTACTGCGAGTTTTTTCTCCACCTCACTGACACTATTTCGGCAGTCAGGAAACGAATACTCCGAAGTCTTTGAGCAATGCATGGTCAGAGGTCAAACTCGAGTCCTACTGGGTGGGCTGTCTGATCTGACTGAAATAGCGATCATGCGAGCCCTACAAACCAATATAGAGCTTGTTGGAATTTATCAGCCAAAAGCTTCAATAAATGAGTTTTTTGGTGTACCTGTATGGTCGAAACACATAGAATGCGACAGCTTCGATGTTATCGTCTTAAGCTCCATGGAGCAGACTAATCAATTGGTTTACGAACTAGAAAAAGTGCATGGTGAAGAGAGAGTTTTAGTTCCGCCAATGTTACTTGATATGAATTATCGAAACACTTCAGAAGTAGAATAAACACGAGAAAAAGAATGAGTAAGACTGTATTACTAACCGGCGGTGCTGGCTTTATCGGCTCAGCGCTCGTTAGATACTTGATAAACGACACCGATACTATTGTGGTTAATGTCGATAAGCTCACCTATGCTGGCAGCCTGCATTCTTTAGGCGGAGCTGATGCGAGTGAGCGTCATCATTTTCATCAAGTAGACATTGTCGATTCCGCTGCGGTACGGCGTTTGGTCAACCAATATCAGCCCGATTACTTTATGCATCTGGCGGCCGAGTCGCACGTGGACCGTTCAATCGATGGTCCTGGCGAGTTCATTCAAACTAATATTGTTGGCACGTACAATTTGCTAGAAGTTGCACGTGAATATTATGAAAGCCTCATCGATGAAAAGCGCGATGCATTTAAATTTCATCACATTTCTACAGATGAAGTCTACGGCAGCCTTGGAGAGACTGGCTTATTCACCGAGACAACTCGGTATAAGCCTAATTCTCCTTATTCGGCGAGTAAAGCGAGTTCCGATCACTTGGTGCGAGCTTGGAACAAGACCTATGATTTACCAGTGGTTATCTCTAATTGTTCCAACAACTACGGGCCGTTTCAGTTCCCGGAAAAGTTGATTCCATTGATTATACAGAAGGCTATTTCAGGCGAAGCTCTTCCAATTTATGGTAAGGGTGACAATATTCGCGATTGGTTGTTTGTAGATGATCACGTCAAAGCGCTTTGGAAGATTGTTACCGAAGGCGAGAACGGCGAAGTTTACAATGTGGGCGGTCATAATGAGAAGACCAATATTGAAGTAGTAATCACCATGTGCTCTATTCTTGATGATTTAGTACCGCGGGAAGACGGCGCTAAGTATGCTGATCAAATTACTTATGTTGCTGATCGTCCAGGCCACGACCGTCGCTATGCGATTGATGCTGCCAAAATCGAGAAAACATTAGGTTGGACCCCAGAAGAGACTTTTGAAACAGGGATACGCAAAACAGTTGAATGGTACCTGTCAAATTCAGAATGGATTGCCAAGGTTTCGGGCGACTATAGTGGTAACCGTCTAGGATCTAACTAGCACTAACTAGAGTTTAATCAGCACGAGAGGGCGATTACATGAGAGGTATTATTTTAGCAGGCGGCTCGGGTACGCGTTTGCATCCAGTGACACAAGCTGTATCTAAGCAGTTGTTGCCTGTCTATGACAAGCCGATGATTTATTACCCGTTGTCATCATTGATGTTAGCTGGAATTAAAGACATATTGATTATTTCAACGCCACAAGATACTCCGCGTTTTCAACAGCTTATGCGTGATGGTTCTCAATGGGGTATTAATATTTCATATGCTGTGCAGCCGACACCAGATGGTTTGGCTCAAGCTTTTATTATTGGCTCTGAGTTCATTGGTAAAGACGATTGTGCCTTGGTTTTAGGTGACAATGTGTTTCATGGCGCTGATTTGAGTAAGCACCTTATGCAAGCAGGTGAGCAAAAAAATGGGGCTACGGTTTTCGCTTATCCTGTGCAAGATCCTGAGCGCTATGGTGTTGTTGAGTTTGATGATAAGTGGAACGCGCTTAGCCTCGAAGAAAAGCCAGCGCAACCCAAGTCAAATTACGCAGTTACCGGTCTCTACTTTTACGATAATCGAGTGGTCGACGTGGCAAAAAATATTCAGCCTTCCGAGCGCGGCGAGCTCGAAATCACTGATGTTAATAAGCAGTATCTTGAATGGGGAGATTTATCTGTGCAAGTATTTGGGCGGGGCTTAGCTTGGCTCGATATGGGTACGCACGAGTCACTTTTACAAGCGTCAATGTTTATTGAAACTATCGAAAATCGTCAGGGATTGAAGGTAGCATGTCTTGAGGAGATCGCATATCGCAAAGGTTACATTGGCGATGAAGCGCTTGAGAAAGCCGCTGATCAATATGGTAAGAGTGGATACGGTCGCTATTTACGCGCGATTCTCGACAATAAACAGCAGTTTTTGAGCATTGACTAGATCACTAGCATTGAGCTAGCGACAGAGAATATAAATGTTGAGTATGTTTTCCAGCCTTTTCGCTAATAAGTATCTGTTTTTGCAGATGCTCAAGCGTGACATCGAACAGCGCTATCGAGGGTCTCAGTTGGGCTTTTTATGGGCGTTCTTTTACCCGATTCTTATGTTGTTGGTTTACACCTTCGTGTTTGGGATGGTGATGAGAGTTAAGTGGGGGGTCGAAGGTCAAGATAATATCGACTTCGGCTTGATCCTATTTGCTGGGCTGTTATGTCACAGTTTGATGACCGAAGTCGTAACTTCGTCAGTGGCTTCAATTACATCCAATGTACAATATGTAAAAAAAGTTGTTTTCCCTTTAGAAATCCTAGCTTTAGTAAATATTGCTAACGCTGTTTTTCATATGTTTCTTGGTACATTGATCCTTTTAGCCATTTACCTTATCAGCGGGAATTCACTGCACTGGACGATGCTCCTTGCGCCAGTTGTACTGTTTCCTTTCATCGTCTTCCTCATTGGTTTGTCTTGGTTTTTAGCGGTCATGGGTGTCTATGTTCGTGATCTTGGGCAGATCGTCGGCGTAATGATGACAGTATTGATGTTCCTGTGTTCAATCGTCTTTCCGTTCGAGCGGATACCTGAGGTGTTACAGCCCTATGTTCTCTGGTTAAACCCTCTGACTATTATTGTGGAACAACTACGCGCAGTAATGCTCTTTGGCCAACTACCCAATTGGGAGCTGTTAGGCATTTATACCATCGGTGCGTTTGGCATGTTGTTTGTCGGCACTTGGTTGTTTCAACGAACACGTGATGGGTTTGCCGATGTCATCTAGTCATTTAAACGAGCCTCTGGATCAACCGTCTTCAAGCATGCGAACTGAAACCTCTCAAGGAGACAAACATGATAGTTTGCCGCGTGTAGATCACAAAACTCCCGTAATTAGCGTAGAAGGAGTTACTAAATGCTACCAAACTTATCAAAAACCGATTCATCGCTTATGGCAAAGTTTTAGGCCAGGTAAGCAGTATTTTCAAGAATTTTGGGCGCTGAACGGTGTTGATCTTGAAGTGTATAAGGGCGAAACCGTTGGTATTGTTGGCAAGAACGGTTCGGGTAAATCCACCTTATTGCAAGTGATAACAGGCATTCTCAAGCCAACTTCTGGTAGCTGCCACACTACAGGGCGCATATCGGCTCTCTTAGAGCTAGGCGCAGGCTTTAATCCGGAGTTTACTGGTTTGGAAAACGCGCGTTTAAATGCTTCGATAATGGGTTTGAGTCGTGAAGAATTTCACGAGAAAATGCCGGATATCGTCGAATTCTCGGGCCTTGGTGATTTTTTACATCGTCCTGTAAAAACCTACTCGAGCGGCATGTTTGTTAGATTGGCGTTTGCCGTCGCGATTAACATGAATCCAGACATTTTGATTGTCGATGAGGCGTTGGCGGTAGGCGATGTTCGTTTTGCTCGTAAGTGTTTTCGAAGAATCGACCAACTAAAAGAGCAGGGTGTTTCTATCTTGTTTGTCACCCATTCAACCGACAGCGTGTTGCAACATTGTGATCGGGCGATAATGCTTGACGAAGGCGAACTAAAGCTTACTGGCAGTCCAAAGCAGGTAGTTCAGGCTTATCTTGAAATGATGTTTTCTTCAGATGCAAGCGTGGAACCTTCGGCTAATCTAAGTGGCAGTGATTATCGATCAGAGTTTGACCCAACGGTTGATAATTGTGTTCAGCAACCTAGCTACAATGCTAATGAAGAGCGTTGGGGCGATGGCCGCGCGAAAATCTGTCATTACCAGGTTTTTCAGAATGGTGCGCCGACTACAGGCTTAGTGCAGCGTGGCGATAGTATCGTAATCCGAATGTCAGTGTTATTTGAAAATGACGTCGATGATCTTATCTACGGAATCACGGTAAAAACCAATGATGGCAGTGCGGTGTTTGGAACAAACTCACGCTTAATAGGCGATCTACCAAGCGATCAGGCCGCTGGTGACTTGGTGAGCATCGATTACAAGCTTACTTTGAACCTACTTGCCGGAGACTATTTTATTTCTCTAGGCGTTGCACAAAATCACGAATCAAAGGACTCAATACCGGTTGATCGGCGATATGACATGATCCACTTACACATCAATGAAACTCACGATGCATTTGGCTATGCTGCACTAGACGGCCAAATCAATCTTGTTGAAGAAGACTGCGATGAGAATAAGGAGGCATCATGAGCCAAGCTAGAAGCAGTGAGCTGGTGAGGGTTAATGGTTTTTCGCAGCGGCTTGACGGCGTTTTTCAAGTCGATAGCACCGAAAGAAGCTTTGATTACTCTGACGGTGAACTATCAGAATCTGCGCTTTATCAAATACTGAGCAAGGCCGAGGATCTTTCTTGTGGCTCAAGTGAGTTGCAGGCCCAAATTGTCGATTGGCCTACTGAATATCATTTATCGAATAGTCGAGCGAATTTATTGCGACCGCTTAAACTGCGCGGTGCTAATCATGACAATAATGCGGAGATTCGTGTTTTAGAGTTGGGCTGTGGTTGTGGGTCAATTACTCGGTTTCTTGGCGAGCAAGAAGGCTTTGTTGTTGATTCAGTGGAAGGGAGCCCAAGCCGAGCCGGTTTGGCGGCGTTACGTTGCAGAGACTTAGACAACGTGACAATCAGCACTGCGAACTTCAATGAAATAGAGTTTCCAGAAAACTATTATGACTTAGTATTATTTGTTGGAGTTACTGAATACGCAGGGCGATTTTCTAAGCGCGAGACTGATCAAGAAGCCTTGTCTGATTTGCTGAAATTGGGCAAACGTGCGGCCAAAGATACTGGCGTGGTTTTAGTTGCCATCGAAAACCGCTTAGGATTGAAATATTTATTGGGCGCGAGCGAAGATCACTACGCTGTACCCTACGTTGGTTTAGATGAGTACCCAAACTCAACAGGTATACGAACTTACAGTCAACAAGAGTGGTATGAGCACGCCGATCTGTTCAAAGGAATTGAGTTTATGTACCCGTTCCCGGACTACAAGGTACCAACTGCTGTACTAAAAGATGCCGATTCCAACGCGGCTTCTTTGCTTGAGGGGCGTGCATCTCGTGACTACAGTTCGGCTTTTGATCTGGGCGAGCAAGAGCACCGCATATGGCAGGGACTCGCACAAACTGGTTCTCTAGGGGAGCATGCTAATTCGTTTTTGATAGCGTTATCAGACGATTCAAGTAGTCTTGAAAGAGTTTGTGATTTCAGCGCTCAAAGTTTCCCAATCGAGCCGCTAAACTATGAAATTCCCAAAGCAGCAATATCGGCTGAAAGCGCTTTACTCATTAGTGAGAAAATGGAGCGTCATTTGAACGCCGAAATCATTCAATTGAAGTCGCATTCTGCTAGTTTGGAAGCTCGAGTTGAAATAATGAGTAATTCAATTGGTTGGCGACTTCTAAGTGGCATTCGCCGTATTTTCGGAAAGACCTCCTTTTAATGCTGCATTCTTTTCAGCTCGAAACCACGTTTAAGTATTAGATTTATGAGTATTCGTAAGCAATTGATTAAGCTGAATAATAAGCTGGAGTCTTCGTGGTCGGTGGTGAATTTCGAAGCTGCTCCGATTACCCTACAAGCGGGTTGGTATGTGACCGAGTTTTCGGTACAAGGCAACATTGATCATACGCCTAGAATCATTATCGAAGATGCCAAAGGCAAGCAGATTGAACGTCAACTAATTGGTTTTCACTCGGGCCGAAATCGTATGTTGATCTATTTGCCAAGCGGTAAAATGGTGGCACACAGCGAGTCAGCTGAATTTGAGCGATTAGCGCGAGTTTCTACCATTGAAGGGCGTTTGAGAATTATACTCATTTGCGCTCGCTATTTACGCGACTTTTTTAGTCTGAAAGTGATTTTCAAGATGTTGATCATGCAGTTTCAAGACAACTTCGAACTATCAAGCAATTTGCTTCAGTTTTATGCTCCTGCACGTGGCGGAGATAGCTATTTAGAAGACATTAATTGGTGGCAGCGTTTTAGGGGTTTCGGAAAACAACTCTCATGGCTTGGCAGAGGCGTGAATATCACGGTGCTTATTGAGCACGAAGAGCAACGCCAAGAAATCGAGGATTTATTAGTTCAGCCCGACTCCATAATTCTCGCAGACCAAGAGATACCTGAACACACGGACTATGTTGTCGCCTTAAAACGCAGTGATAGACTTCGCTCGCCTGCGATTTTGATGCTAAAACAAGCGATCAAAAAAGCGGCCAAGCAAAGCGGCGTCAAGCCAAAGTTTGTCTACACTGATCACGATTACCAGATTGCTGAAGATGCTTCGCCACTGGGTTTAGAACCTGTATTTAAACCGGTTCCGAGTGCTGCTTATCTACATTGTTTTAACTATATCGGGTTTGCGTGTGCGGTCCACAAGGACTTACTTGCCGAACAATCCGACGAAATTACCCCGCGACTACTTTTGGAAGATCGAACTAAATATCATTTAGCTCGATCTTGCATTGCCGATAAGCACGCAGTGTTAGGCGTAAGTGAAGCGTTGTTCACCACAACTCGCCAAGCACCACCAGCAACCCCAGAGCCAGGTAGCTCGCAAAGCAATTGGCCAAATATAGATTGGCAACGTGACCGCTATTTTAATCGTTTGCGCGCTAGTGATACATGGAAAGAACAGCCCTCGGTAGATCTAATAATACCTACTCGGGATGGTATGAAGGTTCTAAAGCCTTGCATCGATAGCATTCTTTCTAAAACGAGTTATACCAATTACTCAATTATTGTGGCCGACAATGGTAGCGAACAAGCTGAGACCTTGGCCTATTTCGAAGAGATTAAAAAAGACCCGCGTGTTTCGATCGTCGAGTTTCCCGGTGAATTTAACTACTCAGCGATCAATAACTTTGCAGTATCAAAAGGTAATTCCGACTATGTGGCTCTAGTTAACAACGACATAGAGATAATAGAAGGCGATTGGCTAACGCAAATGATGGTTTGGGTAGTCCAAGATAATGTGGGAATAGTTGGCGCTAAGTTATTGTTTGGTAATGGTAAAGTGCAACACGCTGGAGTTACCATAGGCATGGGCAATGCCGCAGGTCATATTCATCGCTTAGAAGAAGGCGATGCGCCTGGCTATCAATTACGTTGTCTAGCAACACAAAACATGATGGCGGTAACCGCGGCCTGTTTAGTGACTCCTCGAGCCTTGTTTGAGCAGCTTGGGGGTCTAGATGAGGTCGCATTTAAGGTGGCCTATAACGATGTCGATTATTGCCTGAGAGTCGAGGCGTTGGGTCAAGATGTTATTTGGACTCCCGAAGCCGTGTTATATCACCATGAATCTGTCAGTCGTGGTGATGATATGAGCGATCAGCACATTGAGCGCTACTTTAGAGAATTAGAGGTATTTCAGAGCCGTTGGAAGAGCAAAGGTTTTGTAGATAAGTACTACAGTAAACATCTTCGAATCACTGACGAGGGTGTGTTTCCACAAATTGAGCGTGAACAAGAAGATCAACTGAAGTTGGTTGGCTAATTAATAGTAAATTTGCTTTCGAATCTCGTATAATCACGCTTTAGGCCTAAATGGGCTTGCCTAGTTATAGCGTGCCAAGCCGATCAAATCGACCAGAACAACAATAATGAGTGTCATACGATGAATGGCACGCAAAGGTAAAATTAATGGACGTTTCAATTGTCATTCCATTCCTAAATGAGTCACCTAATCTCAAGGCTTTGTGCGAAGAGCTTAAAGCGGCACTTGATCCAATGGATAAGAGCTACGAGGTCTTGTTCATCGATGATGGCAGTACTGACGATGGCGTTCAGGTTTTAGAGGATTTCCGATCACAAATGCCTCAAATTAAAGTGGTGAGTTTTCGGCGTAACTTTGGGCAAACTGCGGCAATGGTAGCTGGGCTAGATTATAGCGAAGGTGAGATCGTTGTGACTTTAGACGCGGACCGTCAGAACGATCCAGCTGATATCCCCGCAATGGTTGCTAAGGTAGAAGAGGGCTATGACATGGCCTGCGGCTGGCGTTACGACCGCCAGGACACCTACGTTTCGCGCAAGTTACCCTCAATGTTAGCTAATAGATTGATCTCGAAGATCACCGACGTACGATTGCACGACTATGGCTGCACACTCAAAGCGATGCGAAAAAGCCTTGCTAAACGTGTAACACTTTATGGAGAGATGCATCGATTTATACCCGCTGTTGCGAGTGGAGTTGGCGCGACCATTGCTGAAGTAAAAGTAAACCATAGAGCGCGCACAGCCGGTGAATCTAAATACGGAATCTCACGCACATTTCGTGTGGTCTTGGATTTAATTACGGTTAAGTTTTTACTTCGTTTTCACGCTCGACCTCTGCATTTCTTTGGCATGCCAGGACTTGCGCTAGGCGGGATAGGTGGCGCCTTAATTACGTACTTGACCATCGCTCGACTGTTTTTCGGTGTTCCGCTAGGCGATCGACCTTTGTTGATATTTGCGTTTATGTTGTTGATCATCGGGTTGCAGTTTATCTTGTTCGGGTTAATTGGTGAGATGCAAACACGAACGTACTATGAGAGCCAAGACAAGCCGATTTATCATGTTAGAAAAACAATCGGTATTGATGGCGACAAAGCAGAATCAGGTAGCTAATTGCTTTGGCTCGGCGCTCATGAATGTGTCGAGCTTTTTTAGCCACAAGCGTTTAAATTTTTAGAGCGACCCTATTTTGAGCAGCGAGTCTAAGTCAGATAAAGCTAAAGTTGTTGAAAGTAAGCCTGTTAAACGCGAAGTTGTGGCGATTGTCGTTGCGTACAATCCTGAACTAGAGGCGCTTATAAAAGCCGTAACTGCGCTGCATCAACAAGGCTGTAAAGTCGTTGTTGTTGATAATGGCTCGAAAAATGCTGCCGACATAAGCGAATCTCTGGCTCATGCCAACTCCACTCATTTACTTACGCAGCAGCAGAACCTTGGTTTAGGCGCAGCGCACAATCTAGGCATTGAGTATGCTCGTAGTTTAGATGCTGATTTTGTGCTCATAATGGATCAAGACAGCCTACCGTTAAATGGAATGGTTGATGAGCTAATAGCTGTTCACTTGGCTGAGTCAAAGCACGCGCAAGTGAGCGCGGTCGGCACGACCTATTTGAACTCAGATAATGGTTCAAAGTCTTTCTTTGTACGTTTTGGCGGGTTAAAGTTTCAGCGACACTATTGCTCTGATTGCACTCAATCAATCGAAGCCGACTTTCTAATATCATCGGGTAGTTTGATTTCCCTTAGTGCGATTGAGGAGATTGGATTGATGGACGAGGCATTGTTCATTGACCATGTAGATACCGAATGGTTTTTACGAGCCCGAAGTATGGGGTTTAAGGCGTTTGGCAGTTGTCGAGCCCTAATGCAACACGGCCTAGGTGAAAATACCCATAAGGTTAATATCGGTGGCCGCCAGCGTAATGTGCCTCAGCATAAGCCGTTTCGCTACTATTATATTTTTCGAAACAGTGTTCTGCTATACAAACGAAGCTACGCTAGCACTCTTTGGAAGTGGAATGACGTACAGCGCTTAGCTTTGATTATGATCATGTTCGGTTTACTCAAAGCGCCTCGCCGGAGAAATATGTCGATGATGCTCAAGGGAATCTACCACGGCTTAATTGGCAAGCAAGGGGCAAGCCCCGATGTCTGATCACGCTCGAACCCATATCATCATCGTCAATTATAATGCCGGCAACTGGCTTAAGCGTTCAATTAACTCAGCTCTTAAGTTCAGTGCTGGTGCAGTCAGCATTGTTGACAATGCATCGACCGATTCAAGCGTCGAAAACGTTCAGGCAGAGATTCAAGATTCTCGTCTTCAATGGCATCTAAATAGCGATAATCTCGGTTTCGCTGCGGCAAATAATCAGGTTTTAAAGCAGGTAGAGAGTGAGTTTGCGATATTGATGAATCCAGACTGCGAGCTCAATGGCAATTCGATTCAGCCAATTCTAGATGCTATGGATGGAGACTTGGATATAGGACTCGCTAGTGGACGTATTTGTAACGAAGACGGGACAATGCAAGCTACTTGTCGCCGAAATTTTCCAACACCATGGTCAGCGTTTGTACGCTTGCTAAAGCTTAATAAGGTTTTTCCTAATTCATCTAAGTTTGCTGACTTTGATTCTAGCGACGTTGACTGGAACGATTTAAGCGACTCTCGCGATGTAGAGAGCGTGGAGGCGATTTCTGGAGCCTTTATGGTTGCTCGTATGTCGGCGGTTGATCAAGTAGGCTTGTTAGACGAAGCCTACTTTATGCATTGCGAGGATTTGGATTGGTGTAAGCGTTTTGAGTTATCGGGCTACAAAGTAGCCTTTGTTCCGGGTGCTAAGCTTGTCCATGCAAAAGGCGTTAGCAGCCGTTCTCGGCCGATTCGCGTGCTTTATACTCTGCACAAAGGCATGAACCGTTTTTACGACAAATTTTATAAAAATGAGTATTCTTTAGTTATCCGCTTAATCGTAAAGCTAGGAATTGTAGCGAGCTTTTTCGCACGCGCGTTATTGTCGTTGATTAACAAATGATTATTGTAACTGGCGCCGGAGGCGTGGTCGGCACGCCGCTTTGTGAGGCTTTAGTTAAGTCGAAAGAGCCCTTTTTGCCAGTGTCGCGGGCGGCTGGTGATGGCGTTCTTCAATGGGATTTAACGCAGAAACTGGAGCTGTTGCCACACAGCCAAGAAGCTTCGCTGAGACGTCTAAAAAGCTTAATACACTGCGCGCCGATTTGGTTACTGCCGGCACATTTAGAAGGTTTATTGGAATATGGCCTTGAGCAAATTGTGGTGTTCAGTTCTACTAGTGTATTAAGCAAGAAAAATTCTGAAAACCCCCAAGAGCAGGCCTTGGTAGAGCAACTTAAAAGCTCAGAAAATAGTCTTTGTGAGTTTTGCCAACGCCATAATGTTGATCTTACGATTCTGCGACCTTCGCTAATTTATGGCTATGGGCGAGACCAAAATGTATTTCATATCGCAAAGTTTATTGAGCGCTACCGACTTATGTTCTTAGTTGGCAAAGCCAGCGGTTTACGCCAACCTGTGCATGCTGACGATCTTGTCAAAACCGCAATAAAGTGCCTAAGCAGACCTGAGCGCCAACATGTTGCGTATAACCTTGCTGGTAAAGATGTGCTGAGTTACAAAGAAATGGTTGAGCGGATTTTCAGCGGGCTAGGGCGACGAGCGTGTATCATTCCGATACCATTACGATTATTTCGATTTGCGCTTGTTTGCGCGGCAAAACTTGGGCGTTTTTCTTATACTCCTGAGATGGCCAATCGTATGAATCAAGATTTAAATTATGACTATTCAGCTGCAGCTCGTGACCTGAGTTTTCAGCCTCAGGGGTTTTTAGAAAAACCGCAGCGAGACCTTCCCTGATGAGCATTAATTTAACACTACTTACTGAGTTGGTGCTCATGGCAGGCGCCATAGCGTTTGGGGCTTGGTGGTCGGTAGGCCGCCTCATCGACTTTCTTGTTTCAAGCGATATTGTCGACCGACCAAACCATCGCACATTGCATCAAGGTGCAGTCCCTCGTGGAGGCGGCTTGGTGATTATAGCTGGCTTATTATTAACCTTAGCCGCTGCCGCTATATTCGGTCAGAGGCCGACCCTGTTCTCGGGTTTTGGTCTACTAGTGTTTGCTTGGTCGGCCTTAAGTTGGTACGACGATAGATCGGGTCTAAGCCCGCGATTTAGACTATTGGTTCAGGTAGGAATTTGTCTAGCAACTATCTGGGCCTTGGGATGGGTTAGTCATGTACATAGTCCTGGATCCTTTAGCCTACCGCTCTCATACATGGGGCCTATATTGAGTGTAATTGGCCTAGTTTGGATGGCAAACCTGTATAATTTTATGGACGGATTGGATGGCCTGGCCGCTTCGCAGACGATAGTTGCAAGCGTGACTATGGCATTCTGGTTCTATATGTTTGGCGATATGAGTTTGGCCTTAATTCTATTTTCACTAGCATCGCTTACGTATGGCTTTTTGTTGTGGAACTGGAATCCTGCGCGTGTGTTTATGGGCGACGTTGGTAGCATCGGTTTAGGCGCATTTTTTGGATTGATTTTTATTTTTGGCGTCACCCGTTACGATGTATCGATTTTAAGTTTCTTTTCCTTGTTCGCGGTATTCATTGCTGATTCAACGTCTACGATTATCATGCGCGCACTCAAGCAAGAAAAGATATGGCAGGCGCATCGACAACATTTCTATCAGCGTTTAGCCACAGCCGGGTATTCGCATGCAAAAATAGCACTCTCCGCCTTGGTTTTGATGATTTTATGTTCATTGTTTGCAACGTTTGGCTTGCTTTACCATGATATGATTGTGGTTTCGATTATGGCTATTATTATTCTACTAATCGCTGCTGCGGCACTCGTTATTTTTCTAGAGAAGCGCAGCAGTAATCGACCTTCAGCCTAAGAATTTAATATTAAAACGCGCGCATGTTAATGGTGAAATCCCTCACTAGCTTGATATTTCGTTGGAGAATCGTTCTTCACGATATCTTTGTTATTCCCTTCGCATGGCTTGGGGCTTATTGGCTTCGTTACAATTTAGAAACTATTCCGGATAATTTCTTACAAGGTGCTCTCTTTGCATTACCTGTGGTGGTCACAGTGCAAGCTGTGACGAATATTTTTGTTGGGGTTCACCGTGGAGAATGGCGATTTGTTTCATTGCCCGACCTAAGCTTAATTCTTAAGGCCGTGCTCATCGGTACCGCGGTCATTGCGTTTGCGTTATTTTTGGTTGCTGAGCGCATGGATTATGTGCCGCGAACCGTGATCGTTCTCTATGTGCTAATCCTTTCGGCATTAATGTGTGGGTCGCGTTTAGCCTATCGATTGATCAAAGAAGGGCACTTCTCCACGCAATCAGGCCGTAAGGTCGTTATTTTAGGTGCGGGTGCAGCTGGCGAGCAATTGCTGCGCGACCTGCACCGAAATCATCCGAATAGATATAATATAGTGGCGTTTTTAGACGATGATCCAAATAAAATTGGTCGCCAAATTCATCGTGTGCCGATTGTTGCCTCTCCTGACGTTTTACAGGACTTAATCAATCGTTGGGAAATCGATTTAGTTCTAATCGCTGTTCCGTCTGCGAACGATGAACAAATGCAGCGCCTCGTTACTATCTGTGAGCGCACGGGCGTGCAATTTAAAACACTGCCTGGAGCGCACGAATTGCTCAGCGGCATTGCTCAGCTCGGTGACATGCGTGAAGTTCGAATCGATGATCTATTAGGTCGAGACCCAGTAAGGCTCGATTGGCATCGAATAAAGCATAGCCTGTGCGACAAAACAGTATTGGTTACAGGTGCCGGTGGTTCAATCGGGTCTGAGCTTTGTCGCCAGCTGGCCTCGGTCTGTTCATCACATATCGTATTATTCGATCAGAGTGAATACAATCTGTACAGTATTCAAGAGGAAATGGCCGAGCGCTTTCCAGAGGTTCAAATAACGCCTGTACTTGGTGATGTCTGTGATGCCGCTGCGGCCACTCATGTGTTTGATCGATTTAAACCGTCAGCGGTTTTTCATGCCGCTGCATACAAGCACGTACCGCTATTGGAGGGCCAAGTACGGGAAGCGATCAAGAACAACGCGCTTGGTACTCGAATTATTGCCGACCTTGCACACAAGAATAGTGTCGAGAAGTTCGTGCTGATCTCAACCGATAAAGCGGTCAACCCAAGCAGTTTAATGGGAGCCTGTAAGCGTGTTGCTGAAATCTATTGCCAGCAGTTGGCATCACAGAGTGCAACTAAGTTTATTACCGTGCGTTTTGGTAACGTGCTGGGTTCGGCTGGGAGTGTGGTTCCCAAGTTTCAGCAGCAGATTAAACAGGGTGGCCCAATTACCGTAACGCACCCTGATATGACGCGTTATTTCATGACCATCACTGAAGCTACTCAGCTAATTTTAGAGGCCAGTGCGATGGGAGAGGATGGTCGCATTTACGTATTGGATATGGGACAACCGGTAAAGATTTCTGAACTTGCCGAACAGTTGATTCGGTTGTCGGGCAAAACGCCGGGCACCGATGTCGAAATTGTTTATACCGGTCTACGTCCGGGTGAAAAATTACATGAAGAATTGTTTCACAATGAGGAAAATCTGACCGATACCGAAGCCGAAAAAATTCACCTAGCGGCTACCCGCGTTGTATCGGCCGATTTGGTAAACATGGTTTTTGATGATATGTATGAACGACTTAATTCCTATGACAGCAGTTTGTCAGACAGTCTGAAAAAATTGGTGCCCGAGTACAACCCGGTAGCGTAAGCATGCTAGACGACTCAGTCTGGTATTCTTGTCTTTATTCTTCGAGCTCTTTGGCTTTCTCTAAACGCGAAACCTGCATCAACAGCCCGAACTTTGGGTGATCAAAAAAGTGTTTTTCATTGAGCTTAAGGCGCCGGTTTTCTTTTAACCTAAAGCCCTTGTAGTCTAAGTCTATGTTCGTAAACAAGAGCTGATCAGCATACACTTTGATGTATCCCTGAGAGTCTGTTTCAACTACGTTGTAGTTAGCCGACTCCTGATAGGGCAGTGACTCAATTCCCCATGAGTAATGATGTTTAAGAAGGTAATCTTGCGAGTTTTGAATTCGGGTCGCTTCTTCGTTTAGCATTGTCGGTTCTATGGCCCATGCACTTGATGCTGATTTCATTCGTTCGGGAGCTTCATAAGCATGGCTCTCAGTCGATGCAGACGCATTTAAATTTTCAAACACCAATAATTCAACTTTGTAGTCCTTGGCATTGGCACTTGAGATCGTTAGTGCCGCAATCATTGAGGCGACTAAGCTGAGGCTTCTACGCGACTTGAATAGGAGAGGGCGGTTGGCGTAAGTCACTTCTCTTTTTTGCTTCATGAGTTGAGTCTCTAAGGTTAATATTTGCTAGATTCTCTCCGATAAACCAACTTCGTGTGAATTTGAATCATGCTCGGAGCATTCAAGTTATTTACGTCGGTGGGGTTTATTGCGTAGAATCGACAATTAATCGTAAGTGTACCTTTAGCTAGGCCAAATCACCAAAGCCATATTTAAGTGGTAATCAATATGTCATCAAATTGCCAAGTCTCAAGCAGCTTTGAACCGCCCTTTGGCTTAAGAAGCCCGCACGTTCAAACCATTTTTTCGAGTGTAGGCCCGCGCAAGATAGCCGTGTCTAAGCGTTTTAGGGCTTATGCGGCTTCGCAGGAGAAGTTTACTTTAGAATGCGGCAAAACCGCTTACAGTGATGAGCAGGTTCACTTAGAGGGCTATTTCAATCGGGCTAGCGCCAAACCTTCCAAACAAATGGCAATACTGGTGCACGGGTGGGAAGGCAGTCATCAATCGAGTTACATGATGTCAATGGCGATGCGGTTATTGGAAAACGGTATTGATGTGTTCCGCCTAAATTTGCGTGATCATGGCGATACTCATCATTTGAATCGTGGAATTTTCAACTCAACCATGCTTGAAGAAGTTATCAATGGTGTTGAAGACATTCAGAAGCGTTTTGTATACCAGGACTATCATCTTGCAGGCTTCTCACTCGGTGGCAATTTTTGCTTGCGTCTTGCGGCTAATGCTCATACTCACGCGATTTCTTTAACCAGCGTGAGCGCTTTTTGCCCTGCGATACATGCGGCACAGAGCAATGACGTGCTCAACCAGTCGGAAAACTGGGTTTATGGCAGATACTTTGTGCGCAAGTGGAAGAGATCACTGCGAAAGAAAATAGAGCAATGGCCGGACTACACCTTTGGTGAAGAAATGGAGCGCCTAAAGACGCTAGATGAACTGAACGAGGCGTTTATTCCAACCTATACCGAGTACGATAACGTCGACGACTATTTCGATGCCTACGCGATTTCGGGTAACACTTTGGATAACACCATTGCACCGTGTCATTTGCACTTTGCTGAAGACGACATGATTATCCCAGTCAAAGGCGTTAAAGATTTGTCGGCCAGCCCCAATGTGCATGTCTACATCACCAAACGCGGCGGCCACTGCGGTTTTATGAACAATTGGCGAGGAGACAGTTGGCAAGATCAGCGCGTGTTGGAGATTATCCAGCAGTCTACTGCATAGTCGACACTCTGTATCGACTAGAAACGGTATAGCCTAGTGCCATTAAGCTCAAGCCAGTGCTGGCGCTGTTTCCAATCAGGCATTTGTTCTGCGACGATGGCCCAGAAGCGTTTCGAATGATTGAATTCATGACAGTGCGCGAGTTCATGAACCACAACATAGTCAAGAACCTCGTCGGGCGCTTGTATTATGCGCCAGTTAAATGACAACGCACCTTTATGATCGCAACTTCCCCAGCGTCGCTTATAGTCGCGTACTTTAATCGTAAGGCTCTTGTTACTTGGAATATTCATTTGGCTTGCAAAGTAGGCGGTCCGTTGTGTTAGTCGATCTGTTGCTTGATCTTTGAACCAACGCGTTAATTTAGTTGAAATAGAGCGTTCAGCCGAGCTGCTATCACTTGAGTTGCTGACTCGTTTTATGGGCACTGTAATCTTACCGTAACTGTCGCCTTCAGAAGAATAAGGAGATATTTGCACTGGCCTAGTACTCCCCTTAACAACTTCTAAACGATATAGGGCTCCGCGAAGATCAATGTTGGCTCCGGATTCAAGTACTAAATCTGGTTCGACCGGCGGTAGGTTAGCCAGATGTTTGCGAATCCAGTTCTCTTTGGTTTTTACAAAGCTAACCACTGTTGAATGTCGCATTTTTATTGGTGCTCTAGCTTTGATACCTTGACGACCGACTTCGAGGCTAAGCGACTTTCTGCGAGCGCTGCGCACCACATCGATCTCGAGGTCGCCTAGTAGAAAACTGTCAGGGTTTGCCATGAAAATAACTTCGTTTACTAATCGTTAGATACCAATTTAAGTACATCTTCAACCATCTCAAAGCGCTGTTCGGCTTCTGGCATATCGCGACTAACTTGAACTGACTCGGCACCAGTAAATCGAAATTCTTTGGGCCGACTGGCAATCGCTCTCATTAGTTGGTCGATATTGATATCGGGGTTTTCGACAAATTTGATTACGCCGCCACTTGGCCCAACCTCTAAAACCTTGACGTCGCTTTTCGCTGCTCGGAGCTTAAGTTCAGCTATCTGAAACAGATTCTTGGCCGCGTCAGGGAGTAAGCCAAAACGGTCAATTGTTTCGACCTGTAATTCTTCGAGCTGTTCGTTGTTCATCGCACTGGCGATGCGTTTGTACATCGTTAAGCGCAAGTGTACGTCTGGTATGTATGCACTGGGAAAACGAGCTGGAATATTAAGATTAATATCAACTTTGTCCTGAACATTGATCGCGTCAACTTTTTCTCCATTTTTACGCTTTCTTGCGCGTTGGATACTAGTAATCGCTTGCTCAAGGAACGAGCTATACATGCTGTAGCCAATCTGGTCTATGGTTCCGCTTTGCGACTCGCCTAGAAGCTCGCCAGCGCCGCGGATTTCGAGATCTTGAGAGGCAAGGGCAAAGCCTGCTCCTAGTGTGTCGAGCGATTCAATCGCGGTCAGTCGTTTTCGAGCATCATCTGTCATAGAATTCAACGCTGGGGACAACATATAAGCATAAGCTTGGTGGTGCGAGCGGCCAACACGACCACGCAATTGGTGCAGCTGCGCTAGGCCAAATCGGTCGGCTTTGTTGATAATGATTGTGTTCGCTGTGGGAACATCAATACCACTTTCAACAATTGTGGTGCAGAGTAATACGTTGAACCGTTGATGATAGAAATCACGCATCACCCCTTCGAGTTCTCGTTCTCGCATTTGCCCATGACCTATGCGTATACGAGCTTCGGGTACCAAATCCTGAATGCGCGCCTGCATTTTCTCAATAGTTTGAACTTCATTGTGGAGAAAATACACTTGTCCACCGCGCCTTATTTCTCGAATCAACGCTTCCTTTAACAAAGCGTCGTCCCATTCGCGAACGAATGTTTTGACTGATAATCGTGCTCGCGGAGGCGTGGCGATGACCGAGATATCGCGTAGGCCACTTAAGGCAAAATTCAGTGTTCTTGGAATAGGAGTCGCGGTTAACGTAAGAATGTCTACTTGGCTTCTGAGTTTTTTGAGTTGTTCTTTCTGCCTTACTCCAAAACGATGCTCTTCGTCTATGATCATCAAGCCTAGGTCTTTAAACTCTACATCTTTTTGAATCAGTTTGTGCGTACCAACGGCGATATCGATGGTGCCATTTTTAATACCTTCGATACCTATCTGGGTTTGTTTGGGTGTTCTAAATCTCGAGAAAAGTTCGACATTTACTGGCCAATCTGCGAATCGATCGGCAAAATGGTTGTAGTGTTGTTGTGCTAATAGTGTCGTGGGCACTAACATTACCACTTGTTTATTACCCGCAATCGCCATATAGGCCGCTCGCAAAGCAATTTCGGTTTTACCGAAGCCTACGTCGCCACAAACTAAGCGATCCATTGGCTTCGTGGCAGTCATGTCATTGATCACGTCGTTGATTACCTGGCTTTGATCTGGAGTTTCTTCAAAGCCAAATCCAGCTGAAAAGGCATCATAACTATGATCCGGAACGGGAAAGGCATGGCCGATACGAGCGAGTCGTAAGGCCTGCACTTCGAGTAGTTCTGCAGCGACATCGTACGCTTTTTCTTTCGCCTTATTGCGTAGTTTGATCCAAGTATCACTGCCCATCTTGTGTAGTGGGGCAGTTTCAGGACCGCCGCCTACGTAGCGCGAAACCTTATCTAGGGAGAGCACAGGAATATAAATTTTGTCACCACCTTGATATTCCAGGGTGGCAAATTCGTTGTCATCTCCGTCGACGGTAAGAGTTTCTAGGCCTCTGTATCGACCTACACCGTGATCTTCGTGAACAACAGGGTCTCCAATATTAAGTTCTGCTAAAGACTTAATAATAGCGTCAGGATCTCGGTTTTTGTCTGAACGTTTACGTCGTTGAAAGGTCCGTTCGCCATAAAGCTGAGACTCAGTGATAACGTCGATGTTGCTCTCACCAAGGCTTAGCCCTCTGTCAACTTCGGCAACAGTTAGAGCCAGTTGTTGATCGCCGTCGGCAAATTCGCCCCAATTATCTACCGTTTTAAACGGGCGTTTATTTTCGTTTAAGAGGCCAACTATGCTTTCACGTCGCCCAGCCGATTCAGCAATAATAAGAGTGCGTTGCTTGGACGAATCTAAGTGAGAGATAAATTCGGAATAGGGCGATTCAGCGCGCGGGTTTATGGTGAATTTTGGCGCTTGTTTGGTATCAAAGTCGACAATATGCTTATTGGCCTTGAGGTTTAAATTAAGCAATTGCACACGCGGGTACGATTTAAAACCTGAATAAATTTGCTCAGGTTTTAAGAACAATAGTTCAGGCTCGAGCGGAGGCCATTCTGGGTTTAAGCTAGCATTTTCAAAACGCTCAATTACTTCTGCATGAAGTGTTTCCGCATTGTCCATCACTCCTTCTTCAAGCACAAAGGCGGTATTACTCGGCAGAAAGTCGAATAGGGTGTTGGTTTGCTCGAAAAAAAGCGGCAAATAGAATTCGCTGCCAGTGGGCGCCAAGCCTTTGCTTACCTCGCGATAGATAATCGACTTCTTTGCATCGCCGTCTACTGTGGCTCGAAATGCTTGGCGAAAGTGTTCAATGCTATTGCTATCAAGAGGAAATTCACGCGCCGGTAGCAGCTGTATACAATCAAGCGTATCAGTTGATCGTTGAGTTTCGGTATCAAACAGTCGAATAGTTTCAATTGTTGTATCGAAAAGATCTAACCTGAATGGTGAATCCATGCCCGATGGGAATACGTCGACAATACCGCCTCGTATTGCGAATTCACCTGCGGCCATGACGGTGTCAACGCTGTAGTAACCAGCGTCTACCAAACGCTGGCGAAAGGCTTCGGTGTCCAAGTCATCGCTGACTTTGAGGTCAAAGGTATGCGCGTCGATGTATCCTGTTGGAGCTAGGCGTTGCATCAACGCCGTTACGGGGATAATCAAAACCCCACTTTCTAAATGAGGCAAACGATGCAGCGCTAAAAGCCTTTGCGAGACAATGTCAGGGTGTGGCGAGACTCTGTCATATGGCAAGCATTCCCAGTCCGGAAACGTAAAGATCGGTATATCAGCATTCGGTTTTTCGCTACTCGATAGAAAGAAACCAAGTTCCTTTGCGACCATTTGTATGTGTTGAGCTTCTGAGCATACGTACACAATTGGGCCGTTTTGTTTGGCCAATTCGGCGACACACAGGCTAGACGCCGAGCCATAGAGTTTACGCCAATGGAGAACTTCGCCGGCTTTTTCAGGTAGTTGAGGCTTGTTAAATGATTGCACAGCGATGATTACTAGATTGATCTACAAAGTTGGAGTTTTGGTACTCCGACAGGTTGTCAGAGCAGGTCAGATAGTATCATTCAGGAGGTGAAAGTTAACCGTCATAACAATTATTATTTGTCTCTATCAGCAATAAATTGTGCTACTTCTTCACTTACCCGCTGTGGGCTACGCAGCCAGTTAAAGTGACCAGCATTCGAGCGACCAATATCGCTGCCACTCAAGAAGATCTGATGGGTGTTTCGGGCATTGATCTTGGTCAATAGTTGATTTGTTGCCGATACAGGAGCTAATTCATCGTTGTCAAAGTTAATACTCAAGACATTCAACTCCTTTATTGCTCTAAATGGAGTGTAGTTTTGTCGGCTTCCTGACAAGCGATAGTTTCCTGTGCGAGCATTGTATGCCCAGTCCTTCATCACACTGCGGGCCTCGCGACCACCAAAGCCGAGATTCCGTCCGGGGAAATACCCCACAATTACGGCGATAACAAATGCAAATTGTGAAAAAGCTAACAAGCCCCATCGATATGGAAAGGGCCAGCTTTTATAGTGAACCGAGCACGAGGCAGTGAGTATGAGTGTGTTAGCGACACTGGGGTTTTGGCTTAGATAAAGTGAGCATACTTGGCCCCCAAGACTATGGCCGAACAAAATCAATTCTTGGTTACTTCCAAATTCCTTTAGAAGGGACGATATCGCAGCGGGTAAGTCTTGCTCAACAAGTTCCGCATACCCAAAGTTTTTACTTCGGTGGGCTCTCACACTGCTATTGCCATTGCCTCTTAAGTCAAAACAAGCGGCATTGATACCAGCCTTGGCAAAACTGTTTATTAAGGCAATGTATTGCTTAGCCGAAACGCCCATTGCTGGAACACACAGTATGAGTTTACCGCTATTTTTAGGTACAGCACTCTGTGTTGAGCTAATAGTTTTCTGCCGAGCGATAAGTAGCTTGTTTTGAATGCCATCGCTGCTTCGAAAAACAAGTTCTTGTAGATTTTCTGTGCTTGGATCCACTTTATCTCTTAATCACTGCTCGGGTTCACCAAAGGCTCGGGTTCACCAAAGGCTCGGGTTCACCAAAGGCTCGGTTGTTCCGCGCTCATGCCGTACCATTCAGGGAAAAATAGCATGCTCAGTAAAACCGCGAGTTGGATCGCGATGAACGGAATAACCCCGCGATAAATATGTGCAGTTTGTACACTATTTGGGGCAACGCCTTTTAAGTAGAACAGGGCGAACCCAAACGGCGGTGTTAGAAACGAAGTCTGAAGGTTCATCGCCACTAAGATCGCGAACCAAACTTGGTTGATGCCGAGTTCAACAACAACAGCATAGACTAGTGGCAATACAATGTAAGAAATCTCTATGTAGTCGAGGAAAAAGCCCAAAATGGTAATCAGCAACATGATCGCGATCAGAAAGCCCCACTTTTCACCAGGTATTGATAAGAGCAATTGCTCTACTTGTTCTTCACCACCAGTATAGGAAAAGCCCATTGAAAATATCGAAGCTCCGAGAAGCACTGCGAATACCATCGCAGTAATCTTTACGGTTTCATGCGCGCTCTCCCAAAGCATTTTAAATGAAAACTTTCGATACAGAACGGCCAAAATTACAGCGCCTAAGCAACCAAGTGCTGATGATTCAGTTGGGGTCGCGACTGCGTTGAAAATTGACCCCAAGACCACCAAGATGAGGGCCAATGGCGGTATTACTGCAATTAGAGCTTGGCGAATGATCTTTGCTCTAGAAGCCGATAGATCAGATTGCGGTATCACTGGCGCCGCTTCAGGCTTAATCAAACCGTAGATCACCACATAGGCGATGTAGGCGCCAATTAACACCAAGCCTGGTTTGAGTGCAGCTCGAAACAGATCGCCCACGGGAACATTTAGAACATCACCGAGTATTATTAACACGATCGATGGCGGAATTAGCTGCCCGAGAGTTCCTGCCGCCGTTATTGTGCCCGTCGCGAGTTCGGTTTTATAACCATGTCTCAACATCACAGGCAAAGAAATCAAACCCATTGCTACAACACTCGCACCAACAACACCGGTTGACGCAGCAAGCAAAGCTCCTACTAAAATAGTAGAAATTGCTAAGCCTCCGCGTAGAGAACCAAATAGTTGCCCCATTGATTCAAGCAGTTGCTCGGCGAGCTTAGTTCTTTGTAGGATGATCCCCATGAAAATAAATAGTGGCACTGCCATCAGCACTTGGCCTTCGCCGTTGTCGCCCATGTTCGAGTAAATTCGGTATGGAATTTGAGCAAGCTGACTGGGATCCGCAAACAACACCACAAACAAGGCTCCGATAGCGGCGAATGTAAAGGCAACTGGGTACCCGAGAAGTAGAAGGGCTAAGGCAACGAGAAAAATTGAAATTCCGATCATTGTTCGGGGCCCTGCTTTGATTCAGTTTTCGAATCACATATTGTCTTGTATGACAGCCATTTTTCTAAAAATGTTGCGACGGCAGACATCAATAAAAATATAAAGGACAATGGTATGACCGCTTTGATTATCCATCGGTTCAATAACCCGCCTGGGTCCTGCGATCGTTCGCCGATACCGCTTGAGACTAATTGCGTAAAAAACTCTGACACCGACCCTGGTTGTGGCCCTAGCTGATACGCGGCTAAAGTGAATTGCCAGCCAGTGTAAATCACTATCGCGCAGGCCGGTACTAGAAATAGGGCAGTCCCTATTAGATCTACTTTATGTTGATTAAGCTCGGAAAAACGCTCATAAAGTAGGTCAACTCGGACATGAGAGCCGGTTTGTAAGGCGTATGGAATACCAAGTAAGAATATGGCCGCGTAGGCATGCCATGTCAGCTCTTCGAGACCAATAGAGGACGCGCTAAATGCGTAGCGGGCGATGACGTTGTAGCACATCATCAATACCAACAGAATTAATAAACCACTGGCAATAGCGCCAAGGGCGCGAACCAGAGCTTGAGTAAAGCGAATGTAAGTCTGTACCATGACTGCCAACTTAATTGGCGACTGACTCTAAATATAGCTGCTCTCCTATGGTAGTCCACATTCGAGCTTTCTTTAGATACTCTTCACGCGACTCAATAATACGCTTGGCGATTGGGCTACGAGCCTTTTCTTGTTCGATTAGGGCGCTATTAGATTCTTTTAGCGCGGCCATCACTTCTGCTGGAAACTGTTTGACCTGAACATTTGGATATTGGCTTGAGATAGCTTGCCAATTATCGGCGTTGGCGGCAAAGGTTGAAGTCGTCATGTTGTAAGAAGTCAGCTTAGCAGCGTTTAACAATATTGATTTCGCCCACTGGGGAAGCTTCGCCATACTGTCTTTATTGAAAAAGTACATCAATTCAGTGCCAGGCTCATGCCAACCGCTGTAATAGTAGGGTGCAACTTTGTGGAACCCCATACGAAGGTCCAAACCGGGACCAACCCATTCTAAAGCATCAATGGTTCCGCGTTCGAGTGCTTGGTATAGTTCACCCGTTGGAATGTTGGTTGGTACAGCGCCGACGCCGGCAATGACTTTGCCGCCAAAGCCTGGAATACGCATTTTTAAACCTTTAAGGTCATCGACTGTATTTATTTCCTTACGAAACCAACCGCCCATTTGCATGCCGGTGTTGCCTGCGAGCATGACTTGCATGTTGTGTTTTGCATAAACCTCATTGGCGAGCTCGAGGCCGCCGCCTTCGTAAAACCACGCCCACTGTTCTTGAGTTGTCATGCTAAATGGCATAGACGAGAAAAAAAGGGCGTCTGGATCTTTGCCACCGTAATAGTAAGAAGCTGACTGACCTATGTCGTATTGGCCGCTTTTGATGAAATCAAAAATACCGAACGCAGATTTGTGCTTGTTAGTGCTGTCGACGGTTAGCTGGATTCGCCCATCAGACATGCTTTCTACGAGTTCCTTGTAGTGCTCCACCGACTCGCCAAAAATAGGGTATCCCTTCGGCCAGCCATGGGCCAATTTGAGCTTAATGATCTTGGCAGGATATACTTGGTCAGTACTGGGAGTGTTTTGATCGGCTTGCTCTTGTGAGCAAGCACCCAAGAGCAAGAGACAAGCGAGTAGGGTTGAAGTAAGTCTGGTCATATTTGTTGTTATTAGTGAAGAACATCAGAAACAACCAGTATTGTAGGGCTAGCTGATGTTTAATTCTAGCCTTTGCTCTGCCATGTAGCGTGCTTTGGTGATGTCGTCGGCTTCTAGCTGCAAATTATTGGCAATTAGCTCAATGACCAAACGTTCATCAATTCTAATTTCTCGGTCTGCAGTAGCAAGAAACCAAAAATCGTTGAGCAATTGTTCGCGCTCTTTAGGGCTCCAGTGTTTACACAATTGTTGCGCAAGAGCTTCAAGGCCTTGGTCGCCAACACTCGCTCTGCGCGCTGAAAAGATTAAACTAGAGATTTCTTCACTGCTAAGAGCGTATCTAGATCGCATGATGTCGACCATATGCGCTAGTTCAAGATGATCAGTGTCACCATCAGCGCGGATTACTGCAAACATCAAAGTTGCCGCGATTAAGTGTAAGTCTACGTCTTGGTTTGATGCCTCAGCGCGAACTTCGTCTTGCCGAATACTCATTTGCTCTGAAAAAGTCATAGTGTTTAACCCTTTTTATACCCATTGTTTAACTAACATGTGCATATTAAAGGTTGAAACTATCAGAGCATATACGACAGATGGACTAGGCGGTTTGCGCGCGAAAACTTAGCTACAAATTCAAATTATGCTTAAGATTTATTGGTCTTTGATATTCCTAATTCTCTCTTTGCTTGCTCTCGTGATTCTAGAATTTGCGCTTCGTTTAGATATAAAAGGCCGGCAACCTTTCTGACTAGATGACGTTCATGCGGATCGATCTGATCGTCGGCGAGTGCGAGCATCCATAAATATTCTAATAATTTCATGCGTTTAGGGTTTCCCCAGTTGTCGCATATATCTCGAGTAAATCCTTGTAAACTGGTAGCTTCGTTGGCCGTATCTTTTGCCAGTTTAAAAAGCTCCTCAAGCTCGGTTTCGCTTAACTTAAACTCTCTGCGTAATATTTCGCCCATGTAAATGAGCTCTACTTGGTCGATTCTGCCGTCCGAGCGTACAACCTCAAACATCAGAGTTGCCGCCGCGAGCTTTAAGTCTTGATCGCTTGGGTCTTTCTTGACCTTGGCGCTTTTAAATAAAGTCTTGAGTGTTTTTAACACGCTTTGTTCTCTATGGTTGTCTATCGATGTTGTTCTAGAAAAAAGAGCCTATTTAAAAGCCGCTGTTCACGCGAATTAGAACTCTATGAAATAAATATTAGTTTTCGTGACTTGAATCATGCACACTTCAATCGCATATTATATGCAAACTTATTCCTGAGGACTAATTGTGAGACGTATTTTCTATTTTTTGGCTACGAATGCTGCGATTATGGTCGTTGTGAGCATTATTATGATGTTCATGCCGGCTGAATACCGCAATCAGGACACTAGCTTTCTAATTATGGCTCTGCTTTTTGGCTTTGGCGGGTCGATTGTGTCGTTGTTGATGTCTAAATCGATGGCTAAACGGGGCGCTGGCGTGCACGTTATTGATACACCGCGAAACGAGACAGAGCAATGGCTGGTATCAACCGTCGCTCGGCAGGCGAAGCAAGCTGGTATCGGCATGCCTGAGGTAGGCATCTTTGATACTCCTGACATGAACGCTTTTGCGACTGGTGCAAACAAGAACAATGCATTGGTGGCGGTGAGCACAGGATTGTTGCGTAATATGAGCCGTGAAGAAGCCGAGGCCGTCATGGGGCATGAAATTGCCCACGTTGCAAACGGCGACATGATTACTTTAACGCTGATCCAAGGCGTTGTTAACACGTTTGTTCTATTGCTCGCCCGCGCTCTTGCGATGGCTATCGACCGAGACGGCCGTGGCATTGGTTACTATGTTGGTTACTTTGGCGGTCAAATTGTATTTGGCTTTTTAGCAAGCATAATTGTTGCTTTTTTCAGCAGACATCGCGAATTCCGCGCTGACGAAGGCGGTGCAAAGTATGCAAGTTCGGCAGCAATGATTGGCGCCTTGGAGCGTTTAAAGCAAGGGCAAGCTGGAGAACTTCCAAATCAGCTGGCTGCATTTGGCATTAATAGCAGTGTTAAGAGCTTGTTTTCGACTCATCCTCCACTTGATGATCGAATCGCAGCGTTGAAAGCTAATAATTCTTAGCTTTAGTTTTGGAACGTTAAAACTACAAAGTTTTAAATCGACTTAAAACTTTCATAAGTTGCGCTTTATTGATCACCTCTTGATCAATAAAGCGCACGCTTTCTAACAATAGTGGCCTCAAAACTTTGTCACTGTAATCACAGCCAGTATTCTCTGGTAGCTTTTGATTTTCCTTACCAGCCTGATCTGGTCTGTGACCCAAGCCCTCGCGATGGTATTCCACAATCAATTCATAGGCACCTCGCCAAGCGACGGTTCCAGGGAAGTTTACGCGCAAGCTACTGAGTATCTTTAAACCTTCAAAGTCTAAATCTCCCCAAAACAGGCATTCGACTTGTCTATCTGTTTCTTGATACCACCAATTTTGAAATTCGGATACCGACCGCTCTGTGCTGATATTTATTGTTAAGAATTGGCTTTCACCACGCTCTCGAATTGCGCTTGCAGCCCCTCGATATCCGGCGCTGTAGATTATTGCCGTGCAGTACTCATGGTTACTGTCCCTAATCGCTGCAACCAAACTCAGAAAGCTGTCAAAATTCTCCACGAATATAACGCGCTTTAAATTTTCAGGAACGTAAGCCGACATCATGATCAGCCGGTTTCGTACAACATTAATCGCATTAGGGAATAGGGCGTTTATCAAATTTCTTCGATGATCCAAAAATTTTGAATCACCCCAAAAACAGCGAGCAGAAAGCCCTCTTAAGCTAATTCTCTGCATTTGCACATCCATTGTATCTATAAGGGTTTTAGCGACTTTAAAACCTATGAGTATTTCGTGTGCCGACGCAGTTTTATGTTGTATCTTCGCAGCTAAAGGGCCAGACCTAAACTCGGGGAAGCCCTCAAGTGCAAGTGACCATTGTTTTGCGTAAGCTAATTGAGCGGGGCGATGCAGCCAGTGCCGGACTAGCGGTTCTTTCGATGGGTTAAAATCGAGCGTCACGTGGTCATATACTATTCTTTCGTCTTCGATCTTTCTTTCACTGCCATAACGAATAGGTTTAATTATCGAATGTTCGCTATGTAGTTTTTGCTCGATAACACACCATAAAGAAGCGTGCTCATTGTTAGAAAAGTCGAAAAGTTCTGGCCACGCGCTTGAAGTAAGCTTTTGCGAATATGTACTAGATACTGGCGGTTCACACATATCAACAAAAAGATGCAGTAGCCGCTCGATCAGCGTATTGTCAGTAACCCAAGTGGGTACCTCTGTGCTCATTCGTGAACAAACTCTTGCATGAAATCAAGGCTCGTTTGGTCTCGAATATTACGGCGGTGTTGTGCCCACAACTCTTTAATTTTATCTCTATTACACACTTTGCGATCAACTAATACCTGTGTATTCAGCTCGCCAATTGGATTGGGAGAGGGGCACTTACTGAAAATGGTTTGATGGCTAATTAGGTCCATGAAAGGCCCCGATTTACTAGTCGGCATAATGAAGATAAGTTGTAGGCCTAATTCATTAGTTAAATAATTGATGACTTCACGCGAACGAGCTTCGTCCATTTTCGAGAAGGCTTCGTCGACGAGTACCATACGGCAGTGTGTTGCACCTTCGTTGAATTTAAACGCCGAGGTGACCGCCGCTGATCGAATTATATAGGCAGGCGTTTCTAACTGACCACCAGAGCCTGTGCCGTATTGGCTCAAGGCGATTTCAGCTTTGCCCATGGGGGTCTTGTATATTTCATAAGAGCGATAATTGCGGTAATCACTCAAACGCTTGAGTTCACGTAACGCTGTTTGCTCGTCATTATCGAGTAACATAGCAAGTAATTTGTCGCGAACTAGCACAGATTTCTCACCTAGATCGGCATCGAATAAGCTGCTACCGTCGCCCAAACTAGGGAGATTTATTACTTCTTTGAAGAAACGTTGATACTCTTGAAATTCTGGCACCCATTGATAGCCGAAATGATAGCGTTCTTGGTCAGTACCAAAGAGGTGTGATTCTAGTTCGCGATTGAGTTCATCTAGGATGCGTTTACCATCATTGATAGATTGATAAATTGAATGACATAAGTTACTTACAAAAGCTGTATTAAAACTATCTTTCAAGCTAAGTAACTTCTCATGTTTACCCACTAATATGTTGTTTTTCAAGCGATTTATTGCTGATCTTGCTTCTCTCAGCACTAGTCGAATTCGTTTGAACCATTGAGTGTTATGGTGTTCAGTACCAGCCTCGCCGGTGTCAACCATATAAACAATACTGTCTTCTTTGCGGCAAAATTGATTGTGCTGTAACACGCACTTATCGAGCTGGCGTTCCAAGGCATCGCACTGCTGTTGATAGGCTCGCAACTCTGTCTCATAGCTGTCATTGGCATCGCTAGCTTTTGCGTGTTGTAGGGCTTGTTGTTCAGCTTCTTCAATCTCTGATTGCGCGTCGAAATCTTGGTAGATTTCGTTAATCGACTCAATCTCAGCTTCTTTGCTTTCGCGCTGGTCTTGCAAAATATCCTGCAGGTCGCTGAGGTCTTTGACTTTATTGTTTAGGCCGTTTTGCTCGCTTTGTAAGCGCCCGAGTGTTGTCTGAAGTTCTCTAGATTGGTCTTCTACTTGGGATAAATCATCTCGTTTGTCCTGAAGCTCCCGTTCAAGATTCGTAAAATCGCTTAGATCTATGGCCTCCAGTCGGTAGCGATCCTGTTCAATATTTCTATAGAGTTCAAGCATCTCGCGTATTACAGAAGAAATTGTCACATTCTGAATTTCTTCTATGGTCTTTAGGCAGACTTGGGCTTTTCTGGCAGATTGTTCAGCCTGATAACTCTGTGTTTGAAGTTCTTCAAGTTGAATTTGTTTGGCTCGAAGGGCGCGCTCGCGAGCTCCTCGACCAAATACAAGTTCGGACTCATCTATGTCGCAGCGAAAAATTGTGTACCCTCCAGAGCCAAGGCCGTAAGGAGTGATCCCTCTGGCTGTCTCTCGAAGTGCCTGTTCGTCATCAACCCGAACAACATTACCGTAAGCTCCTTTAACGTAATATTCGGCGATCTTGTGATCAAAGCTCATCACATTGAGAATTGAGTTTTTGGGCGGCGTAAGCTTGTTCGCGTCTCGTTGTGCTTTCCAGCCTTGAATCACCTTTGCGCCATTGCGGCGACCGGGCATATTCCTCACAATTTTCGCGGCTTCTGCCTCGAACTCTGGCTCTACAATTATGCAAAATCGACTGCCACCTAAGTAGCCTTCAATCGACATTTGCCATTCAGCTTCATTAATATTAATAAAGTCGCATAATACATTCGGGCGTGCTTGGGGGCACTGAGAGCTAATAGCTTTAAGAGCGGCTTCAACAAAATGTGGATAGCTAACGCTCTGATTTTCAAGACGAAGAACCTCACGCTTCTTTGCGCTTGTTTGCTCAGCGAGACGATGTTGCTTTTGCTTACGCTGACTAACTTGTCCTAAAATTGCATCTCGAATACTTGGTGTTTGATCTGTAGGTTGATGTAAGCGGTTTGCCAGGGCTTGGTGAGCTCTTTCGGAGTCTATTAATTTATCGAGTTTGCTCTCTAGGTTGGCAATGCCAGCATGGTCTTGGGTCAGCAGCGTTTGCATATCGATGCCTGAATTGCTCGCTCCATCAATAACGGCTTTTATGCGACTATTGAAATCTGGGCGCTCTAGATCGGGCAAATCAATGGCCAATCCTGCATCTTGAATTTGTTGTTTCAACCTTTGAGCTTGATCTCTATTCTTTGAAAACTGCTGATCTTGCTCAAGAAGAGGGCGTGCTCGCTGACTTAGCCCAGCACTGTTTTGCTCAATCGTTTTTTCCAGTTGATCTTTATCTTTTAGAGCAGGAATACCTTGACGCTGCGCCTCTAGTTCAACTAATTGACTGTGCAGGGATGTACGTTTATCGGCCACGTTATTTAATCGAGCCTGTGTCTCCTGTTGTTCTAGGGCGTTGCTTTGTTGCTTGTTCTTTGCGTTGAGATAATCTCTCTGTTTGACACAAGATACACGAATAAGCTCGCGTAAATCACATAGTCGCCAATTCAACCATTGGTCGATATATTTCTTAGATAAATCCTCAGTCGCGCGCAAATTATCAATAACATCGCTTATTTGCCGAGTTTCGGATTCCATACTATGGATGGTCTTCATTAACTCAGACACTTGTTTGATGTCTTCGCTTAAATCTCGAGGCTCGAGTATCTCCTTGGCGACAAAGTCGTTAATGCTTTTAACCGGCTTATAGGCCATAAAGTTCGAGAATGTTTTAGCGGCGTGTTGCGCTTCGCGTTTAGGCACAGAGCCGCTTTGGCCTCTCAATGCACCGTATAATCGGTTTAAGTATAAGCCCTTTTTGTCGTACATTTCGACGCAGTCTTTACCGAATTCACTGCGTAAATTGAAGCCGATATCGTCGAGATTAGTTACCATCTTATCCTTGTAGAAGTGCTCCATTCGGAGTTCTTCATCATTGATAATATAAAAAGCGAGTTGGCGTTGACGTGCTTGTCGTTGTTTACCCACTGTTTCAATTGACGCTCGCACTCCCATCACAGCCGTAAAGCGCGTGCCAGGTTCGCCGTTTGTCGGGTGAAAGACGGCTACGATGTAGCCGTCAGTAGGCGCTGTTCGCGCATAACTGCCGTCGTCACAGCCCAGCACGTAAGAGGCTAGGGTTCGTACGTTTTTACCACCACGCCCTCGTTGCGTTGTTTCATCTTGCCCGGGATTGTAGTTGAAGAGGTTTTCGTAGGAGGCCGTCATTAACGACTGCAAGGCGTCTGCTGCTGTGGTCTTACCCGAGCCATTACCACCTGAAAACAGGTTTACCGGCCCGAATTCAAAGTCAAGATTCGGAATGTTGCCCCAATTAACTAAAATTGCCCTTTTACAATACATGGTTCAATCTGTCGCTTTTGTTCTGCTGCTTAGTTGGCGCTTGATGCTACTAATTCAGGCTTAGTTTCATCGATAGGATAGAGCTGATCGAGCATTTCTTGGCTCACGAAGCTGGTGATGCTTGGCTCTATTTTCAGCCAGCTTTCTTGGCTATTTTCTAGTGTAATATCGGCTTCACTGCTGTACTTGATAAGGCGCAGCTGCCGCAGTTGGCGAAATATCGCCTGTCGCTCTCCGAGTCCTTCTGGCAGCGATTGTTTGAGTAAGTTCTTCATGCTGATGACGAGTTCTTCGAGCGGTAATAATACGTGGCCAAGCTCGTCTACTTTGCCTTCGCGAAGCGCTTTTTCGTACTCGACCCGCAGAATCAGGATGACCGCGATCGCGTTTGAACTGGGCTTGGTTCGAAAACCGTTTTGAAACGGAGAGTCTTGGGCATTGTCGTCGTCAATCAATCCAGGCACTACCGCGGCAGGCGGAAATATTCGAATAAATCGAAATTGCGTGTCGTGCATTGTGACTAAACGTAACGGCGCGAGGTAATCTTCAACTAGATCTTCGCATTGTAAGTATCGGTCATAAAGAGTGGCTTCAATTTGGCTCTCGTTTCGGCTGATAACACCGTAGTCGAGTAAGCGAATAATCAACTCCGAGAAGCCTTGTTGATTTAGGCCAAGTTGTTCTAAGCTCTGATCAAGAAGTAGCGTTATTTTATCCATTTGGCAGGTCTGTGTGATGCTCGACAAGTTCGATCTCGTGTTCGTCGAACTCGTGGTAATAGTCATTGTTCGCGCGTTTTTCGGTGTCTACACGGCTAACCTTAAAGCTGTAGTCTGAACTTAAGTTATTGATGCCAGCGACTTCAATTGCATGCGCCATAGCGAGTAATTCATCGGCATTGTTGATCTGCAGCTCTTTAGTGGAGAGCTTTTTTCCGCCACTCAGGGTTTCAAAAACATATTGTTTGATGCTCGAGCTATTCATTACAAAAGCTTGATCTAAAAGCTGTTGAATCATCAGTTCACATTGCGCTTGTCGATCGGGTGCGCCGCGCTCGTGTACTCTGTTGTCGACAATCTCTTTGACCTTGCGTTGTTGTAATTTGACTTGCGACGGGTCGATTAAACTTAGTCTAAAAACCGATGCTTTTTCGGCCGCCGCATTGATGCGAGTATTGTATTCTGCTGGTTTGATATCGGCGAGCTCTCGGCATACATCAACTAACATGTTGTCCTGTTTGGTATTTAGGTAACTTAGTTGACGTATGATAATGTCGGCTCGTTTCGTAAAACCGTGCAGGGCGCTGCGTAACGCTGGCAGCATTACCTCAGACGCTTTATGCATACGCCGCTCTATAGTGTCGAGTACGTGATACAGGTAAGACTGATGCGCTTCGCACAAGTCTGGCACGGTGCGACGCAGCTCGGCTTCGGCGTCGCGTTTAAAGTCTTTAGATTTACGCCGGATGGAGCGTATGCGCTTATCTATACGATCGCGATGCTTTTCGACGCTATCGGCTGACAAACGAACCTGAATATCTGGCTGAAAGCGCTTTTCCATAAAATCGAAAAATTGTTCGGCAGCTTGTTGAACAATTTGTTGAGACTCCATTTCCTTGACAAGCGCGCGTTTCTTATCCTCGAGCTCGGCAATGACATCAGTGAAATCAGTAACAATTCGTTCTGAATAATCATACGCGTCGAGTAAGTCGTATACTTCGCCTCGGGCGGCGAATGCATCGAGCGCGTTCAGCGTATTGCGTGTATTTCTGTGGCGGGTTCTTACTCGAGTGCTATCGGCTTCGAGTAGGCACTGGGCAAAGACTCTGCCCAATCGGCTGAAGGGGTAGCTTGACTGTAGGGTTGCGGTATCTACTTGACGTTCTACCCATCCGCAATCGACTAATTGTTTTAAAACCCAATTCGCGTGTTCTCTACTCGATTTAAAACGTTCTTCTATTGAATTGCTATCTATATTCTCTTCTGTGTCTTCAGGGGTGAACGAAACCTCGCCAAGCTGAATCAACGCTTCTTCTATTATATCGAGCAGCTGGTTCTTATTCAGAGAATGGCCGTAGTCTGCTGAAGCTCCGTATTGGCGAGAATACAATAGCGCAAGGCAAGCGCGCACGTGCTCGCGGTATTTACCGGTAAGGAGCTTAAAAAAGTGTATGCGGGAGTCACTAAAAAACATCATTAGGAGTATAAGTTGCTTGAGCAGTTGACTCCAGTAATGATCGCCTCTGTTTGCGTTGAAGGCCGCCTCGCAGAGAGCCAATAGCGAATGATGATTCAGTTACGAATTCGTCTGCTAGCCTTCACATAAATGAATTAGAATGGAGGCGTTATTGCAATCGCCTAAATCGAACGAAGTAAACAGAATCAACTTTGAACTTACCAACTGTAAAACAGCTTCGCTATCTCAGTGAGTTGGCCGAGCATCGCCATTTTGGAAGAGCGGCCCAGGCTTGTTTTGTTTCTCAGTCAGCACTCAGTACGGCGATCAATGAGCTTGAACAAAACCTGGGCGTCAGCTTATTTGAACGTGGTCCAACTGTTCTGCCGACACAGATTGGCGAGCGCTTAGTAGAAGAAGCGAGAGAAGTACTCAATCAGCTCGATAACTTTGTCGAATTGGCTAAACAGGCTAAGGGCGCTTTCAAAGGTGATCTGAAATTTGGTGTTATTCCAACGATTGCGCCGTTTTTGTTGCCTCGAATACTCAAGGCTATGCGTGCGGCCTATGGCGATAATAAATTGTATATTCGCGAAGATTTGAGCCCTAACTTAATCGGTATGTTACACAAAGGGCAGTTAGACGTTTTGCTGTTTGCATTGCCATATGAGACCGGGAACCTTCATACTGAACCATTGTTCAAAGACGAGCTCGTATTGTGTTTACCCCATGAGCATCAACTAACCGAACAAGATGCGATTTCCATTGCTGACTTAAAGCAGCAGGATATTTTGCTATTAGAAGATGGTCATTGTCTTCGAGATCAATCATTGAAAGCCTGTAGTCTTGAGCCGAACAACATGAGCATTCCTTATCAAGCGACAAGTCTTAATACTCTTGTGCAAATGGTGGTGAATAACATTGGTGTGACCTTACTACCAGAGATGGCTGTGAAGGCCAACATTACTCATGATACTGATGCTGAGATTCGCCACATCAAAACACGGCGTGATCTAAATCGAACCATTGCTCTGGTTTGGCGCAAGAACTCCCCACGTAGTGAGGAGTTTCAAGCGTTAGGGCAAATTATCAATAGCCATCGTCCCTAGGGCCTATGCAACACGTTTATAGTTTTTAAAACCCCTTAATTTGTAGGATTTATACCTAAATTGCTCATGCAAAACCTCAACGAATCTGCCATTACTCGTTTCTTGCGAATGGAATCGGCCGGCGGCGTGATCCTAATGATCACCGCTACATTGGCTATTATTATCGCCAACACGCCGCTCATCGCCTACTACTCACTGCTACTAGACACGCCAGTCGAAGTTCGAATTGGTGAGTTAAAAATCGCTAAGCCGCTGCTCCTTTGGATTAATGACGGCTTGATGGCGGTGTTCTTTTTTCTCGTGGGTTTAGAGTTGAAGCGTGAGGTGCTCGAAGGTGAGCTAAGCGATCCTAAAAATATCGTATTACCGGCAATTGGCGCAGTAGGGGGTATGTTTATACCTGCTGCTATTTATTTGGTGTTTAACATCAACGACCCTGTTGCAGTTAAGGGTTGGGCTATTCCAGCGGCAACCGATATCGCATTTGCACTCGGCGTTTTAACGCTATTGGGTTCTCGCGTGCCAATTTCTTTGAAAATATTCTTAACTTCATTGGCGATATTCGATGACATCGGGGCGATTATAATCATTGCGTTGTTCTACACCTCGAAGATTTCGTTAGCAGCGCTTATTGTGGCCGCAATTTGCCTACCGATACTATTTATAATGAACCGTAAGGGTGTGGTTTCACGAAGCCCGTATTTTCTGGTCGGTTTGATTGTCTGGGTTAGTTTGCTGAAATCTGGCGTACACGCAACGCTTGCCGGCGTTCTTATGGCTCTCTTTATTCCGTTGCGTGATAGCAATAAACCTGGCTCGTCACCTCTCAAAGAACTCGAGCACGACCTTCATTCTGTTGTGGCTTTCTTCGTTTTACCTGTATTTGCATTTGCCAATGCTGGTATCAGCCTAGTAGGGGTTTCTCCTGAGGTTATGTTGCATGACGTGCCTGTTGGTGTTGCCCTGGGCTTATTTCTCGGCAAACCCATCGGTATTTTTGGCTTGTGCGGTTTGGCAGTCGTAATGGGGTACGCCACTTTGCCTAAAGGAATGTCGATGGCGAGCTTATTTGGTGTAAGCGCGCTGTGCGGAATAGGGTTCACCATGAGCCTGTTTGTTGGTTCGTTAGCGTTTGAGGAAACCGGGGTAAATCTGTTGTTCGACGAACGTTTGGGAATCATTGTTGGTTCTGTAGCATCAGGCTTAGTGGGGTATTTTGTACTCAATAGATACTTGCCGAAAACGCCAGAAAATTAGGATTAGGTTTCTCCACTAGAGAACATTTTTGCTCTTAGTGATGACCTAAATGCTTTGGGTGTAGCCGAGTAAAACTGGCGAAAGAGCTTACTAAAATAACTAACATCTAAATAACCTACACGGTATGCAATTTCGCTAATACTGAGGTTACTGTGCTTCAATAGCTCTCTCGCCTGATTAAGGCGTTGGCTTTGCAGGTACTTAATAGGTGATAGATTAGTCGCATCTCGAAATCGTCGGTTAAGGCTGCGCTGACTTAATCCTAGGTGCTTCGCGAGATTGGCGATAGAAACGTTGTGGTCAGCAAAGTTATTCTCCATCCATAATTGCGCTTGTAGTATCGTTTCATCAGGATGATTTGTGTTGCTCTCTTGATCAAAACTAAGTCTATCAAAGGGCTGCCTAACTTCGTGCGAGAAGTGTTGGGAAAGGTGGTCAGCAATTTCCTTCCCGAATACTCTGTGCACATGGTGCAAGTTCAAATCAGTCTGTGCATTAATACTCCCCGCGCAAAAGAGCCTTCCAGCCGAGGTGATAAAGTGCTGCCGCTTTAGTTCAACTTCAGGGTATCTTTTGGCGAACTTTTCCAAATAGTGCCAATGAGTCGTGGCTGGTCTTTGGTCTAGCACTCCAGTTTCGGCAATAAAACATACTCCTGTGCCTGTACCGTTAATGATCGCGCCGTGTTGATATTGATACTTAAGCCAATCGACAATTTCTGGATTTTGTCGAACGATCGGTTCTGGATTTCTCCATAGCGCGGGCACATAGACAATATCGAAAACCACATCATCTATCGACCGGTCGGGCCTTATAGACAAACCTGATGGCAGTTCCAAGCGCTCTAAATTCGTCGCCACCTTGGCTAATTCCACTTCGGCTGCAATTGGTAAGCGGCGCATCTTGGCCGCTTGTTTAGCGGCGAAGAAAAGCTCATAAGCGTTGCTCAAGCTAGTTGTTAGCATGTTTGGTAGGACTAAAAACGCGATTTTCATAAACTGGTGCAGATCAGGTTTTGGCTTAAATGTCGCCTTATTTGGCTAATTTAGCATATTTGCTTGGATCGCTGAGGTCTATACTTCAGAAAATATTGATTAAGTGTCAATTAATTTCCTTTTCGCCTCGGAGTAGAAAATGAATCATTTACCTGTAATTGTTGGATTCGGCGGCTACAACGCAGCTGGCCGTAGTTCATTTCATCATGCTTATCGACGTACCGTCTTAGGCAGCCTTGATAATCAACAGCGTGTGAGAACTCTACTAGGACTCGCGACGATGATGAAGCTTGTAGAGCACCGAGACGGCGCATACTTTGAATATGGGCATGCCGACGGTGAGCCAATGAGCGCACAACAGGTAGCTGATAGATATAGCACCACGATTGAGCAAAATACTTTGATCCGTCGAATACACAAGGCGTATTTCGATGTAGATGCTGTTCCTGGAGTTAACGATGTTGAGCTCTCGAGTGAAGATGCATCGGTTTTCACTATTAATCGCCGTGACTTACCGAGCCCAATACCGTCTAACTGGGTTATGGAAACAGTTGACGACAAGACTGTTAGAGTTAGCATTTCGGGTGGTTTGTCGGTCAAAATGGAGAGTTTTAGAACTTTTGACGTGCAATCGGCTGGTATATTGCCAACTGGATTTATCCCGTCCGAACAATATAATTCACGCTTTCACCCTAAAGGACTTCAGTTAACCGTTCTCGCGGCATCTGATGCAATTAACTCTGTAGGGATACCATGGGATGACATAATGGCAAAAGTAGATCCGGACCAAGTCGCGGTATTTGCCGCCAGCGGTTTAGGGCAAACTGACGATTACGGTATTGGTGGTTATATGCAATCCCGTTTGCGATCTTCCCGGCCAACCTCAAAACAAATGGCACTGGGTCTGAACTCTATGGTAGCCGACTTTGTTAACGCGTACGTATGTGGGAGCGTCGGAACCACCGGCGCTGCATCCGGGGCATGTGCGACGTTCCTATATAATCTAAGGCTAGCGGTCGATGACATCAAAGCGGGCCGTCATCGTGTTGTTATTTGTGGCTCGAGCGAGGCACCAGTTACACCTGAAGTGATGGAGGGTTTTGCTGCAATGAGCGCACTAGGCACCGATGATCGTCTGGCAAAGTTGGATAATAGCGATGTTTGCGATCATCGCCGAGCATCTCGACCCTTTGCGGAAAATGCGGGGTTTACTATGGGTGAGTCAGGGCAGTTCTTCATATTGATGGATGATAAGTTAGCCCTAGAACTCGGAGCAGACATCTACGGTGCAGTTCCAGATGTGTTTGTTAACGCAGACGGATACAAGAAGTCAATCTCTTCACCAGGAGCTGGAAATTACGTGACAATGGCAAAAGCAGTCGCCTCGGCTCAGTCGATAGTTGGTGAAGAATCCGTTAGAGAAAGGTCATATATCCAGGCTCATGGCTCGAGCACACCACAAAATCGAATAACCGAATCAATGATTTTTGATAAAGTTGCCGCTGGTTTCGGTATTGAAAATTGGCCTGTTACCGCGGTAAAAGCTTATGTGGGGCATCCCCTAGGACCAGCGAGCGGAGACCAGTTGGCTAGCACGCTTGGATCCTTTGCACATAATATCATTCCTAGTATCCATACCATCGACAAAGTCGCTGACGATGTGATTGACCAGCGCTTAGAGATTTTAGTAGAGGATAAACAAGCTAGTATGGATGTTGCATTCCTCAATTCAAAAGGCTTCGGCGGTAACAACGCGACAGCCAGTGTGTTGTCACCAGATGTTGTTGAGTCGATGATGTTGAGCCGCTATGGTGCTGAAAAGATGGCTGAGTATGAAGCAAAGCGTGCGGAGGTTCGTGTTGTAGCCGCGAATTATGACAAGGCGGCCACCGATGGTGATTTGAATGTGATCTATAATTTTGGAACCGGTATTATTGAGGACCATGAGATTGAGATTCAGCAAGAATCTATGAAAGTGGGCGATTTCGTAAATTCGATCAATCTAAGTTTTGAAAACCCGTATGCAGATATGGTAGGTTGAACGTTGGTGAACGGGCGAATCAAAATATTGGCCGTTTGATTGATTAGTAGGACTTTAAATCAGAATGTCAAAGTATAGATCGGCATTGCCACCCGACTTAGCTCTAAGTGGAAGACACGTAGCATTGGAACCAATGCAGCTTACTCATGTTGATGATCTAATTGGAGCGGCGCGTGATGGTGAGCTGTGGCGGCTTAAAGTTACCGAGGTGCCTGATGCCAAAGGAATGCCGGCCTTCGTTAAATCATCGTTAGAAAAGCGAGAGCAGGGCGCACATTTGCCCTTTATTGTGCGCAGGCTTAGCGATCAACGCATTGTCGGTACTACAAGCTACTACCGACTTGACGATATCAATAGAAATTTATCGATAGGCTACACTTGGTATTCTGAATCAGTGCAAAACACATTAGTGAATACCGAAACAAAACTACTGTTGCTCACTCAGGCCTTTGAGCGTGCAGCTTGTATTAGTGTCCAATGGCATACTCATCATGAGAATACGCGGTCTCAAGCAGCGATAAGGCGTTTAGGCGCGAGTTTCGAGGGGATTCTGAGAAACGATAGAATCTTGAGTGATGGCCGCATACGGCATACTCATTGCTTTTCCATGCTCGACACCGAGTGGCCGGCATCCAAGGCGTTTTTAAATGGTCGACTGGAAAAGTATTCGTTATAGGCAAGAATGCTTGTAGTGTTTGTCTGAAACGCAAATACACGATACAGAGAATAGGTCTCCAAAAAAAAACCAGAGCGCTAACTCTGGCTTTTTAGGGAATCGATTAGAACTGCCTTTTATGTGCTTTCATCGAGTAACGATTGAATTTCAACCGCACGACGTTGTAGTTCCAGTTCTTGGCGGCGTAAATCGAGCTTTTCTTGTTCGATTTGCAACAACTCTTCTTCGATGGATATTTGTTTCTTTAGAGGTTCTGCGGCCGCAGCCGCCGCTGCTGCAGAGGCAGCTTGGCGTTCTCGCTCCGCACGTTGCTCTTGAATACGTTGATCAGCAAGCCTGCGTTGCTCTGCGCGTTCTCGCTCAGCGCGACGGGCCCGCTCTTCAGCTTGGGCCGCATTGTTTTGAGCTTGTTTGGCGGTTTCGAGCAGGGCTAACGCAGAGCTATATTGAGCACCACAAATCTTTGTGGCCGTACTTTCTTTTGTCGCGTCACAAAAGCCTTCAACGTCTTTGCCGCACCATTCATTGCCATCGGTTTTACGTTGAATCGTACGTTTACTGCCATCAGAGCAGTTCACATCAGCAACCCAAAATGCTTGCTCTTTTCCGTATTGAACAAGATTGTCGCTGGATATGCTTGATACTTCTGCGTGCGCTCCAGTTGCGAGCAGTGAGCTAGCGATAAAAACGCTGCGGATAAGTGTGATTGATGGCTTTAGCACTAACTTCATTATTGATCTTCCCCTGACTACTTTGTGATTCAAATAACTAATATATATTTCGAGTTCTTAGCTCGCGCTTAACTGACGTTTCTGTAAAGCCAGCTCGCGACGGCGTAATTCTAAACGTTTTTGTTGGATTAGAATACGTTGTTCTTCAATTTGCATCTGTTCTTTTAGTAAATTATCCCGGCTGGCAACTGTTTCTACGTCACTGGACACTCCGTTATTAAGCTTTTTCAGCTCAACCTTCGGTTTGGCGTTCTCAGTCTTTTCGGATGCTGTTTGCTCAGATTTAACACTGGCAGTCTCAACCGGTAGCGAAAGCGGTTCGCCGTTTTTAAAATTTACTAGATTTTGATCAAAATTGTCACTACACAGCAAGCGAGACAACGAGAATTTATTTTCATCGCACATTGTTGTGATTTCGCTCGAACACCACTTTGCTCCATCGAGGGCTTTGCTCATGGTTCTCGGTGTGGCAACGTTTTCGCAGCTTACAGATACTTCCCAGAACGGAGTTTCCGTATCTTTGAATACCTCTAGTGAGATCGTTTTTACTGGCGCAGCCGAGGCAATTAGCGGTAAAGACGCAAACATTGCAATAGCTGCGACGAATAATGATTGTGATAGTCGTAATTTCATGATTTAGCTCTATTCAAGTAAATATCTATTTAGTTAAAGCTTTGATCGTTCTTTGACGTTCTTTTTCTGCTTGTTTTTGGAATCGGTTTTTTTCGGCCACAGCTCTGCTGTCGATGCCGATATGGATTTCTCCGCGCTTCTTCGCTAATTGAACCTGTCGTTCTCGCTCTTCAAAACGTTGCTTTTGTTCGTCGCTCAATGATGCATAGCATCGTGGACAGCTCACGCCGGGTATATACTTGGCTGAAGCTTGGTCCTCTTGGGTGATAGGGTGCCTACAGGCATGGCATTGATCGTATTGACCTTTTTCTAAGTCATGGTTTACAGCGACGCGTTCGTCGAATACAAAGCACTCTCCATTCCACATGGTGTCACTTTGCTCAACAGTTTCGAGGTATTTCAAGATACCGCCTTTGAGGTGATACACCTCTTCAAAGCCACTTTCTTTCATATAGGCAGAGGCCTTCTCGCAGCGAATGCCGCCAGTACAAAACATCGCTACCTTTTTGTGTTTAGCCGGGTCGAGGTTTTGTTTGACATAATCAGGGAATTCTCGAAACGTTTCAGTGTTCGGGTTAATCGCGTTTTCAAAGCTACCAATGTTGACTTCGTAATCATTGCGCGTATCGATCAAGATTGTGTCGGGGTCTCTGATGAGTTCGTTCCAATCTTGAGCCTCAACATAGGTACCAACGACTTGATTTGGGTCGATGTGCTCAACACCCATTGTTACAATCTCTTTCTTTAGTTTAACCTTCGTCCGGTTGAACGGTTGCGCTTGGTGAAAGGATAGTTTGTAGTCAATACCACTAAAGCGATCGTCGCTTTGTAGCCATTCCAAGAACGCATTGATCTGTGCCTCTTCCCCTGAAATAGTGCCGTTAATTCCTTCAAATGCAAGAAGAAGCGTGCCGCGTATCTCTCGATCAAGTAATTGCGTGAGCACTCTGGGTTTTAGTGCCTCGTAATCGTTGAGTGTGACAAACTTGTAGAGCGCAGCAACAGCTACGTTTTTAGTTGAGGCTAAATTACTGCGCAACTGCTCATCGCATGTTTCGTATTGCTGGGGCGCAGGCGCGCTATTCGGCTTTATATTTAATGTCATGTCCAATCGCTATCCAGAACGTAAATCTGGGGCAGTGTGGTTTAAATAGTTGCCGCATTATATATCGGTGCTCTTATGAAACAAGCTGACAAAGTGTTGAATAACAGCAAATACCGACTTTTTTCACACTGTTTTACTAAATTTTCTAGAATTTTGACTGAATATACGAAGAGAAGGCTAAAATTCGATCGTTTTCGCGGGCTCAAAAGGTTACCAACCGCGTTGCCAGCTGGCGCTTTGCAGCTGCCAGTCGCCATCTTCTTTAATATAAAGTAGCGACAAACGAAAGCTGTCTGCTCGCAAGCGATTTGATTCATCGCTTAGGTCGAGCTTTCCGCTGGCCATAGCCAAGGACATTTCGACCGCCGCTGCATTGTCGATAATTTCTATCTCTCTGACTTTGCTGAAGATATTGATATTTTGATTTGTTATAAACTGAAGTTGGATGAGTCGCTGTACAGTTTTAAAATCGTTTCCTTGGGGGTCTTTATACTTTGGGCTGACATGCTGCATTACTGCTGAAAGGGAGCGATCCTGTGCAGCGTGTTCCATTGCCTCTAGAACTGCACGAACCTGTTGTTCGTCAGACATCGGTTCGCTGCTGTTGCAGGCGCTCAAGACTAGCGCGAGAACTAAGCATAAAAGAGTCTTGAAACTCTTAGTCCTTTTGTGATTTTCGTTTGTCATAATTGCTCTTGTCATTGGTCGAGGCCGATAGCTAAAGACCCTGCGCTCAGACTATACTAGTTGTGATGAATTATTTGAGTCATTTATTTTTTTCCCAACGAACTCCCATGTCTTTTACCGGCAATTTAATGGGCGACTTTAAGCCGTCGCCAGCTTTAAAACTGAGTTTGCCCAAGGATATAATTTTAGGTATCGAAAACCATAGATTGGTTGATCGAACAACCGATGCTTTTGCGCCCGTTAAAGATCTTAGGCCTTTGTTCTCTAAAGAGCGTCGCCGTTACGTTGGTGTTATTACAGACATTGCATTTGACTACTTTTTAATCAAGCATTGGGAGTCATTTGCAAAGATTGAAAGAGCGGTGTTTATCAATCAGAGTTACAGAGGTCTGCGAGAATGCTTGGAGTATATGCCGCCGCGGATGCAGTATGTTGTCGATAACATGATCGCTCACGATTGGTTGAGCGCTTACTCAACTTTAGAGGGTATTGGCATCACGATAGATCAAGTTAGTAAACGTATACGTTTTGAAAATAAAATGGCGGGTGCGATCATTGAGGTAGAAGAGCATTACACACACATAGAAAATGCATTTCTTGCTCTATTTACTCATCTACAGCTTACTGTCGATGAAGCGTCTATAGAAACTAGCTAAGACATTGAAAAATCGTTAAAAAAGCGATGTTTTGCTTTGACACTCTGTAATTGTCGCTATATTATCCGCGTCAACTTGAAACATCTGGGTTTTTTATCAGCTTTTTAAGTCTTTGAACGTGCAGTTCGGTACGTTGGTTAAGACGGTTGGCGGATTTAAACCAAGCTAAATAAACATTATCTGCGAGGTCTATCATGGCTGTACAAAAGAGTAAAAAATCAACTTCACGTCGTGGCATGCGTCGTTCACATGACGCTTTGGGTGAGCCAACGCTGTCTACTGATTCAATGACTGGCGAAATGCATCGTCGTCATCAAGTAACCGCTACGGGTTACTACAAAGGTAAAAAAGTTGTTAATGTAAAAACAGCTAGCTAAGTTAGCTTTTATCTCTGCAAAGCGAGTCCTAGACTTGCTGATTTTAAGGCCTCGATTTCGAGGCCTTTTTAATTTATAGCTCGTTGTATTGGTCAAAGTGTCGATTAGATTTCGATATTAATTTAGAACACGGTCATTATTCTGCAATTTGCCTCAGCTATGCTTTCAGCCTATGCTACTTCAGCTTCTGTAATGAGAGCTTCAAGAAGGCGATTGACGTTGCCTGACACGCTTATTACCTTACGTGCTATAAAAACTACAAAAATCGTTCATACATGCATTCAGAATTAGACATCACAACCATTGCAATTGACGCTATGGGTGGCGATCACGGGCCTGCAGTAACCGTGCCAGCCGCTATTGAGTTTCTCAAAAACGTCAACGCTCAGTCTCACGCCGTCATATTGGTTGGCAGGGAAGAGCAAATTAACGATCTTGTTACTGCACACAATGGTGATCCATTTGTCGCCAATGGCGCCCTTAAAGTGCATGCCGCATCTGAAGTGGTCGAAATGGATGAGTCTCCAGCCTTGGCCTTAAAGCGCAAAAAGGATTCATCAATGCGTGTGGCAATTAATTTAGTAAAACAGGGTGTTGCTCAAGCCGCCGTTAGCGCAGGCAATACCGGTGCTTTGATGGCGACTGCGCGTTTTGTTTTGAAAACAATATCGGGGGTAGATCGCCCCGCGATTATTTCGACCATGCCTTGTCAAGACACTAGTCAGACCGTGCACATGCTAGATTTAGGTGCTAATGTCGATTCCAGTCCGGAAATGTTGGTGCAATTTGCCGTTATGGGCTCGGTCCTGACCGAGTTTGTAGATAAAAAAGCGCATCCTAAGGTCGGTTTGTTAAACGTCGGAGCTGAGGAAATTAAAGGTAGCGAAAAGGTTAAGAAAGCCTCGGTGCTTTTAAGCGACAGTGAATTAAATTACGTAGGATACGTTGAAAGCGACGAGTTGTTTTCGGGTAAAGTTGACGTAATTGTTTGCGATGGCTTTGAAGGTAATGTCGCGCTCAAAGCAAGTGAAGGCACAGCCAAAATGATTTTCAATGTGCTAAGTGAAGAATTTAAGCGAAATATAATTACCAAGATGGCTGGGGCGCTTTGCATGCCTATCTTTAAAGCCATGCAGGCTAGATTAGACCCAAGGCTACATAACGGTGCAACATTAATTGGCTTGAACGGCATTGTCGTGAAAAGCCATGGGGGCACTGATCAGCTCGGTTTTTTACATGCAATTCAAGAGGCTAATCGCCAAGCAGAGTTGAACGTTATTGGCCACATAAGCGAAGAGATATCAAAAGTATTTTCTAAGCAAAATCAATAAATTAAGATAATTAACTAGAAATAATATAATGTCCATTTCCATGGTGTTTCCAGGCCAAGGCTCGCAAGCTATTGGTATGAGTAGTGAGTTAGCCGCCGAGTTTTCTCTGGTAAAGAATCTGTATGTTGAAGCGTCGGATGTTCTCGGTGTCGATATGTGGGCAATGACGCAGGAAGGGCCAATAGAGTCGCTCTCTCAAACAGAAAACACCCAACCTGCTTTATTGATCGCGGGCATCGCAGCTTGGCGTATTTGGCAAGAGCTAGGTGGGGCGCAGCCTGATATGATGGCGGGTCACAGTTTAGGTGAATACACAGCCTTAGTTGCCGCTGGAGCATTGTCATTCGGTGATGGGGTTGCACTTGTGCGCGATCGCGGTAGATATATGCAAGAAGCGGTGCCGGCCGGCCAGGGTGGTATGGCTGCGATCATTGGTTTAGAAGATCAGCAGGTAGTTGATGTGTGTGCTGAAGTAGCTGGTGGAGATGTTTTGCAGGCGGTTAATTTTAATGCGCCCGGACAAGTTGTTATTGCAGGCAGCGCTGCTGCGATTGAACGCGCGGCACCGGCAATGAAAGCAGCAGGTGCGAAACGGGCTCTTCCATTGCCAGTATCAATTCCTGCGCATAGTAAGTTAATGTCACCAGCTTCTGAACGTTTGGCTGAGCGCTTGGCGGGTATCGATGTTGTTCTGCCTAGCATTCCTGTTTTACATAACTGCAACGTAAGTGTGGCAAGCTCAGCCGAAGAAGTTAAATCCAATTTGGTTTCACAGCTTGATTCACCCGTTCGATGGGTTGAGTCTGTTGTCGCAATGCATCAACAGGGCGTTAATAGCTTTATTGAAAGCGGTCCGGGCAAAGTTCTTGGCGGCATGATTAAGCGGATTGTCAAAGGCGTAGATGTGTCGTGCATCGATAAGCCAGACGCGCTCAAGTCACTAGTTTAGAGAGAAGGTATGCAGAGACGGTAGCTCTGATCTTCTTTTATGTTGAAGTGTTTTACCCGTTAAAACTTATAAAACTTAATTCGGAAATAAATAAATGTTCGATCTTAGTAATAAAATTTGTTTGGTCACCGGGGCTACTCGAGGCATTGGCCAGTCGATTGCAGCCCAGCTTGGTTCTCAGGGTGCCATTGTTATTGGTACGGCAACCTCTCAGGCTGGCGCTGATAAAATTAGTGAGCACTTGGACGCTCAAGGTATTACAGGCGAAGGCATGGTACTAAACGTGTCTGAGGCCGAGTCAATAGATGCAATTCTAAAAGCAATCGCTGATAAATATGGCGCAATCTCGGTATTGGTTAATAATGCTGGTATCACACGCGATAATCTAACCATGCGAATGAAAGAAGAGGAGTGGGACGATATTATGACCACTAATCTGAAATCAGTTTATCGCTTATCTAAGGGCGTGTTGCGCGGCATGATGAAGGCTCGAAATGGGCGCATCATTAACATCACGTCGGTTGTTGGTGTATCTGGCAACGCAGGGCAGGCCAATTACGCGGCGGCCAAAGCAGGCGTTATCGGGTTTACTAAGTCGCTCGCTCAAGAAATTGCATCACGCGGGGTAACCGTCAATGCTGTGGCTCCAGGATTTATCAATACCGATATGACAAAAGCTTTAAACGAAGATCAAGTTTCGAAAATGACAGCTAATATACCCGCCTCACGCTTAGGCGAACCGGAAGATATCGCAGCTTCGGTGGTGTTTTTGGCATCTGATGAAAGCGCTTATGTCACGGGCACTACCATGCATGTTAATGGCGGCATGTACATGACCTAAGTTGATTTTGAAATAACATTTATTTATTAGGCAAACGCTTAGTATTTATTTTGCAAATGCGGTGCTTTTTTATATAATGCGCCGCACATGAACATCACTTGCAACGATGGATGGGTTTTAAATATCGTTGTTGGTTTTTTAATAGTAGTATTTACCTAGCAGGATGTTGAATTTGGCTATTTTGGCCGCATAAGACTGATTGTTAATTAGCTCCATACATAGAGGTACACTCATGAGCAGCATTGAAGAACGCGTAAAGAAAATCGTTATCGAACAATTGGGCGTAAACGAAGATCAAGTTGTTAACAGCGCATCATTCGTAGACGACTTAGGCGCCGACTCACTGGATACAGTTGAATTGGTAATGGCTTTGGAAGAAGAATTCGAAACTGAAATTCCTGATGAAGAAGCTGAGAACATCACAACTGTTCAATTAGCAATCGACTACGTAAATAATCATACGTCATAAGTGTCGCTCGACGAATAGTCGTCACATTAAGTCGAGCCACTTTGCAGTATCGCTTTAATTAGAGCGCTCATTGCGAAGAGGCATAAAAGCCACTTTAGCTAGTCTACAGTGGCTTTTTTATTTGCTAGCATCTAAGTTTGTCTTAGTATGAAAGTTGTATAATCGACCGAACATTGCAGAGCACTGCATCTACAAAACTACGCATATCATCATGAGCAAGAGAAGAGTTGTTGTAACTGGGATGGGGATTGTTTCCCCTGTTGGTCTTACATTAGACGAAAATTGGCAAAATATTACTTCAGGCGTCAGCGGTATTGGCCAAATCGATCTTTTCGATAGCGCGGGATACCCGTGTCAGGTCGCTGGGCAAGTAAAAGGTTTTGACCCAGCTAATTATATGCCTCCTAAGGACGCTCGGAAGATGGACCGCTTTATTCAGCTTGGCATGGCTGCCAGCTTAGACGCATTTAAAGACTCTGGCATAGAAGTTACCGAGGAAAATGCCGAGAGAATTGGTGTTTATATTGGCTCGGGTATCGGTGGTATTGCCTCGATCGAGAAAGCGACTACGACTCTTCAAGAGCGTGGCGTTCGTAAAGTGTCACCATTTTTCGTTCCGAGTTCGATTATCAATATGATCTCCGGCAATCTGTCGATCACGCTTGGTTTGCGAGGCCCGAATCTATCAATGGTGACGGCCTGTACTTCAGCTACACACGCTATCGGAGATGCTGGGCGCATGATTGAATATGGCGACGCCGACGTAATGGTCGCCGGTGGTGCTGAAGCCGCGATTGCACCAACGGCTATTGCTGGTTTTGGTAATGCTCGCGCTCTATCTTCTCGTAATGTAGATCCAAGTAAAGCCTCGTGCCCATGGGACCAAGATCGCGATGGTTTTGTGATGGGCGAAGGCTCAGGTGTATTAGTGCTTGAAGAGTACGAACACGCTAAAGCTCGTGGCGCGAAAATCTACTGTGAGCTATCTGGTTTCGGCATGAGTGGTGATGCTCACCACATGACATCGCCTAGCCCTGGTGGCGAAGGCGCAGCCCGTTGCATGGTTAATGCGATGCGAAACGCGGGTGTCAACCCTGAACAAATTCAGCATCTAAATGCTCATGGCACCTCAACTCCACTTGGTGATGCCGCTGAAACAAACGCGACAAAAATTGCGTTTGGTGACCACGCATATGGCATCGCTATTAGCTCGACCAAATCAATGGTTGGCCATTTATTAGGAGCGGCTGGCGGCGTAGAAGCCGTGTACACGGCTATGGCATTACACACACAAATCGCGCCGCCTACAATCAATTTACATAATCCATCGGAAGATTGTGATTTGGATTACGTGCCGAATACAGCTCGAGAAATGCAAATTGAATATGCTTTGAGTAATTCGTTCGGTTTTGGCGGAACAAATGGCACTTTAGCAATGAAACGTTTTAGTTAGCGGATATTTGTTAGCTACTGCTCATATTATCCGCTGTTGTTGTAATACGGGGACAGCCATTTGTTGGTACTAGTTAACGGTAAAGCAAATACACAAGCTTCGGCACTTGATCGAGGCTTGTTGTATGGACAAAGCGTATTTGAAACGATTGCCGTTTCTAACTCCAAGGCGTGTTTGTTAGAGCTTCATTTAAAGCGATTATTAAACGGTGCTGGCGCGCTAAACATCCCAATCTGCATTGACGAAGTCATGGCTGATATTGACCTAGCCTTGGCGCATGCCGAACTGAGCAGGGCGGTATTGAGGGTCACGATTTCAATGGGCGAGGGCGGTCGAGGTTATCTTGACCCTATCAATGCTGTGCCAACAAGGGTTATCTCCCTGCACGCTTACCCAACGCATGACGAGGCTTATTGGAGCGAGGGTATTAATCTTGGCGTGGCAGATATTCGTTTATCTCATCAGCCTGCATTGGCAGGTTTGAAGCATGGTAATCGACTCGAACAAATTATTGCTAGGTCTCAATGGCAACCCGACTGGCAAGAGGCGTTGATCTTGGATCAAAACGATTGCGTTGTAGAGGCCACGCAATCTAATGTATTTATTGTAAAAGACGACCTGGTTAGCACCCCCAAGTTGGAATCGGCAGGCGTGGCAGGTGTGGCACGAGAATATATTATTTCGCAGCTCGATAGTCTTGGAATGCGCTTCGAGTCTGTGTCATTATCAGTTAACCAAATTGAAGCAGCAGACGACGTGTTTTTAAGTAATTCTGTGATCGGTATATGGCCGGTAAAACAGTTTAGAAGCAAAATATATTCGTCTTTAAAAACATCTCATAAGCTTCTGAAATTAATGATAAAAAATGAAGTTATTCCGAATTATAAGGCTTAGTTTTTACGCGCTGTTCGCGCTGTCTGTCTCGATAGGCTATTTCGTATATATCAACGCACTATCAAAGCCATTAGAGAACCGCGAGCAAACATTGGTCGTGCCTAAAGGCGTCGGCATTTCATGGTTGGCGACTCATCTCGAAAACAAGGGGATTATCGAAAATAGATATGTGTTCCGAATTTACACTTGGATTAACAAGCGTGATGTCAGTATCAAAGCAGGGGAATACACTTTAGTCGATATTGATAGCATCCCCGATTTGGTCGCTAAGGTAGACCAGGGCAAAGTAATTCAGTACTCTATTACCCTAATTGAGGGTAAGACCTATAAGGATTATAAGGCTCAGTTGATGTCTCAACGCTTACTTGAAGACGAGCTCGCTGATTTAAGCGATGCCGAAGTTATGAGAAAGCTAGGCGCCAAGGGTAAAAAGCCTGAGGGCTTATTTGCGCCGCAAACCTACTTTTTTCAAAAAGGTGATTCTGACTTTGATGTGCTTAAACAAGCTTACGAGCGCCTCGATGCAGTTGCAGAAGACGCATGGAATAATCGCTCAGAATCAGTAGTAGTTAAAACTAAGTATCAGCTAATAACATTGGCTTCTATCATAGAGAAGGAGACTGGCGCGGCGTTCGAGCGCCCGACAATTTCTGGCGTATTCAATAATCGTTTAAGAATTGGTATGCGCTTACAGACCGACCCTACCGTCATTTACGGAATGGGAGAAAGCTATGATGGTAATATTCGCCGGAAAGACTTAAGAACTGACACCCCATACAACACATACACGCGATACGGGCTCCCACCAACGCCAATTGCAATGCCAGGGGAGGCAGCAATTCGTGCTGCCGCCAACCCAGAAGCGACCGATGCGCTCTACTTTGTTGGCAAGGGAGACGGCACGCACTATTTCTCGAAGAACCTCAAAGAGCATAACAACGCGGTTATAAAGTACCAACTAGGTGGTAAGCCGCGCGCGTTTTCATCCAATCCATCTGGAAGTTAGAGAAATGCGGGGCAAATTTATCACTATCGAAGGTCAAGATGGTGCTGGAAAAACGACCAACGTTGACGTCATAAAGCGCTGCTTAGAAACCGCGAATATTGACTATGTTCACTCTAGAGAACCGGGTGGCACCAAACTTGGTGAAACCGTGCGCGAACTCATACTGAACTCATCAGACGCTTCTATTGGTGATACGGCCGAGCTTTTGCTTATGTTTGCCGCCAGAGCACAGCACATAGAAGAGCTTATCGAGCCAGCGCTTAGTAAAGGGCAATGGGTTCTATGTGATCGTTTTACTGATGCGACCTACGCATATCAAGGTGGTGGGCGTAGGATGCCCATCGGTGATATCCAATTATTAGAGAATTATGTACAGGCGAGCTTAAGGCCAGACCTTACCGTATTGCTCGATTTGCCTGTCGACGTTGGAGAAACTCGAGCCGGTTCACGCAGTGATCCCGATCGATTTGAACAGCAAAAGCATGAATTTAAACATAGAGTTAGAGAATGTTATCTCGACAGGGCAAGGGCGGAGCCCTCTCGTATTTCCGTGATCGATGCAAGCAAAGGTATTGGTGAAGTAGAAGCATCAGTAGCCCGACTGATAAAAAGGTTTATTGCAAATGGCTAGTTTTAGTCCGGTAATACACCCTTGGAATCAAGAGATTTGGCAGAACCTTACCCTTGAACCAGAGCGTTCAAACCATGCTTTGCTGTTTACCGGCGATGCAGGTTTAGGCAAGCGAGACATGGCCTTCGCTCTCGCACACTTTGTTCTTACTGGTACTCATGCTCAGTCGTTGCAACTCTTCAATGCAGGGTCGCACCCCGATTTGCATGTGCTGATGCCAGAGGCTGAGATTACAGAAGGCTTGCTTGGGGACTTCGCGAAACGTTATGTCGAGCAGCACTCTGGAAAACCTAAAAAAACAATCACCATTGAGCAAGTGCGGCGATTATCCGGAGCCTTAGATACACACCCTCATATAGGCTCACATCGGCTTATTTTGATCTTTTATGCCGAAACAATGAATCGCAATGCGGCCAATGCACTGCTCAAGAGTTTGGAAGAGCCCCCCGCGAACACTCTTTTTGTTATCGTTAGTGATGAGATCTCTAAGCTTGCAAAAACAATCCGTAGTCGTTGCAGTCTAGTTAGTTTTCGGCAACCTGACTTTGAGTCTGCTAAAGCGTGGCTTGAGCTCAATGGCGCGATGCCGAATAGCGATATTGATACATATCTCTCTATGGCGAATAATCAGCCTTTAGAGGCGCTTCGCTTGTTCAACGAAGACTACCTCGGGGCCATCAAAACCGTATTTACAGATGTGAATAATCTATGGATGCGTCGGGCTGAAGTCACCGGAGTGGCAAAGAATTGGAATGATCTAGGGGCTTCAAAGGCGCTTGATATCGTTCAAAAACTCGCAACTGACCTCTTGCGAAACTCCCTGAGTGAGCACCCTAAAACCGTATTCTTTCCAGTTCAGCAATCATGGGTGAGTTCGGTTAGTGAGAAATTCTCCAACGATAAGATAACGGCTTTAGTTGACGAAACAAACTATGCGAAACGCATGCTGGCAACAACAGTCGACTCACTCTTGGTGCTCGAAACCGTAGCAAATAAAGTCGCTAAATTACCGATTTAACAAGACTTTACTTGAGCAAAGCATTAAATAGCGGTATAACCCGATTATGAATGACGCAACATTAAATGGCGGTTTAGAAAAACCGAGAAATTCGGTGATTTCGATCGCGATTAAAGACAAGCAAGCGCTGTACATGTCTTACATGCCGTTTATTGAAAATGGTGGTTTATTTGTACCAACAACAAAAGATTACTCCCTCGGAGACGAGATGTTTTTGTTGGTCCGAATCATGGATGAGGTTGAACCTGTTCATATTTCCGGAACTATCGCATGGGTCAGTCCTCCCGGTGCCTTAGGCAATCGACCTCGTGGAGTAGGGGTGCAGTTTGGGGGTGATGATGCCCGCGCGACCAAAGACCTTATTGAGTCAAAATTAGGCGCGTCGGTTTCCTTAACTCGATCTACACATACAATGTAGCTATCTCGATCATATTTAGATATCAGCACAGCGTCTAAATTAAACGCTAAACCATTTCAATTACTAAACGCCAGCGCCGATTTTTATGCAAATCGTTGATTCTCACTGCCATATTAATTTCGACGAACTCGCAAAACGTTTGCCAGAGTTATTAGAAAACGCTCGTCAAAACGACGTTTCCCACATGTTGTGCGTATCTGTAAACCTCGAAGACTTTCCTGAGGTTAAGGCGCTAGCCGATGAATACCCGCACATATTTGCCTCGGTAGGTGTTCACCCCTGCTACGAAGATGTCAAAGAGCCTACTGTCGAGGAGCTCGTGGAAATTGGATCTCATGCAAACATAGTTGCGATTGGTGAAACTGGTCTCGACTACTTTCGTACAGAAGATCAAGATATGACCTGGCAGCGCGATCGGTTTGTTAGGCATATCACAGCCGCTAAAGAAGTAAATAAACCCCTTATTATTCACACACGTAGTGCGGTTGATGACACCATGCGAATGCTAAAGGAGGAGGGTGCTGATCAGTGTCGAGGCGTTATGCATTGCTTCGCTGAAGACTGGGAGGCTGCTAAAAAAGCGCTCGATCTAGGATTCTATATCTCGTTTTCGGGCATCGTAACTTTCAAAAGCGCCAGCCAAGTACAAGATGTGGCCCGAAAATGTCCAATTGATCGAGTGTTGGTTGAGACAGACTCGCCTTATTTGGCGCCAGTTCCGTTGCGTGGCAAAACGAACGAGCCCGCAAATGTGCGGCATACTGCCCAGTTTGTTGCTGATTTGAAAGGTTTGAGCCTGGATAGTTTAGCAAAGCAAACCACTGATAATTTCTTTGAATTATTCGATACAGCTTCGGCGTAGAGTCTGCTTGTAAAACCTAATAGCGCTGCAGAAGCCAAGGACGTCTGTAGCCCGTGCGTTTAGCTTATTGACGCGTTTAGCCGCGAATACTGTTTGAGTCATCACTCTTTAGCGTTCAAGCACTGCTCGGCCTAACCGAGATATAAGCGCGTTGAAGCTGCTTGCGGTTCATGTGGTTGAGACGTCTATCAAATTTTTTGCAGGTTTAACGGGTGCTGGCTTGATATGCCTGGAAGCAACTGACGATGCGGCCTTCTGAAGAAAGCGAGCCCCATTTGTAGAAAATAACCACGGCAGATTAACCACAACTGCGATACGATTGCAGAACAACAAAAATTAATAAGGAGACCAAATACATGCAACAAAATGCCGTAAGTAATCGAAGAGGCTTCCTGGCCTGGGTTGAGCGCACGGGTAATGCATTACCCGACCCCGTATTCTTGTTTTTATACCTAATTATTGCGCTAATCGTAATCTCAATTATCGCTTCCCTGGCTGGTGCTTCGGAGACTCTAAGCTCGCAAATATTAGCCGGTATGCCAGATGCACAAAAGGCGCGCTTCGGTATTGGCGAAGACGGTGTTGTATCAGCTAAAAGTTTACTTTCAGCCGAAAACCTTCAACGCTTATTTGTTGACATGCCTGATACCTTTGCCCACTTTCACCCATTAGGCTTGGTATTAACGGTTATGCTCGGCGCCGGCGTTGCTGAAAGAGCAGGGCTGTTTGGTACGGCCATGCGTGCTGCCGTGGGCAACGCGCCTAAATACTTACTTACGCCATTAGTCGCGTTTATTGCCATGATGGGCAATCTTGCAGCTGATGCGGCCTATGTGGTACTGATTCCGTTGGCAGGCATCGTTTTCGCAGCGGCTGGACGAAACCCAATCGCAGGCATCGCGGCATCATTTGCCGGCGTATCTGGCGGCTTTTCGGCCAATTTAGTGATGGGGCAACTAGACGCCTTACTATTAGGTATTACCGGTGAAGCAGCTGGGATTTTGGTGGCCGACTACCCGGTTAATATTGCCGGTAACTGGTACTTTATTGCCGTAATGCTTTTTATCTATATTCCTATCATCTGGTTTGTTACCGACAAGCTGGTAGAGCCCAAATTAGGGGCGTGGGATGAAACAGCCTTAAATCGAGAATCCTCCGAAAACACGGTTGAAAGAGATTTGAGTGCTGACGAAAGTAGGGGGCTTAAACACGCCGGGTTCGCATTGTTGGGAGTCATAATTCTTTGGGCTGCTATGGTATTTGGTCCAGACACACCACTAGTTAATGAAGCAGCTTGTCCTGACGCCAAGTTAGCTGCCGGAGATTGCTCTTATCAAGCCCGACTAACACCATTTTATAACTCATTGGTAGCGGGCTTCTTTATCCTGTTTCTAGTGTGTGCCTGGGCTTATGGGCGAGCTGTTGGAAGCATTAAGAATCACCGCGACATCGTTACCATGATGGCTGACTCCATGAAAGACATGGGTTACTACCTAGTGCTCGCGTTCGCGGCTGCGCATTTCGTTGCGATGTTTAATTGGTCAAATTTAGGTCTAATTTTTGCGATTAAAGGGGCGTCAGCGATTGAAGCATCGAACCTACCTGTTTTTGCAGTGTTAGGCGTTATGGTGTTGTTTTCGGCTCTATTAAACCTATTCGTTGGTTCAGCCAGCGCTAAATGGGCATTTTTAGCGCCCGTAATCGTTCCAATGTTGATGCTCTCAGGTATAAGTCCTGAAATGGCCACAGCTGCCTACAGGGTTGGCGATGGCGCCACCAATATAATCACACCGTTGATGGTCTATTTTCCGCTTATTTTGACGTTCGCTAATCGCTGGAACAAAGATTTTGGCCTCGGCAGTTTGACGGCAACCATGATCCCATACTCAATCATGATGTTAATAAGTGGATTGGCTCTTACTATGATTTGGGCTGCTTTAGGGCTTCCTCTAGGTGGTGGCGCAACTGTTGAGTTTTCAATGGGCCAATAAACGTTAGGTACTAACCTTAAACGTCCCAAAGACTAGAGTATAAAAATAGGGCGGTTAACAACCGCTCTATTCTCTAATTTTCTTTTTCTCTCCATTTTTCGTTCAAATATTCCCGCATCTTAGAATCAGTTCCGGTGTCACTATCTCACCTTATTAATGGACGAAGTATCTATTAAAATTCCCTCGCTCTGATGATTCTTTTTGCTCTACATGGGGCTCAGTGCGCTGAAACTCACGAGAGCTCAACAAAAAAACACACCTGATAAATGATAGATGTTTCCGTAATGAAGTTGACGGCAAAACTTCATCGCGGCTTGTTGTGTCACGAGCGGCTGATTATTAGAACGTGAGCGCAAGTATTTCGACCTTACTTAGTTAGTGTCCTTTAAGTTTTCTCTCGAGCGAGTCCGATCTAGCTTGTTTTCCGCGTTGTCGCGTCACTAGATTCTATATAACAATTATTTATCTAAGTTGCATTCTAGGAAGTTTCCTTAAGTTGTTGTTCTAAAACAATTAAATACCTGATGTTAATTCGCATATCGTCGAATCAGGTGTCGTAAATCTGCCATTATCTCGTATGCGCATAATATATATTATGTTAAATACAGTATTGATTGAGTATCGCAATGCTCTACTTTTTTGGACGTGCAACTAAATCACTAAACAAAAGGCCCTGTTTGAGTGACTATGTCAACCAATACGCTAAACGCCCTGTCGGCAGCGTTTGAAAATAGCGTTTAGTTTGGTCAGTTTCGTTGGACGCTGCTTACACCATGGGCTCCAACACATGCATTAGAATTTTCTACACATAAGTACGCAATTTCAACATAAAGGTTCGTAGTTCGATCCCAATCTTTCGGGCTAGAAGCTCGATTCGAAATATGCGTCCGCTCTATTGGTCTAGATTAGAATTGCGAATACTATTGTCAGAAGTAAATAGAGCTATCAGGTCAGAACCATGAAAACTATTGATCAAAGAATTTGGGAAGATAATCTTCATATGCGTAAGGAATACATCTCAGATAGTACTTTTTCTGAGGCCGATGAGTTTGAACCTGATCAGTTAAAGCTTTGGAAAAAGAATAAATTGCTATTCTCGATAAGGGATGAAGATGATAACGAGCTGCTTCCCTCCTTCCAATTTGAAGACGCGAAGCCGTTGGAAATCATCTCGAGAGTGTTGAAAAGATTTCCAGATGATATGACTCCTTGGCAGACGGCTTTATGGTTCTCGACACCCAATGGCTATCTTGATGACAAGATCCCGCAGGAAAACCTAAATGACATTGACGGACTTCTAATTGCCGCTGAAGAAGAGGCAGCCAAAATCTTTGGCTGACGACAATCTAAAATAGCTTGGCCGTTCGGCACACAGCATTTGGAGGTAAATTCTGTGCTAAAAAAGCAATTAAATCTATCGTTTGCTGGCTACCTATTTTAGATCGGGATAGTCCTTTTCTCCGCACTATTCCAGTTTTTTTAATGCGTTATTTTTTGAACATACTTTCTTTTATATCCACATCTAGTAATTCCTTGCCAACATTAGAGTCGAGCCACTCTCGATCCTCTTTCTCCGTTTTATAGTCGTTAGGTTTTAAGCCTTTTAACATTTGCTCTAAACTCAGCTTTGGGTCGCCTTTATCGTCGCTCATATTTGCCCTTTAAATTAATTTTGCCATCCCGTGAACAGCGTTATTCTTAAGTGAATCTCTTGTATCGTAATATTTGACCATTTCGACGGTCGAATGGCCTGTGGCATTAATAATAGAGATAAAGTCTTCCTGGTTATTAAGTGCCATTTCGATGAAAGATTTTCTAAATGAATGTGGTGTTGCTCGTTTTCCATTTGCAACCTTAGCGACGACCTTTTGAACGAGTTTATATATGTAGCTCGTATTTAGAGGTTTGTTTAGCGATTTTGTGGAATTATTTCTCACAGGGCTAAAAACAAAATCGGAAGTAATTAAGAACTTTTCTCGATATTCAACTAGCAAGCTTAGTAGATTCGCGGGTATCGGCAATAACTTGTAGCTACCACCTTTTTGGAAAACATTGGCGCTAGATGCTTCAAAATCAATGTCACTCCATTTAATGCCGACCAACTCATTCCTTCTTAGCGCCATTATTGATAGACAACAAATCCCTAAATAGTCTCTAAACGAAGTTTGTGATGCGTCTTTCTTCTTTCCCATGTAACTAATGACATCTAGAACTTCTGCGCGGGTTAAGCTTTTTGTCTTGCTCTTTCGATCTACCTTGTGTGCTAGATATTGATCCAATGGGTTTTTTGGATAACCGTACGAATGCATCAGATACTTAAAGAAACTAGAAAGCGCATAAGCCTTTCTGTTTATGGTTGTCGGATTCAGCGGCCTCCCCGTCGCTTCGTCAAAAACAGTATTACTTTCGAGATGGTTTTGAATTTTTACGACTAAATCATGAAACATAAACCTTCCTAGCTGTTTTGTATCTTTTATATCAAGATATGAGAATAAGTCACCAATATCTCTGGCGTAAGCACGTTTAGTATTCCTTGAGCGCTTAGTTGATATAAAGCCATCGAGAACCTGATCTAACTCGATAGATTTGGAGGTCTGCAAATTTTGGTCTTTAGTAACAATTTCGAACTTTTCCATGTTAAAAATACTACCATAATTCAGTACTGATAATTCATATTATCAGTACTGAATTGCATTGTGGTTAGCGCTGTAATCTATTCTGATGATGCGCGTTTCATAGTAGCCACAACACTCTCGCCAACCAACATTGGCACATACCTCATTCCATCGACTAAATCGCCGGGGTGTTTCGCAAGTGTCAAGCCTTCCATACTTGGGAATCCATGTAAAACGGCATAAGTTGTACTAAAAGTGAAATCTAAAATTTCACCCGAGTCTAAAGTAAGCCAAACGTGAATATTAACTGTCTCACCATCAAACCCATTATCAATTAATGCTTTCAGCTCACTCTCAGATGATTTAAAAACTTCGTGCCCATTTAGAACCACATAACCTATAGTGTAATAAGCCTTGCAATTGAATACTTTTTCAGCGACTGGTTTTAATCGTAGGCAAAACTCTATACAGCGTGCGTATAGATCTGATTTATCCAACACTCCAAACTCTAGGTAAACTGCCTGAGTGAGTTCAACTTCTTTAATAGCGTTGATATAGCGAGTATCTTTTAAATCTATTTTTGGTGCGCAAATGCCGAAATCTGAGGTTCTAGTGTGTGCGATTAGAAATTCATCGAGATATCCTTGAAAATAGCTATTCATTATCGAACTCCTTTTCTAAGCCTATTAAAACTTAACGACAAGCTTAGCGCCCTTTCCCTTTAACTTATTAATGGTATAACCTTTAACATGTTTCTTATCCAGAGCGGGTATCACTTTTTTCCGAATATCCTTTATCGCGTCCTTGACCGGTTTAGCGGTGTTTTTTGCTTCTATGATTTCTAATCGCGCGCCTTTATCGCCTACAACCAATAACACCCCGTCCAAGTCAGTCCATTTTCGCTTATCAGGGCTTACTTCCATATCAAGAACAAGTAATCTATCTACACAAAGATATACATATTTATTATTTGTTCCTCTAAGTTGCTTTTCTAATAGGTTAATTTCGTGAACTCTATCTTCGTCAGCAGAGTTCAATTGACGAGCATTATCAAAGTTTTCACTAAGGAATCTTTTGTCAAACTCCGGAAAACTAAAATCGAAAGTTTTATATCCGTTTTGCACATGTTGAAGGTCAATTTTGAATTTAGAGTCAAAAACGTAGTTAAGGGCGCTATATAAAATCGCTCGATATGCTGGCGACACAGAATGTTGCAAACCATCCCATATTGTTGGCACTATTTCGCTAGTAATTAAATCTTGAAGTTGCATTGCAGCACTGTTTGAAATTACTGAATCTTCCGCTAAATTTTGAACCTTAGTTTTTAAGCTGGTTAGCCCTGGGTTTCGATTTGATACTAAATATGCGACTTGCTTCTTTACTAATTCTGAGATTTTGTAATATATGGTTCCAATTTCATCTCTTTCTATAGAGTCATTAACTAGAACATCCAAGTATCTGTGCCCTAAAAAATAATTTTCATCAAGCATTAACTCAACACAGCTTATTCCTCGCTTTGCTTGTTGTACGTTTCTAAATTCAGTGTAAAGACTCGAATTAGGCTGGGTTTCTTTAGGCAGCTTAATCCTCAAAAAAGGCACCATGGGCTCAATATGTTCTACTAAGCCTGAACTCAAGCCTATTTGTAAAGACTCATGAATGTCATTGTTTTGTCTAATTCTATTTATAGCTGCGACTTCATACGTTCTCTGTAAAGCAATGATATCTCGATCTAGGTAGATTTCTTCGCTTAGCATCCCGAGTATGGGGGTCAATGATTTAGATAGATAAAGGTCATTGTATGCACTTTCCTGATCAGCCATTGAAGATACTGCTGACATTATATCCATAGAGATCGGCGTGTGAGAATAATGACCGTCAATTGAAATTATGGCGATATTTCTAATAGTCTTGGCTACATGTCTCAGTTGATTTAACTTTGGCCAATTTTTAGCCAAGTTCGGATATTTCCTCTCATCTAATAGTAGTAGCTTAAGAATTAATACCTGCAATTTTTTCTTTGGTTTATTGTAATAAATTTTGTGTATTCGATACGCAGCTATAACCAGGTTAAACTTTGTATATTCATAGTTATCAATAATTTTTCGGCAAGCTGATTTTAATTGAGAATCTAAAATTACAGATAAGAACTCCTTCTTCGCTTGCTTGTTCTGAAGTAAGTACAATAGTAAAGATTTATTATCGCCATAAGTGTTCTTACACTGGCCTAGGTTTGATAGTAAGAACCAACTTTTAATAAGCGCGTTTCCACTGAAAGTCTGGCCTTCTATATTGATTTCACCTAATACAACTTGCGATTGCCCTTTATTGAATTTATCCACAATATCGACGAGGGCGCATTGAAGCATGACATATTCATATCTAGAATGATTTGAACAGTCAAAGACCTTTGAAATAAGACCGAGGTGCTTGATTCCTCTTTGCCGCTGAAACTCATCGACCTCAAGATATAGTTCATATGAACTTGATGAGCAGTTATAGAAGTTCACCCTATAACGTCCAATTACGGGCAGATGACACAGTATCGAATAAATTTCTTGTTTCACTCAGAGCTGCCCTCAGTTCGTGTTTTTCTAATGGATTCGAATTGAATAAATACGGTCAAGTGTTGTGCCCTGCCCTGCACAGTTTTTTCGGTATGTTCATAAGCCTATTTTACTGATTCACTATTTTGTCGAAACAACACCAAATACTGATTCAACAAAACAGATATTCGTTTTGTCTTAATTGATGCCTCGGTAATCGGAAACATACTTATGTAAACTCCAAGCATGAGGACTGAAAGCAGCTCTACCCAAGAAACACCAGTGCTATCGGCAACCTTGCTGATAGCGAGTATCGTAGCTAGTAGCCCTGGTATAATGCCAACCTTATCAATTGCACCAAGAAGAAATGATCGAAGTTGACCCAGCTGATTTGATGCTTGATCAAGACGGTTTACGACATACTTAATAGACTCCGTAGACAGCTCATCAAATGCTTCATACAGAGCAGCTTCGTCTTTGGCTGTATCTGAGGCGAAACCGATTACTTGACCGGTGAAATCTTTAAAGATCTCTTTGAACGAAAAATATTGGAGTGAAATTGATGCGCCGCCCAGAATATAGATAAGCAAAATCATCAATTGTAAAACTACCCTGATAACCTCTGCATTGCCTCCCCATATTGAAACTGGAAGAAAGGACAATGCAGCATAAAGTCCGCCGATGAGGATCATTGCAACAGTGGTCGCAGTAAGAGCAAGGTCTCTAGATTTGCTTTTAGCGGCTTGCTTTTCCTCAGAGTTAACCTGATTCCGATATGCTTTAATAAGCTCGTATACAGATGTTAAATCGTCAGAAAATTTTTGTGATGTAGTCGCAGATACCTGAATTTTTTCCATGTATTGTTGATTCCCCAAAATCAGCAAATGTCCATTTATTCTAAGATATCAAAATGCCGTTATAAAGCAACAACTCATCTTGTTCTAAGATACGATAATAAAAGTTAACGCCTACTAACCCCCGGCGACTATTGCCAGCCCTCAACACCTTCCATATCAGGTAACTCGTGGGCGATTCCTTTGTGGCAATCAATACAGGTTTTCTCACCCGACGCTAGCGATGTCGAATGCTGCTCGGCCGCTCGCTTACTCTGACGAGTGAAATCCATGTAGTCAAAATTGTGGCAGTTTCTACATTCAAGTGAGTCGTTTGCTTTTAGCCTAGCCCATTCGTGTTGAGCGAGCTCTAAGCGCTTATCTAAGAATTTTTCGCGCGTATCAATAGTGCCAAAAATTTTGCCCCACACTTCTTTCGATGCCTGCATCTTTCGAGCCATCTTAGCCGTCCATTCGTGTGGCACATGGCAGTCTGAGCAAATTGCTCTCACGCCTGAGCGATTGGTGAAGTGGATTGTACCTTTTAGCTCGGCGTACACGTTGGTTTCCATCTCATGGCAGCCGGTACAGAACGCTTCGCTATTTGTTGCTTCCATTGCGGTGTTAAAGCCACCCCAGAAAATTATACCAGCGATAAAACCGCCCATTACCAGAAAGCCCAGGCTGTAGTGAACCGCTGGACGACGGAGTACTCCCCAATAATGTACGAGGGTATTCTTGAGTTTTGCAAACATAGTACTACCCTACTCCTTTGGCTTCGATTGAGCTGCTTTAAGCAAGTCGTCTAGATCAACGAAGTCGCTCTCAACGTGCGGTTTCGCGTTTGTTTGAACCACATGACATTGCGAACAGAAATAACGTCTGGGCGAAACGCTTGCGAGAAAATTGCCGTCACGGTCCATATAGTGCGTAACACTTACCATCGGTGCTTGCGTGTCTGAGCTTAGATTGCGGCTATGGCAACTCAAGCATTTGTTGCTGTTGGTATCTACTCTATAACCGTCAATTTTATGGGGGATCGTTGGCGGCTGCATTGGGTAGCTTCGCTTGCGTTTGATGTCATCGTTCTGCACAACGGGCATACGATCAGGCTCGGCGTCTTGCTCAATTGACAAACCATGGCGCAAAGTCGCGGTGTTTTGCGCAAACACTGCTCCGGTAACTAATACGCTAAGGCTGACGATAACGGCAGTAGTTAATTTTTTCATGTTCGCCTCATTTACGCCTTTACGATTTTGATTGCACATTTCTTGAAGTCAGTCTGCTTCGAGATCGGGTCTGTGGCGTCTAAGGTAACCTTGTTGATCAACCTACTTGCGTCAAACCAAGGCACAAACACCAAGCCTCGAGGTGGTTTATTGCGACCGCGTGTTTCTACACGAGTGACACATTCGCCTCTGCGCGATTGAATTTTGACCTTATCGCCACGGCGTAAGCCACGTTCCTTAGCATCTTCATAATGCATAAATACAACGGCATCTGGGAAGGCTTTATGTAATTCGGGCACGCGCTCGGTCATTGACCCTGAATGCCAATGCTCGAGAACACGACCTGTAGATAACCATAAGTCGTACTCGTTATCGGGAGATTCTGCTGGCGGCTCATACGGTAAGGCGAAAATCACGGCTTTGCCATCAGGCTTGCCATAGAAATCGTAGTCACTTCCCGGTTTGACATAAGGATCACTGCCCTCTTTAAAGCGCCATTGTGTTTCTTTGCCGTTAACCACTGGCCAGCGCAGGCCTCGCTCTTCATGGTAACGATCAAATGGAGCAAGATCATGCCCATGGCCTCGGCCGAACTCGGCGTATTCTTCGAATAAACCTTTTTGAATATAGAAACCAAAGGCTTCTGCTTCATCATTTGAATGTTCTTTGCTGGCTTGCTCGAGCGGGAACTTATCAACGTTGCCATTCTTGTAGAGAACGTCGTACAGAGTTTTACCTTTGTATTCTGGGTTCTTATCTAGCAACTCTGCTGGCCACATTTCATCAGTGGTGAATCGCTTAGAGAACTCAACAAGCTGCCATAGGTCAGACTTAGACTCACCTGGGGCTTTCACCATTTGATGCCAAAACTGCGTGCGACGCTCAGCATTACCATAAGCGCCCTCTTTCTCAACCCACATCGCGGTTGGCAAGATTAGATCAGCGGCTTCGCAGGTAACCGTTGGGTAAGCGTCAGAGACTGCAACGAACACATCGGGGTTACGATAGCCCGGTAAGGTCTCTTCGTTTAGGTTTGGCGCGGCCTGTACGTTGTTGTTCACTTGCACCCAATAGGCTTTAATTTTTCCGTCCTTAAGGTCACGATTTTGTTTGACAGCGTGTGAGCCGTTCCAGCTAGGTATTGCGCCGTCTGGAAGCTTCCAGATCTTTTCAGCGGTCTTTCTGTGTTTAGGGTTGCTCACTACCAAGTCTGCAGGCAAACGATGAGAGAACGTGCCTACTTCGCGCGCTGTGCCACAGGCCGACGGTTGGCCGGTTAGCGAGAATGGGCTATTGCCTGGCGTGGAGATCTTGCCTGTGAGTAAATGCACGTTGTAGAGCATGTTATTGACCCAAACGCCGCGAGTATGTTGATTTACACCCATTGTCCAAAGCGACATCACCTTGGTTTTCGGGTCGGCGTATAACTCGGCTAGCTTCTCTAGGTTTTCTTCGGGTATGCCTGATAGCTTAGACACAGACTTAACATCGTAGTCGCTTACAAATTTAGCGAACTCTTCGAACGAGCTTTCACTAGAGCCACCAGCCTTTGCGTTATTTTCAGCGGCTTGCTCTAACGGGTGCTCTGGTCGCAAACCATAACCAATGTCTTGATTGCCCATGCGAAAGTTCACATGCTTAGATACGAAGTCTTTGTTTACTTTGTCGTTCTCAATTATGTAATGACAAATGTAATTAAGAATCGCCAAGTCTGTTTGTGGAGTAAAGATAATTGGCATATCGGCCAATTCAAAAGACCGATGCTCAAAGGTTGATAAAACGGCTACCTTTACATGAGGGTTGCTTAAACGGCGGTCGGTGACACGGGTCCAGAGAATCGGGTGCATCTCCGCCATGTTGCTACCCCAGAGTACAAATGCATCGGCATTTTCAAAGTCGTCGTAACAACCCATTGGCTCATCGATGCCGAAGGTACGCATAAAACCACCAACCGCGGATGCCATACAATGCCTGGCATTTGGGTCGATGTTATTAGAGAGAAAGCCTGCTTTCATTAACTTAGATGCGGCATAGCCTTCCCAAACCGTCCATTGGCCTGAGCCAAACATGCCTACGCCTTTTGGCCCGAGCTCTTTGTGCGCGTCTTTGAACTTCTCAGCCATCACGTCAAAGGCTTCGTCCCACGACACAGGCGTAAACTCGCCTTGCTTGTCGTACTTGCCGTTAGCTTTTCTTAGTAATGGCGTGGTTAGGCGGTCTTTGCCGTACATAATCTTCGATAGAAAATACCCTTTGACGCAATTCAAACCGCGATTAACTGGCGACTTAATATCGCCATGCGTGGCAACAACTTTGCCGTCGCGGGTTGCGACGTTAACGCTGCAACCTGTACCGCAGAAGCGACACGGTGCTTTCTCCCACTGCAGTTTAGTTTGGCTAGCATCTGTGACTAAATTGCTTGCCAATGAAGGAGTGCTTAAGCCAGCTGCCGCTGCCGCTGTTGCCGCTGCATTTGCTTTGATAAAATTTCTTCTTGATACGGTCATGCATTTCTCCGATGTCACAGCAAGGAATGGCTGTGTCTAAATTTTTTATTTTAAATTTTTATAACTGGTTCTGACTCAATCTACTTGGTGATAAACCAAGGTGGCGCTAATAACGCCTTCAATATTTTCAAGTTCTTGAATGCCATCTAAAATATTCTGTTCGCTTGGTGTCTCGAGAACCACAATGATCTTTCCGCTTTCATCTACCGCATGAATCTCAGCTAATGGGTTTGTTTTAATTTGAGACACGGCGCTCTCTAACGCATCAGGCCTGCATAAGACCACCATGCTGGATATATGCACTTCAAACGACGCTTGTTGTTCTTTTGGCATGGTTCTCAAGATACACCTCCTCTTTGCTCGAAGCGCGTATTATCTGAAGTTGGCTCGATAGATAAGGATTGAGTAAACGCAATCGCATCAGTCGGGCACACGCTAAAACACGCGCCGCAACCGTTGCAAACGTCATGGTTAATATCGGGCGATGCTGGCCCTCCAATTCTTGGCAAAAAAGTAATTGCTCTTACTTCACAGCAATCTTGGCAGCTTTGGCAGGCAACGCCTTGCTTAGCTAAGCAGCTGTCTGTCGCAATAGCTTTATGGTTCCAAGCTTGCTGCTCTGGAGTCTTATTGAAAGCGTTGTCGTCGCAGCTGTCCACACAGGCTTCACAAAACGTGCAGTCGCCATTGGTGAAATCAACAATTGGGAAATCAGCGCTGCTTTTTACGAGTATGTTCTCTGGGCAGACTTTGATGCAGTTGCCGCAGCCAGTGCATGCTTCAAGGAAAAGATCTTCTGAGATAGCCCATGGGGGTCTGATTGGGGGCGCTAGTGGAGTGCTGTCAGCCTTCGCTGTTTGTCTATCAAGGCCGATAAATGTTCTTTTAGCATGGTCCACAATAATGCCTAACTTCCTGGTGGGCCGTAGATCATTTGCAGTATCCATACTGCGAAGCCGTAACCGCCAATCAACATCACCGTTAATATTGGGAATAACACAACGGTTATGAAGAGAAACATTCGCCTTTCGTCTTTCTTGGTGCTTTCGTCCATCTTCCCTCAAATCGTTATTGAATCAGTTGCGATCTAACTTATCAAATAATAGACAGAATAGGAAATTACCTTTATTCATCAGGGGTCAATGACTTATCGGTGAGGGTCAAAACTTTGATATGATCGAAGTAGAAGATTTGTTTAAACCTCGCTGTTCGACTCGATGACTAATACTCCAACCTCTGTGGTGAACGTACACCCATCTATACCAGCAACATTGGCTCAAACCGTTGAAAGCTATGGTAAGTGCTCAAAAACCCTATTCGCAAAAGTCGGTGTCGATCTGCGTAAAGATCTAGGATTTGACCAGCGCCTTGATGGTGCGATTAGCGACGAGTTATGGAAGCTCGCCGCAGAAGCGACCGGTGACGATGCCATTGGCTTGATTTACACACAGTACATTCAATTGAGCTCGTTTCATGGCCTAGGTTTCAGTTGGGCAGCGAGTGACTCTCTCTATGATGCATTCGCAAGGTTTGCCCGATTTTTTCCGGTAGTTTCTACAGCTGGAGAAATTGATATTCGTGATATCGATGATGAAGTTCATATAGCCCTGGTGTTACCAGTTCCTTATGGTATAGCCAATGACTCAGCGGTTGATTCATCACTCGCCTTATTACTTCACCTTTGTAGGCTTTTAAGAGGTAAACAATTTCGCCCAAGGCTAGTTGAGTATCAGCGGCCTAAACCAAAATCGCTAAAAACCTTTCGAACGTTTTTTAACTGCCCGATCAATTTTGGTGCGCCTGAAAATAAAATCGTTCTAAGCGCTAGCGATATGCATGAGTTACTTCCCGGGGGCAATCCAGAGCTGGCGTACGCGAATGACCGAGTTTTGATAAACTACTTACGAAAGCAAGAGCCTCAAAATATCGTTAGCGAAATCTCGATGTTAGTAGTAACCGCCCTGCCCACAGGCGCGCCATCGCAGCAGCAAATTGCTGACCAACTTCATATTAGCCGCAAAACGCTGCAACGCCGCTTAAAAAATGAAGGCATAACACTAAGCCGAATAATTGATGATATTCGCATTCAGCACTCAGAGCGATATTTGGCCCAAGACTGGCGCAGTATTAGCGAGATTTGTTACTTATTGGGTTTTACCGAGCCAAGCAACTTTACGCGCTGGTTTAAAAGAATCAATAAAATGTCGCCACAGGCTTATCGAAAAATGACGGTAAGTTCAAAATAGAAAGCTATTACGCCGAATTTCAGAGCGCTCTTTTAGGGTGTCCGAGAGTGCAATCTAGCGCCTCAGCCAACGTTGAACAACTCATGCTGTAGGCTAGAGTTTTGAAAGCGGACGCGTCCTGGGTCTTCTTTACAACTAGTTTAGGGTAAGAAATAGGTTCACGTTGGCATAATTTAGGGTTGAAAATCAGCGTCAAGTTCACACCCTCGAACGTGGCAAATTGTAGGTGTGTTAACGTAAAGCTCGTCAGTCAAATTCGGTCAGAAGCTAATCATTTTAGGTCTTCTTTGAATATGTTGATAAGATTGCGACTTACCCGTTTTGCGAATAATAAACTTGCGAATTTAGAACCGCCAACTTAACGAATGACTACTCCATCATCTGACCCGGCAAAAATACATCCAGCGATCGCGCAGACTCTTGTCAGAACCATAGAGAGCTACGATGTCAATGCTAATGCTTTACTGATACAAGCTGGTGTTGATCTCGATTTTCAGAAGCAAACAAGCTCACGTATTGACGGCGGTAAAATTGACGACATCTGGCGCTTGGCGCTAGAGGCAACTAACGACGACGCAATTGGCATAAAGTTCGCGAGCCACTTTCGTTTAGGTTCGCTCCATGGACTTGGTTTTAGCTGGGCTGCTAGCAGCACATTAATGGATGCATTTGATCGCCTATCGCGATATTTCGCGGTTATTTCCAACGTTGGCAAGGTTAGGGTCAAAGAAGTCGATAACTGCGTTGAAGTAGCGCTGGTATTGCCCGTGCCATACGGTATAGCTGAAGACAGCGCGATCGATAGCGCGCTAGCACTGTTTATGCATTTGTGTCGAATTGTGCACAGCAATCAATTGAAGCCGCTTAGAGTTGAGTTTCAAAGACCTAAGCCAAAGGCCTCACAATCATTCGATAACTTCTTTCAATGCCCTATTCAATATGGAGCTAAAGAAGACAAGTTAGTCTTTAATAGTAAAGACATGCGCGAAGAATTATCCATAGCGAACCCTGATCTTGCTCGCGCTAACGACCAAGTAGTTATCGACTATCTACGCAAGCACGAAGCGCAACATATTGTTGGTAAGGTCACTGCACTGATTATCGATGCCCTACCCTCGGGCACTCCAAATCAAAACGGTATCGCAGATCAATTGGCGATGAGCAGCAAAACGCTGCAACGACGCCTAAGCGCAGAAGACACTTCATTCTCAAAACTGCTCGATGAAGTGCGGCTTGATTTAGCCAAGAAGTACCTGCTACAAGAATGGCGAAGCATTGGCGAAATCTGCTACATGCTTGGCTATAGCGAGCCGAGTAATTTCACGCGTTGGTTTAAGAAAAATATTGATCTATCACCGGCAGAGTATCGCAGCAATAAAATCTCGTAATTCCCTACTCTTACTTAACCTCTAGCGTAATTGCCTTCTTGAATGTCCTGAAATGAACAGTCTTTGATCTTCAAAGAATAACGCTCAATTAGCCCCGATGTCATGATAATCGCGAGTCGCAGTTAGACCAAAACTGGCTCGCGACTCGTTCACGTAACGAGAGCATATTTAAGGAGGCTTATTATGAGAAAGGCAACGGTAACCAAACGAATCTGTGCAGTACTGACAGCGCTGATGTTAACGGCCTGTGCTACCACCAACACAAACATGATCTCTGACTATGAGCCACAGCAAGGCTTTAACGACTACGCCACATTTGCTTGGGCAGATAAGGCAGCAACAGGCCCTGAACTAAAGCAGCCGATTCAAGGTAAAGCCAAGCGAGCTATGGACAACGCGATTCGCACAGAGCTTGAAAACAAAGGCTACTACTTTGTCGATTATCCACTCGCGGCCGACTTTCTAATAGATTATGAAATGAGCGCAGTCGATAAGTTGGAGGTAGTTAAAAACCATAAGTACTACGAATGGCTCTGGCTGGACGGAGGCGAAATGCATTCAGGTACAAACGTTTTCAAACAGCCGCCAATGAAGCACATGGTTGAAGGTTTGATTCACATTAGTGTTATTGACGGTAGAACGAATGAGCTTATTTGGGACGTCGACGCTAAAAAAGAACTTAGCGAGACAGAACTGAAACTCGGGGATGGCAATATCAGTGCAACCGCAAGAGTATTGCTCAAGAACATCCCTGCTAGACACCAATAATCTTTAGCGTAAACCGATGAGCAGCGAGCCGAAACCTTGCTGCTCATTGAACCATAAAGATATTTGCCAAACTAAGTATTTACTTAGCCCGTATTAGTTGCGAGAAATTAGGGTCTTCGATTGTTGAGAACTCAGGGTTAATTAGCGCAGCCTCGCGTACTTTCTCTAGAGACTTACTGTTGTCGATATAGCCCAATTCATAGGCAATTTCATCTGAATTCCCGGGCAAGATAATACGGCTATCTGCCCACGAAAGCATACTTCTAAACTGGTCTGACTGAGCTAGGAGACCAGTCATGCAGTTGTCGATTAAGGTATTGTAGAACGTAGGCTTTCTCGTCAATACCTGCGCCTCTCGAAGAAAATTCAACAGCAAAGGCTTGGTGTAAAGTTCAGGTACATCCAACTTATGTAAATAGACAGGCTCGCCGCGAATGTGTGTGCGTAGCCCGATAACATCCTGCTCCGTAGCAAGCACAATTGTTTTTGTATAACCTCTGAATAACCCTTTTATTGGGTTGTAGCCTTCCACGTGTTTTTCTTCAAGCCTTGCCTCTATAGACACTACCAAATATTTGTCATCGGCAAACTCAAAGCTTAGAAATACATGCGCCAAGCCATTGTCACCAAAGTGAGATAAGCCAAACCAAGCATGCTTAAACTGAGACAATTGATAGGTCTCGTCTAAATAGTTAGCTTGAGCAATAGTATCGTCAGCGCCATAACGAAAATCGCGCACATTGTTGATTCGTATCGTGTCGCCTTCTAACTCGATAGTCGGCAATACTTGAAATTGAGTTTGCCAGTTCGCGTCATTGCCTGGCGTTTTAGCTGCTAGAAAAACCAAGCCTAGGCATAGACTTATTAGAATAAAGAGAGGTATTTTTCTGCGCTTCTTCATTGCTTAGTGATGTTTTCGAAAACGGTTGGTAATTTTCATTGATAAATGATTATACGAATTTCTCGGGGTTTGCAGTGTTTTGACTGAGTACCGAATAATTGTTTCAACTTGTTTAACACAGGCTCAACTTCCTAGAAAAAACTGGATGATAAACGCATTGCTAATCGATACAAAAAAAGCGCACACCAGAGGCAGAATAATAAACGCGGCTGGTGCTGGGCCGTGAGACTTTGTCACAGCCGACATATTCGCAATGGCAGTTGGCGTTGACCCTAAAGAGAAACCAGCGAACCCAGCGCAGATTACTGCTGCTTGATAGTCTCGGCCCATCGCATTGAAAACAACAAGATAGATAAATACGACCGTCATCAGCGCTTGCACGCCAATCAAGATTATCATTGGACCAGCTAAGCTAGCGATAGACCAAAGTTCCATGGCGATTAGAGACATCACAATAAACAAGCTGATGGAAAAATCTGAAAGCACTGACAGAGCCCTGGTATGCGCTGGCCAAGGCATTTTGGGGAAGAGTTTAGGCACGGTATTGGTCGCAACCATTCCAACGATTAAGCAAGTAACGAACAGCGGGAATCGTACGCCTAGTTCTGCAAATAATACCTTCAAGCCAAAACCAAGCATTATGCAGAGATGAAAAACCAAAATCACACCCATGAAATTGATATGGGTTAATTGGGTTTCAGCCTCTTGGTTATACGCGGTGCCTACTAAATGTTCTTCTGACGGGTCCCCAGACAGCTTGTGTTTATTCAATAAGTATTTTGCGATAGGTCCACCAAGTAAACTCGCCACTACCAAACCTAGCGTCGCAGAGGCAATGCCTATTTCGAGCGCGCCGCCTACTCCGTGAGCATCACTAAGCTCAGGCGCCCATGCTATAGCCGTTCCATGGCCACCAATTAAGGCGATAGACCCCGTAATAAGGCCAATGGCCTCAGGCAGGTCCAAATACCTTGCGGCAGCGATGCCAACAATATCTTGTATGAAAATATAAGCGATGGTTATAGTAAGCAGTATGCCCAGTGGTTTACCGCCCTGAACAATGTCACGTAAGCGAGCGTTGAGGCCAATTGACGTAAAGAAGTAAACTAAGAGAACGTCGCGAATGTCGAGAGTGAACGCTAATTTTACGCCAGTCGAAAAATAGAGAATTAAAGACAAGATAGACGCGACAACGCCTCCGCTAACAGCGTCAGGGATGTTGTAACTTCTCAGGAAGCCAACCTTTCGACTCAAGAACACACCGGCAAAATAGATCAAAATCCCGATGGTTAGCGTTGTGAAATTGTCTAAGACATGAACCGTTGATTCCATTCTCTTAACTCAAAGCGTGATGATAGTTCTTTGTGATGAAGTGTTTTGTATCCATATCTTATATTAAACTCATTGTTTGATGTTGATCCCAGCTCTACGGTTTCAATTGTTAGCCTTCTCGACTGCTAACTTTCTAAGTAGCTGAATATTTTAGTAAACACCTGTTGGCGCACAGCTTCAACTTCGTTAAACAATTGGTGCTTTCCATGAGGTACTTTGTGAGTTTCGAGCTTGTTGGCCTTTTTCCCTAACAATGGCAAATTGTATTGCCAGTCAACAACCGTATCTAACTCACCTTGTACAACCAGAATATTGGCGTTAATGCTTGATGACTTGTAAAAGCGTTTATTCCATTGATACAGCGCTTTTAGAAACTTGAACGAGATAACCGTGTTGCGTAATGGGTCGGTCTTAGCGAATTCTAGGTATTCAATGTTATTTGAATTTGCCTTGTCGCGGCTATTTAGCGTGTTGATAAATGGCGAGGCTATGGTGTAGCCAAACTTGCCCCATCGCCATTGCGTATGATGAATGAGTGGAGAGACCAGCACCGTTTTTTCAAATATTGAGTTGTTTTCAAGCATGGCGTTTTCTAGGGCAATAGACCCGCCGGTGCTAAAGCCGATTAACTGATAAGGCTTTGGCAAAGAGTTGCTGTATTTGGCGGCTACTTTATTCAGCAGCAATGCATTGTCATTGAAGCTGCTGATATCTCCCCTGCTCCCTGCGGAGTTACCATGCCCCGGTAAGTCGTAAGCGAAAACGGCGTAGTTGTTTTTTAGAGCCGCATTGATCATGTAGCTAAGAGTGCCAACATGATCGAAGTAGCCATGCAGAATAAATACAGTGCCTATTGGTTTGGGGGGAATAAACACATGACTGCTGACGCGGTATTGCTCAATAGCCGATACACCATTGAAGTACTCAACCTCACTCTTTAAATCACCGGCTATCAGGCCGTAGAAATCCAGATATGCTTGGTTTCTACGTTTGGAGTCACTGGGTAAGGTTAAATTAAGTGCGCTGCTTGTGTGCCCTATCTGTTGTTCTTTATAGTTTTGATTGGCTTTTGTGCCAGAGTTATCTCCAATACTGGCGCACCCCGATAAAAGAAATACCAAAGTGATTAGACACAACTGCTTATTGAATTGCATTATCGAGCACTCATAATCGGCTAGTTCGAATTCAGAACGCGTTTAAGATTTCGCCTGTACTTGATTCTCAAGCGCTTTATCGGTGATGTGCTTGTACAAATGATTCACTTCGGCGATTAGTGTTTGATACTCAGGGTGCTTGTCGGCGAACTCAATGCTGCCTTTGGCTTCGCCTACTGCGGTTTCAAGTATCGAGATATCAATGTCAGTCATGAGCTCACCAGCATCAACTTTATCTCGAATCTTAAGTAGATCTGGCAGTCTTTGCTTCTCAAAGCGATCAAGCACCACTTGGACCACACCAAGTTCTTTATCTGTTAAGCCATGTCTCATTGCTTTGCCTCTATCTATTTTCGTAACGATTTAGGTCGTAAACCCCATACCATAAGGGGTTTTGGCGTTGAGCGGCTGCGTGCATATAGTCGCTCTCTTGCCAGAAAGTTTGGTCTGTTCGGCGTACGCCATAGTTGTCGACGAGGGCTTCGTAATCAGCATCGGTTTCTATCGCCATCACTTGATCAACGAATTGCTCGGCGCTTGCGGTTGAAACGCGATACATCACTTTTGGGTAACTTCCAACAATGCCGTTCAACACGGTGATTTTGGTTTCTTCAGGAACGATTCGATTGTCTTCACCAAACATGGAACTCATGTTTTTATGAAATACGTCTTTAACAATGGTGGCGTATTGATTTTGACCGTGCTCATCATAAAAGCGTACCACTGCGGTATCGGGCAGTAAGCTTGCGCCTTCTCCTACGTAGCCGTTCAAACGTTTTATGGTTCTTTCTAAGCCGATATCGCCGTTAAAATTAATCGCGAACTCATTTGTTAGCACAGGTTCTAAGCGCGCTTTCAACATACCGAGCAGCTCGTTTTTGTGGTCTTTAGTTTTGTACGGAATAGAGACTGAGCCGATTTTTTCAAACTCTGGGTTCGCTAAAAATTCGTTGGCTTCTTTAGGCGCGTTGCGGTGCCAATCGTTGCGCTCTTTAACTCGCGACTCTTGAGGCAACATGGTTAAGAATGCGGCTTCGCCGTCCATGCGTAAGAAGTCCATGTGAACTCGAGACAATAGCTGGTGACCTACATTGCCATAGACATCATAGCCAGCAACCAGCAGGTAGTGAATACGCTCAAGTAGCGGGTAGCTAATAACCCAAGCCGTTTGTGGCGTTTCACCGAGCAATCCTTTTTCAACAGTGCCGTAATCAAAGTGCCGCATTACCGTTAGCGCTGCGTTGGCGTTAGTGCCGTCGCCATCCCAAATCATGTCTAAGTTGATTGAATTGTCGCCGGTGAAGTTCTTAGCCAGAAACTGGTCGCGTTTCTTACGACCTTTGCGCTCCTTTGCGGCGTATTTAGTCCAATTTGTTAGAGGCAAGAAGATATCTTCTTGCGTGCTGGCTAGCTCTAAGTCGTCTTGGCTCAAGATGATCGCATCTTCTATTTTTGCACTTATTGGTGCATCAGGGTCTATAAAGAACACCCAAAAGCGATCGCGAATAACATTAATGGCCACCTGCCCTCGGCAAACAGAGCCTTTAACAAAGTTCATAATAGTGAACTGTGCTTCGTCTAATAGAAACCGATAGCGCGATTGCACAGGCAATTGCTCAAAGCTTACAAAGGGGTTGCCCGCAACTTTAGGCTTGTAGCTTGGTAATCTTGTAACTTGATAATCGTCGTTAAAGAAAAGTGCGTCCCAAGTGGCTTTGCGTTGCTCATTTAAAACGTATGGCTTGTGTGTTTTGGCCATAATCGTTTCTAGATGCGGAACAATTCGGTAGTACACACGCTCTACTTTTGGGTCACCGTAGGGGCGATGTGTAGCGATATGCTTTACCGGCTGGCCGGGAGGCGTTGCCGAACGCACGATATTAAAGAACTGCCTATTCGACAAATCATCAAAATAGAGATTGGCTAGATACAAGTGCTCATATATATACCGGCTGACTAATTGGCCTTTTAAGGAGTCTTGATTGAGATAGGCTTCCCATTGATCAATGCGTTGATTATATTCGGCAACTAGCTCAGGCCGGGGAGTAAAGGTTGCACCTTGTTCTATCCATTGTTTGAGCGTGTTGTGTTCTTCATCGCTAATCTGCGGTAAACCGTAGGGCATTCCCCATAGAGGTTTCTTCTCAGCAAAGTCATCGAAGCCGTTGATATCAGTACATTGTTCTTTGCGTTGTATGTCTAGGGTGATTTCTTTAGGCAGCGTTTTACTTGTTGGGTTGGGATGCTGCTTTTTGAGCTCTAAGAAGCGATAGATCAAGCTGGCTTGTAAATTCACCGCTGGAGATTGTTGAGGGTATTCGTTTAAAACAGGGAAAAAACCATCGTCACGCCAAGCTTGTGTTGTGAAGTTGTCTTCGAAGAGGCGTGATGGTTTGGCTTGAACTAGACGGCGTACGTCATACACTTTTAGATTCTTGGCACCGCGATCTAGGCCTTCAACGGCCGTAGTCTTTAGCTGACACGGCGCGTCGTAACAGGCGTGACAACTGGCGCAACGAGCTTCTAATATGGGCTGCACGTCAGACCAGTAGTCGACGTGCCCTTCTGGCAAGGTTTCGACTTCGCGATCGATCACAGTAGCAACGCCGTAGATTTGATCGTACTTATTGACCGCGAATGTTGTGCAACCGCTAATAAGGGCAATTAGACAAAGTACTGTGAAAAGCTGTTTGAATTTGAGCATAGTGATAATAACGAGGCCTGATTAGAAAATGAATTATAGCTTATGCGACTATAATTCCCGATGAGATTGGTCACCTTTGGTTTGCGTACTTGGAGTATGTAGAAACGATCTAGTAGTTACTAGATCGTTTCATTGTCGATTTAGAGTGATGCCTACTTCATGTTATCTAAACCTTTCTCCAAGCCAGTTGCCCAGCGGTTGAACTTCCACTTTATTCGGTTGACTGCGATGAACGGAGTGGCTCTTTCGAAGTCGAAGCCTCGAGCGTCAATCGTGTCGCGAACCTGCCCTTTAAATAGAAGTTCCTGGGTTGTTTGATTGATAAACTCAACATTCAATGTCATTGCACCGAAGTCTCTGAGATACACTTCGTATCTGCCACCTACGCCTAAGGTGTCGGGTACCTTATTAACGATGTCGGTGATCCTTAGCTTAACCCCCATAGTGCGGGCATCGGCACCTTCAATATCGACTAGTTGGAAATGGTCGGCGTTAGCAAGTTTATTAGCAAATGCGGCGTAGGCATTGTTTTTCATTTTAACTTTAGCCCAGTCTGCCATGTCAAAGTGTCCATCAAGGTCTCTGTGTGTTCGGTGAAATTTTTTAGCAGGTTTGTAATCAAAGTCGCCCCATTGAATCACTACCGTATCATAGTCGTTTGGTTCAAACTGAGGGTTAACCCAAGCTTGGTCGAGTTGCTGGGTTTTCACCACGTCAAAGCCTTCTGGAGCCACAGTGTCGTATTGCTTGGCGGCATATGCGCTACCGGTAAATGCAAGCAATAGCAGTGTTGCAAGAAATGTGTTTTTGAATGCTGTGTGTTTCATGATTTACTCCCATTAATGCGTCTGCTCGTCCTGAGTTAAGCTGCTTTCCTAGCGTGAGTAACAATAAGCTCTAGATGCTATTTTGGTTAATCAGTTACAGACTGACGATAATCTTTTAAAGACAAGCGACTCATTACTTAATACGCAACAAAAAACCTCGAAAACTAAATAGTATTCGAGGTTTCATTTAATCTAATTACAAGAAATCAGGAAGCGTGTTGCTTAGTTAGACTTAGTCATTAGTTCAAGAATCATATCATCGGGGTTCTCTGAACAATGTGTGCCAAGCTGACTAAGTATCTTAGTCATGGTCTTGCCATCATGCTCTAGCTCTCCTTTGACTCCAGAGACGTAACCGTAGAATAGAAACAAAACAGTGTCGCGGTCGGCTTCTTCCAAGGTCATTACATCCCAGCAGGTTAACTCTGAGAGGTTGAAGGAGGTGCTAACCTCTTGCTCAGACTTCTCTTCACCTTTCTCATGGTGTCCAGCAAAACTCACATTGCAAATAAGGAGTAAGGAAGCAGCAACAATAGAGCTTTTACTTAATAGCGTTTTAAAAATCGGTTTCATAATAGTTCCTCGTGGCAGGCGTCTGCCTAGTGTTTATTCTAAATAATGATTTGGATGGTGCGACTACGCTCTAGTAATCGTTCATGCATGCATTTACTTCAAATTCGTAGTCTCTGCGGCGGCGATCATTCTCTCGGTCGCGTTCGCGCCCCTGCCCAGCCTTAATTGCGCCAATAATAAACCCGAGTTTCGCGCCTCTTTTTTGAGCCTTTTTGATTTGTTCTTTGTCACCACCGCCAATCCAGCTGCCTGCGCCGGCACTTAAGCCACCTTTAATTGCTCCCTCTAGCGCGCCACCTCGATGACGATTAGGGGTGCGACCGCGGTAACCAGTTATGTCTCTAGCTCGATCACGGCAATAGTCGTAACTTGGTCGGCGACGTTCAGAGCCTCGATCACTGTCGTAGCTATTGTCGTCATAACGTCTGTCGCTATATCGGCGCTCGTCATCGCGCCGTTCTTCGTAGCGATCAGTTCTATCGCCACTATATCGGTCACGATCACTTTGAGCGTCAGCAGTTGTAGCTAGTACCGTAAACATGCTCAAAGCGAGCATTGTTACAACACCTTTAAGACTACGTTTTGCTTGCCTTTGATTCACACGTTTCAAAACGATTACCTCGCTGGTATGGAGTTAAATTTAATATTTAGTGCTAAAACCTCTATTAAAGGTGATTAGCCAATGGGAACACGTTAAGGCAAATCAACTTTTGATGCAGTGAAGTGGACATTCGTTAATTGCGTTTCACCACATGAATGAGCATATAGAACACCCGAATTTAGGGTTAATCGACAAAGGACAAAACGCAGTCTTTACTGGACAGCTCTTGATGATTGCCGCGTAAAAACTTAGTTTCTGAAAGCTGAGCTTGGAGGTGAGTTAATTTTTCTCAATGGAAGGCGATAATCCAGGTTGCAAGCACTTGAATTGTAGAGATTCTCTAAGCAATCAATCTCTAACATAAGATAGAACTAACTGTGCCGCTAATCACAGAGCGCCAAAGACTATTCTGTGTGGGTCACTACAACTAGTTCCAGCATGATTTAGATATTGAGATAAGTGTAATGCGCATGCAGAAAATGGCTAGAAATTTGCCTAAATCAAGCGGCTAACTACCGCTAGTAAATGAATCGTAAACATTATCAATAATGCCAAGCCGGCAACAATAAGTGCACGTACGAATCGAACGCGTTTTCGGTCGCGTAAGTTTGATGATTGATAGAGTTCAAACGCCACTTCATCTAAGGGGTTCGCTCGTAAAGCATCTTTGCTAATCCCATCTACCGATGCATGTCGCTCATGGCGTATGTAAAGAATTTTATGAATTTTATGAATTGAGCTTTGGTCTTGATGTTCGCTAGGTTTGATCGAAGTGCGCGTTGGGTACAACACAAAACCAAACAGCAACATAGGGAAAATCATCACGCCCCAGCCAAATACAACTATCCATAAGTCTGCGCCTTTGGTTGGGAAAATGGCTTGATTAATTCCCAGCACCAAATTCAATGATAGTAGATAGCCAATGGCGCAGATTTGGGCTTTAGTGTCGTATGAACGTATAGATTGCTGGGTTTCACTAAGTGCAATTTTAAGCAAGCCTTCGGCTTTTTCTTGGTCGTGCTTTTCAGTTTCTTGAATTTGCCCAGAAACCATTTTGCTATTACTCCGATCTAGATGCCGATTGCTTCATTTCATCAAGGCCTGAACGCAAGCGCTTGGCCCAATGCTTGGCTAATTTTTTTACCGCGGCCCAGTTGTTAGCGGGTGTTGATTCTTTAAACCCTAAGCCATCGTAACTTTCAGCCGAACGGCGATCAATTACGGACACAAGCGCTTCACCCGTGATTGAATCGGTAAAATTGAGTACGAGCGTTGCTCGCCCTACTTCGGTGAGGTAAACCTCGGCACGCCCTGGCTTCACAGGAGGAACATTAGACACGACGTCAATAAGTTTGATGTCTAGCGCCATAGTGTTGCTACTAGGGCTATTTGTAAAACTATAGCCTTGCTGTTTTTTCAACTCTTTCGAAAATTCGTCGACGATGATTTGCTTAAGCCTTTCTTGCTTAGGCCCACTGAGTGGGTAAACATTGCTTGATCGATTATAGGGCGTGTTACGTCCCTCGACCGAGCGAAACTCAACACCACTGCCGTTGACCATGATGTTGGAATAACTGGCGGGATCAAACCCTGGCTTTACCCAAACTTGATCTATATTCCAGTCCTTAACTCTGACCAAACCTTGGTCACTTAAGGAATTGTCGGTTGGCGTGGTAGCACAGGCTGAAATCAAACTCAGAGACATCAGTACCAACAGTGTATTGTAAAATGGCTTAATCATAGATAACTCCATATAAGAAATTTGTAAGTTTAATTTGCTCGCTATTCAGATCTAAGGTGGCAGTTACTGTGGTGGAAAGTCTATTAGTAAGGCTTTCGCTGTCGTTGTTGAATCAGAGCCAGTTGAATTTAGTTCTCTATTGCTCAAGGTTTTAGACGCCTTGGTATGCCAAACAGGACGGCGCGATCTTCCATCAAAAATATCAATGGCGATGCTGCCTTTTGTGTAACTTACTGGCACGCGTGTGGTGATCAGTTCTCGGCTTGGATAATAGTGAGGGTAATAATGGCGCCCCCATGTCCATGCGTACGGGTCTGAGTAGTAGCTGCGCGTTTGCGTTTCAATGCGAGTTCTAATTTTATCTCGAGCCCCCATGGTATAGACCACTGTAAAATCAGGCGCACCACCATCAGCTAAAAACACAAAGCCTTTACTCTCGAGCTCCGCCACAATTGCATTGCTCATGCGTTGTTCTACCAAAGCTGATACTGCGTAAGAGCCTTCGGAGACCATCGGTGAATTATTGTCTGCCCAAGAAAACGTTTTGTAGTTTGAGAAGTCGTTATTCGCATCAAAATCAGAGAACACTTTAGGTGTTGTTGAACAAGCGCTGCCAAGAGCTGCCAAAAGTAAGATGAAGCCTAACTTAGTATATTTTGTGATTTTCATAATGGTTTCCTAGTTAATTTGACCGGGTTAAACCGGAATGACTCGTTACTTTGATGCTGTTAGCTAAACTATTTGCCGGTACTTTTATTAGTTCTAAAGCTCAAGGCATTAAAGCTATCCATCGCAAATAGTCTATCAAGCTAAGCGAATAGATGTTGATCTATGCGGTACAACTTCCGATCAATTAAAGACACATTTTTGAATGTGAAAAATTAAAGGTTCAAGAAAAACTGAATAATGAACGCGTTGCTAATGTCGACAAAGAACGCTCCAACTAACGGAAGAATTATAAATGCTAATGGTGCAGCACCATGTGACTTAGTCACCGCTGTCATATTAGCAATGGCCGTTGGCGTTGCTCCTAGAGAGAAGCCGGCAAAGCCTGCACTCAATACAGCGGCTTGGTAATTGCTGCCCATTAGTTTGAAGAAAACAAACAATATAAATACGACCGTCGAAATCGCTTGTAGGCCAAGCATTATCATCAGCGGCCCTGCCAAGTCGGCTATAGACCATAATTGCATCGACATGAGCGACATAGCGATAAACAAGCCCAATGAAAAATCTGAAACAACTGATAGCGCTCGAGTGTGAGACGGCCATGCCAGTTTAGGCATTAACGTGGGTATGGTATTCGATAAAAGAATTGCAACTAAAAGACAAGCGACAAACAAGGGAAGCTTTAAACCGATTGCGGCAAAACCTAAGTTCAGGGTAAAACCGAGAATGATGCAAAGGTGCATTGCCAGCAAAACGCCCATTAGATTAACGTGCGTGATGGTAGCGCCATCTTCCTGGCTGTAAGCCGTGCCAACGCTTAAGTCTTCGTCTTGTTGACCACTCAGTTGATAGCGAGACATTAGATGCTTGGCAATTGGGCCTCCTAAAAGACTAGCCATAACTAAACCTAGTGTCGCGGCAGCAACGCCAACTTCTAAGGCATTAGACACGCCATGGTTCTCTGCAATTTCAGGCGCCCATGCTATTGCCGTGCCATGACCGCCGATTAAAGACGCCGAGCCCGTAAGTACCCCCATTGCGTTCGGCAAGCCTAAAATCTGAGCCGTGATAACACCGACCACATCTTGAAAAACGATATAAAGCAAGGTGACGCATAGCAATATAATCAACGGCTTACCGCCGGAAATTAAATCACTTAGTCGAGCATTTAAACCGACCGCGGTGAAGAAATAGATTAGCAGAATGTCTCTAATGTCGAGCGTGTAAGTGATCTCGATATTTGCCATAGCAAACAAAGCAAGCGCGATGAGAGACGCTATGATGCCACCGGTGACAGGTTCAGGAATATTGAATTCACGTAAAAACGTCACTCGACGATTGAGTAGCATTCCGGTGAAATAAACCAGAATGCCTATAGTGAAGGTCGTGAAGTTATCTAATACCAACTCAGACGCACTCATTACTTCCAATCGCCACCTAAGGCAAGGTTAAGGCTCACATGCTGGCTCAGCATCGCCCGTTTAATCGAGATTAAGTTACGGCGAGCGCTGAATACTCGTTGTTGAATCGATAAAACATCAATCAGAGCAATCTCCCCTTCCTTGAATTGGATATTGGCAATTCTTAATGCCTCTTCAGCCGCATTAAGAGTGTCGGTAAGCGCGTTTACTCGCTGGCGTAATACTAAGCTTTGATCAAGCGATGTCTCTACTTCACCAAAAGCTGATAGCGCAGCTTGGGTATAACTCGTGATCGCCGCTTTTTGGTCAGCTGTGCTGGCGTCGATCTGCGCCTTGCTTAAACCACCATCAAACAGGGGAGCCAGGAGGCTTGAAGCTGCTCTCCAGGCAACATTACCAGGGTCCAACAAAGACCCTAACGAATTCGACGCACCGCCAATAGAGCCGCTTAAAGAAATGCTTGGTAGTTTTGCCGCTTTCGCTTGGTCTACCTTATTGTAAGCTGCTGCGATACGGCGCTCAGCCGCGATTAAATCAGGCCGACGCTCTAGTAGCTCAGACGGTAAACCCGCTGGCGCCGCTTCTGGCATGGCTGGTAATTGTTTACTTACCTTAAGCTCGGCTTCGGGGTAACGGCCTAACAACAGTTCTAGAGAACGAATCGCATCGCGGCGCGCTCCTTTACTAGAAACCAAACCATCTTGAGCATTGGCTAAATCAGCTTCAGCTAAGGCTAGGTTTTGCTTATCACCTAAGCCATTTTCGTATTGAACTTTTACAATGCGGTTGGTCTCGAGCAAGGTGTCGATAGACTGCTGAGCGATATCTAACTGTTGACTCGCTTCGATCGCGGCGAAATAAGCTTGCGCCACGTTTGCCGCGATGGAGTATTGAGCAAATTTGTAGTCAGCTTCGGCAGCAACAACACTTTGCGCCGCTGCTTGATTACCTGAACGAATACGCCCCCATAGATCTAACTCCCAACCCGCTTGCACACCGATGCTTTGGTCACTGCTGCCAGTCGCCTGACGCGTGCCCGAGCGGTTTGACCCTGCGCTTAGATTAACTTGAGGCGCGAGTGCCGAAGCTGCTTGACGAGACAATGCACGTGCGCTGTCGATATTACTTGCGGCCAACTGGAGGTTTAGATTGTTAGACTGAGCCTCGTCAACCAACGCGGTTAACACCTTATCGTTAAAACCTGCTAGCCACCCTACTCTAACATCACCGGGGTTCTGCTGAACCGTTGCCCAAGCTGATGGTGTATTGGGTAAACTATTTTTGGCTGCGGCTTTGGCGTCGTCGGTTCGATCTAGACTCTCGGTGCTTACGCAAGCGCTTAAGGCAAGCGCGACCCCAATCGCGATTGAGGACTTAGCTCTAGAGAAACTAACTGGAGCTTTGGTATTTATCTTGTGTGTATGTTTCATCTATTCCGCCTCGCTTTCGCTTGCATCAATTTTAAAGAACGCTGCGTATAGCGCTGGTACAACGACCAATGTTAGTAAGGTTGCAAAGCTTAGACCGAAGACCAAGACCACGGCCATTGACTTGAAGAACGCGTCACTAAACAGCGGAATAACACCTAACACGGTGGTTAGTGCGCCCATCATCACAGGCCTCACCCTACTCGCGGCAGAATCAACGACTGCGTCAAAACGAGCTTTGCCCTCGCTTATCTCAATATCCATTTGATCAACTAACACAATCGCGTTTTTAATCATTAGACCAGAGAGACTTAGAAGACCAAGAATTGCCATAAACTCAAGCGCTGTGCCGGTGAGTACCAAGCCAGTAACCACGCCGATTAGAGCTAGTGGCACGGTTAACCAAATAACCAATGGCTGCCTTAAGGCATTAAACAAAATAACGACAACCAAGACCATGGCGAGAAAACCGAGCGGTAAAGTACTGGCGAGATCGCCATTGGCTTCACTGCTGTTCCCAAATTCACCGCCCCACTTCAGATTATAACCAGGCGGCAACTCAATGGCTTCGATCGCTGGCTGCACGCGTGCAAGAAGATCTGATGCTAGGTCGCCCGATATTGGGTCTGATTGTGCTTTGATTTTCCAAACACGGTCTTCACGTTTAAGCAGTGAGTCACGCCAAACCGTTTTAATGCCATCAACGACCTGCCCTAGCGGAACGCTAGCACCTGTTGCTGGGCTAATGATTTGAATTTGCTCAAGGCTATTGGCATCTACGCGTTCTTCTTTCGGCGCACGCGCGACTATTGGAATAAGTGTGTCTTTCTCGCGATAGACGCCTACCGTTGTGCCAGAAAAATTAGTCGACAAGGCGCTAGATAGATCTTGGCGAGATACGCCCAATCTACGGCCCTTATTGGATGAGTATTCAGGTTGAATAACGCTTACAGGCTGCCGCCAATCGTCTTTAACCGAGATAGCACGCCCATCGGCTGCCATAATCGATTTTGCTTGATTAGCGAGAGTTCGTAGCACCACAGGGTCGGGGCCGCTGAACTCCGCTTCGATCTTTGAACCACCACCTGGGCCTAATTGAAATTGCCAAACTTTAGTTTGCGCATCCGGGTAATTGGCGTCGAGGTAAGTCTGAATTTGTGGGACTAAGCCTTTGATGTCATCGTAGTTTTTTACCTTGAGTAAGAATTGGCCATAAGACGAATTTCCGCTCTCGCTGCTATACACAAGCATATAGCGTAACGCTCCAGCACCAATTAAGGTTTGCACGTTGGCAATTTCAGGGTAATCGGCAAAGTTTTTTTCAATGGCTAGTATGTCTTCTTGTGTTTGGCTGATGTCGGTGCCTTCTGGCAGCCAATAGTCCACCACGATTTGAGGTGAGGTCGACGCTGGGAAGAAACCCGCTTTGACAAACTGAAAACCCCAAACCGATACCGCGAATAAAGCTACGGCGGCACCTATGGCAAGCCACTTAACCTTCAACACGCGTCGCATGAACGATTTATAGGCCGACATAAACTTGCCTTCGGCTTGCTCGCCTTCAGGAGCGTCGACCTCTTGGAATAATAGATCAGCCAAAAATGGTACTGCGGTAATCGCAAATATCCAGCTGAACATCAAAGAAATCATCACTACCCAGAATAAATGGCCAGTGTATTCGGCGGTCTGACCAGGCGCTAAACCAATAGGCGCGAAGGCAATGATACCAACCAAGGTGCCGCCCAGTAGCGGCCAGATAGAGCGATCGATCACTTCTTTAGTGATGTCTAGCTTACTTCTACCCTTCTGTGTGCCAACCAGTATTCCTTCGGTCACCACAATGGCATTATCCACTAACATACCTAAGGCGATAATTAGCGCCCCGAGAGAGATGCGATGCATTGGGATGTCGGACAAATACATGGTTGCCAACGTTGCCGAAATGGTCAGCATCAATACGGCTCCGATGATTACAGCGGACCTAATTCCCATGAATATCAACAGTGTTACTAATACAATTGCGAGCGCCGCTAGTACGTTGACGGCAAAGTTAATAACCGCATCGTCGGTAATCTTGCCTTGGTGATAATACTCATGCAGATCAATGCCAATTGGGCGCTGGGATTCGACCTCAGCCAATTTTGCATCAATGGCGTTACCCATCTTAACCACATTGGCACCGGTAACGTTTGAAATACCAAAACCGATTGCAGGTTTACCATCGTAGCGTAGCTCGCTTTGTATAGGCGTTTGGTACTCGCGACTTACCGTGGCAATGTCTCTTAAGTAAACAATCGTATCTTGATTATCAGTTGAGATTACAAGGCCTTCGATCTCTTCTACCGAGTCTATCGAGCCAGTCGGCTGAATAATGAGTCGACGATTACCTGCTTTTACATTACCGGCGGAGCTAACTGCGTTTTGTTGCTCTAGCTGTTGATAAACCTGATTAGTCGACAAGCCCAGTGAGCTAGCTCGCTCACGAGATATCTCAACATAGATAGCTTCACTTTGTAGCCCTGAAAGCGATACTTTGGCAACGCCATCAACCGACAATACATCGGTACGAAGTTGCTTCGCGTAGTTTTCTATCTCTTTGTAGGAATAGCCTTCACCAGTGATCAAATAGTAAATGCCGTACACATCGCCGAAGTCGTCATTGACGATTGATGCGGGCGTTCCTGGTGGCAACGCGGATTGCGCGTCGTTTACCTTATTGCGTAACTTAGTCCATATGCCTTGAAGAGCGGCTTTAGATGGCGAGAATTCGTATTTAATATCGACATTAATACGAGATAAGCCAGCCGATGATGTTGACGTTATTTCTTCAACTTCTTGCAGCTGCTGAATCGCCGTCTCGAGTGGTTCGGTAATTTCATTTGCTACTTCAGTCGGTGTTGCACCCGGGTATTGAGTAATAATTACCGCAGTACGGATTGTAAACTCGGGGTCTTCAAACCGAGCCATGTTCTCGTAGGCGAACCAACCGCCTAACAGTGATGCCAAAATTACGATCATCGTAATCAGGCGGTTTTTCATCGCGAAGATGCCTGGATTCATCATATCTATTTCCTAATCCTTAACTTAGTCTTCGAGACGGCGAATTTTCATGCCTTCGAAGAGATACGAAGCCCCGGCGCCAACAATTACATCGCCGTCGACCAAGCCGCTTTCAATAGCCAGAGAGTCGCCTACGCCTGTTCCGACAGTTACATTTCGTCTTGTAACCGTCATTGGTTCACCGCTGGCTAGCCAAACGTATTGGCCTTCTCCGTCGCTAAGTACGGCGTTTAAGGGTATGGAAATCTGTGGGGCTGCATCGTCTGAGAATGAAATTTTTGATTTAACAGTACCGGTCATGCCTGGCAGTATTCGCAGACTCTCAGGTGGCGTAAAACCAAACTTGGCTTCGAACGTTTGTGACTTCTCATCTGCCAAGCCTGATGCCTCAAGAATCTCAGCTGGCATTGGAGTATTCGGTGCAGCATCAAGCACCACAATTGTATCGATAGGGTTAATTTGCTTAGATTTGGCAACAAGGTTCGCGGGAATCTTCACAACGGCTTCAGCAGCACCAATTGTCTGTAGCGTTATGATTGGTGTTGATGGGCCGACCGTCTCGAGCTCGCTCGCTAGCTTGGCCGCCACGCCACCGTCAAACGGTGAATATAGAACTGTATCTTCAAGCGCTTTCTTAGCGTTGTCCAATTGCGCAGATGCCACATCAAACTGTGATTTACGTTGCTCGAATACGTTCTTGGCGATAGCGTCTTGGGCTATGAGGCGCTCTGCCCGTTCGAACTCAGATTTCGCATTATCAAACTGCGTTTGCGCTGATTGAAGTTCATTACGAAACTGGCGTTGGTCAAGCCTCGCGATAACATCACCTTTTTTAACCTGGTCACTAGGGTTTACGCGTAACTCAATTAACTGCCCTGATACCTGAAAGGCTAGATCCCGCGAGGCCGCTGCTTCGATCACAGCTGGAAAGCTATAGTTTTTAACATTGCTAGACGAAGTCACCGTGATTAATTTCGCAGGGCGAACTACATCGACTTTCTCGGGCTCGGCGGCCTGTTCGCATGCGGATAAAGTCAGCACTAAGGCAATTGCACCTATTATCTTGCTTGTATCTAGAATCAATCTGCTGTGGGCGGTCATTTTTGTTACTCTCGGTTTATAGGATCGTTAAATAGATCAGTTAATTAAGTGGCGCAATGTTGTCGAACGCCATTTACCTTAAATTTTGGAATACAGTCATGCTACTACAACTTCTCATCGGTTCAATTGTCGTAACATTGAGCATCATCGTCGAAGTTATATTTATATTTTTCGCGGTTCAGAGAATGAGTAAGCTTGGTGAAACTAAGGTGTTTTCGTCTAAGCTACTCGCTATGATGTTCTACTTAGTTGGCATCACTCTCTGGTTACTAATTGCATTTAGTATTGTTACTTGGGTTTGGGCGCTTACTCTTTTTAGTCTCGGGTCATTTAGTTCTTTAGAGGAAGCTCTCTATTTCTCTATGGTAGCTTTTACGTCTCTCGGTTTCGGTGATTTGCTTCTAGGTGATGATTGGCGCCTACTTTCAGGAATGATTGCCGCCAACGGTCTTTTGTTATTTGGATTAAACACAGCCGTACTGGTCGAAACACTGCGGCAAGTATTATTGGCGATGTCATTGAATACAAAACCTACTGAGTCGGCGGAAAGTTAGATAGTACTGCTTTTACGGCGTCACCAACAGAACCACCATCGGGCGAAATTTCAGATTCGTCCAGTGATTTAGAAGCCTTGCCATGCCAAATGGGTGATTTCAATTTGGCGTCAAAGATATCTATCGCGATAACTCCTTTGGTGTATTCAGCTCTCAAGTCTTCGTGGACCACCATATCAAAGTAGTATGAGTGATATTGTTTACCCCATAGCCAGTTTTCTTTGTTGTCGTAGACACTAGAACCTGTTTGATAAACCTTGGCATTGGTTCTAGCGCCAAGTGTGTAAGCAACTAGAAACGTCGCGTCATCAGATTGCTCTACATACCGAAAGCCCTTAGCTTTTAGTTCTTCTTTAATAGCCAGTGTAGCCTTAACTTCTATTTCTTTAGAGACCTGTAAATCTCCTGAGACAACCAAAGGTGGATTGTGCGCCCATGAGAAGGTTTGATAGTCATTGAATGAGCGGCTTCGATCATAATCTTGATAAACCGATGGAGCACTTACGCAAGCGCTTAACAACATGGAAATTAGTAAGTAACTAATATGTTTATTCATTTTTTAAGCCTCTAATTCTCAATCAATTGATTCAATGGTAGTGCTTCAATATCTTTTACATACGATTGCGGAAACTTCCATGCAACATGGCCTTGTTCACGGCTCAGGCTTCGCTGGTTCGGTGTCAAACCAAACCTAAGAACCGAGATAACATCGCTACTAACCCAAGGGCTAGATCGAAAATACGAGTGACCGTGAGCGGCAAATATCTTAGGGGCCCCGGTAACATCAACAACATCGATGTTACTTTTATCGAAAAGTTCAATAATGTGCGAAGGTAATGTTGATTGTTCCTTAAGTTGCCCTAGCCTAAGCTCCTTAAATAGAAAGCTAGAAACGCTCAAAGCAGTGTCTTTAGTAGAGCCATAAATCGTTAAGCGGCTTGGTAGCTCAGCGATTCCATCAGAGACCGCGATAGCAAACACGGTAGGGTTCAGGTCACTGGCAATCAACATCGCATTGCCTATTTTGCCGTCAGCATTGTCTTTGGCGATTGCCAGTTCTCTTAGTGCGGTTACAACTACACGACCACCAGCACTGTGGCTAACCAAGTGAATTTTTCGAGCTTGTGTACTTTTAGCCAAATACCGAACCAGTTTGCCTAAGTTATGGCCGCTCACCTGTGCATTCTCAGTATCCTTAAAATAGCCAAATCTCGCCGTGGTAGCAGGCCAAAGGAAATTGATCATTACGCCTTCATAGCCTAAATAGTGCCAAAGTTCGCCGGCAATTAACGGCGGGCTATCAAAGCTATCATGTGCGCCATGAACATAGATAAAAATATCCTTTTGTTGAGACACTTCAAGCTTTTTATCGATTAGGCTAATTAAACGTTCATCGCCTCCTTTAGCGCTTTTAAGCTGATCCAGATCGGTTAGGCGACCAAACGGCAGCGCTTTTTTCAAAACACCGAACGTTTCAACCTTAGAAATCGACAGTTGATTCTTGCCATACTGGTTCAGTACAACCGAGTTAAGGCCAGCACTAAAAAACGCGTTACGCTCCTTCGAATACTCCTTAAGCTTATCAATGCGCTTCTCTACCGCCACAGGTGCTCTATCGGTGATGTAAAGAACGCCTTCATAAGGCGCGTCGGCAGATAGCTCAACAGAAGCTAAGCTTTGAGTAACAGCATTGGTATAGATTAGCGGCGTGGGCATCAGCTTTAAGCGCTGAGCACTGGTTTGAACACAGGCAGTCAGGCTCGTCGTGCTTATGAGCAGAATGAATAGTTTTACAACAGAATGAGCACTATGTTTCACAGATGAATTGCGATGTTTAATTATGTAGTGATAGAAGATAGAAGTTAAACAAAGCGCGGTCAATCAAGTGTTCTTCAAATCACTCGAAACTAGTAGCTCTGATTTGCGCAAAAAATTTTAAAACAATTCTATCAGCGCTACTAAAAAGCAGTCGATCTAGAAGGTACAACTGCTGATCAATTTGGGACATCAAGATAAATAGAAAAGAGCGAAAAAATGAATAAATATAATACGCTCGAGCCATATTTGTTAGAAAATTTAGTCGCCCTAAATAGTTTTTGAAAGTATAAGATCAGATATCCAAGGGTATATAAGGTCTGAAAATATGAGCATCCGAGAAATAGAATCTGCACGAAGAACAGCAAGTGCCGAGCTTTTATCTGAGTTCTTTCAGCTATCTGATGAGCTCGGTCTAAGTGTGGCAGAGCAAAAAATTATTATTGGAGACGAGTCTATTCATAGGCTTTTAGTCTCAATTAACAAAAGTAACTATCCTCTCCTTAATGACGTAGCTATCGCAAGGCTTGTTACGCTCAAAGCTATAAAAAAGGATATTCAAACCCTATATCCTGATAAGAATTGGATTTCATATTTTAAATCTCCCCTTATAGATTTTGACGGACAAAGCCCTCTTGAAGTCATTTCCAATGACTCTGAAGAAGGTATGATTCGAGTTCAGGTATACCTCAAGAGAATTATTTTGGGAGCTTTATAGTTTGAGTTCAACTTTCAAAAATAACAATTCAAACCAATGAGTTCTCTCGTGAAACCTCATCTTCATTTTACTTGAGCGAAGTTTTTTGACAAATTCGAGCTAATGGTACTTATGAAATCGCATTTGAGAACGATTTACCGAATATCTTTTTGTCCAAATAAATATATTGGTAAATTTATCACCCTATTATGGTTCTTGGGCATCTGATATAGGAACATCATCAATAAACTAAGAGAGTTCGCATAGCTGTATCGATTCCAAATTCTAGAGTGATATGCTCGGTTTCTGCACTCTGCTTCAATTTTTGAAACGCATTATTTCACATTAGTTTTATCAAACAGACTTTAGATTTCCCGCCCCCCATTTTTCATCAATTTTACCGTGAGTATTATTTAGCTTTCGCCGGAGTGACAAAACTTCTTTGATTGACGTCTTGAGTTGGAATCCGTTGTAACTAGGTTGGCTCAATAATCGATCTGATGATAATGATTCATGATCACTATTTAAAACCTGATGCTCTAAATCCAAAATTGACTCGTAAAGTACATTTATCTCCATCTCAATTTTGATTTTTTCGAGTTCTGTAAGTGTGCCATTTTCGGAGTCAGGAACCATCCCAGCTCTTAGCTTCAGTAGTAAACCTTCCCGCTGATTCTTGAGCCTTCTTAGTCGCAATTCTACGTTCTTAGCTTTAGCTACTATTCGCTCCTTGGGCTCATTTTTGACTAAGGTAACTTCGAAAGTCTTGGAGTTTCGATAAATATACCAATTCATTATGTCAGACTCATTATCAATCTGGTTGCAAACTCTGAATAGCTCAGAAAAGTCACTTCTAGATTCCTCAAATTTTTTTAAAGTGTCATGGCTTCTATCAGCTAGATCCCAAATCACCTTTAGGGCAGTTAGGTCACCATCTGAGAACTTTTTCTTTGAAGGTAGAGAGCCCTCGATAGCTTTGAGTATTTCGAATGTACGTCGCGCAAGCGGCGATACATTGCTATTGCCCGCAGTTGTCTCTCCTGCTTTCAGACGCTTTTTCATTCTTGCTAGGTGAGCCTCAGAGGACTCCCCCAGTATTTGTCTTACATCTATCGATGACAGAGGCATACCAGTCCCAAGTCTATTAATCATTTGTCTTGCCGCTGCGTGTGTGTGTGTTATCAAGATACCAAAAAGTGCACGGTCCGTACACTTTTGTGTTCGCTGAAGCTGGTGAGCATAGGTATAAAAACCTCAAAACTAATAAGAAAACGAAGAGATGTTCAGAAATAGAGACTAAATCAAAATCGGAATTGGACTATTGAGACCTATTTTTTAGTTAAAAGTCTATTGCTGCCAATCAAGAATATTTAACGAGGTTTAGAAAGTGAGTATTTACATCGATCGCTATGGTCAAGAACCAGACCGCGTGCCTAACGATTACAAAATCCGAAAAGTAGCCAACAACTTCCAGCATGTATTTTCAAAATGCCATGAGAGTAGATGGAGTTATCATTCTCTCGAGGAATGGTATTACGCAGCTAAATTAGAGCTTGACTTTAATGTCGAGCGCTTCACGCCACAACCTACACAGTACGGGGTTCATGGTAACCGATACATACCAGACTTTTTTGTCCTGAGAACAGATGGCAGTCGCCTCATTATTGAGGTTAAACCTCATAAGAACATTGAGAAGTTTGAAGCGAAATACAGGGCAGCCATGGAAGCAAAAGCGCGCGATGAGAATTTCACGTTTCAGATTGTCGATAATGAAGAGATTCGCGAACACGCATTATTATCGAGAAATGCGATTTATATTTCTCGCGTACTAAACGGAAGTAAGAATTTGATCACTATACAGGAAGAAGAACAAATAGGTAGGATGCTATTAGTTCATGATCGTTGCCATTATTCAGACATTGTATCTATCGACAATCGTTTGGAGATGAGACTCAGAGAGATAGCACTTTGGCGGTTGGTGCATAGAGGTGAAATCATAATGAATCTTAGCGATCAACCCATTTCTTTCGATTCGACAGTAGGTCTTAGACCATGAATGTTCCACGGATACTGAAAGACCATCCCCAATTGTCTGAATTCGGCGCTTGGGGATCAGTTTCTGCTGTTAGAAAAAAACTTAAACCATCAAAGGACAAGATATTTCTTCGAAATGTTCGTGTGATGAAAGATGTCTTGTCAGGCATGCCCTACTCACAGATTTCGAGTAAGTATGGATTATCAAAAGGCTTGATCTCGCAGACTTTAAAAAGGTGTACAACTCCAGACGAATACGGAGTGATGCCTCTTATTGAAGGACTGATTCCAGGGAAAAGATTAAAGAAATATGAGCGTAAAGAAGAATCAGATAGCGACCAAGGAATGTGGGTTGCAACGTTTAAGCGATATCCTAGCAGCGTAAATTCCTTACTTGTTAAAATCTATGATCATATTCAGCGCAAAAAAGGCGCTGAGAATATGACAAAGTCCAGAGCTCATCGCTATTTGCTCAACAGACTAGAAGAAGAAATTGGGAGTGATAACTGTTTTCCGTTTCTGAGTGTTCGCAGAGGCTACGTCTCTTTTTGTCGTCACTACGATCGCTGGGTTAGAGAGTTGTCAATGCCAAGGCCACAATGGGATATTGGTCTAATTAGAGATGAGGAGCGTAGAGTTTATGAGCAAATAGAGATTGACGAACAAAAAATGGATCTTGGTGTTTCACACGACTTTATTATCGACGGAGCCTATATCGCTCAACGACTGAGTAGAATATCGATTGCCGTTGCAGTAGAGCCTAAATCCAATGCTGTAATTCAATATCATTTGTGTTGTGCTGATACACCCAGTCATGAAGATTTGCTATATCTTTTTGATAAACTACGAAAGCCTTGGAAGCCAAAAAAGCTAGTTCATGAAAAGGAACCTTACCCACCTTGCGCGGCATTTCCTACAGCAGTAAACGAGATCTATCAAAATATCGCATTGGGCGTTATCAAACTTGATAATGCTATGTCGCATCATGCAAATCGCCTGCGTAGAATTATTTGTTTTAGATCAGGAGCGACTCTAAATCCTGGTCGCATAAAACAACCGACGGACCGTTTGTGGGTAGAAGGTCTATTCAAAATTCTCAATGAATTGACCCACCGTTTTGAATCGACCACCGGCTCATCCCCGACAGATCCGATTAAAGAAACGTTAAAAAACTATAAAACACCGCCAATACTAAATATCGATCACTTGGAGGAACTGTTAGATAAGTTTTTCGCTACCTACAACGCAAAACCTCACGAGCGACTCAACGGATTTTCACCTCTCGAGGTTCTTCGTCAAGAAGCTGAGAAACACCCATTGCCGATCGACTTTGAATATGCGGAAAGTCGAGTCTGTGCCATGTTGGACACAGAGGTAGTAACGGTTCGCCAAAATATAAAAGACGGCGCGAGACCGCATATTAACTATTCAACTCTTAAATATAAAGGAAGATGTATATGTGACCCAGATCTAGTGAGTAAGCAAATTTCGATAAAAATCGATATCTCAGATATTAGAACGGTTGAGGCATACACACTGGGTGGAAAGTACCTAGGAACCCTGTATTGCCAAAAATCGAGACAAGGATCTCAGTTAAGCCTGAGGACACGAAAACAAATAAGTAAATATACGACCAAGTATAAAGATTTAGCTATCAAAACAGCCGATGACTACTTCGACTATTTAGAAACGCTACCTGCTACTCCTCGTATTGTCACCGAGAAGGTAAGGCTTTTGCGGGAACGCCAATGCCCCCTTGACGGAAAACAGAAAATTAACCCAGCTCGTTCTAAATCAGTTAAATCGAAAAAGTTGAGTAAAAAAAGAACGCCCAAAGTCAAAGTTTGGACTCCATCAATTGTTAAAAATTAACGAGGTATAAAATGAACAGTGCAAATACAACAACGAATCCCATTTATGACCCGGCAAGCTTCTCTATCGAAACACCTGCGATTACAACTTTAAAGAACATAATATTGTCCTGGATTTATAATGGCGCTACCGGTGGCTTTGTTCTTGGACCTTTTAGGACTGGAAAAACAAGAGCGATAGAAATCATAACGGACTTGCTAGTAAATAGGCTCGGCGAAAAAGTTCATTCACACCGCATTACTATGCCCAGACGAGATCGAAATACGGTAGCAACAGTTTTTCGTGAGCTCTGTAAATCTCTTGGGATCATAACAAAAAGGTCGGCGACATCAGACGAAATGTCCAGTCTGGTATTACATCGGTTCTCTGAACTAGCGGCTTTAAATAGTACGAGGCAAGTTGTCCTTTTCGTTGATGAAATGCACCGCCTGACCTTGCCTCAGATCGAAGTCTTTGCAGAGGTCTATGATCAATTAAGAGAAGCTAAATTTAATATTTGCATTGTTTTTGTAGGGAATTACGAAGCATCACTTTCGCTTCTCGGGTTAATCAAAAAGAAAAGGAATGAACTCATCCGTGGACGCTTTTTTACTAATCGACATAACTTTAAAGGGATCACAAGCAAAAAACAGCTGCGTAAATGCTTACAGCAATTAGATCTGACAAAAATGCCAGATGGATCAATGAGTTTGACTCAACACTTCGTTTCAAAAAACCTTGGTTCAGATTGGCAACTCTCGTCGATAGCTGCAGAGATTTGGAATGTCTTCGACGATGATTTTAAGCGACCTCTAAAGTTGTCTTCGTGGCCGATGCAGTACTTTGTGAGCGCAATCAGAATCCTCCTATCCGATTATCTACCAAAATACGATGGAGAAGATCTGGATTCTCTAGAGGAGATGATTTACCAGAGTATTAAAGCATCAGGAGTCGAGCCCTGTATTCTAGAAAAAACCGCTTGAGAATAAAAATGAATACGGGACACAACCTGAGAAAACGTGGTGAAAGCTATATCGGTTTCGTCAATAGAATTTGGATAGCAAACCAGGGTTCTTTCAAAGTGGTTAAGTTTAAAGAGCAGGATTTAGTCATGGACTTAATTGATCGAGGTTACTCTGAAGCAAAAGCTGCGTTTGAATGTCAACGCGGAAGTGATCGTCTCCTTCTTAAGGCAGCAAACCACTATGAGAGAAAGCTAGGTCTAAATGAGACAAAGCTGACAGCCGAAGTCTATAAGGACAATCTTATTTGTAATTGTCCCCAATGCGCGAGGATAGGATATCACTCAAATTACTTTAACGCTTCGTGGCTAAATATTTGCCCTGTTCATAAGCGCCCTCTTACAACCGGATGCCCAACATGCAAACGGTTGTGGGCGGGAGCTTCTCAAATCCAAGCTCGCAATTGCGAAGATTGTGGACCTCGGATGGACTTTAAAACGCTAGCTCAAAGAAGTGCGTTTGATACAGGCATATACCAAGATCGATTCAAGATCCTTGATGATTTTTTCGGTCATCCCTTATCTTCGCTGCAAAAGAATATAGTTCATACCGATTTATTAAGGAAAACGAGATTCGTAAATACTGATCACTTCCCTTCAAAAGCTTACCCTTCTTTTGTTGCTAGAGAGCTTGGATTTGACAAGAGTCAGTTCAATGAGCTTCAGGAACTAAATATAGAGATATTTCCGATGGAAAAGGTAGAATTTTCATATGAAAAGGAATGCGATTTGTTTGGCCCTGTCGACACTTTGGATCTCTTTAGTGAAGCTGCTCTCAAAGTCAGAAAAGAAGTACTTCGAGTATCGTCTCGGGAACTTCGCAATTCAAAGGAACTTGATCACCCATTGGGGCATTGTGAGCACCAATTGTATAGAGACCCTGCCGTCTGCCCTGTTTGTAATACACATAGGATAATTTCACTATCTTTATCTAAGTCTAAACTTAAAGGATCCAGAGAGCTATTCTACTACCAGAGCATTCGAGAATACGACCACCTAGCCCCGGAGCCTGGAATATTAACTGGCATTAAGGAAAATCGTAAATTGCTACCCTTTCCAAAAGAGATTTCAATGATTCTTTATCAGTTAGAACTTTGGACTCAAATAAAAATCATGTATTACAAATTAGACCGCTGTGCGCAAGCCGAAATCCCAAACGGCATGACTCTAATAGACTGGGGGAATCTCAATCCAGATATAGCTCGAGAGTCCGGTAGTTACAGCTTTCCTTACTTTGTAACTAGAAATGACAACACCGGAAAACTATATATTCCTAAGACTTTCTTTGATACGAGTATTGAGGCCGACGCTGAGTTTCGGCAGCTGATTTTTCCGAGAATAGTAGGCTAGTTGGAGAAGTTTAAAGTCCATTGACACCCGGCCATTCGAAACGATCTCGCATCACTTCTTCTTGATCAACTGCCACTTGAACAGGTATGTACGGTGATCCAGCATTTGCAAGGTTAACGGTTCGATGCCGACCGTTTGAGAAAGCAATTTCGCCTCTATAGTTAAAACCAACTCCGCAAGGCATTTCTCTCACTAGGCTCCATTTCTTTGATAATGAACGTGTCGAATTTATCAATTCAAGGTCGTCGCGATTGCCACCTTTTTCATGGAACTCGAACCTTCGACGTACTAAATTTGCTAGCTTAGATCCCGGTTGACTCTGTTCGCGCCAATCTCGAATAAATGTTTTTGTATCAAGTAGCACTACCGGTCCATCAGAAGCTAGTGGCTCACAAACCAGATATTTACTTCTCCTAAACGGGGTAGGAGCAAAATAGAAGACCCATTCAAGTGTGATATCCCGTGGGCCCCCGTCTCTTTGTCCATACGTCCCCGACTTAAGATAGGTTTTCAGATCATCAGCTATAAATCTATCGTTCCCACTGTGTAAAACATTTCGATTTGACAGAGTAACGTAAAGAATCTCGCCACCACCGAAGTAAAAGACAAGTTTGGATTGATAGAAAGGAGTGGTGTATGCCCATTCAATTTGATCTAAGCGACAAGTTATGTCTGCGCTCACGAGAATGCTCGAACATACTTTCCTAGGATCATCTCTGAGTTTTCTGGCACATTCCCAGACCAACGGGAAAAACTCTATTGAGCGAGGGTTTCTGTGATATACGAAGGCGAATTCTGCGCCACCTATTTTACAAACATCAATATTTGGTGATTTATCAGTCATACTTACTTAAAAAGCATATTTTCAAAAGCCAGTGTAACTTATAGGGAGTGCGAATAATGATTGATAAGTTCAACGAGTTAGTTGTGTCGTTTAGTGTTTTGGTTACAAGCATTTTCATGGTGAATCTGAGTACTGATGTTTAGTGAATTGGTTGCATTTTAGAAAGATTTATTCCTTCTAAGTTATTGATATATAATAGTTTAGTGTTTAGTTATTTAGTCGCATGTCCATTTTTTGGACAATGGGTACACCAGCATGATTCTGAATTACGTATTGCTGCCCCGTACCTGACCAGCCTTTTTTAGAATTCCGAACCCACGACCAGTGTATTACTGAATTGCGAACCCAAAGAAATAATTCGAGATAAAAATTTGTATGGTCCTAAAGGCCATTTAGACAAATTCCCTTTCTGTGCTTATAGTGAACTAATGCAAACTAAGACTCTAAATTTCCAATTAAAGTCATTAAGTTGACGTCCACCCTCGCTGTGCGAATATTCAGTTAGAGTTTCGATGTCATCACGCCCTCTTCTACGCATCACTAAGTAAGCCAAGCTACATCCACTGTAGCTTGGCTTATTTTGGGTGTGTGCTTCTAATAACTAGAATGTTAGTTGGAATCTAACTCGGAACTCACTGCCGTCATCGTTGCTCAAGTTATCTTCACCGTCAGTATAATTTACGCCGAATCGAATATTTTTGTGTGCGTACCAGTTCATACCAATTGTGTAGGAAGTCGCATCAGTACGGCCCAATTCAATGTCGCTGTAGTTGGCATCTCCATCTTCATAGCGTGCAACAACTTCCCAGGCGCCCGATTTGCCTTCTGGTTTAACACGCTTGAATATCCCGCCTTTGTACGGTCTTGATTCGCCGGTGAGAATATAACCAGCTTGAACATAATAGCCACTGATATCATCAGTACCTTGTTCGCCATCCATATACTCTGCTTGAATATGAAACGGGCCTGAAGTGGCTGCTGCCTCAAAACCCAACGCACTTTCATCGTCGATATCCCTATAAGCTAAGCCAAGATGGACAACACTCGAGTCTGACTTTATTGGCGCAATCGTATAACGAGCAGCAAAGCCTGTTTCTTCGCCTTCTTCATTATCATAAAATATAGAGGCCGCGTAGTATCATCCAGAAAGCTGTTTAATTAGCCAATTACCTTTTTGGCGTTTGGTTAAAGCTTGTAACTCGACAGTTGCTCGCGCCCTACTGATTCGGTAATTAATTAGGTCTTGATATATACGATCTGCCTTCTTACGACGGTCGACTGCATCGCCAAGATCGAGAAGTTGCTCTACTACGTTTATCGCTTTACGAATATGCGGCTGATTAAAACGACCACTTTCCTTTTGTACCACCTGATTATTATTTGGGCTTACTTTGGTTTCTATTTCAAGAAGGTCAGCTTGGGCTGATTCCATTTGAAATTGCGGAGAGTTTCTATGGAGTTCGGTCTTTTCTCTTACGTAGTCGCGCGATAGCTGCCCATACTCTTCAAATGATCGGAGTTCTTTAAGGCCATTTAATCTACTTGCCTCGTCATCACTTTCGAGTTGCTTACAGGCTTGATGACAGCGCTCCCAAGCTTGCCAGCGATATACAAAGTCCAATCCAGTGCCTTTAATGTTCTGTAATCCCATGATTCGGTTGGTTAATCCTGGTGGCGTTTTTGTGACAATTTCAGAGATAATTTCTTCGCCGCTGATGGATGAGTCTACGTAACAATGTATACGATCAAAAAACGCTTGCTTGGCCAGAGCTAAGATCAAGCTATTAGATTCTTCTTGGTCGCGGGAAGCTAGGTTTTCAATTACGTCTATAAATGCTTTATGCTCGTTGAACCATTGTTCAGCGAGCTGTTTGATATGTTCTGTGTGTGTCTGTTGCTCTTGCGGCAGTGATAAATCCGTGATCGCTGTTAAAGATTCGATTTCGACAACTTGTTCGCCTCCTAAGCCGACACTCATCGCGGAAATTCTCGCAACAATATGTGACGCATCGGTCGCTACCCGAAATCGTGTAGCCATGTCGATGCACCGTTTCCTTGCTTCCTCTAAATCTGACTGCCAAATCGAGTAGCCCGCATACTGTTCATTCCAAGCTTCATGTAGAAATGTCTCAAAGCCTTCAACGTTAGTACCGATAATAACGTGTGAGTCTGCGCTGATATCTTTGACCAACATGGATGCGAATACTTTAGAGCGCGGAATGCGATCAGCGCGATTATTGACGATGGTTGACACCCAGGTTTCGGGGCTTAGCTCCAGTGTGTTTTGTTCAAAGCCCATACGCCGCCAGTTGCCCATGGCCCCTAAGCGTTCGTTAGCCGAGTTGCCCATCACATATTCAAGGGTGCGGCCATTAATGGTTGAACGCGGGTATGTTTTCAGCACTCCTAGGTCTAGCACAACATTATCGGCCATCGACTTTAGAGTAACATGCCTTGGCACCTCTAATTGTTCGCACATGACGGTTACTAAAGCGATATTATTTTGATGCTCTTCATAAGGAAAACGGCTCATAATGTCGTCAGTTACCGTCATCGTCTCGCGCCAAGTTACCTCATGACATGCTGTACCCAACTCCTGGCAGCCCGCACGTAGTATCGGCAGCATAATTTCTTCGCTGGTTACCAATGTTGAGTTCTTGGGGATAAACTCATTCATCACCAGCGGAATATCAATCCCAGCGGGGCCTTGGACATCTTCATGATCTGGGTAGGTGTTGGTGATCGTGGCGATGTCATCGCGCATCCAATGACGTTGTAAAATATGAACATAAGCGGGTGTTAGCCCCATGCACTCCCACAAAAAGACATCGGCTTTGAGTTGGGCGGCGATTTTCATCAAATTAACCTGCTCCCAAATAGTGGCTTTGTCGTAAGGTCGAAATAAGAATAATTCACGCAAAGGCTGATGTGCGCCGCCCTCCAAGAACATGGCTTCACAACCGGTGGTCTTGGAAATCACCTTTAAACCTAAGCCATTAAACACCGCTGCTTTTAAACGTTCGGTTCCGGACTTACCTCGCGTGCCCCAGCCTCCGACAGACAGTGGTATCGCGCTTCGAGACTTATTCATTTGGTGATTTGCTACAGCGTGTTTACCAACGAACAAGGCAAACAAACCAAGCATAAATGCCCACAGTTGGCTTAGGCTATTGGCGTAAACAGAGGCGAAATAGTCTTTTATCTCACTCCAAAATAGCGCCAAGCTGGGTAAGGTATAGGCTGGCAGAAAACGACTAATAGATGCATGTATCGGATATGGTTCCTGCCCTATTTCCTGTGTATAGCCCGTCATTGAAAAGGTAAAACCTAAGTCGGCAACTCGACTGAGGTATTCGTTGGCGTCATTGGTACTTCCCTCCTTCCAATTACGCAGCTCGGCATAAAGTGCAAATTGCCAAGTTAAAGTCCACCTTGCACGCAAACGAGCGATAAAACCACTGGGAGGGGTAATTAGTGTGATTCCTTCACTGGTGTATATTTTCAGCGGTTGAGTTGGCCACGACTGGTCGAGACTTGAGATCAACTCATCGACCAATGGTAAGTAGTTTCTCGGTCCATCTTCGGCCGTTACCGTAACGGGCTCGCCGGGTACTTTTGTGATGGTTTGTTCAGCGAGGCGGCCTGATGGCACTGACATCAAGCCGTAGAACACGCGGCCAATCATATGTTTATGTGCTTGGCGTTTATCCGAGGCTGAATTCTTGAGTTCGTATAAAAATCGCCACAAACGAAATTTAAATCGAACCCAGCGTGTTAACTTGATGCCCTTTCGTTTACATTGCACATCAAATCCAAAGTCTTCTTGCGCTATTACTGACAATACACGCCCGAGTGCCTCCTCAGAAAGCTCGCCAATACTGTTGATGTGAGCTGTTTTACTAGGCCGAACGCTTTCTAAATGCTGCTTGAGCTTCAAATAGTGTTTACGCTCAGTAATATGACACTGAACCCATAGCGCCTCTCGCGAACTTGAGGCCCAACGCCGAATTTTAAGGTGATCGGTATTTAAGTGAGTCTCACTGATAATGGGGTTAAAGCGTCGGTACCATTTTTGTAAATCAGAAGTGTCTGAGCACAGGTTTGAATCACTCGCCAGTCGAGCGGCCAACCTCGGTAACGCATCTAATACCGCCCGAGTCACCAGTTCACTGTCGCTCGATCTTATTAATGCGCCCAAGTGGTCTCCGACTCTGAATAGCGTCGGTGTGTCTAAATAGTGAAACTGGCACAATGCAAATATGGCACTGGCCGATACCTTATCGACTGTTTCATGCTGTAACATTTCGAGTAACAGATCTAAGGCGATATCGTGAGGCAATGTTAAAGATCCTCTTACCAACTCTTGGCGCACAAAATCACTTCTGTCGTGTTTGATTTCACTGATTAAATTTTCGACCGAAGGTAGTTGTAAGTAGTCTCGGCACAAAATTCTGGCAATTTCTGCGCGCACAAAAAAATCATCTTTACCTCCGCCCTGCTCATTCAGGCGCGACTTCTCTATGGTGCTTAATGCTAAGGTACTGAACTCCGCTGGGCTAACTTGAGCAAGTGCGGAAAACGACGCTATTTGTAGCTCAATCTCTAGTTTAGGGTTTTGTGCGACGCGCAGTAATAGTTGAATCAAGGATATCGTCGGCGCAATGGTCGGCGAGCCGGTGCCATTATTTTTTCGAAAAACCAGACTGATGCAATCCTTGGTGGCTATTCGAACACGAGCATCTCCTTTGTAAATAAGTAACGCTTCTAATAGTTTGGTTGCGTCTGAAGCTTGCCAAACCTTGATCGATACCTCGCTTGTCGATTCTGTCATTACAACGGCCAATCGACCCAGTAAATAAATCAGTTCACGTTCATCTTCGCCTAGATTCCGTGCAAACCGATCGTTCAAAGCTTCAGCGTCCAGATATCGATCTAAGGCTTTTTTGTCTCCGCGTAGCTGCTTTTTATTAGCCCCTAAAACTTGTGAGTACTCCAGCAATATTTCATTTAGGTCTACCTGCGACTTGGCGATGCGAGTACGCTTTTTAAATCGTTCATTCTGCTGAACGTGTGTGCGAAGTTGTTCAACGCTGAATTTGATAGACTCTATTACGTACGACAAAACCGAGTCTGCCTTCGCAGTTTGCTCATATAGTGTGACATGCTTGCGTGTAATGTTTGCGAAAACGCGCTGGTCAATCTCGCTTAACCGCAGGGTGAAGAGTGTACTACTCACTAGTAATTCCCCTCCAAATAGTGCGTTTGAGTTGATCGTCGGAGCCACCAATCTCTGGGGCGCCGAAATCGAAGTTCGTCGGGGCGAAAGTCGAATAGCTGTTGCCCCGCATGCTGAAACCAGCCTATGTTAAGCCACAACGATACATCGTTGGCATCGGTGTTAAATCGTGCTCTTGCTGATAAACGAAAATTTGACTGCCGTGAAAATGGTAAGAGCCAGTCGGCGGACACATTGACATCGGTACGGTCAAACGCTTGTTCACGATCGCTGTCATTTCGAAATTGTCGATGACTGACGTTAATATCACTCGACGCTTGGCCAAAATAAGATCTCCATCCCAATGACAGGCCAATCCGATCAGCGCTTAAGGGGTTTTCGTTACTCAGAAAATTGGCTTCAGCATATGTTTCGCTATCAAGTTTATGACGATACACGGCTCTCTGCGCTAAACCGATACCGTATTGGTGTTGTTCCTTAAATTGGCTCCATACATCAGGGTCAATCAGACTGAAGTTTGCCGCACTGCCCGCATTGCTGGCACGAACCCAAACACGACCGCGCGTACTTAAACTAATGCGCGGCGTAGCTTGAACAGTATAACGAGTGCGCGCGTACAATTGCCCACTGCTGATGGATGAGTTGAGATCGGTCTCGCTTTGGTGCCACACATCACCGCCTAATGCGTAATTAAACGGCACTTGGTTTCCGCTTTTAAGCCAATCATTGCGCCCGTGGAGGCGATAAACATTGGCAATATCGAATCGTCTCAGCGTAGCGTCGAAGCTGCTTATTTGATGCCCATCCGCTCGATTTTGGCGAGACCACCCATTTAACTGAACAAAGGCGCTATTCAGTTGATCCAAACTATCAGGGTCTTCATCGCTTGAGTCTCTGTCAACCCAGCGAAAATCCAAGCCCAATGTTGGTTTTGGGATATCAATTGTTTGTATCGTCTCGAATTTGGTATCAATCCAAGAATGGTCGGCGTTTAAATTGTTAGTACCTTGCAGACGCTTAAATCCAGTATTTTTAGAAACGTCATACGAGTGTTTTACTGCCGAGTTAAAACCAAAGTCTAATATCTTTTTAAGCTTGGTGTTATCAAGTATTGAGTTTCTCGATAAGCACTTTACGTTGTTATAGCAGCTTTGCGCGCGCACGACGGCTTGAGTTTCGTCAATCGGCGGCGGCACGGCCTGATAGTTTTCTTGCAAAACGAAGAAACGGAAGTACCTAAAATCACCCTTTGCATCAAAGCGCAGTTTATTCGAGCCCGCTGGCAGATGCCGTTCAGTGACGTTAGTCTGCCCAGCGGAATTGGCCACGACCACTTTTAAGCGCTGCGGCCCCCGAATAAGCAAGTCTATTCCTTTGTTCGGCGCTGCTGAAAAAAAGCGAGTTGCAGCGGTTTGAATTGCTTGAATATTATTCGGCAGGACAACATCATAAAATGCCGTTTCTCGCATGCTACCCGGCCCCATCCAGAGCTTGATTACATTGCTCCCTTGCTTCAATGGCAATATGATGCGGCGAGTCGAGCCGGTGTTGATGTCATATTTTTTAGCCTTTTTATCGTCAATCTGAACCCATATATGTACCGGTTTCGTCCTGTCAAACAAACGCTTTCTCACGGCAACGTTGAGGCTGGCTGATTCTTCTGAAGGCGAAGAAACGGTAAACCCTTGCGCAGTCTGACCCGAAATCTTAAATGGATAATCACGTCTGACTTTGCTAGACAGAGCTATGCGTTGTAATTCTATTTGGGAGATCGCCGTTGGCCTTTGGAACTGTAATTGATAGGAACCCGCATGATGTTGTATATCCAATAATTCACGCCAACGAACCTGTTGAAATGCCGTGGCGCGCAAATCGGGGTATCGTCGTCGCCCGGCTTCACTTTCAGCCCAATGAATGAGCTTAGCCGATGTTGCTATGTCATCGGAAGGTCCTTGAATGTCAATAATACCCGTATCACCCTCAGCTAAATATTGCTCAACCCACTGGTTCGATTTTGATTTCGACACTCGGTGTTTAATATTAGCGATGTCGAGTGGACGCACAAAATCACTTTGCGTTAGGGTTTTGTGCTCTATCTCACCACAGGCATCGTGTTGTTGTCGTGGTAATGACAGATAGGCCGATATGGGCGTTAATAAGGGCCGGGTTGCATTGTAAGCGCCCGAAGAAACCGCCTCTAACGACGCTGAGTGTGTTTGCAACAGGCCCGCTGGGTCATCCATGCGCTCCAGATACACAACCAAAGGTTGGTTTGCCTTTATTGTGACTTGGTTCTGCTCTTGATCATTGCGAGAGAACATGAGCGTGGAAAAATTGCCGAATACTTTCGGCGAGTCACTCTCAGTAGCGACGCTAAACCAGTTACTTTGGTTTACGCCCGTAATCGAGTGCGAATTGTCACCAATCGTGATGCGGCTTGAATTGTTAATCCCTTTCGCTCGACGGTCATTATTTAACAATGGGGCCGCCTTTATACGATAACGTCGCAGCTCATTACTCTTGATCACCAATGTACTTTCTGGGCCTACTAGGAACGCCTGTTGGTTTAGTTCTGGACGAGTCCGATGTTGTAGAGTCAAGTGTTGCGTGTACTCTTGTACGGGTTGCTGGTTGGCCCGCCAATAGACAAACTCTTTGAGGTAGGATAAGCGCATTTCTTCAGTCAAGACTTGTGCCTTTGTATCAGGCTTGTAGAGCGAACGCGCAACGTGATAAAGCGTCTTTGATTTTTCTGGTTTAAAAGCGGAATTGTCATAATGCTGTTGAAGCTCGATAAGCTCCCGACGTTGCACCACAGAACTCAATAAATCGAAATACGCTGCGGATTCAGGGGGTTTTGGTAGTAACTCTATCAAATAGTATTTGCCCTGCTGCAGCCATAGTTGCATTAGTTTAGGTAAGACCTTCTCCAGCTGTCGCATGTCTTGATACAAATACGCCAAAAGTGCTTGCTCCAAACGATTGGTGGCTATCAGGCCCCCCTCTTCTAGCTGGGTTAACAGCGTGAGCGCGCGCAGGCGTACTGCTTGATCGGGGTGATGCAGTAAAAGGCCAATCAACACCTGCACACTAGTAGAGGGTTGAGGGCCGTTGAGCCAGCCTTGTATATCACGCCATATCGAAGCGCTAACGTCGTTAAATCGACGCAGCTGCTCACTAGCCGGTTCAGCCATATAGTCACTCTCTAGTGCTTGTCGTGCATTTCTCACCACATGAAAAAAGCGTGCCCAGTGAATTAAACTTCGTTGCTCAGTAAACGATCGTGTTTCTAAATCTTGAAGTGAATCCTCAAGCGCTGAATTTGCATCGCGTGTGCTGACATTCGTTAGCCCTATAAAATTTGACTCTTGCTCTCTAAACAAATCAAAGGCATGCGACAATCTCGAAAGCGTTTTAGAGCCCGATTCATTCAGTATCGCCACGTCACCTAAGTTTGATCTATAGACAAAGTCTCGTAACGATATCCAGTGTTCTTTGCCCTGTTGTGAATCTCGTTTAACGAGATTAATGGTGACTTTCTTGGCAGAATCCGGAATTGGCAAATACGCTATATTGGTTCGAACCATCGGCGCGGCTTGTTTTAAATGAGCGAAGGCACCCGTCGTTGACACCGGCTCAGTGTCCGTCGACTTCAAACTCGCTTCTAGGTACAAACTCAACACACTAGGCTGGCCAGATAAGGCTTGTAAACTGGGGACTAACAACCATTTTTCGGCTGGCAGGTCATCTACCGTTACCCAGAGTGAAACAGTGTCGGAACCGGCATGTGGGGTCGCCACTTCTAGCTCAAGTTCTCGCAACACTCGATTAGGTGGTAAGGAAAATGTTAACCCCTCTTGGACGGCATCAAGGCGGTGGTAGCGCCCTAATACCATCTTGGTCAAATTTGAACGCGACTGCTGGGACGAGAAATGCAGTGTGTTAGTCTGAGACGTTTGTTCAACGGTACGCCGCTGAAACTCTATTGGACGCCCACGAACCGAGTACAACCAATTGACTGGGTGAAGGTTTTTCTGCGGATACAAACCACGGCGCGTGGTCAGCTTATTGTTCTCATCGGTTAAATTCAATGGCACAGAGAGGTTGTAGGCGCGCAGCAAGGGGTACCACTTTTCGCTCAATAAAGGCAGGCCTAAAGCGCTGGGCTTCGCTCCCAGTAAGTTCGCCCTATTTCGTGAGAAAAAATAATCTCCTTTATGGTTTGAATCTACGGTAAGAAAGCCCGCCTTTGAGGCACGAAATACCAAGGTCTCGCCGCGCTTGAGATCGATAGCCATCGATTCTCGAAACGACAATGCCAGCGTGCATTGATGTTGATTTAGTGCTTTAAAATTAAAATTAGCATAGCGTATGCTACTGCTGGGCGTTCCTTGATCGATTTGCCATTGAAAATGGACAGGCACATTACTCAAGCCCCTAAAGTTATCAAAGTCAGCGTAGTAGTCGAGTTTTACTCGCTCATCGCGCTCAGCGTGATACGTGAAGGTTTCATCTTTTTGCAGTGGGCTTAGTTTGCCCTCTCTGCCTGATTCCAGGCTCTTGGCTTCAATCGTCTTAGAGTCTTCTAACTCCACGCGTTCCCAATAATCTCGATCACGAAGAGCTTGTTGGTCGCCGATGCGAAGCTTAATGTCGACAGTGTTTGTGCTTTGCAGCATCACCCAAACATCGCGACTGCGCGGGTTGTTAATTAGTTGCCGGCGATCAAGCCAGCGTATATCGGCTTGGGCACGAAACATGCCGCGCCCTTGAGCAATATGCACTTGAACCGGTTCTGAATGCGTTTCATCGCGGCGCACTAATTGCGCAACCTGCCCTGAACGAAGCTCAAAAAAAGCAGGTCTTTCAGTCGTTACGGTAACCCACCCGGATTGCTGTTTAATGCCGTCAGACTGATTCTCATCAGGGGCTAAAACAGTAAGGTCGGCCTCATACCAAACGGGCGCACTTGGTGTTGTGGTTTGAGCCTCAGAAGTATGAGCGCTCAGCAACAAGGCACACTGGAGAAATAGCAAGCTCAAGCTAACAACATACAAGCTAGGCTTGTTAACGGCCACAAACGATTTCTCCATTGCTATCAAATTGCCACCAATGCCGCTAAGCATTCTGAAAAACGAGTGAGTTCAGCCGTTGACTTTGTTAGGCTTATGCGTTGCGACAGGCTCATCTCTATGTGTAAGAACCGATGAAACTGGTGTTTGTGCAAGGCGCGTTTTACCACATTTTGAGTCGCCCCTAACTCATCAACATCTTTACCAAAAACGGTAACACCTGAAAAACCACTCTGTTGCAGGCATTGTGAAAACTTGGACGGTAACTTTAGCGCACCCTTATGCCCACTGCTTAAGATAAAGTGAGCGTCCCTGGCCACGGCCGATTTGCGTTTCTCCTGTGCGAAGCCATGAATTTGCACCACGACACCGCGCTCGGTATGCCGTAAATATGATAGGCTTAAATCACTAAGAACATTTGGCGAGTGGCGGCTGTAATCGAGTTCTCGCCGATGGCGTTGGTTGATAAAAAATGCGTCTATCACTGCGGTGGAATCAGCTAATTTCTCTACGATAGTGCCAGTATGTTTGTCGGCCAGTCTGTGTGGGGCTTGTAGAAATACGCCACCGAACTGACCCCTAACGCTTAAACGGTCTTGCGATACTGCCGCATCAAATTCTATTTGATCAAACGGTGCGTTAATCGCTCTGGATTCAGATGATTCTCGATTCTCCAAAGCAGATTCAAACTTTTGAACAACTAATTGTGACATGAATTGTTTAGAGGGTTGTATTTCATCCAGATTAACGGGTATGAGGTGATGATGGCTGTCTTGTTTTGTCTTGTTTTTTGCTGATCGCGTTATCTGCACCAGTTTATCATCATTCCCCTTGAGGCTCGTAGTCGGGTCGTTCGCTGTCGCTCGCGCCGAGAAAACCAACTCGTAAGCCCAAATAGCCCCAAGGCCGATTAAAAGCACCGCAGTGATCAACACAAATCTAGCGATCATCGATGTTTACCTGTCATTATTCTATCGCTCCTTGCTTTGACTTGCGTCTATTGTGTCACTAAAGGCACGATTAATTTGAACGCTCGAGCGGTCAAGTAGTGCGACGCTGATTAAACGCTTTTGTGTATCATCAAATGATAGCTCTATCTGATGAGGCTCAAAACCTTCTAAGGTCTCTAAAGGAAGATAGATTGCTGGCGACATTGAATACACGCGCTGACCACTCAGGTTTAGCATGTTTGTCTTCTCATTCTTTTGAGGAAGAATTTGTATGCTCCGAATAAGTCGTTTTTTCTGCGAATTTATCGCATTAATAGCAAGATTAATTGGTTCCGAAACGCCTGTATCGGCAAGCAAGATTTGCAAGGTTTGGTCTGTCTTTATTGATCTCGGCAGGCGATACGTTATTTGCGATGAAAACTGTAAAAAAGATCGTTTTTTATAGCTAATGTTACTTTGCTCCGAGCCGCTAGCAAGATGGCTGAGAAAAACCTTAAGATTTTTCTCAGCTTGAACCCTTAAGTTGTGTTTGCCAGTGCTAATTGCCGGCAAGCTTATTGTTCCCATAGTGTTGAGTAAATCATAGGAATAGTGTTTGCCATCAATACTGATCGAAAGCGGTTTTAGGTCATTACTCGCGCCTTGATATAAGGCCTGAAGAACAACGGTTTTATCGCCCTCAATACTAGTCTCAACGTCAATTTCAAACGTTTGATTAAGTTTAACGGGTCTGTACATGATGGCACTTTTAGGCTCAACGTCGTTCACAACTATCGGTTCATACAGATCAATTACCGGTAGAAGCTCATCTGTGGCAAGCCTGCGAACTTGCACAGGGGCCGTATTTACAGAAAACGCATATTTTTCAAAACTAGTGACCCAAGTTGCGCGTTCTTTAACGGAGACTATTGAACTTGGCAGAGTATTGTCCTTGTGCGTAATCGAATTTATAAATTCTGGCTTTAACTCAAACCAATTCGAATGAAATCGTGAGCCTTCACCCGCGAAAACAACCTTAGGTGCAAGTGACTCTAAGCTATTACTTATGCGGATCAGCCCAGCATTCTTGTGTTGCAGAATAATGAATTTACTGGCACCTTCAGGCACGTTGATTATTTTTTCGCTTGATTTGGAAACATGGTTGACCTTTGATGACTCAGTACCAGCATGCGCTCCTTTTAGGATTGAGGAGAATGCATCTAACATCTGTTGATGGTTAAGCACGCCGTTTGATACTAACTCATCGGATTCGGTTTTGAACTCATACTTAATACCAAACACGATGTCGGGCGGCGCTAAGAAGTCGACTTTGATAAGTTGCTCCGAATTAGGGCTTTCTAACGTATATATCAAAGCGTTGGTATTAATCGGATAGAATCGGCGAGACAATTGTGACAACTCAATGTACTCAGATGACGCCACCTCAACGTTCATTAGTTGGTCGGCGTAAAATACGTAATCTCCTGCGTCGAGATTGAGAGTTTCGCTACCCTCTTCGCTCAGTGAAGTAAAAGAGCCCTGAGTGACATTACCATCAAGCCCACGATGCCAAAAGATAACTCGCGCCGACTGCTTCGCTAGAACCTGATACCGGAATTCAACTTGCGCATTTTGTAAGACCCGTAAAGACTGCTTAAAATTTGGGCCTAAATTTGGCTTTTTCTGTGCGTCGCTTGTTGAGTCAGCGATGAGTAAATCGGGATGCCGATATGACCATAGTGAGCGTTGCGTAAAGTCTTGCCCTGACACGCCGCTAGGGGCGATTATTTGATTACGGTTCGACAACACATTTTGAATCTCGATATCACTTAAATAGTGGCGGCCAAACGGGTGAAACCGTGCCAATCGGTTTTGATCGCGCCGACTCAAACGCGCCCATCGACGTCGACTATCGCGCATGGTGGTACTCTCAGTGTAGTAAGAGCGAAAAACCACGCCCTCAAGGTTTTGGTCCTTGCTCACTAATCTAAGCTCTAGAGTTTTTCTTTTATTAGGCGGAATCGAAAACTCCAGACTACGGCTGTCGCTTACGCGTAGTGCAATTTCGGGCAGGCGATAAGCGGGGGTTAGCTGGTCAGTTTCTAAGCTACGATAGTCGGTTATTTGCGTGGACAAATCGATTCGTTGGAAGGCGTCTGTTTGGCCAAAACGATACTCGATTGAATACCGGAAAGCCGTTTTTTCGTCGCTGTGATTGCTGGTTTCTGATTGATCTACTAGGGCATAGAACAACAGCTTAGTCGTGGCCGCGGATGATGAAAAATTAAATTTAACAGAGGATTGTTCAGGTAAAAGATAGGCGTTAACCCGTCGGTATTGCTCATCTTCTAGTGTTGCAATATCAGGAGCGCCGCTAAACCAAGCCATGCCGAGTATGACAATTCCGATCAGAAAAAAGGCTCCAAGCAAGCTGTAGCTGATATACCTCATGCTAAGTTATCTTGTTAGCCTCAGCCATGCGTAACGCCCTTCAATGAAATGCCGCCCGGCGCTACCGCCAACATCATTAAGCGATTTTTTCTCAAAGCTAACCGGGTTTATGTTCAAAAAGCCGATGGGCTGATTATTTTGACTCACTTCAAGTATATATTGGTTGGTCACTGTATCAACAAAGCCAACAAGGCGTAACTGCTCCACTTCCATTGCTTTATGTAAGTCGACGATATTGTGGCTGTCGGCGTACTTCAGAAGGGATTCTAAGGCCTTGTCACTGATCTTTTCGTCCACTTTTTCACTTTCATCTATATAACGACTAACGTCAACAGAACTAATATTGATACCACTTACCGCCAATTGATTGTTCAATCTAGTCAACGACTCGCCTTGGCGAAATCGTTGTCGTACATCGTTTGAGATCCATGCCACTGAAACCGCCTTATTTTTTTGATAACGAAGTTGTGCGGTTTGACTATTGAGCCCCAACTCAGTCACTTCTTGTTCTACGGCAAGAGTCGCTCGGTCATTTGATTGTGTTGATGCAACGTTAACCCTTAAACCCTGATCAGAAAAGTAGTTCGCCAGTTGCTTCCGGTTTTGGGTGTCGGCCGCAGTTCCATCAATCACCACGTCCACATTGGCGTTGTCTTGGCGCTGACGTGAAGACATTGATCGAATTTGCGCAAAATGAAGTGGATAATCGGCGTAATACCTGGCGATACCATAGTGCATGGTTGTAAACAAACTGCGCCTGTTTCGCAGTTTTAGAATATCCGAACTGGCATCGGTATTGGCTTGTGGATGCGCGCCTGCTATGAACAGTGCTTTGGCTTTGAGAGTCTGAAAAGCGTGCAGGCCTAACTCAAAGGTGCGGCGTTCAAATATGGGTCTTGGTACTTCCACCACAAACGACGAGTCGCCATTCAACCTAAACACGTAAGTGCCCCAATGCCTTGGCGCGTGAGGCCCAAACACTTCTGAAATCACAATAAACGTTTCCTGAGTATTGATATCTCGATATTGAATAAGCTGATAATTAAAATAACTCAACAGCTGATTAACTTGACTCAACTTGGTATAACCTAACTCCGACCACTGGCCTTCACTGTATTCAGATTCAATTAAACTGAGTATTTCAGCAACTACTTCATCCAATATGAACAACATTTCACCCAGCTTCGGCACCTGATAAGTCGCACTGTTCTTTTCAGCAATGAGTAGTTTTTTGTCAGTCAACCAGCTTTGCAGGTAACCATCGATTGAGATTCGGTCTTCTTCTAGTATCGGCTGTTGATCAGATAGTCGTGCCAGAGTTTGAATTTTTATTGCCGTTGGCCGATCAAATAGTAATTCAACAAACGCTTGATTGCTTAGATCTCGTTGGCGATTGGTAAATGAGGGTGTAAACCAATTTAGACTGAGGTTTGGTGCTGTTTGTAGTATTTGATTTAAATTTAAACCGCTGGGAATAGCGCGTTTAACCCACGCGAACACTTCACCTTCTTCTAAAATTTTACCGTTCGACCAACGACGCGCCTTATCAGACACGCCGCGTGTTGCGGTTCGTATTTGCACAACATTACTTTTGGCCGTCAACATTTGAAAATGGTTAAATATTGAATTGCTATTGCTTAGGTCACTCGCCCCGGAAACCACGAGGCCATTGGAAATTGCCAAATAGGCTGCATCGCTGAGATTAAATAGTGCCAAAGCCGTGTTATAAGATTGCCTCTCTGATAAGCCTTTTGGAGCTTGAATAAGCAGCTCTTTGGATTGCTTATTCAGGTCTATTACATAATTACCAAACGTTGCATCGTCGTCGTGACTGATAACCAGGTATCTCGCCTCTATTTTTTTCAGATCAGCCCCAATATCCGCCAATGTTGTTTGCGCTTTTAGTAATGTCATTGAGTTTGGCTGCGCTCGATAACTCATTAGTAAGTCTATCGCCTCTCTAAAGCGACTAATTGATTGCAGAGACTGAGTCGCGGTCTCTGCTTGCTCTCGGAGCTCGTAAGCTTTAGACTTATTTTCAATAAGCCACGACACTAGGTCTATATCATCGTCAACCACAGATTGTTGACGGTGTTCGCTCACTAATTCGTTTGAAAACCAAGATTGGTTAAGTGACGGAACCGTTTTAAGTAAAGTAAAACCAATAATAGTGGCAAAAAAAAGTGCAGCCAGTGAGCTTTGTAACACTGTGCGTGACATGCCGATAACCAAATTCTTATCGTGCATCTTAATAGCAATGAGTGTCGACAATAGATAACCAAAGGCAAAGAAATCAGAAGCTTTCTGATAAGGTGCTATCACACCTAAAGACAACGCTAATGCAAACTTATAGGCAAAACTAACAGTGAAGAACAGTACGATTTTACGCGCCCCAGTTATGTCCAGGTTAGCGATAAACCGATTTCCCAGCAGCAGTGATGCAATAGCAAGCACCACTAAGGTTTCAGCAAACGTGGCAACGATTTTTAACGGCTGATACCATTGAATAGCCAATAACGATGGTACAAGGATACCCGCGTATTCCCACCCGTAACGCAGGTTCATCCGTGATGCGACGTAACACGACACCAAGAGAATCATGTAGCTCTTCGGGCTAGCCAAAATCGCAACTGACACCTCTTCATACATGAACGCTAAATTGGTCAGGCTGAAGTTAGTAAAGTTCATTAATACGTAACGCACTAAAATCAAGGTTACACCAACGGTAACCAGCATGTGAAAACTGCCGCGAAGCACGCCAGTTTTCCACATTTGATTACTCATTAACGCAATTATAATTAGGCCAAAGCTGTGTAAGTCATTGCGAAAAGAAACTTGTTCGCCGCTGTATTGGTAAACAGCGGCACTCAATAAGTCGAACCCCCATGTATCTAAGGTTAAACGGACAAACACACTGACCAATACGATTAGAAAAAATCGATCTCGGCCAAAAAAATGACTCCAGTTAGCCCAAATCGTCACACGGTTTGACACAAACATGGCCAGCGATAAAGTGATTAATGCTTCAATGTAATTCACCAAGGCCAATGAAGGGTTGACGATCAGCATGGGCACTAAGTAACCCGGCACCACCAAGCCAGATAGAACCCAGCCAAAGCGTAGATTGAAAAACGCCACAACGAGCACACCAACCCAAACAGGAACAATAACCGAGCTGGCTAAGCCCCCTGGAGGGAACAGCGCAATTGGAAATAGTCCTTCTAACATCGGTGGTCTAACTACTTTGCATAATACTTAATACTTCTTTGATCAACACGTCAGCTCGTGCAGGCTTGGCAATTAATTTGTTTGCGCCAGACTCTAGTAATTCCGCTTCCAAGCCGCCTTGCTCATGACTGGTAAACATAATAACGGGAATCGATAAGCCCCTCTCCTTTCGTAATAAATGCAAAAACTGTTTACCATCCATATTCGGCATTTGCAGGTCAAGGATGATGACATCAAATTGCTCAAGTTCTTTAGAGCTTGCATCTACACCATCCTGGGCACTGTCAATTTCAAAACCTCTGGCTTCAAAAACGAACCGCAGAAGATCACGTATTTCCTCGCTGTCTTCCACCAAAAGAATTTTAATTTGATCACTCATCTATTTTCGCCCCTCAACGACTTTTCCCCAATTAATGTACCTTATTAAAGACTGGTAGCTCTAAACAAAACTCAATTCCCTCTCCTACTTTGGTAGAGAGTTCAAGGTGACCGCCGTGAAGCTCTGCAAACTCCTTACAACGTTTTAACGGATGATTTTTATCGCTCTCTATTTCCGATTCCAGAATATCTTGAGGTAAGCCATAGCCAGTATTTTTCACAATCACGTATATTGATCGACCGCTTGTCAGCATCGTTTCTTGAATTGAAACTTCCAATACTGAATTTACCATCGAATCGTCCAACAACAATTCGAAAAGATAATTGAACACAAACTCTAAACTTCGATAATCCAATACAATTTGGCTAAGGAAAGACGGCTTGTTGTAGACTAACTTGATACTTTTATCCGCCAGAGCTTGTTCAAAATGTTTGAGGGTTTCATCAAGTTTCTCAAGTAAATTGACGGAGTATTGGGTTGCGCTTTCAATAGACGGCAAGTCGACAAGAAACTCTTTGGACTTACGAACTCGATCATTGAGCTTTTCAATAACGCTACTAAGAAATTGATACTTTTCAGAATCCTCATCCATTATGGATAGGCGGTCAACTAAAAGCGTCAACTTGCTAAGATCCTGCTTTATCTGATTAGTCAGATCTCTGACATAAGAGTCTTTTAATCGAGCCGATGTGCCGATATTAGAAACATCGAGAATCTCTAATGACAAAAATGAACGAATCTGCTCTTGCGCATCTCCTTGTTGACCTAAGATATGGCGATAGGACAGTACCCCAATATGGTCTTTCATCGCGCCCTTGAGCGTAAAGCGGTGTGCGATGTTCTGCATTAATACACGATTAATAACGTTTTGTGCTTTTTGAGAGTTAAGCCCTGATAAGTGACTCAATAATGTGTTCAACGGAGAGCCATACCAAACCGTGTCATACTGTTTTGCGAAGGTCTCGGCGCTGGCGTTCACTGACATTATATTGCCGTATACATCATAAATAGCGACAGCTGAATCTAAGCGGTTGTAATTAACTTTTGCTTGCTTGTATCGCTCCATCAGTTCTCGCACGTATTGACGATTTCTATGAGCTAGGGTGCGTCTTCTCCCGTGCATCGAACTTGGACTAAGCCTATTGTGCGTTGATACATCGTCCTTGGCCATAAGCCATGAATTAACTTCAGCATTGAGCTCGTCTCGATATTTATCACTTAGGTTAATAAGTTGGTTGATCGCTAACTCATTGATGCCACCGATCGACATCGCTATGCATGCCACAGCCTTATTAGACCTACTTATCGGGACAAGAAAATAGGAATGAGCATGACCGCTTTCGTCGACAAAGTCTAAACGTTCGGAGCGAGAGGATAGCCCATCAATCGCAGCTACTAATTTATCTAAAGAAACATCATCAAGATCATCTTGATCAAAAGTTAATGCGCATTGCGTTTGATTAGACTTATTAATCTGGTATACAGACAAGCTGCGGATATCATAGGCCCTGCTGAAAAATCGATGAAGATCAGCACACAGTGTTGTGTCATGCACGTCTGAATAGGTATTAGTTTCTGCAAGAGCCAGTTCCAACACACCATTACTGGCTTGTAAATCATTCACAACCAAGGTGTTTCTAGCCTTAACGGCATACAACAAAGACAAGGAGATAAGCAAAAGATACTCCAAGACGGGAACAAACAGGTCGAACAATTTTAAGGTGAGCACATTTAAACCAACCAGGAAAAGTACCGCGAAAGCAACAAAAACTAACGCCGAATTTAGCGAAATTTCACGTAAAAACACACTGAGCACGATACCAACAGCAAGCAGACTCAACAAAACGGCGTACACAGGCAATACAACGTTCTTTTGCTCTGCTAACACGCTATTTAATACTGACGCAATGTAATACGCAAAAGATACCTTTTTCTTATTGAAGAGATTCGTCTGATACACCTCTTTTATCGAGGCGACGCTCAAGTCAAAAACAACCAATTTGTCGGCAAATACGTCGCTAGGTACCCATTCATTAAGTACCTGTTCAGCGCTGAAACGCGGTAAATTTAAGTAGTTGATCAAAAACGCACGGGCATTATCTCCGTTGTGAATTGATTCCTTTCCAAGTAGATAACACTCAGCGCAATCTAGGCCAAGTCGCTGATAGTTTCGTCCATCGAAAACCCGTGAAATGCCACCAACGTCATTAGATGGCTCCAACAATAACATTGTATTCACTGGTCTATTTACAGAACGACCTTTTCCTAGATCTGATTGAAAGGCGCTAATAGGTAATGCGTTGATGTATTGATGTCTCCGCATGCCAACCGATTTTTGGGTGCCTAAGTTCGCCTCATGTTCATGATAATACTCCCAATCACGAAGAAGAACGGTTTTGACAACACCAAAATTCGCCAATTTACCGATAATAGCCTCTTCTTCCGAACGACTAAGTCTTGACTCTGAATCAATTAAAATGACTTCGGCCGGCTTTTGGTCAGCAAGGTTTTTTTCCAAAAAATCATATATAGGCGCATTCAGATACCATAATAATGAAAACACATTTGCAACACCTATAAGCGCAACAACCATGAATATAAAACGGTATCGGCTAATATCGAACATCAAATGGTCATTCAAGCAGAAGTGTCTGGATTACAAAAAGTCATTCTATCAGTTATTCCTTTTTCCTAACGTTGGTTTTATAAAATCATTGTAAATCATTGTAAATAAAATATTTTATTAACTACTCGGCCCCAAGGGACCGAGTTTAGAAAAGACCCTGCTGCCGAGCTTCGTCTTCTCGCTCATTCATTGCCGTGAGCTGATCTTGGACATAAGCACGAATAACTTCCTCATTAGCATTGCCTATACTTTCAACGAAGTAACTTTGGGTCCAGAGTTTTCCTCCCCAAAAATACTTCTTCTTTATCTCCGGTCGCAATTTGAAAAACTGTCTCGCCGAGATACTTTTTATTATCTGCATAACATCTGATGGTGATACTTTTGGCTCCGATCGAACCACCATATGCATATGATCCGTCGGAACTTCTAATTCAACTATGTCAATGTCATAGTCGTAGCCTATCTTATTAATAATCGCCTTTAGTTCACTTCGGTAAGGCTCCTCAAATACTTTATGCCTGTACTTGGGAATCCAGACGAAGTGGTACATCAATCGATAAACATGATGTGTATTCCTCTGCAAATCCATAAGTTGGATACCTGAACAATGACCTTCGGCCATTGTACGCTATCCAGCTCGGGGGCAAGCCCCCGAGATTTACGCTATGCGGTTAAAATCTAATTTTGAAGAGGAATATTAGAAAAATTAAGTACTTTGGTTGTAATTCGGAAACGCTAATATTATTAATATCAATGAGTTAGCGCTTCAGAGTATTCAATGCTTTAGTTGTATGTCCACTTTTTGGACGTCCAAGTAATTCACTTAACTTCTTCCAACTAAACCACTTAATTTCCCAGTAAGCCGCTTAATTTGATGTCCAAGACAATTGGTCTAGTTTTAGGGTGTGTTTTTGCCTTTGAAATGATTGGCCTACTTTGTATCTTCAGGCGCGCTTTTTTCAGAGCGATAGGAATACGAGGATGGTTCAAGTTGAAAAATCGTATCTGTGAGTTCAACGCCAAAAAGATCTCGACGATCATGGCCGAGAGACTCACGCATGTTATTTGTTAAGTCTCGAAAAGCTAATAACTCAGATTCCTTTTCTAAAGTACCACCGCGCTCCCAGAATTTAATCACAGATTCGATGACAGCTTTCTCTCCGGACAAGATTATTCGATTTTTAGCGTCGTTCATTTTAGAGATGTCTTCTAAATCACTTTCGACATTACCCATTTTTCGAGACGCAGCAACTTTAGATGCCGATTCAATAAAGTCAGAATATGCTTGTAGCTTGAAATTTGCCAAATCGTTCTCACGATTCCTTTTGCTCGCAAATTTGTGAGCTACGAGTCCTGCGCAAAAACCAGTGATAAGTGAAGCTCCAATAGAAGTTATATCAATCATGTTTAACTACTACTGTAAGTCGATGATGATTGCGATGCGCTTGAACATTAGCCCGTCTTATCAATCGCCGTTAGAGCATAGCTATCATTGGCCGTCTGCTAAGGTATTTGAAGAGCTTGCGCTCATTGACAGGTCGTTGGGCAAGAGGGTTCACAACATAAACCATTCGCATATCGAACTACTCATAGAAAACGAGTTCACGACATTTGAATTAAATGATGAGGTAAGGCAATTCTTCTATGAAGTCGATAGTTGGCTAATGTACGTACGAACTGTACTTGCAATATTCTATATCGAGTACTGGAAGAAAAACTCTAAGACCAATTTGTTAATAGATCTAAGGAGTGCTTGCCCACGACTACTTATGCCTAACGGCATCTTGTCTAATCCCTACGTTATTACCGTTTCTGAAGATTGCGTAAAAGTTGATGTACCTGCTTGCTTATTGAACCCCGATGAAATGTTTTCGAATTGGTTTCTTCGAAAAAGCCGGTTCAAAGCTATCATTGGATACTTCTCGAGTAATACCTGTATTGCAGAGAATTTCACATAACGCCCTCTTCTACGAATAACACCATCTCCATATTTAAGCTTACTTTGAGCAGTACGGACTAAAGTCCCTATCTATCTTAATCAATTATCTTTAGAGTAAACCAGCCTCAGTAACGAGATCGGTCACAGCTGCTTTCACGGCTTAGTTCTGACTTTCATCTCTCTATTGCGCGCCGTCACATCAAAAAAATAACTAGACCTACTTACTAGGGCGAGCAATATGGATTGGGTAGCGAGAAAATTTACTGTGAGCAATTACAACACTGTGAGCGGCGTTGAGCCTGCCGGGTCTTCGAATCCTTCGCGCGCAAGCATCCTCTTTTTAGAGCTCGCACTCTGGGCCAACTTAAAAGGTCTAACAGCAAGATACAAAAGCACCACCAAGCCATTTAGAAGACTTTCTTGGATAGCGTTATTGTTTTGCGTTAGTGTATTGCTCGTTCCGCTGCAATCGCAGGCGCAATCTATCACTTACTCTGAAGTCGGTTTTATCGAAACCCCAGCAAACGATGGCTCAGTCACAGGTTCAATAACCGCGACTTTGTCAGGCGACAGCTACCTCACTCCGCTCGAGATTAATACAGATGTTACTCTGGGTAATGTTCCTGCGGGGCTCGTACCTTCATTGAGTGTTATGCCAGGCACGGCTGATTGGACAGCCCAAGCTGGTGTAGATAACAATTGGAGATCGGTGACTTATGGCAATGGTTTGTTTGTGGCGTTGTCGGAAGCTGGCATGAACCAAGTAATGACCTCCCCCGATGGCATCACTTGGACCGCTAGGTCTGCTGCCGTGGTGGCTAATTGGTATTCAGTGACTTATGGTAATGGCCTATTTGTAGCCGTGGGCTTAAATAGCGTCATGACCTCAACCGATGGGATCAACTGGACCGCCCGCGTCGCCGCTGATACCAGTATTTGGTATTCGGTGACTTACGGTAATGGTCAGTTTGTGGCGGTGGCAGGAACTGGCACGAATCGTGTGATGACTTCGCCCGATGGCATCACTTGGACCGCACGAACCGCCGTCGAAGAAAATTTTTGGTACTCGGTGACCTATGGCAACGGTCTATTTGTTGCGGTGGCGGGAACTGGCACGAATCGCGTGATGACCTCGCCCGATGGCATCACATGGACCGCACGCGTTGCCGAGGCGAATGCTTGGAGATCGGTGATCTATGGCAATGGCCAGTTTGTGGCGGTGGCGGGAACTGGCACGAATCGTGTGATGACTTCGCCCGATGGCATCACTTGGACGGCACGAACTGCTGCCGAGGCGAATGCTTGGAGATCGGTGACCTATGGCAATGGCCAGTTTGTGGCCGTGGCGCTAACGGGAGTTAATCGCGTGATGACCTCTCATGATGGCATTGAATGGAGCCCTAAGACCGCTGCTGAAGCAACCGAATGGTTCTCAGTGGTCTACGGTAATGACCTTTTTGTGGCCGTATCGATAGCTGTAGGTGCGACGAATCGTGTCATGACTGCATCGGCGGATACCGTCGTTACCTTAACGTTGTCTGGCAACGCCGATACTCATGCCGAAGCGAACGATGTTAGCGATATCACCTTTGACTTTGCCGACAGTGCGTTTAGTGCTGTATTGGCTGCTAATATTAGCGATGCAACTGGGCCAGCCAGTTCAAACATTGGCGTGGATTTTAATGCGCCGCCAAACATCACATACGGTGGTGGTTTTATCGAAACCTCAGCCAATGATGGCTCAGTCACGGGCTCTCTAACCGCTACCTTATCTGGTGACAGTTACCTTCCCTCTTTGGACATCACCACGGACGTTACTCTGGGTAATATTCCCGACGGTCTCATACCGTCCATCGGAGTTGTGCATGGCACGGCTAGTTGGGAAACGCAGTTAGCCGCGGAAACTAACGATTGGAAATCGGTAGCCTATGGTAATGGGGTGTTTGTGGCGGTGTCCGCACTTGGTACAAATAATGTGATGACCTCGCCCGATGGCATCAACTGGACCGCACGAACCGCCGCCGAACAAAATTTTTGGACCTCGGTAACCTATGGGAATGGCCAGTTTGTGGCCGTGGGGGTACTTGGTTCGAACCGAGTAATGACGTCACCTGATGGCATCATTTGGACCGCACGAATCGCCGCCGAAGAAAATTTTTGGACCTCGGTGACCTATGGCAATGGCCAGTTTGTCGCCGTGTCAATAACTGGAACGAATCGGGTAATGACGTCACCCGATGGCATCACTTGGACCGCAAGAGTCGCTGCTGAAGATAACCCTTGGAAAGCGGTGACGTATGGTAATGGTCAATTTGTGGCCGTCGCGTCCAGTGGACTTAATCGGGTAATGACGTCACCCGATGGCATCATTTGGAGTGCACAAACTGCCGCAGAGACGAATATTTGGACCTCGGTGACCTATGGCAATGGGCAGTTTGTGGTCGTGGGGACAATTGGTACAAATCGTGTGATGACTTCGCCCGATGGCATCACGTGGACGACACGAACAGCTGCCGAGGCGAATGCTTGGAGCTCCGTGACCTATGGCAATAGCCAGTTTGTGGCCGTGGCGAATGATGGAGTGAATCGAGTAATGACCTCACTCGATGGCATATCGTGGACGGCAATCGCCGCCGCCGAGTCTAATGAATGGGCATCTGTGATCTATGGTAATGACCTTTTTGTTGCCGTTGCGGAATCTGGTGTCAACCGCGTGATGAACGCATCTGCGGATGTTGTCGCAGTATTAGCGCTGTCTGGGAATGCCGATGTTCATGTTGATGCTAACGACGTTGCTGATATTACCTTTGGTTTTACCGACAGTGCCTTTAAGTCGGTATTGGCTACTAACATTGTTAATGCAATCGGGCCAGTGAGTTCAAATTTAGGGATTGATTTTAACAATCCCCCTACCATCATCTTTGGCGGCAGCGGGTTCGATGAGAGCGCGGCCGATGATGGTTCAGTCAGCGGTTCGATCACCGCTACTTTGTCAGGCGATAGCTACGTTTCCCAGCTCCTCGTGGATGCCGATGTCGGTTACCTTTTCCCACTCCTTGAGGATCCCGATGTCGTTTTGGGTAATATCCCCCCAGGCCTGATACCATCCTTAAGTGTGGTGCCCGAAACCGCTAATTGGTCGGCTCAATCCGAGGCCGAGGCAAACCAATGGCAATCGGTTGCCTATGGTAATGGTCTGTTTGTGGCTGTGGCAATAAGTGGCGCAAATCGCGTGATGACCTCGCCCGATGGAGTTACTTGGACACCCAGAGCCGCTGCAGAGGATAATTTTTGGACCTCGGTAAGCTATGGCAATGGCTTGTTTGTCGCTGTGGCGCAGAACGGTGTTAATCGAGTGATGACTTCGCCCGACGGCATCATCTGGACTCCCAGAGTCGCTGCCGAGGCAAGTGAGTGGGTCTCTGTGACCTATGGCAATGGCCGGTTTGTGGCCATAGCGCAACTCGGTGTTAATCGAGTAATGACCTCCCCAGACGGTATAACGTGGACTTCTAGAACCGGCGCACAAGCCAATTTTTGGAGCTCTGTGACCTACGGCAACGGCCTGTTTGTGGCCGTGGCGAGCAGTGGCGCAAGTCGCGTGATGACCTCGCCTAATGGTATTATCTGGACACCACAAGCCGCCGCGGAAGGCAACGCTTGGAACTCGGTCACTTATGGCAATGGTCAGTTTGTGGCTGTCGCGTCTAATGGTACGAATCGTGTGATGACGTCTCCTGATGGTACTACTTGGACTGCAAGAACTGCCGCCGAAGGCAACGCTTGGAACTCGGTGAGCTATGGCAATGGCCAGTTTGTGGCCGTAGCGCAAACGGGTATTAATCGGGTGATGACCTCAGACGATGGCATTACATGGGTGTCTAGAGCGGCCGCCGAGGTAAGTGAATGGATCTCTGTGATCTATGGCAATGGTCAGTTTGTGGCCGTCGCATTTTTGGGAGGCAATCGGGTAATGACGGCATCGGCAGATACCGTCTTAACCCTAACGCTGTCTGGCAACGCCGACGTTCATATCGACGCAAACGACATTAGCGATATCATGTTCGATTTTACCGACAATGTGTTTAGTGCCGTCTCGGCCAATAACATTGTCAATGCCAACGGACCAGCAAGCAGTAATTTGGGTGTGGATTTTGATGACCCTAACTTAGTTAGTCTTAACGCTTCCGCAGTTATTGGGGCTGAGGACGACGGCACGGTGATTACGCTAACGGGCACTTCCGCACGGCCAGTGGGCGGCGACCAAACTTTATCTTTAGTCACCTTAGGTACCGCGATCGATGGTGTTGACTACATACTAAGCAACCGCACAATTACCATCCCAGATGGCGGCACATCTGGCAGTGAGACCTTCACTATTTTATCAGACGCAATTATTGAAGGTAATGAGTCAGCGACGGTGTTAGTCATTGTCGTTTCTCGTGGCATTGGCTTTGAAAATTTTCTGAGTCAAACGATTAGAATCGTCGATAAGCCCGATCTCGACGATGATACGGTTATTAATGCATTAGACAATTGCCCATACCGAGCTAATGCCGATCAAGCCGATCTCGATAGCGACGGCACAGGCGATGTCTGTGACAGTGACGCCGATAACGATCAAGTTACGTCAGCTACCGACATCAACGATTTAGACCCGCTGGTCTGCCTAGACACTGATTTGGATTCTTGTGACGATTGCAGCTCGTCAACCTTCGCACCTAACGATGACGGCTTAGACACCGACGGTGACGGCATGTGTGATGCTGGGGATTTAGATGATGATAATGACCAGATACCTGACAACATTGATAACTGCCCGCTTGTTGAGAACCAAGATCAAAACCCATCGCTATGCGAAGATGAAATGTGTTTTCCTATTAAGACTAAAAATAGAGGAGTCGCGGTTATTTGTCTGTAATGGTGAATTGGCCACAGAAAAAGCCATCGTAAGGCGGCTATTGGTAAAATGATACTGCGCTCGCCAAGTCATTCCAAGGACTCGCCTCTCGTATTATTTCAAAATCACAGCACTGACAGTGATTCAATGGATTAATAAGCTCAATGGAAACAACATCAATAATTTGAAAATCGTCGGTTCCTAAATGCACCACAGGTAATAGCTCAATTCGGACAAATAATTTAGTACTTTAGTTGTAACTTGAAATCTAAGAATCTAACAAAATCAATATCTTGATATTTTAGCGAATTTAGTACTTTAGTTACATGTTCATTCTTTGGACGTGGGTACACCAGCATGATTCTGAATCTCAGATTTAAAGAGCGGTCTCCTACCTGCCTTTTTCTGAATCCTGAACCCATGACCAGTATAGTTCAGAATAATAAACCCAAAGGAATCTGACCTAGACTACACGCATCTATAGCGACAAGAATGGGAAACCCAAGAATGAGACGCTATTGAAATTACAGGGTTATCCATGCCCTTTTTTAAGGAGTATTTCTAAATCAGTTTGCTCATACCGTGTACGGCGTTATTTTTAATTTCCCTGACTACATGGCCATTTCAGCACAATCATAAGAATTGAAATCACAGATCGCTTGATATGCAATCCAATTATCCAGCATGATTGCGGCGTTGCTAGTCAGTCGGTCGGCAATTCGTTTTTAATACCTGCACTGGTGTACTCATAAACCATAAGCCTGTAGACTGCGCTGCCCTGATTTTCATGCCCTTTGGACACAGTTTTGATTTCAACCGCAAACATCACCATGCAATTTGGCTCAGAGCCGTTGTTCGAAAATATTTCCGCCAAGTTTGATAAAGGTAATCGCTATGGCTTAATCGGGGCGAATGGTTGTGGTAAGTCGACCTTGATGAAAATAATGAGCGGCGAGCTCCAACCGACTTCTGGTAACGTGTCAATTGCCCCCGGCAAGAAGTTGGGCATCCTAAGCCAAGACCAATTTGCATTCGAGGCCTTTAGCGTCATTGACGCGGTGATCATGGGCGACCGAGAGCTATGGCAAGTCAAATGTGAGAGAGACCGAATCTACTCCTTGCCAGAGATGTCCGACGCCGATGGAATGAGAGTTGGTGAACTTGAAGCCCAATTCGCTGAAATGGACGGTTACTCTGCAGAGAGCCGTGCTGGAGACATTTTACTTAATGCAGGTATTAGCGAAGACCTACATTTTGGTTTGATGAGTGATGTTGCTCCTGGTCGCAAATTGCGTGTGCTGCTTGCTCAAGCACTATTCGCAAATCCAGATATTCTTTTATTGGATGAGCCTACCAACAATTTGGATATAGATACCATTAGTTGGTTAAGTAAGGAGCTAAATAAACGCACCTGTACAATGGTGATCATCTCGCACGATCGGCACTTTTTGAATTCTGTGTGTACTCATATGGCTGACATTGATTATGGCGAACTTCGAATCTACCCTGGCAACTATGAGTACTTTCAGGCCGCCGCCGGTTTAATACGAGAGCAATTGCTTGCTGGTAATAGTAAAAAAGCTGCAGAAATTGAGGAGTTACAGGATTTTGTAAACCGCTTCGGTGCCAACGCTTCAAAAGCTAAGCAAGCGAGCTCTAGAGCAAAGAAGTTGGAAAAAATAACCTTAGATGAGGTTAAATCATCTAGCCGAAAGTCACCCAAGCTAAACTTCAAACAACATCGAAAGCTACACCGAAACGCTGTTGTGCTTGAGAATATGTCACATGGCTTTAACGGCAATAAACTATTTAGCAGCAATGACGTAATTTTTGAAGCGGGTTCTCGTTGGGCCGTGCTAGGAGACAACGGCGTAGGAAAAACCACCTTCCTTCGCTGCTTAATTGGTCAGCTTACGCCGAATAGTGGGAATTATAAATGGTCAGATAACGCGGTAATTGGCTATTGCCCTCAAGATAGCTCGAGTGAGTTTGACAATGACATGAGCTTATTTGATTGGATGAGCCAATGGCGTACGCCCAAACATGATGATCTTAAGGTGCGAGGCTTGTTGGGCAACCTGCTGTTTACAGAAGATGACTTTAATAAGAAAGCTCGAGTATGTTCTGGTGGCGAGAAGAACCGCCTGATTTTCGGAAAGCTCATGATGCAAGATACCAATGTTCTAATATTGGATGAGCCAACCAACCATATGGACATTGAAGCGATTGAAGCACTCAATATCGCTCTCAATAGCTACGAAGGCACCTTAATCTTCGTGAGCCACGATCGCGAGTTTGTCTCAACACTTGCCGATCACGTACTCGAGATAAAAGATCAAAAGATGATTGTTTTTGACGGTAGTTATGAGGAATATCGGTCGAGTAAAAAATAAGCCTACTGATGTTCGAGAACATCTAAACTTGTCCAATAATTGTCATTCAAGACGCCCTTCTAGAGTGACAATATACCCCTTCGCGAACTATGGTTTTATCGCCTTGTTGCAGCCCATTTCGGAATAGTCAATTCAATGAATTCTTTTCTGTGTCTACACACTCAAAAATAGCTCAACATACGCCACGTATACAAAAACCAAGAGTAGCTGACAGCTGCCAGAATCACTAATACATGAAAGCACTTGGATGCAAGGCTTAAGTCTCGTGTACTAGCCAGTCTCGGTAGTTGAGTGAATAAAGCCAAGGTAAGTAATGGGATTAAACAATTGCCTAACAGTAATGCTTTAATAAACGGAGTGAGGCCAAAGACTACTTCGTTGGGATCTTGCAAGGCGATCATAAAACCGAAAACTAATATAAAAAATACTAGCGCTAACGCCCAAGCGATTTGGTGAAACCGAGTTAACCCTGCTGGCACGCTCCACTTAGATGATAGATGCTGAATAGGCCAGGCGATCAATACCCACAGAAGTATCAAGGCACACAAGCCGATCATCCCGAACTGAAACGCTGGGCTATAGATCGTCGAGACACGTTCAAAGCTAACAGCCGGAAACTGATTCAAGAACAGATGAGATGCTTTACCCTGCTCATCAAAACGAAAGGCGATTGTTTGATCTTGACTTATATTGCGAAAGAGTCCGCTATCTATTTCCTCAAAGTACTGAGGCTCAGCCGCGCCTTGCAAGATTAACTGCCCCTCCGGAGTCGCCGCGACCTTTACACCCGACAACAGCTGACCAACCTTGGTAAAGTCAGTAAAAGACGATCGAAGGTTTGCATAGCTTCCAACAAGTAACTTTAAGTTTGTCGGAGTAAAACTGCTGAGCTCTGGGGCGTCAGTTAATGGATAAAAGCGGTTTAGAAAGGCGTTTATGTAATCTCGTCTTACCATCGGGCCTGTTTCTGTATTGGTAGAGATAAACACCCCTACTTTTGAATCGGGCAGCAGCATTAATTCGCTATGAAACCAGATTGTATCGCCACCGTGGCCGATAATTCGTTGCCCGTGTCTATTACTCTCGTAGAAACCATGCAAGGCGCTACTCAGCCGAGGGTCTGAAGGGTAAAGCCGCTGTTGCATCAACTCTGCCGTGGCGGGTTTAAGAATACGCACACCGTCAAGCTCGCCTCCATTAAGAAACGCCAGCATCAAGCGGGAGATATCATTTGCTGATGCGCTAGCGCCGCCAGCGGCCGTCAGCGGCACGAATTCAAATGGCTGCACCTCGTAGCGCCCTGCCTGCCAGCGATAGCCCTCAGAAAGCTTAGAAGCGAGTGACGCAGGCAGGGGTTGCCGTATAGACGTAAAGCTCATCGACAGTGGACGGAGTAAATTGCTTTCGATGTAATCGTCCCAAGCTTCACCACTGACCTGCGCTACAATTAGCGCGGCCAGCGCTGTGCCATGATTAGAATACGAAGGCAGATCACCAGGCGCTCTAACGCGTTTTGGCAGCTCTTCATTTAGTAAGTCAAGATACGGGCGCATGTCTTCCTGGTTTCGAGAAAACAGTTTGATAACGTGATCTTCAAGCCCCGGTTTATGGCTCATTAAATGGCGTATTGTTATAGGCTCATCGAAGGTTGCAGGAATTTCGATTCCCTCAAGATATTCATTTATATCGGTATCTAGATCTAACTTGTTCTGCTCGTACAATTGCATCAACGCGGTCCAAGTTAACAACTTGCTAATTGAGGCAATTCGAAACAGAGTTTGCTCAGGGTCTACCGGCAATTGCTGTTGCACATCACGGTAGCCATAGCCCTTAGAAAAAATCAGCTCACCATCAGCGACCACCGACAACACCGCGCCGGCCACATGGTGAGTTTGCATGCTAGTAAACATAACGCCATCAGAGAAGCTCTCAAGCTGAACACGATCTCGAAGGTCTGCTGTATTTGCGGTGGCAGACGCACTAAACGCTAGCGTAGCCAGTAATGATAGGTAAATCGCTTTGTATAATTTCATGTGGCAATTTATACCACTTTATTGTGATGCGAGGAAAACCGATGTTCGAGAGTGCAAGTATCTGCAGTGGCTTGTTACTATCAAAAATTAACAACGGTTAACTAATTTAAAACATTAATTAGTTTAAAAGAACTCAAAACACCGTCAGGTCAGTATCGATATATTTATTGATGTCGTCGAAAGCTCACCACGGAAAAAGAACTCGTTATTTAGCAAAACGTTCTATATGGCACGGTGTAATTGCTTGTAATACAAACACACATGCCAACCATATAGCTTTTGAAGGGCCGCAGGAAAAGTTCACACTCATCAAGCCTTTAATTTTTTGAGTATGGGGGTTCTGAAATGTCTTCAATCTAATTCTCGCTGCCTATCTCTAATTCGTTTGAGGTGCTGCATAGTGAATAAACTTTTGAAGAACATTGAATTTTTTCAGTGGATTTGTACCTTCTATTAACTAAATAACAGGATAATTCTATGAAAATTTTCAAAATACTCTCTGCCAGTTTTGCACTAGTATGGGCTGGTTCAGCCTCCGCATGGGATGCGCAAGTATGTAATCAAAGTAATCAAGTAATCACCGTTAAAATTTCAGTTGCAGCAGCTGATGGTTTTTCCATTACCACTCAACCTCACTCAGTATCACCACCTCGTTCTGTAGCAGGCTTGTGTATCAACGGCGTTACTGCGATAAACGAGTCAGCGAATCCCCCACATGTGATTTACATGCGTGGTGAAGGCTGGGGTGGCTGTTCCAATGCTAATGTTTTCATTGAAGATTATCAGGGGCAACCTTATGGGCACTATGTTAGAACATCGGCTGGACTAAGGTGCTCGCCTGCGGCAGCGAAGGAAGAAGAGTAATTAGAGAAAAACTAACAGCCTAGCAATCTATGTAAAGGCAAAATTAGCTGGTAGGTGCGACCTCAGTCAGAGTAAAAGATTTTGAGATTGAGCTTCGACACCTGCTAGCTACTTGAGACCCCGCCTAGCTACTTGAAATCGCGCCCCAATTGAAAACTTCGAAGAAGCTAATTATTGTTGGTTTTCACCCATACTGCGGCGTTCCTAGGCGTCATCATCTCAAATGTAGTACAGCTGGGCCACTAAGTTTTGGTAACCGCCATCCGCTCGTGAGCTAACTCCAATGTATCTATGGCCACTTCATTGCCATCAGATTTAAGATCAGTGCCTGATATCTTAGTAGGCCACGCATTACTAAGTTGCCATTGCATTGTTACTTTGCCGCCTTCATCCAATAGCTTTATTAACACTGTTCGACGCTTAATGGTGTTCGACTTGATTTGCTCAATCCATTTCGTAAATTCGTTGTCGTTAACAAAAATACCGCGCTTGAGCGTGATATTGCCATACTTAACTATACCAGGCATTTTAATCGGCGAAACTAACTCGTGATTGCTAGCCCTGTACTCGATCGGTTGAACCTCTGTATCTAAGCCTGAAACTTCCTGAAATGCCACACCTTTGAGCTCGGTGCCGAAGTCAACCTCGAAACGGAATTTTGGAATCGGCCAAACACTGTTTTCGTTATTTCCATCGTCTACCATAGTATTTATCCATTCTGTTTTTTTAAACATACTTTGACTTAAAATAGTCACTGAATTGATTAATCATCTATCAAGATTTGAGCATTTTTTGTTCGAGAGTAATAAGCAAAAACTCCGCAGGGTGCGTGACCGCCACTTTAATTATTACTCGAAGATGACCATTGAGGATATCCTCGGGAGTCATGGTTGTGCCAAGCCCGACATTTACCTCAAATGCATCCGCAGCAGTAGCTCCTTGTAAGCCGCCCTCTTTCCATATGCCTGTCAAAAAGCTACTGATCATATTTTCGATCCCAGACCAGGTATTTGCATCATTTGGTTCAAAAATATATTGACGCGCGGCGAGCTTGCAAGACTGTTCAAGCATCGTCATTGTCCGCCTAACGGAAATATATCGCCAATCGTTACTATTACCATCTAGGGTTCGCGCCGCCCAAACTAGGAAACCCTGGCCGTTGAAAAAACGAAGTGCATTAATGGATTTTCCAGAAACAGCATCAACATTAAGTGGCGCTTGCTCAGATGCAGATAGCTTGATAGGCAGGTCTACAACACTGATCATTGATACGTTAGCTGGCAAATTCCATACGCCATAGCTGTTGTCGTTATTTGTATAGATACCTGCCATTCCGCCACTCGGTGGCAGTACATTTGCTTGGTTCAACACCTGCTCGCATATCAGCTTATAAGTGCCACTAGCGTTCACTAAGGCGGCGTTATATTGAGCAACTGTTAGCGGGTTATCAGTCGGCGTTTCAATCATACTAAGAATCGATGCAGCCTTAGCGTTCGGACTACTTGGCGGATTCAATAAAGCGTGCAGTTGTTTCGTGTCGCCTCCAAACAAGTTAGTGTAATCTATGTCCTCCGGTTGCATTGTAGTCGTACAGACAAACGGATAATAGCTAATGCCATACTTCAAGCCTGAAGAGCCGGTGCTGTTTCTAAAACGGTTTATGTCATCTGTATACTTAATCGGGTCAGGATTTCGCCCTCCTATCACGTCAAATATACAGACAGCGGTTTGCACGCCTGAAGCCTGGGCTAGCATCAACTGCATTAAAGTGCTGTTGTCATCCAAGCTTAGTAAGGTTGCCTCTGGGCAAATATACATTGTCGGTTCTGATTCGTTTATCAACGTGTTCAAACCGGCCTTCAGAGCATCGAGCGTTACGTTAGGGTTTACTATTTGATCGCTCGCGCTTGCTAGAGCTGTATTGCCTACCGGCCCGTATCCACCCACCGATACGATATAAGCTTCGCCTCCCCCATTCTCATAAAATAGACGAATACTATTATACAAATAATAGATCGTGCTTGGATCAGGCTGAATAGAGTAATAAGTCTCGCCGATCAGCAAATACTCGCCATCGCTGGGCTTGGCTTTCTGCTTCAATAAGTAATACTGAGGCTTATATTGCTTGACAGGTTCGGCTGGCACAGGAAGATCTGGCAGCATGTAAATAGACTTGAATTCCGCGAAAGATGTCACCTTCTGAGGCTTGTTCAAGTAAGATTTACCCTCGTATTCCGCCCGTGGTGTATACCCAATAAAAGCAGGGATAGCGGTAGCGACAGGCACTACTGAATTCGGGAAAGCATTCAATTCGTTTATGTAAACGCCGGGAGTTTTAGGGTTTTGGGTATTCATTATTCCAATTTTCCTTAAAAGTTTTTTGCACTAGTAGGGTAATCGCTGAAACTCAAGCTTGGTAGCAAGATAATAGGTAAAATAGCCGAAAGCCATTACGTGCTATTACATCATCAGGCTCAATAGTGACGAATGCTTAGTCCAAATTATATAAGTGCTAATTCAGAAAATTAGTATGAGCGGGTTTTCTGCTGTTCGTTGTATTATTGCGCAATCAAAGCGATAGCTCTTTAGCGATAATCTCCTGCAGCTATTGCAACTAACCTACAGTTTTCCAACAAGCGACAGAACTTAATTCGGACATTAAAATGCGTATAGCAGTCTTATCGAGAAATCCCAATCTCTATTCAACAAAGCGTCTTGTAGAAGCAGGCCAAGCACGAGGACATCAAGTTGATATTATCAATACGATGTTGTGTTACATGGATATAACCAAAAGCCGGCCTATTGTTCGCTATGAAGGCGACGAATTGCCCTATTACGACGCAGTAATTCCTAGAATTGGTGCCTCTGTTACATTTTACGGAACATCAGTGGTGAGGCAATTTGAAATGATGGGCACTTTTTCAGTTAACGAGTCAGTCGCGATCAGCCGCTCACGAGATAAGTTGCGTTCACTGCAGCTTTTAGCCCGAAAAGGTGTTGGCTTGCCAAGAACCGGTTTTGCGAGCAAGTCGTCTAATACCAAAGACTTGATCAAAACAGTGGGAGGCGCTCCTTTAGTGATCAAATTGCTCGAAGGCACACAAGGTATTGGCGTTGTATTGGCCGAAAATGACAAGTCCGCAGAGAGCATAATTCAAGCTTTTATGGGCTTGAAAGCCAATATTTTGGTACAAGAGTTCATAAAGGAAGCTGGGGGTGCTGACATTCGCTGTTTTGTTGTAGGTGATAAAGTCGTAGCGGCGATGAAACGTCAAGGTGCTGAGGGAGAATTTCGTTCAAACTTGCATCGTGGCGGCTCAGCCACGCTGGTTAAGTTAAGCAAAGAAGAGCGAGCTACCGCGGTAACCGCAGCAAAGGTTATGGGCTTGGGCATGTGCGGAGTCGATCTTCTGCAGTCCAATAACGGCCCTGTTGTAATGGAAGTAAACTCAACACCCGGCTTAGAGGGCATAGAGAAAGCGACTGGAAAAGACGTAGCTGGTTTAGTATTTGCTCATATAGAGAAAAATGCTAAGCCCTTTAGAACCAAAACCCGTGGCAAGGGCTGAACTATGAAGAAGATAGTAATTGGCGGTTATGAAATAAAGCCGGGTACTACGCAGCAAATAGATATGCCGATGGTGCGTTTATATACTGATACAGATATCAGTATGCCCATTCATGTAGTGCGCGCTAGGAAAGATGGCCCGACGGTCTTTGTATCAGCGGCGGTACACGGTGATGAAATCAATGGCATTGAAATCATTCGCAGGCTGATTCAACTCAAATCATTTAGATTGACTGCTGGCACACTAATTTTGGTACCTATCGTTAATGTTTACGGTGTATTGAGCCAGAGCCGTTACATGCCCGACCGGCGGGACTTAAATCGGTCGTTCCCGGGTTCGTCAAAAGGCTCATTGGCCGGACGCGTTGCTGATAAGTTTTTAAGCGAAATTGTTCAGCATTGTCAGTATGGAATTGACCTGCATACGGGCGCAATTCATCGTTCTAATTTACCCCAAATTAGAGCTAACCTTGAGTGCGACGAAACTAAAGTTCTCGCCGAGGTATTTGGCGTGCCGGTATTATTAAACGCTAACTTGCGAGATGGCTCTTTAAGGCAGTCCGCGGTTGAATCTGACACGAAGATTTTGCTTTATGAAGCTGGACAGGCGCTGCGCTTTGATGAGCTATCTATTCGCGCAGGCCTCCGTGGCATATTACAAGTACTGTCTCACCTTGGGATGACAAAACGCAAAGAGATCAGGTCTAAATCGTTGCCGTTTATCGCTAATGCAAGCTCTTGGGTGAGAGCCAGTACCAGTGGTATTGTGACAAGTTTGAGAAACCTGGGAGACCTTGTAGAGAAAGGTGATGCCCTAGCGAAAATTGGGAGCCCTTTCGGAGAAGTATTTGAGACCTTGGTTGCAAGTCGATCAGGTATTATTATTGGCAAACAAAATATACCTTTAGTACAAGAAGGCGACGCCATGTTTCATGTGGCGTTTTTTACCGAGGAAGAAGCCGACATCGTCGATAATATTCAAACAATGTCGGACACACTTTTACCCAGTTCAAGCCCAGACCGTTCATCCGAGAACATAGTTAAAGCAATATGAGTGTAGATGCGCCAAAGTTAATCGTAGGCAGTTTGGAAACCTGTGACCTCCCTGACCTAGGTATATCCGATTTAGAAATACGGGTGGATACAGGAGCTAAGACTTCTTCTCTCCACGTAGATAATCTAAGCAAATTTCAAAAAGGTGGACGCCCATGGTTAAGGTTTGATATTCACCCAGATGCATATCAAACCAAAAAAGTAATTACGTGCGAAGCAATTTTGCATGATTTACGCCGGATCAAATCGTCCAATGGCGAATCTGAGCAGCGCTACGTCATACAAACAAAATTAAAGCTAGGAACTGACCAATGGCCAATTCAAATCACCTTAACTGATCGCTCCGACATGAGTTATTTGATGCTTTTAGGCCGCGAGGGCATGTCAGACCGTTTGCTTGTCGACCCTTCTAAAACATTTCTATTAAGTACTTAAAACGCTTTGAATTGAACAACTTCAATATAGATCACCTTCCCTGTTCACTATAATCGTCAGTCGTTTTCTTAGATCTATTAAGAATATTAAAGGTTACGGTCAAAGTAGACTTTATTAGTGCTGTTTCAGCGGCGTTATGTGAACATCGCATATTCTGCCAATATTCATCGTGATAAAGGTACTCACTTAGCTTTCTGTTGATAGATTGAAAACCTTGAGCCACCCACGTATATTGGCATGGGTGACTCAAAAACACTCAGCAACTATTAAAACTAAACAGTAACAATGTTTGATTACCTGCAAAACCTCTCGACGTCTTTGGTCAGTGACGAGCGCGCGCAGCAGTAAGCTGGGCAGGGTTTGTTCACGCTTAGCGAGATGTTTGTTAATTTCTTCAATCGTTATGCAGTTGTTGCTGAAGAAAAACAGCTGAACTTCTTTTTTGTGGCATCAAGTAAGACGCTTAGCGAAAACCGTTTAGCCGTGACCAGAATTCTAGACAATTTCGTTAGTAATGCCCTACGTTACACCGACAGCGGAAAGATATTTTTTGGCGCACGGCGGCGTAAAGGCACTATAGAACTTCAAGTACTTAATAATGGGCCCCGAATACGCCCTGAGGTAGAATAGAAGATTAAAAAGGCATTCATCCAAAGTGGCGACTTGGCGAATGAATATCAGGGTTTTGGTTTAAGGCTGAGTATTGCCCGCTCACTGTGTGATGAGTTTGGCTACACGATGAAACTCACGTCGATCCATGGCTTGGTTCAAAGTCCTCCGTGATAATTCCGATATAGGCACCGCAAACATAGAAAATATTGAGTGTAATCATGGCAAAAGCAAGCGTTATATTAGAACAAAGATTCAGCTTAGGGTGACTAACAAGATGGCCTAGAGTTGACTCAGGCGGGTTAGAAATGGCGCCTAGCTACATTAGTTATTGCAGTCTCCCTGGCAATTTAAAAACTGATCGGCCGCATCGAACAGGCATCGACCATGAGCAATACTCTCTTCTGATATGGCTGGATTAAACGGATCGTCTGAACTTAAGCTCGAGCAATGAGAGGTTGCCGACAAAGCAGTATCCAAATAACCAATTTCACACATTGCAGAATTGTCCACCTCTGTTTGGCCTTCACATTTAGTCTCGCACGAGGGTGAGTTATCAAATGCAAAAGTAATTGCGACCACACGCTCGTCGGGGGCTGCAATATCGAGAAAATCTCGTGCCATGTGGATTGATAGAACTTTTTGGCAAGTTACAACACACGCGCTTCTCTCGGGTTCAAACTCCAATATCAGTAAACTCGTGATACCCGGTAAAGCCTGGCTGTTTGAGCTCTGCACAAAGCTATTCGATAGAAGGGCGATATAGCCAGCGACCACACCGATTATGACTTATCTCGCCTGCCTCCAACGACATAGACCCGAAAACGGTGAGATTGGTTGTTAATGAGTAAAGGTGATTAAACTGCGCTGGAAATTTTAGTTAGATTCATTCATTTCTGACAAATTTCTGCATGCCAATTTTAGCTTGTGGTTACACGCTATTTTGAAATAGCGCTTGGCTTGGGTTAGGTTTACTTCTAAGCCCAGGCCTTTTCGATAGGAGTCTCCTAGATTGTTACAAGCACTACGGCTCCCTAGTTCGCACCCTCGCTCAAGATAGTAAATAGCTTTCGTATGATGACCTTCAATGAGTTTATTAAACTTCCACACATTACCTAGAACCAAACAGCCCTCGCCTATTTCATGATTACACGCAACGTTGGCATATCGTTCGGCATCGGCGGTATCTCCTAGGCCATAGGCGCGCACCGCTGCATTAGCGCAAGCTATCAATGAGCCATCTTTACAAATCAGTTTCAAGTTCGCCAAGTATTGAACTTGAGTCTCTTTCTTTTGAGTTGGGCTTAATTCGTTGAAGCGGCGCTGCTCAACGATTAAACATGCCGAAAAGTCGCGCTCGTCACAGGCATCGTTCAAATCGCTATGCGAATCAGTGGAGCGCCAAACGATATCGTAGTTGATCTCATCGCAAGCTCGAAAGAGGCTTTTAACGCATGCTTTCACGAAATTCTCTTGAGCTAACTTTAAGTCGGCTCTAACGCCTCTACCGTCGCTATAAGCTAATGCCGCGTTCCAACATCCTACCGGGTTATCTAGCTCACAAGCTCGCTTAGCATACGAAAATGAGATGCGATTAGTAAACGAGTCTAAAATCGAGTGCCCGGGATCAAATTTTCGGTATTCCTGTTTTCCATCCTCACTCATTAGATACGACAGATTCACGCACGCACGGCCGACACCGTGTTGACATGAGCTAACAAGCTGGTCGTACCAGATAGACCTCTCTGGCGGTGTGACGGCCAATAGAACATTTAGCCTCGCTTGAGTAGCGCACGCCTTATGATCATCTTTTGCGCAGAGCCTCTCGAGCTTTTCATAATAAATTTGGTAATTCTTGTCCTTACTAGCTTCTACAAAAACGTTCATTTCCCCTAGTAAACCACACGCCCAGCCGTCTCCCAAGTCGCAACTGTCGGTGAAAAGCTCATAAGACTTCGCACTCTCTCCAGACTCAAGATGAAGCAACAACACCCCTAATTCCGTACAACTTTTGACTTCTCTATCGTCACATTCCAGCTGCTTTGATGTGATTTTCGATACCAGATTTTGTCTATCGTTTTTGACACTAGGCAGGTAAGCGATAAAGAGACTTGCTAATAAAGCCGCATCGCACGCTTCATTGTTTCCATTTTTACAGTCATACAAAGCCAATTCTTGCTCAACGGTATTCATACGAGCAAAAAGAGGATGTGAAGCAAGAGCCAGTGTGAAAAAACAGATTAGAGAAAATATACGAGTCATAAGATGCAAATTTCTATTCAGTCTATATGCCCCTTAACTTGAAGCAAAACCGTTTGAGCCTTAGCTAATTACTAAGTACGTAATTAAATCAGTTAAATAATTCATCCGGCATTAGCTTGAGCGAAGTAAAAGATTTTATCGCCTTCTTCCGCCTCTAGTTGCTGATCCTTAGTGTTAAAAACGATGTCCCCATTGGGCTTTAAGGTAAGCACCCTTAGTGCACCAGAGTTTGTTTTTGACCATTCGTCATACCCGTATTCCTGCGTTAATTCGGTTACCTTAACCACAAACCCGCGATTGATCATCTTTCTAAGATCGCTAAACGAGACACTTTCGGAAAATAGCAAGCGACCGCTTTTGTGCGCGCTGACAACATGCTTGTGAAATCGAGTTGACGATTGATTGGGCGGCAAAATAAATACATTACGAGCACCAAAATCGTCGCGAAAACTATTCGCCTGAGTGACGTTATATTCAAAATGACTTGATAAACCAAGCATGTAGCCAAAAGGTGAAATGTTCAAATGCATGTGCGCGTGTTCTGAGCTCGGGTTTCCATAATATGTTCCTAAACCCGAGTGGCGTGCATGTTTCAAGCTCTCCCAATTGGTATCGCAAATTACCGTTTGAACGTCTTGCTTTTCTAGAGCTTCAGCGACCGCGACTGAAAAAGGATTAGCACCAACAATTAGCACACCATGAGTTGCCGGCATTGCCACACCCAACATCTGGGCAATTGGTCTTGCTGTAAGACTTTGTAAAACAACTGTCCCGATAATGATCATAAAAGCTAAAGGAACTAACTTATCGGCACCGTCGACTCCAAGCTCAGTTAACCGCAACGCGAACACTGACGACACCGCTGCTGCGACAATCCCTCTAGGGCCAATCCAGGCGACCAAGGCCTTTTCTTTCCAAGTGAAATCAGAGCCTATAAAACTCAGTGCTACCTTCAATGGTCGCGCGATAAATTGCATCACTATGAGCACTAGCAAGGCACCCCAGCCTAACGCCAAGAAGGCATCAAGATCTAATCGAGCTGCGAGCACAATAAACAGGGCTGACACAAAGACGACCGTTAGGTCCTCCTTGAATTCAAGAATTGAATCGATATGTACGTTCTTCATATTGGCCAACAACATGCCCATCACCGTTACCGAAAGTAAACCAGACTCATGCATGACGTCATCGGATATAGCAAACACTGCACAGACCAGTGCCAAGGCCGCGAAGTTATGCAATTTCTCCGGGATCAAATGATGTCTTAGTGCGAGACCAAATCCGTAACCAGCAATCGCGCCAATGATCAGCCCCGCTAACACTGTGCCAATAAATACGGTAAAGATATCGCTAACTTGAGCAGCAGCGTTTTGCACGGCAATCCATTGAAAGACCAATACAGCGATTAACGCACCTATGGGGTCGATCACAATACCTTCCCAGCGAAGAATATCAGCGATTTTGGGGATTGGTCGCACCGTTTTAAGCATCGGCATAATTACGGTTGGCCCGGTAACTACCATTAGCGCACCAAATAACGCTGATAGCGACCAACTTAAACCCAGGAGGTAGTGCGTGGCAAACGTCATTACACCGGAGTTAACAATAACGCCAACACTTACCATTCTACGAACCGGGCGGCCAATGCCCTTAAGTTCATTGCGTTTTAACGTAAGCGCGCCCTCAAACAAAATGATCGCAACCGATAGGGAGATAAACGGGAACAGTAAATCGCCAAATAAAACGTTAGGGTCGAATACGGAAAAAATAGGCCCAAGTAAAATACCAGACAACAACAAAAAAAGAATAGCCGGTAACTTAACCTTGGCTGAGAACCATTGGCATAGAAATCCTATAAAGCCGATTAGCCCTAATAAAGTAAGCGATGTCATTTGAATCTTCCTGTTTCGTCGAAGCTTAATGTGGCGAGATGTATAAACGGTGCGCAAGTAATGTGTTTCTGACACAATGCATAAAATTAAGACTAACAGGTTTTCGGTGCTTTAGCAGTTATGGAAATTTTCGAACTTGACGTTAAACAACTTTATACTCACCTGATACAACTCGGCGTAGCGTTTGCACTGCCATTGCTAACAGCATGGGATCGCGAGACCAAGACTCGTTCTGCCGGTCTAAGAACCTTTCCCCTAGTATCAATGGCCGCGTGCAGTTTCACAATACTCGCTATGTCGATGTTTCCAGACCCCGGAGCGCAAAGTAAGATTATCGCCGGCATCGTTACTGGCATTGGGTTTATCGGTGGTGGCGCAATCCTCAAGGACAAATCTCATGTAAGCGGAACGTCCACCGCTGCAGCGATCTGGTCTACTGGCGCAGTTGGTATAGCGGCAGGCTTGGGGCGACTTGAAATAGCCATTGCCCTTAGTGTGATGACTTTCGTTACCTTTAAGTTATCGGGAAAAGTCAAAGAAGAGGTTGGTATCGATGACTGATTTCAGTTTTAATCTGGAAGACGCCAGTCAGGTGATGGTTGGTGCATTCGTATTAGCGGTACCGATTTCGTTTTCTGAAGAAGCTTGGCGTTTAGGAGAAACCTTGCCGTTTAAAAATCTTTCGGCGCTAATGATAGTCTCAATCGTCTTTCTGTCTCTGTATACCTACCACAGCGTGTTCCAGAGGAACATTAAACAGCGAGTATTCAGCTATATTGTCCGAATTGTTATTGCCTACGGCCTTGCCAGTATGGTCGTTGCTATCACCCTATTCTGCCTTAACAAATTCCCGATATTGTCTGATCCGCTTATTGCGATAAAACGCTTAATCGTGATTACCATGCCAGCATCTATGGGCGCGATCGTGGTAGATAGCTTCGACAAAGAGTAGCTAGTTATTGCCTTATCGCAGCAATAACTAGACTGGCTGGTGGTGAACAGTGAGCTGTGGAAACGGAATTCCCCAACCTTTTTGATTGCAAGCATCAACACAGGCTTGCTGAATTGTTCTCTCTATTCGGTAGAAATACTTAGAAGCGTTTGAACCTAACTGTGCGATCACAATATAGTCGAGCGATGATTCTCCCGCTTTAGCAAACTCAACTCGCACATCAATTTGATCGGTATCTAATGCCGCATTATTTAAATGCTCTGTTACAACTTCTTTGAATACGTTTGGCACTTCATCCAAGGCTATTGATTGCAATTCATAGCCAACGCCAAATGTGCTGGTAATGCGAATACGTTTTGATTTAGTTAAGTTCACAAACTCTGCTGAAAAATACGTTGATGTAGGCACTAACTTGTTGGTGCCCTGCGCACTTTGAAGTTCAACGGCAAGCGGCGTTTGCTTGACTACTTCGTAGAGCTTATTGGCGCTGTCGAGCACCCAGTCGCCCTTTGAACTTGGAAACCATTTTTCCTCGGTGACGGGTCGTGATTTCAAATCTTTCAGTTCGGATAGCGGCAGTCTTAATGTGCCTTGAATTTCAGGGTTAGTGAACTTTGAAAACATATTGATAGAAGCAACGCGCCACGGAACTCCGTCGATCACTATCTGTTCATGCTCGCGAACGGCACCTATATTCAACAACAATCGGCTTTCAGCAAGAAATTGTGGTAGCAGGTTCTTTAAACCTAATGCTGCGGCGAATAACAGAGTGAGCGTAATCACCAGCAGTAGAATATCGCCACGAATAAAGAACACGGTTAGCACGCCAATAACAATAAGAATGACTGTCAATAAACGTTGAGCGTAGGCAATAACCCGGTAAGTCGTACGATTCGAATACCTCGAGGTAGATTTACCGGTTTTATCGAGTAGCTTACTCAAGCCGGCCAACGTCAGCCAAATCAAAAATGACACGACAATTGCCAGTAATATTGTTAGGCCTCGTTCTTGAAAAAAATCTATTGTTGATTCTTTAAGCGTAGTGAACCAATCGCTTTTAGAGCCAGACAAACTTTCTAGTTGATATAGGGCGAGCTGCTCTTCCCTCTCTGCGTTCTCCCTCGTGCGCTGCCACTTGCTTTGCAATGCTTTAAGTTGGCTTTGTTGGGCCTTGGACGTGTCAGTTGCCAACAAAGCCTCGATTGAGGCGAGTGCTCGTTCGGCTTTCTCGGCTATGTTCTTTTGATGCGCCATTGCTTGGCGTAAATTTTCGCGCTTGCGTGGTCCTTCAGTAAGGCCTCTTAAGTTCTCTAAAAGCGGTTTAACGGCTAGGGTAAGTTCTTCTTGCCAAGTTAAATTGGGCTCCTCAACTCTAACCGAATCAAGGTTAATATTGCCTATCGCAAGCTGTTCAAAGCTTTTTCGTAATATATCCAGCTCTTGAGTGGCTCTTGAAATCTCTGCTTCGAGTGCAGGATCAGGCCCAACTTTTGAAAGTTTGGACTTGAGTCTATTCAGGTCTTTGTTCTTGTCTGTGAGTACATTACTGAGCTCATCAAGCTTATCCGAAAGCGTTTTCTCAGGTGCAGGTACTACGGCCTCAGTGCGGTTTTCATCTTTACCGGCATCAAGGGCCTGAGAATATGCGTTATTCGCGTTTACCAACATCGAGGCAAGAAATAGGAGTAGTAATATGGGGCGATTATGGCGAGTACTTTTCATTGTCTTTTTATTGGTTCTTATTTTGCGCATCGATTGATGCTTATCTCTAGGTGGCGCGCGTGACTTAAAAAGCGAGCGCTGCTTTAAACCTACCCGTTCAAGTAAATCGATGATATGAACAATCGTCGCAGTAAACGAGCTATCATTAAAGCATAATTATATAGCACCTTAGAATCGCTTTTCGATAAACATACCGCGGGCGAAAGTATATAATCAATAAATCAATCAATTGTTTACGTGACCTTTAAAGGGCTCGACATCCGTTCACCAAAAAAGCTCGAGTAAGAAGGTATTCAAGATCTGATCGGCCGCTTAGAGACTATCTAATCACCATGCCACTCTGATTAAATCATTTACAACTTTGCAGTATTAGAGCGCAACAACCTCTCCGTATTTTTAAACAGCGCTTATCAAGAGATAATTGCCTTAAATCATCGTATTCTTACGAAATTGAAACGAGAAATAGGTGATACTGCGCGGTTCATGAACATGTCTCATTACTTCACTATTTTTGCCCTACTCTTGCTTAGCCTAAACTCAGCTAGTGCTCGAGAAATACGCTTCATTGGCGTCAACGGAGACCTTCTCCTAAATGTAGAACGTCATGTTCGTTTGGTTAAGCGTTTACGCGACAAAAACATTGGACCAATGCTAGAGGGAGAACAACGACGATTAGAATCTCGAGTTGAATCAGAGGTTAAACAGGCGCTCGAACCTTTTGGCTATTACAACGTTGAGGTCCGACGCGATCACAGTCAGGGCACCAAGAACTACCGCTACCTAATTGCTTTAAACAAGCCAGTCATCGTCAACAGCCTAAAATTAGAATTAGGCACAATGGCTAGTTCGGTAGTTGAATTCCAAGATTGGCTCAATAGATTTCCTTTGTCCAAGGGCTTGCCGCTTAATCAAGTGCTTTACTCAACTCAAAAGAAAGCCCTACTATCCACGGCGATACGCCTTGGTTTTTTCGATGCTCAATATAGTGAAAGCAAAATTGTTATTAATGAACAACGAACCTTAGCTGATATTTCCTTACAGTTTGTCAGCGGCGCGCGCTACTCTCTCGGAGACATCACTATTGATTGGAACCTAGCCTCAACCAGCGATCAAAAGAGCAAGCAAGGAATCGAACAAAGTATTTTAGATTCACTAATAACCATTAAACCCGGCCAAAGTTACACAGCCGATTCCTTATCAAAAACACAACGCAATTTACTCGCTACCCCGTATTTTTCAGCTGTTGATGTTAGAGCTGGGGAGCGCGAACCGCAAGCTCTGCAAATACCAGTAAAGATCACGCTCACGCCCAGTAAACGCAAAGCCTACAACTTCGCTATTGGGGCTGGTACAGACACGGGTATTCGAGCCAGTGTCGGCTACGAAAATCGTCGTATTAACCGACAAGGTCATAATATTAGCATACGCGCGGGTGGTTCAGAGATCAAACGCACGGCGATTCTAAATTACCGTATTCCTCTAGCGCGCACGGCAAGCGACAGCTTAAACTTTTTCACGTCACTGGACGAAGAGTTTGGCGATACGCGTCGATTTCAATCAGCTCGAATTGGCTCTGAATGGGCATTTGAATGGCGAGACTCTCTTTTCAAACTAGGCCTTGTAGCCAGTCGTGAGAAGTTCATTCGCCGTGAAGACGACCTATCAGAGATTGAGAATGATACAGACCTGATTCTTCCCAGCCTATTTTGGGAACGCACCAAGGGCGATGACGTGTACTTCCCTACTAAAGGCTGGAGCGCAGCGGCAACCGTACGTGGAGCCAGTCAGTCAATCGGTTCTGATATAGATTTAGCCCAAGCTATTTTTAAAGGAAAGTTATTAAGGCCCTTAGGTTCCGGACGAGTCAAGCTTCGCGTTCACCTAGCGGGCAGCATAATCGATGACGCTGCAGATTTACCTGAATCACTCGGTTTTTTAGCCGGTGGCGACGATAGCGTGCGTGGCTACGATTTCGAAAGCATCGGCGTCGAAAGAAATAGCGAAATAAATGTTGCCAAGAATTTGTTCGTCGCAAGTATAGAATACGAACACCCTATCAAAAATGGCTTCGCATTAGCCGCATTCCTTGACGCCGGTGATGCATTCGATAGCGGCGTTGAACTTAACAAAGGTGCTGGCCTTGGACTGCGCTGGCGCTTGCCATTTGGTGCACTGCGTCTCGATGCAGCTTCGGCTCTCGATCTTGAAGGTGACCCAGTGCGCCTGCACTTCAGCTTTGGAACTGATTTATGAGCCCGAGCGCGTTGATTGCTAAGTTGCTAAAATGGCTGGGCTTGACTGCCTTGTTCGCCTCGGCCCTAGTCTCAATCTTAGTACTGTGGATAACGAAATCTGAAACGGGCCTACGCTGGGCCCTTCAACAAGTTCCCGATGTATTGATGATCGAGGAGATTAGCGGCCAACTTAGCGACTTATCCTTCTCAGGCTTGAGCCTACGACTTGATGGTACTCAAGTTAGCGTTGCCAAAGGCCAATTAAAATGGCGACTCAGCGATTTACTCAAGGGAACATTGCGCGTAGAAAACTTGCTTCTTAATACGCTAGAAGTTCAAATAATCACGCTTGAAGCAGATGCCTCAGAGCCCTTCGAGGTTTGGAGTGGCGTTGATTTACCAATCGATATCGAGATTGAAAATGTTCGAATTAGCACCCTGACATTGAACAGTAATGGAGATCAGATTACCAAGTTTGATGAGATTTTGGCCGCAATTAAGGTTAACGATAATCTGCTACACCTTAGCCAATTAGATGTTCATCAAAAAAGCAACCGCGTCACCCTCACCGGCAAAGTCGACTTATCTGCCAGCAAAGACGGTATTGTCAACATCGCTAACACAGTCGAATGGGCCGTTGACCAGAAGGATGCGAGCGATAGCGGCTTACTACAATTAGATGGTTCCGTAGTTGGCACATGGCGGTCTCTAGAGATCCAACAGCGAACTACAAGCCCGTTAAAATCATCTGTATCGCTGACGGTTGAAAACGTTCTTACCGACAAAATTTTGTGGCAAGGCCAACTCACAAGCCAAGGCAAGCATTTTAAACCGAGCAGCCAGCCTAGCATTAGTCTGGACCAAGGAGATTTTAGACTGTCCGGGCAGTTCTCTCCGAGTATGGGCACGTCTGGACTAATCGCGCATCTATCAGGGGCAATTAGCGGTGGCAGCCCTGCTTTGTCAAACTGGGAGTTAGACACCGATATCGGATTTGAAAACGATACGATCACAGTTAGTCGTTTTAATTTGCTTCAAAAACCTGATTTAGATCAGACTGACGCAAATGCGGACTCAGGCGAGCTTACCATTGCTGGTTCTATCGCTGGGGTTAGCGCATTCTTAACGGGTCAAAACAGTTCCGAGGCTATAGCAGACCTCAACGGCAATTGGCGCAATCTTTCTTGGCCAATAGATCAAGCGACGAAACAAATCACAATCAGTGGTAATTTTAGCGCGCGAGGTGTTCCTGAAAATTTTAGCGTTGACGCTCAAGCCAAGGGGCAGTCGTATCAAAAACCGTTAACTGCTCGCGCTTCGATTCACGTAGCTGACAGGACAGTCGACCTTAAGAGCGTAAAGCTTCGCTCAGGCACCTCTCAGGTTGATATCTCTGGAACTTTGGCAGATAAAATTTCGTTGAATTGGAATATTTCTTCTCCTAAGCTTAGCGAACTAGTGCCTCAATTGTCGGGTGATTTAAACAGCAATGGAACGCTAAACGGCAAGCCAAACGCCTTACGAATTTCAGCATCCGCAAGATCTAGCAACATAGGTTTTGATGAGTTTCAAATTTATAACGTAAATCTTTCAGGGAATGGCTTACTGGCTGCCAGCTCAGAGGCAATGTTGTTCAATGTCGATATCGACCGCATCGAACATAAAACGTCAGAGCTGGTCAGCAATTTAGCGGTTACTCTTAGTGGCTCTGGAAAAGAGCATACATTTTCAGGAGGCGGTCATCTAATTGGCCAGTCTGCAATATCTGTCAATGCTCAAGGTAGCCTATCTGAAAACGGCTGGCATGGACAAATCAATGATTTAAGTCTGAAGCAACTACTTTCCAGTCTCGCGCCGCCGGATGGAGCTAACTCTTCGATGTGGCAACTTCAACAGCCCGTCAAACTCGCTCTGAAAAACAACACGATCACCACAGATACTTTGTGCTTAAATAAGCAAGCACAAAGTATCTGTGCCGAGATTCGCGCTAATGACAAGAACCTAGTCGCTAATGGTTCTATACATGAGGTGGAACTGAGCAACTTCGACCCGCTATTGAGTCTCTACGATAGTCGGCTTACGGGTAAGCTTAATGGTGAATTTAGTTATGATAAAAGTAATTCTGACTCAGCTTCGAACTTACTTGCTCAATTGCAAGCAAACAATTCAACGCTGACTATCCAGCGAGCAGGTTCCCGAACAGAATCTCTAACAATAGAATCGGCCAAGTTGAGAATCTCTCAGAACTCAAACCTAAAAGCGGATTCAACAATAGTTTTAGCGAATAGTGATCAAGTCTCGGCAGAGATATCCATTGCATCGGCCTTCGAATCGGCAAATTTCTTAGATGAAGAACTTGACGGGCACATAGTAGCGACGGTTAACGACTTATCTACATTGCAAATACTCAGCGGGCCCGCCAGCGAGCTAAGAGGTGAATTAAAAGCAGACATAAGCCTGAGCGGCAGCATATCTGACCCGAAAATTGGCATGCAAACCTATCTTAAGAATGGGCAAATGGCACTGCCTGAGTTAGGTATCAGTTTAAGCGATATGCAAATGAATGCGATGTCTACCGATAAACAGAAAATAACTCTAGATGGCAGCCTGCTGTCAGGCAAAGGAAAATTAGAAATCAGTGGTAACCTCGACCTTTCAGAGCTGAGTAAACCGCGCATCGCGATCGCAGCCAACGGCAACAATGTCGAGCTTATGAGAACCCCTGAGATTCATGTTGATGGTGACCTTAACACTCAAATATTGATCACCAGTGATCTCATTGATGTCAGTGGTGATCTGCGTCTAATACACGCTGATGTTGATTTTCAACTACCGGAAAACGCTGTGCTGGCATCTGAAGATGTTGTGTTGTTAGGTGAAGAAGAAGCAGTCCAGGCGTCTCAACAGAAGATCAGACTTCAAATTGACTTAGGTGATCAAACACATATACGCGCGCAAGGTTTAGATACCTACCTCGTGGGCGAGCTGGAGCTACAACAAGACCCTGGTGGTGTAATGCGGGCTAATGGGCAAATAGACGTAAAAGACGGACGTTATAATGCCTACAACCAAAAGCTTGAGATCGATAAGGGACAGCTTATATTCAACGGTGGGCCTGTCGATGACCCAAGCCTAGTGTTACGCGCCCAAAAATCAGTCAACACACTTACGGCAGGAGTCAGCGTAACTGGTAGAGCGAGCTCGCCAATATTAGAGCTTTACTCTACGCCGTCAATGCCCGATCAGGATATTCTCTCGGTACTGATCTTCGATAAACGAATTGGTGACTTAGCGTCGCAAGATGGCTTAACTCTTTTAAGAATTGCCAACTCCCTCAGAGGAGATGGCACGAACAAGAGCCAAGTTGACGTTCTTACGCAAAACATTCAAGAGTCGCTAGGACTCAGTAACTTAGAATTGCAGCTAAATGGGAGTGCTCCGAGTTTAGTTGCTGGTAAGCAACTCTCGAGTAAGTTTTATGTTGGCTATGGTTACGGTTTGCTGGATGCCGCACAATCACTAATCCTGCGCTATAAGATCAACCCCTTTTGGTCTATACAAGGCGATTTAGGCGTTGATAGCGGAGCCGACTTACGCTATCAAATAGAACGTTAAATCCATTTCTTCCAACGAAAAAAAACACCCAACCCGATTGTTCCTGAAATCATCCCCAAGGTTACTATCACAAACGCTTTAGGGTTCTCTAAGCCGGGTAAACCACCTATGTTCATACCAAGCAGCCCAGTTAAAAAGCTCAAGGGTAGGAAAATTGCCGTGACAATGGACAGAACATACATTCGCGTATTTTGTTGCTGTGCCATCTGGCTTAAGAATGCTTCTTGCAATACGACACAGCGCTCGCGAGCAAGATCTAAATCTTCTAAATAGCGTGAGATACGATCGGACTCCTCGCGCAAACGCTGCCTGTCTCGGTCGCTAAATATAGCGCTGCTTATGTGGTTCAACCGGTCCAAAGCATCTCTTTGAGGAGCTAGATAGCGTCTTACTTTAGCGATTTGGCGCCTAAGCGAACCGAGTGCACTGCGCAATTCTCTTGCTTCGGCGGTCTCTAAGGAGTCTTCGGCTTCCCCAAGCTCTTCCTCTATAGAGTTCACAAAGTCACCAATTCTGTCAGCAAGCTTATCGACTAAAGATGTTAAGAACTCGCCGACATTACTCGGGCCTTGAGTTTCTGAGAAGTCTTTTACAATGTCTTCTACCGAGAGTATTGGCCGAAGCCGCGTTGAAATAATTCTATTACTTTCGAGCCATAAACGAATCGAAATCATGTCTTCAGCATCTCGGCCTGGATTCATGTTAACGCCGCGAAGCACAATCATTACGCCATCTTTGTGAGAAAACGATCGAGGGCGTGTTTCGATAGCCGTTAATGCGTTTAACACAATAGGGTCCAAATTAGCGGCTGTCTCCAACCATTCAAGCGAGGTCTTGTTGTTTAAGTCGAGATGTCGCCAAGTCGAATGCCCCTCTTCTAATTCGACGAGATCTTGGCCCTCCAAGGGCAATGCAGTTCTGTCACCATTCAATCGATAAAAGTGAAGAAAATCTGGAAATGTTTTACTCATACTCTATGACTCTCGGTTTAGAGTTATTTCAATAGGTTTTTTGGTGTGTAGATGCAAATCTCGTTGCGGAAACGCCAATATAATGCCATTTTCAGCAAAGGCGTTATGGATTGCGAAACGTATGTCACTTCTTATCATGCGTAGCGTTTTTTCGCGGCCGATTCGACACCAAAAAAATATCTCAAATATGAGTGCGTTATCGCCAAAGTCATCGAAGATAATTTCTTGCTTTGGCTCTTTTAGCACATCAGTATGCTCGTCGACGCATTTACTCAGCAACTCCATGGTCATGTACGTATCGGACCCATAAGCTACGCCCACTCGAATTGATGAACGAATTAGGTCGTCGACCAAGGTCCAATTCACTAGTGTATTTTCAAGTAACTTACTATTGGGTACCAACATATGAACACCATCGGTTCTGTGTATTAAGGTGGATCTTGTCCCCACTGTTTTAACCACGCCCATAACGCCCTCTATTTCAACAAAATCGTCAGTGCGTATTGGCCTCTCGGCAATAAGTATCCAACCGCTGATAAAGTTATTGATTATATTTTGTGCGCCAAATCCAACACCAATAGCAATCGCGCCTGTAGCAAACGCAAACGCTGTGATCGGTATACCGAGTAATGACAGAATTGTCAGTCCAACTAGGATGAAGATTAAATAAAACGACACACGTTTGATAACGCTAATAGCATCAGCGTTAAGGTCGGTATCTCTTAATTTCTTTGCTAGTAAATATTCAATTGAACGGCTTAGAATATATCCAAACAGAAGCAAGCTGAGTACTAATATGACATCGCCAATAGACACAACAATGCCACCTTGTGTGGCGACTAAGTTGGTGTCCCAAATATGTTTTAATTCATTCATAGCACCATCATCAACAAAATCATTAGCTTAGTCGAGCATTTATGAACTAGATACGAGCTGATTATATTGCTGGCGCGATGTTAAACCCTTTAAAAATCTCTTGATTGCGTCTATTTCTATCTGCCTCTTTAAAAAGCCTCTAAGGAGAAATTTTCCAAAATAGCGTTATACTTAATGCCTTCATTAGCGTCAGGACAACATCATGAAAAAAGCGTTTTCTTTTATTAGTTTAATATTGATTTTAATCTGTGCCCTGGCTTCTAAGGCAAGCGCCGACGACAATACAGGGCATCATAAAGAACCACAGAAAAATCTTGTTGGAGAGATCGACAAAGCCGCATTGTTAGAGCCTCCTTATCGCAGTTGGTACACCAAAAACCATTCGAGTTATGTACCTGATCAAATCAGTGTAGATTCGTTGACAGCTATGCTTAGTGGCGTTCAAGTGAGAGTTTTTATGGGCACCTGGTGCCATGACAGTCAGCGTGAAGTGCCAAGACTATTCAAAATATTAGAGAGCTCAAACTTTGACCAAAAAAATCTAACATTAGTTTCGCTTAGCCTCGATAAAAGCACCCAGAACGGCCTAGAAAAGGGTTTAGATATCCAAAGAACGCCGACTATTATTTTCTTCAAAGACAGTACTGAACTTGGGCGTATTGTAGAGACGCCTAGAGACTCGCTAGAAAACGATATTTTAAAGATTGTTAGTGGGCAAGAGTATAAGCATTCTTATCGCAAGTAGTGTTTAAACGATCTAGACACCGATCATCTCGTGACCTTTATTAAGAACAGATGAGACAAGTATGCCCAACAATATTCTAGGTGGCTCCGGCTTTAATGCCCTAGTTAAAGCGCGTTACGGCTATATGCTGTTTAACAAGAACGATACCTATATCGGCCGTGCTATTGAGAAATATGGAGAGTTCTCAGAACTTGAAGCGGCGCTATTTAAACAAGTTTGCAATGAGGGCGATGTAGTCTTAGATATCGGTGCAAATATTGGTTCACATACCCTCGCCTTCGCTAACATGGTTGGAGAAACTGGCTATGTTTATGCTTTCGAGCCACAGCCCGTAATTTTTCAAACGCTTTGCGCCAACGTAGCACTCAATAGCCTTCAAAACGTGGCCACTCATGGTGTTGCCTTGAGTGATAGTGCGGGAGACGTGCTTATTCCTCAGATTGACTATTCGCGACAATCCAATTTTGGATCAATGGAAGTTGAGCGATTTGAACATGGGAGCAAAATTCCAAAACAAACTTTAGATGACCCTTTAGAGTTCACAAAAATTAAATTGATGAAAATCGATGTTGAAGGCATGGAGGCTAAGGTTATACGTGGTGCTAGAAACACGATTAAACAGCACCAACCTGCTGTCTATGTGGAGAACGACCGCATTGATAAATCGGCGGAGCTCATTGAGTTAATGTGGTCTCTGGATTATCGGATTTACTGGCATACCCCTGCACTTTTTAACCCAAGTAACTACTTTAATGATCCAGAAAATATTTATCCGAACACGGTTTCAATAAATATGCTGTGTTTGCCACGAAGCGCTCCATCCCAGCTGAATGGGTTTACAGAAATTACTGATCAACATTCTCATCCTATGAAAAAAGACTAGGCGCAACCGCGTAGTCAATTACACAAAATACTTTATGTACCTTCGGGTTTCCGGATGCTGTTGAGCCAAGGCTGAATCAGCTTGCGTTGTCTTTCAGGGTTCTGCACGAATTCGCAACTACCAATATGTTGATTCCCGATTGGTGCTGGGCCTGGTATTGGGCGAGCTAACTCTTGACGATAGCAACGGTCATGAATGCAGCAGCTTTGCTTAATATAAGGCCAAATTCGATCACGCAAAAACCACTGATCTACATTCGGTGTTTTTAAAGCTGGGGGCGAATAGCTCGCCGCCGCGGACCATACAGTCGGCAGCACACCTGCGACTCCGCCCCAGGTGCCGGCTAAGATCAGATCGGTATGTGTCCACCAATCATTGATCGTATGGAACCAAGCCTCAGAGTCTAACCATTCTTGTACGGCTAAACGTTCTCGTAGGTTAAATACTGAATCGATATCACGCACTAAAAAATAACCAATATCTGGGTGATCGGCCACTTGAAAACGCCAGCAGAGCTTAAGCTGTTCTGACTGACCATCGGATTGAGAAACCAATTTCGCGCCTAACTGAGACAATAAGCCGAGCGTATCACCGCGTACGCTTGAGTCGTGATAGATCCAAATCTCCCAATCTGGGTAGAACTCATTGGCGAGCAGTAAATTTCGCACAGCACCGTTGATGTAAGCCTCTTGGTTGCCCCAGAGACTGAATGAGATAACACGTTTCTTACCTTCGGTTAGGCTAGCAATTGATTCAGTAGGCAAAGTCCATTGAGAATCAAATTCATTTGGCAGACTATCTTTTAATGACAAGGCTTGATCACCTGCAACCCGTGCTTTATCGAACTCACCTACCTTTGCAAAGCAACTAGCCAATGCGTCATAAATAACAAAGTTCTCACGGTTCAATGTCAGTGCGCGCTCGCTCGCGACAATTGCTTTGTTATATTCGCGTGCTCTCGAGAGCGCAACCACCAAGTTAGCCATCACCTCTTCGTCATTCGGATACATGCGCGAAGCATCTTCCAAGACTTGGCATGCCGCGCCGTAATCAGCTAAAAGAAACAGGTAGTATGAAAACTGCATCATCAAAGCCTTAGGTTTGGGCGTTTGATAGGTGTTTAAATCCTTCAGCAGGCAGGCAATAGCGTCGGTTCGACGCCCACTATTCCAAAGCTTATGAGCTTTATTATTCCACTTGCTCATCGCTGATAATCTCTTCGTTTAGTCACTAAACCTTCTTTGCTTTGACGACAAGGTTGACCGTTTTTAGACGAGTTTTGGGTGCGCAGAGCATGTTGAGAGGGTCCATCAAATAGAACTCGTAATCTAATTCGTCAAACTGTTCTTTTAAGTCATCAATACTCAGCTTCCAATGTTCTATCCAACACCAGGGTTGCCATTCTTTTATGCTTTGTCGCGCGCCCTTTAATACCTCAATTTCCATACCTTCTACGTCAATTTTTAGAAAATCGAGCCGTGCTAATTCCATCTCATCGATCTGTATCATTTCAATTTCGTCGGCCGCTTTATTCGATGATTGGCCGAGCTCAAAAGTACCGAAATCTTGTGGCGTATCGTAGTCTGGCGTTGTAAGCGAGATAGAGCCGCTTGATGCCCCCAAGGCATTGTTGTGAACAAACACATTTTCTAAGTCATTTAGCGCCACCGCGCCACACAGTGCATACGCCATCATTCGTTGAGGCTCGAACGCGTGAACTACGCCGTTTTTTGGCAAAATAGACTGTGCTAGCGGTATGGCGACCAAGCCGACATTGGCGCCTGCATCTACCACTACACAACCTTCTGGTAAGAGTTTTGCGATGCCCAATATGTTTTCCAGCTCTGGTTCGATATGCGTTTGGCCAGTTTTAATCATATGCTCGGCCTGAAAACTGCAGTGGCGATTAATGATAAATGGTCCGCGCTCTGAGTCGATTTTGACGAAGTTATTTATTTTTTTCATTACTTTACTTGCCTCGTTTTGGCTTCGACTTACTTAAAGCTCTGCAACTTAAAGATGCAACTCTACGGAGTTTGTTTGCATAAATCGATCGCGAATTTTCGGCAACAAGCGAACCAAACGCGTGCTAACACTGTGCCAGTCGTTATATACAGATTGGCGTAGAAGCCGCATTGATGGGTACCAAGGCGAATCTTCTCGATTCATCTGCCAGCGCCAGTCGGCCGCATAAGGCAGCAAGTTTAGTACGGGTTTGTTCATGGCACCGGCCAGGTGCGCGACCGAGGTGTCGATGCTGATGATCAAATCCATCGCTTCTACAATTGCCGCGGTATCGGTAAATGATTGGATGCAACTAGCCGCGTCAACGATTTCATGGTTGTCTAAACAATGTTGTACGTCAGGGGATTTTGCCACATGCAATGAAACAAATTCTATGCCCTCAATTTGCAGAATTGGCTCGATACTTTGACTACGAAGGCTCTTAACCTCTTTTTGTTTAAAATGTAAGTGGTCTTTTTGTTTAAAGCTTTCAAACAAGGCGGTGCTCCACACCAAGCCAACTCGTAACTTACGTTTTTTGCTAGCGTCTTTGTCAAAGCTATTCAGGAGATCATTCAATCGTTGATTTTCTCGGGTCTCACTGACCGATTCAGGTAAGGAGATATACGGAAAGCTAACTTTTGGTACCTGCTCCGTACTTAACTCCATCCAACGCATTAAGCTCATCATCGGCGACTGATAATCGTAACGCCGGTGTAAAGTGACGTTTTTATCTTTAATGACAATCACCCGCTCCACGCCTTCGATTTGCTTTAGCAGTGTGTGTAAAGAAGCGTGCTGCGGCGGCAACATAAGGTCGACGCTCGCCCC
>CANMNN010000001.1 GCA_947499305.1 uncultured Arenicella sp. | reverse complement strand
AGTGCCGCCTAAATCCGCGCTCGGCACTGCAGTCACCTATCTCGCTAACCAATGGCCTCACCTAATAGGTTACTTAGAAGACGGTGTTTACCCGATAGACAACAACGCGGTGGAGAATGCCATCAGGCCGTTTGCGATTGGGCGCAAGAACTGGCTCTTCAGCCAAAGCGTGCAAGGCGCCAAAGCCAGCGCGAACCTGTACAGTTTAATCGAAACCGCCAAAGCCAACGGCGTGGAACCCTATGCCTACTTAAAGCGAGTGTTCAGCGAAATACCAAACGCCAACAACTTCGACGACATTGATAAGCTGCTGCCACTCAAGAGTGAAAATTAGAACGCCGCCCGCACCCAAAGGGCATAGCAAAAGCGGCGTTCAATAACAACACCGAGCCTCCTGCTCAAGCCACCATCCTGGTGTGCGCTGTTGAAATAATAGTACGCAAAGTTAACTCAGCCCGCCTCACCCGCACGGGTGAATTGCAAGGGTGTCGGTTACTTGGCGCTTACATTTGTTCTAACAAATTCATATTCATTAGAACTAATAACATCTTCTATACCAACTTGACTATCAAGAACCCTAGAAGACAAAGCAACTAAAATTTCATCAGTTGAAAATTGCCGACCAACAGCATCTAAATAACCATCAAAGCGAATAGCTAGATCTCTGATTTCCATATACCTAACGCCGCGAACACGGGCGCGCGTTTTCTGCGCGTCCGAACGAACGCAGTGAGTGTGAGTGTTTTGCCTTGTTATATATTCTTTTCATACATTATGTCTGTTCTGACAGCGTATTTTATTCCCGAAAGAACTGATTTTCCTTCATGCAATAAATCGTGGCCAAACGCTATAGCACGACCAGTTTTAGGAGAAATTTCAAACTGACGGAAGTCAGTTTGACCGCCTTTAAAATCTTCATTCAAATAAATGATAAACGAAAGCTTACTTTCTTGGTTATTGCGTACAAATGGAAAATCTTTATGTAGGCGAAATAATTGATTTTCCGTATAGCGATAAAACCTAAATCTTTCATTTAAACCAACAGGAAACCAACCTTCTACTTTCAAAGACAAAGTGGAAGTTATTTTTCCCCAGAGTTCACTGGCTAAATCTAAATCATCCAAAATGACTCGCTGATTGTTGCGAATTTCTTTTGCAACAATCCTTTCACCATTTGAAATGATATATGCGTCTTCAAATCCAATAGCTTCAACTCGCTCTACGAGCGCGGCACATTGATCAGAGGTCAAGAACTCATCAAAGACTTCAATTCTGTTTTGGATATCTATATCTGGCACGGTCTAATGATATATATAACGCCTTTAAAACGGGCGCCGCGTCTTATGCGGCGTCCGTGCGCACGTAGTGCGTACATTCGTTTTTGAACTTGTTATATGTTTAAACATCATAGCTTTGTAAGAACCTAACCGCCTCTACTAAATATTTTTTCCCAGACTTTTATGCCACGTTCTCCGACGAGTAAAAGTGCAAAGAAAAGAGGAACTGAAAATAGCATTTTAATAGGTGTTTCTCGCACCGCAAAAACAAGCAAGACGACTGGCAGCAGTATGAAAAACAACCAATATGTAAAAAAGACTATTTTGCCGTTTAGAGTATTCATTTCCTAGTAACACATATAACGCCTTTAAAACGGGCGCGCGAGTAGCGCGTCCGTGCGCACGCAGTGCGTGCATTCGTTTTTGAACTTGTTAGGTGGTTTTCGCACTATTAATTTTCTACCTTATGGTTCTCTAATTGTTCGAGTAAACTCTTAGCACCATATTTTGCTGTATATTCAATTTCTTGGGTAACTAGGTCATAGTATTTTGAACCAATGCCCTTATATGCGGTTCTCATCTTCTTTGTATTGACTGCTCCCGCCTGTTCAAGCGCGCCTAGTGAACGATTGAAACCATCACTGATGATATCGATAAGGATACCTTTTATTCTTTCTTCTTCTGAGGAACTCATTTATTCATACACCTAACGCCTTTAAAACGGGCGGCGGGTCTTCCCGCCGTCCGAGCGCACAAAGTGCGCGCTTACGTTTTTGAACTTGTTATGCATTATTAAGAATGAATGCTCCACTTATATTTTTACCATTTGAGAAAGCTAAAACTGTTTGGTATGAAATTTTTATCTCTGATTTTAGACTCACATACCTTTTGAGTTTTTTAATAGCTTTAGGATTTTCGTCATCCGCAAGCAAACGGGAATCACTGTAAAACATCAGCTCTTCATTCACGTTTGAGTCTACCCAAACATGAATCACAACAACCTCATTGCCATCAGTAGACAAATAACCTAAAAAGCTGTGTTTATCATCTATTAAGATCTTAGCAAAAATAGAAAGAAATACCCTTTCTGGAATTGGGTTTTCAATAATGGGGTAGAAATTTTCCTTACCTTGCTCATAAGGCTCAATAAACTTCGACTGATACTCCTCTTCAGAATCACAGAGTTCTTGAATATAAGGAACTTCTTCAGCTTCATGCCATTGGCACCATACTGGAAACTTGCGAAAGTCTTCAATCGATGGATAGTCTGGAGAAGTTAGTGTGTATATCTGCCCTTTCACGCGTTAAATCCGATATGCATAACGCCTTTAAAACGGGCGCGCGAATAGCGCGTCCGTGCCGCTTGCGGCGCTTTCGTTTTTGAACTTGTTAAATATCATTTTGGAAACCCAACTATAAATTTGGGTATTTCGAACGGCCCTGCAATTGTGGACGATAAGAGGAAGAACCAAACTACAACACAAACAATACCAACATATATTGGAACTTTTGAAACCGAAGGTTTCATTAAAATTAGTTTTTTAGTCAAGCACTCTGTATTCGATTCATCCAAGTCTTTCGAAACATTTTTGTAATCACCTGGTGTGGGTCCGAAAGGTACTTTACTAGCCGATTTACCCTGTGCTACTACTTCAATAAATTGTTTCCAGTTCTGAGTCTGCCTTAGTCTTTGTTCCCAAATAATTTGCCAATACTTTGCTCCTGCGGCCATACCAACTTGCAATATCGAGATGGAAAATCCAGCGACACACACTAGAAACGAAATGAGAGGAATTGTGTGCTCAGATTGCAAAACAGCAGCAAGCAACACGCCTTGAAAGATCATGAAAAAATTGTTTCTATTCACGAGCTGCGTTATCTCAAAGTTCCTAGCCTCCCACGCAATTCTGAAATCTGTCTCCCAAATTGGAACAGAATTAAACCCATTGGCCTCTGGATTATGATCAGTTTGTCTTTGTGTTTCTTCGTTATTACTCATAGCTTGGTATATTTAACGCCTTTAAAACGGGCGCCGGGTCTTCCCGGCGTCCGAGCCGAAGGCGGTAGTTTTTGAACTTGTTAGGTTTTGATTCATTCGATGTCCCTCTCAAATTGCTACGAAGTGATAAACCAAAGATATATCAAGTAGCCTGCAAACGCGAACAATACTCTCTAGAACGGAAGCTATGAATAGCTTTCGTTGCCCGTGACCTGATTAAACACCCCCCAAACTAGACCACAACTTTTATAGCTGCCACTGAGCTAGACGAATTAGAGGTATGGTGGAGGTAGCCGCTTGCTCATTAAAAAAAGAATTCATGATAGAACTCGGTCTCGCCGGCCCGAAATAGGAATAAACCTAACGCCTTTAAAACGGGCGGCGGGTCTTCCCGCCGTCCGAGCCTAAGGCGGTAGTTTTTGAACTTGTTAGGTTTTGATTCATTCGATGTCCCTCTCAAATTGCTACGAAGTAATAAGCCAAAGATATATCAAGTTACCAATAAACACGAACGATACTCTCTAAAACGAAACCTCTGATTTACTAGCGTTGCCACGGAACCACTAGAACGCCCGCCAAAACTAGGCCGCCATACTTCCTAGCTACCGCTAATTTGACGAACTAGAGGTATGGTTGAGGTAGCCGCCTACTCAGCAAGAAAAGAATTCATGATAGAACTTAATCTCGCTTACTCAAAACAAGAGTAAACCTAACGCCTTTAAAACGGGCGGAGGGTCTTCCCGCCGTCCGAGCGCACAAAGTGCGCGCTTTCGTTTTTGAACTTGTTAACTGTCTTAATGAATATGAACATATGAGCTTATGCCTTCCCATATAAAATGAGTATGAATAACGTCACTATAATTAGGATGTTTATCTCCATATATTGGCATTAGAAATAACACCACAATAATAAAACTAATGACTCTAAACCAATTTTTCTGCCTATCTCGGCTTGAACTAAAATTGCTTATGACAATAACGCCTAAGCTAGCGATCAATATAAATAACAGAACTACTTCAATATTTGACGTGACTTTATCAAAATGTTTTTCTTGTAATTCTTGGCTTTTATTATCTAGTAAAACGCCAGGTTCGCTAATAGAACTGCCAAGAACAAGTTCGTTTTCATACAGATACAAATTTTCTACTAAGTTGGACTCAATAACATGATTAGCTAACAAGGGAATAAAACCTAATATTAGCAATGGAATTCTGACTTCCTTCGATTTCACTGAAACCAACAAAGAAAGAATTAAGACAAAAATTGGAGCAATGTAACTAATTGTAATTCACCGTACAGTTAACGCCTTTAAAACGGGCGCGCGAATAGCGCGTCCGTGCGCACGCAGTGCGTGCATTCGTTTTTGAACTTGTTATGCATCAATGCCTTACCATTGCTTCGTTCTTAAGAAAGAGACAAAAATCTTTCTTGTATACTTCACTTAACTCTTTATTTTCATCGATTGTTTTCTCGACTAAAGATTTCATAGAATACCCTTTAATCAGAAGGTAGTTATTTTCCAGAAGTGACTCTCTATCAAGAGAGTATTTTTTGACCAAATACATATCGCCTTTTTCTAGATCAGAAACAATTTGGCCTAACTCTTTTACAGCTCTCTCTGCGTTCTCTTTAGTGAAAGATGCTTCGCGGATTGGCCAATGACCTTCACCTATACTTTGAATAGGACCGCAAAGTTCTGATGCAGATGACAGCTTCACGAAAAGAGTTAGGAATATTAAGGTTAGTATTCTTCTCATCTAGTTACCGTATGCATAACGCCTTTAAAACGGGCGGCGGGTCTTCCCGCCGTCCGAGCGCACACAGTGCGCGTTTACGTTTTTGAACTTGTTATATGTCATTTGGCTTTTCGAAGTGCTTTCAATATTTTAAATGCTATAAAACCTAACAATGAACTCCAAATAAAATTGGCTAGCCATGTTAGAACTGCAGACTGAGTTTTCAAAGCGATAAGATAAACTGGCATACCAAAATATTTACCAAGTTCAGCTAATTGCCGGACTTGCCACCATTCTATTGATGGCGGTTTCGGGATCAAAGACCAATAAACCGCTTGTATCGAACATGTGAAAACAAAGATACCAAAAAGAAATACAAAGCGCCTTATTCATCTGCACATATAACGCCTTTAAAACGGGCGCGCGTTTTTTGCGCGTCCGAGTGAGCGTAGCGAATGGCAGTTTTTGAACTTGTTAACTTTCATTTCGAAATCCTTTGCTAAAAACTAGAACACCTAAGCTGATTGTAAGAAAGCTTATACATTCAATTAGGTACCGCCACATAGCAATTTCTTTGATTGTTTCAAGGTCAAAAAAGTGACCCGTAAATACATTTAGAAACGACACTAAGAAAAGGATTATGAAGCCGACAATTGCTAAATCTATACCTACACTCTTAGTTTTAGACCGTAATAAAAATAACGCGAAAAGTGAAATTAAATATGAACTACAAAGTATGACATGCGTGATATTACTGAATAATATTGTTCGCTCAAGATCCACGATTAGTCGCCCGTAAAGTTAACGCCTTTCATATGGGCGCCGCGTTTTCGCGGCGTCCATGCGGACCGCAGGCGCGCAGACATATTGGAACTTGTTAGGCATTATTGAACTCTCGTTGTTTTGCCTTGATTGGAAAACATCAAATACCTAGCCCTTTTTGTTGTAATACCGAAATCATCTTCTTGCCATTGTTTCTCTCCGTTTTCAGTGATAAACAATATGTGTTCGGTAGTATTTAGACTTGCCCAACTCTGAGTGAAATTCAAAGCGGACTGAACAGTTAAGTCAGAGAATGAACATCCGATTGGCTTTGAGACTAACAGACTGCCATTTCGAATATGCCTTGATAGAGAAGCGATTACATCGCTTTCTTCGCAACCCCATTTTTCGAACTCCCAATGCAATTCAACCAACATAGATTCTTCGGACGCCAGAATGAATAGCAGAAAATCTATTTCGTTTTGAGAAATCTGTTCCTTCATGTGCCTAACGCCTTTAAAACGGGCGCGCGAGTAGCGCGTCCGAGTGAGCGCAGCGAATGGCTGTTTTTGAACTTGTTATATGTCTTTGCATTAGTTTTAAAAAAAATTTTCTCTTAGGGAAGAGTTAGCTTTGACCAATACTTCATTTTCGAAGTGCAATCTACATTCCCATACATCTGAATCTCTATCTGTAGTAATAAAAACCGTACCTTCTTCATATTTACTATTTTCTACGCGAACGTTCTCGAGCTCGTGGCCTAAAACAATCGCTTTACTATATGAGGTGCCAATTTCAATGGACTTACAAAATTGGATCAACTCTTCGTCTACTGGATACTTATAGTTGTTGTAAGCCAAAAACGGAGACATAAGTATAACTACGAAACAAATCAGCGCTATTGGTACGAATACCAAATAAGCTAGAAATTTTGCTATAGATTTAAGTACTTTAGTAAACACAGTACATATAACGCCTTTAAAACGGGCGCGCGAATAGCGCGTCCGAATGAGCGTAGCGAATGGTAGTTTTTGAACTTGTTAGTTTGTAATTCAAAACTTGAATAACCTTTAAACTTTCCACGAAGTGCTTTGAATTAAACCACTTCCTTATGTTGTTGCCACAGAATAACCCGAAGCCTAATTGTTTAACAAGAAAACCTGATCTAAGTGGTCGAGCCCGTGCGAGACCCTTTGCCACGAACCAGTATGGTTGGTAGCCCGATACCAAGTTAACCTGTAAAGCTTTCTTTGATGCCTGCTACGAAGTTCACAACAAATACCAAGAAATAAAAAATCAAACTAACGCCTTTAAAACGGGCGCCGCGTCTTATGCGGCGTCCGTGCCAGCTTGCTGGCATATTCGTTTTTGAACTTGTTATGAGTTGAATTAACTAACGTTGCTTTTATCACTTGAATTATCTTTTCTTCCTTCTTCTCTATTTTTTGAACTAAATAGCTTTACCCAAAACGCTACTTCAAACATTGCTCCAATAAATATGAAAATCCCGGCCCCAACACCGAAGCCAACCAAGTAACTAAGGCCGGCGGCTATTATTAAGAATAGTAGGACTGTTGTTCTTATCGAGTTCTGCATCTTTAAAGGTATATCTCAATACTCATAACGCCTTTAAAACGGGCGCCGCGTCTTGTGCGGCGTCCGCGCGCACGTAGTGCGCAATGTTTTTGGACTTGTTATGTGTTTTGACATATTAAGCGATTTAGTGGACACAAGTTTGTAACTTACGATCTAGACTTTTCTGCATCTTCGGAATTATGAAGATCAAAAATTTCTTTGGTTTCATATTCCAATTCTATTCTCTTTCTAGCTTCAGATAGATCACTAGCTAAAGTTTCTACTCTCTTTCCTGATTTTCCCTCTCCATCAGGCCAAATAATCGCCTTAAATAATCTTTGATTAGAGTAATTCAAGTATTAACACACATAACGCCTTTAAAACGGGCGCGGCGTCCGAGCCAGCTTGCTGGCGGTTTACGTTTTTGAACTTGTTATGTTTTTTATTGTTCAAAAGTTGAATACCATAAGCTTTCTAGCACACCATTAATTCGCTCAGAATTGATGGTAATAGCGAATACCCATTCTTTACCACCATCACCAGAAAACCCCGATAATGTGTGATTTTCGGTGTTTAATTCGATGCTTTCAATACCCTGAGATCGCATAGTTCTAACTATATCCAACACGTTAAATACATCTAGGGAAGAATCTGTCTTGAAGGCTATGACGGAGTTCTCAAAGTTGACACAATAAATAGCCAATTCAGAACCCCCACCCGCAACAAAATCCTCGAGTATGTGATTAAGCACTAATTCCGAAAGGTCGCGATCCTTAAAATCGATATGCCGAAAGTACTTCATTCTAGCTAAAAGTTAAGACAAACATAACGCCTTTAAAACGGGCGCCGCGTATTATGCGGCGTCCGTGCCAGCTCGCTGGCATATTCGTTTTTGAACTTGTTATGTATTTGCATTTTTGTACTGGTTATTCCAATAATTGACCAGTTTCATATGTAGTTCGAAATCAACCCATTGCTCGTTAGATTTTCCTACACTCCCACCGAATATCAAAGGTTTTATATACCATTTTATTTTACCTTTTAAATCTGATGAGCTTTGCAAACATCCTGGCAGGACATCACCATTTAGTAATTCGATATAAGCCGTATCAATAGGAACGGTTGGACAGCTAAATAGTTGGCCATCTTTCAAAAGTATAAAGTCATTCCAGCCTTTAATACCTAGTAATTCATACCCCTCAATATAACTATCAAGGCTATAGCCTCTTGCAAATTCCTCGGACTCCATTTCGCTAAATTTGATGAAGTATTCTTCTCCGCCCCAACCCTCGTTCATAAATGACGCCTAGATATATACATAACGCCTTTAAAACGGGCGCGCGAATAGCGCGTCCGTGCGCACGCAGTGCGTGCATTCGTTTTTGAACTTGTTAGGTGGGAAAGGCATTGCCACAAACACAAATAAGCACTGTATGAATTGACAGTTAATTATAAGTATGATACCCTTTTTAAACGTAGTGCAAACTGCAATATAAAGGAAAGATATAAGACAGCACTACGTTTAAAAAGGGTATCAGGAAGATATTTAAAATTCATTTTCAAGAGTCTATTCCGTTTCATATTAAAGCTCCTAGAGGCGTTATTGTTAACACTAATTATATCAGAAATAACTCCATATCTCATTGATTTTAAAGAACATATTTTGATTTTTTACACTACTTTTCGAGTTAACCTATAGAGTATGTACACCTAACGCCTTTAAAACGGGCGGCGGGTCTTCCCGCCGTCCGAGCGCACGCAGTGCGCGCTTACGTTTTTGAACTTGTTATACATCATTCTGGATCAGGAATGACTTCATAGTAGTTATGTTTACTTTGCACCTTCTTTTGAGGATTAGTGATCGATCCGTACTTAAAGTAATTGTAGATGAACATAATCACTAGCCCAGCTAGTACGACAGTATTGATATCACTTATAGAATATAGCTGTTTATAGAAAATGAAATAACTGTTCAAATAAATAAAAGTGACAATACCTAAAACAATAAGAACTTGTTTTAAATCGATAGCTTTCTTTCGAAGCCATTTACCGCAGTGAGGGCAACCAAAACACCGATTTGGATTCCTTCTATTCTCACAGAGAGCCGTTTGATGCGAAAATTTTTCAGAGCAATTTGGGCAATGGATCATATTAGTATGTATAACGCCTTTAAAACGGGCGGCGGGTCTTCCCGCCGTCCGAGCGCACGCAGTGCGCGCTTACGTTTTTGAACTTGTTATAAGTTTTTAGTTCCATCTAATTAGTTTACCTATCAGCTTCCATATTGGATTCAATATGGAAATAAAATAATTATCTAGTGTGGCAAAACCTAGAATAAAGAAAAATACTACTACACCTGAAAATATTTTTAGTGTTACGAAAATATGGTCACCCTGAGTAACGTAGAACGCCATCATGATAAGAATGCCTAGCGTAATGAACGCGCTGAGCGCAGACAGAAGACCAACTGCAAACCGATCTATCAAAGTAATCCTTTCTTCGCTTTCCATCATGACAACCCTAATACTTATAACGCCTTTAAAACGGGCGGCGGGTCTTCCCGCCGTCCGAGCGCACGCAGTGCGTGCATTCGTTTTTGAACTTGTTATGTGTGTTTTGTATATTCATATTTGTAAGTAGCACCAGATTCATTTGGCTGCCAACCATTTAACAAAGCATTTTTAATGCAGCTCTCTATTATTTTTGGAGTTACCGAAAATGGTGCTGAACTAAAAGCTGAATCAGGCCTTAAACAAGGAAACCCAATTTGTAAGGTTGTTCCGGGATTGACTTTTAATTCTACCGCAGCAGACATTTTCCCTTCTTGGCACTCTTGAGTATAAGTTGGCTTACTTCTTATAAGCCAAATATATTCCTTCCCATCTACGATGATTTTCCTGCTTCCTTTACTTGGTATGGTCATTTTGGACTACACATAACGCCTTTAAAACGGGCGCCGCGTCTTATGCGGCGTCCGTGCCAGCTTGCTGGCATTTTCGTTTTTGAACTTGTTATGTACTTTATTTACAGTGCTTACCAAAATGATGCTCTAAGTGCTTTGTTGCCAAATTATAACCATTAATATCGCCTTCAATCTGCCAATAAAGCATTTCCTTTTTCCAGTTAGGAAAAATTGTTACGGCTGAACAATATGAATTAATAAAATTGTCAAAGTCAGCTTTGAAAGGACATGCTTCTCTAGTTTCGCAAGTACAGCCTTCCATCTCTCCCCCATTGCTTTCGATACAATCCATTACTTTCTCGGATAGCCTATCAGATGCAGCATTTATACTAATTGCGGTTTCTTTCTCTTTCTGCGTTTCAAGAGTCAAGCTCTCAGCATTCGCAGTCAATGAACAAGTAAGTATTAATATAAGTAGGAGGTATTTTTTCATAATGGAAAAGAATTGTTAGTGTTTGAGATGTACATAACGCCTTTAAAACGGGCGGCGGGTCTTCCCGCCGTCCGAGCGCACACAGTGCGCGCTTTCGTTTTTGAACTTGTTAGGTGGTGATATCAGTCTGTAATACATAGTTTGATCTTATCTCCTTGCTTTGCATTCTTTGTTTGGTAAGCGAAGCTGCCAGACAAAGACAAATATTCATAAATCGACTTTACCTGAATATTTTCTACAGAATAATCACCACCGATCACAGCAGGAATAACCATTCCATAACACTGTCCAAGTTCTAGTTCGCCATGCGCTCTTTCAGCCTGATCAATTAGCCCGAGCAATTGCCAATCTGCTTTTTCATTAGGATCACTGAAGACTTCGTTTAACTCTTTCTCATTTAAAGCAATAATTTTTGCATAGAGCTCTTCTGGACAGATACGCCAGTAATGGTTTTCGGCAGTTCTTAAGATGCAATTTCCCATTGAGTTCACCGCCAGCACATCAACTATATTTGGGATTTTCCAGGACCAAGACTCAGACAGTGTCTCTAAAATTTTCTCTTTATCGAAGTTCATTACTCAAATACACCTAACGCCATTAAAACGGGCGGCGGGTCTTCCCGCCGTCCGAGCCGAAGGCGGTAGTTTTTGAACTTGTTAGGTTTTGATTCATTCGATGTCCCTCTCAAATTGCTACGAAGTAATAAGCCAAAGATATATCAAGTTACCAATAAACGCGAACGATACTCTCTAAAACGAAACCTCTGATTTACTAGCGTTGCCACGGAACCACTAGAACGCCCGCCTAAACTAGGCCGCCATACTTCTTAGCTACCGCTAATTTGACGAACTAGAGGTATGGTTGAGGTAGCCGCTTACTCAGCAAGAAAAGAATTCATGAAAGAACTCGATCTCGCTTACCCGTAACAAGAATAAACCTAACGCCTTTAAAACGGGCGCGCGTCTTCTGCGCGTCCGAGTGAGCGAAGCGAATGGCAGTTTTTGAACTTGTTAAATATCATTTTTCACCACCCCTTCATGATACTTTTCTATTTCCGAGCTTACTTCTCTTAATTTCAAATCTAGATCAGCATAAGTTTCATGCACTCTTTGGGTTCCACCTTCTAATCCTTTGAATAGCTTGCCAAGTTTTTCTTGATGAGCCATAAGCTCTAAATAGTGATTACGAAATGCTAAAAGGCTATTCAAGCGACTTAGCTGATTTGCTTTTTTTGCTTCTGAGGAAGCCCAACGAGCATACAGTGCAGCCAAGGATGAGCCTAATAAGGCTAAAATTGAAATAGTTAATTCCATGATCTGCTCCGTATATTTAACGCCTTTAAAACGGGCGCGCGAATAGCGCGTCCGTGCCGCTTGCGGCGCATTCGTTTTTGAACTTGTTAGGCTTCATTTATATTTGATTTTCTTAAAATAAATATTAACAAACAGGAAAATAAGTATATGAGCGAAATCACAGCCAACAACATTGAAATGATAGTAAAGTAGTATGAGATAGACCTAGGGCAATTCACTGAATAATCTTTACAGGAATAGATTTTGTTTGAATTAGTTATGTCATCTTTTTTACCAAAGTCATCGTTCCCATCACGACCAAGACTATAGAACTTTCCAGTAGTACTGCTTAATACAAATTTACTTCCCCATGGGTCTTTTCTAACCCTATCGTTCTCTCGGGCGTTTTTACTATGGTTGCTATTTATCTGGTCGAGATCGCTTATTGTTCTAATTAGAAACGACCTACCCGGCGGATGAGAATCATAAGTTAAAACTAGAGCAAAGAAAGCCATTATTGAAAAAATGAAGATCGAAAAAGCTATTTTTAAAAACATGATACCCAAGTAAGCCTAACGCCTTTAAAACGGGCGCCGCGTCTTCGCGGCGTCCGAATGAGCGCAGCGAATGCTTGTTTTTGAACTTGTTATGTTTCTTTCAGTTCGCTTTTGTTCAATAAGAGAATAGTTATGGAATGACATTTAACGACCTACATTTCTATAATTAATTACCTTTCTATTTCTGTTCACAACTACGTAGTGATAAGAATTATCACCATTGCCCCAGTAATAGACTTCAAAACCATCTTTATTCTTTGGGTTTGATCTTATTTCAGAGTGAAAGTTTTCCTTATCAGCAACATAATGAGGCTTTCCTAGAATTCCAATGATTATTTCGATGTCATTTTGATTTTCTAGGGTTTTCTTAAATTTAAGAGGAAATTTATTGATTTCGAAACGAACTACTAGGAATAGAATTACAATCGAAGAAAGCAAAACAAATAAAAATGATGGAATGAAATACTTTTTCATCTTTCTATAAATCAAGATTCAGAGTCTGTTCAGTATTTTTGTAAACATAACGCCTTTAAAACGGGCGTGCGAGTAGCGTGTCCGAGTGCGCGAAGCGCATGGTAGTTTTTGAACTTGTTATGTGTTTTACCATTGCGCGATTAACTTACTAATTTATATTGAAGACTACTGACTGGTAGTAATACTAGCCAACCCTTTTTTTCCTTACTTGCTTCACAAGCAAGTTTTACTTTAACGGCTTCTCCTTTATAGACATCTATCACCTTTGCAATATCCCCAACACAAGGGTCACGGTGTTGGTACCAATCTTGATATTCAATACTAGCTAAGTCAATCGACACAATTAATATAGTATTTCCTTTGGTCATATCTTCAACTTAACTAGAAGCACACATAACGCCTTTAAAACGGGCGCGCGTTTTCTGCGCGTCCGAGTGAGCGTAGCGAATGGCAGTTTTTGAACTTGTTAACTTTCATTTCGAAATCCTTTGCTAAAAACTAGAACACCTAAGCTGATTGTAAGAAAGCTTATACATTCAATTAGGTACCGCCACATAGCAATTTCTTTGATTGTTTCAAGGTCAAAAAAGTGACCCGTAAATACATTTAGAAACGACACTAAGAAAAGGATTATGAAGCCGACAATTGCTAAATCTATGCCTACACTCTTAGTTTTAGACCGTAATAAAAATAACGCGAAAAGTGAAATTAAATATGAACTACAAAGTATGGCATGCGTGATATTACTGAATAATATTGTTCGCTCAAGATCCACGATTAGTCGCCCGTAAAGTTAACGCCTTTAAAACGGGCGGCGGGTCTTCCCGCCGTCCGAGCGCACATAGTGCGCGCTTACGTTTTTGAACTTGTTATGTGTTTTTGCTTTCAAACCATTCCTTTAAACTTGGATTTATCTTTGACCATAGTACCCCATGGTACGACGGTTTTCGGAGTTCAAATGCAGTTAAAACTACAGTGATTAACAAGGAAATTATGAACGCCTCGTTAAATGTAACAATCCCATAAGTTACGCCAACACCACACAAAGCGACAAAACAAACTGCCCAAATTAGCTCAGGGATACGCGACATGCGAGTAATGTTGCAAAAATAGAAAAAATGGCAAACAACAAATAGAAGTATGTAGCTTAGATCTACAGCGATATCTTTTAAGTACCAAGCCCCAATGAACCCGATAGCTAAGATTCCGATATCAAAAATAGACAATCTAAAGCCGGGTTTGAAGTCGGTATTGTTCATATTGGAGGTCTCTCAATACACATAACGCCTTTAAAACGGGCGCGCGATTAGCGCGTCCGTGCGCACGCAGTGCGTGCATTCGTTTTTGAACTTGTTATACATTAGTTACTCTCTGAATTTTCTTCAGAGTTTTCTTTTTTCTTAAATGAGTTAATCATTCCTTTAATATCTTCAACTTTTATCGATTTGGCTTTTTCTTTAGCAGATTCGAAACCAGAGCCAATTGCTTCATCGACTGCCTCAGATTTTTCAGCGGCAAACTTTGAAATTGCCGCATCATACTTCGCAAGCATAGCTCTAGTTTGTTCTGAGGTCTTACGTGTTTCAGCGATCGCGAAGTAAGCCACAACACCAAGAACTGTAAGCTCTAGTAGCCACGATACCCAACGATCGAGAATGTAATCCCTTATTTTTGATTCACTTCTATCAGACATTTAGTGCTCCTTATCTATATATGTATAACGCCTTTAAAACGGGCGCCGCGTTCTCGCGGCGTCCGAGTGAGCGCAGCGAATGGCAGTTTTTGAACTTGTTATGTGGTTAAACAAAGCTAATGGTATCTCTTTCAATTTTTTGGAAATAATCCATCAAGGCATTTATGCCTTGATCAATCTTTATACTTTTTTCATTTTTACTCAAAGGTAACGCTAGACGAAAAACTATATTACGGCCTTGAATTTCAGTGTTTTCAGGAAATTTGCTATACGATATTTGGGGTGTAGTAATTAAATACGAATACCAGCCATTTTCATTCAAATACTTGTCGTCCGTCGGTACAGTATGGTTATGACAGAGGTGAGCTTCATTTTCATTGTACTGTTGAAGAGATGCCATTTGACTGGCTAAATCTTTATGAGAACCGTCACTGATACATAGATAGCAATCATTTAGCTTGTTTGGGAATGAATAGTTTATATAGATAGGGTCAGCTTCATCACCTATGAAAATACTACCCGCCTTATAGCCGTCAGGAAATTCGAACCACTCTAAATCAGATTCTGTTTTCATTACATCGGAAATGAAAAGGTAAAGATGTTTCTCAAAATCAGAACTCATTGCAATATCCTAGTACCCACATAACGCCCACATAAAAGGCACTCGTTTACGAGTGTCCAGCGCAACGTAGTGAAGCGTTTTTTCATGTGCTTGTTATGTTTAGCGAGTAAAAAATCTAGATATCACATTCTTTATTTGCAGTCAGTGTTCCACCCATAGCGTTGCACTCTTCTTTAGTGAAACCTACACGGCACTGACCATCACTATCTAATGTCCCGCCCATAGACTTACATTTTTTTTCACTCATTTCTGTAACGCAGCCCATTTCAGTCATTTTGCCACCTAGTTTAGAACATTGATTCGATGTGACATTGCCACTCTGACTATTCCAGTAAACTACCCCTGCAATTATTATTACAACAATTATTATATTTTTCATTGAGTTTTCCTATTTGATTTTTACTATGCTTACATATTATAAAACATAACGCCTTTAAAACGGGCGCGCGAATAGCGCGTCCGAGTGAGCGAAGCGAATGGCAGTTTTTGAACTTGTTAGTTTGTAATTCAAAACTTGAATAACCTATAAACTATCTACGAAGTGCTTTGAACTAAACCACCTTCTTATGTTGTTGCCACAGAATAACCCGAAGCCTAATTGTTTAACAAGAAAACCTGATCTAAGTGGTCGAGCCCGTGCGAGACCCTTTGCCACGAACCAGTAACGTTGGTAGCCCGATACCAAGTTAACCTGTAAAGCATGTTTTAAAATCTACTACGGAGTGCTGAGCCATACCAAAGAAATAAAAAATCAAACTAACAGCTTATTAGGATGCAAGCGGATGTTCTAGATTCAAAATTTGATTGAGAACCACCATAAACCTTTGTTTTTAATTTTCTTTTCTTGAAAACCATTGTTTTTTCACTACTCAAAGTGTGCCTGCTTTGTCTGAACAATATCAGTGCGCATTAATCTTCTCAAGATATCCTTTAAGTCTATGTTTTTATTAAACCTTGTAAGCATCTAAGTTCATTAATATACGCAGCATACAGTTGATCAAAGTGATTGTATGAATAGGTTTGGCAATATATACTGTTTATTTATACAGTTTTATGTGGAGCGAAAAATGCGTCGTAAAAGCCCCTTTCTAGAGTCGGTTCGTCGAACTATGCGATTGCGTGGCTATAGCATTCGCACTGAGAAAAGCTATATATATTGGATAAAGTCTTACATCCGTTTTCATAATCGTAAGCACCCGGAGGAGATGGGGAAGGACGAGATTATTCAGTTTTTAGATTATCTTGCTTCTGACCGAAACGTTACGGCTAACACCCAACGGATTGCATTAAATGCCTTGATGTTTTTGTATTCCAAATTTTTGGAAAAGCCAATCGTCAATATGAATTTTAAACTGGCCAAAAAGCCTAAATATTTGCCGACGGTATTAAGTGGCAAGGAGGCTATGATGATTATTAATAAGCTCGAGGGAACTCATGAGCTTGTAGTTAAAATGATGTACGGCAGTGGCTTACGTGTATCCGAAGCCTTAGGCTTAAGAATTCAAGACATCGATTTTGATAATCATAGCGTGACGGTTCGAAATGGTAAGGGCAATAAGGACCGCGTTACTTTATTGAGCCAAAACCTGGAGCCTGACTTGATTCAGCAAATTCAGTACGCTAAAGACGTTCAGAAAAAAGATAACACTGACGGTATTGGCCCGTCAATGCCTGATGCTTTAGGGCGTAAATATCCGAGCGCATTTCGCCAAGCCAGTTGGATGTATATTTTCCCATCGGTTTCAATTTGTCGTCACCCGGTCAACAATCGTCTGTGTCGTCATCATTTACACACTTCAGTTATCCGTAAATCATTAAAGAGAGCGACGGAAAGTTCGGGTGTAACTAAGCGTGTAACATGCCATACGTTTCGCCATAGCTTCGCTACGCATTTACTCGAGGCGGGTACGGATATACGAACAGTTCAAGAGTTGCTTGGGCATACCGATGTTAAAACAACCCAGATTTATACTCACATCATCGGCAAGCATTACGCCGGCACGAGTAGCCCACTCGATCGTATTTCAGAACAGCGAGCGAGTTACGCTTAAGCGATGTGTTTGCTGAGCTGCATGTTAAATCACACTACTCTTTTCTAACGGGGGCTTCTAGCCCTGAGGAGTTGGTGTACCAAGCGTGTGAGCTTGGCTATTCAGCAGTTGCGATTACGGATGAATGCTCTTATGCGGGCTTAGTAAAAGCCTACCAAGCCAGTGAGGCTTGTGGCTTGAAACTAATTGTGGGCAGTGAGTTTGAGCTTATTGTTGATGGCAACAAGCTATCACTTGTTTTGCTAGCAAGCAACCGCTCGGCTTACAGTGAAATTTCTCACCTAATCACTAAAGCCCGGCGGCGAAGCCCTAAGGGCGAGTATGAAATATCCGTCGATGACTTGCGGTTTGGCTTGCCCAATTGCTTGGCTATTTGGCTACCCCGTTATTCTAAAAGCGATACATTGCATGGTAAAAAATTGCTTGCATTATTTAAAACTCGGCTATGGATTGGCGTTGAGCTTTTCATGCTGTCTACAGATCAGCGCAAATATTTACATTGCAGTAATCTAAGTAAGTCTCTCGGTATAAGATTGGTGGCTTGCAATGATGTGCACATGCACGATAAGTCACTCAAGCCTTTGCAGGATACGCTAACGGCAATTCGCTTAAATTGCTCAGTCAAAGACCTTTCTGATACCTCCCACAGTAATGCTGAGCGTTACCTTAAACCTCTATCTCTACTCCAGAAACAGTATCCAGCTGAGCTTTTACAAGAGTCTTTACACATAGCAAGTTTATGCAACTTCAATATGTCTGAGTTGCGTTATCAATACCCCAGAGAGGTTGTGCCGAATGGGCTTTCTCCAAGCACTTACTTACGCGAGTTAACTGAATCAGGTATTAAAGAACGTTGGCCAAACGGCATATCAAGCAAAATGCGAGCTCAAATTGAGTACGAGTTAGGTGTAATTGAAGAACTCGATTACGAGTACTATTTTCTTACGGTATACGACATTGTTCGTTTTGCTCGTTCGCAAAACATACTCTGTCAGGGACGCGGTTCGGCGGCTAATTCAGCGGTTTGCTATTGTTTGTTCATTACCGGTATTGACCCTAACTTGCACCAACTATTATTTGAGCGTTTCATATCAAAGGAGCGTAACGAACCGCCAGATATTGACGTTGATTTCGAGAGTCAGCGGCGTGAGGAGGTGATTCAATACATCTATAAAAAGTATTCGCGAAAACGTACGGCCATTGCGGCGACGGTTATTACGTATCGGCGTAAGAGTGCGGTGCGCGATGTTGGCAAAGCCTTGGGGTTGCCCCTTAATTTCATTGAAGAGTTGAATCAGTCGATGGCTTGGTGGGACAAGGTAGATACTTTGGTTGAGCATGTTAAAAACCGTCGGCTGAATATCGATTCGGCACTATTGCATCACTTTTTTATGCTGGTTAAACAGATACTCGGCACGCCTCGACATTTGTCACAGCATGTTGGAGGCTTTCTGATTACACACCAAGCCACTAGCACTTTAGTGCCGATTGAAAATGCGGCGATGCCTGATCGCACGATTATTCAATGGGACAAATACGATATCGAAATCATGAAGCTTCTCAAGGTCGATGTCTTGGGCTTGGGCATGCTCAGTGCGATTCGAAATGCGCTTGAAATGATCAGCACCCAGCAAGGCAAACAAGTCACCTTCCAGAGTATTCCCAAAGAAGACCCGGCGGTTTATCAAATGCTTTGTCGGGGCGATAGCGTGGGGGTATTTCAAGTTGAATCGCGTGCGCAGATGTCGATGCTACCGCGTTTAAAACCTAGGTGCTTTTATGACCTTGTGGTGCAAGTTGCGATTGTTCGGCCAGGGCCAATTCAAGGGGAGATGGTTCACCCGTATTTGAAGCGGCGCAATAAGGAGGAGTCAGTACCAGACACTACGCCGGAGATTCACTCTGTATTGAAACGCACTTATGGAGTGCCTATTTTTCAGGAGCAGGTTATTAAGTTAACTATGGTTGCTGCGGGTTTTAGCGGTGGCGAGGCGGATGAGTTACGGCGTGCGATGGCAAGTTGGGGTAAACGTGGCGACCTTGATCAATTCAGATCTCGCCTGATTGATGGCATGTTAAACCGCGGTCATAGTCTGGAGTTTGCCGAGCGCTTGTTTAAGCAGATCAAGGGCTTTGGCAGCTATGGCTTTCCTGAATCTCACTCGGCCAGTTTTGCCCTATTGGTTTACGCTTCGGCTTGGCTCAAGTGTCATTACCCCGCGGCGTTTTATGCGGGCATTCTTAACAGTCAGCCTATGGGTTTTTATTCACCATCACAATTAGTACAAGACGCGAAGCGGCATAATGTGCGCGTGTTACCGGTGTGCATCGTCAATAGCCAATGGGAGCATACGCTGGGTTCCTCAGCCCCTGGGCAAGGCTTTCGCTTGGGCTTTTGTCTTATTAAAGGAGTCTCGAAACAATCGGCCCAACGCTTAATGAGCTCTAGAGAAAAAGAGACTATTAAAAGTTTGAGCGATCTTAAAGGTCGTGCCATTTTTAATTCGATGGAACTGACCAAATTGGTTGATGCGGATGCCTTTCATGAATTCCATAAAAATCGGCGGCAGGCTTATTGGCAGGCTTTGAGAATTGATGATGGCTTTGACAGTTCTAACAAAATCGGTCAAAAACACAAACCGAGTAAAGCCGACTTTATCAATGAACTATCACCTCTAGATTCTATGCTGTCAGATTATCGTAGCGCTCGCGGTGTGTCGCTCAAACACCATCCGATGCAGTTATTACGAAAGACCTTGCCCTTTGCTCGCTGCACCTTAGCAAGCCAAGTTCTATGCCGGCGTAATAAGAGCTTAATTGAAATATCAGGTTTAGTTACTGGCCGGCAACGGCCTGGCACGGCCAGCGGTGTGATCTTTATGACCCTTGAAGATGAAACGGGCAATATCAATGTGATCTTATGGCAAGGCGTTCAAGAGCGTTTTCGCGAGGCGATTCTCACTGGCCGCATTCTCTACATTAAAGGCACACTAGAACACCAACATGGCGTCGCAAATGTTATTGCGGCTTACATTGAGCAGCACGATAACGCCCTACCTGATTTAAAATCAAGGTCGCGCGACTTTCATTAAGCGCACACTTTTTATCTCGAATCAACTATCGCTGATCAGTGTCCAATCATAGATTCAATTTGCTGAGTAAGTTCATCACTCTGGGGCTTAACCCTTGAAGGAAAGTGCTTTACGGTTTGACCATCAGCCGAGACGAGGTATTTGGTGAAATTCCACTCGGGTTGTTGCCCTGTTTTGCTAGCGAGCTTTTGAAACACGGAGTTTGCGCCCTCCCCCTTAACGTTGCTGGGTTCTAACATGGTGAAAGTAACGCCATAGTTTACGTAGCAAACGTCCGCGACCTTTTTCGAATCATTGTGCTCTTGATTAAAGTCGTCCGATGGAAAGCCGATAATCGCTAGCTTATCGCCGTATTCTTGGTGGAGAGCTTCCAAGCCTTTAAATTGGGGAGTGAAACCGCATTGGCTAGCAGTGTTAACGATCAACATGGCTTTGCCGCCGAACGCTTGGCAGAAGTCTATTTGAGTATTGCTGCGAAGCTTAGTTGCCGAGAAGTTTGCTAGCTCATGGCAGGCTTGCTTTGCGTTTAGGGGGCTAATCACAGCCATTAGAATAATAGCCAACAGGCCGCGATAGAAGTTGGTATTCATGATCATTGCCGTTTCAGGAATTGTAACTTCCACTACCCTAAGACAGGGCGATCAAGTTTGCGTGAGCGTCGAGAGTAATCAATTCTCTATCAGGCGTTTAAGCGCCAATGCGGCGTTTGATAGACTTCGTCGACTGTGTATAACCAAACCCAGCTCTCTTGATAGTTCAATATTGAGATCTAGCGCCTTTAGTCCAGCGTGTTTTTTGCTCTTAGGCTCATCATGCAACATGGTTCTTGGCAATAATGACCATCCCAAACCCGCCGTCGCCAACATCTTAAGTGTCTCCAGGCTATTGGTTTGCATTTGCACATTGAGCTCTAACCCGCGCTGCTCAAACTCTCGACGAATAATTTTGTGTGTCTCGGTTTCAAAACTTGGGATTACACACGCGTGTCGCGCCAAATCTTCGAAGCTCGGCGCTCTGATATTGGCGAGCTGATGCTCTTTGCTGACCACGATACTCAGGGGGTCTTGCCATATCGGCAGCTTGATCAATTTGTCGGGCAGACTCTGCGGTAAAGTAATAACAGCAAATTCAATATCACCCTGCTCGACCGATGTATAAGCTTGCTCTGAATCTTCAAAACGAATATCCAGGTTCACTTGTGAATAGCGCAGATTAAATTCTCTAAGAATCGGTGGCATTCGGTGCAAGCCCACATGGTGCGCAATGGCGATTGATAAGTTTCCGCTAATTTCGTCGTTTAAGTTTGACGCATAGCGTTGCATGTCTTCCGCTTGACTCACTAAGTCTTGAGCCTTAGGTAACAATTGCTTACCGGCTTCAGTTAGACTTATTTGCCTAGCAATTCGGTTAAATAACTGAGTGCCGAGTTCTTCTTCTAAAGACGCGACACGCTTACTGATCGCAGGCTGCGTTACAAAAAGCTGTTGTGATGCTTTCGAAAACGACTCATGCCTGGCGACCGCTATAAATGCCTGCAGTGATGAGATATCCATTTGTTCTAGAACTCCGACGATTCATTCCAATTTGGAATCGATATTATAAGAACAATGAATTTGTATTATCAATAGGCTTTGATATTATTCAGCCATGGTTGCAAGCCCCGTGCTTACAACATTTTCAGCGTCTGATTAACCGCTGAGAACAACCTTTAAACTCATGATTATCAATACACTTTACTGATAATCATGAGATTCAACAGCAGATATACCGAGGTACCCCATGGCTAAAACCATGTACGAAAAAATTTGGGATGCACATTTTGTGCACCAAGAAGCAGGTCAAGCTCCGTTAATGTACGTAGATCGTCATCTAATGCACGAAGTTACGTCACCTCAAGCCTTCGAAGGTTTAAAAATGGCGGGGCGCCCAATCCGAAATACGCACAGTATTTTGGCCACTTTAGACCATTGCGTACCAACAAAACTCGCTGACCGTTTGAACTTGCCTGACCCAATAGGCGCAAAGCAAGTACAAACCATGATGAACAATTGTGACGAACATGGTTTGATCCTTTATGACATGAAGAGCAAAAACAACGGCATTATCCACGTTGTTGTACCTGAGCACGGCTTTGTTCACCCCGGTATGACCACTGTTTGCGGTGACTCTCATACGGCAACTCATGGTGCGTTCGGTGCCTTAGCGTTCGGAATTGGCACATCGGAAGTTGAACACGTGATGGCCACTCAATGCTTACCTCAATCAAAATCTAAAACGATGTTGGTTAAAGTTGACGGCACCTTGTCTAAATTCAGTACAGCTAAAGATATTGCCTTGGCAATTATCGGTAAGATCGGCACCGCTGGCGGCAATGGGTTTGTTATTGAATACGCTGGCGAAGCGATTGAAGCACTTTCAATGCAAGGCCGTATGACGCTTTGCAATATGGCGATTGAGTCAGGCGCTCGAGCTGGTTTAGTGGCCCCCGATCAAAAAACCATTGATTTCTTAGAAGGTAAAGAATTCGCACCTAAAGGTGAGATGTGGGATCGAGCCGTTAAATACTGGAAATCTTTGCCAAGTGACGACGGTGCTGAATTTGACTTGATTGTTGAGCTTCGCGCTGAAGACATTGCGCCTCAAGTAACTTGGGGAACCTCGCCAGAGCAAGTTGTACCCGTTGACCAAAGTGTTCCTGCGCCAACTGACTTTGATAGCGAAGGTAAAGCCATCGCCTGCAAAAGCGCTTTAGAATACATGGGCTTAGAGTCTGGTACTAAGATGACCGACATCCCGGTTGATTTCGTGTTCTTGGGTTCGTGTACAAATTCTCGTATTGAGGATTTTCGTGCGGCGGCGGAAGTTGCCAAAGGTACTACTGTGCCAAGCAATGTTACCGCGATCGCAGTTCCTGGCTCTTATCTTGTTAAAGAACAAGCTGAGGCTGAAGGCTTAGACAAGATTTTTACCGATGCTGGTTGGGAATGGCGTGAGCCAGGTTGCTCAATGTGTTTGGCTATGAATGGTGATCAATTAACGCCAGGCCAACGTTGCGCATCAACCTCAAACCGTAACTTCGAAGGTCGACAAGGCAAAGGTGGACGTACTCATCTTGTGTCTCCAGCCATGGCGGCAGCGACTGCCGGTGCGGGCCGTTTTGTAGACATTCGCGAACTCGAAGCTTCATAGTTTGACGCTTGAGAATAGCCACACAGAATTAGGTAAAATATCATGGACAAATACACAAACCATACCAGCGTTGCAGCGCTGATGAATCGCAGCAATGTTGATACCGATCAAATCATTGCTAAACAATTTCTAAAAAAAGTAGAGCGTACTGGCTTTGGCCAGCATTTGTTTCACGATTGGCGCTTTAATGAAGATGGCACGCCAAATCCAGACTTTGAGCTAAACAACCCTAAATTTGACGGTGCTAAAATTTTAGTTGCGGGCGATAACTTTGGTTGCGGGTCATCTCGTGAGCATGCGCCTTGGGCAATTGACGATTACGGTTTTAACACCATAATCTCAACCAGCTTTGCCGACATCTTCTATAACAACTGTTTCAAAAATGGCATCTTGCCCATCGTTGTCGATGCCGACACATTGAAGGCCTTGATGAGCGAAATCTCAGCTAATGAGGGCGTGGAGTTTACTGTTGATTTAGAGAATCAAAAAGTCAGCACACCCGGCGGCATTGAATGGAGTTTTGAAATCGATGGTTTTCGTAAGCACAACTTGCTAGAGGGCTTGGATGATATCGGTTTAACACTCGCGCAAACAGATAAAATCGATAGCTACGAAGCCAAACACAAAGAGATGTTTCCATGGCTTTGGGCTTCTTAAATTGACAGACTATCAGCTGTAGTATTGGCATTTAAAAAAGGGTGACTTCGGTTGCCCTTTTTTGTGAGCCGTTCCTGGTGGGTTTGTGGCTCATTTTGAATACTCGATATGCCTCGTAAAGCCTTTTATTTATTGAATAAAACTCGATATAGTTACGCTTACCGTAAAGCGAGTTTTTAATGCCTCATAATCACCTATTAAATATGCAATCGAGCAAGCAAATCACCCTGATGGACACCACGCTACGCGATGGTGAACAAACCCAAGGCGTGTCATTTGCGCCAGCTGAAAAGCTTAGCCTAGCTCAAGCTCTGTTAGGGCGCTTAAATGTTGATCGCATTGAAGTGGCATCGGCAGGTGTTTCGCAAGGCGAACAAGAGGCGGTAAGACAGATTAACGAGTGGGCTTCTGCGAATGGTCATTTACACAAAGTTGAAGTGCTTGGCTTTGTAGACCACACTCGCAGCGTCGACTGGATTACAGGCGCTGGTGGCAAGGTGATTAACCTACTCGCTAAAGGCAGTGAAAAGCATTGCCTAACTCAGTTACGTCAGCAACCTGAACAGCATATTGAACGTGTTCGACAAACAATTGAATATGCACGCTCTCAGGGCGTCGCGGTAAACGTTTATCTAGAAGATTGGTCAAACGGCTATGCTGACTCACCGGAGTACGTTTATAACTTTATCGAGGGCATTAAAGATTTAGACGTTGGGCACTTTATGTTGCCAGACACCTTGGGCGTGATGTCTCCACTCGAAGTTGGCAAGGCAATTGGAGATATGGTCTCTCGATTCCCAAATTTGGCCTTCGACTTTCACCCTCATAACGATTACGGTTTAGCCACTGCGAACGTGATGGCAGCCGTCGATGCTGGAATACATTCGATACACTGTACCGTCAACTGTCTTGGTGAGCGCGCAGGCAATGCTTCCTTAGCTGAGGTCAGCGTCGTATTGCAGGATAAAATGGGCATAAAATTGAATATTGATGAAAAACACATCGTCGACATTAGCCAAATGGTCGAGAGCTTCTCAGGTAAGTTTGTTTCGGGCAACGCCCCTATTCTTGGTAAAGATGTTTTTACACAAACAGCTGGGATCCATGCTGACGGCGACAAAAAAGGCAATCTTTATGTTACCAAACTCTCGCCTGAGCGCTTTGCGAGAAAACGCACCTATGCGTTGGGGAAACTAGCAGGTAAAGCGTCACTGGAAAATAACCTCGATGAGCTCGGCATTAAATTGAGCGTTGAGGATCAGAAAAAAGTACTCGATAAAGTTATCGCGTTAGGTGACTCAAAACAGACGGTCACCTCTGAAGACCTCCCGTTCATCATCGCTGATGTACTGGAGAGCCGCGATACTCAACGCGTGGTACTAATCGACTGCAAAACCTCTAGCCATTTAAATGGTGAATCTGAGATCAGTTTAACCGTTTCGATCGATGGTATTGAGCACGGTGAACGAGGTCAAGGTAATGGCGCCTATGACGCGTTCGCAGACGCACTCGACAAAATACTGGCATCGCACGATGATCTTAAGCGACCGAAACTGTTAGACTACCAAGTTCATATTCCTAAAGGTGGTAAGACCAATGCATTGACAGAAGCTAGCATCACTTGGGAACTTGAAAACGGCCGCAAAATGACCACACGCGGTGTCAATTCAAACCAAGTTGTTGCGGCAATGTATGCAACCTTAAAAGCCATTAACAGCACGGCAAAATAAACTCGGTTCGCGCCCAGTTGATGACCAACCAAATTTTTCTGATACATGTCTAAATCAAATAGCTTCTTGCTTATTTTCAGCGTCATCGCCTTAATCATAGGTGTGCGCCTAGAAATCATCGAACTCTTTGGGTCGCAGACTCCGTATTGGGACGATTGGGGGCTTGGCGGTTTTTTGACCGACTATAAGGTATACGGCTTTGAGCTAGAACGCTTGTTCAGACCAGCCAATGAACACCGCATTACCTTTAACCGAATCATGTCGTTAGCCTTGTTTGAGATGAATCAACAACAATGGAACCCAATCGTATGGATGATTGCCAACGCTACGATTTGGGCTGCATCTGGAGCTCTGATGGTGTCGGTAATAAACCGATACGCGCCTCAGCCAAGCAGAGTTGCTTTGATGGTTGTCGCAATCACCTTCTGGGTTTTACCATTCGCGCTAGTGAACATTCTTTGGGGTATTCAAACTCATACATACACCATGGTGCTGTTTTCGTTACTCGGCTTTTGGTGGACAACTAACCGGCCGTTTAGTGGAAAGTGGTTTGCGGGTATATTTAGCCTCGCCGCCGCGACACTCACTCTGGCCGGAGGCACTTTTGCATCTGTTGCTGTGATCGGCGTTAGTTTAATGCTATTCATTGCTACTTCTAAGACTGACAATAGCTGCTCTAATCGCCAGCAATACTTGAAAACCAGTATCGCCGCTCTGCTTCCGGCTTTGTTGGGTTTTGCTCTCATAGCGCAAGTAGCAGGCGGTAGTGATAAGGAATTGATTCTTACCGATTCGATAACCACCTTCTTGAAAACAATGTCTTGGCCAAACTATAAAGGACTATGGCCAGCATTTGTATTTGCGGCGCCCATTGTGCTTTTGATTGCACAAATTTTTAAGCATGGCGAAGCGCCCTCCCGCTTTACACGTTTTGTGCTGTCGATCTACGCATTTACTGTCATCGTCGCTACCGGCGTTGCCTATGCTCGTGGCCTCGGCGGTCCATCTCCTGCACCGAGATATTTTGAATTTTTGTCATTGATACCACTCTCGAGTTTAATGGCCCTGTGCTTACTTTCCAGCGGCCGCTACCGTGTTGGCGCCAACACTCTGGCACTGATGTTTGGTGGCTACTTGCTTGCCTTTGGCTCGGGTCTTTCGCATCAGGCAGCTACTGTCGACCATGTACTAAAAGAGCAGAAAAAGTATAAAGCTCTCCAGACGCTTAATACCTCACGATATTTGAATACTGGTGACTATGCAGAATTAGAGAATCAGCCGTTTAGGCATATCCCATTTCCTCACTCGGATATCTTCCAAGCGATTCTCGATAAAATGTCGGCGGCCGACACTCTTCCGCCTTCGCTTCAACCGCAACCAGACTTACAATGGTATCCGGAAGCAAGCGATGAAGAGATACAATCGAGTGCGTTTTTTCGAAATGGGACGGCTGTATTGCATGAGGAAATTCTCGGCTCAGATCATTTAGGCGCTCCGGCCTATGGCTCCTTTAACCCCGAAATGGGCGAAGAAGAGGCTACAGGGAGATTCGAGAGCGCAGCCTTGCGAATCAATCGGTCATTTGCTCAGATAAGCTACATGGGCGATATTAGTAGCCCTGATATGCAGCTTTATCTTGAAGATGTTGGCAGTGGTGATCGCTTTTATATAGAGCCAGTAGCAACACCTCGATATGCTCATCAATATCCGATGACCAAGTGGCTTACTACTCAGCTTAAGCTACCGCGCGGTTATTATAAGATCGTTGCTCAAGACAATAGTGAAACAGGCTGGTTTGCATTTAGCTCTCCTCGGCCAGTTGGCCGTTTGAGCTACTACGCCCAAGAGCTTAGTTCTTATGGTCACTATTTATGGCAGTTCGCGATACTTTTATTGCTATGGTCGTTACGCCACTCGCTAATTGGAATGTTTGAGAGAATGCGATTAGAGACGTATGAACAGCCGTCAAAAGAACACGCATAGATGGAGATACTAACTTGAATTCATCATCGAAAAAATCAGTAAAGACAGCGGTTGTCGCCCCCTATTTTGAAGATTTGGCGGCGGCTGAATTTTGTAGAAATTTATCAGAGCACCTAGACAGCGACGATTACGTTATTGTCGTTGATGACGGGTCAGTGGCTATTCCTTTTGACGCTGCGTTATTGATTGACAATGGTCTACGTGGGCAAGTGGTTAAACTTGTCCGTAATGTCGGCCACCAAACAGCTATTTGTTGCGGCATTAGCGCGGCATTGAATGAAATTGAATTTGAATCTTTGGTGATTTTAGACTCTGATGGTGAGGACAAACCCGCCGACATTGCCACTCTAGTAGAGCGCCTTCATGACCAATCCAGTCAAACCGATGCGGTAGTTGCTACGCGAAAATCGAGAATTGAATCTCGTGTATTCAAAGCTTTCTATCGAATCTACCAAGCTTTTTTTCGTATTTTGGTTGGTCGAGAAATTCGTTTTGGTAACTTTATGGCACTCAGCCCGAGCGCCGCTCGCAGATTGGTTCATACTCAGGAAAGCCGCATGCACGTAGCCGCGTCGTTAATAAATTCTCGCCTTCGTATCGCCTCATTGTCACTGCATCGAGGCGCTCGCTATGCGGGTAAAAGCAGTATGAACCTAGTCTCACTGACCTTGCATGGCCTGCGTTCAATCATGGTTTTTTCTGAGACAGTTTTGGTAAGAATCACACTTTTTTGTGCCTTATTTGCAGCGATCATTGTATCGACAATGATCATCATGGTGGTGATTAAGCTCGCAGGCCTAGCTATACCCGGTTGGTTTTCAACCGTCGGTGGCATTTTAATTTTGCTGTTGTTACAAGTGGCGATTATGAGCCTAGTTGTTCTACTCTCTGCTGGCAATATTCGTTCAAATATAAACAACGCCAACGACTACCATTGCCTGATCGATGGCATTGATTATGCAGACTGAACAAGCCTCCGATTATATTGGCGACGAGCTTACATTGTTTGCCGACGCTGTAAATTGGAAAAATTACTGGAGTAATACTTTGGAACCATTAGTCGGTGACAAAGTACTTGAAGTCGGCGCAGGCATAGGAAGTAACACAGCTTTACTAAGGCGCCGCAATCAGAATTGGACAGCACTTGAACCTGACCAAACTCAGGCGAATAAAATTGAGAACTCTTATCCAAACGACGACAAGCTTGAAATTGTTTGCGGCTTCTTAAGTGATATAAGTGCTGAAAAGCAGTACGACACGTTAATTTACATCGATGTACTTGAGCACATAGAAGATGATCTCGCAGAAGTAAAGGCCGCGATGATGCGCTTAAAAACCGGGGGGAAATTGATTGTTCTATCACCAGCACACCAACGTTTCTTTAGCCCGTTCGACAAAGCAGTAGGTCATTTTCGCCGTTACAACAAAGCAATGCTTAGGGGTTTGACTCCAAGCAATGCTGCTATTGAAAAATTATTCTACATGGACTCTGTCGGCTGTTTAGCATCTTACGCAAATGCAGTATTGCTCGAAGCCAGCATGCCAACTAAAAGACAAATTTGGCTATGGGACAAGTTCATGGTGCCTATTTCTAAAGTACTAGATGTGTTATTCAACTATTCGGTCGGTAAAACTGTGATTGCTGTTTGGAAAAAAACTACTTAGGTCAACGTTAGCTGAAAATGACTCCCGCTATCGACTTATTAAATCAGCATTCAATCGATTATAAAATACATCAATATCGACATACGCCCAGCATAGAGTCTTATGGTGATGAAGCCGCCCGCGAGCTTGGTGTTGACCCACAACAACTTTTCAAAACCTTGATCGTCGAGGCGAAGTTGTCATCCGGTTCAATACTTGTTGTAGGCATCGTCCCGGTTAGTTCAAGCCTCGATTTAAAGTCACTAGCGAAAGCCATTAGCGCTAAGAAAGCGTTGATGGCGGACAAGCAAAAGGCTCAGCTCAGTAGTGGTTATATTCTCGGCGGTGTGAGCCCCTTGGCGCAAAAACGTCCCCTGAAAACCATTATTGATACTAGTGCTAAGAGATTCGAGAGCATATTTGTCAGTGCAGGAAAACGAGGCCTCGATATCGAATTAGCCGCTGCCGATCTCGCGGACCTCACAAACGCTAGTTTTGCTGATATAGCAACTTGTTGAGCTAAAAACCTTGGCTCTTTAAGAAACAAAGAGACTAAATTGAACAAAGCGGTTAAGGGCAATTTTAAAAACGATAGAAGAAATATTGGAAGAGGCATGCTCCTCGGCTTTGTAGCCGTATTTATGTTTAGCTTAACCTTACCCGCAACACGCCTAATAACTACAGCGTCGGCAGCTAACAACGCTGAGCTTGTAAACCCACTTTTCATCGGCTTTGGTCGCGCGGTGCTGGCAGCGATAATCGCCGCAATCATTCTTTTAGCCACTCGATCGCCCTTACCAACTTGGCAACAGTGCCGAGCATTGTTAATCGTCTCATTAGGCGTTGTAGTTGGCTTCCCAGTGCTATCGGCTTGGTCAATGCAGAGTGTGGCGGCCTCTCACGGCGGCGTTGTGCTAGGGCTATTACCCCTAGCAACAGTAATGGCTAGCCGATTGGTGTCGACTGAACGGCCGTCTCTTGGGTTTTGGCTAAGCGGGCTGGTCGGCAGTGGTTTGGTCATCTGCTACTCATTGCTCGAGGGCGCTGGTGGCATTATGTGGGCCGATTTAGCCTTGTTTGCAGCTGTGGTTAGCGCGGCTTTAGGGTATGCGGTTGGAGGCAAACTGGCACAAGAAATGCGCGGTTGGCAAGTCATTTGCTGGGCATTATTACTGAGTTTACCGATAGTGATTCTGCCAGCTATAGCCACCGCTCCCCAAGAACCGTTCGCACTCCCGATACCGTCTATTATTAGCTTTCTATATCTCGCTCTGTTCAGCCAATTAATCGGTTTTTTTGTTTGGTATAAGGCGCTCGCCCTTGGCGGTATTGCGAAAGTCAGTCAAATGCAGCTATTGCAACCCTTTATGACCTTAGCTGTTTCCGCTAGCGTTCTATCCGAGCCAATCAGCGCACAAAGCTATGTCTTTGCCGGCCTCATTATTGCTATAGTAGCACTGGGCAAACGCATGCCTGTGCATCATCAAACTCAGCAACACTAGAACTAGCGAAAACATTATGGCCTCACTTACAATTCGCCAAGCAAGACCCGAGGACGTTGATCAAATTATGCAATTTGTAATTGATTTGGCGATCTATGAAAAAGAAGAAGACGCGGTGGTCGCGACCCCTGAGCATTTCACAAATGCCTTGTTTTGCGACAACCCGCAAGCGCATTGTTTGATTGCCGAAGCAGATGGGAAAGCTGTCGGCTTTGCCGTTTACTTCTTTAGCTTTTCCACATGGTTAGGGCAACATGGAATATACCTAGAAGACTTGTACGTAAGCCCGGAGTCCCGCGGGCTCGGCGCGGGTAAAGCCTTGCTAAAACAGCTGGCTGTTATCGCGGTAGAAAAGAACCTAGGCCGAGTTGAATGGAGCGTACTTGATTGGAATGAACCATCGATTAAATTCTACGAGGCCATGGGAGCCAAACCTAAAGACGGATGGACGGTCTATCGTTTAAGCGACAATGCATTAACGGATTTTGCAGGAAGCTAGATTTAAATATTGCAGCCCATATAAACGCGTTATTGAATAATATCGCTCAATTTATCGATGTCTTGATGTATCCCCTGATCATCACAATCGACATAATCGATCGATGAGGTATTTCGTTTAATCAGGTTTTTAGCGCCAACGTCTCCGCTTAGCTGCAATAGATGAGCTTTAAAAGCGTGGCCAATACAAACAGGGTTACCCGCTCTTTTGACGCCGTTTTTAATGCTACGCGGTATCACTATTCGCTCAGGTGCAGCGAGCCCAATAATCGACGCCAGAGTTTTGGGTGATACATATGGCATGTCAGCTAAACCAATTAACCAGGCTCGACTCTCGGAGCTTTGTTGAACACCTTTAACTATACTTTGGCTTAAACCCAAAGTCGCGTTTTGATTCTCTACTATAGCAACGCTGCACGACTTCAAAACAGCCGCTAAGTCGCTATCGCCCGCCTGTATCACCACTGTGATACCTATACCAAGATCGTGATAAAGCTCGAGCGTGTTAACAATCATCGGCTTGCCATCAGGCATCGTATGTAAGGCTTTTGGACTACCAAAGCGACTGCTACTGCCAGCGGCTAGAAGCAGGCAATGAACGGGCTTTTGGATAGAGTCAGTCATCGATAAAGCTGTGTTATGTAGAGACCTTATTCATGTGTTGAATCACCTCAGATAAAATCGAAATAGCAATTTGAGATGGTGTGTTAGCTCCGATATCTAAACCGACAGGGCCATGAACACGATCTAGTTGCTCCTGAATTACGCCTTGCGCTCTTAATGTTTCACAGCGAGCCGTATGTGTTTTTCGACTACCAAGCGCGCCGATATAGTACGCCTGACTCTCTAAAGCAGATTGAAGCAAAGGCGCTTCGAATTCGTGCTCATGAAACACGCTAACAAACGCGCTATACATATCCAAGCCATCGACCAATTCCTTATGACCTGAGGCCGTTGTAAAAGACTCTATCGAGTTTGAATTAAAATCTGCCGATTTTAGTAATGCTTTAGTCGCGGAGTTCTGAGCGATGCATGCCACCTCAAAACCAGTTTGAGTCGCAAGCTCGGCAAGCTGAATCATGATTGGTCCCTGCCCTGCCAACACTAGCCGAGGAGTAGGTCGATAGCATTTATCTACCCTGCCAAGTTTCGTATCAAGCGATTGAACGACGGCACGGCGGGCGTTTAGTTCAGTATCGATCTGTCTCAATGTTTGCGTTGATAGCTCGACATCGAAATACACATCGACCCCCGAACCACACGGTAACTTAATATCGAAATATGGCGAATCTAGGCCGTAACGTATCGTCGCGTTTTGCCTATTTTTAATCGCAATACACGCTTGATCAGCGATAGCAACTTCGGCACAGCCTCCGGTAATTTGACCAATAAATTGACCTGTTTCACTTACCAGCATTTGCGAACCAATCGGATAGGGAGCATTCCCTTCGATAGCTACTAAGGTAACAAGCGCAATGGAGGCGCCTTGCTCTGACCAATCAAGAGCGGTGTCTATCAGCTCTCGAGATTGCGAGGCCAAATTGATGTTAAGCGCCATTCAAGAATGCCTAAGTGTTCGCTAAAAGAATCATGCTCTGTAGTTTAAGTCAAAATAGGGGTGAAAATGAGAAAGCTTTGAGTGCGCAGCTCATATATTCATCACATCGAAAGATTAGCAACTGAACCAAAGTAGCAAATGGCGTAAACCTATTGCCAAGAGTAAAAAAGTGTTAACTCAGCAATAATAAATTCATCGAAGTAGTACGCAGTCTAGAGCAATACCACATGCGGTTTCTAGTCGGAGTACAAAGCCTAGCTATCTTTAATGTTCTAGGTAATCGAGGCGAGCAGTGACCCTACTCTGCTTGTTGGGTAACTGAACAGGTATTGGTCGGGGGACTGTACATGAATGACAAACTAAACAATGAAACGGAAGAATCGAAAATGGGACATATTAGCGAGCCAGTAATTGCCAATAAGCAAACTCTAACCACTCTTCAGCTATGGCAAGCGCACCTCAAGGCACTTAATGTGGCAAGCGATGAACCTCAGCATGAAGTTGAGGTTGTCGACCTGACGGAGCAAACCAGCTCAACCATTGCAGTGAGCCTTCCAGACGGCCAACCTTTGCGATAGAGCATCTGATATTAATGATAAAAATGTCTATATCCTAGGCCGCATTGTCATTGCACCTGCACTTAACAAGGTTAAAATGGCTCTATTATAATAATGTGACGCGATATCACGTTCAGCACCTTTAACGAGGCAATGCAGAAACGCTATAACGTCATTAGCCGTTTATCACTTTGAGGATTAGATTTATGAATGTCAGCGATGCCATCAAACAGCGACGATCAGTTCGTGCCTATAAAGACCAAGCCGTAGAGCCCGAGCTTCTTAAGAAAATTTTTCTGCAAGCTCAGGACTCACCGTCGAACTGCAACACACAGCCCTGGCACGTTGTCGTGGTATCCGGCGATGTACGCGACAACATCGAAAAGGCCATGATTAGCGATATCATGAGCGGTAAGCCCCCTACTCCTCATTTTACGCCTGGCGATCAAAACCTGAAAGATGAGTACAGAACACGTCAAATCGCTTGTGCGGTGTCGCTCTACGGCGCAATGGGTATTGGACGCGACGACAAAAAGGAGCGTCAAGAATTGATGGCTCAGAATTGGCAATTTTTCGGTGCACCACATGCCGCCTTTTTCTCAATGCCAAAAACCATGAGCGAAATAAATGCGGTAGACATGGGCATCTACTTGCAGTCCATCATGCTGCTATTAACCGAGAATGGCTTAGCAAGTTGTCCGCAAGGCGCTTTGGCTATGTATACAGACGCGGTCCATGAGCTCGCAAATATCCCTGAGAATCACGCCATTATGTTTGGTCTTTCGTTTGGCTACGCCGATGAGGGTGCCGTGATCAACTCGTTTGACGTTGGTCGCGAAGAACTTGATAAATCTGTTGAGTTTTACGGTTAAGCGATTCTCTACAAATCAACCAGGCACCAATTAGTTGCAATAAGACTTTTTAGTTAAACCACTAATTGGTGCTCGCTCAAACGTTAGTCTGGCTATTTTTACTCTAACTATTGTTTAGTAAAATTATGTTTTTGCGAGCAAAGCTTCGATGTCGCGCCTGATTTTTTCAGGTTTAGTCGTCGGCGCGTAACGCTTGACCACATTACCCTCATGGTCGACCAAAAATTTTGTAAAGTTCCACTTAATGCGTCTACTCCAAAATAAACCACGCGCTGAGTTTTTTAAGTGGGTAAATAATGGATGTTCATTAACACCATTGACCACAATGCGCGTAAACACAGGAAAAGTGACGCCGTAATTAGTTTTGCAAAAGGCCTTTATGCTTGCGTCATCGCCAGGGTCTTGATTGGCAAACTGATTGCATGGAAACCCCAATACTTGAAGACCTTGATCTTTATAATCCTGATTGAGCTGTTCTAAACCAGCGAACTGAGGAGTGAAGCCACACTTGCTCGCGGTATTAACAATAAGCATCGCCTTGCCCTTGTAAGCAGATAGCGAAATGGAATCTCCGCTGCGATACTTCACTCGAAAATTGTAAATAGACATAACTACCCTAATTAAGTCTCTGACCCTTTGACTAGTGCGTAGTCTACCTCATATAAGGCTTTGCTCCATACTAGCGACCTATAAAAGCCGAAATACGCCCGAGGGCCTCCTCTGCGTCTTTAAGTATGGCTGAAAAGAGCTGAAACACGTGAAATTGAGTTGGGTAGCTTTGCACCTCGATCTCGGCTCCTTCCGATTCTGCCCGCTGACAGAACTCGCTAATTTGATCGGCAAAAATCTCTCCAGAACCGTATTGAACCAAGGTAGCAGGAAGCGAAGCGAGTGACGCCTTTGACAAGTTAACACGAGGATCACCGTAATCTCCATCTTGCATTAATTGTTCGAAGCATAGCTTTAAAAAATCGTGGCTAAGAAAATCATTGTGGTCATTGCTAATAATACTGCCACCTGTGGCGCTGGGGTCAACCCACGGAGAGATCAGCACAAGATTGCTGAGTTGGTTTTTTAGATCATTATTTTTAGAGAGCTCAAGTGCCGTAGTAATCGCCAGCGCGCCACCCGCTGAATCGCCCGCAAGCGTTATCTTTTTATCATCGTAGGTTTTCAGCGCAAGTTTAGCAACTGCGAGGCAATCTTCTTGTGGAGCGGGAAATGGGTGTTCCGGTGCAAGTCTATAATCAGGCGCCAACACAAGCCCTTGAGTATCGAACGCGAGTTGCGCAAGAATAGTTTTATGACTCTTTGGCGAACCTGCGACGTAACCGCCTCCGTGAAAATACACGATCACGTTATCGGATTTTGCGCCTTCTTTAGCGCTGACCATAGTGCAAGGCACGCCTGCAATATCACGTTGATGGAAACTTACTTTCGACAATACAGGGTGATAGCCACCAGACTTATTCAAAGCTGATCGTAACCAAGGCAAGCCGCGTTCTTGGCCTTTTTCGAAAACATCTTTCGCGGCACGAGCGCAAAGTTCGGTTAGCCAAGCTCGGCCCGGCATTCGGGCCGACGAACCAATCATTGAAATAGTGTTTTTAAGTAAAAGTGTAATCATGGTCTTATCGTATTCGCGGCCCTGCAAAGCCGTCTAGGTTTTAAGGTCGAGCTCTAGCCTATCATTCGGCAAATGAATTTTTCGATCAAATGTTTTTTAGCCCCCCATAACTATCAACTTTTAAACTATTTACCCAAAAATTTTGGAGCTTGCTTTTTAAAGAACGCGGCAACGGCATTACGTGAATCCTCGCTTTGTATCAATGCGCTCTGCTCTTCAGCCTCATGCACAATTGCTTGCTGATAACTTGAGTTTGTCGAATTGCGCATCAATTTCTTAATAGCCGTTTGTGCTAATGGTGCACCATTGGCCATCAGTTCAGCCCATTGTTGGGCTTCTTCAATCAAAGAATCGCTAGCAACAACCCGGTTGGCTATGCCAAGTTCTAAACATTGATCTGCGGTCAACTTACCGGCGTTAACGGCTAAATCCATTGCTCGATGATAACCAATTTTTTGAACAAGTTGCCATGTCGCGCCACCGTCGGGCATTAAACCAATTGCGCTGAATGCTTGGTACAAATAGGCACCCTCAGCCATGACAACCAAATCACAGTTCATCACCATCGCGGCACCAATGCCTGCTGCAGCACCATTGACCGCGGCTACGTATAGCTTGCTCGAATTATAAATAGCCATCAACCATGGCTCGTATTCGGCAGCACACTGGTCAACAAAGGTATCAAAACCGGGCATACCTTCACTGAGATCGGCGCCCGCGCAAAAGCCACGCCCTGCACCAGTGAGAACGATAATCCGTACATCGTTATCGGCTTCAACGACACTAATCACATGCATCAACTCAAGGCGCATTTGCTGATGCAGGGCATTGAGTGATTTAGGGGAGTTCAGTGCAATGGTCGCTACTCGATTGCTTACGGTATATTGAATGAATTTGTATTGGCCCATTTTAGCTACCTCGATTTGTCTGTGTTTCTAATCAGTTTCAATCGCCACAATAAAAAAGGCGCCGTCGCGACCCAAAATTGAATCATCAACGGCGCCTATATTTTAGTCGTGCGAACTACCGTTTAAGAGAAAAGCTCACCACTTTTAGCTTGCTCTTTGACTATTTCCGGGCAGTTAAAACGCTCGCCGTATTTGGCTGCCAATTCATCACAACGCGCAATGAAGGCATCAAAACCGTAGGTGTTAACAAACTGTATAAAGCCACCAGTGTGGGCTGGCGCGCCAATACCAAATATCGAACCAATATTCGCATCAGCAACTGAGCGCAGTACGCCAGTCTCTAAACACTTAAGCGTTTCAATTACTTGGCGAAACATTAAGCGATCTTTGATGTCTTGATCGCTGATTTGGTAATCAGCGTTGTAATACAGCTCATAAAGAGGAGGCCAAATATTCTTTGAGCCATCTTCGTGATACTCATAGTATCCGCCGCCATGATAACGCCCACCTCGGCCATTGTCGGTGATCATATCTTTAATCACACGACGAATAACGTCGCCATTGCCCCACTTGTCCGTTACACCCATCTCCGCCCAGGTTTCTTGAGCTTTTCTCGACAACTCCAAACTGGTCTCATCTTGGATTTGTAGTGGCCCAACCGGCATACCAATCGCTTTGCCTAGGCTATCGATTCGGACTGGGTTGGTACCCTCGGTAAGAAGGTGTGCCGCTTCGTCAAGATAGGTGCCAAAAGTACGCGAGGTAAAGAAACCGAGCGAGTCGTTGACCACAATGGGTGTTTTACGAATTTGCATGGTGTAATCGAAGGCCTTTGCAAGTGCTTCGTCACTAGTTTGCTCACCGCAAATAATTTCTACCAATGGCATTTTGTCGACTGGCGAGAAAAAGTGAATACCAATAAAATTTTCCGGCTTGGCACTCGCTTCAGCAAGTTGCGTAATTGGCAAGGTTGAAGTGTTTGAACCCCAAAAGCCATCCTCAGATAGATATGGCTCAATCTCTTTGGTGATACCATGCTTAAGACCGATATTTTCAAATACAGCTTCGATAATTAGGTCGCAGCCTTGTAAGTCTTCGTTTTTATCAGTCGGTAAGATCAAATCGAGAATGCCTTTGGCTTTGGCTTCGTCCATTTGGCCGCGTGCAATGCGCTTTTGCAGCAGTTTTTCCGAGTAGGCTTTGCCTTTGTCGGCGGCGTCTTGTGAGATATCTTTTAACACTACTTCGATACCGGCCATTGCCGAGACATAGGCAATGCCTTGCCCCATCATACCCGCGCCCAAGATGCCAACTTTTCGGGTTAGATTTTTCTCAACATTCTGAGGGCGACTCGCACCACCATTGATCTTGTTTAACTGAAAGAAGAACGTTGAGATCATGTTCTTAGCTACCGGGCCAGTAGCAATTTTCGCAAACTCACGCCCTTCAATACGCAGTGCGGTATCAATATCTAACATTGACGCTTGAAAAGCGACGTCCATTGCGGCTGTCATTTGCGGCATTAGACCACGCGTTTTTTGACTCAGCATAGCCGGCCCCATTGTCGCGGTTTGCACGTTACGGGGCGTGTTAATTGCGCCGCCTAGAATGCGGTAGCCTTTGCGATCCCATACTTGAACGGCCGCTAGCTCATCATCTTTAACCGAGAGAATATACTCTTTAGCGGCCGGAACCAGAGCTTCTATGGAATCAACTAGCTGGTCAATCATGCCGACCTTCAATGCTTTAGCTGGAACCAAACATTTGCTCTCTAAAATGTACGGCAAGGCTTTTTCGACACCAATTAGTTTAGTCAAACGTACGACGCCGCCGCCACCTGGGTAGAGGCCGAGCGAGCACTCGGGCAAACCGATTTGCACTGACTTGTGGTCGTAGGCGATTCGATGGTTACAGGCTAAACAGAGCTCGTAACCGCCGCCTAATGCCGCGCCATTAATTGCCGCGACAACAGGTACTGGCAATTTCTCAATTCGACGCAAGCCTGCTTTCATTTCTTCAGTGGCATTGAAAAAAGCTTCGGCCTGTTCTGGGTCAGCTTTGACTAAATCGTTAAGATCGCCGCCCGCAAAGAAGACTTTCTTAGCCGAGGCAAAGACCACACCAGTCATACCTTGCTCAGCCTCAAGCTTGGCAATTGTTTCACTCATGGCCTCATGGTATTCCGCATTCATCGCGTTTACAGGGCCAGTCATATCCATGGTGACGGTAACAATGCCGTCGTTATCTCGTTCGTACTTGAATACACTCATTTTAGTTCTCCTATACTCGCTCAATAATGCATGAAATGCCCATGCCGCCGCCGACGCAAAGGGATAACATGCCGGTGCTCAAATCACGACGCTCTAATTCGTTCAACATTGAGCCTATGATGCAGCCGCCTGTTGCACCCAATGGATGCCCCATGGCGATAGAACCACCGACCACATTGGTGATGTCATGACCAATATCAAGGTCACGCATATAGCGCATAGCAACTGAGGCGAAGGCTTCGTTGATTTCCCATAGATCGATGTCGTCCTTGGTCATGCCCGCGGTTTTCAAAGCTTTTTTGGCTGACGGTCCAGGACCGGCGAGCATGATGATAGGGTCGCTTGATAATATTGCCGTGGCTCGAACTCTAGCGCGAGGCGTCATATTTAGATCTTTACCGGCCTGTTCTGAACCGATAAGCACCGCGCTAGCACCGTCAACGATGCCTGACGAGTTACCCGGCGTGTGCACATGATTAATGCGCTCTAAAGTATTATATTTTTTAAGGATAATATCGTCGAAACCGTACTTTCCCATCTCCGCAAACGAGGCACGTAAGCCACCTAAACCTTGCATGGTCGAATCAGCTTTAATGAAATCATCGCGCTCGAGAATCATTACACCATTTTTGTCCAACACAGGAACAACGGCGCTATCAAACCAGCCATTATCACGTGCTTTAGCTGCACGCTTTTGCGACTCCAGCGCGTAAGCATCAACGTCTTCTCGAGAGTAGCCGTCAATCGTCGCGATGGTATCAGCGCCAATGCCTTGTGGTACAAAACCGGTTTTTACAGCAAACGCAGCATCACCAACCATGGCGCCGCCATCAGAGCCCATTGGCACGCGCGACATGCATTCTATGCCGCCTGCAACGATTAAATTGTCCCAACCAGAGGCAACTTTGGCCGCTGCAGAGTTAACCGCTTCAAGACCCGAGGCACAAAAACGGTTAAGCTGAACACCGGCAACAGACTCATCCCAATCAGCGTTCTGAACGATCATTTTGGCAATATCACTGCCCTGCTCGCCAACGGGCGACACACAGCCCATAATCACATCGTCAACGTATGAGGTGTCTAGGTCGTTACGTTGTTGCAAGGCTCTAAATAGGCCTGCACCGAGGTCGATCGGTTTTACCTCGTGAAGCGTGCCGTCTTTTTTGCCTTTACTGCGGGGCGTTCGCACGGCGTCGTAGATGTATGCGGTGTTGCTCATAAAATCCTCGTTTTGGGGAAGAAATAACAGATGTCTTAAAGTGTACGCTGAGGAAGTGAATCGACAATGACAGAAGCTATCGTTTAAATAGACACTTTCTATCAAATATACACATTAAATGTGCTTTAATTCGCACATGAAAGACATAACCATAGATTCCGCATTTGCTCGCATGTTGCTTGAGGGCGCGCAGGCAAAAGAGCTGGAATGCGACCCTATTTTGTTAAGTCATGGCATATCACGCCTGACCTTGGAGAAACCTGGAACTCGGGTCCGCTTGGAATCGTTTGCCTCGTTTGCTATTGAGATAATGCGTCGACTCGACGATGAGTTCTTGGGCCTTGGGCAACGTCGCCAGCCGCTTGGAAGCTTTAACATGATGTGCCGAAGCTGTATTAGCGCACGTGACATTCGCCGCTCAATGCGGCGAACGGCTAATTTTTGGAACTTGTTCGACAATACTTTTAGTCATCGAGTAGAAGAAAACGAGCAATCAATGCGCTACATCATCACCCCCATCGAAGGCACTGAGACGTTAAACAACTATTTAGTCGAAGCGATTTTGTCATCAATTCACCGTTTCCATTGCTGGCTTGGCGGCCAGTTCATCCCCTTAAACTTGGTTGCTTTAAATCACTCAGAACCTGATTATGGCGACCAATATCGGGCGCTCTTTTACGGCGCCAAAATGAGTTATCAACAACCCGAATCGTTTATAGAATTTGACACACGACACTCCAAACTTGAAATCGTACAAACCCCTGAAACACTCGATCAATACCTCGCCGGTACGAATCTATCCCTGCTATATCAACCGAAAAACTATCGGGTAATCAGCGATCAGGTTCGTCAATGGTTGGAACGTAATATCAAGCAAGGTAACTATCAAGCAACGCTCAAAGAAGCGGCCTCTCACTTTGAGATGAGCCAGCAGGTGCTGCATCGCCGCCTACAAGCCGAAGACTTGTCGTTTAAGGAAATTAAAATGCAAACCCGCCGAGATATCGCAGTTAATTTGCTGTTTGATAACAAGTACAAAATCGAGGAAATTGCCACACTCGTTGGTTTCTCAGAGCCCAGCGCATTTATACGTGCATTTAAGAGTTGGACCGGTTCAACACCATTAGCGTATCGACATGGTAAACATTAGGCATCTAAATACTCCTGAGCCTTTTTAAATAAAATATCGACGTTATACTTAAGACTGATACAAAAAGTATCCCTTATTACTTAGACCTTCTACTCTATTAACGAGTTTTGATCATGACTTGGACGATTTTAATAGCACTCGCTGTTCTTTGGTGGCTAATCGCCACTTTTGTACTTTCTGGCCCAGATTTAAGCCGTTACGACTCGTTTGTAGGCGAACAGTTTGATGATCACCCTGATGATGCTGAATCAACCGCTCAGTTCCTCGCAAAAATTAAAAATGTCCGAATTGATGCAGCAAAAACTAGGTCATTCCGAAATGGCTTCGCACTTGTTCGCAAGTTTGCAGATGAGCTCTCAGATGAACTTGAGACAGATAGTGCATTTAGCCCGATAGTTGCAAATGGCGTGAATTGCGAATGGACCGTCGCCAATGGTGCCGACACCACAAGGCGCGTGCTATTTGTTCATGGTGGCGCCTTTATTATGGGCAGCCCAAAAGGCCATCGCCAGTTTACCGACCAGCTTTCAAAACTCGCGAATGCTGCCGTCCTTTCGGTTGACTATCGAATGATGCCAGAGCATAGCCGCATGAAAAGCGTGCTCGATGCTCAACAAGCTTACAACTGGATGCTTGAACAAGGTCCGAGTGGCTATCAAGAAGCGACCTTAGTGTTGGTTGCTGGAGACTCAGCAGGCGGCAACTTAGCGTTAATGCTCTCAAGCTGGAGCAAAACAGGGGCAAAGCGGCGACCAGATGGCGTGATCGGCTTTTCGCCATCAACCGATATGACACTGTCATCTCCTACAATCAAACGAAATCAAGATACTGATAAATTGTTAGGCAAGGGGCTCGGAGCCTTATCCAAATTTCCAAAGGCGCTCAAAGCATGGGTCGGCTTATTTTTTATGAGGGTTCGTCCTTCAAATAAATTGGTTTCTCCAGTCTACGGCGACTTGAGCGACCTGCCCCCGACATTGATTCATGCGAGTAGCAACGAAATGTTATTAGGCGACGCAATGCGCTACACCAATAAGGCTAGAGCTCAAGGCTCGAACGTAAGTTTGCAGGTTTGGAAGAACCAAGTACATGATTGGCACTTTTTTAACATGCATAAGGGCTCGGCCAATCAAGCTTGGGATGAAGTAAAAAAATTTATTGATTCGCTTTAGCAAGACAAGCTATTTGTTTAAGCATAAAAAGAAGAGAATTCATATAAACGTCGTTTAAGCCACGCTTAAGTAGAGTAAACTAAGGTTTATTGTTTAACTTCTGCGTATTTAATCACAGCGACAAAAAATGACTTTCCCACACGCTATATTTAAAGCATACGATATCCGCGGTATCGTCGACGAAACTCTCACCGAAGATATCACGTTTAAAATCGGCCAAGCCGTTGGTAGCGAAGTCATTGCACATGGCGGCACTAGCATTGTGATTGGCCGAGACGGTCGGCTTTCAGGGCCACGCTTGGCAACATCACTTTCGAACGGTTTACGCGCTGCTGGTGTTAATGTCATCGATATCGGCCTGGCGCCATCTCCGGTAGTTTATTACTCAAGTTATTCAAAGGATATTCCGTCGTGTATTGCTATCACCGGCAGCCATAACCCGCCCAATTACAACGGCTTTAAGATGGTTGTCGATGGCGTGACTTTATCGGCTGAACGCATACAAGCGATTAAGCAGCGCATTATCGACAATGACTTCACTTCCGGAAGCGGTTCATATCAAGAACAGGAAGTTATTGAAGATTATCTTCAAACCATTATTGGTGACATAAAGCTCGACCGCAAAATGAAAATCGTTATCGACAGCGGTAATGGCGTCGCTGGAGCGACCGCCCCGCAGGTATTTAGAGGGATCGGTTGCGATGTTATCGATTTGTTCAGCGAGGTCGATGGAAACTTCCCTAACCACCATCCAGACCCAAGCCAAATAGAGAACCTACAAGACCTCATTTCAGCGGTAAAAGAGCATGATGCAGAACTTGGGCTTGCCTTTGACGGTGATGGAGATCGCTTAGGCGTTGTCACTAAGAAAGGTGAGATCGTATGGGCTGATCGACAAATGATTTTATTCGCTCGCGACGTACTTGAACGCAACCCAGGTGCCGAGATTATTTATGACGTTAAGTGCTCTCGCAATCTCGCAAGTGAAATCGAAGCCGCAGGCGGCAAAGCAACCATGTGGCGCACAGGCCACTCGTTCATCAAGGCGAAGCTACGTGAAACTGGAGCAGCGCTTGCAGGCGAAATGAGTGGTCATATATTTATCAAAGACCGCTGGTATGGTTTTGACGACGGGGTTTACGCAGGTGCTCGCTTATTAGAAATTTTATCTAAGAAAAGTGAAACGCCTCAACAAATTTTCGACGCCTTGCCCGATAGCGTCAATACTCCCGAATTGCGTATGGAGTTTGCCGAGGGCGAGCACTACGCGTTTATGGAGAAGTTAAAAGAGGTTGCCGAATTCCCGAATGGCGAAGTAAGCACCATTGATGGGCTGCGTGTTGATTACGACGAGGGTTTTGGTTTGATTCGCCCTTCGAATACTACGCCCATTTTGGTTATTCGTTTTGAGGCTGATAGTGAGTCGGCGATCGAGGCTATACAAAACGATTTTCGCGCTGCTGTGCACAAAGTAGACGCAAATCAGCCTACTCCCTTTTAGATCGCGAACTCCTATAGAGTTGAACCTTAAAAGAAACAAATTCATTAGCTTTATTAAGAACGGTTACGGCCGGTTTCTTGAAGCTCAGCAGGTAAGAATGTCGAGTACGGTAGAGGGCTTACCTCTACTTGCCGTACTCGGAGTGATCTGTGGGCTTGTCTCTGGCGGTTTAATTATCGCGTTCCGGCTAGTTATGGAGGGCGCGGCCGATCAGTGGCTCCCGAATGGTGACCTTGAACGATTTGAAGATTTAAGTGCTATAAGCCGCTTATTGTTATGCGTCACAGGAGGGCTTTTGGTTGGCTTGATCTTGCAGCTACTAAAGCCCAAAAATCGCAGCGTTGGTGTAGTGCATGTACTCGAACGACTGGACTACCACCAAGGCTACCTACCATTAAAAAACGCAGCGATTCAGTTTATAACTGCGACCATTAGCCTATTGTCTGGACATTCGGTTGGCCGAGAAGGGCCCAGTGTGCATTTAGGTGCGGCAGCAGGAAGTGCCCTAGGACGTAGCCTGAGAGTGCCTAACAATAGTGTTCGTATTCTAGTCGGCTGTGGCGTAGCAGCCGCAATAGCCGCTGCGTTTAATACACCCCTTGCGGGTGTCATCTTCGCGATGGAAGTCGTCATAATGGACTATACCGTCGTCGGCTTCACGCCCGTAATTCTAGCGGCCGTTAGTGCAACAAGCTTAACGCGAATAACTTTGGGTGACGACACTGCATTTACGGTTCCTGATCTTGAGATAAATTCAGTCCATGAATTGCCAATTGTTATATTTATGGGCGCGATGATCGGTTGTCTTGCGGCGGGTTTTATTCAGCTAACGCTACTTACCAGTAGCGTGTTCGCCAAACTATCGATTTGGGTTAAGGCGACTCTCGCAGGGTTTGTAACTGGCATCATCGCACTCGCAGTGCCTGAGGTTATGGGAACCGGCTACGACACTGTCGATAGTATTCTTTTGATTCAAATGAGTTTGGGAACTGTTTTGATACTAACCTTAGCGAAAACCTTTACTACTGCGATCGCAATCGGTTTGGGAATTCCTGCTGGCTTAATTGGTCCAACGCTTTTCATTGGTGCCGCTGCAGGCGGGGCGATTGCTTCAGCGATAGGCCTAGTATACCCGGAGCTTAGCGGCGTTGCGCTTTACGCAACTCTGGGTATGGCAGCCATGATGGCAGCAACACTGCAAGCTCCATTGGCGGCACTCATCTACCTTCTAGAACTCACCGCTGACCCGGCCATTATTTTGCCGGGCATGGCAGCAGTTATCACCGCCACTCTGATCACAAAGGCGGTGTTTGGAAAATCATCTATCTATCAACACCTCTTGATCGCTCGCGGTTTAGACTACAGAAATAGCCCTTTATCTAAAGCTCTTCGACGGATAGGCGTTGCGAGCGTCATGGAAAGAAATATTATTCAAGAGTCTCGCACTATAAGCCGCCAACAAGCTGAGGAAATTCTTCGTCAAGAACCCCGTTGGATTCTGCTAAAACACGGCGAGGCCGATCGCAAAACTTGTTTGTTGCCCGCAACCGATTTGGCGCGACACTTAAGCGAGCTCGACCAGAGAGCGGACAAATCTGATGCTCACTTAGATTTGCTCAACATACCCGCAAAACGACTAGATACCGCACCGACAACAATTGTGGCCACTCTGCAAGAAGCATACGAGCGCATGCAAGCTGAACAATGCAATGTTTTGTTTATTCGAGGCGCGCATGGAGAATCTAAACAAAGAATCTATGGCGTGATTACACGTGAGCATATCGAGAGCAGCTATCGCGTTTGATCATAAGCGAACCCTAGAAAATCTAGTATTAGCTTAGATCGTGCCGTGCAATCCAATTACGCTGGCAACTCAAGCACATCAACTACTCATTCAGAGCTTGCCTCAGAAGTCTCAATACTGCTTGTTTGATAGCACCCTACTTTATTTGTCCACGCGCTGTAGAACGACACCAAGGGCGTAGTGGGCACAAGGATAACGGGCAAGGCATTATAAAAAGTAAACTCGGTTGTTATTGTTGTCCAAGCCTTGTTTTCACAAATTTTTTGAACATTTAGTGGCTTACTAATTTCAACCATTCCATTAAGCGTTGAGTGGTGCCATCGGTTAATCGTATCACTCTGCGCCGCTTGCTCGTGCTGAACAAATTGAATTGTGCTACAACCAGACAGCACCAGAGATGCTAAGCCTAAGACTAAAACAGTCAAGCCCCGAGAAGGTATGCTACTAGTGAATATAGTTTTCATTATTCCTCCTCGCACCAAACTTTGGCCGTTCTGGGAGTGTAAATCCCAAGGGTGATAATTGAAAGAAACCAATCAGACGAGGTTGTCACCGTCTGCATTTGAGTCACTTCCTTGCCCTCGCAAGCTTCATTGACGTCCACTTTATGCTTACCGATTGGCCCTCCTAAATAGAATGGTTTACTGTCGATGTAGTCAGCCTGAGAACGGTCTTTAGGGCCTCCGTATGGACGAATCGTGACTGTCGAACACGCTGAAACAATAGCAGCAAGTAGCAATACTAAGCCTATTTTTTGAAATACCCTGAACTTTCTATCCATACTGAAACCTATTTATCGTGCCTATAATATGTATCTAAAAAACCATCACTTGTTATCTAGTGGGGATAACAATTTTGAACATAGCTCCGCCTAACGCAGAGTCCTCGATGCTGAGCTTACCTTTATAACTATTAATTATGCCTGTAACGATAGACAAGCCAAAGCCCTGCCCACCTTCAGTCGAGTCGAGGCGAACACCTCGCTGAAGTATGGTTGCGCGTTTCTCCAACGGAACCCCCATACCATCATCTTCGACCACAAGAATTAGGTGATTTCGGCCACTATCGCTCTGGACCCTCGATGCGTAGAAGCGCACTTTCTGCTCGCCATGTTTATAGGCGTTATCCAGTAAATTACCTATAAGCTCAATTAGGTCATTTTCGTCACCATAGAAGACGATATTCTTTTCTATGGTAGCTTCGGCCACGACCGATTTACTCGCATAGACCTTATCAAGAGCTGAAATCACATCGGTCGCAGCCGCGTTTATATCTACCTTCGAAAACCCGTTTGGAATACCGTTCGGCACAGCTCTTTGTAGTTGATAGTCAACTAGCTTAGTCATTCGGTCAACTTGCTTGGAGAGAGTTTCGAGCAAAACTTCACGAGATACTGGCTCGCCAACATCATCGACATCAGACTCAGCCCCTCTAAGCACTGATAAAGGTGTTTTCAAGCCATGTGACAAGTCTGCCATACGCTCTCGATAGTTTTCGCGTTGCTCTCTCTCGTTATTGATAAGACGATTGAGGTTCGTGGTTAGCAATTTTAATTCCTCAGGGTACTGCCCAGATAACTGCTCGTTTTCTCCCCTGTTCATCGCCTCAACATCAGTAGCAATCCGTCTGACAGGGCTTAAACCAAGCCTCAGAATAATGGTTTGCAAAAGCAAGAACACCAAACCAAAAACGAATAAGCCAATAGCAATCAGAAGACGATATTTCGAAAGCGGCTCTTGGTAAGAACGTAGATCTTCCATCACGGTGAAAACGTATTTTGCCGATTCACCAGAGCCTTCGGACCAAGTCGTGGTATAACTCGATGTATAGTACTCAGTCTCGCTATTTCCCTGTGCTCGGCCAAATATCCACTGACCACTATCTGGCGCCGGAAAGGAGAACCGCTTATCAGTAGCCGAAATACTACGCCATATTTCTTGCTGTTGATTGTTATCGTTTATCTCGGTTACAAACGCAATCAACGTTCCTTGCGTTTGATTAAAGCGAGGCTCCGAAAGAACTTGCGGTAAACGCAAGGCTCCATCCTCACTGTCACCAACTGAAATCAATTGATAAGTGTGCAGCGTTAGCTTTTCCTGAACAATGTTCTCTAGACTTATGGTAAATACAGCATGCAGTACTAATGCGGATGCGCCGATAAACGTGAACACCACCAAGGCTGAAGAAATAAACATGCGCTTACTAAGTGACAGCTTCGCAAGCAAAGGTGTTACTTTAGAGACTAGCCCTAGGCGAAAAATCAACCTATGACGTGCTTTAGTTGCCACTTGAAGATTTGAGCTTGAGCCTGTGTGATCGACATTCATAACGGCGCCTTATTCAGTCTTACAACTTCCTGAACCGATATCCGCGACCACGGAGAGTTTCAATCGGTTTCAATGTGCCATTGGGGTCGAGCTTCTTGCGCAATCGAGCAATAATGACTTCCACTACATTACTTTCGGTCTCTTCATTAACGCCGTAAAGCAAGTCAATGAGTACAAACTTACTTGTAATTTTTTGCGGATTCATCATGAAGTACTCTAAAGCCTTAAACTCAAAAGCCGTTAAGCTGACCTCCACGTCGTTAACGCAAACGACCGCGCTAATCATGTCCAGACAAATCGGGCCAATTTGCAATTTAGACTGTGCACTCCCGGATGATCGACGCAATAATGCGTTGACGCGTGCTGCCAATTCTTCGTACTGAAACGGCTTGACCAAATAGTCGTCGGCGCCCGCGTTCAAGCCTTGAACTTTCGATTGCCAACCTGTCCGCGCTGTTAAAATGAGCAATGGTATTTCATGGTTATTGGCGCGCAGCTCTTGAATTAATTGCATACCGTCCATGCGAGGCAAGCCTAAATCGACAATCACTAAGCTTATTTCGTATTCGTTTACATAATATAAGCCTTCAACTCCGTCGGCGGCTACGCTTACTTGATAGCCCGCGTGACTGAGCTTTCGCTTAAGTTGCCCCTGAATCTCTATATCGTCTTCTACCACCAAGATATGCATTATGGCGCCTCACTCCGTGAAGTTTCAGTCTGACTCTCAAGCTTGGCGCCAGCTTGATTACTCGACTTTTGAGAAATTTTTGCGCCCTTTTCTGCAAGTTCACCTGAGCTCGCATCGATATAAATAACACGAACCTCACCAAGCTTTGAGATTAGCTTTACGCGATATTGATTCGTTTTCGAAACTAACTTGATATATAGAACGTCACCACCAATGAGCTCTTTAGCAGATTCTTGGGCCTGCTCCTTACTGATTAAAACTTGTGGTTTCAAAGCATCGGTAGAAGCATTTTCGTTTACCTCTTTTGTATCGCTGCCGGTGGCGGGAGAAGGAACGATTTCCGGAGCATCACGCTCTGGCTCTTGTATTGCCTCTTCCATCCATTCAGTAAAGGGCTTAACCAAGCTCTCAATCCATGTTGTGGTCGGAGAAATTTTCTCTTCTAACCATATTGTGTCGCCCTTTTTGGGTTCTCGACTACCATCACTCGGCTCTTCACCATCCTGAGCGCTTACTGCGCTAGTACAGAGTAACAATAGAGAGAGATAATAATGTTTCAAAGGAAAAGGCCTGAATAACCAACTATGTACGTGCATGCATTAATTTGCTGGACTGGACTACATCGTATCATTGATGCTCGGTTTGCATAAGCGATGTCTATGCCTAAAGGGGGGCTAGCTAATCAAACAAATCAGCCAATAGTTCGAGCCTTGATGAGCAAACCCTGCAAGGCTCGACCGATTGTGCTAAGCGCCCTTAGAACACCTGTATACATTTCCGCTTAGCGTAACATTTGTTTGCTCTGAGTAACCATCTCCGTCGTATAAACTACCTGACTGCCCGGCACGCTGGGTAAGGATATAGATTACATTACCCCCCATCGCGTATGCCTTGTTTTTAAGATCATGCCTGGCGCCTGTTTCTAGATCTTCGTTTGTGGTGAATAGACCGGCTATTGAGTCACCCTGACTACCTGTTATATCACCTAAAAATCGACACTTCTCAGCACTGGGCTCTGTATGAGTAAGCCTAACAAGAGTTGCCTCAGGTTGCAGTTTAGTCGCCGCGCAGCCAGTAAGAGCCAACACGATCACTACTGTATATAAATTTTTCATAATATGTTCCTGTGAAATAAATTGATTTCAGAGTGTGATCTAATAGTTGTAGTTAATGCCAATCGCTGCGTGGTAGACAATGTCATCGTCAATAATTGGGCTATCCTTGAAGCCCGCCCCTAATTTACTGACCCCTGTTCTTAAATCAATATCCAAATTTTCTGTAAACTCGTAACGCGCGCGAATCCCAGCGAAAGTGTTTACCATGCTCGCACCACGAAATTCCAGTCGCGAGCTCGTCGCCTCACTTGCACTGACGCCCACAAAATGATCTACATAATCAGCGCTCACCCACTGTGCACCAAGCTCGGGGTTTATATTCCAGTTACCGGCCTTTAGATCAAACGTGTAATTCAGTTCTAGCGATTGACCATCGTGCTTATCACCTATATCGGTAAGCGCGCTAAAACTAAGTCGCCCAAGGTCGGTGTCATGATTAAGATAAACACCTGCAAGCGCGGTAGCGTCTCGTTCCGACAATCCCCTGAGCTTTTCATTCCCTTTAAACTCATCTTTATCGCTTAAAAAGCTATCGTCTAAGGCAACGCTTAATCCACCACTAAAACCATTACTCTTAGCAAGATGTAAATTGACCGTTCCGTCCTTCACAAAAAAACGTTCGCCGTTGTAACGAATATTCGGTCCAAAGACGCTTTCGGTGCCTTCTCCGCTGTATGGATTGTTAAACACACCAGCGCCTAGCCCCAATACCCACTTGCTACTGCTGTCGCCTGGCCCGATAGCGTCACTAGCATTTACATTCATTGACACAGCGCTAACGGCACTAATCAATGACGCATTTATTAGGAGTTTAATGGTGTTCGCTTGTCGTGATTTTCGTAAAAAGTTTTTCATATGATTTAGCTGATAAAGTAAGAGTTATTGAATACGCAAAACTTTAAATCAGTGAGCTTAATGAAAACTTAACCTGACATTAACTGAACCTTAACCAGCAAAATAGTTAGACTTTTTTAGTAATTTGTTTGGCAAAGAATGCAGGTACTAAAAAAGCCGAACCCAATTCAGGGTTCGGCTTTTTATTCTTGAACGACTTTAAAAATGCTTACATTGCTATGTTAATAGCAATGGCTCAAGCTTATCTTAATACTCTTAAATATTAAGACATTGCCTCTTTCAAAGTAGTACCCATCTCAGATGGGTTAACAGTGACGTGAACGCCAGCATCTCTCAGTGCGTCAATCTTAGATTGCGCAGTGCCTTGACCGCCAGAAATGATCGCACCGGCGTGACCCATGCGTTTACCTGGAGGTGCAGTAACACCGGCGATGAAACCTGCCACGGGCTTGGTCATGTTTTCTTTGATCCAAGCTGCGCATTCTTCTTCGTCAGTACCACCGATTTCACCACACATCACAACGGCTTCAGTTTCAGGGTCGTCGTTGAACATTTTCAACACGTCTACGTGCTTCATGCCGTTAACTGGATCACCACCGATACCTACGCAAGTAGATTGGCCCATACCCAATTGAGTTAGCTGATGCACTGCTTCATAGGTCAAAGTACCTGAACGTGACACAACGCCAATGCTACCTTTCTTATGAATATAGCCAGGCATGATACCAATTTTAACTTCTTCAGGAGTGATTACACCTGGGCAGTTAGGGCCAACTAGAACTGTCTTGCTGCCCATTTTGCGCATACGATCACGTGTTTTGATCATATCAGCAACTGGGATACCTTCAGTTATACAAATCACTAGGTCTAGTTCAGCATCGACCGCTTCGTCGATCGCAGCAGCCGCGAAACGAGGTGGAACGTAGATAACCGATGCATTAACACCATGTTGCTCTTTAGCTTCAGCCACTGTGTTCAACACTGGCACGCCTTGAACAGTTTGACCGGCCTTGCCGGGCGTTACGCCAGCAACAAAACAATCTTTACCGAAAGCGTAGTCTAAACATTGAGTGGTGTGAAACTCACCGGTATTACCCGTAATACCTTGAGTCACGATGCGCGTATCTTTATTAATTAGAATCGACATTGTTAGACTCCTCTATGCTTTAACCGCAGCAGCGATTTTCTCTGCAGCGTCGGCCATGGTAGTAGCCGTTTGTAATTTGACGTCAGACTCGTCCAAAATTGCACGGCCCTGTTCAACGTTTGTGCCTTCTAAACGAACCACTAGCGGTACACTTAAACCAACTTCCTGAGCCGCTGCAACGATGCCCGCTGCGATCACGTCACACTGCATGATGCCACCAAAGATGTTTACCAAGATACCTTCTACTTTTGGGTTAGCAAGCATGATTTTAAAGGCTTCAGTTACTTGCTCTTTGTTCGCGCCGCCGCCAACGTCCAAGAAGTTAGCTGGCTCGCCACCGTATAGTTGAATGATGTCCATGGTAGCCATAGCTAGGCCAGCGCCATTTACCAAACAGCCGATGTTGCCGTCTAATGAAATGTAAGACAAACCCCATTTAGAGGCTTCAATTTCATTCGCGTCTTCTTCAGTGAGATCGCGATATTCAACAATTTCAGGCTGACGGTATAGAGCGTTTGAATCGATGTTGAACTTTGCGTCCAAAGCAATAACGCGATTATCACCAGTCACAATTAGTGGATTGATCTCAGCTAATGAAGCATCAGAAGCAACAAAAGCTTCATAAAGGCCTGCTAGAAAGTCAGCGCCCTCTTCTACCGCGACGTCAGGGATGCCGATTTTAGAGCAAACGTCTTTGGCTTCGTCACGATTTAAACCTTCCGTTGGATCAACGTAGATTTTTAGAATTTTTTCAGGAGTCTCTTCAGCTACTTCTTCGATTTCCATGCCGCCTTCAGAGCTGCACATCAAAACTACTTTTTGAGTTTCACGATCTACTAGCGCACCAACGTACAATTCGTCAGCGATGTCAGCACCTTCTTCGATGTAGATGCGATTTACTAGTTTGCCCTCTGGGCCAGTTTGAGGAGTTACCAACTGCATGCCAAGAATAGCATCAGCGTATTCACGTAATAGCTCCATGCTAGTTGCAACTTTTACGCCGCCGCCTTTACCTCGGCCACCAGCGTGAATTTGAGCTTTAACAACCCATACATTGCCACCTAATTCTTCAGCCGCCGCTACTGCTTCATCTACTGAAAAGCATGGGATACCTCGAGGCGTGGTTACCCCGTATTTCCTCAGGATTTCTTTACCCTGATACTCATGAACATTCATTGTGTCTTTACCTTGTTAGGATTAATAAGATCGTGTCTTGACACTTTAGACAGTGCTGATTGACAAAGCTGTAAGGGCATTGCGCACAAAGCTATCTGAAAGCGACGAAATAATACTCTTTTTTGGCTTGTTTCGGTAGTTCTAGTGCTAAATTGAGGGCAAAAGATTGCTTGGTTTGCAAGAAGCTTTACTGCATGATCACTATTGTTCTCAAAAATCATTGCCCCAGCCCATTCTTTGCAATTTATGTCTCAAAGCAATCAAGTTTCCGACCTTACCGCAGGCTTCTTATTTGGCATTGGCAGCGCGGCTTTATTTGCCATTCGTCCAATTTTTGTGAAACTGGTTTATGCTCAAGGCATCGACCCAACGACATTGATCGCGTTCAGAATGCTGTTCTCGATTCCAATCTACGCGCTGATGCTGTTCTTTTTGTTACGTGACCCCGAAAAACGAAGGCGCTTGAATTTCAAAAATGTCTTAGCATGCAGCACCATTGGGCTTTTTGGCTACTATTGCGCTAGCTTCTTAGACTTGCTGGGTCTGCAATATGTCACCACTCAGTTAGGGCGAATGATTTTGTATGTATACCCGACAATGGTTGTGATGTTAGGCGCCTTAATGTTTGGAGAGAAAATCAACATGCGAATGCTGGTCTCCTTAGCCATTACATACACCGGAGTGGCGATTATATTTGGCCACGACCTAAACGAGTTTGGAAGTGACGTGACCACTGGTGCACTATTCATTCTTGCTAGCGCCTTGTCATTCTCAATCTACTTAATTTTCAGCAAACGGTATATCAGCCAATTAGGCAGCCGAGTGTTCACCTGCGTAGCGCTTATTTCGGCGAGCATTGGTATTTTCATCCATTACGCTCTAACTCGAAGCATCAGCGCTCCTCAGGTTAATGCCGAAGGCCTTTTCTGGATTTTGGTGATCGCAATCTTTTGCACGGTGATACCAACATTCTTCACCACCGCCGCTGTCGCTCGAATAGGCGCGAACAAAACAGGAATTGTGGCCATGGTCGGGCCGGCATTTACGAGCAGTTTCGCGATCATTATTTTAAGTGAGGCTTTTACCGTATACCACGCACTTGGTATTACAATCACCGTACTCGGCGTTTGGTATCTACACCGAGAAAAGCAAGCGAGCGACTAAAAATACAAAACACTATTCTTGATTAAGGGCTTTATCGGGCGAGCTGTCGTCAATAATGGGGCTTGGTTCAGTATTCACTAGGCCAAAGCTCAATGTAGGATCCCCAAGAGTAATCCAGTTATCGACAACAGTTTGGTGTCTTGGGCTGATTTTGTGAATATCTCTCTTAATTGACAACACCGCAGTACCCAAGTCCATTGCTGAAACACTCAACTTCTTCAACAAGGCACGACCAAAACGCTCATTGTCGCCTGAGCGGCTCAATAGAGCGGCACCGGTAATCGCGACAGCGCCACCGGCTGAGTCGGTTAATAGCACCTCAGGCAGTGATTTTACTTCCGGAGTCTCATAGTAAGTGGTGTAACACGCCAATGGCACTATCAACGTAGGCGTAGCCGCGTTCTCAAGCTGATCGGAAACTGGCCCATAGACTAAGCCTTGTCGTCCCCACATACCTGGAGCCCCATGGCCCGAGTAGACGGTCAAAGCCGGGCCTTGATTAATCGCATCAACAATTAAGCTACGGGCGTATGTGAGTTTTTCACCAGCATCAATTGATTCATCAATTAGGATACCATCAAGTATCACTTGTTTCGGTTCGGGCCAAGGACCCGCTTGCGAACCCAGCGACGACTTAAGGCGCTGTACTGACTGGTTGAAGTTATTCTGCTGATCCTTCGCATCTGCGATGAAAAGCGCCGACATTGAGTCACGATGGCTTCCCTCAGCGTGCCACGCTAACGTCTTCTCCACGATCAACTTTAACTGCGCCTGATCACGAACAGGCCATCGGCCTATCGCCCTATCCGGCGCGCCATCTTTGTCAAAGTCGACAAATGGAACTGCCGTAGGAATCTGTCGTATCACGGCTTCACTACCCCTATAGAAACTGGGTATTAAGTTGATCGGACGATTACTTTCATCAGTATTGTAGCCTCGATAATTATATGTATGACCACCAACCAACAACACATACTTAAATTGTGATGTCTGCGATTGCTCGGCTAGATAATCGGCAATTGCATGCGGCACAGCACTACCATCACTATAGGTATTGAAAATCGATTGACTACTGACTACTTTGGTATTTCTTCCTAATTCATTTTGACGTGTGACAAACGACTGAAGAGTTTCGCCTCGTAAGCTGTCGTCGGCGATAACAACATAGTCAATTTCGGATAAATCCAATTGAGCTGAATCTGTTTGTGCTGCGTAGTAGAAAGCTTTTGGTTTCTTAGGGTTACCGCGTTCCTGAATAAACAGTTTCACAGGACCGCGCTGTGAACCATTGTTTAATAGGCTGAGTTGCAGTGAATCGTCGATAATATTAAACGAACGAAACGCTGCATTTCCCTCGGAATCAACCGCTATTACCGAGTCGACCTCCAAGCCGTTAGCATCAACCTGAATCAACGCATCATCAGCGGGGGCGATAAAACTCAAACCCTGTGATGCCATTTTGTTTGGTCGTTCATAGCTTAACGAACCATCAATTAAATAGGCCAGATCGAGCCCATGACCATTGTCGGGTATTAACTCAATTTGAATCTCATTTAAACCGTGTCGCAACTGACCTGAAACCTTCTGAACGACATTTATCAGAGTCTTACCATTAGCATATCCATCTATAACCGCCTCAGGAAACTCTGTTCGGTTTAGGTAAACACGATAATGATGGGTCGGTTCTAAGTCACCATCTCCATCAGCGTCAACGCGAGGAAAGTTGGTTACTCCGTACAGTGATAGCGCGATCTCACTCGCTTGACCAAGGTCCGCATCCGACGGAACCTCTAGATTTATAATCTTTGTACCAATGCTTCTGATTGCCCTGATTGAAGAGTCATACCAACCATCTCCGGCCAATCCAAACGAATATAGGTTTTTATCGCCAAAAGCCTGGCGATAACTATGAGACCCAACCTTAGGGTTTGCGTGGACGCCAGTCTCATCAGAAGTTTCTTTCCATTCCCTCAACTCTAGTACATGTGCCGAATTAAGTGACAACCTATATGGCTGCACTGCGACATAACGCGAATGAGATTCAGATGGGCCTTCAGCGTAAAACTGAAGTACAGAACCCGGACCAAATCGTCGCTTGTATCTGGGGTTTTCATTGATAATCACTCGTGCGACACGCTCGGTATTTCGAGTTAAGGCCATTTTATGAACTGGCATGCCGCGAAGGTCTATACCCTGCTCTTTTAGGTCCTCATAACTAAGCTGATATACGCCCGCGGACTCAATATCAATAAGCACATCTGGAAACCGCTTTTCTTGACGGGTTTGTATTTTCTGTCTTCGCTCATTATTTCGAATCCAGCGTCCCTTCTTTTTTACGTACCCAGCCGACTGCATAGCTTTATCGTGTTGGTTGCGCTGATAAGTCCAGTCTATGTATTTCGGAACAGCCTCGTCACCATATTTTTCGCCAATTTCGAACGGGCCATAAAATTCTTCCTGCCCTGAAGTCGACACAGATGAAATCCCAACTCGAGTCAGTTCCCCGTCCAGCTTTAGAACATTAATTTTATCTCGATAGTTTTGAGGCACAGAAGAGTCGACAACTTGACTGCCAATCAGACCTCTATTGAGCTGTTGCCACTCGCCATCAACCTCTCCCCATAAATGAAAACCCAAATTAAAAGATTCACTTGCGGTTTCCCAATCGGCCTTTAAATACTTTCCGCGCTTTCGAGCCTTGAAAGAACTAAGAGTAACTGGCGTTGTAGATAGATCTAAACAGTTATTGCCAGCAATAATAGTCCCTAGATCTTGCCCAGCATTGTCAGTAACGGAGAGCGTCCACGTACCTGAAACCAACTCTCCATTAAATGCAGATAGAGACCCGGTTGGCTGGTGAGTTCCAGATATTGTTGGCACTGCGCCGGCACATTGAGTTTCAATAGACGTTCCTGCAGCATCGTCGAGCGTTAGACCTGATATATTGTTACCACTGCACCCGAATGTAGAAGCTGGCACGCCTGGTCGGTCCATTAGCGTGACGGTGGTACCAGCTGGACTCGTCAATGTAGCAACCAAATCTCCCACATAAGTATGATTAATTGCCAGATCGAAGTCTAAATCTACGACGGTTGTACCGGGAGAGCTGGGGACGATTATACTTACAGATACAGCTCCTCCTGATGTCGCAGAACCCGACCCGTCAGGAATTGCTATATTTGAATCTGTGGAGCAAATCACGGCGTTGGCTGGCAGAGCAAAAGCACTACCAAGTAAACAAACCGCGTATGCTGTGTTTCTTATCCTTGATCTAATGTTTTTCATATAGCCCTTATTTCCCCCCGAAAAAAAGTTACCTGATTACAATACCATACGCCATACACTCTGAGCGAATCGTTAAAAATCTATAAATCTGACGTAAATCAACGTCTTTCGCCGATTTTTTCAATCGTTAGCAATGTTATTTAGCTCTTCTATTAGATCGACTACCTTATCAGCATCTTCTTTAACCGCTTCGGCCGATTCGTCAATAGTCAGATCAATCAGTGCTTGCCGGTCCGCTTCGGACAACCTTTCGAGTTCTTTCTCCCCAGCTCCCTCAGCTTTCTCAGTTTGGGCATCGCTAATTTCTTGCATAGACTCAAGTAATTTGGCATTCAATTTTTGAGTGCCTTCTTCATCAACAGGCTCAGCGGGCTTATCACTACACGCTGATAATAGAAGCATGCACAACAAAAGAATCGAGGCTTTACGTTTAATCAATTTCATATCGTTAAGATAATTGAATTTTTGGCAATAAAAAAGCCCCAACGAATTTCTCGTTGAGGCTTTTAACAATTCACCCTTCTCGGGCTACTGCCCTCAAGAGTGTTAGTACATCCTGGCGCACCGTCACCCTTCTCGGGCTCCTGCCCTTCAGGGTGTTAGTACATCCTGTACGTTACTTAGCTGCGTCTTTCTCTTTTTGTGCCGCAATCACTTCGTCAGCTACGTTACGTGGACATGGCATGTAGTGTGAGAACTCCATAGAGAACTGACCACGGCCTGATGTCATTGTACGTAGGTCGCCGATGTAACCGAACATTTCGGATAGTGGCACGTCAGCTTTGATGCGAACGCCAGTTGGCGTTAGATCTTGGCTCTTCATCATGCCACGACGACGGTTCAAGTCACCGATTACGTCACCAACATTGTCCTCAGGTGAGAATACGTCAACGCCCATAATTGGCTCGATGATTTGCGCTCCAGCTTTAGGTAACGACTGACGATATGCGCCCTTCGCTGCAATCTCAAATGCCACTGCAGATGAATCCACCGCGTGGAAGCCACCATCCATCAAAGTTACTTTAACGTCTTCTGTTGGGAAACCAGCCAATACACCTTTGTCCATTGAACCGGCAAAGCCTTTTTCAATAGCAGGCCAGAATTCACGAGGAACGTTACCACCAGTAACCTTAGACTCGAATGAGAAGCCTTCGCCCGGCTCGTTTGGTTCGATGATGTAATCGATCTTACCGAACTGACCAGAACCACCAGATTGCTTCTTGTGCGTATAACTGTCTTCTATGCGCTGTGTAATAGACTCGCGGTATGCTACTTGTGGCGCGCCTACGGTACATTCAACACCGTGAGTACGCTTCAAAATATCGACTTTAATATCCAAGTGAAGTTCGCCCATACCTTTCAAAATTGTCTCGCCCGACTCTTGGTCAGTCTCAACGATGAAAGATGGATCCTCAGCAACCATTTTACCCAGTGCGATGCCCATTTTCTCAGTAGCTGCTTTGTCCTTCGGAAAAACGGCCATAGAGATTACTGGGTCTGGGAATACCATTGGCTCAAGCGTAACGATGTCTTTTGGATCACATAATGTATGACCTGTTTGGACGTTCTTCATGCCAACAATCGCAATGATGTCGCCCGCGCCAGCGCGGTCTAATTCAATACGATCATCTGCGTGCATTTCTACCATACGACCAACACGTTCGGTTTTGCCAGTAAACGAGTTCAAAATGGTGTCGCCTTTATTCAATTTACCCGAGTAAATACGAACGAAAGTCAATGCGCCAAAGCGGTCGTCCATAATTTTGAATGCTAGCGCTTTAAAAGTTTCGTCTTCAGATACAGTTGCGAAACGACCAGTTTCTTCGCCTTCTTCGTTAACGATTGGCTGAGCCGGCACTTCAGTTGGGCTTGGTAGGTAATCAACCACCGCGTTCAATACATTTTGAACGCCTTTGTTTTTGAACGCAGAACCGCAATAAGTTGGGAAGAACATTAACTCATTAGTACCCTTACGGATACACGCTTTGATTTGCTCCATAGTTGGCTCTTCGCCTTCTAGGTATGCTTCCATGATGTCGTCGTCAGCTTCTACAGCAGTTTCGATCAACTTTTCACGGTATTCTTCAACTTTATCAGCCATGTCAGCGGGTACTTCACCAACTTCAAAGTTAAGCGGGTCGCCAGAGCCGTCCCATACATAAGACTTACGCTCAAGCAGATCGACAACACCAACAAAGTCATCCTCAATGCCAATTGGTAGAACCATTACCAACGGATTCGCAGCCAATACATTCTCAACTTGGTCTACAACGCGATAAAAATCAGCGCCCATACGGTCAAGCTTGTTAATGAAGATTACGCGAGCAACTTTCGATTCATTCGCATAGCGCCAGTTAGTTTCTGACTGAGGCTCTACACCACCAGAACCACAGAATACGCCGATGCCGCCATCAAGTACTTTCAAAGATCGGTAAACCTCTACTGTGAAGTCTACGTGTCCTGGAGTATCGATGATATTCATACGATGGCCAGCCCATTCGCAGCTTGTCGCCGCTGATTGAATGGTAATACCACGCTCTTGCTCTTGCTCCATGAAGTCAGTTGTGGCTTCACCATCGTGTACTTCACCGATTTTATGAATCTTGCCGGTTAGGCTCAAGATACGCTCGGTAGTCGTTGTTTTCCCCGCGTCTACGTGCGCGAAGATACCAATATTTCTATATGTCGATAGGTCAGCCATGTTGATCTCTCAAGGTGGAAAGCCACATGCTTTCCGGTTATCTATTAATTCAGTTGTGCCGCCGCGTATGCGTATCGCTAAATAGCTACGTTTGATGGCGTCGTTAAGTTTTGATGCATCAAAAAAACGACGATGCCTATGAATCCACCGAAAGTAACTTCTAAAATCACCGAAAAAAGGCGGCCTAGCATCGTTTGCGGCGCGATGATACAACAACTAAGCGGTCACGTCTAAGTTAAAAAATTAAAATTCTTACCTTTGTCTAGCCACCGAAACTTGACGGCTCTACTTAGTTTGATTAAGGAATGCTAATAAATACCGAAAATACTTGATCAGATGACAAGCGTTTGGTAAAAATATCAAATAACTCAATGGGTTGAGTAGATTTACGGGCCAGTAAAAGTTCTGAACAAAGTTTTCAAGGCATGAGGCTACAGCTATAAGTGGAATGACGAGACCGAGTCAAATACTTAAGCAGCTAAAGAAATGAACACTGCTGTTCGAAAATGTATAGATAAACATCGAAGTAGAGCCTCAAAACTTTGCCGCACTTTAAAATATTTGCGCGCAGTTAGCTAAAGTTCGGCGTTTACTAAATAACTAAATGCAACTTAACGTGCTTAAACCTCAGCATTTTGCTAGGTATAGGTATTTGCGAATCTAGGACCCTACCCATGAATTCAGAGCAACTAAATATCGACCGCGCTATGGTCAGCCTTTTTTTCGAAATCAAACGCAACATGCCGTTTGAACAGCGAGAGGAAATGAAAATTTCATCGCCGACTATCGGAACTTCTCTAGTTAAGGTGTATCAAAACTCTAGCAACAAAGCCCTAAAACGCTTGATTCGAGATTTTATGCAGCAAGCAGGCGAAGAATGGCTGGCAAAAATAGCGAAGCCCAAGAAAGCCAAACGCCTGTTTAGTAAAGACTCACTGTTTGCACGCTTAAACAACTAATTATCGCTTGAACCCTGCTTACTTTGAACCAAGCTGCTTAATCTGGCTTGACGTAGGTGCGCTCAAGATAGTCTTCAATTTATTTGGACATTGATTGATTAAATGTCTACTAAGTAATCGAAATTTACAGTTTCAGCGCACCACTACTGCGCATTGCACTGATTTAGGGCGGGCAATCGACGACAGGTCTTTCGAGCAGGAGTGAAGCTATGCGCTCCCCCTACTACTCCTAATTGACAAACTATTCAAAATAGTTGCCCACTCCTTGGCGTGCCGCACAGACAACATGAAAACGGATACTTAAGAATTCGTGCTCGATAATTACTAAAACATGGCACGCCCTTTGCTCAGCATTTAACTGGAAGATACCCAAACAACCCAGACACACGAGCCCCCCTCCAGCTTGTGTGCCATAAACCTGCGAGACCCAGCAGAAATGAACATCGACCGATACATGGTAAACCTTTTTTTCGAAATAAAGCGCAATGTGCCGCATAGTCAACAAGCGGGCCTAAAAATATCAGACCCAGATATTGGCTCCGTGATGACGTCTTTATATCGAGAAACCAGAGATGAAAACATTAAACTACTTGCAGGTATTTTTCTGGAACGCGCTGGCGAAAATTGGCTTAGTGAAGCGGATAAGCCTAAGGCGCTAAGTAGAATTATGAAACGCTTAAGCAAAGAACCTTCAGTTGAGCCTAGTTCCGCAGCGACCACCTCCGTGAAACAAAGTAAACCAAAGCGAATTTATCGTGGGCAAATCATAGAAGACTGATAAAAATCAGTGGAAGAACGGTTATCTGAACAAGCCTTAGGTCTGCGCTTAAAAGAAGTTAGATCGCATACCTCTGGGCACCACTAATACAAGACCGAAACTAAAATTTGTTCGCGCTGATGCGTTGCCCTAGTATAGGCTGCTAGGACCTGCCTCCAGTTGCATTGCAAGCCGCACAAACTCGACCATGGTAGCTATCGCTAAAAATGGTCTTCGACTAATCAAGTCTAGCAAAGTTGGCAACGCGATTAATCGCTTGGCGCTTTCTATTTCAAATTTGTCACACAAAACTAGAAATTTCTTATAAATATCTGAAAGTTATCTCAATTAAGTGTTTCCAACATAGCATCAAACGCTTTATACTATTGCCACATGAAAGTGCGATTGATATTTATGCACACCAGATTGTTCTAGTTTCACTGTTTGTTATAGATTTGTGTTTCGTTAGTAATTCGGTTTTGTCATTTACAGCTTAAGTCGAGCTTGTATCTACCCGCTTCATTTCACGTAAATCTTCTAGAGAATTGCTAGTGTTTGCGCGTTAGAATTTATTTTCGAGCTTTAATTAGCTCAGACTAAATAAACGTTTTGCAACACTCCAAACTACAGAAGAAACCGATTATTAACACTCTTTACATTTTTAGGATTTACAATTATGGCAACATCTACCGGAACGGTTAAATGGTTTAACGAAACTAAAGGCTTCGGCTTTATCGAGCAAGAAGGCGGCCCGGACGTATTCGCACACTACAGTGCAATCTCTGGTAACGGCTTCAAAACTTTGGCTGAAGGCCAAAAGGTTGAATTCGAAGTCAAGCAAGGCGATAAAGGCCCACAAGCTGAAAACATCGTATTGCTATAGTCGTACTAATTAGTACGCACTATCATCGGCTTAAGCTAATAGCAGATGGCCGATCAAAGAGCCTTGCCGGGGAACCAGCAGGGCTTTTTTAATTTCTCCGCCCTTCTAATAGCGCTAAGCCCCCGCTACCCAAGAGCACAACTCGCTTTACTACTGCCGATCAAGGCTTCTATAGCCGATCGCTTCTGCGATGTGAGCTTGTTCAATTGAGCGGCTATCTGCCATATCAGCTATCGTTCGAGCTAGACGGATAATTCGGTGATAAGCCCGGGCCGACAAATGTAATCGCTCACATGCAATTTCGAGGAATTGATGAATTCCCTCTTCTAAACCACAATATTGCTCGATCAAAACACCCGCCAACTTACTATTAAGCACTGACTGACGTCGATATTGCACCTCTCGCACTCGACAAACTCGTTGTCGAACAAACTCTGATGATTCGACCCTTGATGAATCTGTGCGCAACTCCGAAACCGAAATTCTCGGCAAATGAACATGCAGGTCTATTCGGTCAAGCATTGGCCCTGACAATTTTGCACGGTATTGCTCAACTTTATTTGCGCCGCAACAACAACGATCTGTGCCATCTCCTAGATAGCCGCATGGGCATGGATTGCAGGCGGTTATTAGTTGGAAACTCGCTGGATACTGCACCGACTGATTGGCGCGGGCAATGTGAATTTTACCCGTCTCCAACGGTTCTCGCAGTTGTTCTAAAGCTGCACGGGAAAACTCAGTGAGCTCATCCAAAAAGAGTATTCCATTGTGCGCTAACGAAATTTCTCCCGGCTTGGGGTGTGAGCCGCCTCCAACTAAAGCAACTGAGGAGGCTGAATGATGTGGGCTTCGAAATGGGCGTTTTAGCCAACTCTCTAAGGTAAACTCTCCTTGCGTGACCGATTGAACAGCGGCCGTTTCAAGCGCCTCATCCAAATTTAAATTCGGTAGAATGCCAGGCAATCGTGACGCCAACATACTCTTTCCAGTTCCTGGGGGACCTATAAATAGAAGGCTATGCCCTCCAGCAGCGGCAATTTCAAGGGCGCGTTTTGCCCTAGCTTGCCCCTTAACATCGCTAAGATCAGGGTATTGCACGGGGGGCTTTGTAATTTCAGCGTTTTGCGGGCATCTGGCCATATCGCCTTTCACTACTAAATGCTGGCACACATCCAGCAAATGATCAGCATGCCAAGCACAGGTATTCTTGGCTAAGCCGGCCTCACTGGCGTTGTCACTGGGCACAAGCAATTGACGATTGTCGTTTCCGCAGGCAAGAGAGGTAGGGAGTACCCCTGATACTTTTCGTAAATGTCCATCCAAAGCGAGCTCACCGATCATTTCAAAAGCTGACGCCTTCGCGCCCGGCAACTGGCCTGATGCAATTAAGATTCCAATTGCTATTGGCAAGTCAAAGCGCCCACCGGTTTTTGGTAAATCTGCGGGCGCAAGATTAACGGTAATTCGTTTAGCCGGAAACTCAAACCCCGAATTAATAATTGCTCCGCGTACCCGGTCCTTACTCTCTTTAACCGCGGTTTCAGGAAGACCAACAGTTGAAAATGACGGCAAGCCATTGGCTAAATGAACTTCAACCATAACTGGAACGGCGCTTACTCCGACCACGGCGCGGGTTCGAATCATTGCTAGGGATTTGATCGACTCAGGCTTTTCAAAGCCGGTTAATTCTGCATTCATTGACGATACTCCTTATCATCTAATAGTGCCGGTGCCTCTCAATCAATAACAGGCACTGGCTTATTTAACTCTGACCGCATCCAGCGGCTTTAAACACTATATCACTTCATCGCCGCTTCTTCAGCTTGAATCTCTTGGGCGACTTCGCGAATAACATTCCGAAACCATTTATGCGCAATGTTGTGATGAAGCAACGGACTCCAAACCATATGCAGCTCGATACGCGGAATCTCAAACGGTACGGGCAAGATCGCGAGGTTATCAAAATGATTAACCAAATGCGTTGACCGTGTCGCAACTGTTGCAATTAGGTCTTGCTGCTGGGTGAGCTGGATAGCTGAAATATAGTGACGCGTATAAACCGCTATTTTTCTGCGCTTATCGAGATCATCTAAAGCAATGTCGACCCAGCCGAGTTTTTGAATGTCATCTGGGTTAACTCCAGTAGCCACGCCCATGCCAGTCTTATTCACCCAGACATGGCTCGCTTTTAAATACTTCTCAAAATCGAAATTCTCGCGCAAGGGGTTGTCTTGGCGCATTACACAAGAGAAATCATCTTGCCATAGAACTGATAAGTGCAGCGATTGAGGCAATTGATCGAAACGGTTGATTACCAAGTCTACGTTTCCAAGCTCGATATCCTGAAACGTAACATCACTTGGCGTGAGAATGTCGAGCGCGGTGTCTGGAGCCTCTTCGGCCATACGCATTCTTACTCTTGGCAGCAGTGTTGTTTCTGCGTAATCACTGGCCATAACTCGAAAAAGCCGCTTACTGTTTGTTGGCTCGAATTCGATAGTAGGTTGAACAAAAAGTTCAATTTGAGACAGCACATTTTGCACTAAAGGCTGAAGCTCCTTAGCCTTATCAGTTGGCATCATGCCATTACTGGTGCGTACCAAAAGTGGATCGTTAAACACTTTACGCAATCGACGCAGTCCATTACTCATGGCCGGCTGACTTAAACCTAGATGTTCCGCCGCCTTGGTAACATTACCCTCACGCAGCAAGACACTGAAATAGACCAACAGATTTAGATCGATATTCGAAAGATTCATAGCGTATTCATATCATGAATGTGATTTCCTGAATCATAACTGAAATAGATCGATCGTAGTGAAAATTCTCGATAGAAATATGCCATGCATAAAAAAAGGGCTGTCAAATGACAGCCCTTTCTAGAAGACACTAAGTAAGGTGTTTTACTTAGAGAACTCTGGGTACGCTTCCATGCCGCACTCAGACATATCGACACCTTCGAATTCTTCTTCTGGCGTTACGCGAATGCCCATCACCATCTTCAGAACGAACCAAACAATGCCGCTGGTTACAAATACCCAAGTGAAGATCGTTACTGCACCGATGATTTGACCCAAGAAAGTCGAACCTGACACTAACTCACCCGCATCGCTGTAAACTGCACCATTTGTAACTGGCACTAACAACAAGCCTAGAAGACCAACGACGCCGTGAACAGAGATCGCGCCAACTGGATCATCAATTTTCAATTTGTCTAAGGTCAAAATCGAGAATACAACCAATACGCCGCCAGCTGCGCCGAATAACGTTGCTAGTAATGGCGTAGGAGTCGAGGGCTCAGCCGTAATTGCGACAAGGCCCGCAAGTGCACCGTTAAGCGCCATAGTCAAGTCAGCCTTACCGAACAAGATACGAGCTACGATCAATGCGGCAATCAAACCACCCGCAGCCGCAGCGTTAGTATTCATGAATACAACCGCAACAGCGTTTGCATTTTCTACTGATGATGTTGCGAGAACAGAACCACCATTAAAACCGAACCAACCCATCCATAGAATGAATGTACCTAGTGTTGCCAAAGGAAGGTTTGCACCCGGGATTGCTTTTGGCTTGCCATCGGCTGAGTACTTACCTTCACGAGCGCCCAGAAGAAGTACGCCAGAAAGCGCCGCTGCTGCACCGGCCATGTGAACAATACCTGAACCAGCAAAGTCAGACCAACCGTAATCAGCAAGCGTGTACAGACCAAAGACAGCATCGCCGCCCCATGTCCAGTTGCCTTCCATTGGGTAGATAAATCCAGTCATGACAACTGCGAATGCTAGGAACGCCCAGAGCTTCATACGCTCAGCAACAGCACCAGAAACAATTGACATCGCGGTAGCTACGAAAACTACTTGGAAGAAGAAGTCAGCTGATGGCGCGTAAGTAGCTGGTTCCTCTGCACCGGCAACGCCGTCACCCGTAATACCGCTTAACAGCGCATTACCCAATTCTGGGTACATGATTGAATAGCCGCAAAGCATGAACATTGTGCAAGAGATCGCGTAGAGCGCGACGTTCTTGGTAAGAATCTCAGTGGTGTTCTTCGAGCGAACCAAACCGGCTTCTAACATCGCAAAACCCGCCGCCATCCACATCACTAGCGCGCCGCAAATTAAAAAGTAAAAGGTATCTATCGCATACCCATGTTCGAAAATAGTATTTTCCATGATGAAAGTCTCTCTATTAAATAGATGTTGGAATGTTATTGGGGGGGTAAGCTAGATAGCTTCTTCGCCGGTTTCACCGGTGCGAATTCGAATTACTTGAGCGAGTTCAAGTACGAAAATTTTGCCGTCGCCGACTTTGCCATTATTGGCTGACTCAGTGATGACCTCGATCGTTTGGTCTAGCATGTCATTCGCAACCGCAACCTCAATCTTAATTTTTGGCATGAAGTCAACGTTGTACTCTGCACCACGATATAGTTCAGTATGGCCTTTCTGACGACCAAAGCCTTTGACTTCAGTTACCGTCATCCCCTGAATACCGATTCCTGCCAACGCATCACGTACGTCGTCGATTTTGAATGGTTTAATAATGGCTGTGATTAATTTCATAGCACGTCACCCTGTTTCTGATTAATTTAGTGTTTTTGTTGAATAACTAACGCAATGCCTATGCGGCCCTTCAAAAAAGAGCTGTGCGAGACATCCAACACCCTGAGATGCTGACAGATTCGGTTAAGCAAGCTGCGTGCCAACTTTTAAAATGAAGAATTTGTAAGAGATTGAAGGGCCTTCACCCTCAAATACCAATTTGACTGCACCAGACGAGTGCCCCACCAATAGACAATTAACCAAATTTTGCACCAAATTGGTGCTATGAACAGCAAAAGCCTATAGAATCGTTGCTCGCCAACGGTGCAATGGCGTGGCTTACTGTTTATATAAAAGTTGGCACAGCACTTGCTTAACAAACGGCATCAGACTTTGTATGTCCGATGACATTAAAAAATTAACAAAAGGTTTCTCAATAACAACGAGAGGGTAACTATGAAAAACTCACTAAAAATTTCTTCTGTATCTCTACTAGTCGCGGCGATGATTGCACCAGCTGCACAAGCTGAAATCACGGCTAACGTAACTCTTACAACCGACTACGTATGGCGCGGTGTTTCACAAAACACAGATGAAAGCCCTGCACTTCAAGGCGGCTTCGATTATGCAAACGAATCAGGTTTTTACGCTGGCGTTTGGGGCTCGAACGTTAACTTTGGCGGAACCGAAAGCCTAGAGCTAGACATCTACGGCGGTTGGGGCACGGAACTAAGCAACGGTGTTGGCCTTGACTTCGGTGTGATCCGTTACTCGTATCATGGCGGTGCCGATTCTAGCGATTTAGACTTTACTGAATTCTATGCAGGCGCTAGCTACGCTGGCTTCGGCTTTATCTATTCAGTAGGCGATGAGCTAGGCGACCAATACGAGCTTTCTTATGGCTATGATTTCGAATCTGTTTCACTGGCGGTTGCCTATGGTAGCTACGACGTAAGCGGCGATAGTGATGACTACGATTACTATTCAGCTGGCATCTCTGGCAGCTTTGGCGGTAAATCAGACATCGGTTGGGACGTTAGCTACTGGGGTACGAGCAGCGATGCGGAAGTACTATTTGGTAACGACATCGCGGACGACCGAGTTGTATTATCGATCTCTAAAGAATTCTAGTCTCAGAATTTGTAAAGAACGCAAAAAGGCCGCTCAGATGAGCGGCCTTTTTTGTTTTAACTATTGGCTATTTGGCCTTCTTTGCTAACAAGCTGCTTAGTTGCCTATTCTTGCATCCCAATTCAATACATTCAGCCTAACAAGTTGGCCATGCGATCTCTATTGCCCTCGTTTTATGAGCAAAAAACAAAGTTTCAGGGAGTGCTCATAGCTAGGACGTCCTGTAAAAGCTCAATATACAGGTTCTCTCAAAATTCAGCCCAACTAAGTCAAAAATGCACCAATTGAACTTGTTGCTTCGAAAGATAAAAAAAGCTACTCAGACAGAATTGCTACAACTTCGTCGATTTCCGAGATTAGATCAGCTACTACTGTTCTTTTTACTTGAGTTGTTGGAGTTGCTTGTGCGCCTGACTCCATTTCAATCTGATTTTTCGCGCCACTGATAGTAAAGCCTTCTATATAAAGCAGGCTGCGGATCCGGCGAATTAGTTGAACTTCATGCCGCTGGTAGTAGCGGCGATTCCCTCGTCGCTTTACAGGGTTGAGCTGAGAGAATTCTTGCTCCCAGTAACGTAAAACATGCGGCTTGACCATACACAGATCGCTTACTTCGCCGATAGTGAAATACCGTTTGCTTGGTATTGGCGGTAAGGTTGCGTTATCCCCTTGGTCGAGCATGTCTTGTCAATCCCATTTGAAAGTGGTTATTTTTATAGCCAGAGTTTATCAGCTCAAGCTTAGTTTCGTATACCAAAAACTGATGTATTAGGTCTTAATTTTCGTTTATTTTCTGCTATTTATCGCAACTAACTAAATAAGCGCTTAAGAGCATCTGAATTATCTTCTATCGCCTCTTTCAATTTTTGACTCGCCTTGAAGGTAACCACACGACGCGCGGATATTGGAATTTCCTCGCCAGTCTTTGGGTTACGACCGGGCCTAGCGGGCTTATCTCTGAGGCCAAAATTACCAAAGCCGGATAGTTTCACCGAGCTTCCATCCTCTAGTGCGCCTTTAATCGTTTCAAAAAATTGCTCGACGAACTCTTTAGACTCTCGTTTATTAAGCCCTAACTCTTCGTGAAGCGATACTGCTAGCTCTGCTTTTGTAATTGCCATTTTACCCTCTTAACTCTCATATGAGAGTTATAAATAAATGCACTCAGTGATCAATTCAGATCGCCAATTGCCGTAACATTAACTCCTTAATGTTGCGCTCCACTTAGTTTCCAATAAGGAGAGCGCATCCCCCATCAAACTTGTAGCATCTTCATCAGTCATGGTTCTGTCTCTATGCTGCAAAACCAAACTCAGGGAAATGCTTTTTGAACCGTCTGCGACACCCTGCCCACGGTACACGTCGAACAACTCTACCTTTACTAAAGCTTCGCCCAACTCATCACGCAGTGAATCAAGTACCTTTGCAACAGCAAGATCTTCAGAAATCAATACCGACAAATCGCGCTTAATACTAGGAAAGCGTGACATAACTTCAAAAGCCGGTAAATGGGCATTCAAAGCTACGTCCAAATTTATTTCAAAAGCATAGACATTATCCACGCCATATTGCTTTTCAAGGCTCGGATGCAAACGCCCTAAGTAACCTATTGTTATCTGATTGCCATCAGCTTCCTGTCGAATTAATGACGAACATTGACCTGGATGCAGAGCAATGTGTTCGAACTCATTAAATATAATGGGGGTTTTATGGCCGGTCAAGGCAAGCACAGCTTCCAAATCAGCCTTAATGTCAAAGAAATCAACCTTTTGCGACTTTGCAATGCCCCATTGCGTAGCTTGTGCCGCGCCAATGACAACGCCAGCCAGCCTTTGTTGCTCTTGAAATACGTTTCCATCTTTATGATAACTGGCGCCAATTTCAAAAAAGCGTATGCGATCATGCTGACGGTTGGCATTAAACTGAAGAGCACCCATTAAGCCAGGCAGCAAGCTAGTTCTCATTACTGCCATATTGTCTGCTAAGGGGTTTGCTAGCTCGACAGGAGCTTCATCACTGAAACTTTGGTGAACACTCGGATCAATGAAACTATAAGTGATCGCCTCCCGGTAATCGCGCGCAACGAACGCTTGGCGAACTTGGCGCGCGCTTATACGATCCTCAGATGCAGCAATAGATCGAGGAGCAATTCGTGGTAATGCCGTAGGAATATTGTCGTAACCCTTTACTCGCGCCACTTCTTCAACCAAGTCAGCCTCGCGCTCAATGTCAAAGCGATAGCTAGGCGGCGTGAATTGCCAAACACCATTCTCGCCGACCACGGAATCGGCAATTCGATTCAAAATATCGCCAACTTCGGCTTCGTCGAGAGGCATACCCAATAGGCTGACAAGGCGGTTCAATCTGATCTCAACCGCTGGCTTAGAATTCAAGCCATTTTGATTAGCTTGCTCGACAACTGGCCCAGCATCACCACCACAGATTTCAAGCACGAGCTCAGTGGCCCGCTCTATCGCTTGCGGTGGCAACTGAGGATCTACACCACGCTCAAATCGAAATGAACTGTCGGTATGCAAACCGTATCGACGAGCTTTGCCAGAGGCCGACTTGCGACTGAAATGTGCTGCCTCCAACACAATATTGGTAGTCGAATCGTCAATGGAGCTATCTAAGCCCCCCATTACGCCGGCAATAGCAATCGGTGCTTTAGAATCGGCAATAACTAATGTTTCGCCATCAAGTGTAGCTTCGGTTTCATCGAGCAGCGTGATTTTCTCGCCCGCTGTGGATTGCCGAATCACAATTTTTTCGTTTAGCTTTGCTAAATCAAAGGCGTGCATCGGTTGACCAAGTTCAATCATCACATAGTTAGTGATGTCAACGACGGGGCTGATCGGTCGCACGCCGCTTCGACGCAAACGCTCTTGCATCCAAAGCGGCGTGGTCGCATCTTGACTAATGCCTTTAATAACCCGACCTAGATAGCGCGGGCAGTTAACTGAATCGTCGAGATCTACTTCAATTGTATCGTCAATTGTCGATTCGATAGGCTGTATATCAAGCGGATGATAACTGCCATCAGCGAGAACTTTCATTTCTCGAGCAATACCTTGCACACTCAAGCAATCGCCGCGATTTGGCGTTAGGTCGATATCGATTAAACGATCGTCTAAGGCGAGATACTCATCAACGCGTTGACCAATTTCGGCATCAGCATCAAGCTCAATCAATCCAGCTGAGTTTTCTTCTAAACCAAGCTCTGAAGCCGAACAGAGCATGCCAATAGACTCTACTCCACGGACTTTGGCCTTCTTGATTTTCAAACCATTTGGTAACTTCGCGCCAATGGTCGCCACAGCAACCATTAAATCTTGGCGCACATTGGCTGCACCACAAACGATGTTCAGTACTTCGGTACCTATATCGACCGTTGTACAGTTTAGTCGATCTGCATCTGGGTGTTTTTCAACCGTCAGAACCTTGCCAACAACAAGCTTATCAATTGGGCCTGCGACCACTTCAACCCCATCAACCTCTAAACCAGCGTTGGTTAGATGATCGGCAATTTCTTGGGCATTTAAGTCTACACGAACCCAATCGCGCAACCATTGTTCGCTAATTATCATTTGAACTGCTCCAAGAAAGTTAAATCATTGTCAAAGAAGAGACGCAAATCAGTCACGCCATAACGAAGCATAGTAAGTCTCTCTACCCCGAGACCAAAGGCAAAACCCGTGTACTTCTCAGAATCGATGCCCACATGCTTAAAGACCTCTGGGTGCACCATGCCACTGCCCAATACTTCAATCCATCCTGTATGCTTACATATTCGGCAACCCTGCGGCTCGCCATGATCGTCAGCACAAAACACACAACTTATGTCTACTTCTGCCGATGGCTCTGTGAACGGGAAATAAGAGGGGCGCAAGCGAATCTTCAACTCGGTCTCAAAGAACTGTTGCAAGAAATGCGTCAACACTCCTTTCAGATCAGCAAACGAGATGCCCTCATCAACCATCAAGCCTTCAACTTGGTGAAACATAGGTGTGTGCGTGACGTCTGAATCGCAACGATATACACGACCAGGTGCAATGATATTTATAGGTGGTTTTTCGCTTAACATATAACGAGCTTGCACCGGTGACGTATGGGTACGCAATAAATGCGAACCTTCACTGCCATCTTCAACAGCAACGTCTCCGCTCTCAGTCTTGACGTAGAACGTGTCGTGCATTGCACGAGCCGGGTGCTCAGGAGGAATATTTAGGGCTTCAAAATTGTGAAAATCATCTTCAATCTCGGGACCAGTGGCAATGCCAAAGCCCATCGCAACAAAAATGTCTTCAATACGTTGCATGGTGCGGGTTACTGGGTGGATACCGCCGGTACTAATTCCTCGCCCAGGAAGAGTAACATCAATTTTTTCGGCCGCAAGCGCAGCCGCTAAAACAATCGCATCTAGCTCGGCCTTCTTATGGTTCAGCAATTGAGCGACTTCCTGCTTAACTGCATTTACCTTATCGCCAAACTTCGGACGCTCTTCATGGGGCAAGCTGCCAATCTGCTTAAGTTGATTTGTGAGCTCACCTTTCTTACCAAGGTAATTAACTCGCAACTCTTCTAACTGAGCAGGCTTTTCAGATGCGGCAATGGCATCCTTAGCTTGCTGCAAAATATTTCGCAAATTTGAATCGAGTGAATCAGTCATTTTGTTTTTCTCTAATGGAGAGTTTCAATGTAACTCTTTGGCTATCGGCTCTCGCTTTCAGTGCAAAGCATATTCATGCACTGCCCGAAAGCGGATAGCGAAAAAGAAACAGTAGATAGCAAAAGAGGAAGACACTCGGCCTTCCTCTTTTACAAGACTAGTCTCTGAATAAATCAGAGCAGCGCTAAACTTAAAAGTCTTATAGTCGCTTAGGCAGCTAAAGCTAGTCGCTTAGGCAGCTAAAGCAGCTTTTGCTTTTTCAGCTAATTGTGCGAATGCTGCTGCATCATGAACGGCGATGTCAGCTAGTACTTTACGATCTAGCTCAATTTCAGCTTTCATCAAACCATTGATGAAACGGCTGTAGTTGATACCATTCAATTTCGCTGCTGCTGAGATACGAGTGATCCACAGACGACGGAATTGACGTTTACGTTGACGACGGTCACGATACTCATATTGACCAGCGCGTGTTACCGCCTGCTTTGCTACGCGGAAAACGTTTTTATTACGTCCACGATAGCCCTTTGCTTGGGCGATAACTTTCTTATGTTTTGCTCGGGCGGTGACGCCGCGTTTTACTCTAGGCATTTTCTCTCTCTCCTATTAAGCGTATGGCAACATACGTTGAATCAATTTAGCATCCGCTGCAGTTGCAGTTGTCTGATGACGCAAATGACGTTTACGCTTAGTCGATTTCTTGGTCAAAATATGACGCAAGTGAGATTGAGAGCGTTTGAACTTACCGCTACCCGTTTTTTTGAAGCGCTTAGCCGCGCCACTATTACTTTTAATTTTAGGCATGATTTCTCCAGGTGCTTTAGCACCATTGCCGTTAGCTTGATGGCCGAGTAAAGTTTAAAAGTTTTACTTTAATCGCCCCTAATTGTGAGCTCACAATTAACCGGGTAGTAGCACGCTTAAACGCACTCTAGCTGCGGAATCTCGCCTTCAGCTTGCAACCTAATTAATCGGCCCTTTTTTTAAAAGCTCAGACAAGAAGCTGAGCTTTCAAATGCTTAATCAATAATTAATTGATCAAACAAATTCTTACTTCGCTATTTCTTTAGCGGCCCTAATACCATTACCATTTGGCGACCCTCTAGCTTAGGAAACTGTTCTACTGAACCGTATTCCTCTAAGTCATTTTCGACGCGCTTAAGTAAGGCCATGCCAAGATCTTTGTGAGCCATTTCACGGCCACGAAACCGAATGGTTACTTTAGTTTTGTCGCCATTGCTCAAAAACTTCTGTAACTTACCAAGCTTGATATTGTAATCGCCAATATCAGTACCTGGTCGGAACTTAATCTCTTTAACTTGTGTTTGCTTTTGGTTCTTACGAGCAGCGGCCTTACGCTTACTGTCTTCATACAAAAACTTACCATGATCCATTACACGACATACTGGAGGATCTGCATTTGGTGAAATCTCAACCAAATCTAACCCGGCCTTCTCAGCCATACTCAGTGCCGTGGCACGATCGACTATGCCGGCTTGCTCACCGTTTTGGTCAATCAATCTAATACTCGGCGCCGTTATACTTTCGTTTAGGCGCTGCTTTTTCTTAATGGCTATGGTAATACCTCGAACTTAGTTCAATATTCTAGAGACTGGAATTTTAAAATGCTTTGATTCGAGCCTCAATAGCTGCGTTCATTAAAAGCCGCATAATCACGACATTTAATCGAAAACAACGATAAAAAGCGCCAAACAACAAGTATTTCGCGCTTTTCACAAAAAACTGGTAGACGCGAGTGGATTCGAACCACCGACCCCCACCATGTCAAGGTGGTGCTCTAACCAACTGAGCTACGCGTCTAAAAATCTAGGAGCGCGACAATATCAAACAGTTTCAATGGTTTCAACGCTTTTTCGCGATTGTTTTGAATAAGATATTCATTAGCGTCCAATGTAAAAGAGTGTGTCCAAAAATAAGAATTAATTGCAATTTGATTATTCGAGTCCATACTAGAAACAGTCACGCAGCCGATGGGAGCTGCTCTAACAATCTCCAACACGAGGAACACACATGGATATGATGAAGTTAGCGACGCAATTACTAGCGTCTAAATTGGGCGGCGATGCCGGTGGTAACAACGACATGGTTCAAAATGTTATAGGTAGCCTACTTGGCGGCTCTGGTGATTCAGGGATTGATTTGGGCTCACTGGTCGGTAACCTTCAAAATAGTGGACTAGGAGACATCGCTAAATCTTGGTTAGGTGATGGCGACAATGAGCACATTTCGCGCTCACAAATTGAGAGCATGCTTGGCTCAGACAAGATAGCAAACGCGGCTCAGCAGCTTGGCGCTGACCAAAATGACTTGCTTCGCGGATTGCAAGATATGATTCCACAAGTAGTGGATAAATCTTCAAGCGGTGGAAGCTTGCTCGATTCTGTTGGTGGCATTGGTGGATTAGCAAATCTAGCCGGTAAGTTCTTGAAGTAGGAACACACCATCAACTTATTGCCGAGAAGGCTGCCATCATCGGCAGCCTTTTTTGTATCTGGATAAGTTTCGATGTCTAAACACATATCTATACACACTTGGTATAGGCTTGTGGTAGCTACTTCAAGGATTATTCGCAGCTAGCGTTCATATATAATAGACTGTTAATAGCCGGTCAAAAATTAGTACCGATAAGGCCTGGCGTTCTATTTTTCACTATTTCATCAAAGGAAAACTGTATGAGTCTTGCAAATAAGGTGCTCGTAGCGCTCGTTTTGGGCCTACTAATAGGCTTAATTATTAACATCTCTGGCATCGGCGATCTCCCATGGGTTAAGGAATATGTCATAGGTGGACTTTTTAAAGTTGGTGGGGGTCTATTCGTCAATGCTCTCAAGATGCTGATTGTACCTCTCGTGCTATTTTCACTAATTCCTGGGATCCTCGGGATTGGCGATATAAGACTGTTGGGGAAGATTGGAACTAAATCATTCGCCCTATACGTTGCTACCACTGCAATCGCGATTACTACTGCCATAACCTTAGCTGCATTATCTGGCATTGGAACAGGCCTAGATATTCCATTGGAAGAAGCATTTCAAGGCAAAGAGGCCGCCAAGTCCTTCACCGAAATATTAATCGGGATTGTGCCTCCTAACGTCATTGCTGCTATGGCAAATGCAGACATGTTGGCGATTATCTTTTTCTCTATTTTCTTTGGAATAGCGCTACTCATAGAAATCAAAAATTCGCCTGATGTGGTGAAGTTCATTGACCAAATGAACAGCGTAGTAATGCGCATGATTGATATGGTGATGATTTTTGCGCCCTATGCCGTTTTTTGCTTGGTTGGCAAGGCTGTAGCTGAACTGGGGATCGATATCGTTTTACAGATTTCTGGCTACTTTATGGTGATCATATTTGCGCTATTATTTCATGCTTTTGTAACGCAAATGATTATTCTCAAGGCCTTTACAGGGCTTGATGTCGGTCTTTTCTTAAAGAAAATTCGCAACGCGCAAACTTTTGCTTTCAGCACCTCGAGTTCGGGAGCGACCATTCCAATTACGTTGAGAACCGTTCAAGAGCGTCTCGGTGTCGACAAATCTGTGTCTGCCTTTAGTGTTCCATTTGGAGCCACGATCAACATGGACGGCACAGCGATGATGCAAGGTGTCGCAACTGTATTTATTGCTAATTTGTACGGTGTTGATTTTGGGATTACTGAATATGTGACGATTGTTGTAACCGCGGTTTTAGCTTCCATTGGCACAGCGGCTGTGCCATCGGTAGGGCTGGTCATGTTGACCTTGGTGTTTTCTCAAGTTGGGTTACCAATCGAGGCAATCGGATACATTCTCGGGATTGACCGTATTGTTGATATGACTCGTACGGCAGTCAACGTAACTGGCGATACAGTTGTTACAACCATTGTCGCCAAAAGCGAAGATCGAATTGATATAGACGTGTTTAATGACCCCAATGCGGGTCATTTTGAAGAAGTTCACGTCCCACACGACGCCTAGAGTGTGATTGAATAGAAAAGCCCTAGCATTCGAATTAATGCTAGGGCTTTTTTTGATCGAGCAACCTTTTATTTCGGCTTAGATACCTAGTGAGTCATAAGAATCTTGAATACGCTCCAAAGCAATCATCATTGCTGCGGTTCGCAAATCTGGAATTCGGCTGTCACTCGCCCACTTTTTGCTAATTACTTGATACCCTTCACGCATTACATCATCAAGCCCAGACCTCACTAGATCTAACTCTGTTGGCCCTTCGATGATTTTCTCAAGATGCTTGGCTGGAAACTTTGAGCCTACCATTTCTTCAATAGCTTCAACCATATTCAAGGTTTGACGCTCGTGCTCTCGGCGCTGCATTCGACCAAAACGTATATGGCTAAGGTTTTTAACCCACTCAAAATATGAAACAGTAACGCCGCCTGCATTGGCGTATAAGTCTGGAATAATCAGGCATCGACGTTGGCGAAGCATCTCGTTTGCAGTAAACGTAATAGGCCCATTAGCCGCTTCGATTATTATATTCGCACGAATGCTATCGGCATTACTTGCCGTGATCACGCCTTCCATTGCCGCAGGAATAAAAATATCGCAATCCATTGTGAGCACGCTGTCGGAATCGGGAGTGTAACCTTTAAAGCCTTTTACTCCTCCGTTGTCGTGTATGTGTTTATGTAAGCCATCTATATCAATGCCATCAGGGTCTACAACCGCGCCATCGCGTTCCATAACGCCAATCACAATAGATTCGTCTTCTTGAGTTAGAAATTGCGCGGCATGGTAACCGACGTTTCCTAAGCCCTGAACCACCACACGCTTATCTTTGAGCTTTCCGCTTAGACCGGCCCACTCAATATCTTTTGGATGCCTAAACGCCTCACGCAATGCATATTGAATACCCCGACCAGTCGCTTCTACGCGACCTCGAATACCACCCTTACTTACCGGTTTGCCGGTAACGCAACCCCAACCGTTTATCTCCGAAGGATACAAGCGCTTGTACTCATCAGCCATCCAGGCCATTTCACGCTCACCAGTGCCCATATCTGGGGCTGGTACATTTTGTGCTGGACTAATTAAAGAACGCTTCGCCAGCTCTTGAGTAAAACGCCTGGTAATTCGCTCTAGCTCATGTGATTCCCACTCATTTGGATCAATTACCAATGCGCCCTTTGACCCACCAAAAGGTGCTTCGACTAAGGCGCATTTATACGTCATAAGTGCGGCCAATGCTTCGACTTCATGTTGATCGGCGTGTGGCGAGTAGCGTATTCCACCCTTAACCGGCTCACGGTGTTCAGAGTGAACGGACCGGTAGCCAGTAAAAGTAAATAATTTGTTTCGTAAACGTACGCCAAAGCGCACTGTATAGGTCGAGTTTGCAACTTTGATTTTGTGTCTTAAATCATCAGACACGCCAACTAAATCGGCTGCCTGATCGAACATTTTTTCAACAGAGTGCAAAAACGTTTCAGTTTGTTTAGCCATCTCTCCTCCCCAGATAGATGCTTAAATTTTATAATTAGAGATTACTCAATTAATTGAACAGCTCAATCGAAGGCCATCGATTCTTACGACTGACCCTCGACTTAACTATTATTGATATGTAACGCTAATATTGTTGTCATACAAGACAAAAGACCAACATCCTGCAAATTCAGTTTTGAAGTTGGAAATTACACTTAATTCCCGCAGACAATTCAGTAATCCATGGCCACACTCAAGCCTCGACGTCTAATAAGTTCTAACTCCCCATACAATCAATATTACAAAGCAAACAGCGATAACTAAAAGTCGCAGTACATTTGGATCAATGGTCATTAGAGATCGCGCCCCTAAACGTGCTCCCAAAGACTGGCCCAGCATCATGATTAAGCCTAGCTTCCAGACAATTTTTGCGTAAAAGATAAACACTAGCAACGCGGCAATATTGGTCGCAAAATTCAAGGTCTTCGCGATCATGGTTGAATTCACTATCCCCTGCCCTCGCATCGAAACGCCTGCCCAGACAAAAAACGAGCCGGTACCAGGGCCGAACATGCCGTCATAAAAGCCAATTGCCGGAACTGCAGTCGAGGCATAAACGCGATTCGATACCTTTGCCTGAGAAGAACTGAGTGATGCCTTTGGTGCAAAAATAAAGTACAGAGCGATTAGTACAATTACAGACGGCACAACGTATTCTAAAATTTCAGCGTCAATAAACTGCACAAGTACAGCGCCAACAATTGAGCCAACGAACGCGATAAGCATAAGCAAGCGAACCTGCCCAAACTCTATGCGACCTTTCGCCAGCAAGGTCAATGTCGCTGTCCCAGACCCTGCGACAGCCTGCAATTTATTAGTGCCCAACGCGTAAACGGGCGGCAAGCCCGCAAGCATGAGCGCGGGGATGGTAATCAACCCTCCGCCACCTACCAAGGTATCGATATAGCCGGCAAGTAATGCGGCGAAAAAGAGTAGTAAAACTACTGAGAAACTGAATTCGATTGGGCTAGCCATGACACCAGTGCATTTAATTTGTATACGCTACACAGGGAGTGTACGCTAACTAGCTAAGAGTGTGGAGCAATGAGCTATTCGAAAGATCGTCGTTTCAGACTGCCTCTCTCAGCTCAAGTTATATATAAAAACAATAAATAAATCGTTCTTGAATGATTTTTGGCCTAAGCGTGGTCTATCTATTTGAACATTACAATTAGTTTGAACCTTTTTCCCTAATTGACTCACCAACAGGAGTCGATTTCGGGCAGACTATTTTGCATCAATGCTGTTAGTAGCAGTCAAAAAGGTAGAACAAAACGGCCCATTCGCTAATAAAAATGAAAAAATATGCACTCATACTCATCGTTCTAATCCTTGTAGGCGTCGGTCTTGGTATTCAGTTTTTTACTCAAGATGAGAAGCTTGATCAAACGGTTTTCTTAGAAACAACCGAATCGATCAGAAACTTACAAGCGCTCGACAAAAACCTACTTCTTCTACTCAACAGGTCGCGCTTTGACGAAAGCTTTGATCATCTTCAAATTTATGAGGTTGATTATCAAATCAGTGAAGAATTTGACAATCTGCGCTACGAGGCCTTGTTCGAAGAAATAGAAAAGAGTGCAGAGTTAAGCGCCTCTGTTGAACAATTTAAGACCCAATTTGAGTCGCGTGAAGAACTACTCGACAGTTATGAAGAGAGCAATATTGCTGTCGCAGAAAACTTAGTCGCGGTTGCAAACCTAGTTGAAGAGCTTCAAGCAAGTGACGCCATTTCATCGCAAGCACCATTGAGTAAATCGTTCATTCGAAACGATGCGCTATTGTTTAGGCTAGCCTTAAATAGACCGTTTGAAAGCGATTTATTAATAGTGGAATCGAATCTTGAGCTTGAACCGGAGCTTCAGACTAAGCTCGATGAATATCATCAAGCCTTAAATACGATCAGCCAAAATTACCCAACCGCGGTTAATAGCTATAAAGCCCTCAATGATCTGGGCACCGGCGAGCTCCTTGATACCATCGAGAAAAACTACGTTGGTTATCATAATCAAGCAATCGGTGGCACCACCAGTTTAAGGAACGCACTGATTGTTTACGGTGTAACACTGCTGATGACCCTTCTTTTCTTTGGCTGGCAAATCAGAAAGAATTTTCTATTTTTAGAACAGCAAGTAGCTGATCGCACAGCAGAGATCAAAACTGCTTACGACGACTTACAAGAATCTCAAGAGCAGCTCATTCAATCTGAGAAAATGGCGTCGCTTGGTCAAATGGTGGCGGGTGTCGCGCACGAAATCAATACTCCTTTAGGCTATGTAAGCAGTAATATCGAGACCTTAAAATATAACCTTGCTGACATTAATGGCTTGATGAACGAATTAAGCCAACTGATGACGTCAGTGCAGAAAGATAAACGTGATAATCGCGAGATCACTGCTCACCTGATGAATACTCTTAAAAGCTACCGGACCATCGAGGCTCCTGAGTTGATGGACGAAAGCACTCAGCTTTTGAACGATGGTGAGTACGGCCTAACTGAGATATCTAAATTGGTGGTTAGCCTGAAAGATTTCGCTCGTTTAGACCGACAGAGCGCAGAGCAGATAGACTTGCATAGTTGCATAGAGAGCTCCTTAACAATCGCCAGTAACCACATTCGCGAAAATAATGTCGTCGTCAGCCGTGACTTTTCTGAGCTTTCTCCGATTTCATGCTTTCCATCAAAGTTGAACCAACTTTTCTTAAACGTAATTACCAATGCCTGCCAAGCGATGAACGCTAACGGCGGCGCGCTAACGGTTAAAACAAGTCAAAACAAGGACTTGATTCGAATAGACTTCTCCGATCAAGGCATTGGAATGGATGACGACACCAAACAAAAAATGTTCGATCCGTTTTTTACCTCGAAAGATATTGGCGTTGGAACAGGTCTAGGTATGTCGATAGCCTATAAAATTATCGAAGCACATAATGGTAGTATAGAAGTTGAGTCGACCGTTGGCGAAGGAACTACTTTGTCAATATTCCTACCGGTAGATTCCTAGAGTTTGATAACAAGTGGTAAATGGGTAATGACTGATCTAAATCGCAAATACAGAGTTCTATTCGTTGATGACGAGCCGCGCGTGACGAGCGCGCTTAAGGCTATTTTTCGACGCGAGTACGATGTGCTAATCGCAAATAGCGGCGCTGATGCCTTGAGCCTTCTGGCGAGCAATGAGGTTGATGTATTGGTCAGCGATCAGCGCATGCCGCATATGCTTGGTAATGAGCTTTTAGCGAAGGTAAGTAAACTTTACCCTCAAACCATGCGTATTTTGCTTACTGGTTTTATGGACAAAAAAGCCATTGTTGACTCGATTAATGAAGGCGAGGTCTATCGCTTTATCAACAAGCCCTGGCGTAACGATGAAATGCGCGAAGTTGTCGCCGAAGCAGCCTTAGCCTCTGAGATACCCGTAATACCTATGACCGAGACGATCGTTGAAGCCGAGCAGCAAGCCGCTTCAGATATTGCCCGCTCGCTTGGTCAAGAAGCTACTCCTAATGCAGAAAAAGTGCGTGCGAAGCCTGCGGGCGACCTAGCGCTATTGATGATGGAGCAGCAGAAAGATATTCGTCACCAAATTCGCAAGTTTTGCAGCGATCAGGAAATCATGATTTACGGCACGCAGAATATTGAGCAGGCTGTCGCGGCCGCCACTTCACGAGAAAGCATTGGCGTTGCCGTGATCGAACTTTCTGAAGACACCAAAACAGCCTTGCATACCATCAACTTGCTTAAAAGAGCTCGTCCGGAATTAATCACTATTGCCCTTACCGAAGAGTACGACGCGCATACCGCGGTAGATTTGATAAACCAGGGGCAAGTATTTAAGTATCTAGCCAAGCCCTTAGACATCAACGGCTTTCAAAACACTATTGAGAACGCTTTTCTAAGACATCGCTTTCTTAAAAATAACAAGAAAGCCAGCGAACGCTTCAAAGTAGAAACGCCTCGCGAAAAAATTGCGTCAAGCCTGCAAAGCTTTTTCGGAAAATTAATAAGCGCGCCCAGTTAAGCGTCTTGTGTAACTGCACCTAACAATTAACCTCGAAATTAGATGAAATCACTGTTCAGCATCATTTTACTTGCCGGTATCTTATTTTTTAACGAAGTGTATGCGGCCAAACCTGTTTACTCTGATCGCCGCGCGAAAGCGGCGATTCGGGGTTATGATGCGGTAGCGTACTTCACTGAGAACAAACCCGTCAAAGGCGATAAAGAACTTTGGTTCGAGCACAATGGTGCCAAATGGTTGTTTTCGAGCCAAGAAAATTTAGACAAGTTTAAAAATACGCCTGAAAAGTACATGCCTCAATATGGCGGATACTGTGCCTACGCAATCGCTAACGGGTCAACAGCGTCGAGTAAGCCCGAATTTTTCACTATTCATAATGACAAGCTGTATCTAAACTTTAGTAAATCAGTCTATAAGAAATGGTTGAAAGACAAAGACGGATACATTAAAGAAGCCAACTCTGAATGGCCTAGCATCATCTCTAATTAGTTAACCTGAGCCGCCTAGCTTTTTAGGTAATCGGATCGTAGTTCTTCAATACGATCGCGTGTTCGTGCCGCTTTTTCAAACTCGAGATTCTCGGCGAATTGATACATCTCCTTCTCGAGATCTTTCATGATTTTTGCGAACTCCTTCGGGTCACTAATGCTAGGCAGGCTCTGGTGCTCAGGTTTAATTTTAGCCAACACCTGAGCGGCTTCGCTAGTCGCGCCGTCAATGATATCTCGCACCGCTTTCTTCACACCTTGAGGCACAATTCCATGCTCAATATTGTGCGCTTCTTGCTTCGCGCGTCTGCGTTCGGTTTCCTCAATCGCGACCTTCATGGCTGCGGTGATTTTATCTCCATACAAAATCGCCCTGCCATTCAAATTACGAGCCGCGCGACCAATAGTTTGAATTAGTGAGCGAGTAGATCGTAAAAAGCCTTGCTTGTCGGCATCCAAAATTGCCACTAAAGAAACTTCTGGCATATCCAAGCCTTCTCGTAACAAGTTAATGCCTACTAATACGTCAAATTCACCCGCCCGCAGATCACGAATAATTTCAACGCGCTCTACGGTATCAATATCTGAGTGTAAGTAGCGCACTTTTACGCCAGCATCGGTAAGGTAGTCAGTCAAATCTTCTGACATCCGCTTAGTAAGAGTTGTGATTAAAACGCGCTCATCTTTAGCAACTCGAATATTGATTTCCGAGAGCACATCATCAACCTGAGTACCAACTGGGCGCACCTCAATCTGCGGGTCAACCAAACCAGTGGGGCGTACTACCTGATCAATGGTATTTGGGTTCTGCTCAATTTCATAATCCCCAGGAGTCGCGGACACAAATACGGTTTGTGGCATTAGGCTCTTAAATTCTTCGAATTTGAGTGGTCGATTGTCCATCGCCGAAGGCAAGCGAAATCCGTACTCAACCAACGTTTCTTTGCGTGAGCGATCCCCTTTATACATCGCCCCTAATTGCGGCACCATGACGTGGCTCTCATCCAGTATCATCAACGCATTAGGCCTTAAATAGTTAATCAGGGTTGGCGGAGCTTCGCCAGGCTTAGCGCCCGAGAGGTAGCGCGAATAGTTCTCGATGCCATTGCAATACCCAAGCTCCTGCATCATTTCCAGATCGAATAAAGTGCGCTGCTCAAGGCGCTGCGCTTCGACTAATTTGTCGTGCTCACGCAAAAAGGCCAAGCGCTCACGCAACTCTTCTTTTATTTGTTCGCAAGCCTCTAAAACTCGCACCCGCGGCGTCACATAGTGCGATTTTGGGAAAATAGTGACGCGCTTTAGATCTTCTTCAACTGCACCGGTTAGAGGGTCAAATCGAGAAATCTTATCCACGTCATCACCGAACAATTCTACGCGAATCGCATAGCGCTCAGATTCTGCAGGATAGATGTCGATAACATCGCCGCGAACTCTAAAAGTCGCGCGCTTGAGTTCTGTATCGTTGCGAGTGTATTGCAGCTCGGCCAATCGCTTCAGTATCGCGCGCTGATCCATGATGTCGCCGACACTTAAGTGCAAAATCATCTCGTGGTAAGCCTCGGGATCACCCAGGCCGTAAATTGCCGAAACTGTCGCCACAATAATGACGTCTTCGCGCTCGAGCATAGCCTTGGTTGCCGACAAGCGCATCTGATCAATATGTTCGTTAACCGCTGCGTCTTTCTCGATAAAAGTATCAGAGCTAGGGACATACGCCTCAGGCTGATAGTAGTCGTAGTAGGAAACAAAATACTCTACCGCGTTATGAGGAAAGAAGTCTCGCATTTCAGAATAAAGCTGAGCTGCTAAAGTTTTATTGGGCGCCATCAGAATTGTTGGCCGTTGAACAGTTTGAATAACGTTAGCCATGGTAAAGGTTTTACCTGAACCCGTTACACCCAATAGTGTTTGATACGCTTCGCCGTTATCAAGTCCGTCAACCAATTGCGCTATCGCGGCCGGTTGATCACCTGCGGGTTTGTAATCACTAACTAGCTCAAAATCACGTTTCATCGTTTCGCATCTAGAATTCTAAATAGCCGACCATTATAAGGCCGTTAGCCTAAGTAATCTCACCAGCTCTTCACTTCTGCGCTGATTTTTTTAAATTTAGCTTGAAGCTTTGAATGAAGTAACTAATACTACAGTGGCTCAAGGAATGAGTATCTAATGTAGGCGGATCGTTTTTCGCTGAAAAATAAGCAACCTTCACGGAGGAAGGTATGACTGTCTATTCATTATCGAAAACAAACACCCATTGCGGATTCACCCTATTAGAGCTACTTATCGCTATCACAGTTGCTGTGATTTCATTCAGTGTCGCGGTGCCAAGCTTTGCCAGCATGATACAAAGCACTCGAGTTAAATCGACTTCGCTTTCGCTCAGTAATGGCCTCCTCGTTGCACGAAACCACGCAATAAATAGTGGCACGCTCGTCATCGTTTGCCATGCCAGCGACGCCACACAAACGAAATGCTCCGATCAGCGAAACCGTAATACGAATTGGAGAAACGGGGTCATTATCTTCGCCGATAGGAACGCCAATAATGAGCTGGATACTGGCGACGAAATCATTAGCAAAATGACGCTAAATCAAGATGTGGCGGTAGTCTTTAACCAAAATGGCCGCCTTCGCTTTTTTAATGACGGTAGCGCTAGAAGTGCCGGCTTTTATATATGCCATAAAACAACGACGCAGCAGCGCCATATTCGGATTTTACACACCGGTCGCACCAGAACAATCGAGAAAATGAGCAGAAAACAAAGCCAAACATGCTTGAATCACACGCTCTAATTTTCGAATGAAAAAAAACTTATTTTTATGCAAAAAAACTGATGAAAGCGCTTGACCAAAAGTACCTTAGTCAATATTATTCGCCCTCGTTGAAAGACGTTCCCTGATAGCTCAGTTGGTAGAGCAAATGACTGTTAATCATTGGGTCCCAGGTTCGAGTCCTGGTCAGGGAGCCATTTCAATAAATTGATTTAATTAAGTTTAAGTCGAATAACCGCAAATTGGTCGATGACTGGTTTGCGGTTTTTTTATGTGTGCCAACCTTCTAGGAAGGCTGTTTGAAGACTCCCTGGTATTGACAAACCTCTGGATATGTCGAGGTTATCCGCATCCGCAGCAATGCCTATTACCCGACTAAAAGGAATAACACCTCGCATTGCTAACCACCAGGCTCTTATTGGCTGTAAATAGTAACTTTCATGATTTAATCACTCGATTTCATTTAGAGCCATACTAAATTTAACGCCGTACTAAATCTAATATATGACATGGAAAAATGGGCTGGCATCCCAACTGGAGAATGAAAACTCTCGTTTAGAACGACACCTTGGCCAACATCTTTTGAAAGTATTAAAAGTGCATGCCGCAACAGAGTTCGGGTATATTTGGCTTTATCGAGACCTATTGATAGACCTGTGAGTTAAGCTCTATAGTTTATTAACGCGACCCCAGCGCTAAGCCTAAGGAAGACTGTTTCATAAAATCTCAGGATGGCCGATAATTCTCTGGCACATCCTGAGTTTTTTCATTCCTTCTACGAAAATGCATTCGACAGCCATATGTGGGTACAAGAATGTTGAAATCGACTCAACGACTGCTTGCAAGTCATAAAGTGCAGGGGCTCCAGAAATGCCACTAGGTCATGTTCGCTAGCGGTTTAGCTTGAGCACCTGTCTTTGCTAAATTAAGTACGACTACCGCAAGAATTGCAGATGCTAAGGACCCCATGATTACGCCCAATTTGACGGTAGTTTGATACGCTAAGCCTTGATCTTCGAACGCCAATGTTCCAATAAACAAGCTCATTGTAAAGCCAATGCCGCACAACAATGAAACGCCGTAAAACTGTAACCAAGTCGCGCCCTTCGGCAACTCAGTGAGTTTCATTTTTATGGCCAACCAACAAATACCGAAGATCCCTATTTGCTTACCAATAAATAACCCCAGTGCTATGCCGAGCGTTACAGGACTGAAGAACGTTTCAGCGCCAATATTACTTAAGTTCACCCCAGCATTTGCGAAGGCAAATATGGGTAGAACAAAGAATGCAATCCAAGGATGAAGAGCATGCTCGAGATCTGGCGCCATAGGCCGACCCTTTGAGTTCTTAAGCTTTAAAGGAATAAACCATGCAATCGCGAAACCAGCTAAGGTCGCATGCACGCCAGACTTCAATACAGCGACCCAAACAACTAAACCGACCAATGCATATGGGGTCAAAGAGTTTACATTGAAGCGATTAAGCACGAACAAAACAAGCAAGCCAACCAGCCCCACGCTCAAGGAGAGCGTTGAAAGGTCAGCAGAATAAAATAAGGCGATAATCACGATCGCGCCAATGTCATCAAATATCGCAACGCTCAATAAAAAGAGCTTAAGAGAAATTGGTAGGCGAGTGCCAAATAGACTGAATACACCCAGCGCAAAAGCAATATCGGTTGCGGCTGGAATCGCCCAACCTCGTAAAGCCACCGGGTCGCCCTTCGTGAGAAACACGTAGACCAACGCAGGCACAATTATGCCTGCGACCGCGGCAACACCAGGCAAAACAATTTGCTTTGGCAAAGACAAGTCACCAATCAGCACCTCTCGCTTTACCTCTAGACCAATCAACAAAAAAAACAACGCCATGAGGCCATCATTGACCCAAAGGATTAACGGTTTTGCGATCTCAAAATTACCAACCGCAACCTCTACCGGCACTGACAAAAACCCTTGATACGCACCAAACCCAGGAGAGTTCGCGAGTATCATGGCAGCAATGGCGGCAAAAACGAGTAGGCCTCCACTGAATGACTCATGATGGATAATTTTAGACAAGTTCATAAACACCTCGCGTTAGTTAGGTGCTTAGTATGAAGGATTTCAAAATTCACTTAAATTCGATCTAAATTAATATATTATCAGTTTTTATCGAACAATATTGCTGCTAAATAATGAAACAACTTAACTTCAATCACCTCCAATACTTTTATGCTGTCGCGAAAGAAGGCAGTGTAACCAGGGCCGCCGAATCACTTCATGTGACCCCCCAAACTGTTAGCGGTCAGCTTGCTACATTTGAGGAATACATAGGCGCTCCGCTTTTTGAACGACACGGAAAACGACTGGAACCGAACAGCCTTGGCCAAATCACTCTTCGTTATGCAGACGATATTTTCAACCTAGGAAATGAACTATCTCGATCACTTGCATCTCACGATCAAGGACAAGTCGCGAACTTTAATGTTGGAATCGTTGACGCCATTCCCAAAGTAATGGTGTTCGAGATGCTCAACGATTGTTTCGACTTAGAAAATCGCTTCATATTAGAATGTCACGAAGCCGACCTAAATACGCTATTGGCAGACTTATCTTTAAATAAGCTGGATCTCATTATTTCAGACCAACCATTGCCTGTTGGTGTGAGTGTGCGAGCTATAAATCACTACCTAGGTGAGGCGGGCATGACTTTTTTCGCTCGCAAAGAAGAGTGCGATCGATATCAAAGTGACTTCCCAAACTCATTACACCAGGCGCCATTCTTAATGCCCGGAAGAAACTCAGCTATGCACCAAAACCTGGTATCGTGGTTTGTTCAGTCTAAAATTTCTCCTAAGGTAGTCGCCGAGTTTGATGACAGCGCGTTATTGAAATTTTTCGGACAAACCGGGCGAGGCATTTTTTGCGTTGCTACAGCGGTCGAGCGAGATGTGCTTGCCCAATTTGACGTTGCAATTATTGGTCGAGTTGACTCAATCAGCGATCGATATTACGGAATAGCACCGGAACGAAAAATCAAACACCCAGCAGTAAATACAGTATTAGCATCTGCTGAGAAATTGCTATCAAACAGCTAAGGCATTTAATCCTACTTATCGCTATCAAGGTAGCCTTGAGTTTGCTTGAAAACAAGTTATTGCCTGTTGGGCCCTTTAGTTAGATAGAATAAAACAACCATGAGCTCTAAGGCTATATTGAGGAGTAGGCATAACAATATACAAAGAAAAGCGATTTCGTAAATTTCGAACAATAACTAATAATTATTCGAATAAAACAATGTCAAAGCTATCGTACAATTGAGTCTAAGTTGAGCCCTTGCCAGTAAACGATTGGGCGCTGCCTTAGAGTTTTCCCACTCAACACGACAGAGATAGCCATGAACATAGAGAATATTTTGAATCGTCTTTCTAACAAGACAAGCGAGAACCAAGTAACTAGCACCATAACATCAGCCTCCATATCATCAATGTTACCCGGCGGGCTTACTGGTGGCGCCGCAGCAGGGGGGCTAGTCGCACTGCTCCTGGGTAGTAAGTCAACTAGGAAAATGGCAACAAAAGTAGCCAAATTCGGCGGCACTGCTGTTTTAGGAGGGCTAGCCTACAAAGCATACGATAACTGGCAACAGAACAAAGCAATTGGCCAAACCCAGCCAGTTTTAGATAGCGATATCGTCCAGAGCATTACAAAAGAGCATCAAGCTGATATTGCAGCCGTTACGCCCTTAAGTATGACCCTAATATTAACGATGATCGCTGCTTCTAAGGCAGACGGAAACATCGACGAACTCGAACACAGGAAACTAAATGACTCGATACGTAAATTGGACCTAGGCAATGAAGAAAAAGCAGCAATACTCGACCTAATGTCGCGGGATATCTCAATCGAGGAAATAGCCAGTTCTATACACTCTGATGAACACAAAGCGGAAGTATACTTAGCTGCCTATCTTGCCATAGAGGTAGACAATCAAGCAGAGAGAACGTTTCTGAATAACCTAGGTATAGCACTAAACCTTCCCCGTGGCTTTCCCGCTTATTTGGAGCAACAGGCAGACCAAGGGATCGCTTCATGATTACTCGAAAAAACTAGGGCGAGCACTAAATACTTCTTCATAACACCAATTAAGAAAGCTAGACGCTGAGCGCGCAGACCTAAGCAATGAGCACAATTGATCCCGTTATTTGGTTTTTCTTGTTCGGCCTTTTGGCCGGCGTACTGAAATCAGAATTACGTTTGCCGAGCCAAATCTACGATTTCGTGTCGATGTTATTGCTAATAACTATCGGGCTAAAGGGAGGCGTAGAGCTGGCTAATCAGCCGTTTGCCACTCTGATTCCACAAATATTAGTAGTGATGGCCGCTGGTTTTCTGTTGCCACTATTAGTATTTCCAGTGCTTCTATATTTGGGAAAACTCAACAGAGCAGACGCCGCTTCAATTGCGGCACACTATGGATCGGTCAGCGTAGGAACCTTCGCCGTAGCAGTCGCATTTATGAGCTCCCAAAATATCGAATATGAACAACACATGGCCTTGTTCGTTGTGATCTTAGAAGTTCCAGCAATTTTAGTCGGCATTGTTCTTGCAAAAGGACTGTCCAAAAATACTCAATGGGCTAATGTTGGCCATGAAGTAATGCTTGGAAAAGGCGTAATGTTTTTAATGGGCGGCTTGTTTATTGGATGGCTGAGTGGGCCCAGCGGCGTAGAGTCGATTAGTCCGCTATTCTTCGATTTATTCAAAGGGGTCCTAGCGCTATTTTTGCTCGAAATGGGCTTAATCACAGCTAGCCAACTCTCTAGTCTAAAACGTTATGGTTTCTTTTTACTAAGCTTTGGAATTATCACGCCAATTTGCTTCTCGGTGATTGGCGCACTGGTCGGCTTAGGCTTGAGTCTTTCGGTTGGTGGCGTTGCTATATTGGCGACTCTGTTTGCTAGCGCGTCATACATCGCTGTCCCGGCTGCTATGCGAATTTCAGTTCCCGAGGCAAATCCAACGCTCTCTCTAACAGCCTCACTCGGAATCACCTTCCCGTTTAACATCTTAATTGGTATACCTATTTACTACTGGCTCGCATCCACGCTGCACGCCAGTCTTATTTAATAGCTCTGGAGTATTGAACGATGACAGACAACAACGCGACCTTAATTACAATAATCACCGAAGCCGCACTTGAAACGACTTTGATCAAAGACATTGAGGAGCTTGGCGCACCAGGTTACTCAATCAGCAACGCGAGAGGCAAAGGTAACCGAGGGTTACGCGATGCTGCATGGGAGGCAAATTCAAACATTAGAATAGAAGTTATTTGCAGCGACATCGTGGCAAGCAAAATCTCAGAACACCTTGAGCAAAAATACTACCAAAATTACGCAATGGTTTGCTTCTCTGCAGAAGTTAACGTTTTGCGCCCGAAAAAATTTAATTAGCAAGGCATTTTTTACCTGCTAATAATTTTTCCTCACATACCGACACAGTCAGTTAATCAGCTCACAAACACGCCGCTCGATTACATCAATGCGGTCTTGCCCCCAAACGGCCACTTCTCTATACGAAAAGCTCGGAACACCCCAAAGACCCAATTTTTGCATTTGAGAATAGTTGTCTTCGGCCCACTTTCGCCATTCACCCGAAGTCAGTTCACGATCTAGTACCGGCTGTGCTTCAGACCAATCTAAACCCGCAGTTTCAACAATCTTTTGCATACCTCTATCGGTGTCGGAATGAACACCTTGGGCATTCACGGCTCTCGCGAACGACAAAAGGTAGTCTATTTCTTTACCTTGCGACTTTGCGTATTCAAACAATGCGTAACATCTCTCCACGCCAAGCCCTAAAGGGTCTGCAACAAAGCCATAATCAATGCCGAGCTTCAACGCCTCTCGCTTAGTATCAGAAAATATATACCACTTTTTTTGCTGAGGTACAGCCATTCCTCGCATTAGCATCGGCAGTACCGGCCTTATTTCAATTGGCAGGCCATAATGACTAGCTAACGCAACACCTCTCTCCAGACCCAGATATGAATAAGGGCTTCTTGCCGAAAAATAGATAATAAAGGGCGCAGTATCAGTACTTTGAGGTGCCATCTGTTTCGGGGCCCTTTTACAAAAGTTCTGGGTACTCTTCTGGTACAAAACTTGTTTAGAAGTTTGACTCAGGCCTAGATCATTTAGTCGTAACTCTAGGTGGGATAGCCGATCAAGCCCCCAATACCATTCGCCTTCGTAGTATAGAGTCGCACTCAAATAATGACCTAAAGCGCTAAGCAGGAGATTGTTCTCATTTACCTTTTGAAGCGTTGATGGGCGAATACCTTTAGCCATAGATTGATTCTTGCTTATTGCCCTACCCTGCCAATAGTCACTCAAGACGGAAATCGCATTCTGGATAAAACCGTCTTTTTCTTCGCTCGCTATTAAGCACTCCAAAATGGCTTCGGTTTCACTCGGCTCAGGTATATGCTTCAAAGTTGGCGCCAGAAGTCCATACTCACCTGCCAGATACTGAGCGTCCCTGAGAGCATGTTCATGCCATAACTCGGGTTCTGGATACATTTCTTTGTCTTGCGACGAGACAATGTGATAGCGAAACTTAATGCTGAAGCGCTCTCTAAGTTCTGGCAACACTTGCACTAGCAAGTAACTATAAGGGTCATCTACACGTAAAAAAATATCAACTTGATGCTCTCGAGCGACTAGCCTTCGCGTGAACTCGCGGGCGCGGCGTCGGCTTCGCAGCAGGATCTGGCTCGACAGAAACCGTGCTAACCACGGTAGGACAATTTTCTTCATTAGTTTCGACTATTGCTCTCATTATAGGCAGTTCTAGCTCGGACATTAGATCATTAAATACACCGTTGCACACTTTTGGGGTTAAGATAAGTGGTGACGGTTCCACTCAAGTAAGGTTTATGATGTCTCTAAATTTGAATTTAGTAAAAACAGCCAGCTTTATTAATGGGCAATGGCACACTTCAAAGAACTCACCTTTTGATGTCCACAACCCTGTGGACGGTTCGATTATTGCTAGTCTCAGTGGCGCAAATAAAAGCGACGCGATTCTAGCCGTCGATGCTGCCGAAAAAGCAATGCCTGCATGGCGCGCCAAGACAGCGAAAGAACGCTCCACGATATTAAGAAAGTGGTATGACTTAATCATGGAGCACCAAGACGATCTCGCAGCCATCTTGACCGCCGAGCAAGGTAAGCCCCTAAAGGAGGCAAAAGGCGAAATTGCTTACGGCGCCAATTACATTGAATGGTTTGCGGAAGAGGCTAAAAGAATTTACGGCGATACGATTCCTGGCGCCTCATCAAACTCCCGAGTGGTGATTATCAAACAAGGCGTGGGTATTGTATCGGCAATCACGCCATGGAACTTCCCAAACGCGATGATTACGCGCAAAGCCGCGCCAGCGCTAGCGGCAGGGTGTGCTTTTGTCGTTAAAGCAGCACAAGAAACGCCACTTTCAGCGCTCGCTCTAGCCGAGTTAGGGAAACAGGCCGGGATACCTGCGGGGATTTTCAATGTTATTGTAAGCAACACATCTAGACCAATCGGCGAAGTTCTGACTGGGGACCCGCGCGTTGCGAAATTCTCGTTTACGGGCTCTACAGAGGTTGGCAAATCCCTACTCGCGCAATGCGCCACAACCGTCAAGAAAACATCGATGGAACTTGGTGGCAATGCCCCGTTTGTGGTCTTTGATGACGCCAATATCGATCAAGCTGTACAAGGCGCGCTGGTGTCAAAGTTTAGAAACGCTGGCCAAACATGCGTATGCAGTAACCGTTTCTTTGTGCAAGCAGGCATCTACAAAGAGTTCTCAGAAAAACTGGCACAAGCAGCATCTCAACTAAATATGGGCGATGGCAGCGAGAGCAATATAGACATTGGCCCGCTGATTAATAATAAAGCGATTGAATCAGTTGCTGGGCTTGTAAATAATGCTATTTCGGAAGGTGCCGTCGCACTGACTGGAGGTCATATCGACGAGATGGGAGACCGTTTTTTTGAACCTACGGTGCTTACTAACATCACTCCGAGTATGAGTGTTGCTCGCGAAGAAATATTTGGCCCAGTTGCACCGCTTATCAAATTCGAGACAGAGAAAGAGGCTGTTGAACTGGCCAATGACACCGAAGTGGGGCTAGCTTCGTATATCTATACGCGAGATATTGGCCGCGTTTGGCGCGTTTCTGAAGCTTTGGAGTTCGGCATGGTTGGCATCAACGAAGGGATTATCTCAAACGAGATGGCACCCTTTGGTGGCGTAAAGCAATCTGGCATGGGTCGGGAAGGCTCCAAATATGGCTTAGAAGACTATCTAGAGATTAAATACCTTTGCATGGGCGGCTTAGACAGTTAGCTGCTTTTCGACTCGATTTTTAGACGATTAAATATTGAGTACAACGAAGATCGCGGCATACCCATAAGCTCTGCCGTTGCTGAAGCATTTTTATGATTTTTCTGATACTTGTGAACCACTAGTACCCGCTCAATCTCACTTATAGCATCTCGGTAACTAACTTCATCTCGCGCGTAATTACTGCAAATCTCCATCACCTCTCGGCTCGTGCGACGCTCAGCAGACCCAGGAATGAAGCGTCTAATATCCGTTAGCTTATGATGCTCTTCAGAAGCAAGAGTAATTAGAATAAAGGCCATCATGGTGAGTGGAAGCACGACAGTTGCATTAATTTTTATTCCGCACCACATCAGAATAAGTAGGCCTAAACAGGCGATGATCGTGGGCATAATTGCCAGTGCTGTCCCCGAACATTTGATTTGTTGATCATGGGTTAGCGCGTTTCGGTAACCTTGCGTAAGCATCACACCTACAGAGATGAGCAAACCAAGTGAAAACGACTGGAACACGATGTAAGCAATTCCCTTGTCAGCGCTCACGCTATAGCCGATGGAGTGTATACCCGTCAAAATCAAGTCACTAAACAAGATAGCGAACGAAATTGTTCCTGCCATAAATCCTATCGCCCAGTTTAGGGCAGTAGTTTGATACTTCGATATCTCAGCCGCGTAGAGCATGACCAGAGACAGCGATATAACTGCGCTACAATAGTAGCAACGAACGATAAGTTCTAATGTTGTAGGGCTCCATCCCGAAAAACTACCTAGAATCTCGCACGTATTCATCATACTAAAGCCGACAACCAGCGGAATAAACCCTGTTGTCCTATTAGCGGTCCTACCGGCAGCCCATAGAACTACAAAATTGACGATCAACGCCAGAACGGCGGGTACAACAATAATATTCATTTCAAGAGACTTCCTAGAAAACTGTGAACGGGTTAATAAGCGAGATACCAGACTAAACCAATCGTTTAAGCTTAAACACTAACGGATCAAAGCTAAAGTATCAAAATACTTAAAATTCTAGATTATAGACAGCTGTTACTAAAAATAGACAGTTGCGGGAACAGTTATCTCAACGTAAGGTCGACCACATGGGAAGTTAAAAGGCCCTTGAGCCACTAACTCAAGAGCCTTACTAAAAAGTAAAAAACTATCCCCCCAGATATCGTTTTTTACCGTCCTCAATATCGACATCATGTCTAAATTGAGTTCCATGCAACAGTGATGATTAGTTTGGAGACACCTTTACAAGGTACACCAGAGTTACACGGATGTAGCACGGGGTAACTTCGCGCTCAGGAAAAGATATCACACTGGCGACATTTTTAGTCTTCTAAACTGAACGTTTTGAGTTCTTTTCTTACCTAAACCTCGAGCTATTAGACAATCGATTAGTTACTCTCCACACTCAAACGAATTTGTCTCTGGTATTATTCGACGGTACATTGATAACACAACGAAACAGACTTTCATGGACGCCCTGACTGCCCTACATACCCGCAACTCAGTTAATTTGCTAACCGAGCCAGGCCCTAACAAACGTCAACTAGACAATATTGTTAAAGCCGGCCTACGTGCTTGTGACCACAAATCCCTTAAACCCTGGAAATTTCTATTAATTGAGGGCGATGCGCGCACAAAATTTGGCGATTTGATGGTCAAAGCGAAGGAGGCAAGCGATGGGTGCATGCTAGCACCCGATTTTGCAATAAAGCTAAAAAACAAACCGTTTAGAGCGCCAACAATCTTAGTAGTCGCTGCATCAATTCAAACGCACGACAAGGTTCCTGAGATAGAGCAATTACTATCAGCTGGAGCGGCAGCTCAAATGATGATGACGGCAGCTCATGCGCAAGGCGTTGGAGCGATATGGCGATCTGGCAGCATGATGTTCACCGATGAGATGCATCGCGGGCTCAACCTAGAACCCAACGATAAAATCGTCGGTTTTATTTATCTGGGAACACCTAAAATTACTAAGCCCTTGGCCGAACTGCAAGTCGATGATTTTGTTCAGACTTGGAATGGTTAAAACTAAACTTAGAATTGACTCTCAGGCGTGATCACAACAATCCCATCTAACTGATCACTTAGAGTTACCTGACAAGCCAAACGGGAATTCTCTTTTACCTCTTCGGCAACGTCTAACATTTCGGCCTCCAGGTCTTCTGCTTCTCCGGCTCTTTCCATCCAGTCTGGAGCAATATAGACGTGGCAAGTCGCGCATGCGCAGGCACCACCGCAATCTGCATCGATTCCGGGAATATCATTACTTGTTGCGGCTTCCATAATTGTTTCACCCGTATTCGCGTCAACGTTACGTTCAGTTCCTTCGAAGTCAATAAAGGTAATTTTAGGCACGGTATTCCTCAGCTGTCACATTAAAAATGCATGTTAGTTTGTGTATTTCGCAGAGTTTACGAGGTGAGGCTGAGCGCCGCAAGCCCTGTATCTGATATCTCGATTATTCCTCACAGAAGCGAGAATCAACAGTTGAATCATTTAGATAAATGTTGGCAAACGAGAAAGTCTTAAAATGGTGAGCGTCACTTGTGAATTGGGTATTTCTATTTGGTGCGCGAAAATAGAAAAGCAGGTCTAGACAAAACTCAAATAAGCTAAAGCGAGAGGAGAAACAGAAAGCCCCCCCCCCCAAATAATCGGGTACCTGATTCATATTTGCAGCGCTCTCTGCTAAAAAAAAGCCAGATTTCGATTTGAAATCTGGCTTTTATAATTTGGTGTCCAGAGAGGGACTTGAACCCTCACGACTTGCGTCACTACCCCCTCAAGATAGCGTGTCTACCAATTCCACCACCTGGACATTTAACTTTTCTACTAAGTGTTTGTGGTTCAGAGCTATTAACTCCTCCACGACACGCTACGCGTGCACTTAGCTCAGGCTTTGCCTTCGCAGCACTAGGAGCAAGCTCCGTCGTCTACCAATTCCACCACCTGGACATTTAACTTTTCTACTACGTGTTTGTGGTTCAGAGCTAGTAACTCCTCCACGACACGCTACGCGTGCACTTAGCTCAGGCTTCGCCTTCGCAGCACTAGGAGCAGGCTCCGTCGTCTACCAATTCCACCACCTGGACATTTAACTTTTCTGCTACGTGTTTGTGGTTCAGAGCTATTAACTCCTCCACGACACGCTACGCGTGCACTTAGCTCAGGCTTTGCCTTCGCAGCACTAGGAGCATAGGCTCCGTCGTCTACCAATTTCACCGCCTGGACATTTACCTTATTTGCTAACGCACATTATAGCCTGAGCTTTTATACCAGCCCGCTATACGCCGCGCTCTTGCTAGCTCCCTTCTGGTACCTGCGGTACTTCAGCGCCATCTAGCTCAGACTCAAATGCTTCAACAGCTTCATCTGTCGTTGGCACGTCAATTGAGGGAACTTCATTATCGATTACTGGTATCTCAGCATCAATCGTTGGTACTTCACTGTCTTGCTCTACCTGAATCGGAGCTACTTCTTGCTCAGCGGCATTTCGCTTAGCATAGATATACGCAAGCGTTAAACTACTAACAAAAAACAAAGTTACCATTGTAGACGTGCAACGGCTCAAGAAATTTGCTGAGCCTTTGCTTCCAAACATGCTTGATGAACCACCGCCACCAAACGCAGAACCCATGTCGCCTTTGCTTTGTTGCATTAGGACTAATGCGATAATCGCAACAGCTGCGAATACATTGACGATTATCAGAATAGTTGTAATGTTCATTTTATAACTCTATTTTTTGTAGCAAAGCTTTCGCTTTATATCGGCCTAAATAACTAGGCTTCAAGTGTTCTCTATAATTTTTTGTGTGGCTTCACAGATACCTGAAAAGCTATCAACATCTAATGACGCGCCGCCAATCAGCCCACCATCTATATCTTTTTGAGCAAAAAGCTCTGTCGCATTGCTAGGCTTTACACTACCGCCATAAACAATGCGAATTTTATCTGCTACAGCAGAATCCAAGCCACCAAGCTTAGCACGTATAAACGCATGTACTTCTTGAGCTTGGTCAGGACTGGCTGTTTCACCGGTGCCGATTGCCCATACGGGCTCATAAGCTATTACAGCGTGGTCAAAAGCGGCAATGCCGACTCTATTGATCACCGTGTCTAACTGAGCCTCGACTACCGCTTCTGTTTTGCCCGATTGTCGATCTTGTAAGGTTTCACCAATACACAAGACCGGAATAAGCGAAGCAGATCCACTATCGACACAGGCCGCAAACTTTTCAGCAATGAGCTGATCAGATTCGCCAAACAATTCGCGCCGCTCTGAGTGGCCGAGTAATACGTATTCACAACCAAGTTCTGACAGCATTGGTAACGATATCTCACCGGTAAAGGCACCAGACTCATGCTGACTCACATTTTGCGCGCCAACAGCAATCGGTAATGACTCGGAGTGATTAGCCGCTTGGCTCAAATATGGCGCCGGCGGACACACTAAAATGTCGTAACTTAGCTCTTTTTGTTCACTTAATCTTGCTGCGTCGAATGCCCGCCGAGCAATACCAGAAATTAAATCGGCAGTCATTTCAGAACTACCGTGCATTTTCCAATTACCTGCTACTAAAAAACGTCGCATAAGACCTCTTTATTCAGAATCAAGTGAGCGCGGATCTTAGCATAGCACCTTGAAATGCACTAGGAAACTTACCAATAATTTTCACTGGATCGACGTACTGATTGAATGCTTGGGTGTACAGGAGTAGCGTTAAAGCTGTTGCCTCACCGCTTCGGCTATTTGTTCACATGTGCTGTCTACCAATTCCGCGTTTTGGCCCTCTACCATTACTCTAATGACCGGCTCAGTACCAGATGGCCGCAACAATACTCTACCCGTACGAGCCAAAGCCTGTTCAGCAAATTTGACCGCTTGATTCACGGCGTCGAGCTCACAGACCGACGACGCGTTGGTTCCTTGAGGAAGCTTCACATTAATCATCGTTTGCGGGTACATTTGCATTTCAGCGGCGAGCTCGTGCAGGGGTTTTTGCATGAACTTCATTTGAGTTAGCACTTGCAAAGCTGAGACCAATCCATCACCTGTGGTGGTTTTGTCTAGGCAGATTATATGGCCTGAAGACTCACCACCAATTACCCAATCGCGCGCTTTAAGCTCTTGCATAACATAACGATCACCAACCTTGGCTCTAAAAAATGGTATCTCTCGTTGTTCTAAGGCTTTCTCCATGCCGAAATTGCTCATCAAAGTGCCAACAACCCCGCCTTTTAAACGGCCTTGCTTTTGCAGGCTATCAGCTATTACAAACAAGAGTTGATCGCCGTCGACTACATCACCACGGGAGTCAACCATCAATACTCGGTCGGCGTCACCATCAAACGCGATACCAACATCACACTTCTGGTCAAGCACCAGCCTTTGTAAGCCTCCAATGTGCGTTGAGCCACAATCATTATTAATATTGTAGCCATTTGGTGAATTATTAATTACCTCTATATCTGCCCCTAGCTCATGAAATGCCGCTGGAGCCGATTGATAGGCTGCGCCATTTGCGCAATCGAGAGCGACCTTTAATCCCCTAAAGTCCATGCGTCGAGGAATGGTGCCTTTACAGAATTCAACGTAACGCCCAACGGCATCATCCATACGATGTGCTTTACCGAGCTCTTTCGATTCAACAACACTCATGTCTTCAGACATTAATTGCTCAATCTCAGCCTGAACTTCGTCGGAAATTTTGGTGCCATTAGGTGAAAAGAATTTTATGCCATTATCTGAATAATGGTTGTGCGAAGCACTTATCACCACACCCGCATTAGCGCGGGCGGTTTGAGTAAGATATGCGATCGCGGGAGTTGGCAATGGACCCAGCATAACCACGTCCATGCCCGCCGACGACAAACCGGCCTCCATTGCAGACTCTAACAAGTAGCCTGAAACACGCGTGTCTTTGCCAACTAACACACTGCCTTTACCATAGTGGCGCTTAATAACAGTGCCTAGCGCCCAACCTAAGTGAACAATAGTTTTGGGTGTAATAGGCTCAGTGCCGACTGCGCCTCTAATTCCGTCGGTACCAAAAAAGGCCTTAGACATAATTTGTTTCCTTTTAGCGTGCCAAGGGCATGCTAGCCTCGGCACTTTATAATTATTTAGGTGGAGAAATATCTGTGCATAATGACCGCTAGGTTGAATTCCGCACCGCTTCCACAGCACGCACGGCGTCAAACGTTTCTCTCACATCGTGAACGCGCACTATTTTAGCGCCATTTAGCACGGACTGCACTGCTAAACCCAGACTCGCCGGAAGACGCTGATCAACCGGGCGACCTAATAGTTTATCGATTAGTGATTTTCTAGATACGCCAATGAGCACTTCGCATTGAGTCTCTGACCTAAGTTTTTCTACCTTGTTCAATAACTGCAAGTTGTGATTCAAGGTTTTTCCGAAACCGATGCCTGGATCAATAATGATGTCTCGCCTTTCTATACCCGCACCGACAAGAACATCGATTCGATGTCGAAAAAAGTCCAATACCTCCTCGACCACATTTGCATAACTTGGCTTGATTTGCATTGAGCTTGGGTCACCTTGCATGTGCATAATGCACACCGGCACACCGGCCTCGATCGCAGCATCAACAGCACCATCGGCTCGAAGGCCATTTACATCGTTGATCATCGAAGCCCCTGATTTTACCGCAGCTAACATAACCTCTGGCTTATAGGTATCGATTGATATGGGTATATCAGTAAGTTTTCGGAGTTGGTCGATAAGAGGTATAACCCGTTCAAGCTCCTTTTCTAGGATAACTTTTTCAGCACCGGGTCTTGTCGATTCTCCGCCAATATCAAGAATATCAGCACCCTGATCAACCAGCGCCAAAGCGTGTTCGAGGGCGTTGTCCAGCGTGCTAAATTGACCGCCATCAGAAAACGAGTCGGGAGTCGCATTTACAACTCCCATTATCAAACTCTTCGAATAGGTATCCGACTCACTCAACTTGAGCCGTAAGCTATCAGCGCCCATTTTATGCGGCTAAGGCTTAAGCAAACGCAAACTAAGCGTCGTCGCTAGCTGGCTTATCTAACTGAGGTTCGATATTTGGTTTACTCTCTGAGTCGTCGTCAGAGCTCTTATCCTTCGGGCGAGGCAGATCCGCTGGAGGCGTCGGATTCTTACCTTCCATAATTTCTGCAATTTGATCGGCATCCAAAGTTTCATACTCCATCAAACTCTTGGTCATAACTTCGACTTTATCGCGATTATCTTCCAAAATTTGTTTTGCACGAGCATATTGCTCATCTAGAATGCGTGAGACTTCGGTGTCTATCAAGTTAGCGGTTTGGTTACTCATTTTTGCGCTAGTATTACCGCCTAAGCCACCATTTTGCTGACTGTCCGCATATACACGCGTGCCTAGTACATCGCTCATACCCCAGCGAGCAACCATGTTGTGCGCCATTTCAGTCGCACTTTCAAAGTCGCTTGACGCGCCAGTCGTCATTTGATTCATGAAGATCTCTTCGGCAATTCGACCGCCTAGAGCGACAGCAATTCGAGCGTACAAAAACTCTCGGTCGTAACCATAACGATCTTCTTCTGGTAAGTAGAAGGTCAAACCAAGTGCGCGGCCTCGAGGAATAATTGTGACCTTGTGCACTGGGTCATACACGTCTTTTAGAACCGCACCAACAACTGCGTGTCCCGATTCATGATAAGCAGTATTGAGCCTTTCTTTCTCCGGCATGACTATAGAGCGTCTCTCGGCGCCCATCATGACTTTATCCTTTGCGAATTCGAAGTCTTCCATTTCAACTAACTTCTTCGCACCTCGAGCCGCAAACAACGCAGCTTCGTTGACTAAATTGGCAATATCAGCTCCTGAAAAACCGGGGGTTCCACGCGCTATCACAGCAGGGTCAACCGTTTTGCCGATAGGAACCTTACGCATGTGAACTTTCAAAATTTGCTCGCGACCACGAATGTCTGGCAACGGCACAACGACTTGGCGATCGAAACGCCCTGGTCGTAAAAGCGCAGGGTCTAAAACGTCTGGTCGGTTGGTTGCCGCAATAACGACAATTCCTTCGCCACCTTCGAAACCGTCCATCTCTACTAATAACTGATTCAAAGTTTGCTCGCGCTCATCATTACCGCCGCCAACACCAGCACCACGGTGGCGACCTACGGCATCAATTTCGTCGATAAAAATGATACACGGAGCGTTCTTCTTAGCTTGTTCGAACATGTCTCGCACACGCGATGCGCCAACACCAACAAACATCTCGACAAAATCCGAGCCCGAGATTGAGAAAAATGGAACGCGTGCTTCACCGGCAATAGCTTTCGCGAGTAAGGTTTTACCAGTACCCGGGCTGCCTGTCATTAAAACACCCGACGGCATACGGCCACCAAGTTTTTGAAAACGAGATGGATCTCTTAAAAACTCGACGATTTCTTGAACCTCTTCTTTTGACTCTTCAACACCAGCAACATCATCAAAAGTAACTCGATTAGTGTCTTGATTCAAAAGCCGTGCCTTACTTTTTCCAAAGCTCATGGCCCCTTTACCACCACCACCTTGCATTTGACGCATAAGGTAAATCCAGATGCCGATAATTAGGATAAATGGTATGGCGTTTATCAAAATTTGCATCAATATGCCGGTTTTCTGCAGCGGCACGACTTTGAAATCGACACCACGGCCTAGAAGGGTATCGATCAATTGGTCGTCCAACCGAGACATAACGGTCCAAAATTTGCCGCCAGACTCGTATTCACCAGTAATTCTCAGTTCACCTTCATCTAAAACGACCGATTTAACATTGCCGTTAGTAACTTGCGTCATGAACTCTGAATAGGTCAGTTCTTTTGCTGAGGCACCGGAAGACGAATTTTGATCAGCTAGAAAGCCACCTACTATCAAAAACAAGAGTCCGATAATTACGATATTAGTGAGTCTGTTCACTGTTTTATACCTCAGTTCGCTGATGTTCAGCGTTAGCGTCTTTTTCAGACGGATTTTTGCAACCGTGTACAGGGAAATTCGACACGACTACGTTAATTCATATTAATTGCGCTGCGCTTGCAGCACTTTATTCAATGGTATCAGAGAGTCCCATAAAACACGTGAGACTCTACACCCATTACTTGATCCTAAGCGAATCGGAGCGTTAAGCCAGGCGATTTTTTGCTAAGAAATAATATTCTCGGCTTTTAGGTCGCGACGCTGCAGGCTTACGAACAACCCCGCTTTTATAACGCCCTTTTACTTCTCTGCGATAGTAATGCGAAGCGCTGCCTTCAAAGAGCTTAACTAGCAAATGACTATTGGCTTTGAGGCGCATCTCACAAAAATACAGAACAGAGTCAAGCAGACCCTCATACAGGGCCTCGTCAGAACTTCTCACCCCTGTAATGTTGGGGGCCATATCCGAGATTACAAGGTCAATTTTTCGCCCATCCAGCAAATTATCCACCTTATCTAGCACATCCTGATCTTGAAAATCGCCCTTAATGAAGTGAACATTATCAATTGGGTCCATATCTAACAAATCGATCGCTATGACTGTAACTTTATCACCGAATTTACGCGCAATATACTGAGACCAACCGCCTGGTGCGGAGCCTAAATCAACTACGACCATACCAGCTTTAACCAAATGGTCTTGATCATCGATTTCCTTAAATTTATAGACCGCGCGCGATCGATAGCCCTGACTCGTGGCCTTTTTTACGTACGGGTCATTAATATGTCGTCGTGCCCATTCGCCAGTTTTATTGCCTTTTCGTGCCATTTTGGATGTATTTTTCTAAAGTTTAGGTAGAATCGCGCGTTCTTAAACCGCAACCCGTCAGCTTTCTGAGCAGAACGGCTAACAATTATCTCATTAAATGACGTTAACTGGAAAACAAAAGAACTATCTTCGTGGAATTGCACACAATCTAAACCCTGTGGTCATGATTGGTGGCAAAGGCCTAACCGACGCGGTAATGAATGAAGTTGAACTGGCTCTGGACCAGCACGAGCTAATAAAAATAAAGCTACCAAGCAATGAAAAGTCTGAAAAGGTAGCTATTGTTGCGCAAATCACAAGCGCGTCGAATAGTGAACCTGTGCAGTTAATTGGTCGCGTCGCGGTGATCTATCGAGCAAATAAAGAAGCTAAGATCGTTATCCCGACTATCTAAGCCACATTGCCGATCTTCAAACTAAGCCAAACATTGCCGATCTTCAAAATTTAGTAGCGTTTTTGAATAGAGCTCTACCCTCTGCCGGCAGCTCTGAATATCGCGCTGTAGCGTGAACAATATCTAGACCGCTAAACAATGCTCGACCTACGAATTTGTGTAACAATTAGTCAAACCTCGCTTAAACGTCGCGTTTCGCATTGATGGATCTAATTAAGCCACAGCATTAAGACGGTGTTTGTTGTGCTGTTAATGCATCATCGAACTTAAGGGGCAAGTTCACTCACAAAAGAGTTCATTTTAGGGAGGTGAGCCTTACCGTGTTCATGAAGCGTTTTTTCTCGCTAAATGAGATCAAACTCTCGGGAACATTTACTATTTGAGGATAGACTTTCCTCCGAAATTCACCGTTAGAAAGCTTCGTTTGTCGATACTCAATAGGCAACGGCGAGCTTAACTTATCTTCTATTTCCCTCCTGTCGTAGGAGACTATCCTCTCGTCGGACTCCGCGTAGCTTGCGATGGAATTCGAAAGTTTCTGAGCGCTCACTCCAAAGGCTGTACGTAGAGATTCATCGACGCTCAGCCCCGGGGTGGTCAATCGTACATATTCATCTAACTGGTCTCGGCGGCCAGCGTCTGAATACAGGTAATGAAAGATCAAATAGGCTTGAGCAAGAAATTTTCGCTTTGCCGTGTTGCTTATTTCCGACCCACCTAGACCTACCGCGTAGCTTTTACGAGACATCACAGAAACAACGTCAATAGGTTTCAATCTTCCATAGCGATTAAATAGACGTCCAAGTCTTTTTCCCATTGCCTCCAACTCGCCTATTCTAAATTGAGTATCAAGCTCTGTATATCCTGAAAGATATTGCGAAAACGCCATGTGATACCAAAACGGAGTACTCTCTTGCAGCCCCACTTTATAAAACAATTGAGTTGATAGTGCCGAATATATTGTCGCCCTACCGACACTACTGGTGCGCACTGAGGAGCCAGAGAAGTCCTCTATATCAGCGAAAATCGTCGAGCCACCAGGCTCTGAAAACAACGTTACGCTGACGAGACCTTTGGGTAAGCCAAGAGCTTTCCATAAGCTTCGATTTTTAGGTAAAACAATAAAACGTGGATTGGCGCCTCGCTTTGTGTCAAGCCCCAAGAGCATGCTTGAAAACGAGCGGTATCGTTCAAGCCGTTGAACGGTCCGCAAAACATGTTTTTCCTTTGCGTCGCTTACAACTCTAATGTTAGAGCTTTCAGTTAAGGTCCATTTTCGCTTTTTTTGAGCTTCTTGACCTTTATTTCACCGGCAAATAATTCGTACGAGATAAAAAAAATCAGCCAGACATGAAATATAGCTGACCGCTTCATAGAGAGCATCCTTGTTAAAAACTACGCCAATTAAAGGTCGTAGCGCACCTCTAGGATTTCGTAGGCTTTCTCACCGGCTGGCGCTTCAAAGGTAAACTCGTCGCCTTCAAGTTTGCCAATCAATGCGCGACCGATTGGTGAACTTAATGATATCTTGCCGCGCTCGATATCGGCCTCTAAATCTCCCACTATTTGATAGCTCACTTCGGCATCGGCGCCTTCGTCATAAAGCTTAACCAAGGCTCCAAAAACGACTTTGCCGTTGACGTTGAGCTTTGAAGTATCAATAACTTCGGCAACACCGAGGTTACCTTCGAGTTCTTTAATACGGCCTTCGATAAAGCTTTGTTGCTCTCGCGCTGCATGATACTCAGCGTTTTCAGATAAGTCACCGTGAGCACGGGCTTCGGCGATTTCTTGAATCACCTTAGGGCGATCTTCGCTCTTTAATTTTTTTAATTCAGCTTGAAGTGCTTCAGCACCCTTTTTGGTTAGTAAAACTCGATCCATTTTATTTCGTACTTTTAGTAAATTATTCGTTTCTACCATAAATAAACGCGCCATTTCAGCGCGTTTATTTAAGACTAAATTTTTCGCCACCTAGCTAAAGCCACCTTATATAGCGACCTAAACAATGCATTAGATTGTTTTGTGCAGATCTTGTAGCTTGCTCACACGCATAACGTCATGTGCTTTATGAGCCTCAACCATAGCACGAGCTGAGGCAATATTGGTAAAGTAAGTAACTTTGTGCATCAAGGCTTCGCGACGAATCGTATAAGAGTCCTTCACGGTTTTGTTGGTGCTGGTAGTATTAATTACAAGATCAGCCTTACCGTCAATAATCATATCAACAATATGAGGCCGACCTTCTGTTACCTTATTAGCAGTTTGACACTCAATGCCTGCCGTTTCAAACGCAGCTGCGGTTCCACGCGTTGCAACGATATTAAAGCCATTTTTAGCAAGATATGTAGCAAGCTCAATTGCAATTGCTTTATCACTATCACGAACGCTGAATAACACCGTGCCAGATTGTGGAATATTTGCACCGGTACCTTGCTGTGCTTTGTTATAAGCCGCACCAAAACTTTGTCCGACACCCATTACTTCACCGGTAGACTTCATCTCAGGGCTCAATAGTGTATCAACGCCTGGGAACTTAACGAATGGGAACACCGCTTCTTTAACTGAGTAATATTTAGGAATAATTTCGTCTTTGATGCCTTGTTCAGCCAAGCTAGTACCCGCCATACAAAGCGCTGCGACTTTGGCTAATGGGCGTGAGGTAGCTTTAGAAACAAACGGAACAGTTCTCGACGCGCGAGGATTAACTTCCAAAACATAAATATCAGAACCTTTAATCGCGAATTGCACGTTCATCAAGCCGACGACATTAAGCGCTAACGCCATCTTCTTGGTTTGCTCACGTAAGTCAGCCTTGATTTCTTCTGACAAACTGAACGGAGGCAAAGAACAGGCCGAATCACCCGAGTGAACCCCAGCTTCCTCAATATGCTCCATGATGCCGCCGATGACAACGTCGGTGCCGTCACATATGGCATCAACATCGACTTCGATCGCGTCATTCAAAAAACGGTCGAGTAATACAGGAGATTCGTTCGATACTTGAATCGCGGAGTGCATGTAATTCGAGAGTGCTTGCGCATCATGTACAATTTCCATTGCTCGGCCACCTAGCACGTATGATGGCCGAACCACCAAGGGGTAGCCAACCTCATCAGCTAATTGAAGCGCGGTATCTTCGCTCGAGGCAATACGATTCGGCGGCTGCTTTAGGTTTAAGTTGTTCAATAAAGCCTGGAACTCTTCACGATCTTCAGCGTCGTGAATTGCTTCGGGTGAGGTTCCGATGATTTTAGTGCCCTGAGCTTTGAGTGGACGCGCTAACTTAAGGGGCGTTTGGCCCCCATATTGCACGATCACTCCCGTTGGGTTTTCTTTATGCACAATCTCTAACACATCTTCTAGTGTTAAAGGTTCAAAGTAGAGTCGATCCGAGGTGTCATAATCGGTCGAAACGGTCTCGGGGTTGCAGTTCACCATGATGGTTTGATAGCCATTTTCACGCAAAGCCATTGACGCGTGCACACAGCAATAGTCGAACTCAATACCTTGACCAATCCGGTTAGGGCCACCGCCCAGCACCATAATTTTATCGGTCTGTTCTGGCTGCGATTCACACTCATGTTCATAGCTAGAGTACATGTAGGCAGTTGCGGTCGAAAACTCAGCGGCGCAAGAGTCGACACGTTTGTAGACGGGGCGAATATTAAGCGCGTGGCGTTTAGCCCTGAATTCATCTTCACTTACACCCAAGATTTCTGACATGCGAACGTCAGAGAAACCTTTGCGTTTTAAGGCAAACATTTGATCTTCATCAATCGAGTCCAGAGACAACTTTGCGGCCTGTGCTTCAGTATTTATAAGATCTTCAATTTCAGCTAGGAACCAAGGTTCAATGCCGGTGGCTTCATGCACATCGGCTACAGTTAAGCCCTCACGAAATGCCTGACCGATATACCAAAGCCGATCTGCTTTCGGAACGCGCAATGCTGCGCTCAATCTATTTGAACGTTCACTCCCCTCTAAACCACCAAGCTGAGGCTCGAAGCCATGACTGCCAATCTCTAAGCTGCGCATTGCTTTTTGTAGTGACTCTTGAAAGGTTCGACCAATCGCCATGGCCTCGCCCACTGATTTCATTTGAGTCGTGAGAGTGTCATCGGCTTGAGGAAACTTAACAAAATCAAAACGCGGAATCTTAGTAACAACATAATCGATGCTAGGTTCGAATGACGCTGGCGTTAATCCCCCAGTAATCTCGTTGCGGAGTTCATCTAAGGTGTAGCCCACAGCCAATTTGGCAGCTACTTTTGCAATTGGAAAGCCCGTTGCCTTTGAGGCCAATGCTGATGAACGTGATACACGCGGATTCATCTCAATGATGATCATGCGGCCAGTCTTCGGGTCGATTGCAAACTGTACGTTTGAACCACCGGTATCAACGCCGATTTCACGCAGTACCGCCAAAGAGGCGTCGCGCATGATTTGATACTCTTTATCAGTAAGAGTTTGCGCTGGCGCTACCGTGATCGAATCACCGGTATGCACGCCCATGGCGTCAAAATTTTCGATTGCGCAGATGATAATGCAATTATCTTCTCGATCTCGCACCACTTCCATCTCGTACTCTTTCCAACCGAAAATACATTCTTCGATCAGCAACTCATTAGTTGGTGATGCCTCGAGGCCGCGCTCACAAATTTCAACGAACTCTTCTTTGTTATAAGCGATGCCACCGCCAGTACCACCCATTGTGAACGACGGGCGAATGATTACTGGTAAGCCAAGATCTTCGAGGATGGCAAACGACTCATCCATTGTGTGAGCGATATCACCGCGTGCGATTTCTAAGCCGATTTTAGTCATCGCCGTTTTGAATTGATCACGGTCTTCAGCTTTGTCGATGGCTTCTTTTTTAGCGCCAATCATCTCTACGCCGTACTTAGCTAAAACACCTTCGCGCTCTAGGTCAAGCGCACAGTTCAATGCTGTTTGGCCGCCCATTGTTGGCAACAAGGCGTCTGGCTTCTCGATCTCGATGATCTTCTCAACCGCTTGCCAGCTGATTGGCTCGATGTAAGTTGCATCGGCAAAACCCGGGTCGGTCATAATTGTTGCTGGGTTAGAGTTAACCAAGACAACTCGGTAGCCCTCTTCTTTCAGCGCCTTACAGGCTTGCACGCCCGAATAATCGAATTCGCAGGCTTGGCCAATAATGATTGGGCCAGCGCCGATGATTAAGACGGTTTGAATGTCATTACGTTTTGGCATTACGAAATCCTCTTAAGAACGTGCACTGTGTTGACTCATCATGTCGATGAATCGTTGAAAAAGTGGAGCCACATCTCGTGGTCCAGGGCTGGCTTCGGGGTGACCTTGAAAAGAAAATGCTTTGGCATCTGTACGCGCAATACCTTGAATGGTGTTGTCGAACAAAGAGCGATGCGTCACTTCTAAGTTGCTCGGCAAATCAGCTTCTTGAACCGCGAAGCCATGATTTTGACTGGTGATCATGACCTTCTTTGAGTCTAGATCTTGAACTGGATGGTTTGCACCATGATGGCCAAATTTCATCTTTTCGGTACTCGCACCTGAGGCCAATGCCAATATTTGATGGCCTAAACAGATCCCGAAAAGTGGTACACCAGCGTCAATTATTTCCTTGGTTGCTTGGATCGCATAATCACACGGCTCTGGATCACCAGGACCATTTGATAAAAAGACACCGTCTGGCTTCTGAGATAAGACCTCGGATGCGGGCGTTTTAGCAGGAACAACGGTTACTTCACAACCCAACTCGACTAAGATGCGTAGAATATTGTGTTTAACGCCGAAGTCGTACGCAACAACTTTGAATTTGCCTTCGGTCTTTTGACTATAGCCTTCAGTTAAAGTCCACTCGCCTTGAGTCCATTGATATGGCTCTTGAGTGGTCACCTCTTTTGCGAGATCCATACCTTTAAGCCCGGCGAAGCCATTCGCTGCTGCAACAGCTGCGGCGGCGTCGATGTCATCACCCGCCACCAGACAACCATTTTGAGCACCTTTTTCGCGCAATATGCGAGTAAGCTGACGCGTATCAATATCGGCAATCGCAACTGTGTCGTTGTCTTTCAGGTATTCGTCGAGATTTTGAGAGTTCCGCCAGCTATTTGCCATGCGCGGAAGGTCGCGAATAATCAAACCATTTGCGTAAACAAAATCAGATTCAGTGTCTTCTTGGTTCGTACCAGTATTACCTATGTGTGGGTAAGTAAGGGTGACCATTTGCTGTGAATACGACGGATCGGTCAAGATTTCTTGATAACCAGTCATTGAGGTATTAAAAACCACCTCACCTACTGATTGACCTTGCGCGCCAATTGACTGCCCCCAAAAGAGAGAGCCGTCTGCGAGTGCTAATAGTGCCGTATATTTCACTGATTCGAGCCTTTTATTCTTACATTAATTTGCGTTGATGAGCGCATTTCGCAATAAGTGTTCATTGTTAAAGGAATGACAAAATTTATTTAAAAAAAGGGAGAAGCCTAAATACAGGCTTCTCCCTTTTTCGGAATTTTCTCAATAAAGACCAATGGCATCATTGGGGACCTGCTTAGGTCTATGCAACATTGTCTGTGGCCTTTTCATCGGGGCGTATTCTAGCCGAAGCAAGGCCAAACTTGCAATGTGAAAGCAGCTTAAAAACACAATAAAAAGTCACTTTCTAGGCCTCCACAATATTATCGGCAAGCATCAGGCTCTGAGGCCTAAAACATCTTCCATATCATAATAACCGCCTGATTCAATTGGCCCTCTTTCACCCAACCATTCAGCCGCACGAACGGCGCCTTTAGCAAATGTCATGCGGGACGATGCCTTGTGAGTTAACTCAACTCTTTCGCCTTCACTTGCGAACAAGACTGTATGATCGCCAACCACATCGCCACCACGAACAGTGGCAAAGCCTATTGTATCTCGATCTCGGGGCTCAGTGATGCCTTCTCGGCCATATACGGCACACTTATCTAAATCACGGCCGAGCGTGTCTGCAATAACCTCACCGAGCCTCATCGCCGTTCCCGATGGCGAATCCACTTTGTGTCGATGATGGGTTTCAATGATCTCAATATCGGAGTCAACGGCCAATACTTCTGACATTTGCTTAAGCAAATGAAAGCACAGGTTCATGCCTACGCTCATGTTCGCCGCGAATACAATTGGTACTTGCGCACCGGCGTTAGCAATTTCTTGCTTTTGTGTTTCGGTGAAGCCCGTGGTGCCGATAACAATACGTTTGCTATTTTCGGCACAATAACGAATATTAGATAGGGTAGATTCGATAGTTGTAAAGTCCACCAATAAATCAAAATCAGCTTCTGCTAGGCTCGCCACAACTGGAATTCCCAAACGCCCGACAGCCGCTAATTCACCAACATCGACGCCAAGCAAAGAGCTTTTTGGGTGCTGTACCGCAGCACTCAATTTAATGTTTGATTTTTGAGATTCAACCACGGCTTGCACCAAGGCTCTTCCCATTCTACCGGCAACCCCGGCGACAGCTACTTTAAGCAACGTTCAACTCCTAAATAGAGGTAATAAGATGAGATTTATAATGGGCTATCGATAATCAACGCACACTTATAAACGCCAGCGAATATCGTGCGACTGAAAGCAATACGCTATTGAGCAATCGCTAAGTTCGGAACACATCCTTAATTTTGCCGAACACGCCAGCGTCTGCATTCATCTCAGAGAATTTCTCGAGATCAAATTCTTGTGCCACGCGCAGTATGTCCAGCTCATGACATGCATTAACTAAACCATAAACTACTGTGCGACTATAGCCTGATTTCTGCATCAAACTATACGGGCTCTCAGCCTGCACAAACATCATCGTGCAAAGCTTCAGTAACATATTGTCGAGCTCGAGGAGATCAAAATGTGGCCAACGCTCAAGTATATACTCTGTTTGAGAGTCGAGTCCTGCGGCCAGGGCGCCACTCTTAGTCGCAATTGTATTCGCCCAAACAAGGCTGCTTACTGGGTAGGCTTTGAGCTCATTTGTTGGCTTCCAGTTAACGTGGAGCGGCACTTTGGTGATCGTGTTTTGTCTAATCGATGCCGTCCACTTACCTGGTTCATTTGACGCATAAACCATATCGCGCTCAGGTTTGACGTACATCATTGACTCTCTGCCAGAAAAGATTTCGGCATCTTGAGACCAGAATTCGCTACCGGGTGTAATTTCAACACCGGTTTTTAACTTTTTGGTGATTTCTGCCTCGGCTTTCGCATCAACATAAGACGATTCGCTTTCAAGCGTATCCTCATCAAGTTGATCATTAGCATCTTCATCAAACTCAGATTCACTCATCTCCCAAGCGTCTAAACTATTAGTCTCTAAGATCAACACACTATTGTTCGATGCACTTTCATCATCAGTTATCAAGACTAAGGGTTGATTTGGGTCGACCGGAGCATCAACGACCTCACCGTCCTTGTCTTTAAAGCCCTTTACGTCGTCGACAACCTTCAAATATTCGCTATTGGTGAAACTGTGATAATCGATACTTAGCTTGTCGAGCTCGTAATCATAGTTTTCAGCTTCGTCATAATCACCAGAGTTATCTTTACTGTCAGACTCAGACTTTTCATCCATCTCAACGATGGCAAACTCCATTTCTTGAGGCAGTAGTTGATCATTTGAGCTTTGAGGAGAGTACTCTGCATCCAAGTCTAAGCGCGTAAGCTCGGTCTTAAAATCACTCCACTGTACAGGGCGCAAAATATAAAGGCTCGCTTCGGAGGGCTCGTTACCAATTCGGATGGTCGGTAAAAAACCTAAATCAGCTTCGTCGTCAGAAAACTGGTAGCTAGAATCAGCAATAACAATATCAGGCTGCTGACCAGACATATCACTGTCTTTAAGTATAACGACTTGGTACTCGAGTTCATTCTTAGCTAAGTTCAAAAATGACTTAAAGAGAATTTGCTCTTTCTTTTCAATTCCCTTGAAAGATAAATGTTTTATTTCGGCGCTCACAGGAATTCTCGTTATCTAAGTGTTACATCAATAATTTATTATTCTTTTCTTTCGTCTAATTAGTCGAATAGCTAAGATGCTATTCGTTCTAACGAAAGCTCTCCCAACGCCCGCAGTTTGGACAAAACCAATACATAGACTTTGTATCGAAACCGCACCCAACACAAGTATACTCAATCTTTTTAGTTTTTGCGCGACCAAGCATCTTTATTAATAGATCAGTTCGACGTTGATCGTCAAGCATATTTCGTCCAAGTGCATCGCATAGGTAGTTAGCTAGACTCGCACTCATACCGTCGCTCTCAGATGCAGCAAGAATATGGGCAATAGCATCGGATTCGCCCAATAAACCTTGAATAGAGTGTTGCCACAAGCTAAACGCGTCAGCACTTCTTGGCACAGCACTCTGATTTAACAAATAATTCTTTAGTTCGCTTGAATCACCACTGGCCGCAATACTTCTAATCATTCTTGTAACGATCTGCTCAGCATAATTTGGGTGCGTACTAGCGAGCTGCAACCAAAGGTCTCGCGCCCCGGCGTGATCTCCCTCGGCGGATCGTAGGTCACCTCGAAGCAATAAGCTTCGGGCAATTGTTGAGTTTTCGTTCCGCGCATTACGAAGGTGCTGACGTGCTATTTGATAATCCCCGATCTTGATCGACAATTCAGCCAGCTCGCAATAGTAATGCGCTACCTGCTTACTAACATCTGAACGTTCGCTACGCTTTAACAACTTCAGTGCATCAATTGCTTTTTGCCACTCTTTCTCTTGCTCGTAAATTCGCACCAAGCCTCGAATCGCAAGAATACGATATGGCGCGGAGTCTTTAAGTTCACTAAACAAGTTTTCTGCACGATCAAGCCACCCAGCTTTATAATAATCATTAGCTAGTTCGTGAATCGCCTGCATCCGTTGATCTTCGGTTAAACTCGGTCGCGCTATCAGGTTTTGATGTATGCGTGTGGCACGATCTACTTGGCCTTTACGACGAAATAATCCACCTAAGGCCAAGTGCAGCTCAACTGTTTCGCTATCAACCTCTAGCGCCTTGATAAAGACCTCAATAGCTTTATCTGGCTCTTCATTTAATAGAAAATTTAAACCCTTAAAATACTCTTTATTAACCGTCTGCTGTTTTCCAAAACCGAGCCGATAGTAGAGCCAACGGCTTCCCATTGCTCCCAATAAAAAGGCCAGCGCAATTGCCGGCCATGCCCAATTCCATTCAGAGAGAAAACTCATTGACTAATAAAATCGGCCCTAGGACTGAATTTCATCCTTCATTGGTTCCGTAATCGGAGCAGACCGAAGGTTCTGAACCTCTTTTTCTACCTTAGATAATTCGCGTTTTGTCTTACCAACTTTCATTTTATTGCGCATCACCGAAATACTCATGATAGCGACGCCTACGATCAAACCTGCGACGAAGGGAGCTGTAATTAGCAGATAAATTGGCACTTCTTTCTCAAAACCGAAATAGTATTTGATAGACACAGCGCCCGAGTTAGACATAGCAACCGTCGCCGCAAACACGGAGACTAGCAAAAGAATTACGATTGATGATATTAATTTCATTGTTCTATTTTTTTCCGCTGAATGGGATAAACCTCTTAAGTGCACTCACTCGGCTAGTTGTTAATGGCATCAACACGCTCTTTGAGTTCTTTGCCCGGCTTGAAGTGTGGTGAAAACTTGTCTTCAACCGCAACGGATTCACCCGTTTTAGGGTTGCGACCAACTCGAGACGGACGATAGTGCAGTGAGAAACTGCCAAAACCTCGAATTTCTATACGATCGCCATCTTCAAATGCACCACCCATGCGCTCCAAGACGGTCTTTACCGCCAACTCAACGTCACGATGCGCAAGATGCGGTTGTTTGTCGACCAGTGCTTCGATTAACTCTGATCGTGTAATAGTAGGAGTTTTAATCATTGCCCATATACCCTTTGATTAAATGATAAGCCGTTAAGTATAGATAGTGAATCGGGTGCGCGCAATATTGTTTCACGCAAAAAACGTTCTAAGCCACTGATATTGTTTCATTTCTAGCTTAGCATGCAATGATGACAAGCAGAAAAAAAGCCTTGATCAACGTAATGTCAATCAAGGCTTCGAATTTAAACCTCGCCGCAACTTGCTGAAGTCACGGCACTTGGTTCAAATTTACAGCTTACTTATTCAGTTGCTGCTTTAGTTTTTCAGCTAACAAGCTACCGCCTGCATCACCTGAACCACTGCCGTACTCTTGAATTGCTTCACTTTCGTGTTGCGCTTCTAGTGCCTTAATTGACAATGAAATACGACGAGTCTTGCGGTCAATCGCTGTGATCTTAGATTCAACTTCAGTACCCACTGGGAATACTGCTGAAGCATCTTCAACGTGATCACGTGAGATTTCAGCGGCACGAAGGTAACCTTCAACGCCTTGCTCTATCTCAATGGTCACACCACGTGCATCTGCCTCTTTAACAGTACCGTTAACCACAGCACCTTTAGAGTTAGTCGCTACGAAATCTGTGAAAGGATCGCCAGATACTTGTTTAACACCTAGAGAGATGCGCTCACGCTCTGGATCAACTGCCAATACAACCGCTTCAAGCTCATCGCCTTTAGAGAAGTTGCGAATTACGTCTTCGCCTTCTTCATTCCAAGACAGGTCGCTCAAGTGGATTAGACCATCGATGTTGCCATCCAAGCCGATAAACACACCGAAGTCAGTGATCGATTTGATCTTACCAACAACTTTATCACCCTTCTGGTGGGTCGCTGCAAAGCTATCCCATGGGTTAGCACGACATTGCTTCATGCCTAGAGAAATACGACGACGCTCTGGGTCGATCTCAAGTACAACAACTTCAACTTCGTCGTTCACTTGACATACTTTGCTTGGATGGATGTTTTTGTTAGTCCAATCCATTTCTGAAACGTGAACTAGACCTTCAACACCGTCTTCCAATTCAACGAAAGCACCGTAATCAGTGATGTTTGTCACTTTACCGTAGTGGCGAGTGTCTACCATGAAGCGACGCGCTAGGTCTTTCCATGGGTCATCACCCATTTGCTTGATACCTAGTGATACGCGTGCTTTTTCTTTGTCGAACTTCAATACGCGAGCTTCGATGTCTTGACCCACTTCCAAGATCTCAGAAGGATGCTTAACGCGTTTCCAAGCCATGTCAGTGATGTGTAGCAAGCCGTCGATGCCGCCCAAGTTGATGAACGCACCGTAATCAGTAAGGTTCTTAACGATACCTTTAACGATTTGGCCTTCTTCAATAGTCTTAAGCAACTCTTCACGCTCAGCACCCAACTCGTTCTCAACCACAGCGCGGCGAGATACAACAACGTTGTTACGTGCTTTATCGATTTTGATAACCTTCAACTCTAGGTCGCGGTTTTCAAGATACGCAGAATCTTTTACAGGGCGCACATCTACTAAAGAACCAGGTAGGAAGGCACGGACGTTTTGTAGAGACACGGTGAAACCGCCTTTTACTTTGCCAGTGATTTGACCTACAACGATGTCTTCGTTTTCGTGTGCTTTTTCTAGCTCAGCCCAAACGCGAACGCGTCGTGCTTTGTCGTGAGAAAGCTTGGTGCGGCCGTAACCGTCTTCAACGCTTTCGATCGCAACTTCTACCATATCGCCGACTAGTACATTGTACTCGCCTTCAACTTTAGCAAACTGAGATAGCGGGATTTCGGCTTCTGATTTTAAGCCTGCTGTTACGGTAACATAGTCGTTTTCGACAGATACAACTTCAGCTTTGATAACCTCACCGATGGTCATTACGGTGTCTTTTAGGCTCTCTTCGAACATTTGGGCGAATGATTCGCTCATAACTCTACCTTAATATAGCTTAGCCCTCTTAGTCATGGGCAACGAATCGATGTCGTTGGCGACCATGCTAATACTGCTTCGCTTTTACAAAACTTTGCTTCAGTCCGCCTGAAGGTCAGCGTTAATTTACGAGAGTCAAAATGCGCGCAACGACTTCATCAATAGAAAGGTCAGAAGTGTCAAGAACTAAGGCGTCTTCAGCGGGTTTAAGCGGCGAAGCGTCTCGGCTCGAGTCTCGGACATCACGTGCTTGAATTGACTCTAACAGGCGCGCGAGATTAACACTCATACCCTTCGCTTTCAACTGGTCATAGCGTCTTTGTGCCCTTATTTCGGCACTGGCGGTCAAAAACACCTTAAATGGGGCGTCAGGGAACACAGTAGTACCCATATCGCGACCATCTGCCACTAATCCAGGTGCTTTTCGGCAGCGTTGTTGCATCTTTAGCAGCGCCGCTCGAACCTCGGGAATGGGGGCAATCTGACTCGCTAATTGCCCGGCTTCGTCGGTTCTGAGCTGATCGGTAACCATTTGACCGTTAATTTCGATGGTCGCTGAATCGGTTTCGCAAACATGGCAAACCAAGCTCATTGAATCAGCTAATGAAACCAAGCCTGCAACATCATTGGAACTTACACCTTCGCTGTCGGCCAACCAACCCAAACCGCGATAAATTGCTCCGCTATCGAGGTAGTGCCAACCGAATTTTACGGCGCAAAGCTGACCGATCGTACCCTTGCCTGCGCCACTTGGCCCATCTAAGGCGAGAACAGGAGGCAAGGTTTGGCTCATGGATGACACGCGTCTAAATTGCTAACTAATCTTTAAGCCAGCGTTAGTCGCGAGCTCTACAAAGTTCGGAAATGAGGTGGCGACTGTTTCAGCCCCTTTGATGATTATACCCTCTTGCGCTACACCACCCGCAACCGCGAATGACATGGCGATACGATGATCGTGATGACTCTCTACCGTACCGCCCTTGATACCGCCACCCGTAACAAGCATCCCGTCGCGGCGCTCCTCGACTTCAACGCCGATATTTCTCAAGCCTTCTACCATTACTGAAATGCGATCAGACTCTTTCGCACGTAGCTCTTCAGCACCTGAAACTGTGGTTACCCCTTCAGCGCATGCTGCCGCAACGCAGATAACAGGAAATTCATCGATGGCCAATGGGACTAAATTCGGGTCGATTTCGCAGCCCTTTAATCCCACATAAGTTACTTGAATGTCAGCCACTGGCTCGCCACCAATTGCTCGCGGGTTGATTAGCTTAATATCAGCGCCCATGGCTTTTAAAACATCTATAACGCCTGTGCGTGTAGGATTAATGCACACATGCTCAAGCACGATTTTCGAACCAGGAATAATCGACGCCGCCACCATAAAAAAGGCAGACGATGATATATCAGACGGGATATCAATATCAGTTGCCGTTAACTCTCCACCACCTTTGATACGAATGGTGCTGGCTTGCTCGTTGAGTTTTTCAGTTTCGCAGTCATAACCATACGCCTTCAACATACGCTCGGTGTGGTCACGTGTGGGAGCTGGCTCGGTAACACTCGTTTCTCCGTCAGCGTAGAGGCCAGCCAGCAGTACTGCAGATTTAACTTGAGCGCTCGCCATGGGAAGCTTGTAGTCAATTGGCTCTAGCTTCTCAACGCCACGCACGTGAATAGGCGGACAACCATCTTCATCAGTCGCACAACGCGCCCCCATTGAACTTAAGGGTACGGTGACACGGCGCATTGGGCGCGTTGATAGAGACTCGTCTCCAATCAGTTTCGATGCAAAGTTTTGCGCAGCCAAAATACCGCACATCAAGCGCATAGCGGTACCCGAGTTGCCCATATCTAGATCAGATTCAGGCGCTTTCAATCCGCGCATGCCGACGCCAGTGATCGTTAGGTTACCACTATCCGGGCCTTGGGCTTCCACACCCATAGCTCTAAATGCGGCTAAGGTCGCCATCACATCTTCACCCTCTAGAAGGCCAGTGATATTACTGGTGCCATTAGCCAATGATGAGAACATCACAGCTCGATGAGACATCGACTTGTCACCGGGCACCCGTATCGTGCCATTTAATCCTTGTGTCGCTTTCGCGGTGGTTAAAATCAATTCTTTGCTCATTTATTACAACTCAATTATTACAGCTTACTATTACAAGTAAGGTTGAGGTGGTAGTTATTCCCATTTTTGCTGAACAATATTCGCTCAGCTAATTTCACTAATTCTAGCTACCGGCCTTTTTCATCGACTCAGCTTTGTTCAGCAATCCCGCGTCTCTCGCCGTCTTAGCCTCACCAAAGTATGACAAAATCGCAGCTTGATCTGACGATTCTACATCGTCACGAATGGCTTCTATCTGCGCCTTAAAGCCATCGAGTGCGGCTAACACTTCTGCTCGATTAGTTATGCATATATCCCGCCACATCTCAGCATCGCTAGAGGCAATGCGCGTAAAGTCATAAAAACCAGCAGCGGCTAAATCGAACAACCTTTCACGATCAGCTTGATGACTTAAATAATTAACCAAACTAAACGCAATTACATGTGGTAGATGACTGGTCTTGGCAAAAGTGGCGTCATGCTCTTGAAGACTCATACGCATTACTTTCGCGCCCAATTTCGACCACATTTCGGCCACAACCGAAACCTTACTCTCGGGCGCTTCAATTGTATCGGTAATGATAACGTGTTTGTTTTCAAATAAGCCATTTTTTGATGCGGCGACGCCTGAGTTTTCTCCTCCAGCAATCGGGTGCGCTAATACAAACTGAGGCAAAAGGTGGGGCACCTCAACTTTTAGATGAGCATATAGGTCTGTTTTAACACTGCCTACGTCGCTTATAATCGCTGCTGGCGGTATATCTTTCGCTAAGTCAGCCAGCAAAGGAACCATTGATTGCATCGGCGTAGCAAGAACAATTAGATCGGCATTCGCAACCGCATCTCGCGCGTTCAACACTTTATCAACCACTCCGTCGGCAATCGCAGCGCGAGCGGTTTTCTGGCTTCGACACACACCAATAATGTGCTTTGCTAAATTAAGTCTCTTTAGATCGCGCGCCAAAGAGCCACCGAGTAATCCGGTGCCGATAATAGTAACTGTGTTAAACATTATTATATAAACTGTTCGATAAGCCAGCTAAAGCGCGCCAACTGGGTACGAACCAATCAACTTAAAATAGGCAGAGCGACTTTCGAGCTCATTCAAAGCAGACGATACTTTAGGATCGTCAACATGGCCGATCAAGTCAATAAAAAAGACGTATTCCCAGTTGGTTTGTCGACTAGGACGAGACTCAATTCGACTCATATCAACGCCAACGTCATATAGAGGCTTTAGCAGTTCAAATAAACTGCCGACCTTATTCGGTGCTGACACCATGATGGTAGTTTTATCTTCGCCGCTAGCCGCGTAGCTATCAGTACCAATGATGAGGAACCGAGTAGTGTTATTGCGTTCATCTTCTATGCCACTAGCTAAAATGGCAATATCATAAAGCTTTGCTGCAATATCGCTGGCGATGGCCGCAACAGTTTTATCTTTAGATGCAATAATCGCCGCCTCTGCATTGCTGCTTGCGGTACATATTTCAGCATCCGGTAGGTAGCGCTCAAGCCAGTTGCGACACTGAGCCAAAGCTTGCGGATGCGCGTATACTTTTTCGACCGCCGTTAGACCGTCTGCGTGGCTAAGCAATTGATGATTGATCGGCAATTGAACTTCGCCGCAAACTTTAAGGTCAGATGACGAAAAACAGTCAAGCGTATGCGTAATAACGCCTTCGGTTGAGTTTTCAACAGGCACAACACCAAAGTGTGCTTTACCCTGCTCTACGACTCGAAACACATCGGCAATAGTCTTCACATCAAGACTATTAACCGCTTGGCCAAAATGTTTGATAACAGCCGCTTGAGTATAAGTACCCTCGGGACCGAGATAGGCGACCGACATTGGCATTTCAGCAGCTAGCGATATAGACATGATTTCGCGCATGAGCCGAACCATCTCGTCATCACCGACTAAACCGCTCAGCTCTTCGCGCAAAGCCTCATTTCGTTGGCGCACTCGCCGTAACACCTGAGCCTCCCGCTCAGGTCGATAAAAAGAAGCATTTTCATCGACCGCCAATTTAGCTTTGGCGATGTCTGCAGCAACTAAGACGCGCTCTTGAATTAAGCGCAAGATTTGTTGGTCGCAGGCGTCAATTCGCTTACGCAAATCTATCAGTTCTGGAGAATCTACTTGCTGTTTATCGCTCATGCAGGCTTGCTTGGTATCGGTTATTGCTAAGTCGGTTATACGGCTAATTTAGGCTTGAATCGCTCGCGCAATCATTATGCCGTCAAGCGATTTAATCGTATCAACAACCGATTGCGGTATCTGACTATCAACATCAACGATAGTGTAAGCCAAGTCACCACGCGATTGGTTAATCATGTCATTAATGTTTAGGTTTGCATCCGCCATAATTGTTGAGATCTGACCGACCATGTTCGGAACATTAGCGTTACAAACTATCAAGCGATGATCGGTGCCGCGAGGCATTGAAACATTAGGAAAGTTAACAGAGTTAACAATGTTCCCAGTCTCTAAATAGTCTTTAACTTGCTCAGCTACCATTATTGCGCAATTGTCTTCTGCTTCTCCTGTAGACGCACCTAAATGAGGTAGACCAATAACGCCTGGCGTCTTTTTAGTGCGGTTGTTCGGAAAATCAGTCACGTAAGTTGCTAGCTTGCCAGCGTCAATCGCATTGCAAACGGCTTCGTCATTAACAATGCCGCCACGCGCTAGATTAATCACCACGGCTGTATCCTTCATTTTACCAACATTATCGGCGTTAATAAGGTCGCGTGTTGCGTCTATTAACGGCACGTGTACAGTCAAAAAGTCAACTGTTGATAAAATCTCATCAACGCTGTTTGCTCGAGTAATTCTCGACGACAGATGCCAAGCGCCATCTACGGTTAAGCCTGGGTCAAAACCAACGACTTTCATGCCAAGGTCGATACAAGTATTAGCTACCATGCGACCAATTGCCCCCAAACCAACAACACCAATTGTTTTACCGGGCAGCTCATAACCTGCAAATTTCTTTTTGCCCGCTTCGACCATCTTAGAGACTTCAGCATCTTCGCCCTCTAAGCCTTCGGTGTATTGTATTGCTTGACTAATGTTACGCGCTGCCATGAAGAGTGAGGCAACAACCAATTCCTTAACTGCATTGGCGTTAGCGCCCGGCGCATTAAAAACGGGGACGCCCGCGGCGCTCATTTTTTCTAACGGAATATTATTAACGCCCGCTCCAGCACGACCCACGGCTTTCAAGCTCGACGGAATTTCCATATCGTGCATTTTGAATGAGCGCAGAATAATTGCATCTGGAGACGCTTCGTCATCGCTGATCGCGTAACTGTCGGTTGGAAGCTTTACCAAGCCCTTTTCAGAAATATTATTAAGGGTAAGAATTTTATACATCTTTTTACTCGTCACTGTCTTAGTGTTTAAAGAGTTAGGGTAAGAGAACTATTATCACAAGCCGTTATTTAGTAACAGCTGGACTAGCAACTGCTACGAATTCGCCGCGCGAAACGATTTCATAAAATCAATTAAGGCATCGATACCGTCCATGCCCATGGCGTTATATATACTGGCACGCATACCACCGACTGATCGATGACCTTTAAGTGCGTGCAAGCCAGCAGCATGAGATTGTTCTAAAAACGCTGCGTCTAAGTTATCGTCCGCCAATATAAACGGAACGTTCATCCACGAACGATTCTCTATTGCGATAGGGTTTGTATAAAAACCTTCAGAGCTGTCGATGTAGCCATATAGCTTGTCAGCCTTGGTTTTATTCATCTTAGCCATTTTCTCAACACCACCGTTTGCTTTCAACCAAGCAAACACCTTTCCAGCGAGATACCAGGCAAAGGTGGGAGGGGTGTTGTTCATGCTGTCACTTTCAGCCATCACTTGATAGTCCATCAAACGCGGCATATCACCCGGAAAGTTACCGACAAGATCATCCCGAACAATGACAATAGTCAGGCCAGCTGGGCCGATGTTTTTCTGCGCACCGGCATAAATGATTCCATACTTAGATACGTCAATCGGTCGCGAGAGAATAGTTGATGACAAATCAGCGCAGATTGGCTTATCCGTTTCAGGCAACCAATCGAACTCTACACCCGCAATCGTTTCATTTGGCGTGATGTGCACGTAGGCAGCATCATCGCTTAAGTTCCAGTCTACGGCATTTGGCACATGCTTATAAGCTTCTTCGGACGTGTCACAAACAACGTTCACGTCAACAAAGCGCTTAGCGTCAGCAATAGCTTTTTTACTCCAGTGGCCAGTGTGAGCGTAGTCAGCTTTATCGCCTAAGAACTTCAAGTTTAAAGGGATTGCAGAGAATTGAGCAGTTGCGCCGCCTTGCAGAAATAACACTTTGTAATTATCAGGGATGCCCATCAAATCACGCAAATCTTGCTCAGCTTGAGCAGCGGTTTCCATGAATGGCTTGCCGCGATGTGACACTTCCATGACCGATGCGCCAGCACCGTTCCATTCAAGCATCTCGTTTTGCACTTCTTTAAGCACAGCTTCAGGTAGCGCGGCAGGACCGGCGCTGAAATTATAAATACGACTCATGATAAGTCCTCGGAAAAGTTTAGAATTATTTCATCGATCAGACTCGGAACTAACGCAATCTTGCGTCTCACCAGCTCAGTATGCGAGCGCGTGTGTAATTCAGGCTTCATTCGAATGTTAGACAGCGACTGCACCGCAGCAGCTATTTTGGATTGACTGGGTGCGACATTTTACACAAGCCGAGTTTAAATCCCTACACGTTTTGCGATTGTTTTACCAATTATCGAAACAAAATTCTAATCGTCGAGTAAAAGCGGAAGAATCGGCGCTATTATGACTTTATCAGAGACCACAACTCCTGCGGTTGTTACACAATTGTTGGATATGTTTTTTTCGCCCGCAATTGGAGAAAGACAAACTTCATAAGACACTTCGCCAGTTGAGCTAGGGGCGGTAAATGGCAGCACGAAATTAAAACCCTCGATGCCAGAAATAGCTGGCAACAGCATTTGCCCCACCAACTCACCATCACTAGTTCGCGCGGTAATCGTGGTACTTGGTGAGTTGAATGGCCCCAGATTTTCAATTCGGCCGACCAGTCTGGCAGCACGTGAAGCAATTAACCTACCCCCAGAAAAGTCAACTTTGGATAGCTCCAAGTCAGTCTTTACAATCGATAAGAAAGGCGTATTTTCCGCAAAATACTCAAACGCATTAGCATTTCTAATCGCACTTTCTGGCGACGAATTTGCTAAATTACGTGAGCCTCTCTGATCTAACGCGTTGTCAAAGTCATCACTTGAGGCAACGACATTGAAATGACTGATTTCATGAACTATTGTCCCCGATTTCGAGTCGGTGCCTTCGCGCGGAACTCGAAAGAAAACATCACACAGCGTCATGTTATACGCGTCGTTTCGAAACACGAAAGCAAAGGTTTGAGTCGGATCAACGCCGGGCTGATTCGAACAATCACAATTAAAACCTATCGTTTGACTAGAGGTTGCTGAGGCAATTCGAGACATACCCTGCTCAACCTGTGCATATCGGGCCGCCGAATAAACACCAAACCACTCAGTATAACGCTCCGAAGTAAGACGAAATTCCTCCGGTGCGCTTTGCAAAGCATTAATTGATTCATTCGCGATTCGCTCAGCAGAAGTAAGCGCGGCATCTATTTCTGAGCGTTGCGCGGTAGAGCAATTTTGGAATCTAGGAGTCCGCTTAAATACTCGAACCAAGCGGTCTTGGTCTAAACTAATGACAATCTCAGCATTCTTGTTTGCTCTAAGCCCCTTCTGTGAAGTCCCACTGGCTGTATCACGCAAAGAAATAGCGTAGTCGCCTCGATAATTGATAGGATAGGAGCGCAACAAGTCTATTTTCCCTGAGGCAGAAGCCCCGGGGGCTAAATAAACATAATCGCTCGCGATTGGCGCAAGACGCTTAACGTGCACCCCAGTATACTTAAGCTCAACCCCATCATATAGAATAGAGAAAAGGTCCTCAGTCATACCTCCACCCAAAGCTGTATCTCTCTTCAATAGGGCCACTCGCGAGTTGCTAACATTGGTGTACCTAACTGTCGCCCAGATTTGGTCATCAACACTTAAAGACTGCTGATCGATAGAAACCGACGCCTCTACTCCGACAGGGAGCGTCGCAGACGCGTATGAAACGCCCGCCATCACCAAACTGCATGCTATACATAGGAGAAGACTCAGCAAAACGCTCTTTAAGCCGTATTTAGTAGATTCAGCCATAAATAGAGCTCTCTGATTTATCTGTAAATACAAATGTTAGTGGTATTATCGGCAAGGCTCCAAATTATTTGAGGCAAGCACCTTGACCGTGTTTGTTTTAATCGAAAAAGTATCGCCTTTTGGGGAAACTAAGGCCCCACTATAGGCTATTTCATACTGACGATTAGGGCATAAAATGTAACTTTTTGAAATATCCACCATTCCTGTCAATGAATCTCCAGGTTTGACAGACTTATAATCTTCGAATTTCGGTGGCCTGCGCTTGATCATGATGCCGGTATACAGCACATCCTCAGCCTTACCTTCTTCTCGCACGCGTAAAAAATCAGCGGTAACAGCCCCTTCAAAAGGAGTGCCCCAAGGCAAAAACTTGATTTCTTGATCGCTGCTGTTTACTAGCTCAGCACTCAAAAAAACAGAGCGTCCACTAATCTCTATATCAATAACTACAGACAGTGAACTGCCTTCCCTTTTTATATCACTCAGGTCGAAACTTAACTCGTTTTCAGAAGCTGGGCTTTCACAAGCATTAAGCAAAAGTACACAAAGAATCGCGAAAAGTGATCTAGAGAGCGAGCTTGCCCGAGCGCGCAAGCCGCTCGGAACGGCACGCGCAAACCTCAAAGACTCACTACTCGCTACCACCGTCTTCTTCGGCGGCACCGTTATCGCCACCTTCAATCAGATCACTATCAGTCTCGCCATCACTCACTCCTTGAGCCTCTTCAACACCATCAAGTTCGGCCTCGGCATCATCGTCCTCGTCGGATTCAGCTACTTTTTCAATGCTGATGAGCTGCTCATCTTCGGATACACCGATGATTTTAACGCCTTGTGTATTTCGGCCAATAACCGATACTTCAGCAACACGAGTTCTGACTAATGTGCCGCCGTTAGTAATCAGCATTGCCTCATCATGTTCTTCTACTAGAATCGCACCCACGGAATTACCATTCCGCTCGCTGGTTTGAATCGATATCACACCTTGGCCACCTCGCCCTTGTACGTTGTACTCAGATAACAAGGTTCGTTTACCAAAGCCATTTTCGGTTAATGTGAGCACAGCAGAATCTTGATCGCCTGCGTCACAGATAATCATGGCGTTAACCTTGTGTCCATCAGCTATTTTAATGCCGCGAACACCGCGCGCCGTACGCCCCATCTTACGAACGTCGTCCTCAGCGAAGCGTATTGCTTTACCAGAAGTACAGAACAACATCACTTCTTGAGCACCGTTAGTTAAACCAACGCCGACCAGCTCATTCCCTTCGACCAGATCGAGCGCAATAATGCCATTTGCTCGAGGGCGAGAGAAATCCATTAATGAGGTTTTCTTGACGGTACCATCGCTAGTTGCCATAAACACATGGCTACCCTCAGTAAACTCTTTCACCGCCAAAATCGCGGTAATGTGTTCATCGTTATCGAGTGGCAATAAGTTAACAATAGGCTTACCTTTAGCGTTTCGCCCAGCCTGCGGCAGATCATATACTTTTAACCAATAAACCTTACCCTTATCAGAAAAACACAGGATCGTATCGTGTGAGTTGGCAACGAACATGCGCTCTACAAAGTCATCATCTTTAGTCTTTGTTGCGCTTTTGCCCTTGCCACCCCGGCGCTGAGCTCGGTAATCGCTCAACGGCTGCGATTTGGCATAGCCCTCATGAGACAAAGTCACCACCAAGTCTTCTTCGGCGATCATGTCTTCGAGCGTAAGATCTAGCTTTTGATCAATAATTTCAGTACGGCGCTCATCACCATACTCTTCACGAATTGCGATTAATTCTTCACGAATCACTTCCATCAAACGATCGGTGTTCTCGAGAATATTGATAAACTCAGCGATTCGCTCGAGAACCTCAGCGTACTCCGCACGAATTTTATCTTGTTCAAGGCCAGTTAGGCGATGCAATTGGAGATCAAGAATGGCCTTCGCCTGCTTTTCAGACAACTTGTAGGTGTCGCCATGCAAGCCAAGCTCAGGGGCAAGCCCCATTGGCTTACAAGAAACATCACCGGCTCGCGAGATCATTTCTGAGACAACTCCGGGTTCCCAAAGTTTTTCGAGCAATTTTTCTCGAGCGATGCCTGGGCTAGCTGAGTCCTTGATCAACTGGATCATTTCGTCAATATTACTTAAAGCAATCGCAAGGCCTTCTAAGATATGCGCTCGCGCTCGTGCTTTACGTAAATTGAAAATTGTGCGGCGAGTTACAACCTCACGACGATGCTTGATGAACTCTTCGATCAACTCACGCAAATTGAATAAACGCGGCTGATTGTCGAGCAAGGCAACCGTATTAATGCCAAAAACAGTTTGCAATTGCGTTTGTTGAAATAGCTTATTGAGAATAACCTCAGCAACTTCTCCACGACGCACAGCGATAAACATGCGCATACCGCTTTTATCCGACTCATCACGCAGTTCGGTAATGCCGTCGATTTTCTTGTTCTTGACCAGTTCAGCAATCTTCTCAAGTAAACGAGCCTTGTTAACCATATACGGCAGCTCTGTTACTATGATCGCCTGGCGGCCACTAGACTCGTTAGTCTCAATATGAGTACGAGCACGCATATAAATTTTTCCACGGCCAGTACGGTAAGCGTCACGAATACCCTTGCTGCCGTTAATAAAGCCCGAGGTAGGAAAGTCGGGCCCCGGGATGTGAGTCATCAACTCATCAACCGTAATCTCTTCGTTATCAACCATGGCCACACAGCCATTGATAACTTCAGTTAGATTGTGCGGAGGTATATTCGTCGCCATACCAACGGCAATACCCGATGAACCATTAACCAATAGTGTGGGGATGCGGGTCGGCATCACCGATGGCTGAACCTCGCTTTCATCGTAGTTTGGGTAGAAATCAACCGTTTCTTTATCAAGGTCGGCCAAAATCGAATGTGCGATTTTTTCTAAGCGAATCTCGGTATAACGCATCGCGGCAGGCGAGTCGCCATCGACCGAACCGAAGTTACCTTGACCATCTACAAGCGGGTAACGCATTGAAAAATCTTGAGCCAAACGAACAATGGTATCGTAAACCGCTGTATCGCCATGCGGATGGTATTTACCAATAACATCACCAACAATACGAGCCGACTTTTTATAGGGCTTATTGTAATCGTTATTGAGCATCGCCATTGCGTACAAAGCGCGCCGATGCACAGGCTTCAAGCCATCGCGAACATCTGGAAGTGCGCGCCCAACAATCACACTCATAGCGTAATCGAGGTACGATTGACGCATCTCCTGCTCTAAATTAGCGGGGATAGTTTCCTTGGCAAATTGATCGGTCATTTCGTGGTTTTTCTTTTTTTAATAGTTAACACGAGTTTATCCGATAGAGACGAATAAACCCAGTATAAGACGGGTTGAATGAACTATATTAATTACTCGATAAACCTAGGCAGCACTCTAGAATACCACTACAAAAAAATTAAAATGGAATGACAACATCGGCATCAATTTTTCGTAGTTCTGTTCGAAATTCATCCTGAATTCGAGACAAAGATGACTCAACATCACCTTCAAAGCGCAAAACCAGTATTGGCGTGGTATTAGAAGCTCTAACTAGGCCAAAACCATCAGCATAATCAACACGCAAACCGTCAACAGTGCTGACAGAACCAGCGAAAGAGGCTGATTTAATCATCTTTTCCATAAATACGTGATTTTCGCCTTCTTCAAAATCCATTCGCAACTCGGGTGTATTCACGCTATCGGGCAAATCGTCAAAAACTTGCTGAGGAGTTTGCTCAAATTTAGAAAGAATTTCTAATAAACGAGCGCCCGCATAAACGCCGTCATCGAAACCATACCAACGCTCATTAAAAAAGATATGCCCACTCATCTCACCAGCTATCGCAGCACCAGTCTCCTTGAGCTTTGCTTTAACAAAAGAATGTCCCGTTTTCCACATTGTAGGCCTACCGCCTGCCGCCTCAATTTCAACGGGCAAATTTCGGCTGCATTTAACATCGTAAATAATTTCTTCGTCGGGGTTGCGACTAAGAATATCTCGAGCAAACAAAACCATTTGGCGATCTGGCCAGATAATCTCTCCTTTTGAACTAATGACTCCTAATCGATCACCATCACCATCAAAAGCAAGACCTATTTCTGCGTCATGCTCTTTTACCGCCGCCATTAAGTCTTGTAGATTCTCTATCTGACTTGGGTCAGGATGATGGTTAGGAAACTCACCATCAACTTCACTGAACAACTCGATAACCTCACAGCCCAGAGCCTTATAAACCTCTGGGGCAGTAGCTCCGGCAACGCCATTGCCGCAATCAATTACGATTTTCATTTTTCGAGCAGGCTTAACATCCGACTGAATTCGTTCAATATAATTTTGAATAACTTCACCTTGCTGGTAGGCGCCATCACCTGAAGAAAAGTTATCACTCAAAATTCGTTGCTTTAACTCTTGAATTCGTTCAGACGACAAAGTAACGCCATCAACCACCATTTTAAAGCCGTTGTAATCGGCGGGATTGTGGCTACCAGTTATAGCTATACATGATGTAATATTCTTAGCAAAACAGGCGTAATAGACTACGGGTGACGGTGCTAGACCAATATCTAAAACATTAACTCCAGCTGCACGTAAACCACTTGAAAGGGCTTCCGACATATTTGGTCCAGACAGGCGACCATCTCGACCGATGACGATGTCATTTTGACCAGCCGCACGAACTTCACTGCCTACAGCGCGACCAATTGAAAAAGCAATGTTTTGATTTAAAGTCTTACCTACGACACCACGGATGTCATAGGCTTTAAAGATTGAATGTGGAAAGTCCATTGCCTTACAATTATTGTTATATTTAGCTGGAGCAATAGTATATTCGATGAAAGGAAAAATTTGAACGGAATCGTCGTTATTTGGATCAGTAGAAGCCAAGTTTCTACTAGCACCGCAGACATCTAGAAATTGCGGGGCATAATAGCAGAAAGCATTAAGGTACATGACAACGCAATCGTGCGATCGTCCACCCTAATCAAGTAAGAGCATAATGCCTACTTTAGAAAGGCTGAAAACAACCATCAGATCACAATGGCAACTGATCTAGATAAAACCATATTATCAACTGATCTATTATGGCGATGGCGTCTCTCTGAGGCAAAAGAACAACCTTCTCATTAACAGAAATTAAAACCAACTTAATAGTGCCCGCCGCCTGAAATTGATCATTCTCGTTTAATTGCTGGCCCTACACCTATGGACCCATGCCGAGCGGGTAAACTATGTTCAAGGTGCTCGAACGGCAAATGCCCCAAACAGTCCACTGAGAGATCACATACAACCTTTCACACTACCCATTCAAAACCTTAAACAACTAGACTCGAAGTCGGTTAGCGCTGCGCCCTGCCCCTAACTTCTGGCGAGAGCTTCATTTTCTTTATACCACTCATAGGTACTCCGAATCCCATCTTCAAGTGTAATCTCCGCTTTCCAGCCGGTCTTTCCGATTCGACCTATATCTAAAAGCTTTCTCGGCGTACCGTCTGGCCTAGATGCATCAAAGCTAAGCCTACCTTTAAAGCCAACCACGTCAACGATGAGCTCAGCTAACTGTTTAATGGTGATATCAACACCAGTGCCAATATTAAAATACTGATATTCGGGTAAAACACTATCGTAGTATGAAGTTTTATCGAGCTGCATCACGTGGAAGCAACCTCTCGCCATGTCTTCGACGTGCAAAAACTCTCTTCTAGGTAAGCCAGAGCCCCATATCAGCACTTCATCAGCATCAACTTTCTTGGCATCGTGAATTCTCTTTAACAGCGAGGGCAAAACATGAGCATTCTCTTCATGGAAATTATCATTAGATCCGTACAAGTTAGTCGGCATTACAGCCCTGAAGTCGGTCCCGTATTGTTGGTTATAACTTTTACACAATTGCAATCCTGAGATTTTCGCAACAGCATAGGCTGAATTAGTGGATTCCAAATCCCCCGAGAGCAGCTGACTCTCATCGATTGGCTGTCTTGCAAATTTAGGATATATACACGACGAGCCAAGAAACAAAAGCTTAGAAACTTTCGTTTTCCAAGCGCCATGAATTACATTATTTTGAACAAGCAAATTCTCAAATATAAAATCAGCGGGATAAGCGCTATTAGCTTGAATACCACCAACTTTTGCCGCTGCCATATAAACCTCATCAAAATTATTTGATGCAAAATATTCATACGTTTTAAGCTGATCAAGCAGATCAACTTCGTCGCGCGGCACTTTATAGACATCTTCGCCTTTACTTTCCAGCAATCTAACAATGGCTGATCCGACCATACCATTATGCCCAGCTACAAAAATCTTCTTTTTCAAATATTCCACCAATATATTAGCAAGCCTTAACGTAATGATGCATCAGTTCAAGGTTTTGTAAACATCTAATGTTTCAGCTGCGCACTGCCCCCAACTAAATTCAGACGATCTAAGCGTGCCCTTCTTAGCATAATCTTTAGCAGTCGACTCAGACGAAGACATCAACATCATTGCATCAGATATCTCTTCAACTGAAAGCGGGTCGACATGCAGCGCCGCATCCGATGACACTTCAAGCGTCGCTCCCACACCAGAAGTAATTACAGGCACACCACACTTCATAGCCTCTAAAACCGGCATGCCGAACCCTTCGTAAATAGAAGGATAGACAAAAGCCAATGCATTGGAGACAAGAAAACTTATGTCCGCCTGGGAAACATGGCCGGTCAAAACCACTCTATGAGGCGGCTTGATGCTAGCCACTAACTCAAGGAAAGCTTCGTATCCCCATCCAAGTGCACCGCAAATGACTAATGGGAACTGTAGAGCTACCGACTGAGGAAGCTTTGAGTATGCTCTAACTAAACGAACATAGTTCTTGCGCGGCTCAATAGTACCTAACGCGAGAAAATAGTTTTGCGGTTTTAGACAAAAGTGCTCGAAAAAAACACTATTCTCACTTGCGGGTTGACAAGCAGAAAAAGCATCCCTAATACCAAGATAAACTCTGAATATATCGTTTTCACGATTTCGATCAATCAAACCAGACTCCAATAAACGCTCGCGAGTGAACTCAGAATCCACAATAATGCGCCTCGCGGATGCGATGCTATCGCTAAGCTGGTCTCTCATGAATTTTACACGGCTCGGCGGGTGCATACCTTCGCAGTCAATATGTGATAAATCATGAATAGTAACGACCTTTTTATAAGAGTTGCCATACCCAATAAAGTTTGGAACATGATAAATAAAAGATTGGTCTAATTTATTCAGGTGCTTTAATGCAGCCAGTTTGGAGGTACTATGATAAGCCCTCCGCAAAGCATTAGAAGACTTAAGCCTATTGATCAGAACTCGACTAAAATGAACTCTATTCGCTCCTTTTATCAGCCAAGGCTCAATTCTTGCTCTCCTTAATTTCTCCTCTAGTTCAACCCGATCAAATATACTGTATCGCCCCAAACCAACAACGTTGACATCATCCCTCAGTATGTATTGCTTGCATAACTCGTAGCTATAAACGCCCACGCCTGACATCGGGTGCTTGATGCTATCAACTCCTATTACTATATTCATAACCAAATCAAGTATTGCTCATCTATAGGTTGAGAACATAACACTTATACATTTCACGCAAAGTGGCCTCAATAGTAGTTTTAGGCTCCCAACCGGTATAGCTACGGATTTTATCATTAGCTCCATGCAAGCTTTTTATCTCATGCTTTCTTACAAATAAAGGATTCGTAACAACTTCTAAAGTTTCACCCGATATTTGCCGCATTATATCAATCACCTCTAAAAGACTCACTGCGAATCCAGAGCAAACATTAAAGGCCCCCCCTATACAATCATCGGAATACAAAAGGCTCGAATAAGCTCGCACAGTATCACCGACATAAGTAAAATCTCGACTTACATCCAAAGAGCCCAACTCTAAGGTACTTTCTCCTGATGCAAAGGCTTGCACAATCTTAGGAATCACAAACGATTGATTTTGACCATATCCGATATAATTGAATGGGCGTGCAATTGTTATATGAAGCTTATCCATGAACTTTCTTGCTACAAATTCAGAGGCCAGCTTACTAATCGCGTAATGATTGATAGGCCTTAACTCTTCAGCTTCGGTTATACCTCCTTCTTGGCTAGGCACGCCGTAAACATTTGCAGAACTAGAAATAAGAACATTTGCAATTTCACTCTTAGATTCACACAGCGCCATCAAAAGGTTTTCGGTGCCGACAACATTAACAGAGTAAAATTGATTGAGGTCCTCATGACCAACAAAAGAAATTCCAGCCAGATGAACAACATGCGTAGGCGCCGCTCCGGCAACCAAATCCTCTACTGCTGCCTTATTAGTCAAATCAGTCGCATAGGCTTCATCGAAGGTATCGTCTATACTAGATTTATTATTGGAAACCCCAATAATTTTAACCCCAGGTTGCTTAAGCACACGAGCCATGTATGGACCGGTGAAACCGCTGGCGCCGGTTATCAAGATTCTTTTAGCATCGGCCATTAGACATTCTCGCAATCTTATTAAACCCGTCTCCAACCAATTTGACTAGCTGGTGAAAAATCCTGCGACTCAAAAAGAAAAGCCGTATTGATTTCGCTTGACATCTGACTCGACCATCATTTCGCAAAGCTCTTCGAGACTGGTTCTTGGTGACCAACCAAGTTCACTCTCTGCTTTAGAAGGATCACCGATGAGTAGTTCGACTTCTGCTGGCCTATAAAATTTGGGGTTTATTATGATTCTTTTATCTCCAGTCACCGAGTCAATGCCAACCTCATCTTCACCTTTTCCATGCCACTCAATATCGACATCAATCGCTTTAAACGACATATCAACGAAATCTCGAACAGTTTCAGTTCGGTTCGTGGCCAACACAAAGGTATCTGGAATGTCATGCTGGAGCATTAAATACATGCCCTCTACATATTCCTTAGCAAATCCCCAGTCTCTCTTAGCATCGAGATTCCCCAATTCGATATAACCCAATTTGTCTAATTTAATTTTAGCGACAGAATCTGTGATCTTTCTAGTAACAAATTCTCGCCCTCTCAATGGAGATTCGTGATTGAACAATATGCCGCTTGAAGCAAAAATATCGTAGGATTCTCGATAATTTATAGTCATCCAATGAGCATATAGCTTTGCAACACCGTAAGGACTCCTCGGATAGAAAGGCGTTTGTTCCGACTGCGGCACGTGCTGGACCATTCCAAACATTTCAGATGTCGAGGCTTGATAGAATTTTATATCCTGATCGACAATGCGTATGGCTTCAAGTAAATTCACCGCTCCAAGGCCAGTTATCTCAGCAGTAGTTATAGGCTGATCAAAAGACACCCCCACGAAGCTTTGGGCTGCCAGATTATACACTTCCTTTGCTCCGCTCTGCTCTAACAAACGAATAGATGAACTCAAGTCTGTCAAATCATACTCTACCAACTCAAGGTTCTGGTGCTCTAGCAAACCGAGTTCCGCAAGCCGCCAAAAGTTAACGGAGCTAGTTCGTCTATACGTTCCATAGACTGTGTAGCCTTTTGAAATTAATAACTCCGCCAAATAGGCTCCGTCCTGACCGGTAATACCGGTTACAATTGCAGATTTCATATCAAAAAATATATTTAAGGTTGGTTCCAATCCAGCTTGAAACATTGATTTGGATTGACACTAAAAAAGGTGACATAAATTGTCACCTTTAGGCAGTTATATACTGAAGCTGCTTAACCATTACATTGGAAAAGCAACCTCTAATTGGCAGCAGCTCTAATCTACTACAATATAGCTTACCGACTCTCTATCTGGCCATACATCACATACATTTTTACCAATTACGGTAACAGGGCTGCCTAGAGCTTTAGCCGTCAATATCGCAGCGTATTGTGACTTTCCTGCGGTAGTAGATAAATCTAAAGCAAATTCAGTGGTGCTTGGAATAATACTTCCACAAAGCGAAGGACCGCCGGCAATGGTCCCTACAGTAAAGAAAAGAGTGGCGGGATCTTGTACAATTATCCTACCTATTTCTCCGCCCGCTGATCCTGCGTGTGCATTACCAGCTGCTGAAATTAAACTAAGCGCGATTAACAGTTTTTTCATCTTTGGATCTCCGATTTAAAGATGTATTTAAATTATAAGGATGATTGTACATCAAATTAATCGTAGGCACCAAATCAAACTTCAAACTAAACAGAATTTAATTTGCACCGGAACGAGCCACAGAAACTATTAGCTTCTTCCTCAGAAATAATTTTAGATCTTAAGCTATTCCATCTAAGATTTGAGCAGTGCTTTCACTCCAAGTTAATATTTTAGTTTGTTTAGAGTCAGGCGCAAGACCTTGTTCTATCAACTCCAACCAAGCCATAATCTCATCAGAAAACTCATTCGCATTTAATCCAGAAAAATATGTGGCACCTTGGCCGCCAACCTCTCTGAACACAGGTATATCTCGAGCCAATACTGGAATTTCAAATTTTGCAGCTTCGACAATGGGAAGGCCAAAACCTTCATCAAACGATGCCGCAATGATTCCATCTGCCGACTCATAGACCTCCCTCAAAACAAAATCCGAAGGTCCGTCAAGCCAGAAAAAGCAATTATCCAAGTATACTGAGTCGTAGAACCTGCCAATCAACTCGTCTACTTTCCAGCCAGCCTTACCGACAAACACAAGATTGACATTCAATTTTGATTCAAAAACCAACTCAAAGGCTTCAAAAACCTCCTTATAACCCTTTCTAGGCTCGATCGTGCCGACCATCACAATAGTCAATCTAGAACCGATGCATTCTCTGTATAGCTCAACAGCTGCTTGATCACCTTCGCTTTCAGACGGAACGGAGTTTTCCAAGTCAGAACCCAAGTGAAACCATCTTAACTTCTGGTTTAAGTTCCTATCTATTTGGGTCTCATTTAAATATCGACTGTAATCATTCAATACCGACTGGGAAATAGCTAATACACCATCAGCTTTAGCCAGTTCCTCTAACCACACTCGATGTACTTGGTCCACTCCTTCCGGAAAGTACTCTGGATATTTTACTGGCAGAAGATCATATATTACGAAAAAAACATCCGCTTTAGATCGCAAGACATCATAATAAATAGGCTTGCCAGAATTCATCAAATGATGATTCAAATCCATTCCAATAAATTTGTCACCTCTGCGAATATCAACGTAACTTGGAGTTTCAGGAATCGAGAAAGAATAGCCATCATTTATCGAAACTCTGGAGTAAGCAAAACGCCCTTTATCATGATCGCAATATACCGGCGATATTTCGTATTGATCAGTATACTCACTATAGAGCGTATTAATAATAGCTCTAACTACTCTCTGAATCCCAGACTTGGCATCTCCGTGAACTATAATAGATGTGTCGAGCAGTAATTGGGGTTTATCAAATGGCACTTCGAAACTATGATTTACACACTTTGCCAACTCCTTCGTATCTATTTTATTGAGATTAAGTCCCTTTAGGTTGTCACAAACCTTACCCCTATAGTTGACTCCGACCACACTCTCCTTACTCGATAACTCGCGCGCATTAGTCAAGCGCCGGACCGCCTCAACAAGAATCTCAGCACTACGCTGCCAACTAAACAAGTCTGCCTGCAACATCCCAAGGCCTATTTTCTTCTCCCGTAATTCAGCATCGGTAACCAAGAGGTTCATAGCACTCAAAAAAGATTGCTTGTTTTCGGTCTCAAACATAAATGCCGCATCACCCACTACCTCTAAAACGCTAGAATTGTTCGCAGCAATAATACTTGCGCCACACCTCATAGCTTCGAGAAGGGGCAACCCGAACCCCTCATATTGAGAGGCATGAAGATAAGCAAAACAACCAACATACAGATCTATCAACTCACCATCGCTTACTTGACCCACAAACTCGACGCGATCCTGAAGACCACTTTTAGCAATTAAAAATTCTAATTTGGGAACAATATTCGTCACTCTGAGGCCAACAATTTTCAATCGAAAATCATACCCCATAGAAACGAAGTCGCCAAATGCCTCAATCATAAGATCAACAGACTTTCGTGGATCCAACCCCCCCACATAAAGAAAGTATGGTTTATCCACATTTAAATGCTTAGCCTCCATAGCTTTAGCTACATTGCTCCTGGAGAAAGAGCTACTGCAGTCAGCCCCAATATTCACAACCTCATCAACCCCAGCAAGCTTTCTAATGTCTTGCTGGCTCGATTTCGAAATCGAGAATAGAACATCAGCTTTTTTTAGTGATTTCAAGCGCCATTCGAACCATTTTTTGTCCTGCTTAGATGGCAGGTAATCAGAGGGGAAAATAAGAGGTATGAGGTCATAAACTATCACTCCGACCTTGGTACCGTGCAAGCTAAGCTCCGAGAAATTAATTCCTTTTGTAAAATGTTCTGTTACCAGCAAGAAATCTGGCGCCACTTCTTGAACCTTCATCGAAAATATCGTGTGCGCTATGGCATAAGCTGGATCGCTTTCTTCATCTCGAGCCCTTATCGGTAAATGACTTATATAGTGGATATTTTTCAACACTACTCCGCAAGAAAGGAGATCTAACACCAAGGGCTTGGCTTCGTTTGGGAGCGAAGTGTTTATCAAAAAATGAACATCAATATCCGAAAAAAAATCAATGAACGCTTTGGAAAGTGAAAGGGAATATCTTCCAATGCCCCTATCTTGAGAATGAGATAGGCACCCTGTTATATCTACTAATAATTTCATTTTTGTCTTAGTTGGTCGTAAATCTGGTTTTCATTTTCTGAAAGCGCTGAAGACAGTGAAGCTGATCGAGCGGACAATAATTGCCTGCCAGCCAATTTATTGACTCCAGCTCCAACTCCTTTCTTTTTCAAAAAAGAATAGACTCGCGCTAAAAACACTTTAGACCGACCAATACCCCTTTTAATTAGATCCAGTGGATAGCGAATTATCTTAGTAGCTCGCCATAATTTAGAATTAAAGATTGAGTCATAGTGCATCTTCGAAACAGCCAGCATACGTTCTTGATTTGCTATATGTTCCTTCAAGTTACTTACCGTAATTCGAGACTCTTTTTGCCGTTGTCGGGCGCTAGCCAACTGCGATTTAAATTCGACTTTCTCCATTAATAAGCTTTCATTATACTTCAGTATCGAGCCCAGCTCAGTATTTAGAGAGCGAGCATCATTAGCGACAGCGATTGCTTGCTTAATAGTCCTATCTTGAGTTTCCAGACTAGAACTCAATTCGTCCATCCTTGCTTCAATAGACACGAGCGTATCATTTGCATTTTTTTCTACCGATGAAAGCCTTTGCTCCATCTCTGCATCATAAACTGCACTTAATGCAGCAGAGGAACTGCCCTCCAAGCCATCACGGACAATAAGTGGAAGTAAATCACCGCCACTCTTTCGCGCCACTACACCATAATCACGACTTGAGCCGACCAAAACCCCGTATAAGCTGGTTGGAACCTCAAGTCCTTGAAGCCTTAAAACAATAGACTCATCAAATCCGCAATACCCTATTAAAAACTCCAATAAAGGCGGAGGAATGGGCCGGTCATGAGAAGGATCCAAGTAAAAACTAGACGACCCTACCGAAATATTTTCTGGGTTAGGAGTTTCAAAAATCAAAGTGCCACCAGGAGCAAGCACCCTATGAACTTCCCTGGTTAAGCGTATTAAATCGTCAAAATCGACGTGCTCTATGACATGAAATGCGCTTACGACAGATAAGCTATCGTCACTTATCGTCTTTAAATAATCAAATAAATCTATATGCTTTACATTCAATTTCAAATGGGCGGGCAAGGTGATCATGCTCACATCTGAATCCACGCCGATTCCGCTAAACCCCAAGCCAGTAAGTAGTTCAACCCACTCAGCACGTCCACATCCCAAATCAAGGAATCCATCTCCATACCCAGACTCTAAAGATTCTGCTGCATAGGCAGCATAGGGACTCAATCGTTTTTTGATAACCTCGCGATCACCTCGATATACATCTTCAAACTTTCGATAGAAATCGCTATTCATTTTCTCTGATACCATGTCACTTACATATTAGGCTATTTAGTTTGAACTTCGATATTTGTATCAATCCATGATGTGCCAACAAAGCTATTCTTCGCATTATTTACAACATCAAACAAGACGGCTAAGTCTCGCCATTCATAATTTCCTTCCAAGTGAGTCTCGCCTGAGGTCGCCGCTATCGAAATGGAGTAGTTACCGACACCTAAATTGGCTGGGAATCTAGCTAAGAATCGATATACATTCCCCTGAACAGGGTTTGTTACTACTTCCTTAAGGTGATAAGTATTTGTCCCGAAAATCACATTGCCCACCCGATCACGTATCATAAAACCCAAGACTAATGACCTAATGTCTGCAACAATTAGCACATCCGCTTCTAATATGACCTCTTCTCCAACAGATACAACATCAACTCTCTCGCCCTTTTCATTTCTTAGGAGAGTTGATGTCAATTTAGCCTGCCCTGTCCCCGAAATCACCTGAAACTCGCTAGACTCTATTTCGCTAATATCAATCGAGACCTCATCTTGCTGGTCTGTAATCAGGGCGTTATAGTGATCAAAAATTTTAGACGGTTTACCTATATCGACAACCACTCCTTTGTCAAGCAAGAGTGCTCTCTGACAAAGTGTCTGTATCGACTGCTGATCATGCGAAACAAATAGTAAAGATGTACCCCTCTCCTGAAAGGCCTTAATACGACCGAAACACTTATGCTGAAAGTAAGCATCTCCTACAGATAGAGCCTCATCAACGATCAGAACGTCCGGTCTGGACATTGTTGCCACGGCAAATGCCACACGCATTTTCATACCACTTGAATAGCTTCTCATGGGACTATCAAAGTAGTCACCGAGCTCTATAAAAGTCTCTATATCATCAATAAACCCATCAATTTGAGATACACTGAACCCCATCAACCCTCCCGCATGGTAAACATTTCTTCGTCCACTAAAGTTATCATTAAAACCTAAACCTAGCTCTAGTATAGCTGACACTCTCCCGCCATGCTGAACGTTGCCCTCGCTCGGAGAAAGCACTCCAGATATAATTTTAAGTAGAGTACTTTTACCGGCCCCATTTCGACCGACTATGCCGATCGCCTCACCCTTGGGTAAATTAAAATTAATATTTCTACAAACCCACTGATCTTGATACTTTGACGAAGCAAAACCAAACCAGTTAGCAAAACGATACAGCTCTGATTCGTAAGACCTATAGCACTTACCTAGATTGGTCACAACTAAGGAAAATTCACTCATAACACATCTACAATCTCTTCCGAGGCAGAAGAATAAACTTTTGCGGCAATAACAACCAAAACGCAAATAAAAATCATAGAGAAAGACAGCTTTTCATAGTCGGGTTGAAGACCATTAACAAGTATTCGCTGAAAAGCGTCAACAAAAGGATAGACGGGATTATAAGCCAATAGCCAACGATATGATTCGGGAATTATAGATATTGGGTAAACGATCGGTGTAAACCAAAACAAAAGCTGAAGCACAATGGGAACACCTTGGTCAATGTCACGCACGAACACATTCAACACCCCTAAAATCAGCCCGATCGCTATCGAAAAAATAGCCAAACTTGCAGTAATAGGGATCAACCAAAAAGTCGATAAGTTGAAGCTATGGCCCAAAAAAAGAAACACGACTACCGACGCTATCAACAACAACATAAAGTTAAACAGCGATGACCCTAGGACGATAAATGGGAGAGCAAGTTTCGGAAACTTTATTTTTTTCAAGAGCCCTGCGTTATCAATAAACAAACGTGTTGAACGACTGATAATTTCGGCGAACAAAGACCAGCATAATATGCCTGCCATCAAATAGATTGCATAAGCATATTTCGAATCAATCCCTGGAAGCTTAGCAGACAAAACGTTAGATAAAACTAGCGCAAAAACTAAAACCTGTGAAAGCGGATGAATGACGGCCCAAAGGGCGCCTAGTTTACTCTCTGCGAACCGGACTACGAACTCATTTTTAATTGAAGTAACGATAAATCTTCGATGCCCGTAACATCGGAGCAGCGCTAACCTAGAGCGCCTAATTGTATGAACCATAAAATACCTGATATAAAATAATAGTATCCAATCAACTTTAGCGAGAATAAAACATCAACATATTCAAACAAATAAGTTGAAATTAGATATAACCATTAAAGCCCTACTGCACTGACAATATTTTTCTTGAATCGCTCATCAGTGAACAACTCAAGAAATCGCTTACGACCATTCGCACCCAATCGACGCCGCAAGCCCGGAGACATTGCGAGCGAGACTACCGCATTATTCAAAGAGTGCATATTCTGAGGCTCAACTGTTATTGCCTCTAAGTTATGCCTCGCGACCCAAGGGACTCCAGACTTAAGGCGCGTATTAATGATAGGCTTTGAGTATCTCATTGCCTCGATTTGGACCAAAGCAAATGCCTCACTCGGAAATATCGATGGAAGAATTAACGCTGAGCAGTTTGCAATCAGTTCGTCTCGCTCGTGATTTCCGAGTCTTTGCTTAAGCTCAATTCGATCTTCTATCCCCAACTCTACGATAAGGTCTCGATGCGCATCAAAGAGCGGCCCATCACCAACAATGATGAGCCTACTATCGTTATACGCCATTGATCGAATCAAGCATGAAAACCCCTTGTAGGCTACGTGTCGGCCAATAGCTAAAAAATATTCATCATCTCTAGGGATAACACCTTCACCTAAGTCTGGAAGACCATAGGGGACCACCAATACTTTTTTATGAAAACGCGTTAGAAGACTGGAATGCTCCACCATCGAAGGGGAAGCTACAAGAACCCTATTTGCGCGAGACAATAAAAAAAAGGTAAATGGAAAAACAAACCACTTTGTAAGTTTTTGTGAGTAAATCTCAGAATGCCAATAAACGATCACTTTCGAACGATTTAAAAAATATGATACAAAAAAAGCCAAATCGGCCAGCGGAAAAGGGTAATGAATAAATACAAGCCCAGGCCGGCTAAGAAATCGACCTGCATTCAATAGAACTCCGGGGGCCAATGGAAGCGACAGGAAATCCGCATACGACTTACTAAGACAGAGCCGAGCGTATCGATATTGCTCTGTATTACGTAAGACTGACTCTTCAGTAGATATCACAATATTATTAAAGCCTAATTCAAAGAAAATTTTACACAATGAATCTACAACCACCTCGACACCACCCCTAACCGGCAAAAACTTCTTAGAGATGTGCGCTACGAACCCGTCCTTAATGCGGCCCAAGCTAAGCTCTGCCATATCTATCTTCATATCGAACGATATCGTCTTCACCCAAATAGTCTCCGGACTGAACTTCGATTATCTCCAAATTCACCTTACCTGGATTCCCAAGTGAATGCGTAGCACCTATAGGTATATAAGTAGACTCATTAATCCGTAACAACATTTTATCATCGCCATTTATGACTTCAGCAGTTCCCTTCACAACAACCCAGTGCTCCGCTCGATGATGATGCATCTGCAAGCTCAGCTGCGCCCCAGGGTAAACCACTAGCCTCTTTACTTGAAAGCCTTCGGCATTCTCAATAGAGTCATAAAACCCCCAAGGACGATAGACCTTACGATGCAGTTGAGATTCAGGGCGATTAGTTTCGACCAGACGGTTCACGATAGATTTGACATCTTGTACTCGATTTTTGTTTACCAACAAAATAGAGTCATCAGTTTCAACCAAAATAACATTTTCCACACCAACACCAGCTATCAATTTCTTATCACTGATAATCAGACTATTTGATACGCCATCAACTAAAACATCACCTTTAAGCACGTTACCATCTCGATCTTTATCTAACTGCTCCCATAAGGCTGACCAGGACCCGATATCATTCCAACCAATACTTACAGGCAACACAACTGCGTTTTGAGTATGCTCCATGACAGCATAATCTATCGAATTTGATGGGCATTCTTTAAAACAAGACTCGTCCACGCGAATAAAGTCCAAATCTTCACTGGCAGATGAAAGTGATTGCTCGCAAACGCTGATGATTTCTGGATGATTCAATTTAAGTTCGTCTAAATAGACTGATGGGCGAAACATGAAAATCCCACTGTTCCAACTGTAGCAGCCATCTTCGACATACCTTTTAGCTTTAGCAGAGTCTGGTTTTTCTACAAACTCGTTGACTTCGAATACACCGGAAGGGCCCTCACGACCAGCATGTATATAGCCGTATCCCGTTTGCGGAGAACTAGGTACAATTCCGAAAGTAACTAACTTACCAAGCTCAGCTTGAGATCGCCCAAGCTCTATCGCGTTATAAAATGCATCTTGGTCCTCGATTATGTGATCAGCCGGAAGCACCAACATGACTGTATCCGGATCAGCACCCAATGCCATAGCAGCGAGAGCAATCGCCGGAGCTGTATTTCTCGCTGCAGGCTCTAAAATAATCTTTGTATGGCCAAGCCCGCAAGTGCTAAGTTGCTCCGCAACAAGAAAACGATGCTCATTATTTGCGACAACAACGGGATCGGACAAATTGGCAAGACCACCTAGTCGCAAAACCGTCTCTTGCAACATAGTGTTGTCAGATACCAACTTCAAAAATTGCTTTGGATACATGGATCGAGAGCTTGGCCACAAGCGACTGCCTGAGCCACCCGACAGAATAACTGGAGTTATAGGTAACATATGAGATTGAGGTAGGATGAATTTTGTAAGAATTAGACTAATTATACCAGACCGCCAAGGATTTTTAACATGTAACTTAGTTTGATCCAGATAAGTTTGTTAAAATCTGGTCAATAGATTTTTGACAACAGTTTGACCACAATATTAAGAAACGAGAGCTAGCCTGTGCAAATACCATTTATAGATCTGAAAACTCAATACAAAACCCATCAAACATCCATCGACACAGCAATAAACAACGTGCTTTCGCATGGTAAATACATCATGGGCCCAGAAGTCAATGAGCTTGAAAAGCGCTTAAGGGAGTATATTGGCGTCGAATTTGCACTGTCTTGCTCCAGCGGAACGGATGCCCTTTTACTCCCTATGATGGCAAAAAGCATTGGGCCAGGGGATGCTGTTTTCACTACGCCATTCACTTTTTTCGCTTCAGCCGAATCAATATCTCTTTGTGGTGCCACGCCGGTATTTGTCGACATTGACCCCGACACCTACAATTTATCGCCGACAAGTCTCGAAAAAGCTGTTAGAGAAGTTTTACGTGAAGGCAAGTTAACCCCTAAAGCGGTAATGCCAGTAGACTTATTCGGACTTGCAGCAGATTTCAATGCCATCAACATAATCGCTAAAGAAAACAATCTATTTGTTCTTGAGGATGCGGCTCAATCTTTCGGGGCACCATATCACAACAAAAAAGCTTGCTCGCTTGGAGACGCAGCGTCGACTAGCTTTTATCCAGCAAAACCACTTGGGTGCTATGGAGATGGAGGCGCCGTCTTTACCAACGACCAAGAATTATACGAAACAATGGTGTCACTTAGGGTCCATGGCCAAGCAATTAATGGGAACAAGTATGACAATGTCAGGATTGGCCTAAACGCCCGAATGGATACGATTCAAGCGGCGATACTTCTTGAGAAACTCAAGTTTTATGATCACGAAATAGCGCTGCGAAACTCGGTCGCGGACCTATACTCTCAAGGCTTACGAGAAACAGTTAAAATACCACACGTACCAGAGAACCAAGGAAGCGTCTGGGCGCAGTATTCTATTCAAGTTAACAATAGGGAAAAGCTCAAAACTGACCTTGAAAATCAACAAATCCCAATGGCCATCTTCTATCCGACACCCATCCATCTTTCCTCAGCTTACAAACACTTAAAACACGCTGTGGGTGATTTTCCTGTTAGTGAAGAAGTAGCGAAAAAAATAGTCAGCTTGCCAATGCACCCATATCTAGAACCCGACACGATAAAGATTATCACTGACGCGGTACTTAAATCTCAGTCATAGCCACGTCAAGATAAATAATAGTATGCGTCAGTCTCTTTTTGGCATTCACCATCCGACTCATAAATTCTGCCTACTGGCCGCTGACCTATGGTTGATAGCAGTATGTTTTTCTATAGCAACCAAAATACGACTTGGGCTTTATCCTGACTTCGTTAGCGTTGAATTCTTTGGTCTCACATCTGTAATTGTGTCATGCTTATTTATTGGAAGCGGCTACACTAGCATTCAGATTGCAAGCCGCCCAAAACTCCCACTAAATACTTTTTTTGTAGTCCTGGCCTCTACAATCCCATGCACATTCCTCATTTATTTTTCGGGCCCTGAACGATTCACAGAACTGTTTGGACGAGGCATCTTCCCATTTGCAATACTTTTATTTGGAGCAAGCTCGGCACTAACGAGGGTTATTCTAAACAAGATGTTTCTGGTGAGCGGTAAAAGCAGAGAGCTACTAGTGCTCGGAGAAATTAAGGAACGAAAACGCTTCCACGCTGCTCTAAACTCTCGACTGATTGGCTACAATATAAAATTAGTCCCCACATTTACTCAGAATTGCTTATCAGATAACTTTGACGCTATTGTTATCACGCCAGATTACCACCCGAGCACTAAAGAACAGAAACTTCTAGTACAATCCAGGCTTAATGGAGTTCCAATATTCTCTCTATCTGACTTTTTCGAAAATTTCTTGTTTCTTATTCCTGTTAACGAAATAAATAGTGACTGGTTTATTCGCGCAGAGGGTTTCACTATGCTTCATAGCTCAGTAGCTTCGAGGGTTAAACGTTGCGTAGACATAGTTGGTGCTCTGTTATTGATGATATTAAGCCTTCCGTTTGCCTTAATAGCTATGCTCTTAATAAAACTAGTATCGAGAGGGCCGGTTCTTTTTTCTCAAGTGAGAGTCGGAATGCATGGGCAGCCCTTTACAATCTATAAATTTCGCACAATGCGCCTTGGAGCTGAAAAAAACGGAGCACAATGGGCGAGCAGTGATGATTCCCGAATTATCCCATTTGGGAAATTCTTCCGCACAAGCCGCATCGATGAATTACCGCAATGCTGGAACATTCTCAGAGGAGAGATGAGCATAATTGGCCCACGACCAGAGCGACCTGAATTTACCTCTCTACTCGCTGAAGATATTCCTTACTATGACCTTCGTCATGTCGTAAAGCCAGGTTTAACTGGTTGGGCTCAGGTTAGCTACCCCTATGGCGCGTCAACCGAAGACGCGCTGCGAAAGCTACAGTATGACTTGTACTATATAAAAAACTATTCGTTGATTCTTGATTTAAATATCCTACTCAGAACAGTTCTAGTTACTCTTCGCCGTGGCGGCCGATAATAATGATCTCGTCAATGCTTTTCTTGGTCGCTTACTGGTCAGTTCTGATTCTGCCAGGGCTGGCTCTTAGCAAAATATTTAAGAAAGTAAAAATTAACGGCGCCAATGTCGGAGTACTTGGGTCGATCGCAGCCTCCTATGCTCTTTATGTTCTAGCATTCTGTATTTGCAATTACTTTGGGGTGCATGCTGACACTTTTCAAAACACTTTTTCCTTAATCGTGTTTTCCAGTTTAGTCGTAATCCTGAGCGCAATATTCAAATCAATTCCTAAACGCCAATTTCATAGCGACTCTATACCAGACTTCAAAATACCTATTGGCATTGTTTTGGTGTCCAGTATATACCAGCTAGTTATTGGATCTTACAATGAGGTTCCCTCAGATCTATATAGTCATTTAGGTCGATATCAGGACGCATTAAGATCACTAGAACAAAACAGCTTAGGCCAACCACTTTCATTTACTCAGCTACTTACTCAAAAGTCTGGTGTATTCTACTATCTCGCAGCATTTGCAAGCCGCTTCAGCGATGCCAGCTCAACACAAGTAATAGAACTTGTAGATTTTAGCAATCGAACTTTATTGCTAGTTGCGGTGTTCTATTTCGCAAAGCGAATCTTTGAGGGGAGTAAATACTGTCGAGCCATTGCGTTGCTCAGCATTGCTTTTCTCTCAATGCACATGGGTATAAGTGTTTTTTCCTTTTTTCGCTACTACACCTTTGCGCCTTCTATGCTAGCGCTCACGCTATATTTTTGCGCTATTGCCATAGGCATAGATTACCTCGAGAAAAGGTTTCACCCTAAGGCCATCTTTAGCCACCTTATTCCGATCGCGCTTTTAACGCTTGCAGCTGCAGCGGTCCATATCCAAGAAGCCATGTTTATCGGAATAATGGCAATTTGTATAAGCATCGCAGCATTTTTTCGCTCGCTGTCAAAAAGCGGAGTTGTTATCAACCGGTATCAATCACTTTCTTTTTCAGTATTAGCATTGCTAGCATTCGTCGCTCTTTACAGCTATTCAGTCGAGAATTTCGCAAGAACACCCAATGCTCACTGGCGCTTGTGGGATTTCGGTAAGGGCTTTTGGTTTTTACCTCAATTAACGGTTTTGAATCTAAAAAACCAGTTTATTCAGGTAGTTACTCTTTGGGGTTTATTGGTCTACGTGCTATTTTTCTTAAATATCCAAAGATATAAAAACAACCTTTTCTTGATTGCGGGTATGCTCAGCCCTCTTCTCACGTTTCTCAATCCGTTTTTTGTTGATACCTTTTTACGACACTACAACTCTACAACGGTTTGGAGGCTTTGCTATCTATTGCCAATTCACTTTGTAGCAGCCGACCTTTTTATTAACTACTTTAAGAAAGTTAGCTCTGAAAAGCTTGGCAATAGAATCTATGCCAGCTCAATAGTCGCGATGATGGTCTTGCTGTTACTTCCAATTTTGAACACATGGCAGGGAGCCCATTTTAGTCGCATTCCAACTATTAGCAGGACCAATTCAGAGCTCGGGCACGAGAGATATAAAGATTTAGTCAACTTCTTAAATTCGCTTGAAGAACCAAAGCAAGTGCTAACAGATCCAATGTTGGGCTACATGATTTCTGGTTTAACTCAGCATGAGGCTCTAAGACAGAAGTTCACTCGCGGATATCGTTTTAAGCGCTTCTCATATTACGACTATAGTCCGAAGCAACTTGATAAATTTACGGGGCACTTATTAATTAGCAATACTCGAACTATGCCAAATAGCACGGTAGGAGCACTATCAGGGCACTGGTCTGAAAAGGAATGGAATAATACTCATTATTATTATCCCGATGCGCTGTTCGAACACCTCTCAGAAAGGCCCGACTTCTTTAAGTTATTGTGGTCGTCTAACGGGGTTAATGTCTATGAAATTAGAAAAAAGAAGTAAACACTCTTATCACAACGAATAAAACTCCTTGTACCAGTTAACAAAACGTCGAACCCCTTCATCCACTGAGATTGTCGGTTGATAATCAAAATCTCTTCGCAATGCAACAGTATTCGCCATGGTTCTGGGCACGTCCCCATCTTGCATTGGCATCATATTGATCCTAGCTTCCACACCTAAATGTTTGCTCATGCACTCAATGAACTCCATTAACTGTACTTTCTCACCCCGGCCAATATTATACAGCGCATAGTTCTCTTTCGACGAACTGCTCTGCGTAACTCTTGAAACGCCTTCCGTGATGTCGTCGATGTACGTGAAATCACGAATCATGTTGCCATTGTTGTAAACCGGTATTTCTTCGCCTTTCAACATGCGCGATGCAAAACGAAACGGTGCCATATCAGGCCTCCCCCATGGACCGTAAACGGTAAAAAAACGCAGTCCTGTGCATCTGATGTCGTATAAATGAGCATAGCTGTGAGCCATCAACTCATTGGCCTTTTTAGTTGCAGCGTAAAGTGAAACTGGGTTATCTACTCGGTCTGCTTCACAAAAGGGAAAGTTTTTATTAGCGCCATACACCGAGCTCGACGACGCATACACTAAGTGCCCAACTTTCGACTGGCGACAGCCCTCTAGGATGTTTCCAAAACCAACTAGGTTTGAGTCGATATACGATTGGGGGTTTTCGATGGAGTAACGTACACCCGCTTGAGCTGCCAAGTGGACCACTACGTCAAACTTATTCTCTTCAAACAAGGCCGCCATATTGTCTCGGTCTTGAATATTGAGTTGTTCTAGACGAAAACTCGAGGCTTGAGCATGCTGCTGTACCTGCTCAACACGGGCTTTCTTTAAGCTCACATCATAATAGTCATTGAAATTATCAACGCCAACAACGCTATGACCTTGACCTAATAATTTTTGACTCAAATCAGCGCCGATAAAGCCCGCTGCTCCGGTAACCAGAATTTGCATATTCGCTAGTTCAGCAGCGCTACCACTGCTATTTATCTACATCGTGGGCGCTAGTATATATTACAATCAAGTTCTAGTGAGGCGGCTCCCGCCCTTAATTCATCTACGCGTTATTTTCAAAGACCAACCACGCAGACTAATCACAACAACAATGGACGATTCTCAAGTACTTATTTCTGCTCGCTGGGTTATACCGGTTGTCCCACGAGATACGGTTTTGGAACGCCATTCGGTACTTATCGAAAATGGCAAGATAGCTGACATTCTCGCAACTGAGAAAGCACTAAAACAATACCCTCAGGCTCAACATGTTGAGCGCAACACACATGTACTCATCCCTGGTTTGATTAATGCGCATACCCACGCTGCCATGAGCTTGTTTCGCGGTATCGCCGACGATGTGCCGTTGATGGAATGGCTAGAGGGTCATATATGGCCAGCGGAAGCTAAGTGGGTTAACCCAGACTTTATGCGAGATGGCGCGCAATTAGCAATTGCAGAGATGCTTCTGAGCGGCACTACGTGTTTCAACGACATGTATTTTTACCCAGACATCGTCGCAAAGGTAGCCCAAGACATGGGCATTCGCGCCTTTGTCGGCATGATTGTTCTCGATTTCCCAAGCGCATGGGCTGCAAACTCGGACGAGTATTTTGAAAAAGGCATGCAAGTACATGACGACATTCGAGCATTATCTTTAGTTAACGCCACAATGGCGCCGCACGCCCCCTATACCGTTTCAGATGCTCCACTGGAAACCGTTCGCACCTATGCTGATGAACTCCATGTGCCAATTCACATGCATGTGCATGAAACAGACTTCGAAGTCACTAGCGCAGTGGCCAATGATGGTAAGCGGCCGCTCCAACGTTTAAACGAGCTCGGCTTATTGAACCCGCGCATGATGGCTGTGCACATGACTCAGCTTAACGACGATGAAATTACGCTCACTGCGGAGCAAGGCATTCACGTTGTTCACTGTCCTGAGTCGAATCTCAAACTCGCGAGCGGCCAATGTCGCGTCGCTGACTTGCTCGAAGCCGGAACCAATGTTTGCCTCGGCACCGATAGCGCATCAAGTAACAATGATTTAGACATGCTCGGCGAAATGCGCACCGCTTGTTTGATCGCTAAAACAACGGCCGATGACGCCAGTGCCCTGCCTGCTTGGCAAGCCTTAGAAATGGCGACCATCAATGGCGCTAAAGCGCTTAACATAGCCGATCAAGTTGGCTCCCTCGAAATCGGCAAATCCGCTGACCTAGTAGCAATCGACCTCAATCATTTGTCGACTCAGCCAGTTTATAATCCAACTGCGCAAATTGTTTATAGTGCATCGCGCTCACAAGTATCCGACGTTTGGGTTGACGGCAAAGCTCGAGTGACTAATGCACAATTAAGTAATGTCGACGTATCAAACATACTCAATAACGCCGCCGAATGGGGCGAGAGATTAAAAACTAATGACTAAATCCAGCGGTGCTGACGCAATGCAAAATACGGCAAATGTAGATCCTAACGAAATTAAAAAATTCGAAGACCTAGCGTCACGATGGTGGGACTCTGAAAGCGAGTTCGCGCCACTACATGCGATCAATCCACTGCGAACCGAGTACATCAACCTGCACTCTCCGGTAGCGGGCAAAAAAGTACTCGACGTTGGTTGTGGCGGCGGGCTTATCAGCGAGGCAATGTCAGCTTTTGGCGCCGAAGTAACGGGCATCGATATGGGCGAAGCGCCTCTTGCTGTTGCCAACCTTCATTTACTGGAAAGTGGCGAGAGTGTCGAATACATCAAGATCACCGCCGAAGAACTAGCCGAACAACGCCCTGAACAGTATGACGTAGTAACCTGCCTTGAAATGCTCGAGCACGTACCAGAGCCAGGCCTAGTAATCGAAGCATGTGCAAAAATGGTTAAGCCCGGCGGCGATGTCTATTTTTCGACCATCAATCGCAACCCTAAGGCCTGGTTATTCGCGATCGTGGGCGCTGAGTATGTCTTAAACATGCTGCCTAAAGGCACGCATGAGTACGACAAACTAATCAAACCTTCGGAATTAAGTGAATACGCTCGCCATGCGGATCTCGAACTACAGCGGATGATTGGCTTACACTACAATCCTTTGACCAAGGCCTATAAACTGGCGCCTGGGGTTGATGTTAACTATATGATTCATTGCAAGAAAAAGGCCTAAAGCGATGCAGTTAAGAGCCGTATTATTCGACCTTGATGGCACACTCGTCGATACCGCGCCAGACATGGTTGGTTCACTCAACCGCGTGCTAGCAAACCACAAACAACCTCTTGCCGACGTTGAACAGGCTTCGAAACTAGTTTCGAATGGCGGCAAGGCCCTAATCGAATTTGGCTTCGGCGACTCTATCGGCCAGGGCAACATTCCAAACGTTGACACCCTAGTTCAAGAGTTTCTTGCTGATTACAAAATATTCGTAGCCAACGACAGTTATTTGTATCGAGGCATGAGCGATGTCTTAGCTTTTTGCGAAAGCAATTCACTCAAATGGGGTGTGATCACCAACAAACCTTTGCACTTAGCAAAAGATCTACTCGAAGGTTTAGGCTTGTTAGATCGATGCGCCATCTTGCTTGGTGGTGATAGTTTACCCGTTAAAAAACCCGACCCAGTGCCGATGCTGCATACCTGTATGGTATTAAGCCTGGCACCGAGCGAGTGCCTCTATATCGGCGACCATCTGCGCGACATTCAGGCCGGCAACGCCGCCGGCATGGACACCGCGACAGCACTATGGGGCTATATCGGCGATCAAGAAACTCCCGAAGACTGGAATGCAAACTTTATGCTCAAGTCGGTCAATGGCCTATTAGAACTGCTTAAAGAAAAGCACTTAGCGGCTTGAAGTTTAGCGCGCTTATCGACATCATAGCGCCGTTAAGAATCACTCAAAAAGACTGTCACAATGACCCAGTTCAATTGGAAAGCCTATCAAGCTCAGGGCGCTGAAGTAAAAGCCAAGCACTTCGAAAATAAAATAATTATGGTTACCGGCGCGGCCAACGGAATTGGCAAGGCGGTTACGATCGCCTTAGCGGAGCACGGCGCTACCGTTTTGATGCTCGATAAAAAATCACGCCATTTGGAGAAGCTATTTGACGAGATTGTTGAGCGAGGATATGCCGAGCCAATCATCATTCCGGTTGATTTGATGGAAGTTACCCCAGAATCAGCAACTGAATTAGCTCAGGCTATTTTCGACGATATTGGCAAGCTTGATGGCCTACTGCATAATGCGGCCGACCTAGGCTCACCCAGCCCTCTTGACCAATACGACATGAACTATTGGAATTCGGTCATGCATACTAACTTGCAAGCACCGTATATTCTAAGCCGCGCGCTGCTCCCGTTGCTTAGGCAAGAGCATGTTACTAACATGCTTTTCACTTCGGCCGACGTTGGCCGTAAAGCCGCCGCCTATTGGGGCGCGTATAGCATCGCTTACGCAGGCCTAGAAGCACAAATGACTATCTGGGCCGAGGAGCTGGAGAATGTTTCTAATATCAAGGTGAATTCGATTGACCCTGGCCCCGTACGAACCAGTTTCAGACGCCGTTCTCATCCAGGTGAAAGCCAAGAAAGCTTAGCTACTCCTCAAAGCATTGTTGGCGCTTATTTGTATTTGCTATCGGGGCAGCACGAACTTCATGGCGCCCAACTAAAGATTTAGAAAGCCCGCTTTCGCAAACAAACTAACGGCTAAAAGCTTTTGCGAAAAAAGCTCGGTAGTTTTGAGCCAAATTTGATTAAAAAGTAGCTCAAGGGGTCTCGCTTCAACCCTAGTTTACGAAGCGCTTTATAGGATTCCCAATTACCTTTAATCATTGTCGCAAGACTGTTGTTGGTAACACCGCCCAAGCGCATACGAACCCAAAGTTCGGGTATGTACTTACTGCTGATAGAGTGAACCTCAAAGGCTCTAGCGCAAAATTCAAGGTCAGATTGATAGCGTAAATCGGTATTAAAATTTCCCACTTTATCGTACACACGCCGCTTTAAGTACAGAGTTGGGTGCGCCGGCATCCAGCCTCTGAAGCACAAACCTTTATAATGATTCTCTGAGCGCCAATAGCGTGTAACCTGACTCAAATCGTAAGACTTTACATACACCAAATTGGCGTAGCATGCGTCGAGTGAATCATCAAGATGCGCAGCAGCCACCTGCGAGATCACGGTATTATCCTGTAACACATCGTCAGCGTTCAAAAGCCCGATTACGTCACCGGTTGCTAACGCCAAGCCTTTGTTCATCGCGTCGTAAATACCCGAATCCGGTTCACTTACAAACTTGGCTAGATTGTTTGCACGCGCTTGCACCTCGGCCATCGTATTATCGGTCGAGGCACCGTCAATAACAATGTGTTCTATATTCCCATAATCTTGTTTCGCAACGGAATCTAATGCGTCACCAATGGTCTTTTCTGCATTGAACACCACTGTGATTATCGAGACCTTCATCGGCAAGAATGAGTGTGATTAACTATCGCTTACGGCCGCGACTAGACGCTGGTTGACCACCAGCATTACTTTCAGACTGACGGCTTCGACCTTTGTTGACTGACTTTTTACGGGCCGGCTTATCTTTCGAAAAACCACCTGCTTGAGCATCAGTTGAGCGGGGCCTACTTTGCGGGCGACGCACCTTAGGCTTACCCGCCAAACCGCGCGACGAATAAAGCTGATTAGCAAACTCCTCATCAATACCAACCGAGGCAACCAGTTTTTCTAATTGCTTGGGTGCGATCTTTGCGTGTTGACCGCGCTTTACTTCGCGAGTTAGCTTAATGGTGCCATAACGAATTCTTTTTAGACGCGAAACGGTGTGCCCAACAGCATCCCACATGCGCCGAACCTCGCGATAACGCCCTTCCTTAATGACGACTTTGTACCAATGATTAGTCCCCTCGTCAGCCATATCAGACGCTAATACACGCTCAAACTTAGCTGGCTTACCATCGATATCGACCCCTTCTCGGGTTAATTTTTGAATCGTTTCTTCTGTGGCAGAGCCACGAATGCGAACCAAATATTCACGCTCTAGACCCGTCGACGGGTGCATCAGTCGATTCGCTAACTCTCCGTTGTTAGTTAATAGAATCAGACCACTTGTGTTGATATCCAAGCGCCCAACCGATACCCATCGGCCTCCAGGTATGCCTGGCAAATTCTCGAATATAGTTGGCCTTCCTTTTGGGTCTTTGCGGGTGCAAATTTCGCCTTCGGGCTTATGGTAGATCAACGCTTTGATTTGCTCACCGCCAACTTCGCTTAAACTCATCAACTTGCCGTCTACCAAAATTCGATCAGCGGCACTTGCGCGATCACCTAATTTAGCGCGCCTACCGTTGACCGAAACTCGGCCATCAGTAATCCAGGTTTCAATTTCGCGACGCGAGCCCATACCGGCATGCGCAAGTAACTTTTGGAGTTTATCGCTCATCTTCATCACCAGATGGTTCTGGCGTACTGGCGTCATCGCTTTGATCTTGTTCTGATAACTCCTTTTCGGCATCGCTGTCTGAGGAGGCATTTAGTTCATCCCCGCGTTCTAAGTCGGCTGAAGGCTCTAGATCGGCTGAAGGCTCTGTATCGGCTGAAGGCTCTGTATCGGCTGAAGGCTCTGGATCGGCCAAGGGCTCTGGATGCAATTCAACCACGTCTGCAATATCCGCTTGCTTTTGCTTGCTTATCTCTTCTTTGCGCTTCGCCGCCTCGTCATCATCTTGGACTCCGTCCATCGGTAAAGTCAGGTTCATATCTTTGGCAATTTCACCTAGCTCGCGCTTATCCATCAGTTCCGGCAATTCACGTAAGCTGCTCATATTGAAGTACTCTAAAAAGCCTTGAGTTGTGCCGAATAGAGCTGGGCGGCCAGGGACATCTCGATGACCGATCTGTACCACCCAATCGCGTTCTTCGAGTGTTCGAATAGTGTCACTACTCACTCCAACACCACGAATTTCTTCGATATCACCACGTGTTACAGGTTGTCGATAGGCAATAATTGATAACGTTTCAAGCAACGCGCGCGAGTATCTTGGCGTTTTATTTCCGCCCAACTTACGCAACCAAGGAGAATATTTTTCTTTGGTTTGATAGCGCCAGCCGTTACCAATGCGACGCAATTCTATGCCTCGATGTTCACACTTGTCTTGCAAGCGAGTGATTACGTTCTGAATATCAACTTTGCTTGGCTGAGCATCTTCAGGAAACATTGCACTGATGTTTTTAATGCCCAATGGCGACTTGGAGGCGTATAAGGCCGCTTCGATAATATTTTCAAGCTCGCTGTCTACCGGCTGTTCAACGCCGACTTCGTCCGCGTTGCCACGCAGATCAACATTTAGCTGATCGGCTTCGGCGGATTGTTCGATTTGTTCATCGTCGTGATTCATGATTCTTTTTTCTTTTCGCGCACTCTATTCTCGAGTGCTTGGGATTCGTGTTCTTGGCAGTTAAGCCGCTCGCTTGATGTGAATTGGCGCTAGTGGCTCAGTTTGAACCACAACTAACATGTCGTCGCGAAACAACTCTAACAACGCGATGAACGATACCACCACGCCGAGTCGACCTTCCGCAACAGTAAACAATTCGCCAAAGCTCACGTATTCTTTTTCTTGCAGCAACTGTAAAATATTCGTCATCCGTTCGCGTAGAGACAAAGTGTCGCGCGATACAAACATATGTTTGTTGGCATCAGCTCGATCAACAATCGATTGAAACGCTTTCACCAATTGGTCGAGAGTTACCTGAGCTTTTATTTCAGGCGGATTCGGGTCTTCAAACAGTACCTCTGATTTAAAGATGTCTCGCTCAAGCCTTGGACGATCATCCAGTTGATTAGCGGCCTCACTAAAGCGCTCATACTCTTGCAAACGACGCACCAATGCGGCCATCGGGTCTTCTTCGTCCTCTAGCTCGCTTTTCGGCTTGGGCAACAGCATGCGAGATTTAATTTCACCAAGTAAAGCCGCCATAACTAGATATTCTGCTGCTAGGTCCAAATTTGCTGCACGCATCAATTCGACATAGCCCATGTATTGCTTAGTGATATCGGCAACAGGTATATTCAAAATATCGAGGTTTTGTTTGCGAATTAAGTACAGCAACAAATCCAGCGGCCCCTCAAAACTATCAAGCACCACCTCCAGCGCATCAGGCGGAATAAACAGGTCTTGCGGCCATTCATTCATGACCTCTCCCATCACAACCGCGCGCATAGTTTCTTGATAAACCGCGTCTTTTTTTATCTTTTCAGCATCGACAAGCTCTGTATCTTCGTCGACCACCTCAACAGCACTCATGTGCTCGTCAACTGGTGTCGCAACAGCGGCAGGCTCCTTTTTCTCAAGCTGATCAGGCTTATCGTTTTCAGTATCACTCATACTGCTTAATAATAATCCAAATTCATGGTTGAGCGAACTTGCTCCATCGTTTCATCGGCCGTATCGCGTGCTTTCTCACAGCCATCGGCAATGATAGAACGTACCAGCGTTGGGTCTTCGATATACGGTTGTGCTCGTTCGGCAATTTCAGATTGTTCTTTCAAAAGGGCGTCAATCAACGGTTGCTTGCAGTCTACGCAGCCAATGCTGGCGCTTCTACAGCCCTCTTCAACCCAAGACTTAGTATCCGCCGAAGAATAAATATGATGAAATTCCCATACTGGGCAGCGATTAGGATCACCAGGATCATTGCGACGTACTCGCGCAGGGTCAGTTGGCATAGCGCGTACTTCTTTTTCAACACGTACCGGATCATCGCGAAGGGCGATGGTATTGCGGTAAGACTTCGACATTTTTTCACCGTCCAAGCCCGGCAATTTAGACGCCTCAGTCAATATTGCTTCAGGTTCTGTCAGAATGCTACGGCCGCCGCCTTCTAAAAAGCCAAAAAGACGCTCATTCTCTGCATTGGTCAAATTTTGGTTGCTTGCAAGCAAGGCGTGAGCTTTTTCCAATGCTTCATGGTCTCCGCGCTCAGTATAGGCGTTACGAAGATTTCGATACAACTTAGCACCTTTCTTACCCAGCTTTTTTATCGCCTCTTCCGCTTTTTCTTCAAAACCGGGTTCACGGCCATATAGATAATTAAAGCGTCGAGCTATTTCACGCGTCAGCTCAATATGCGGCACCTGATCTTCCCCAACCGGCACTTGCGACGCATGATACAACAAGATATCGGCCGCCTGTAATACAGGATAACCTAGAAAACCATGAGTCGATAAATCCCGCTCAGTCAACTTAGCTTGTTGGTCTTTGTAGGTGGGTACGCGCTCTAACCAGCCGAGCGGTGTCATCATTGACAAGAGTAAGTTCAACTCGGCGTGTTCTGGAACACGGGATTGTATAAACAAAGTTGCGCGACTTGGGTCCACGCCGACTGCTAGCCAATCGATGACCATTTCCCAAACATTGTCATTGATTGTTGCTGAATCTTCTTCGTAATGCGTTGTAAGCGCATGCCAATCGGCAACAAAGAAAAAGCAGTCGAACTCATTTTGCAAGCTCGTCCAATTCTTTAACACACCGTGATAGTGACCAAGATGTAAACGGCCTGTTGGGCGCATGCCCGAGACCACTCGGTTCGGATGACCAGACTTAGAAATCATTAAATTAACGCATTATTTATAAAGTTGAAGTGTACCGCTAAGAGGGTATAAACACTAGGGAGGGTCGGACTAATTATCGACGCTCCTAGACACCCAGTCTGGAAGAGCGCGGCATTCGATAAGCTAATCTAAAAAGCTTATATCTCCAGCTCCGTGACGCAGTACTCGTAGTCGATTATCGTGCCAATCGATTACAGTTGAAGATTCAAATGTGCCGACTCCGCCATCGATAACCAAATCGACCTCGTGTTCAAGCTGCTCGCGAATTTCGCTTGGGTCAGCCATAGCCAATTCGGCATTCGGAAGAATTAGGCTCGAGCTCATAATAGGCTCACCGAGCTCTCTCAAAAGCTCATGCACAATAGCATTATCGGGAATACGAATACCGATTGTACGGCGCTTCGGGTGTACCAAACGATTTGGCACCAGGCGTTTTGCAGCCAGAATAAAAGTGTATGGGCCGGGTGTTAAAGTCTTTATCAATCGATATTGTTCATTATCGATTTTCGCAAACTGCGAGACCTGCTTTAGATCGTGGGCAACCAAGGTGAAATTATGATGTCGATCAAGCTTGCGAATGCGACGTATACGGTCAACCGCGCGCTTGTCATCGAGATGACATCCTAACGCATAGCTTGAATCAGTTGGGTAAGCCAGCAGGCCTCCGCCACGCACAATTTCGGCAGCTTGTTGAATCAACCTAGTTTGCGGGTTCTGAGTATGAATATGAAAATATTGAGCCATGGTTTGATCACTAATCGAGCGAAACACTTCGCTTAGGGCTAACTCTACGCTACTAACACTTCTAGCGCTCTACTTGCCCTAGCTTACTATCTTCTTTAGCTTACTACTAAGCGCATAAGTTGTTGATCATCGAAATTTTGAGTTTCCAAACAAGATTGATATTCGATTATGTCAGTCAATTCAAGTAATGGCTTCAGTACAAACAAACGCTGTGTCATTCTCGGATGCGGGACGATTAAACGCGGATCATCGATTTTTTGTTCACCATAGAGCAATAAATCAATATCAATTAGCCGCGGCGCGTTCTGATTACCAATAACACGTTTTCTACCTAAGTCATTTTCGATACTCTGTATGTCATTCAGCAAGTCTAACGGCTGAGCGTTGGTATGCAACTCAATTACGCAATTAATGAAGTCAGGCTGATTATGATAGCCAACTGGCGAAGACGCGTAGAAACTCGAGCACCTAAGCTTAATGCTATTTGGCAAAGCCAGTATCGCCAGGCGAGCATCAACTAGTTGCTGAACCGGATCACCAAGATTGGCGCCCAGCCCTAAATAGGCAACTTCCGGCATGTCTACCCAAGGCTCGGCTTATCGTCTCCGTCAATGGGGCCTACAATACGGCGCTTGCGACGAACCTTTACCTTTTTATTACTGCCTGAAGAAGTGACACCGTATTCATCAGCGGGCCGCGCTTCTTGGAAACGTTGCTCTGAATTAGTGCGTCCACGAGAATTTTGACGATTGGCGTTTGGACCATTGCGACGCTGACCATTATTAGAACGCTTTTTACTCGAGCGTTTTTTACCTGCTTTAGAGCGACGCGCATTAGTATTTTGCTCGCCATTTGCTTGGTTCGGATTCGCTGCACCCTGGGCATTGCTTTGCTTTTTAGAGCGTCGTTTCTTTCTATGGCCGCCCGCTTTAGCTTGGCCTCCATCAGCCGCTTGCCCTTGCTTGTTTCGGCCGCCGCCGTTGTTGCTATTGTTACGAGGATTTGAATTACGGCCACCACGGCCACTCTGATTACGGTTTTGTTTTTTCTGCCCGTTGCCAGCGGGTTTACCAAAGCCACCTTCGTAACCATCGCCAAACACCGTATTGCCATAACTCTCTTCATAACTAGCTGAATTATAGTTAACGCTGTTACCATCCGGCTCGTTGCCATTGTTTTGGCTTTTAGGCTGTCGATCTTGCTTATAAGTTTTGTTTAGCTCACTGATCATTTCATCGCGCTCATCTCCTTCGCACTCCTGAATTTCAGTCCACCATTCGCTGATTTCTTCATCAACCTCGTGCAGCATCGTACGCAGCAACAAGAAATCATATGCGGCACGAAAGCGGCGATTATTCAAGCACGCTTTGACCATCCTAGGGTTACGCTTAATCAGTCGAAAATGAATATTCCATATATCTAAGATGATGTCAGCTAAACGCCGAGGCACCGCAACATATTGATTTTGATCGCGTAAACCGTCATTCATTGCGACACGCCACGCATGCGATTCATTTGCACCATCTTCCATCAACACCTGCGCGTCGGCTTTAACCGGATCCCACATCATGCAAGCAAATAAGAAAGCGGGGATAACCGGTTTACCTTGACGAACACGTTTATCGGTATTTTGTAATGCACGCTCCGGCAAGCCTTCAACCCCGTCGATAACCAATTGGTCAGTGAACGGGAATAGGTACTTAAACAAACCATATTTACGTAATAACAAATAGGTTTCATAGGCCGCACCACCGTGAAACAGTTTTAGCACTTCTTCGAATAAGCGAGCATTCGATACATGCGATAGCAACTTGCCCTGCTCCTCAATCATTTCGAGTGCTTCAGGTTCCATTTCAAAACCCAACTTACCTGCAAAGCGAATTACTCGCAGCATACGAACAGGGTCTTCGATAAAACGCTGCTTTGGTTCGCCAATACTTTTTAACTTGCCAGCTTTAACATCTTCAATGCCATTCATAAAGTCGAGGATCTCGCCTTTAACGCTATCGTAGTACATTGAATTTACGGTAAAGTCTCGCCGAACCACGTCTTCTTCGATGGTACCGTATACATTATCTCTAAGAAGTTGCCCTTGATCGCCCTCGCTCATTTCATTTCGGTCAACTCGGTCACGATCGTTAGCATCAGCTCGAAAGGTCGCAACTTCGATTACTTCGTAACCAAAGCGCACATGCACCAGTTTAAAGCGGCGACCTATAATGCGCGCGTTCCGACCAAAGGCCTTTTTAATTTGTTCAGGTGTGGCGTTTGTCGATACGTCGAAATCTTTTGGTTTAGTACCAACTATAAGATCGCGCACGCAACCGCCTACCAAGTAGGCTTGAAAGCCTGCTGCTTGCAAACCTTCTACAACCTTTAGAGCTTTAGGGCTGATATGTTCGTTGGTCACGCCAGCTTCTGCTGCAGGTATGTATTTTACTTGGATAGTGCTTGGGTTATTACTTTGGATAGTGTCTTGGGTCACAAGGAGTCTCTTCTTCTCTGGGAAACTAACGTGTTCGCTTTTGCTCACTCATAAAATGAGTTGATGAGGCGATTGCGATCGTTTTATCTTTTTTGATTTTCTGTTTAACTTTTAGCAGTCGGTGATACTTTTAAAGTGCTTTTTTTCGCTGCATTGCGTTTTAAATCGAATAAATGACTTAACCGCGAGAATCTCACTTTGTGAGCTGTCGTCGCATTAACAATGCTTGCGTTAATATTATTGGTGATTTCAGTTGCCAATCTTCTGGCTAAAGACTTAAGTCCAATCCGGCGATGCGCGGCGATTTTATTGATGCACTTTGCAGCGATTTTTAGAGCCTTATATATTGCCAATGCCTGCTCAGTTTTAACTTTAATCTCTCTTAACACCCAGTTTGAACTGGCTCTAAGAGAGCTGAGCGTGGCATCCTTTCGCTACGGCGTCAGACTTCTGCAATGAGAAACGCGGCCTATCGGTATTCCGTACTCAGAGTTTGCACAATTATTGAGCCCGTTACCAGTTATTTCGCGACTTTTGCTGCTTTTGTTTGCTTGGGTAAGTGACTATTTTTTCGCTCTAAGGATGCTTTTCACTATTTAAACTAGCCGCGAGGGTGATGTTGAGCGTGCAGAGACTGCAAGCGCTCCCGAGCTATGTGTGTATAGATTTGGGTAGTAGACAGGTCAGCATGCCCCAGAAGCATTTGCACGGATCGCAGGTCAGCGCCGTGATTAATTAAATGCGTGGCAAACGCATGGCGCAATGTATGAGGCGACAAGCCTTGCTGAATACCCGCAATTAAGGCGTATTTTTTAATGATGTGCCAGAAGGCGTGACGCGTCATACCTGCGCCGCGAGATGTCACAAACATCGCGTCGCTCTTGCGTTCTTTGAGTAATTCAGACCGCGCTGACTGTAGATAGCGCTCAATCCAATCAATAGCTTGCTCGCCCAAGGGCACCAAGCGTTCTTTGTTACCTTTCCCGATGATACGCACGACGCCAACCTGAAGGCTGACCTCTAACAAACTCAATTCAACCAATTCAGTTACGCGCAAACCGGTTGCGTAAAGTGTTTCAAGCATGGCCCGATCCCGTAAACCAAGGGCCGCTTCAATATTAGGCGCACCTAGCAAATCTTCAACTTGCTGCTCAGACATTGCTTTAGGCAGCGGCCTACCCTGCTTTGGCGAGAGAACCTGCGCACAAGGATCAGCACTGATGGTATTTTGGCGAATTTGGTAGCGATAATAGCGCCGTAAGGTCGAAAGCACCCTAGCACTGCTGCTTGCCTTAGTACCCTCGGCCATCATCACGGCTAGAAAACCTTGAACCTGGGCCTGGCCTACCTCGTTCAGATCCTGATCGATTAGAAATCTAGCAAAGCGATTGAGATCTGAACGATAGGCGCTCAGAGTATTTTTAGACAAGCCAGACTCAAGCCACATGGCATCAATAAACAGGTCAATACTATCTTGATTAACAAGGCTAACCCTCGGCTTGTGAGACTCGAGACTCACGACTTTAGGTGTCTCGCTCACGGATCACAGCCTTAACAAGATTCTAATGATTGAAATCACTGACAATTTCTCGATTACCCAGTAAAAAAGCATCTGCAACAAGTTTAAGCGGAGTCAGATCTACATCTGATTGTTGTGCTTGAATTAACTCTGCAAAACGCGCGTAAATCGCTTCATATTCGCCGTAAGGAGAATGATCTCCAACCTCCAACTGCTTGCCATCAACGATCAAGCCCGCTCCGCCATCAATAATTTGCACCAAACCTTTTTCGGTTTCGAAATCAATAGTCCACGCCTCAGCACCATCTACTCGCCAATCCATCTCGGCATTAAGTTCTATGCCGCTCGCCGTTTTAAACGCCAGGTTCGCAGCGATGGGCGCAGCTTTATTTGCCGGGAATTTCAAATCAGCCCGAGCTACATAAGCTGGTGCTCCTAGGCAATGAGTCAGAATGGATAGACCGTTAATACCAGGGTCAAATACCCCAAGCCCCCCTGCCTGCCAAATCCACTCTTGACCGGGGTGCCATTTACGAACGTCTTCCTTCCATGTGAGGTTCACCGACTTGAGTTGTCGCTCAGCGAGCAGAGCCTTTACCCGCTCCACGGCTGCACCATGGCGCGAATGCCATGTTGCGTACAAACTTACACCCTTTTTACTGGCAAGCTCAGCAAGCTGCTCTACTTCTGATACCGTGGCACCTGGAGGCTTTTCCAACAAAACATGCTTACCATTCTCAATCGCTAGTTGTGCGGCGGCTTGACGATACTGGGGCGGCATACACAGGGCTACTGCGTCCAGCTCAGATTGCTGGAGCATAGTCTCAATATCGATGAATGCACGAACACCCTCGACCGAAGCATTTCGACTAGCCGTGGCGGCCAAATGAAATTCAGCATTCGCCTTAATTGACGGCAAATGCTGATCACGAACTATTTTGCCAACACCGACAATGCCGAGATTTATTTTCTGGTTCATAGGACTATCTACGTAAAAAGTGAACAAATACTTATTTTTTAAATGACGATAAAAGCGAGAGTCAACAACATATCATATTTATCACACAATTAAACATCCCTATATTAACAAGAGCCAACATCACAAGGAAGACGTTCTTGAGTGCATCGACTGCGTTATTATCGCATAATTACTAGTCCATCTAAGCTATCAACCTAAATCTCGTTCCAATGTCCAACTCTCGTTTAATTCTTGGCTCTTCATCTCCATTTCGCAAAATGGTGCTAGAGAGTTTAATGGTACCTTTTGATACTGCAAGCCCTGACATAGACGAAACAGCCTTAGACGGAGAAACGCCAATTGAATTGGTCGAACGTTTAGCCATCGCAAAGGCGCAGGAGATTGCCAAGAGCAACCCTGATGCGTTGATTATAGGCTCTGACCAAGTAGCTTTACACGGCGATGAAATTGTTGGCAAGCCCCACACGCATGAAAATGCTGTAAAGCAGCTGAAAGCGGCTTCGGGGAAAAAGATCGAACTCTTCACAGGCCTAGCGTTAATTAACTCGAGTACCGGCAACATTCAGTCAGAAGTGGTTCCGTTTCGCGTGCATTTCAAAGAATTAAGCGATGATGTAATCGAACGCTACCTTAGAAAAGAGGAGCCTTATAACTGTGCGGGCAGCGTGCGATCAGAAGGCTTAGGTGTAGCTTTATTCGAACGTTTTGACGGCGACGACCCGAACGCTTTAATTGGCCTACCGTTGATTCGCCTAGTCGCTATGTTAGAAAACCAAGGCTTTGACGTCTTTGCGACTTAAGAGCAAAAACATCAATGCTAAATAACATTACGCCGATCATATCGACCTTCAATGAAGCACCTAACATTCGCCGTGTTCTTAATGCGCTTAGCTGGGCGCGGGAAATATTGGTCATAGACAGCTTTAGCACAGATGATACTCTGGAAATTTGTGCTGAATTTGATAACGTTCGTGTGGTTCAAAACGCCTATAAGGGTCCAACCGATCAAAGTAATTTTGGCCTAGCCCAAGAGATTAAAACTGATTGGGTACTTTCTATGGATGCCGACTACATAGTCACTCAAGAATTAGAAAATGAGCTTGCGAATCTATCCCCGAGTGAACCTGTAAAGGGTTTTGAGATCGGCTTTAAGTACTTAATAAAGGGCAAGATACTCCGCGGTTCGCTTTACCCGCCAAGAACAGCACTCTATCGACACGAATTTGCGCACTATCGTCGCGATGGCCACACGCAACGGGTTGTGATCGATGGTTTGGTGGTCAGTTTAAAGAACAAGCTACATCATGACGATCGAAAACCGTATAGCCGTTGGCTTGCCTCCCAGCGCAAGTACGCGTCACAAGAGGCGGATAAACTTAAAGGCGTGAACTGGAAAACGCTATCTTGGCCTGATCGCTTACGCTATTGGGGTTTAGCTCCGCTTGCGATCATCCCATACACTTTAATATTCAAAGGCTTAGCGCTAAACGGAATGCCCGGCTTAGAGTACACTTGGCAACGGGTGGTCGCCGAAGTGTACTTACAAAAAGCTCGTTTCGATTTAAAACTAGCCCCCAGAAAACGGGGCTAGTTTGAGCAATCAGTCAGGTATGATTTACCTTAAACTCAGATCTGAACCGAAAACTTGCGCAACTTTAGCCGCCATAGACACCCCGACATCCTGGGCAAACTGCTCCCAAAAATCAGGCCGATAAGAATAATCTACCAAGCTCTCCTGCCCGATAACATCACGCGCAACATAGTCGAGCCCTCCAAAATCATCAATCAAGCCAAGTTCCTTTGCTTGAACACCACTCCAGAATAGCCCGCTAAACAGATCAGGGTTGTCCGCTAATCGCTCTCCACGCCCTTCTTTTACCCGATCAATAAACTGCTGGTGCACCACGCCAAGCATTTTTTGAGCATGCGCTTGTTGGTTTTGCTTAATTGGTAAAAATGGATCTAGAATTGCCTTATTTTCGCCAGCGGTAAGTGAGCGACGCTCAATCCCAAGTTTTTCAATAGCGCCTACAAAACCAAAGCTATCCATACGCACACCAATAGAACCGACAATAGACGACGGGTTGGCGTAGATATTATCGGCTGCGGCTGCGATGTAATAACCGCCCGAAGCGCAAACGTCTGCAACAACGACGTGAAATGGCTTGTTGGGATACAAGCTCTTTAAGCGAACAATCTCGGCATTAATTTCATCTGACTGTACGGGCGAACCACCAGGGCTGTTTATTCGTAAAACCACCCCTTTTGACATTTTTGCCTCAAAGGCTCTTCGTAAACCGCGATTGAGTAAGTCGGCAGAAACATCTCCATTGGCAAGACTGATTATACCGTTGAGCTCGACAACGGCTGTATGCGGTTTAGCGGCATTGGGGCTCATACCTTGCGAACCGGCGAGCACAATCGCACTAAATAGATACAGGATCACCAAACCAAGCGCAATGAACCGAAAACCTAAACGCCATTTTCGATCGCGCATATAATCTTCTGCTAATCGCTCCATCACATTATTGGCATTTACCTGGTTTTGCACCGGCGTGTAATTAGAGCCTGGCAGGCTACCGCTGCTTTTATTCCGTCCAAACATTTAAGATCCTCGTTAAATTTTTACTCTGTCGTTTGTTTTTGCGATGCGGAGTTTTCCTTCTCTACTCTCGCTGTATCGATCACATCAAGTGAATCACTATCCAGAAATAGCTGACTACCCTGCTGCGAAATTTTCAGTGGCTCCAAACCTACTCCATAACACGGACCACCATTACAGGCTCCAGTGTCTGGCGCATATTCGGCACCATGAGTCGCGCAAATTAGGCTCTCGCCATCATCACTAAAAAACTCGCCCGGCATGTAATCGAGTTGCACCGCGATATGTCCACATTTATTCAAGTAGGCAAAATATCGGGCGTCATAGCGAATTACAAATGCCGGCATGATTTCGCCAGAACCATTTTTCACATCAAATCGTAAGCCTTTACCGCCCTGTTCAAGGCCGTCAGTTGAGCCGATCAACTTAGTTTGCATGGGCTTTCTCCACTCGGCCGTTTAACAGCCATTCAATAATATGGTTAAAACTTGGTTCTACCGATAAGGCTTTAGAAGCGATCAACATTTGCGCGGAGTGAACACCATAGCCAGCCCCAAGGCCGTCCATATTCGCGTTCGCGGCCATATCTAAATCGAATGTTGTGTCTCCTACCATAATAGCTTTATCCGGTTCAATCGCAGTGAAATCAAGTATCTCTTCCAACATCTGAGGATGCGGTTTTGAACGTGTTTCATCAGCACATCGGGATGTAACAAAGTGTCGCCTAATATCTAGCGAGGTAAATACGCGATCGAGGCCAACCCTCGATTTACCTGTCGCAACCGCCAATAAAGCCCCGGTATCTTCAAGCGCTTGTAAGCCCTCATACACTCCGTCAAACAACTTTTGCTCGGTCTTATCGTTATTCACAAAATTGTACTTATAGGCATTTACTAACGCATCTATCTCGCCTCGAGAGGATCGAGGAAAAAGCTGCCGCATCGCCTCAAACAGCCCAAGACCAATAATGCTTTTCGCTTCCTCAGTAGTTGGCACCACAAGTCCTACATCGCGCGCCGAGGCTTGGATGCAATTGGCGATTTTTTGGGCGGAATCCATGATAGTTCCGTCCCAATCAAAGATAATTAATTGATACATGCTAGTTATTTTTTAGGATTAGCTATCGAGTGCTAGATTACTCAGGACACCGCTAAGCTCTTTCGGCAGTGGCGCGTCAATAGTCACCGATGCTTGAGTTAATGGATGAAAAAACGTGAGTTTCGCTGCATGCAAAAACAAGCGCGACAGCCCTGACGATTTGAGTTGCTTATTAAAACCTTCATCGCCATATTTTTGATCGCCTGCAACCGGGTGATTTTCTGACAAACAATGCACGCGAACCTGATGAGTTCGACCAGTGAGTAACTTGACTTCAATCAGCGAGGCTAACTTAGAGACTGACTTCGGCGTCATTATCGAACTGGCGTAACTACCGTTAGGGTCCACCACAACATTTCGCTCACCGTGGCGGCGTGCGTTCGTATTTAGAGCTTTAGTTACACGTCGCTGACCGTGATGCCATTGACCTTTGACCAAAGTCAGATAGCGTTTGTCGAGCCGCGGGTTTTTTAGAGAGTTGGTTTTGAAATCATCGTGAAGAGTCTTCAAAGCGCTGGCTTTCTTAGCCAACACCAATACACCTGATGTCTCTCGATCTAAACGGTGTACTAACTCGATGTATTTAAGGTCAGTTCGGTAGGCGCGTAGAGCTTCGATAACGCCGATTTTAATACCACTGCCAGCATGTACCGCCATGCCTGAAGGCTTGTTCAGTACTAATAGTGCGTCGTCCTCAAACAAGATCATGTCACCCAGAAAACTGTACTTATTTCCGTCGAGCTCGGCATTTAATTTATCGCTCAACCGAATGGGAGGAATGCGCAGAGAGTCGCCAAGTTTGAGCCGGGTCGTTTGTTTTACCCGCCCCTTGTTAACTCGAACTTCACCCTTTCGTATAATTCGGTAAATATGCGTTTTCGGCACACCTTTTAAACGTGTAATAAGAAAGTTATCAAGCCTTTGTCCATCATGATTTTCATCTACCTCAACAAACGTGACTTTTGTCGGTAGCTTTGCTTCAGGCTGTGCATCGACTTTTCGCGGCGTAACACTGCTGTTCTGCGCATTACCAGAGTTGCCGACAATTGAGTGGGACTTACCCCGCTGAGTGGGCTTATCAGGACGCCTGCGAGCGTCCTTAGATTGATCATGCCGACTCGCGAGTGAGTTTGATTTGCTCGACCTTCGCCCATTCTTATCAGCGCTACTATTATTCGCCGATCTACTGGGTCGTGGGCGAGTCTTAGATGTTAGTTTTTTAGACACGAAAACACTCTTAATTGTAAGGCGCTGAGTATAAAGGACTTTGGAGACTATCCCAATAAAGACTTAGGCGTCTTATGGATTCGTTATAAACCCAATAATTATGCGCTTTTCAGCGCATTGCCAATAGATACTCGAGCTGTTAGACTTGCGCAAATCAGTAGGGTTGCTTACTGATCGTAAAAAATCGTTTGTCTTGAGCTTTACACTTCTCGACTTATCGATTAACTATAAGAATTTCAACGGGTTATGATTGTCTGTTTAATTTTTCAGAATGAGCATAACTTTTAGGATATTGCAGACGTTTTAGTAGTATTTGCCTTGGCAATGAAACGTGGTATCGAAATTGGTTTAAAAACGCGGTTGTGAATCTTAAAAAATCACACAAAAGCGTCTCACATAAGTTTCAAACTTAGGTTATACGAGTTTTAGCAAACCAATCGGGCAACAAACGGCCCACTCGACTAACTCACGCTCTTACTGCCTAATATAAATAACCTGAACTGTCTGCATAACAGGGCAATGTAACTCACCCTGATTTATGAGTTACACCGTAAAGTTTGACGCTGAGTCCGAAACCGAGTCTTAGAGATTAAAGCTAAACGCTTAATAAGACATCGAAAAGTGGTTATTGTTACTTCTACTCGAGACCGCCAGCCAAACCTTACAAACAGCAGTTACTGAGTAGTCAGGAGATTGCGCCAGAGCGAATAAGCACTTACAAACGCTGACTTTAGTCAGCCTCTTTGCCAAAGTCATCGCAGAACGAATTTGATTTGAACTAGGTATCTGAGTAGTTAATCAGGGCTTAGTTTGTTAAACGTGTTTAAAGAATTGATTTTAATATCGACCCAGCCTCACTTTCCGAGACTTGCTATTACTGAGATCAAGTTAGACACAATTGAAAAAGCTACTCGCCGCCCGGTTGGGCAAACGGTGAGCAAGTGTAGTAGTAGATTTTTTTGGTTTTACACCTAAGTGCTCTCGAGCACTTTAAACGGTTCGAAACAATTTAATAATACCTCTACTATTTCTCGCGTTGATTATGAGCTCACAATGTAGCTCAACAACAACGAGCTTTTTCATAAATAACAGATACTATTTTAGCGCCGACAATTAAATTTGAGACGCTAGAAAAGTCAGTTGAAAATCGAATATCGTTGAGCTGTCGCCAACAATCCCCTTCTTCTACGTAGTCGCTGTTTTCTTAATTTGCCATTAATTAGGCACGGGGAAAACATGAAAAGAATGCTATTTAACGCTACCCACTCTGAAGAGCTGCGTGTTGCAATTGTAGACGGTCAAAAATTAGTCGATCTTGATATTGAATCAGCTAGCACTGCGCTGAAAAAAGGAAATATCTATAAAGGTAAAATCACACGAGTAGAACCGAGCTTAGAGGCGGCTTTCGTAGAGTACGGTGGTAATCGCCAAGGCTTTTTGCCGATGAAGGAAGTGTCTCGAACTTACTTCCAAAACTACAACTCTGATACGCCAATTTCGCAAGTTAAAATTGCTGACGTTTTAAAAGCGGGCCAAGAATTATTAGTTCAAGTTGAAAAAGACGAGCGCGGCAACAAAGGAGCGGCGCTGACTACGTTCATCAGTTTAGCCGGACGCTACTTAGTGTTTATGCCAAACAACCCAAAGGGTGGTGGCATTTCTCGCCGTATTGAAGGTCAAGAACGTCAAGAGCTACGCGAGGCTATGTCGGAACTTGAAATCCCTCGTGAGCATGCCTTGATTGCCCGCACTGCAGGCATCGGCAAAAGCTCCGAAGAATTACAATGGGATTTAGATTACCTACAACGTTTGTCTGACGCAATTCAAGAGGCTTCTGAAGCGCAAGCTGCGCCGTTCTTGGTGTACCAAGAAACCAATTTGGTTGTTCGTTCTATACGTGACTATTTCCGCAGCGACATTTCTGAAATCATCATTGATGATAAAGAAATATTCGAGCGTGCAACACGTTTTATGAATCAAGTAATGCCGCACAATGTGATTAAGCTGAAAATGTATGAGGACACAGTTCCCTTATTTTCTCGCTATCAGGTAGAGCACCAAATCGAGTCAGCTTACGCACGAGAAGTTCGCTTACAATCAGGCGGCGCGCTTGTCATTGATCCCACCGAAGCACTGACTTCGATCGACGTCAACTCAGCACGTGCGACCAAAGGTAGTGACATTGAAGAAACTGCCCTGCAAACGAACATGGAAGCGGCTGAAGAGATTGCTCGTCAGCTACGCATTCGCGATTTAGGCGGCTTGGTAGTAATCGATTTTATCGACATGCTCGCCAACAAAAACCAACGCGCTGTTGAACAATGTCTACAAAAAGCACTAAAAGCTGATCGTGCTCGCGTCCAAGTTGGCCGAATTTCACGCTTTGGCTTGTTGGAGATGTCTCGCCAGCGCCTGCGCTCATCAATCAGCGACTCAAACTACCACGTATGCCCACGCTGTGAAGGCAATGGCCATATCCGTAGCATTGGTTCTTCAGCCTTGAGCGTATTACGCATCATTGAAGAAGAAGCTCTGAAAGAAAACACGGAAGCAATCAACGCTCATTTGCCAATTAAGACCGCGACCTATTTGCTTAACGAAAAGCGCCATGAAGTAAGCTTGCTAGAAAATCGTTTAGGCACGAACATTACAATTGTTCCGACTATCGAGTTAGAAACACCTCACTTTAAGATTCAACGTTTACGTAGTGAAGACTTGGATGAAATGCCAAATCTGCCAAGCTACAAAACCGAGATTCAAGAGCCAAAAGAAGACCCTCGCAAAGCAAAGTATCAAAAGAAGAATCAAGCCAGCAATGTAGTTATTGCACCAAATACAGCTCCAGCTGTAGGCATTGAATCTATCCAAATGGGCGACAAACCGACTCCAGCACCAAAGCCTGAACCTGTTGTTCCTGCTGAGCCTGGCATTTTCGTCAAGCTATGGCGCGCTCTGTTCGGCACTGGGGATGAAGATCAGCCGAAGAAAGACAATAAGAAACAAGGCGGCAAGCCAAACAACAATCGAGGTCGCAATAACAATCAACGTGGTGGCAATCGCAATAATAACCGTGGTCGCAACAACAACCAACGCGGAGGCAATCGCGGTGGGAACAAAAACACGAAATCGGGTGCAGACAATAAGTCTCAAGACAATCGTAACAAGCCTCAAAATTCTCGAAACGATAAGAAAACCGAGGACGGTGGCAAAGAAGGCGCTAGCAACAATCGTAATCGCAATCGTAATAGGAACCGCAATAGAAATCGCAACCGTTCGAACAATAAACCGAACAATGACAATAAAGGCGGTGATGGCAACAATAGTGGTGCCGAAAATAAGGGCAACCAAAACAGCAAGCCTTCAGCGCCAAAAGCCTCCGAAAGCTCTAATGGAAGTAAATCAGATGGCAACAAATCTGAGTAAAGCCTACTGAGCTTTCTCCGACTAGAGCTATCGCCTAATTAGTTAGACCGATACCCTCAGCTGGATAGAAGCCGTTTGTTTGAGCCCTTCTAGGGTTTGAGCAAACGGCTTTTTTATTAGCATCCCGGACAGAAGACAGACAAACGTTAGGACACTGTTTGTTCTTTTAAGTTGCTGTTTTTCTTGAGGGTATTTATAGTAAAGCAGTTGATATTTTAGCGCCCAAGCCGAAACTATCAACCGACCCTACTACAACAACAAAATCAAAAATATATTATGTGCGGCATCGCAGGAATATTAAGCCATACGGCGCAAGATGACGGTCTAGCCAACGGCACGACCGCATTAGACCCAAACCAAATTAAAAGGCGCGCGGCAAGCCTAAAGGCAATGCAAGATGCACTATTGCATCGCGGCCCAGATGACAAAGGCGCGTACTTTTCGCCATCTTACAGTGCAGGTTTGGCACACACTCGCTTATCAATCATCGATTTAAGTGAGGGTGGTCATCAGCCAATGAATTCACAAGATAAGCGTTATACGATTACCTACAACGGCGAAATTTATAACTACAAGAAACTACGCAGTCAATTAGAGCTCGAGGGCGAGAAATTCAGTAGCAACTCTGACACCGAAGTTATACTAAAGCTATTCATTAAAAAAGGTGCCGCCTGCGTGCAGCTATTGCGAGGGATGTTCGCATTTGTAATCTGGGATGAGCAAGAACGAAGTGCCTTTGCAGCGCGCGATGCTCTAGGAATAAAACCGTTCTATTACTTGAAGACCACTGACGGCTTAGTGTTTGCGTCCGAGCTTAGGTCGGTATTGGCGTCTGGCTACAGCTCAAAGAAATTATCAAAGCGAGGCCTTATGTCTTATTTGTTAAGAGGCTCAGTCGCAGAACCCGCAACGCTGGTCAAAAACGTTAAGATGCTACCAGCCGGCACCCATCTTACTTGGAAGGCTGGCAAAGTAAAGTTGACTCGATACTGGAACATAGGCTTTAAGGATACGCATGGCAGTCGTTTCAAAGCCGTGGAAATAACTCGCAACGCCTTAGAACATAGCGTTCGCGCTCACCTAGTAAGCGATGTGCCGGTCGCTGTATTTTTAAGTGGTGGAATTGACTCTACTGCGATAGTCGCAATTGCTAGTAAGCTCAGTAAATCTCCAATAAATACCTACTCACTTGCCTTCGAGGACCCCGAGTGGAATGAGGGAGATATCGCCAAACGTGTCGCCAAACATTTTGGTACAAATCATACTGAACTAGTCATGACAGCCGAACTTGCCAAACCTTTATTTAAGCAATTTCTAACCGACATAGATCAGCCAACTATCGATGCATTCAATACCTATTGTGTTTCGAAATTGGCTAGCGACCACGGTGAGAAAGTTGTTCTATCAGGCCTAGGAGGCGACGAACTATTTGCCGGCTACCCCTCATTTGAGCGACTACCAGAAATGATTAAAAAGGGGCAACTATTAAGCAAACTAAACTTCTTGATTAAGCCGCTAAGTCGAAGCTTATACAAATTGTTAAGTCAACGCCAAAGACGTATTAGCGACGCATTGAATAACTCTGGCTCATTGTCTGCAGCGCATCAAAGTCTACGCGGGATATTTTCAGTATCTGAGGCTTACGAGTTGACTGAGTTGATATGCAAAAAAGCGCCTAAAAGTATCTCGGTTTCAGAACCTAGACATCAAACCCAAGCTGACAACATTAGCCATTTGGAGTTAACCACATACCTTCGTAACCAACTACTTCGAGATAGCGACATTGCCAGTATGGCATGGGGTTTGGAGCTTAGAGTTCCGTTTATAGACCGAGTGTTTATCGACCAGATATCTGAGATAACAGCAAACGTACGGCTTAGATCAGGCAAACAACTATTGATAGAGAGCGTGCCAGAACTTCCAAGCTGGGTTGTCGAACGCCCTAAGCAAGGTTTTCGCTTTCCATTCGATGCGTGGTTCGAAAAACATTGGCAAGACATGCCTTTGCCTGCTTCGCCTAAGTGGATTCCACTAAAACCTTGGTATCGACGTTGGAGCTTAATCGTACTCAACGACTGGAAAGCTCGTTATGCTAAATAAGGCCGCTACCGGAGAGCGTTCTGAGCCGAGTAAAGCGGTAACAGTTCTACATGTTATACCCTCAATAGCCCCTTGCCGTGGGGGCCCAAGTAAAGCAGTAATTGAAATGGTGGCAGCCTTGCGAGTCAATGGTGTAGACGCTGAGATCGCCACCACAAATGATAACGGGCACGGGCTCTTGGACGTCGAACTCAACAAGAAACTAGACTACAAAGATGTGCCTGTCCGTTTTTTCAAGCGTTACTCCCCTTCGGTAAACGCAATACGAGAATTCGCATACTCTGGCGACTTCAAAAAATGGCTAACGCAAAACATTGCCAACTATGATTTAGTGCATGTGCATGCTGTATTCTCTTTCTGTTGCAGCTTTACCATGGCGCTTGCGCGCAAAACAAACACGCCTTATATCGTCAGACCCATCGGTCAGCTCCAGCGTTGGTCGCTAAACCAAGCTGCAGTTAAAAAGAGTATTTACCTAAAGCTCATTGAGCGCAGGAACATTGAGTTCGCATCGGCGATTCAATTTACCGCCAATAGCGAAAGGCTAGAAGCTGAAGAGCTGTTCACCATTAATAGCCATGTAATTCCACTTGGCATAAAGCCTCCCCAACTAAGCACCTGGAGTAAGCAGCAATTGCTCGAGCGCTTCGAGAGCAAAGACTCGAAACTCAATGTACTCTATTTATCCAGACTACATGAAAAGAAGGGGCTAGAACTACTAATGCTCGCCATTGCGGAGCTCGGTACCGATGCAAGACTCTGGATTGCAGGTGAGGGTGAAAATAAATATCGTCAGCACTTGGCTCGCTATTCCGCGAAACTAGGTATATCCGACCGCTGTCATTTTATTGGCCATGTAGACGGCGAGTATAAGAATGCACTTCTTCAACATGCTGACATGTTCGCTCTAACCTCCTATTCTGAGAACTTTGGCATCGCCGTTCTAGAAGCAATGTCTGCAGGCTTAGCACCTCTTATAACTCGAGGTGTAGCTTTATCAGAGGTAGTAGAAGAGAACTCGCTCGGTCTCGTTTGCAAACCTGATAAAACAGAAATCAGAGATCAACTGTTATTTGCCTTGAACAACAAAGAGACTCTAGAAAAAATCGGGCAATTAGCCGCAGACTTTACTCAAGCAAACTACTCCTGGAAAGAAATCAGCACGCGACTAAAGCGACTCTACGAAAGTATTATTCCAGATTAGACTATGCACATTAAAAACTATGCAAATTAGAAAAGGGAGCTTGCGCTCCCTTTTTGCCGAATGAGAAAGTTTAAGCTGTTTTGGAAACAAACCTTGGCGACGTACCAAACAGAAATTTACTCGACGCCAAAGCTAGCAAAACGCAGCTGATCAAAGTTACAAACATCGAGTGTATGTAGTGGAAAGGGGCATTAAAGAATAGAATTCCGTAAAGAATTACTCCGAAAATCACCGCCGTAATAGCCGCCCTAGAATCAACATCATCAAACAATAGACACACCAAAAACGCTGACAAGATTGGCATGCTCAGTAAGCCGTATAGTTGTTGAATCGTGTTAATAATACTGCTCGATTTGGCAAAAAACGGAACCAATATGAGTGCAATAACAATAATACTGATAGTAATAATTGCGTTTAGCTTTCGGACATTAGGCTTGCTCTTTGCATAGCTCTCGTGAATATCGCAAACATATAGCGCAGTGGAAGCATTGAGAATACTATTCACACTAGTTAACACCGCCGCCGCAATTGCGGCAGCAAAAGCCCCAGATAACCATACCGGTAAGATATCACCAACGATTCGTCCGTAGGCTCCGTCGTTTTCAATACGACCATAAAGCTTATAGGAGACAATCCCTGGAATCACAATAATCGCAGGAACAATCAATAAGCGAATCACGGCAGCTGCGTAAACGCCCTTTTGCCCCTCTTCGACAGTAGGAGATGCCATAGCCCGCTGCGTAATAGTTTGGTTGGTACTCCAGTAAAAAATTTGGATAAACAACATACCCGTTAACAATGTATGCCAAGGAATTGCCGACGCATTATCCCCAATCAACGTTAAACGCTCAGCCGGAATTCCAGAGAAGTCAAAATCAATTGCTTTAAGGGCTAAAAACACTACCAATAGGCCGAGGCTGAGTAGAAGCACACCGCTGTAGGCATCTGACACAGCAACTGCCCTCAAACCGCCAAATACGGCATATGCTGCGCCCGCTATTGCGAAGCCAATTGCAAGATAGATAATCGATGACTCAATGCCAAGTATGGTTGTCGCGCTCTCAATACCAAACATGGTAACCATAAACTTTGAGCCTCCATACAACATCGCGGGAATAAAGATACCAACGTTACCTAACAAAAACAGAACGCTGATAACCGCTCGAATATGCTTATCGCCATAACGCTTTTCAAGAAGTTCAGTGGTCGTTGTGCATTCATACTTGTAGTAAACCGGTAAAAACACTTTGGCCAAAACGATTAAACCTACGACAGCGGCAAACTCCCACCAAGCAAGTAACAGCATTTGACTACCATTCATACCAACTAGCTGATCTGTACTGAGGTTAGTAAGCGTGATCGAGCCCGCCACGAACATCCAAGAAAGGCCGCCGCCAGCAAGAAATACCTCTTTATTTTCCGCTTCTACCGAGCGATCAGTAGAGCGAATAGCATCACGACATTTAAGATAGGTAAGAAAGGCAATTAGGGCCGTAATAAAGACAAAAATGCCGACTTGAATGGTCGTAGATGACATAAACAGGGTCTCCTTTGAAGTACTTTTAATGAGTAATTGGCAAACGCAACCGTTTGCATTACTCCATATTTATATTTTTTATCATTTTAAATCAGATACTTAAGCTTCATAACGCAAGGTCGTAAATATTTCACACCTATCCCGCTTAATAATCATATAAATAATACCAGCGATAATCATTCCTCTCCAGCATTTTTGCCGCAAAGTAAAGGCCTGAGGCGGATGACTAGGTTTGTGAGTCGAGCGAACTAAGCAATTCAGGGCTCAGACCAAGCGCGGACACCAGACTATTTTTATAGAGCGTCTCAGTAAGGCTGGCATCATCTCCAATCAGCAAACGCGTGGCCAAATAAACCTCACTGGCTTCGGTAAATCCGTTCACTTTTTGTGCAAGTTCGCCCGCACTCAGAGGAGCGTCGATAATATTCTCGAGGATCATTGCCATTTCGCCAGGAAGATGCATTTCTAATACTTGATGTTTTATCGCTTGCTGCTCTTGATCGTCGATATTACCGTCAGCATTGGCAGCTGCGACCAAGGCTTCAATGATAAGCAAACCACGCGCCTCAGAGGCCTGATTTTCCAATCGATGCACCGAAGCAGCGCCTTCAGCGTTACTCATCACGTTGCCTGTTTGCTGCCAGTTTTGATAACCCTTGTAGGCAGCCGTACCCAATGCAGCTAGACCACCTAACTTAAGCATAGTTCCGGTTAGCTTTCGACCACCGTTTGTGCCTAGTAGGCCCAAAAGTACAGCCGAAGCCATAGCGCCCTTTTTCAAACCGTCGAGCATCACTTCTCGCTGCTCCCCTTGCTCAGGGATATCTAATTTTTCTTCGGCAAGTGCCTGTCCTTTCTCGGCATAGCGCTTGCCGGCGCTAAGTAATTTATCAAGTAATGCACTGGCATCAAAAGATGCCTCTTCGGGTTGCTGGCTCATAGTGATCTCATGATTCTGATTATAATCGTTAGCTTAGCTTAACGACATTTCCACTAAATCACAAAACGAGCTCAGCATAAGCCCCTAAAATGAGATTATTTTTCGAATACCGCGATCGACTCAACATGAGCGGTATGAGGGAACATATCTATGACGCCGGCGTAGGTCATCCGATAGCCGTGCTCGTTAACCATCACGCCTGCGTCTCTGGCGAGTGTCGCTGGGCCACAAGACACATAGACCACCTTAGACGCGCCAAACTCTGGCAAACGCTTGATCATCTCCGCAGCGCCTGAGCGTGGCGGGTCGAGTAAAATTTTATCGAACTTTTGCTCTAACCAGTCGCCATGGGAGCTGGAACTCATGTCTTCTTTAAATAGGTCACCAAAATGAAAGTCCACGTTATCTAATTGATTGAGCTCTTTATTGTGAATCGCTCGGTTAACCAAAGCTTGATCTCCTTCAACGCCAACAACGTAGTTTGAACGCCGTGCTAGCGGCAAAGTAAAGTTGCCAACGCCACAGAACAAATCAAGAACACGATCATTCTCTTGTATATCTAACAATTCGATCGCCTTACTAACCAGCTGATCATTAATGCCGCCGTTAACCTGAATAAAATCAGTAGGTAAAAATTCGACTTTAATATCAAACTCTTTGAATTCATAAAACAAGGCGTCTGGTTTCTCTGGGTACAGCGGATGGACACTTTTTAGGTTTCCTGGCTGCAAGAAAAGCTGCACCTCATTTCGCTTAGCAAACTCGGTCAGCAAATCGAGATCGCTTTGCACAAAAGTCTCTAAATGCCGAACAATCATGACAACCGCGTTGTCCGCTACCGATATTTCAACTTGCGGAATCTTATCGTTGCACGAGGTTTGCTCCAATGTTGCACGCAAATCAGGAAACATCGCCGAGACTTCCGGATACAACACCTCGCACTTATCGGTAGGCTGAATATAGCTAGTATTTCGCTCGCGAAAGCCAACGATCATACCGCCTTTTTTGGGCACATACTTAGCGCCTAAACGAGCTCGGCGACGATAACCCCAATGTGCGCCAGTCATCGGCTCCATCAAATTCTCTGGTTGCACGTCGCCGATTTTCTTAAAATTCTCAAGAAGCTGCTGTTGCTTATACTTGATCTGAACGTTTTCATCCAAATGTTGCAAAACACAACCGCCACAATCGCCAAATACTGCACACTTAGGCTCAATTCTATGTTCAGAAGGTTCAAGCACTTCAATGGTGGTGCCAAACAAATAGCTCTTGCGGTTCATTACCGGTATATAGCGAACCTTCTCGCCCGGCAGCGCGAAATCAACAAACACCACCTTGCCATCTTCACCTCGACCAACGCCACGGCCATCATGCGCCATTGATTCAATCTGAATCTCGCGTGGAGTTAAATCAAGCTTTTTACGATTGCGACGTCTGGCCATTGGCTGCCTCTAAGGTGTTTGTTTCGAATAGTCGAGCGGGCGCTATTTTAGTGCAAGCATCGGCACTTGGGTATATGATTTACGCACTTAGGAAAAAATAACCACTGCCTAAATGGTTTAGGCAAATCACTAGGAGAAAGCCAAACATGACCTACGTTGCACTAATTACATTATTGATTCTCGCCCAATACTTCTTTTTTGTTATGCAGGCTGGTTTTGCCCGAGGCAAAGATACAGTTGTGGCACCCGCAACTACTGGCGACGAAATGTACGAACGTAAATCGCGTGTACAAATGAACACCCTAGAGCAACTTATCATCACTTTACCTGCCATGTGGATTTGTGCTCAGTATTTTCGTGCAGATGTTGCTGCCATTATGGGCTTAGCATTTCTGATTGGCCGTTTTTTGTATTCGTATCTCTATATCAAAAACCCAAAGTCTCGTGCGCCTGGATTTGTTATTGGTTTTTTTGCCAATATTATTTTAGTTGGTACAGGCTTGTACGGTGTTATTTCATCGCTGTAGATGATCGCGCCCATCGCGGTGGCGAGCTTTTAGCCGCAAAAGTTTGATTTAGGGTCTAATCGCAATACCCTCGAAAGTGAATATCTTTAAGAGGAGCATACTAACTCTAGCCATTGTGACTTTAGAGTTCGGCTGATCCAAAAAATGCGACGAATTGATTACAAAATCTAGATTATCGCTCGGCACGATCAATTGGGAAGAGCAAGTCAGCTAAGGTTTCTCACCTTTGAAGATCAAGTTATTCGATCGGTAAAGAGTTGATTTTCTTTCAAGAATAAAGTCACCATCTAACGTAACAGATGAATACAAAATAGTAGTGCGCTTAAGTGATGCGTAGGTGTTACATACACGCGTATTACTCGATGCATTCCTCTGTTTCTAAACAAACTCAGAAAGATGTTTGATCAATGGTGTGAATAGTCTCCTTTAAAATAGATTCTCGGTTTTCAATATCTAGGTTGGACACTGAAAATGAGACTATTTCGGTAATGCCCAGAAAGCCGAGCATCTGCTTTAGGTAGGGAGTAGCGAAGTCCATCGGTCCATCAATATCGGTGCTCCCTGATACAATTACTAAATAAACTTTCTTATTTTTAAGTAAACCTTCAAATTTGTCATTTTTGACCAAGAACGATAGCCCAGGCCTTGCAATATAGTCTATCCAACTCTTTAAGGTTGTTGGAATACCAAAGTTATATAGGGGCGCCCCAATCACTATATGGCTCGCGCTGACCAGCTCACTAATCATTGTGTCCGAATATTTCAGTACCTCTTTCATTTCTATATTACGACTTTCATTGGACGTAAAGCTTGCATCAACCCAAGCACTATCAATAAAGCGAGGTGCTTGATTTGTATCACGGTAAGTAACTTTTGCAGTCGGATTGTTAGAAACAAGATGCGCAACCAGATACTGACTTAGATAGCGAGAAGCAGATCCCTCAGTCCGGACACTTGAGTCAATGTATAATATTGTTTTAGGCATTGTGTATACTCCAGTTTTAGATCGTTAGTGATTCATTCTTCAATAGCCTGCTGCGCACCGAAACCTGGAGACAAAGGATCTGTCAACGAAAAGTATAAATGCCAACCTGCGCCGTAGCTAACTAGTAGTGGCGCGTCGCAGTATCCAGAGTTCGAGAATTAGACTATGTTGCTGACAAACATGATTTAGGAATAAGCTAGGTTTCTGCACTGCAATTGCCGTAGATAATTGCAGTTGAGGCTTAGTCGGCTATTGTGCTTTCCGATTACATCAGTCGACGACAGAGAAATTTATTTGTCATAGGGAACAGCATCGAGAGGGCTGTCGTAGCCAACATACATGACACATGCCTCTTTACTGGAACAATACCCATCATGAGCCAAGCCCGCTGGCCCAAAGGCATAATCGCCCTTTTTCAAAATAACTCTTTCCTGGCCGACATAGGTTGTTTCGAACTCTCCCTGGATCATAATCATTCGCTCGGTAGAGGTATGCGTATGAAATGGAATTTTCGCTTTACTCGGAAATTTTAGATAAATGTCCATATCATTGCCGCCAAGCTCACCCCGCAATATTGCGAAGGTGCATGGCAGAAAATCTGGGCATGCCAGCCACTCAAGACCTTTATCTTCGGGTGTAATGGCAATCGCAGATTCATACTCTGAGTTTTGAGCTGTCGCAGCTTGCGTTTCCAAAACAGCGATCGCCAGGAGTAAAAAAGTGAATATATTCAACAATAGCGCTTTCATAATCGTTTTCCTTATAGTTTTTAAAAATTAGATGAATGAGAATTAGAGCCAAGCCTATGGGTGGACCGTTATGTAAGTCTTACTGACAATCTTCCAACCTGTGTTGAGCTTAAGGAGGGTGAGAAAGTCGAAAAACTGGTACTCAGGCAAATCAATTCGTGCTTTAACGAAAGCCATGTCGCCAACGACGTCCACGTTCAAAATCTCGCCGGTATTCTCAGGAATGTCTGGCCCAGTCGCATATGCGATTAGAGTATCTTTCGGCGTCAATACCAGATTGCCTGTCTCATCTAATGAATTTAGATTTACGCTCGAGTAAAACGCTTTATCAATACGCTCGGCATTGGCTGAGCTAATTCCCTCGAGATAATCTAGGACCGTTGTTCTAATCATTGCTACATTCTCTTGAGACATCTTTTCCTCTCTCATATTGATCGTTTCGATGACCCAATCTTAATCCTCGGCGCCTAGGCACGGAATTTCAAAAAGGAACAATGATATGGACTAAATCGACAAATTTTTGCTAACTACATGGTTATAAATTATCGAAAAATGCTACTGATTTAACAGGTAGTTTTCCTATTTACAAACTCGATAGGAAATCGAGAAAGCAGCCCGCAGCGGCTTGATATCAAAACCGTTTAGTCCGAAAGTCAATGCGGCCTGAAGGTAGGGAGACTTTGCTCGGTTCGCAAAGCTTTTCAAGTTGTCGATAAAATCAGACCCGCTGAGTCAAACAAACTCAGCAGATCTAAAACCAACATTATTTCCTTTCAAACAATGATTCAATTGAACTCGAATCGAGTGTGTGTTGATTGATCATATACCCGGTAAGTGCACCAGAAGCATTTTCTGGTAACTCCAGCTTTTCTACGGACAATGCATGCACTGTGAAGCGATAACGATGAACACCATGACCTTCTGGGGGACAAGCTCCGCCGAAAGCTGAGACTCCATAGTCATTCTGAATTTGTCTCACACCTTGAGCTATTAATGCAGAGTCAAGAGATCCGGCGCCCGTTGCCAACTCAGTCATGGAAGCCGGAAGATTAATAGCCTGCCAGTGCCACCAACCGCTTCCAGTAGGAGCATCAGGGTCATACACTGTGATGGCAAAACTCTTTGTACCTTTTGGGGCGTGAGCCCACTTTAGGTGCGGTGAGAGATCGCCACCAGTACAACCAAACCCATTGAACTCATGTTGATTGCTCATCATGCCTCCCTCTGATATGTCATTACTGCTGAGCGTAAACTCGCTAGCCTGTGACGTAAATGGAAGCGCGAGGGTTAAAGAAATTAATAGTTTAAGTAAAGAGTGCATGTGAAACCTCATCTATGCGTTGATAATCGAAAACACATAGTAGGCTCAGAAGCATCATCAAATTAGACCAAAAAGCATCACTTTTTCGCCTTATTCGGTCAATTTCGTTTTTTTGAGTTCAGTCGGAGTTAAACCAAAGTGCTTTTTAAATCTATTAGTAAACCGAGACTGTGAATGATAGCCGCATTTATCTGAAACAATACCAATCGGATAAGTGGTTGTTTGCAATAAATGCAAAGCGTGTCCTAAACGGGACCTATCCTTTATATCTTGAATACTTGTTCCTTCTGCCTTAAGCCTTCTACGCAAAGTAGATTCACTCATCGCTAAACGTCGACAAATATAGTCGGCCGTAATATCTTGAAAGCCTTTTTCGTGAAACAAGTCATGCAGCTGGTGGCTAATCTTCAACCCGGCCATTATTGAAAGAACTTCTTTATGTCCGAGGCTATAGAGCAAGTTAAGTATTTCTCTCTTTCTTGAACTTAAAATCTCCTGAGTCGCCCATGAAACACAATCAACAAATTGTTCAAGGCATGCCTTCAAGTCAGAAACCAGATCACCAATGAAGTAATTTAGTTGATTAGCATGCTCAAGTGGCATGCCGCTGAAATCACTGGGCTCAAACTCAATCAGCAACGCAAAATACTCAGAATCCTTTGGAATATTTCGCATATCAATTGCTGGGTTATCCGATAGAAAGACAAACTGACCGGCAGCACACTGAATATCGCTACATTTACCCAATTCTTTATCGCCATTTATCACGCTTATAAGAAGTGGCTTAGCAATAGGTACATTGAGAAGCATTTGCTCATGAGCAGATGTGTACACCGAAAATGGTAACTCACTGTTTTGGCGCAGCCTTTCATTTATTTTTTTATGCAGTTTCTCCATTGATATAACTCGCTCGAATAAAGCAATTTCTTAAATCGTCATAAGTCATTATGATCGATGATTAAATATAGTGTAGACCCTGTAAATTTAAAACTAGAACGACTACCGGAGCATAGCGGAGGCTAGTAATACCGCTATTAGCTTTGCTTTTAGAAAATCACCATCAATACCTAAAAGTCAAACCTTATATGAACCCTAACAATTAGCTTCAAACAAAAAATACTGTCTCAATGTATAGATGTAAATATCTCATTAACTACAAAATGAAATGGATCGACGCTATCGCATTCAAAATTGACGAATGGTTTTAGTCAATAAGTTCACAGAGTAGTGGTCGTTTATAGACGTCAGGACGACTTAAAGAACATTGCGCAGCCTTTTTAGACGCTCGAAAGAACATTCCCATTAAACCACTAAAGAGATTGAAAGTATTCTGATGGCGGCGCTCCAAAATGCTTTTTAAAAAATCTCGAAAAGTAGAGCTGGTCTTCGAAGCCAAGCATAAATGCAACTTCTTTGATGGATTTCTTACCACCACTCAGCTCCCGGCGCGCCTCTATCGCAATACGCTCTTGAATAAGGCTCGAGGTAGTTCTACCAAGTTCTTTCTTCAACCGTCGATTTAGTGTTGTTTTTGTGATGCTGAGGGCGTTAGCATAAAACTCCACATCATGCCTAAGATGGAAGTGGATCTCTAATATGCTCTCGAATCTTTTAGTTAAGTCCGATTTTTTAATATGAGCTTCATCTATATCTCCACGACTCTTTTCCTGGAGCATAAATTCGGCTGCTTGTAATAATAGAGTATGCAATGCAGAAAGAGCACGCTCATTTGTAAGAGGCGAGGGTTTACTGACAGATTGCCATATCTCGTAAAAAGACTTTTCAACAAGCTCTCGTGTGACTCTTGGTACATTACATACTGGAGGGTGATTCAGCCTATTGAAAACAATACCATCGCAGAAGAATTCATCCTTACGAATATGAATACAGAAAAACTGAAAATGAAAAGCGACAGACAATAGCTCATTCTTCGTCTCAAATATAATCGTTTCATCCGGTGCCAAAGCGATAAGGTCCCCTCTAACAAGGCATCTTTCTTCGTCGTTTATATTCGCCTTACATTCATCATTAAGGACATAAAAGAGTCGGTACAATCGTGGATTAAAACTGGGAGGTTCGCCTTGTTTACAAGGTATTGCCAATGCTGGCAACACGCCATGTTCCCGAGAGCTAACATCTAAAGGCAACACAAAATTTTTCATCAGACCAGTATCTCAACATTGCATAATATGTCTAGGTGTTTTCCGATCCTAACTCGATTTGGTGCATAGGTATGAGCCAGAACAAGGCCAATCGAAAAATATTATTATCGCAGACGAATTGGGGCTATAGACACTCCTAACCTACCCTAAAGAAGAAAAGTCACATGCTTTTTTTTAAACGCAGGCCCGGAAAACTGTGCTTTTGTAGCACTCCATTCTTGACAACAAAAGAACCGTTAACGATGACAAACTCAATTCCTGCAGAACCCTGATAAGGCTGGGCATAAGTTCCCTTATTTATAACAGATGCAGGATCAAATACCGTGATATCTGCATCAGCACCTACTTGTATTCGACCTTTACGTTTAAACACGGGAGCAAACTTTTCCAAACGTCTAGCTGGCAGTAAGGTCATTTTCGACAATGCCTCGGAGAGGCTCAAGAGACTTTTTTCTCTAACGTAGACGCCCAAAATTTTTGAAAAGGCGCCATTATGAGGAGCAACATTCTTGTCCCTGCTTTCCATAGGCAATAAATCACTAACAACCATCACCTCTGGTTCTTGTAAAGCTCGTTGAGTCCATTCCTCTCTAACGTAGTGATGAATAACCTGTCCATTTGGATACTTGTCTTGATAGTCTTCCCACATTTTTTTGTTAAAACGTTCTCCCGTTGCCGCCCATTCAACATCACCATAAGAGATATCAAAGACTTCCTGCCAATTCCGTTTGAACACAGCAGCAGTAATGGAGGCTGACCCGGCGTTAAACGGCAACACCTCTGTACTGACATCAATACCGTCTTCGCGAGCGCTACGAATTTTATCAAGAAACAACTCAGTATTCTTCATCGCATTGTGCGTGATGTGACAAATATGGACGGCTGCGCCTGATCGTCGCGCTTGACCTATCGCTTCATCAAGACCGCTTGGATCTCCGTTAATACCTCTTCGTATATGAATAAATATTGGTACTTCCCGGCTAGCAGCAAGGTCGAAAATCATGTCGAGCTCGGCTTGATCTACGCCCTCACTTACATAATCCAATCCTAGACCGATGCCCAATGCTCCGTTGTCGAGACCGTCGTTCAACAAGGCTATTATTTCGGTTCGCTCATCCTGAGATGCATTCTCAGTAGTCCCCTCATCTGGGTCGGAAACGAGAGATCTCAGCGCAGTAATGTACCCCTTAAAATTAATAGGCTTTGGCGAATTGAGCTCCACCAAGTGAGACATTTCAAGCCCCATCTTGACTCTAAGCCGAACGGGAAGATAGCCAACAGAGCTTCCGAAATTTATACGAGGCTTTTGGGCTATCTCACTACCGTAATGATCCACAGGATAACTACCTAGTTCGAGCTCAAGCGCAGTAGTAACGCCATCAAGCGCTTGATAGTCTTGGCCGAGCTTTGTAGGGCTATGCGTATGAAGATCGATAAAGCCAGGAGCGACCACCTTACCGCTCACATCAACTACCTCCTTAGCAATTAAGGTGCCTTGAGATATCTTAACAATCTTACCTTTCTCGATAGCGACATTACGGACGGCATCTAAGCCTGTTTCAGGGTCAATCACACGACCGCCTTCGAGTACCAGCGAATAAGCTTCTTCTGCAGCAAGTAAACTTGGCGAAATGAGAAAAGCTATCAAGCAGTAACCTAGTGTTTTGTTTATGTAACGCATGTTTGAAACCTCGAATGATAGATACTAAAGCAGTATCCGCCTTGCTTAGCAGTCTAGGACTCCCGGTGAAGACTCATTGTTTGACAACTAAGAAAACACCAAGTGACATCAACAGAAGACCAATAAGTCGCTGAAAATCAATGCTAACTTGTCTCGCTCCAAATAAGCCGTATTGATCGATTGCCGTCATCGCAATCAACTGACCAAGCAGCACAAAAGATACAGCGTTTGAGATACCAAACCTTGGCCCTACCCATGTAATACTAATAATATAGAAAACGAAAAAAGCGCCTGCCGAATATAAGTACCATGGAGTGTCCTTAGGAAAAAATCCCGACGGTAAGTCGCCCTCTACAAAGAACAGATAAGCCGCAGTAATAATAAGTAGCCCTACAGATAACAGAACCATAGCCGCTACAACAGTGCTTCCGAGTCTATCCCCAAGGTTTCCGCTTAATGCAGCCATGATAGGAATGCCAATCCCGGCAAACAACATTAGTACTGCGTAGAACAATAGGTTATTCAAAATGCTTAAGCGCGATCACAAGTAGTTGGCTGAAGAACCCACTAGCTACTTTTTTCATTCATTGAGATGACTGTTTTTCCATCTATTGAGCTATCTAGATAAAGCTCTTTAATCTGAATATAATCTGGGTCTTCAAAAAATGACTTCATCGTCGCTTCGTCTGGGAAGTCAATCGAGAAGACACGATTAATTTTGCTGCTCGTTTTAGACAACAGAACCTCAGATACAATAAAGTCATAGCCAAAGTCCGCACCATAGGAATTGAGAATTGGAGTCATTCTATCTCGATAGTCGCTATAGCCTTGATCATCGATTACATTTAGCCCCATTATTCGCTCAAACATACTAGTTAGCCTCTTAAATGATGTCCCCAACACCGTAGCGTCGATGTATAACAACTGGCGCTAGGTATCACTTATCACACAAGATCATTCAAAGATCTAGCTTAGGCGAGCAAAGCTGCACAATATTGAATATTAGGCTGAGCTATTAAAGCTAATCAAAATCCACTTTGATTTTGCGATGCTAAGAGCTAGCCTCTTCCCACACCTTCAAAAACTCCTGCAGGTGCGGTTCGCCTTTCTTCAAGGCAGACTTAACGACTTCGTGCTCATTGGCTAATCCTCCGTCAGTGAGGTTGCCGCGCACGTGCTGCCAATGAAGGTAAACCAAGTAAGTATTAAGCGCGTCGGTTTCGCAGTAATCACGAATATCCTTGATCTCACCAGCTTTGTATTGGTCCCAAACCTTTGAGCCGCTCATGCCCATTTTTCCAGGAAAGCCGAGTAGCACAGCCATTTCATCTAATGGGGCGAAGGCGCGATTGTTATAGCCGGCGATTACGTCCATTAAGTCCGTATGGCGCATATGAAATCGGCCAATGTAGTTATTCCATTTGAAGTCCCGGTCATCTTCGCCTAAGTCCCAATAACGAGGGGCTTGCACGCCGTTGATCAAACCTCGGTAATGCAATACAGGTAAATCAAAGCCGGAACCGTTCCATGTAACTAAGGTTGGTGTGTGTTTGTCAACGCCGTCAAAGAAGTTCTGAACAATCTCTTTCTCTGAACTTTCTTCAGTGCCTAGCGTCCAAACCGAGAATTGATCTTTTTGTACATTGCGATAAACCGCTGAAATAGCGACTACTCTTTGCAAATGTGTCGCAATAAAATCGTTGCCCGTTTTCTCGCGACGTTTAGCAAACATAACTTCGCCAACATCACTATCACTTAAGCTGTCGTCAAGCTCATAAAGTTTACGCCCGCCGTTTACGTCAGGAATGGTTTCAATGTCGAAAGCGAGAATATTCATATAAATGGGAGCTGTTAGGTGCTAGTAAACGCCAGTAGACAAGTAACGGTCACCGCGATCACAGACGATAGATACAATTACTGCTTTATTGCCAGCGGCCTCTTGCTCAGCGGCAATTTGTAAGGCAATTGCCATTGCGCCCCCTGAAGATACACCTGCGAAAATACCCTCTTGATTTGCCATTTTACGCATAGTCTCTTCAGCCAGTGTTTGATGTACGTCAAGAGTTCTATCGACTCGCTCTGGATTAAAAATTTTCGGCAAATATTCAACTGGCCAGCGACGAATGCCCGGTATTTGCGATTGGCCTTCGGGCTGAACACCAATAATTTCGATATTTTCGTTTTGTTCTTTCAAGTAAGCTGACACGCCCATAATGGTGCCAGTGGTGCCCATTGAACTTACAAAATGGGTAACGTCACCACCCGTGTCTCGCCATATTTCGGGGCCGGTTGAAACATAGTGTGCGTTCCAATTGTCTTCGTTGGAAAATTGGTCGAGTACAACGCCCTCGCCTTTTGCGTGCATAGCGCTAGCCATGTCTCGCGCTAACTCCATACCGCCCTCAGCTTGAGACACTGAGATAATGTTAGCGCCGAAAGCTCGCATTGAAGCTCTGCGCTCCTCACTCATGTTATCGGGCATGATCAAGGTCATTTTATAACCCTTCATCGCCGCAGCCATGGCAAGCGCTATGCCAGTGTTACCACTGGTGGCTTCAATTAGTGTGTCGCCAGGTTTTATATCGCCGCGTTTCTCAGCTTGGGCGATCATGTTTAACGCCGGACGATCCTTTACCGAACCAGCGGGGTTGTTACCCTCTAACTTACCAAGCACGGTTACATGCTCGCCTTGCCAAAGCCGCTTGAGCTTTACCAACGGTGTATTACCAACAAGGTCTTCTAAGTATTTGTAATTTGTGTGCGTGTCGTTCACGTAATGCCTTCTATCTGACGGGCTCTTGGCAATAGCTTGCTGCCGATAAAAGTAGACCCAGCGATTACTGGGCCTACGCGACAAGAGCTATAACAAAGCTATTGAATTTAGATGTTTGCTACTAAACAGGGTTTAGTCGTCGCCAAACGCCATTAAGAATTGAACCACGTACCAGAACATCAACGCTACCGATGAAAACAATGCTAGCGAGGCCGCTACATGTTGTTGCTCGTTATAAACGTGCAAAATGTTTGACGTTGTATACAACACGCAACCCGCTGCGAAGATGATCATCACAGCCGAAAAGAAAAGCCCCAATTGAAAACCAAATACAATAGCCGCAATGATAAAACCAATCGCTACCACGCCACCGATTGACAGTGCCGGGCCGATAAAAGAAAAATCTTTGCGAGTAGTAAATACGGTTAAGGTAATACCCGCAACCAATGCCGCCGTAATGATGGCTGCGTTTTGAATAACACCCGGTGCGGTGCTTTCAGCCATGTATATTAGGGGAAGAAAAATAATCGCCTCAGCAACAACATATAAACCCAAACCTGCGTATTGAAGTTCGCGCGACGCTCCGCTGTTTGCCCACTTATTGGCCAACATACCAACGCCCATAAACGCGCCCAATACAATTAGCCAGCTCCACTTACTCGTTGCCAACAATGCCATTGCTTGCTCGCCCCAGCCCATTGAAATAAGCTGTGCTTCGATTAGGGCAAACGCCGCTATTGCGCCAGCGAGGTGCGCGTACGTGCGACGAATAAAGCCTGCTCGTTGCTCACCAGGTAATTCACTAACAACTTGGCCTGAGCCGACATTTAGATAACTCATTTGAATTCTCCGTTTTTATCAAAAAGGTTACGATTAAAGTTAAAATATAACACGTAGATGTGCGCGTTTTTGTCATGATTGCGCTGAATTATAGTTCAATATGTTGAACCATCAATTGCAAAGTTAAACGGTCGCGAAACTCGTTCACATCAAGCTTATACGCGGCGCGAATAATTCCAGAGGGCAAGTCTGCATGCTTATCTAAGTAGCCAAAGCAAATTGCGTCGATGATTTGGCTACCGTCAATGGGCTTCAACCTGAGTTTGGCATGCGTATCTCCTACCACTCGAGACTCAACAACCTCAAACTGACCGTCAAACAATGGTTCAGGAAAACCCTGCCCCCATGGCGTTGATTGCCGCAGTTGATCGGCTAACTCCATAGTCAATTCATTAGCGGCCAAACTACCATCAGTCCACAACACCTGACTCCAATCGTGGCCCTTAGTCATATCATTCATGACCTCCTCGATTGCATGCTTAAACACTTCGAGGTTTTTACTTTTGAGAGACAAGCCTGCGGCCATTGCGTGACCACCAAATTTAGCCATTAAACCAGGGTGCAAAGTATCTAAGCGCGCTAATACGTCTCGAATATGCACGCCTTCTACACTTCGACATGAGCCTTTCCACTCATCGTCGCCATCACCTGGCGCTAGTGCGACTACTGGGCGATTAACTCGCTCCTTAACTCTCGACGCCACTAGGCCAACCACTCCTTGATGCCAAGTTTCGTCAGATAAGCAGTACACAGTCGGTAACTCTGCATCATCAATTTGAATTTTTTCCACAATCGCTAAGGCATCTTGTTGCATAGACTGCTCAACTTCACGACGCTCTCGATTAAGCTGGTCAAGCTCGGTGGCCAAGCCCATCGCTGTTTCAAAGCTCTCGGTGAGCAAACATTCAATCCCAATGGACATGTCATCCATTCGTCCAGCGGCATTCAACCTCGGCCCAACCGTGAATCCCAAATCACTCGAAGCAAGCCTTAGAGGATTGCGCTTGCCGACCGTCAGCAGAGCTTGAATTCCCGCACAGGCGTTGCCTTGTCTTATTCGCTGCATGCCTTGTTGAACCAAAATTCGATTATTCTGATCTAAAGGTACAACGTCAGCCACCGTCCCCAGCGCCACTAAGTCTAAGAACTGTGACATATTTGGCTCAGCAATATCACTCTGCGCAAACCATCCCATTTGCCGCAATTGGGCACGTACCGCCAACATTACGTAGAAAATCACCCCAACACCTGCGAGGTTCTTACTAGCGAAACGATCGCCTTGTAGATTTGGATTGACGATGACATCAGCAGTTGGGAGCTCTTCGCCAGGTAGGTGATGATCGGTCACCAAAACAGACATACCTAATGCCTGAGCAGCGTGTACACCAGCAACACTACTGATACCGTTATCAACGGTGACGATAATATCTGGATGGCGCATTGCCGCCATACCAACAATTTCTGGCGATAGACCGTAACCATATTCAAAACGGTTTGGCACTAAATAACTCACATCATCCATGCCGAATGCTTTTAAACACTTAACGGCCAAGGCGCAGCTAGTAGCTCCGTCAGCATCAAAGTCACCGACTATTACAACGCTGGCACCGGCGGTAACCGCTTCGGCCAACATTTCGGCTGCCGCTCCAATATGACTTAGGCCTTGCGGAGGAAGCAATTGCTTTAAACTGTAATCAAGCGACTGCGCATTATTAACGCCACGATTACTTAATACATGTGACATTACTCGATTCATACCTGCAATTAGTGCGGCATTAGGGTTGGCTCTGGGCTTGATTTGTAGGTCGGTCACTTTTATGGTCAACTCAGGTTAGTCATTCGGCCTACGACAACAAGACCTCTGGTTATTTGGATACTAGAAAATCTCGCATCTCGATAAAGAATTATGAACCAATCAAACGACGAGCGAAATAAATTTTCGGCGCCCCAATCCAATTGGGCTTTCAAATGGTTGAGTCGTTTGGTTCTATTTGCCCTGCTCGCATTGATGACCTACGTGGCCACACGTAAAAATTACAATTTTTCACATTGGGTTCCGCACCACTTTTTTAGAGATATTGGCGTGCCTTATAGTGCTCGATTGTGGGCTGAGCAAAATGCCGACATTGTTTTGCATTTTTTTGGAGCAATGAGCCTAACAGTCTTAATTTATGCAGCAAAAATCAGTAAAATACTTTCTAGACCTTTGACAATTAGCCTTAGCGTCGCTGCCATGTGCATTTGTGCCGAAATATTTCAATATTCAATAGGTCGAGGCTTCGAAAGCAGCGATTTACTACTCGGATTTTTAGGCGTTTTCATGGCATACTCGAGAATTAACAAGAAAAATTAAACCTCACCTGATATCTACACGTTTGTTAGTCAGTATGACTAATTTGTGACTCATTAATGACAATAAATTGGTATCTCGCATATTTTAGTGTCGAGAGTAATCGAGTTGTGAAACAGTCCTCTTGTGAAAGAGTATCGGGCAAAGGCAATTAAATTTGTACGAATAACAAGATTATTAGTAATCAACTACAGGGTAAGCACCGTTGAATACAAAAGAACAAGTCAGTTTATTTAAAGACATCGAACGCCGAGCGCATAACCTATCGCTCAATGGCAACAAGCATCCATTTAAGTGGCATCAGAAAGTTGCTGGCCTGCTAAAGCCAGAGCAAGTTGAGAGCACTCGTCAAGCGCTTAAGAAACTAGCTGTAGACGATTACGTAGCCAAAGTACTGGACCCAGCTGAATCCACATCTCGACCAAGTGCTCGCGAAGTGGTTAATAAACTTCGCGGCAAGATTCATAGCGAGTTTGAGCTAGGCCCACTATACGCGGTTGAAATTTCCCTTGAGCACAATGGCAAGGCTCGTCGCATGGCCTTTATTGTTCAAGACCGTAAAATCGCGAACGGCGTATGGAAGCCAGAACATCACCTTGAAGCCTGTCGCTTAGTCGATGACTTCGCCGCGCGCGCGGTGCCCATAGTGACATTTATGGACACGCCTGGCGCTGATGCAGGCACGGAGGCTAACGAAGCAAATCAAGCGCACTCGATCTCACGTTTAATTGCCGTGATGGCCGCAGCAAAAGTACCAAGTATCGGCATTATTTATGGCCTTGGTTATTCCGGTGGAGCCATTCCACTGGCTACCACCAACCTGCTTCTTGCAGTGCGCTGTGGTGCGTTTAATACCATTCAGCCAAAAGGTTTGGCGAATATCGCTAGACAATACAATCTTTCTTGGCAAGAGAGCGCTCGTTATGTTGGCGTTTCTCCTTCAGAGCTTTATCGCAGCGGCGCGATTGATGGCGTTATCGATTGGGACCCAAGTGACAACAAAGACGCAATTACTGAAAATGGAGCCTTGGTCGCTTCTATTTTCACCGGCATTGAAGAGATCGAAGCTGACGCTAAGCGCGAAGTTTTAGAAAACCCGAAAGTTGCCGCTGACTACGTAGACAATGTGCGATCTGAAAAGTTGCATAAACAGTCATTCGAAGCGCTACAAAAAGCCGCAAACTTTCAGTTGTATAAAGAGCTGAGCGAGTACCCAAGCGTTTACTCGCATGCAATGATGTATTTGCGCTCTTTGTCGATGCGCTGCCGTATTCATTCTGCAACAGTCGAAACCTATGGCCGCTTAGCCGAAGAAGAGATTCCTAAAGGCGACCTAAGTTCTCGAACGCAACACCTGCGAGAAGTGGCCTTAGAGCAATGGATAGCGGACCCCGAAAAGTTGGTTTATAACGACCAATTAGCAAAAGCGTGGACACTGCTTAAACAACGCCATGACGAACTAGACACTGACCGAAATAAACTTACCGCGTTTATTCTTGGTGACCCGCAAAGCAACTACACCAGCGCGCGCAAAAACTTTTGCTTTGTGCTGTGCTTGTACTTGTACAACCGCTGGAAGTCTGACGCCGCTTATAACTTTGTCGAGATGAGTCGCCGTTTAGCAAGTGTCTCAGAAGATGAGGGCAGCGCCGAAAGCGCGCTGGATAAAGCCGAAGCAGATCTAACCCTGCTCGATACGATTTACGAACCAGAAATTCGCGACATCCTGCAGGACCAATTTCGCGACATCCTTGTTTTTGATGCCTTATACAACAATATTGTGACTAACTTCGGCGAGATTGCTGAAGAGTCGAAGGCGTTCCAGTCAATTTCTGAGAAAACCCTGCGCGGCATTTTGGATACCTCACTTGAAAAAGTGGCATCGAGCATCAGTGGTTCAATGTCAGAAGGCGCAGTTGATAGCGACACCAAAGCAGAGTTTGCCAAATGGCTATCTCACTTTGTTAAGTTTGATCAACGAGGCGAATTCTTGGCCGGCGTAGAGGAGTGGAAGCGTGTTAACTTTCCGCGCATGTCTGATTCACTTCTCGTGTTGATCACCTACTTCTTTGAGACATTAGTGCCGCGTTTTATTGACTCGCAAATGAGCGGCAAGGCGTATAACGGTCAAATTAACCCGGGCCGAATTGGTAAGCGCAAAGATTTCTGGAACCAGTTAAACATTGCTTATCAAGACTTGATGATTCAGCGGGTACTCACCTCGTATAAGCGTCAGAAGTTATCAACCGTTGATGCATTCAAATCAACCTTGTTTACCGAGTTCGAAGAGACCAATGCAAACCGCATGACCGCTAACCCGGTGTCGTTTCCAGGTTTTCGTCAGTCTATTGAAAAATCGCTAAACAATGGTGTGACACCGTGTGGTGTTGTCACCGGCACAGGCTATTTAAAACTCGACGATAATGGTGAAACATCTCGTGTAGGCGCGTTAATTTCAAATGTTTCATTTCAAGCGGGCGCCTTTGACATGGCAGGTGCAGAGAAACTTTGTGCATTGTTGGTAGATTGTGCAGATAAAGGGTTGCCAGTTGTGTGCTTCGTTTCATCGGGTGGCATGCAAACCAAAGAAGGCCCAAGCTCACTATTTTCAATGGCGATTGTGAACGACCGTATTACTGCGTTCATTGCCGAAACAGGCTTGCCTGTTGTGATTTTCGGTTTTGGCGATTGCACCGGTGGCTCGCAAGCCAGTTTTGTGACTCACCCCTTAGTGCATACGTATTATTTCAGCGGCACCGACATGCCATTTGCCGGTCGTGTTGTTGTCCCCTCTTTTCTGCCGTCTATGGCAACTACCTCTAACTACCTAGCCAGCAATCCTGGCGCAATGCAGGGCTTGGTTAAGCACCCTTTCGCTGAAGGCTTAGATGAAAAGCTTCGCGAAGTTGACCCTACTATCGCATTGCCAACGCAAACCATCGGCGATGTTGTTGGCAAGGTAATTTCAGGTGCGGCTAGCGTCGACAATAGAGAACAAGAAGCGAAGGTGTTCCGAGCTGTCGATCAAATGGGCAAAATCGAAACAGTCTTGATTCATGCTCGCGGCTGTACCGCTGTTAAACTGATTCGTGTTGCTCAAGAAAAAGGCCACAAGGTATTGTTGGTTCAGTCTGACCCAGACATGGATTCAGCCGCCTGCGACATGCTAACCGAACAAGACGAAGTAGTTTGCTTAGGCGGTCAAACGCCGGGTGAAAGTTACTTAAATGGGTTGTCTGTGGTTACCATCGCGCGTAATCGCGGTGCAGATGCATTACACCCAGGTATTGGATTCCTATCAGAAAACGCAGGCTTTGCGAGACTTTGCCGTGCTAACGGCCTGAACTTTATTGGTCCAAAAGCCAGCAGCATGGATACCATGGGCAATAAGTCGAACGCGATTTCGACTGCAATGTCGAACAACGTACCCGTGGTTCCAGGATCTCACGGCATTTTAACCAGTGCTGAAGCCACGGCTAAAGTTGCTGACGAAATCGGCTATCCAGTGCTGCTAAAAGCGGTTCATGGCGGCGGCGGCAAAGGTATTAAGGTTGTTCGTGATGCCTCTGAAGTTAAAAGCGCGTTCAACACTGTATACGCAGAAGCTCGCTCGGCTTTTGGTAATGGCGATTTGTATCTTGAGAAGTTCGTTGAATCAATGCGCCATATCGAAGTTCAAATCTTGCGCGACACTCATGGTGTAACTCAAGTAGTTGGCCTTCGCGATTGCACCGTACAGCGTAACAACCAGAAAGTGTTAGAAGAATCTGGCTCTACCATGCTGCCTAAACACCTACAAAAAATGGCCTACGAATGCGCAGCAAACTTAGCCAACGCAGTAGACTATTTTGGTGCAGGCACGGTTGAATTTATTTACGATTTAAAAGCCGACACCATTTACTTTATGGAGATGAACACACGCTTACAGGTTGAACATCCCGTGACCGAGTGGACGTCTGGTGTGAGCATTGTTGGTACGCAATACGACATTGCCCAAGGCGCCACAATCAAAGACATGAAGATCGGCGATAAAGGTTTCTCTATAGAAGCTCGAATTACGGCTGAGAAAGCACGCTTAGATACCGAAGGCGCAATCGACTTTTTGCCGACACCAGGCTTAGTAACTGAATGTAAATTCCCTGATGGTGATCATATTGAAGTTATCGCATCTGTGTCCGAAGGCAAAACTATTTCTCCGTTTTACGACAGCATGATTGCTCAGTTAATTGTGCATGGCAAAAATCGTAAAGACGCTATCAAGAAATTACTCGCGGCATTAGACGAAACATCAATCAAAGGGGTGTGCACTAATATCTCCTTATTGAAGCGCATTCTAAACGATCAAACGTTCATCAAAGGTGACTACGACACAGGTTATTTGCCAGCGTTTTTAGATACGCTGGATAAAGATCAGGTAGTAGAAGAAATGGCCTACACTGGTGTTGAAGAGGCCAGTGCTGATTTAAGTAGTTTGATGATTTCTGGCACCGATGAAATCAAAGTCATTTCTCCGATGACCGGCATCTACTACGCAACACCGTCACCAAACGAACCCGACTTTGTTAAGGTGGGGGACAAAATCAATCTGAGCCACACTTTGTGTCAGGTGGAGGCGATGAAGCTGTTTACACACATATCGCTATCAAGCGTTCCAGGGTCTGGTGAAGCATTTACCGCGGAAAATCAGTACGAGGTTGTACGAGTGAATCAAGCGAATGGCGCACAGGTCAACTCGGGTGATTTGTTATTTGTGGTTAAGCCTGTGTAGCTTATATGTACTTGGGTATCTCTTGGTCGCCAGCCTTGAAATACCTAAGCACGTTTAACGGCGAGATGCCTCCGCACTCGCCGCTTATTGCTACCATGCGCAACTACATACACCATGCACTGAGCTCCGGCTCAAACAGTCTTATTGGTAAGACTTTGAGCTGATGCTTGAAACTACAAACAAGTAGAAACTACAAACGATTAATTGAACTGGCTCTTGGTCATGAACCATCTATTCTCCGCAATGGAGAATCGCAATTAATCAAAAATGCTAAGGCCATATTGGTGCAAAGAGGGATGATTGCGATTTTATGAAAAAATTTATTTTTACTTTATTCGGGTCATTACTTGGTTTAAATGCTGAAACCTCAACCAGTGAGGCAACTTCTCCATTGATTCACCTCGATGATGTTGAGAAGATTCAAGTCTTGGCGAAGGTCATTCTTAGAGAGGAATATGGAAAATTCGACGAATACCTCAATGTCCTGAAAAGCTCAGACAGCTCGCATGTAGACTATGATGGAGAGAGTTATCAGAACCCTTACGCAGTCGAAGTCGATCATAGCGCTCATGGATTTGAACAACTATTTTTGTTTAAAACCTATTATGAAACATCTCATATCGAAATGATCGATTGGGTGGGCGAAGAAGATGAAGACCAATTTGTGAACTTCTTAAACACTCAATTGGCTCGTCATAATTTTAAAAAGCTCTCTCTTGCAAAGTGGAATACAACCTCTGATGCATTGCTTTCCGATCCAAATTTAGAAGCAGGTGATTACATAATTGAGCAATTCAGATTTTTCTCTGAAGAATTATCTAAGGTAGGATTCGAGCTATTATTCATCAACAATGACAGTGATCAGTATTTTCCTTTTGTTGTGACAAAACATGATTATCATCGCATTAATGGCTTAACGATAAGTAGCATCTCCGTTCAAAAAAATATTCCCTAAGCATAACTGAGAAGCCTACTCTACTTGCCACTAATCGAGTCTATAAGATAAGCGAATTTCATTGTCACACTCAACCCCTACTTAACTTTAACCAACACCTTTTGATGAGAAAATACTATCGAACGCTTTTGTTGATCATGTCGATGTTTATCGCAGGGTGTAATCAAGTTAATCCAAACAACGATAGATCAGTACTATCAAATGAGCGTTTTCCGGTTCCAATCGCACTGACTGATGCTGACATAAAGTGGTTTCGTAGTTTTGGAGTATCGTGGATATTTTCTGAAAGCGGGTCACCTTCATTGGTTCTTCCTGGTTTGACATTGGAAACACAAGCAAAGCTCTATAGCGGCAATGATGACGCACGTTCGCTGCTCGATAGGTTTGAACGTGTCTTCACCACTTTTACTGTTTACGCCAGCCTTACTCCTGGAGTTTATTCAATAGATGCAAACGGAATCGTTGGTGAGCTACCTGACGGATTTCCCGCTAGCGCAAAATTCGAGCTAACACAAACTCATATGGATTTGATGAGGCAAGCATGGTGGCGAGAGGGGTTCATTGATTACAAATATCCGTATGGAAGCTACAAGTATTATGAAGCCGATATGGCAACTAAGTTAGGTGAAGAAGTGCCGCGGAATAGCCTGACAGGCGTATTCGAATTAAGCGAACTCAATCAGCAAAAATACCAAAGACTTCATAAAGAGCTACTGTTTGCGCTATTAGTATTTGTAAAGTATGCAGAAATTGAAGCAGGAAAATATCAACTACCTGTAGATGGATGGAAGAATCCATTGTTTCGATTAAGCCCTCCAACCAAACAGCAGGTTGAAAGCTACATCATGAAAGCAATTGAGCTTAAGGTTTTGTTTTCAAAAGGTCAGGGAGACAAGGTTATCGATTGGATGAAATTAAACCAAGATCTATCGAAGATAATTGATTAGTTCAATCATTCGTTAGCTCGCACGAGGAAAACATAGATGAATGACGGTCGACAATTAGAAATACCAAATGGTTTTTGGGTAACGCAATTAGAAGGAGATATCACTAACAGATTTAACCGCATGCTAAGTGGCACGAGCTTTTACGCGCTCTCTTGCCAGAATACTTTAGTTGATGATGAATACCCCATTCTGTTAGCGTCCGCAGAAGTTGAAACCGTCGCTGAAAGCCAAATGTTTTTTGACGAGCCCTGGTGCAACATAGAGTACGGAGACAGAGAGAGTGAGGTTAGTAGGCTTTACAATGAATACTTAAACGCTATTAATTTAGAACTGGGAAGTGACGGCATAGACATGGATAAATTCTTCATGCTAGACCGCCAAACGATGTATGACGACTTTCCCGATGCATGGGACAGCCCAGTCGCCTATGAGCTCGGCGAACGTGTTCATCTCTGGATTAAAACGCATCACACTTGGTTTCTAGGAGAGTTTCAGGAAGATAAAGAATTGCCTGTGGAGATCCGTTTCGGTCGTTTTAGTGCCGACGATATGGCTAAGCTCGTCGCCCATATGAGCGCATTTAGTGCAAGCTAGATCAGCTCTTTGATTTATAAGAAGCAACCCTGATGAAAAGAATAGTTTCTAACCTTTTAAAAGTAGCCGCATCTTTTTGCATACTCCTAGTCTTAGTAATTGTTGTGGTCTTTGGTCATCGAATCCACTATATATTTAACCCTCCGACAAACCATGTATTGTTTTGGGTAAACAAGCATGACAGTCAATCTAAACTAAAGGCCCGCATAGAAAATGGCTTGGATGTCAATCAGGTTAACGACCACGGTCGAACACTTATTCATCTTGCAGCCCAATACGGAACGCCCGAGACTCTTCTATTGTTACTAGATGCAGGAGCGAATGTCTCGACCCGCAATAACCTAGGCCAAAGCGCACTCCACTTCGCGGTGAACGGTGGCTCTGCCGAAAACATACGACTTCTTTTGCAAAACGGCGCAGCAGTCAATGAGAGCGACAATTTTCAAGTTTCCCCTTTACACAGAGCTGTCAGCTTGGGTTCAAGCGGCTTTACCAAAGGTAAGAGCGTCACTCTATTGATTTCGTCAGGAGCTGATATTAGCGCGAGAACTGAGCATGCTGAAACCCCTGTGCACTGGGCGGCTACATCGTACTATTTAGAATACAACTTAGTGCCATTGCTTAATGCTGGCGGCAACCCCAACAGCATCAATAACCAAGGCGAGTCCCCATTGCATGCGGCATCAAAGGCAAGAAACGAGCTCGCAGTAAAATTGTTGTTGGAGTATGGGGCTGACGCGTCTATTCGCGATAAAAATGGTAATACGGCGCTCGATATTGTTCTCAAATTGCCCGAACCATTCTCTGACAATATTATGGAAAAGTTGAGCCAAACCAAATAAAAGCAGATCGCGTCACGCCCTCTGCTTGGGACAGAATATGGTTATCTAAATTAAGAGAAACGAGACGAAAAACTTCATTGATTCTTCATGTTTGATTTTAGATCTTTCAACTTATCGCACGACAAACTTTGCGACACAAAAAGCCAGCGCGCATTGTTGTTCTATTATCTGGCATGATTAGTTTTAGTAGCAATAGTCGATGAAATAAGTGTCTCTCATTAATCGCTTTCAATCGGTGACAGTCTGGGAACCCTGATACCCTTCTAGCACATCTACAGGCACATTATCCCCAACAGAATAACTCAATATTTTACTCATGTGGCTATATGGCAAACCGCTTTGCTCGTGCCACTCGTTAAAGGCTTCTTGAATACGTTTTAGATCACGCTGACTGCTTGCTTTATCAGTTGTTTCTACACCGTTTGCGATCAGTGCGGTGATCACGTCACCGGTGAGCATGAAACCATCTTTACCAGTGAAGCGAATAAACCATTGCGCCGTTTTACCACCAAGCCTTGAGCCATTTTTATGTAGATACTTCATTAGGCCAATCTGATCATTATTTGGCCAGTTAGCGAAAAACTCAGCAAAGCTTCCGTGTTCAGCGCCAATATCATCGAGCATTGCCGCATTGTGAAACACGGTTTGTATTTTCTGCCAATTTCGGATGATGCGAGTATCTTCAATATAGGCTTCCCACTCTTCCGGCGATTTTGTCAACAACTGGCCTAAATCGAAACCATGAAAGGCTTCTTCAAAACCATCCCATTTGGCACTGATTACTCTCCAATGAAACCCAGCGTTAAACACGCAACGGGTCATTTGCGCTAAATAACGATGGTCTTCAATTTTGGCTAAGTGCTTAACCGTAGCGGGTTTGGTCAATAAACGCGCAAGCTGTTTTTCGCCACCTTTGCGCTTGGTGGCGGCTTCCTGAATGTATTTAAACTTCTTCATTTATTATCAATTAAGCCAGTAGATCTCGGAGTACCTTCTTATCTAATTTGCCGATGGCTGTTAAGGGAATAGCGTCGATAAAATGTACCTTCTTGGGGACTTTATAGGGCGACATGTTCTCTCGACAAAAAGCCACTAGCTGCGCTTCTAAATCGGCCTGATCAGCTTGTTTGAAGTCTTCGGTTAATTCGATAAACACATTAACAATATCATTACCCGGCCTTACTTCGTCAGCAACACCAATAACCGCTGAGTTTGCAATAAATTCCAAATCATTAAGTTTGTCTTCGAGCTCTACTGAGAACACTTTGTAGCCACCTACTATCAACATGTCCTTTGCTCTGTCAGAGATGGTTACATAGCCCTCTTCGTCCATAAAACCAACATCGCCTGTATACATCCAGGTTTTGCCATCAAACTCACGCATTGCCTTGGCAGACTCTTCAGGCAAATTTAAGTAGCCTTTCATGACGTGCGGACCCGCTGTTACAATTTCGCCAGGCTCGCCGGTTGGCATTTCTTTGGTGCCAGTTTCTACATCCATGATTTTCACGTCAGCTCCAGGCACAGGAATCCCCAAAGAAGTTGTTTTCAAACGATGCGGCGGGTTAACAATATACACCGGAGAAGTTTCAGTCATGCCAAAGGCATCACACAACTTCCCTTCACCTATAACCTCTTCTATTCGCCTTCGATCGTCAGAGGTTAGCGGTGCGGCACCCGTTGCAGCCATTTTCAAGTGAGAAAAGTCTATTTGAGCGAATTTCGGATTCTGCAAAAGCATTTGAAACAACGTGGGAACGGCACCGAAATAATTCGGAGGGCAAGCTAACATTTGATCGCAAATGTAATCGAGATCTCGAGGGTCGGGTACTAAAATTGACTGACTGCCGTATCGCAAACCCGCCATCACGCCGCCAACTCCAGCAATATGAAACATTGGGAACGGTGTTAACCCAGTATCTTGGCCAGCTTCCATCGGCATAAATGCATATTGAGTTGCCGAGCAACGAACAATATTACGCACTGAAAGCATGGCTCCTTTGGGTGCACCTGTGGTGCCTCCGGTGTATTGAATCAGGTAGGTATCGTTCCAATGAACCTCTCGCTGCTCAAAGCTCTCAGACTGCTCGCTCACAATGTCTAGGTAAGACTGCAACTGAACGCCCTCTAAGTCGGGTAGCGTTAACGGCGACGGCGCCAAAAAGTCGGTCGCCGAGGTGGCAATGACATGCGCCAAACAACTTGGCCTATCTTTCATGCCTGCAACGCTAGTAGCGACCAAGCCATCTAGGCTAATCAAAACGGATATATTGGCGTCGTTGATCTGATAAGACAACTCAGCCGGGGCAAGCAAAGGAGACACGCCTGAGCCGGCGCATCCAATTTTAGAAACAGCGAGCAATGCATACACGTATTGCGGTATGTTCGGCATATGGAAACCGACGACATCGTTTTTAGTAACGCCTAACTCTATCAATGCATTCGCTAGCTGGTTTGCGTGCTTGTCGAGTGCTTGGTATGAAATATCTAGGTTGAAGTATCTGAGCGCAGGGAAGTCAGGAATATTGCTAGCGTGTTCAGTTACGTATTCACTTATCGCACGTTCGTCGAACGGTGGATTACTTACACCAGCTTCTTGATAGATAAAATCCCATGGTTTTGCTTGCTCGCTCATAACGTCTCCTCTGTAGGTTGGCTTTAGGGCTTTGTATTGCCTCTTCTAATTACTCAAAAATATATGATTCTGCGTTCAAAGTTTTTAATCGTTTCGTGTATTCCCTAGTACCGCCAGCCCAATTATTGGTAACTTTATTTCCGTCTTTATACCAACTTTGTTCAATCTTGCTGAACGCCATTCGTTCTAGGCGACTCTGAAGCTCTTCATTAAAGCGTCGTTCAACCGCTTGTTTTACTTCACACGATTTAAGTGATTTTTTCTCTAAGAGCGACATCGCTTGGATCACATAGTCTGCCTGCGCTTCAAGCATTATGATGATCGAACTATGACCCAGATTAGTGTTAGGGCCATAAAGAAAATGTAAGTTAGGAAACCCATGGGTTGATACGCCCAAATACGCTTGAGCACCGTCTTTCCAGGCCTCTCGGATACTTAGTTGATTTCGACCAATTACTTTTATGTCGGCCAGAAATGGATTAGTTTGAAAACCGGTTCCATAAATGATTACATCGACCTCTTCATGCCGGCCGGCGCCGTCAATAATTCCGCTTGAACTGAACTCGGCCACTTGATCGGTATTCAAGGTAACATTATCTCGTGCAAGAGCAGGATAATAGTGATCGCTAAATAGAACTCGCTTAGCGCCTAAAGGGTAGTTTGGCGTCAATTTCGCCTTGAGGTCTAAATCTTGAACATGCGTATTTAGATTCTTCTGGCACGCTCGTTTAACCAAGAAGCGCGAAATGCGATTGCCTTTAATGGCCGGCAATACACCGTACTCACCTAGCGCCCAAATACAACGCCTATAGATTTTCGCAACCCATGGATACTTTGCCGAGACTTTCTGCTCCCAATCAGCATAAGGCCGATCTACCTTTGGCAGAATCCAGTTTGGGCTGCGTTGATAAATGGTTAAACGCTCGGCGACCTTCGCCACTTCGGGGATAAATTGTACGGCACTTGCGGCATTGCCGATTACAGCGATTCGTTTGCCAGTAAGATCTACCTCGTGATCCCATTCGGCCGAATGAAAAACCGCCCCCTCAAACAATTCGGCACTTTCAAACACCGGAGTTGCAGGCTTATGCAGTTGTCCAATCGCGCAGACAATGTGTTGCGCGAGGTAGTTTTCGCCCTCGCTAGTCTCAACCAACCAGTTTTTTTGATCTTGGTCATACCTTAACGCCGAAACTTCTCGTTGATACTCTAGATGATTTTCAAGACCATACTTGCTAGCTGTATCGTGTTGGTACTTAAGAATTTGCTTCTGTCCGGACCACTTGAACTGCCACTCTGAATTATGCTCAAAGGAGTAGCTGTACAAGGCCGACGGAATATCGCATTCGGCGCCAGGGTAGGTATTCTCTCGCCATGTGCCACCCAAATCATCGGCTTTCTCCAATATTAGAAAGTCCTGATCACCGGCCTGTTTGAGCTTGATGCCCATACATAGGCCCCCGAACCCCGACCCTATAATAATTGTTTTAACTGTGCGCACTTAATCTGTCTTATCGTTGTTATGTGTTAAACATAACAGATTGTGTGATGCGCTTGTGTCAAAAGGCTTCGGCTGTTAAACAATTAAAATGAGTATTGCGCTTGCAAAAATGCAGACCGAGGTTCTCCAGGAAAATAACGTTCGTCGGTAAAACTGGTGAAGTCGGCGCGCTCTGCATAGCGCTCATCTGCAATGTTCAACACTCTAAGTGAAAACGCCCAGTGATCAGTGGGCTGGTAATTAGCGCGCGCGTTAAGCAGCGTGTGCCCTAGGTATGCGCTTTGATTGTCCGGCGACAAGAAGTATGAACCAACTCGTTGCAACTCGACTTCAAGATTAAAGTCGTTCCTCGGCGTATAGTTCAAAAACGCACTGCCAAAAAACTTAGGCGCGGTATCCACTAAGTTACCGTTGAAATTTTGGCCGCCCACGATAAAGTCCGAGCTGTACTCATGCTCGGCCCATGAGCTCACGAGTCGCCATGACCAACGCTGCCCTAGCTCGTTACGCAAACTAAGCTCAATACCTCTGCTGCGAGTGCTTTGACCGTCAACATTGAAAAAGTCGCTGTCTCGCACGATTAAATTGTCGATGTCCATAGCGTACACAGACGCGCCTACCGAAAGCGTCTCACTATTGTAATTCGCACTGAATTGAGTGCTGAGCGATTCGACAATGTCTAAATCGGCAACAGTTTGCGCTCGTTGTAAACGGTATAATTCGGTCGCCTGAGGCGCACGAAAAGAGTCGCTAATTTGTGCCGACAAAGTCCAAAATTCATTCGGTTTGTAGCTTAATTCAAGCTTTGGTGACGTGTGTGAAAAGTCATCATCTCGGTCAGCTGGTCGACTATAGCGACAACCGCCGAAACCACATTCGCTACCATCATCACGGGTTCGTCCATCTAGGCTTAGGTTGTCGTATTCATAATCTACACGCTCAGCGCGCGCACCGACAACCAATCGCCATTGATCGCTAATAGACCAATCCAAATGCGTGAAGGCACCAAATTGTTGGGCATCAACTTGATAATCATAATGAATGCCCGTCGGAATTGTTGCGCGCAGAAAAGCCGAGCCTTGAGTTGCCTGCTCTTGCGATTGCGCTAGCTCGCTGTCGGTTATATCGCCGTCGATGCCGATTGTCCAAATCAAAGATTCATTGGCAGATATCGTCAATGCCGATTGCCACCCTATGCCCCGTTGTGCGTTTTGCTCTAAGGGGTCGCCTGGCAAAAAGTGTAGACGAAAATCCATCTCTGCGTCCCGCACATAAACGGCGGTGTTCAATGTGGTCGTTGGTGAGAATTCTTTTGACGCTTTTAACCAAGCTCGAAACGATTGAGTATCTCTAAAACCTTCAGGGTCTAAATTTTGCCGCGCCAGATCACGATCAAGGTAACTATCTTGACCAACAATAAAACCGGCGGTCTGTTGATCTAAGTCAGTATAAGTCGCGCCTGCTTGTAGTTGCCAATTTCCAACTTGAGCTTGGTGACGCCAACTGTATTTTTGTTGACGATAACCAGAGTCATCCCGGTAGCCCCCATCATCCGTTAAGCTCGCATAAAGTCTGCCGCCTTCATACGATATCGCCGCCTTTGCACGCACGTAACTGTTTGAACCCACTTCAATCGACGCTCGATCACGACCAGTATGAGGCAGCACCACATTTACACTGCCTGTTAAAGCATTTGATCCGTAAAATGCAGTATTAGCGCCACGAACCACCTCTATTCGTTGAGCTTGCTCAAAGTGTGTGTCAAACAATTCGTTGACATTGCACACGCCAGCTCCGCGCACATGGATTGCCTCTTCGAGAATCAAAACACTGCCGCAAGCACCCGCCCCAGTTAAAACTGCAGAACGTATACCAGGTAACGACTCTTGACCATTACCTCGCTGCATACTAACGCCAGGCACCTGACTGAGTGCCTGTTGAATGTGCACGGCATTCACTCGTTCTAGTTGTGCTTCACCGAGAAGAAACAGACCAGACAATTGTTCACTTAAGGGTTGTTCGGTTCGAGTCGCGATCACTGAAACTTCCTCTATATCCTCAGCATGAACCTGAGTGGGTATTTGAGATAAAACGATGCCAAGAGCGACACAAAGAGGCCGCTTAAAGAGTAGAGTCATGATCTAAAGATAGTCGAAGGTATAGGATAAATTATGGTCGCAAGATACCACAGCGGCTTGAGTAAATTGTCGACTTGATGCCGTTTGGCAATCTAAATCGTTGGGCAATTTTCATTTCTCTGTCTTATGGGCTTTTCAATGGGCAAAAAAACGCGCGCCTCAATTAAATCAAGGTCGCGCGTTCTCGATAAGCGATCAATTAGTTTGCCCTAATATCGAACTACCTTTGCTAGATGTTTGAATCCGGAAAGCTGGACTTTCGCTCTTCCATGAACGCCACTAGCTTTGCATCAATCTCAGGGTCTAACTCAGGCGCCGTGTAACTGGCGAGCATCTCTTTGTACTTGGTGTTAGCACGTTTTTGAGTGTCTTCACTGCCCGATTCTACCCACGCTTCATAGCTATTATTATCCGACATATAAGAAGGGTAGAATGCACTCTTGAAGTTTCGCTGAGTGTGTTCGCATCCCAAGAAATGTTGGCCAGGGCCGACTTCTCTAAGAGCGTCCATTGCTTGACCGTTTTCGCTCATGTCAACGCCTTCAGCCTGCACTCGCAGCATGCCAGCTTGGTCAGCATCCATTACGAACTTTTCATACCCCATTGATAAACCACCTTCCAACCAGCCCGCAGTATGCAAGGCAAAATTCACACCTGCATTTAGCGTGGCGTTTAGGGTATTTGCAGCTTCATATCCTGCTTGCGCGTCTGGCACTTTTGATGAAGTGAAGCCGCCTCCACTTCTAAAAGGCACGCCTAGACGACGCGCTAATGCCCCGCCTATATTCATAACCTGACCTGCCTCTGGTGTGCCAAAGGTTGGCGCACCCGATTGCATCGACATAGAGCTCACGAAATTACCGTAAATCATCGGCGCACCAGGACGAACCAATTGAATGAGAGACATTCCAGCTAAGCCTTCGGCCAAGCTTTGCGCAGCAACCCCAGCAGCTGAAACAGGTGACATCGCGCCGGCAACAATAAACGGCGTAACGATACATGCCTGATTATTACGCGCATATACTTTCAACGAACCAACCATGGTGCCATCAAAGGCCATTGGTGAGTTGGCGTTGATCAAATTGATCATCACGCAATTCTGGTCAACAAACTCATCGCCAAATACGATTTTCGCCATGGCTACTGAGTCTTCAGCGCGTTCAGGAGCAGTTACCGAGCCCATGAAAGGTTTATCTGAGTATTTAAGATGCGCGTACACCATATCAAAATGACGCTTATTCACAGGTAAATCAACTGGCTCGCAAATAGTGCCGCCTGAATGATGCAGATTATCTGACATGTAGGCCAATTTTACGAAGTTGTTAAAATCTTCGATCGTTGCGTAGCGCCTGCCACCGTCCATATCGTAGACAAACGGTGGACCATAGGCTGGAACCAACACCATGTTATCGCCACCGATTTGCACATTGCGTTTTGGGTTTCGCGCGTGCTGAGTAAACTCCTTTTGAGCAGTGGCTTGAATGATCCCTCGACACATACCTCTAGGGAAGCGAACACGGTCGCCGTCGATCGATGCGCCTGCATCGCGAAAAATATCTAAGGTCTCCTCGTCGTCAGTAAAATTTATTCCGATTTCTTCTAGAATGATTTCAGCATTTTCTTCAATGATGCTCAAAGAGGCGTCATCTAGTATTTCATAATATGGAATCTTGCGTTTAATATATGCTGGCGCGGTTGACACAGCGTTTGTCGCTTGGGCTGCGCGTCGGCTGCGGCCTCCGCCTCTACGTTCTCTGGCCATGATTGGCTCCTGTGTTGTTTCTGTTTACGGTTTTTCTATTCGTTAATTTAAGGCTCAATTTTTCTTTTCTATCGGTCGTCAAGCGATCTAGCGCTCACGCCTCCGTCTTCGATTTCGTTGCGCTTTTTGGGCGTTCACTGGCGACACTGAAAAGCCCATGCCGTCAACGAAATATTGTTGAAAATTTTCTTCATTGGCACTCTCAATTTTCTTAACATGCTTAACCGCATCAATGATGCGCTTGCGCTCGTCCAAACTTAATAGCGCCTTAGCGGCACCAACGCCAGCCGCGTTACCGACCGACCGAATATCATCTTTCTTGGCGCTAGGAATAATATCCAAGTCAGCGACATATTCAGGATCCAAGTGCGAACCAAATGCCCCGGCGAGTAACACTTGGTCGAACCCTCGGCAAGACTGATAATCCATCAATAGCTGTACACCTGCTGATAGTGCGGCTTTGGCAAGCTGAATAGAGCGAACATCTGTTTGCTCTACATAGATCGAGTTTTCACCCTGATCGAGCAAAAGGAACCGAACCGTTGTGCCATCTTCGCTGGGCCGTGCATCGAACTTTTCAGGCGCGCGGTCTTGTACAAACAAACCGGTTTTATCGAGTAAACCAGCTCTGGCCAACTCAACCATTACTTCGATAATACCCGAACCACAAATACCAATAACTCGCGGTTGCGCAGCAAGAAACTCCGGCTCATCAGACCACGCGTCTACGCCAATCACTTTGAAACGCACGTCGTAGGTTTCTGGGTCGATGCGTATACGCTCAATTGCACCGTGTGACGCTCTCACGCCTGAGCTAATTTCGGCACCTTCAAAAGCTGGTCCAGTCGGCGATGAAGTAGCATACACAACACCGCCTTTGGCGAGCATGATCTCAGCATTAGTACCAATATCCACAAGCAATGAAACTTGGCTCTGCATACTATCGATTTCACTCAAATAAGCCGCGGCCGTATCCGCACCAACATGACCGGCAATCAACGGCAAAAATGCCACTCGAGTGGTGGGAAACATGTCTAAAGCCAACTCTGATGCGGTCATTTCTAACCACTCTCGAATAGCCAAAGTAAATGGCGCTTGGCCTAATTCCACGGGTGAAATGCCAAAGAAAAGATGGTGCATAATCGGGTTGCCAACCAATACAATCTCTAGCAATTTGTCGTGCTCAAGCTCGAGTTGCTTGCACGCCTCGTGCAGCATTTCAGTGAGCTTGTCTCGTACCGCGGCGGTTAAATTTTGATCGCCGCCTTTATTCATCATTACATACGACACCCGACTCATTAAGTCTTCGCCGAATTTGATTTGCGGGTTCATCGCTGAGGTCTCATACAACAGTTCGCCCTGCTCTAAATCATAAACATACAGTGCCAAAGTCGTAGAACCTATGTCTACCGCCGCTCCAATCAAGCGCGTCTCTCCCTTCGGGTAGACCGCAACAACTTCGCATTGTGCGCTTGATTGATCTCTGACCACAACACTTAACTCACCCTTGGTCTGATGAACCAAGGGCTGTAAGTCACTGAGTAATTTAGGGTGGATTTTGGCTCTGACACCAAGTTCGGCTAGGCGTTCTATCAAATTTTCACTGACCGATGGATTGGTATCCATAGTGGCTTCTGCCAGCTCAATCTCAAACACCTTAACAACCGCATTCACATCAAAGTTGCGCTCGGCATTTTTCTTACTGATATACGCTAAATTTTCTTGGCTTCGCTCAGGCACATCTATAACCAGATCACCAAGGATACGACTTCGGCACGCCATACGTAGACCTTGAAAGCGCTCGTGCCTTGCGTGCATTCGTTGCTCTAGTTCAGTAATCGGTGATAAATTTTCCTCGGAACACTCAACGCCATGTTTTGGGTGAGAACCTTCCGACACATCGATCCAACACTGTCGACAATTGCCGTTCCCTCCACACAAGGAGCGTATAGCCACGCCCGCTTGTTGTGCGGTTTCGAGTAAGCTGGCGCCACGTTTGGCATTAATACTTAAGCCTGAGGGCGTAAACACAACTCGCTGTGTTAAATCGCCAACCTCACTTTCTCTTGAACTATCGTTGCTTACTGAGTCAGACATCGCCGTAGTATTGGTTGTTCGAGTCATAATGTTTCCTATGGCCAATTCTCTTAGTACATAGGTCAGGAGCGCTCAATTGAGTCAGCCCAGCATATATAGCGTTTTTCGCGTTCATCGATGTCATAGTAGTCGCCCTTTTCACCGGTAAACACATGGCCCGCTACATCAAGCCCCGAGCTTTCATCAACGCTACCAGCAGTGATACTCAAGAATTCATTATTGTCATTACGCCAAAATAACTGTGAACCGCAGTCTGGGCAAAAACCATGGCGAGAAGATTCAGAAACGTAGTGCCATTTTGGCTCACCATGTATCTCAATATCGCCCAAACTAACCTGAGACGCCGCCATATAATGACCTGTCATTTTTCGACATTGTTGGCAGTGGCAATACCACAAAGGCCTACTTTGAGAAGCCTGATACTCAATTTTGCCACAACAACATGAACCTTTAAGATTTATTGCCATAATCAAACTCTACCTAAACTTACGCACGACGGCGGCGACCACCGCGACGACGGCCTTCAGGAGCACCTTCTTTCGGAGGCTCTCTATAGTTAACAATCCACTGCTCGCAATTAGGGTCATTGAAAGCCAAAACATCAGCCGCGCGAACCGATTGTACGAGGCCTTCGTGCAGCGGGTTTACGATAGCTGAGGTCATACCAGCACCGATTGCCATGGGTAAAAACGCGTTGTTAATACCGTGCCGATTAGGTAAACCAAAACTGATGTTAGATGCACCACAAGTGGTGTTCACCTTGAGCTCTTCTCGCAAGCGTTTGCACAATGCGAACACCTGTTGGCCTGCGCCTCCAATAGCGCCAATTGGCATCACTAAAGGATCAATAATCACGTCTTCTGCTTTGATACCATAGTCGGCTGCGCGCTCAACAATGCGTTTAGCGATCTCAAAGCGAACATCGGGGTCTTCAGAAATACCGGTTTCGTCGTTAGAGATTCCAACAACCGCCGCATCGTACTTTTTAACCAGTGGCAGCACCCGCTCAAGTACTTCCTCTTCAGCTGTGGTGGAATTTACCAGCGCGCGGCCTTGATAGGCCTCTAAGCCAGCTTCAAGCGCTTCGATGATCGACGAATCGATACACAATGGCACATCAACAACCGCTTGCACTCGGCGAATTGCCTCAGCCAAAATAGCAGGCTCATCTGCCAATGGTATGCCAGCGTTCACGTCGAGCATTTGCGCACCTGCAGCCACTTGGGCAATCGCGTCAGCTTCTACCCGGCTGTAGTCACCCTCTTTCATTTCCGCGGCGAGAATCTTTCGGCCAGTAGGGTTGATACGTTCACCGATCATGGTGAACGGGCTGCCAAAGCCAATCACGACTTCTTTATTAGGCGATGATAAAACGGTTTTAGTCATTTCGGCTTCTCTCTGTTGGAACCATTAGCCCAGCGCTCTCGATGAATACTAATGATTTGTTATTTGTTTATTCGGGCACAGTGGTTTAAAACCTCACAAATCGCTTGGTGCCCAAGCTCGGCGACCGTCTAGCACTCCCGACTCCTCTACCATTTGAGCAACAAATTGCTCTTGACGATATGCCATCACATGGACGCCGCTGATGCCTTCGATTTCTTTGCACTGCTGCATCAGCTCTACACAAATTTTTTGTCCCTCCGCTTTTTGATTTTTCGCTCCTTCTAAGCGAGCAATAATCTCGTCGGGGATGTGCACACCGGGTACATTGCTACGTAACCAACGCGCTGTCTTTGCCGAAGCCAATGTGCCAACGCCAGCCAAAATATAGGCCTTCTCAGTTAAGCCCATATCGACTGCGCGTTGCATCATCTCGCGCATTACAGGCATATCAAAACAGTACTGGGTTTGAATGAATTCAGCTCCGGCATTTATCTTCTTGTGTAACTGACGAACGCGGCTTTCAACAGGTGGAACAAACGGGTTGATCGTTGAACCGGCGAACACACGCGGTGCTTTATCTAATTTGCGGCCACTTAAAAAGCGCGATTCATCGCGCATAGTTTTAATCGTTGTTAGCAGAGAGACACTGTCTAGATCGAACACAGGCTTCGCTTCAGGATGATCGCCAGCTGACACATCGTCTCCTGAGAGGGCTAATACATTACACACCCCCATGGCAGCCGCACCTAAGACATCTCCCTGGATTGCAATTCGGTTTTTGTCGCGACACGATATTTGCAAAATCGGGGAATAGCCAACGTGCGACAGCAATGCGCAGACTGCAACGCTCGACATATGACAGTTGGCACCAGAGCCATCAGTGGCATTGATAGCATCACACACGCCATCGAATAGACGAGCTCGTTCATATACCTGCTCCGCGTCGGCCGAATCTGGCGGCGCTATTTCGCTTGTAACAGCAAAGTGGCCAGCTCTCAGAACATGTTCAAATCGACCTTCAGAACGATGCCCTTCGACCTCTAGTTCAGGCAGTGGACTACCTGGATTGTCGACCGGCGGATATTGATCTAGCTCGGCATTCATTGCTGCGCCTCGCTACTCGATGAGGATTTCAGTTTAGCTTGGGCGTTCTCCTTAGAGAGTCGAATCCAAGCGCTAGAGCCTTTATGCTGGTGATTTGGAGCAAATTGCACTAACTCGATCTCTTGAGAGTGCTTCATTCTTTGTGAACCGCTCCACGCTTCTACCCACACGCATTTCATATCGGGCTTTACTTCGCAATTGCCATTGGCACGCACACCGCCACACGGGCCATTACGAATGGTTTTAGGGCAATTCATTGGGCATGTCATGCCCGTGCTAGATAGCACACAATTACCACACATTTGACAGTCAAACAGAGCGCCTTTTGCTTTCGCTTCTAACCACGTAATTGGAGTGTCAAGACGTGTGCCAAAAACCTTATTGAGCCCTCGCAACAAGCGCAAAATCAGCGGACTACTGGCGTTATAAACGACTTCATAGGCTCGCGCATGTCGAGTGGCAAATCGTCTAAGTCGATACATGTTGCACCTCGATACTGCCCAACTTATGCTCGCTATCAAGCCCAAAGGTCACCGGCTTCAGTTCATCAAAACCGACAAATTTGTACTCATAATCAAGCCCCAAAAAGGCTGCATGTTGACTTGCTAGCGTTTGGAGCTCTGGGTCGTCTTTTTGCGCAAGATAGACTAATTTTTTGTAGTGTTTAAAATAAACTTCTTTGAGTTCAGGGTAACGATCTAAACCCAAACCCTGAACAACCAGCCGATCGAAGAACGACACTAAAAAATCAGTCAGAAAGAAGCTACCCAATTCTTCGTTCATCATGCTCTGAAAGACATCAGCGCCACTAAAGAACTCATAGCAATGCGCGCCAGGTAAACGACTGGCTTGGTACTTTGCGATTACCCGATCAAGCTCACCTGCGCTGCCGCAATCGCCGTAGGCTACCAATACTTCTGAGTATCGATGTGCATGCTCGCTTAAAAATTTATCAACTTCTGGGCCTATCAACTGTGGTGTGTTGTGTAAATGCGCGGGTAGACAGTGCAAATCAACCGCTTGATCTACAACAGGATTATGTTTAATCAACTCGACTAGCTCATAAACGAGCGCACCACAGCCAAGCACTAAACGTTTATTTCTAGATTTAGCCTTGGTGTCGTCAGATACTAATCCGTCCTTAGCTGAAAACAAATTGAACGAGCTAGGCGTTTGCATTGTTTTCATCGTCATGACTATTTAGCTCGTCAGGTATTTACGTAGATCAGGAGGCTTGCACGCTTCGCGCATGCTCAGACGCCATTTCAGCGCTGCGGGCAGCATCACGGCCATAGGCATCGGCGCCAATCGCGTCGGCAAACTCTTGATTCAACGGAGCGCCACCAACCATCACATGGAAGTCATTGCGCATACCTCGCTTATCTAACTCTTCGATCACAACTCCCATATACGGCATTGTAGTTGTCAACAAAGCCGACATGCCCATTACCACTGGCTTGTGCTCATCGATAGCTTCCAAATAATTTTCGACCGGATTATTGATGCCGAGATCGATCACTTCAAAGCCCGCGCCTTCGAGCATCATGCCGACTAAATTCTTGCCGATATCGTGAATATCGCCTTTAACCGTGCCGATCACGAACTTGCCCAAAGAGATATCAATAGCGCTGTTGGCCAGAATCGGCCGCAACAACCCCATGCCCTGCTTCATGGCGCCGGCGCATTTGAGAACTTCAGGCACAAATAAAATACCGTCTCGGAAGTCTTCTCCTACGATTTTCATGCCACCAACCAGCGCATCGCCAAGAATGTCGTTAGCGTCCCACTTACGTTCTAACAAAATTTCGACACCTTCAAATACTTCATCGTTTAGACCATCGTATAAATCGTCTTGGATTTGTTCGACTAACTCTTTGTCGTCTAAATCGCTTAATTCAAAATCGTCTTCTTGATCACTCATTAAGAGCCTCTCGGAAAATACTTGTTTTTATTTAGCCCTCGTAAAATTCGATTCAAAAAACCAAATTTTAGCTCTGGCTACCACTATCTGAATTAATTGTGTTTGAAAGCGTGTTCGGGCTGTGTCCAGATTGCGACATTTACTTATCGCATTTATTGCCGAGGCACATTTTTTTGCCTTTCCGGGCGACCTAGGTGCCTATCTAAGCATCTCCATATTGAGAAACTGTCCCCTCTCAAAGACTAGCGCTTTAGCAAATACCTGCTCAACAATGAGTCTAAAGCACTCCAAACTCTCAAGTTAATACCCTCGATCAAATCATTTTCTGTCGTATTCATGTAATAAATTAACGGCTTACGGTAAGTAGGGATGATGGGCAAGCTGCACACGAGCGCTGCTATCGCGCCATTGTCCAGGATAAGCGCAGCGAGTCACTTTAAAGAACATCGGCTGAGTTTTGGTCGCCACCCCCGAATGATATCAAAGGGTTCATCAAGAACTCTCGCTGACTCAGCTTTGAGGTCGTGCAGTATCTCGCCACTGATCAGAATACATTCAGCCGCAATTGGATGACTACACTCGCGACAATGGTCGTTATCTCTTAATCAAAGACAATGAAATCTAGCCTCGGCATTGAGCCTTGAAGGCAGCCCCAGAAACAAGAAATGAGAAATGAGAAATATATCCTATGCGACCTTCGAATCGCCCCAATAGTTTCAAACAGATTAATGCTGATGTTTGTTCCAAGAGATTAGAAAAGCAAGTTTTTAGGAGGGCGTGTGTATGTCATGCGTTAATGAAGACGCCAAAACTTGTTCAATCTGAGGTTTTACACTAAATTTAAGTACCGCAACATTCATTAGATACGGATATTAATGATACCGTTATCGACCCTTTCTGCCCTTGTATGACTGTGGTATTACGTATGATAGGCCCTTGCAATCAAGGCGCGTTTTTAATGAGCTAATGTTGAATAGGCCCTCAGGGCGACGGCAGAGTTCAAACAATAGAACCTATTTTTTTCGCGAGCGTTTTAGTTTTATAACGCGCCAATGCCAGCGCCAAACCACTTTTAGCAGCAACAGTGAGTACACAAGGAAGTTTTAAGTAAGTCGCTCTCACAAATAAAATGTTTCCAGCCTCAGATTCAACAATCGTCACGTCGAATTTGTTCGCTAAAACTTGCTTAGCCGAAGAGTCACTCAGCGCAGAAATTGTACTACTCATCGCGGCAAGTTTATCGGCTTCGCCGCTTAGTTCCTTAGAAGCAAATGACTTTATAGAGAAGCCGTCAGTCGTGCACAAACTCACTAAAACGATTCCTCGATCACTTTGACACAGTTCTTTGATTCCGTCTAAGAGCTCTGCCCTAATTTCTATATTATTACTCATAATTATTTGAGCCTAAGCACTAAAGCTTCCATTAATCGAGTTAATTACATGTAAAAGAGATGTCGCTGACTCTTTGTTTCGAGGGTCAACATAAAGCACCGGCGCAACTAACTTATGATGCTCCAGTATTGCTTGAATCTCACTATTTAAAGCAGTCAAATCTTGGTCACTTGCATTCTCACAATGAGTAACCCCTACAACGCAGGCAACCTCTTTGTTCTGTGGTTCAAAAAAGGTTAACAGCTTGTTCAAATTTTGATAATTGGGCTCTTCTCCATACTTGACAAGTACCAACAATCCCCACAATGACTCTTTAACGAGTTCCCAAAGAAATGAATACCGTTCTTGGCCCGGCACACCATATAAGCCTAACGCACTATCTTCGGATAGCGAAATACGTCCATAATCAATGCCAACAGTTGTGTATTTTTTACCAATATCAATGCTTGATTCAGCTTCAGTTTCAAACGGTTGAATCTCGCTCATACTGCTAATCAAGCGTGTTTTACCAGCACCTACTTCTCCAATGATCGCTAATTTCCGATACACCATGATCACACCGCCCGCTTGAGAAATTTTTTCATTTTGGAAAAGAATACACTTTCTACTCTATTCACCTTCGGACTATCAATTTGAACAGCAGAGTTATCTATTACCAAGATTTCCATTTTTTCAAAAAGCTCTAAAATCCTATCTAGTTGGCTTTGAGTACCAAAGTGCCCGCTATTGATTAAAGAATTATAGGAATGAGGGGCTTTTGTTAATTTTGCGCAAAGCTCGATAACCGTTGGAGATTGCTTGACTAAGGTAAAATCAGGCCAAGCCAACAACATCAAGTTTGAATCTTGGTAGCCTTTTAGTTGACTACTGTTAAAACGTTCCGGATTGTAGAAAATTTTTAAAAGTCGTTGCTCAATCTTGCCTAAAGCCTCAATTGAAGCTGCGTTTCCTGAAATCAAATTTACGAAACGTGTATCTCTATTTACCGATTCGGACAGCCTCATACCCCAATCTAAAAAATCAGGGCGTGAGATTGAAACATCCAAAACAACCGTGACTTGTTCATGACGCCTGTCTTCTTTAATTATTGAAAATAAGTGATCGACCTCGTTTGATTCACCTTGCAAAACCTGAAGATAGTGCCCTTGGCGATATGATAAAATTCCCGTCACCGATCTTTCAATATTGGCTCTCCGAGATTTTCTAACAAGTTGTGACAAACCAGTAGGCACCACTAAGCCATCCCCACTAGCAACGACTTTGCTCACATAAATAATACACTTCATTACCCTACTCCATCTGAGCAAAAACAGTCAATATCGACCATGGCCCACTCTTTTCGAAACAAAATAATAAGTTAATCAATGTAAATATGAACACCGGACCACTCCAAGCGCAGCATTTAACCTACTACCATTACCCCAATATCAAGAAGTACATGCTCCAACCTGCATGCACCTCTAATAAGCGCGCTCTAAACTGTGAGTTGAGCGTCGATGTTTTGCACTTTACGCCTTGCCAGTGCGAGGTTTGCTTTAGCTTTATCTAATACCAAATAGATAAATAAACCTTCGTGCTTCTCAGCAGGGCGAATGATATGGAGTTGGGTGTCCAGAGTAATTAAAATATCTTCAATTCCTCCCTTGATGCCCAAAGATTTCATTGTTTCCATCTTTGCTTTAACAACTTGAGAGTTACCGGCTGCAGCTAACTCTAAATCAACACCTGTGCCGATAGCACCTAATGACATACCAGACTTGTAGTCCACTACGCATCCACCAACTGCTCCGTCGATAGTTAATAATTCATTCAAACTTGTTTCTATATTTGCCATTTTTGACCCCTAATTAAGATATAAAATATTATTCGTTTACAAGGCGCGGAATTCTAACAGAACAACGTTCAAGCGGCGACATGCAAAGTGTCTAGTTAACGTTATTTTTCAAATATTTACAAATATTTAACATGCAAGCAGCTGCCTCTTTGCACTCTCGACTGTTTCTTCATTTCAGTGAAAAAAGTGATTCGCATTAAGCACAGTGGCATCCATGATCACCATACTAGACACCAATAATGTTACTGGATAACAAATCAATAACAATCGGGACGCAATAGCTAACTATGCTAAGAGAAAATTGTAGAAATCGCCCGAATAAAGCTCTTTAGTGCTCGCAAGCTTTGATAAAGCTTAGTTGCCCATCATCAACTTTAACCACAATGACATCACCGCTAGTGAAATAGCCTGCAAGTAGCTTTTCGGCCAGCGGATTCTCAATTAAGTCTTGAATGCTACGTCTTAACGGTCGCGCGCCATAAACCGGGTCAAAGCCCGCTTGGCCAACTAGGTCTAAGGCCTCGCTGCCTATATCAAGCTTGATATCTTGGCTCGACAAACGTTTTCGCAGAGTTTCTATTTGAATATTGGCGATCGCTCGGACTTGTTCCTGACCTAAAGCATGGAACACCACAATGTCGTCAACACGATTAATAAACTCTGGGCGAAAGTGCTCTGTCACACTTTCCATAACCAAGTCTTTCATGCTCTGGTAGTCGCCATCATGCCCGTGCACACGTTGTGAGCCGAGATTGGAGGTCATAATGATCACGCAGTTTTTAAAGTCTACTGTGCGGCCTTGGCCGTCGGTTAGACGCCCATCGTCAAGCACCTGAAGCAAAATATTGAACACATCAGGATGCGCTTTCTCTACCTCATCTAATAGAATCACAGAGTAAGGCTTACGGCGCACGGCTTCGGTTAAATAACCACCTTCTTCGTAACCAACGTACCCTGGAGGCGCACCGATTAAACGCGCAACCGAGTGCTTCTCCATAAACTCAGACATATCGATACGCACCATGGCATCTTCGGTATCGAACATGAATTCGGCCAACGCTTTAGTGAGCTCGGTTTTACCGACACCGGTTGGGCCAAGAAACATAAACGAGCCTGATGGCCGGTTTGGATCTGATAAGCCCGCGCGAGAACGCCTAATTGCGCTCGCCACCGACTTAATTGCCTCATGTTGACCGATCACGCGTTTGTGCAAATTGTCTTCCATTTTCAACAATTTTTCGCGCTCTCCTTGCAGCATTTTAGATACCGGTATGCCGGTCCAATTCGCGACAACATCAGCGATTTCCTCTTCGGTAACATTGCTGCGCAACAATTGATTCGGCTGACCGTTAAGCTCATTACTTTGAGCCTGCTCGAGCTGAGATTCGAGCTCAGGAATCACTGCGTACTGCAGCTCTGACATTTTCGCCAAATTTCCTGCACGTTGCGCCATATCCATTTCGATTCTTGCCGCTTCGAGCTCTTCTTTAATGTGTTGCGCACCGTGAACCGCAGATTTCTCGGCCATCCAAATTTCGTTAAGCTCGCCAAATTCTTTCTCAAGCTCTGTGATTTCAGACTCAAGCTTTTTTAACCTCTGTTTTGACGCGCTATCACTCTCTTTACTCAACGCCTCGCTTTCGATCTTTCGACGAATGATTTGCCGCTCTAACTTGTCCATCGATTCAGGCTTTGAGTCGATTTCCATACGTATTAGGCTCGCCGCCTCGTCAATCAAATCAATAGCTTTATCGGGTAAATTACGATCAGTGATGTATCGATGCGATAGGGTCGCCGCAGAGATGATTGCTGGGTCAGTGATGTCGACGCCGTGGTGAACTTCGTACTTTTCTTTCAGACCGCGAAGAATCGCAATTGTGTCTTCGACTGTAGGCTCGTCAACCAGAATTTTCTGGAAACGACGTTCAAGTGCAGCGTCTTTTTCAATGTACTGGCGGTATTCATCTAAGGTCGTCGCGCCAACACAGTGCAACTCGCCTCTCGCTAGGGCTGGCTTTAACATGTTGCCGGCATCCATCGCACCGTCGGCTTTACCCGCGCCTACCATGGTGTGGATTTCGTCAATAAACAGAATAATCTGCCCTTCTTGCTTAGACAAATCTTTGAGCACCGCTTTTAGGCGCTCTTCAAACTCACCACGGAATTTTGCGCCCGCAATCAACGCCCCAAGATCGAGCGATAACAAGCGTTTGTTTTTTATACCCTCAGGTACTTCGCCATTAACAATGCGTTGTGCCAAACCTTCTACAATAGCGGTTTTACCAACACCTGGTTCGCCAATGATCACCGGGTTGTTTTTGGTTCGTCGCTGGAGTACTTGAATTGTTCGACGAATTTCGTCGTCTCTCCCTATAACCGGGTCAAGCTTGCCTTGCTCGGCACGAGCAGTGACATCGATGGTATATTTTTCGAGGGCTTGCAGGTTATCCTCAGAATTAGCATCGTCGATATTAGAACCACCGCGCACATCTTCAATGGCCTTATTTAGGGCAGATAAAGTTGCGCCCGCCTCTCTTAGCAAAACGCCAGCTTTGTCTTTATCTTTTACTAATGCGAGAAGAAAAAGATCGCTCGAAATAAACGAATCACCTCGATCTTGAGCAAGTTTGTCAGCAACGTTAATGATGCGCGCAGTCTGTTGTGATAGGTGCACTTCGCCTGCTTGACCCTGTACTTGTGGTAGCTCTGTAAGGGCCTTATTTAGAAGGTCGCTCAATGCTTTATCTTGAACACCTACGCGCGCAAGCAGCGGTCGAACACTGCCACCGTCTTGCTGAAACATCGCCGCCAATACATGCACGGGCTCAATGAACTGATTGTCTTTGCCAACCGCGAGGCTTTGTGCATCAGCTAAGGCAAGTTGAAATTTTGATGTTAGTTTGTCCATTCTCATGGGCTGCTCCTCGTAAAGGATAAATTCTCTGTTCTTTATTTAAGGTATCAGGCGAGAAATACAAGTGCCCATGAATGCGAACCAGGCGGGCCTAGGCAGTTGAATCATCAGCGAATTTGATTTACAAGAAGCGTGTTTGTTTCTCTGATCAAGCTCTTTTCTGGTATTCTGATACGCGAATCGATTGTATGGAGAAATGCTTATGTCGCACACGCTTCCCAAAAAGAAAGTTATAAAACGTTTAGTAAAACACTGCTTGGCCGAAGACATCGGCGCCGGCGATGTTACCGCCCGCCTCACACCTCGCGACGCGCAAGTTGATGGCAAAATCATATCGCGCGAGCACGGCATAGTTTGCGGTATTGCTTGGGCTGCCGAAGTTTTTAAACAGGTAGGCAAACGTCACGACACAAAACTAGATGTGGATTGGAAGGTCAAAGACGGGGACCGTGTGGAGCCTAACCAAACTTTGTGTCGCTTTGAAGGCTTGGCTCACCCTATTTTGTCTGGAGAGCGCACAGCCTTAAATATCATGCAAACCCTCTCAGGCACCTCAACCGTCACACGTGAATACGCCGACGCGATAGCGCACACAAAAGCGCGTTTGCTCGATACTCGTAAAACCTTGCCTATGATGCGTGAAGCTCAAAAGTATGCGGTATTGTGTGGCGGTGGAGTTAATCACAGAATGGGCTTATACGATGGCATCATTATCAAGGAAAACCATCTACGCAGTGGCAAGAGTTTAGAACGTATTGTTGCTGACGCCATTGCCTCGATGCCTGAAGGCGCACTGGTAGAACTTGAGGTAGAAACTATTGAGGAGTTAGAGCGTGGTTTGCACGCAGGTGCGAAACGCATCATGCTTGATGATTTTAGTATGGATGATATGCGCCTAGCCGTTGAGCTGACAGGCGAACAAGCTGATTTAGAAGCGTCTGGAAATGTAAATATTCATACCATTGCGGCTATCGCCGAAACGGGCGTCGACTTTATTTCATCAGGCGCGATTACAAAACACGTGCGCGCTTTAGACCTCAGTATGTTGTTTGACTATAAATAACAGACTTCCGATTACATACAGCAAAAAGGCCGAGTATCTACTCGGCCTTTTTTATTTCAAGCCTTAGCGCTACCGGGGGTGAGACTAAGTGGAACGAAATGAACGGGCTAATCGACGTAAGCCCCCTTGCGTTCAGAAGCCGCAAAGCATTATTGAACGGGCCTTAGTGCTAACGTGCTATAAGGAGTTCTGGAAACGAGGGCACCGGCAACTATGAATATAAAGAACATCGGAAAATTAGTGATAAAGCACATCGCGGCTACCAGGTCCTTAGTAATAGGCCTGTTGATGTTATCAGTGGCCGCGTGCAGTGAGTCCGAAAGGCCGACGATCTACATAGCCAAACAGATAATCACAATGGATGAGTCTAAGCCGCTGGCCCAAGCTGCGGTTGTACAAGATGGCATTATTCGTTTTGTCGGTGACCTTAGTTCTGCCAAACAATCGCACCCGAACGCCGTTATTGATGAAACCTTAGCCGAGCACGTTATTGTGCCGGGTTTTATCGATCCGCATGTTCATATGATTCTGGGAGCCATGATTTACTCTAGACCGTTCGTACCGCCTTGGGATATGCCTACCCCAAACGGGCTTGCCAAAGGACTACCCGACAAAGCAGCGCTACTCGATCGATTAAAACAACTCGACGCCGAGCTTGAAGACGATGAGCCGTTGATTGCCTACGGTTACCACAACCTTATACAGGGAGACCTCAATCGCCACGACCTTGATCAAGTATCGACCACCAGACCCATCTTAATCTGGCATTACTCGGGGCATGATTTTTACCTTAACAGCAAGGCCTTAGATTGGGCCGATGTCACTCTCGAGCTCGAAGATGAATTCGAAGGCATAGGCATTGATGACCGCGGGGAGCTATCTGGAAGAATTTACGAAGACGCCTCCATGCACTTGTTCACTAAACTTGCGCCGCATGTGCTAACCCCTGGCAACATCGGCGATGGTTTTAGCGGTTTTGAAAACATGCTTGCCGAGGCAGGCGTCACAGCCGTCGCGGAATTAGGCTATGGCTTATTCAATCAAACGCTTGAAGATTCATATTACTTTCTCGAGTACACGAAATCAGACCCCTACAAACTTTTTCTCGTACCTGAACATCGAGCGTTTAGTAAAAAATACGGAGATGACGCCGCTCAAGAAATAGTCCAATTAGCCTCTGAAAAAGCTGACAGAGGCGACCCTCAAGTATTACGCCAAGTAAAGTTTTTTACCGACGCCGCGTTTTATTCTCAAACTATGCGACTAGAGTCGCCGGGCTATCTCGCAGGCCAGTCAAAGGGCGAGCTTGGCTTGTGGGTTACTGAATCAAACGCTCTGGTGGACGCTATTGCACCGTATTGGCGGCTTGGCTTAGACGCCCGAATACACTCCAATGGCGACGCAGCGCAAACAGCGACTCTCAATGCAATGAGTGAGATACGGTCAACTCACCCTAAGCTCAAACAGCGCTTTGTGATCGAACACGCAGGGTTGTTGATGCCCGACCACCTGCAAAAACTCTCAGAACTAAAAGGTGGCGTGTCGGCAGCAAGCCATTACGTCTACCTTATGGGTGACGACTACAAAGCGGCACTAGGAAGCAAAATTGAGAACCTCACACCATTGGCCTCGGCAAGTGGATTAAATATACCCGTAACATTGCACTCTGACGCGCCTTTAGCGCCGCCCTACCCTCTGCAGGCTGCAGCCGTGCACATGACGCGAGAAACCCGCAATGGGAATGTCTCGACGGCAGGTGAAGCCTTAAGCGCCTACCAAGCATTGAAGGCCATTACGCTCGATGCGGCATGGGCAATGGGCTTAGAAAAGTCAATTGGCAGTATCGAAGTGGGCAAACAAGCCAACTTCACCGTACTCAACCAGAACCCGCTCGGATTGCCCGCGAAAGACTGGCCGCAAATCAAAGTTTGGGGCGTCATACTCGATGGCGAACAATACCCTCTTCCTCCCGTCACAACGCCTAAATAGAGAGCCCTATACACGAATGCAAGACGCTAATATTATTCTCCACCACTATGCGCCCTCACCTTTTTCTGAAAAGGTTCGTTTGATGCTTGGTTACTGTGACGCGCAGTGGTACTCAGTGATATCACCAGCCATGCCGCCGCGCCCCATTGTCGACCCTATTGTTGGCGGATATCGACGTATTCCGGTGATGCAAATCGGCGCCGATGTATTCTGTGATACCAAACTCATTTCGGCCGAGCTGTCGATACGTTTCTCGAGACCTGAGCTAAACCCTTTCGTTGATTCTAATCAGAAGATTCTTGAGTACTCTCATAATGTCGATACAAGCGTTTTTATGGCGGGCGTTCAGGCATCTAAACCGATCGCGATGTTAGCTGCGGTGTTTAAATTGTTCTCTCCACTGGACGCGCTAAAGTTCATTAAAGACCGCGCAGGCATTCAAAACAATTCGTCAGTGAAATCGGTGGGATATCGCCGCGCTAATGAATTACTTGAACAGCACTACAACCGGATGGAAGAAACTCTGAAGTCGACCACCTATTTATTCAGCGATGAAATACCCAGCGTTGCCGACTTCTCGTCTTATCACAACCTTTGGTTCAAATATCTAACTCAAGGCGGCACCAGTCTAGAGTCAAAACCCCATGTTGATGCATGGTTTCAGAGAATGAAAAAAATTGGCCACGGTAATGAAATCGAAGGCTCTAAATCAACAGCATTTTCCTCAGCAAAAGACTACGAACCTCGTGTGATCGACAGCGCTTGCTTGAATAATAGCAATATCGGTAAAAAAGTGGCGGTCGCTCCAGATGATTATGCTAAGGATTCAGTCAGTGGCGTATTAGTTGGTGCCGATGACTATCGTTGGATAATAGCGCGTGAAACCCATGATTTTGGTCATATAAACGTACACTTCCCCAAACAAGGCTTTGAATTGAGCCTACTCTCGTAAACGCTTTATCCAATCGGTTGCTGTCGCGAACGTTTCACTCATATTGTTGTGACCCGACGATGAAAAAAGCACGCTTTGGTAGGGCTTGCCTGCTTTTTCTAGTACGCTGAGCTTCTGCATAGAAAGATCAATAGGAATGCTGCCATCACCTTTGCCAAATATCCAAAGGCCCGGGATATCTAAATTCGCCAGGTCTTCACTGGAATCAGTATCTCTTCCTAAAAACGCAGGCCATACGTAGGCGCGTTCTCGAGCGCTTAAGGCTTCATGGTAGCTCGGAACTTCGCTTGAATCGGAATCGGCGGTGTACTTGCTGTAGATATCTTCTTCACTGACCTTACATACCGGCCCACTCCAGATCAACATAAAATCGACAATTGGCTTTTCGGCCGTTTTATCTTTCTTGGCCGCCAAAGGAACGATCCAGCCAGCTTGGCTTATCCCGCTTAGGCCAATTTTTAAACCTTCACTTGCGTGGTATGAGCCAAGAAAATTAGCCGCTGCGAGTGAATCATTAGCTAATAGGTCAATATTTTGACCACTAACACTTTGCTTACTCTCATAGTCACCGCCAGACTTACCAACGCCGCGCTTATCGTATACAAGACTGATTATTCCATCATCCGCAAAACGTTTAGCGATATCGAGATTTCGGGTTTGCGGGCCAGAACCATGAACAAATACCACGGCCGCTTTAGGCTTAACGCTCGCTGGTCGCACGATAGACGCAGCCAACATTACCTTCTGGCTCTCAAAGGCAACCTCCTCGATCAGATATTCTTTTGCCGTGCTTACGTCAGATAAAAGTGCAAAGGTTAGCAAACATGCTAGAGAGCGAATTCCTTTCTTAGATTGGGCAAACATAAAAAGCTCGTTAGATTCTCGATTACTTATAAGTATTTAGCCTGATTACAGAAAAGTCAAAAAAGCAATCCCGTTCAATAAAACCATTCGCTCAAAAAAAAGCCCCTGCACAACAATGTGCAGGGGCTTTTTAGAATCTTTTGCAAGATCAGCTTATGAAAGCTTCTCTTTGATTCGCGCTTTACGACCAGTCAATTCACGCAAGTAATACAACTTAGCGCGACGAACAGCACCACGGCGCTTAACCGTTACTGAATCGATTAATGGGCTGTGCGTTTGGAATACACGCTCAACGCCTTCACCATAAGACATCTTGCGAACGGTAAACGCTGAGTGTAGACCACGGTTACGCTTGGCGATAACTACACCTTCGTATGCCTGTAGACGCTCGCGTGAGCCTTCTTTAATTTTCACTTGAACAACTACTGTGTCACCTGGGCCGAAGTCCGGGATGTTAGCGTTCAACTGTTCGTTGTTAATATCATCAATTATGTTAGTCATTTTAATCTCCAACTCTACTATTCAACGCGGTATTGCTTGAAGGAAGTATCGTCTATCAAATTCATTCCACTAATTCAGTTTATCCAAACTAGCCTTTTTGTACTCAGCCAATAGATTTAATTGTTCATCTGTTAGCTTAATTTTTTCTAGCAACTCATTTGTTACTAACTCTGGCCTACGCTCTAAGGTGCGAGCAACTGCTTGCTGCTCACGCCATTGTGCGATGGCTTGATGGTCACCGCTAAGCAACACATCGGGCACTTTTTGACCAGCATATGTCTCTGGTCGCGCATAGTGCGGGCAATCTAACATCCCTTGCGCAAAGGAATCTTGTTCTGCTGACTCACTGTTGCCTAAGCTATCTGGTAATAATCGCGCTATCGCGTCAATCATCACCATTGCTGGTAACTCGCCGCCCGATAACACAAAGTCACCAATCGACCACTCTTCATCAACATGATGCTCGATCACTCGCTCATCGATACCCTCATAACGACCCGCTAATATAATCAGAGAGTCAGTCGTAGCAAACTGCTTTGCTGCTTGATGATCAAAGCGCTTGCCTTGAGGGCTCATATAAACCACCTTTGCACCCGGCTTAGCATGAGATCTAGCAGCCTCAATAACTTTAACCATTGGCTCAGGCTTCATCACCATGCCTGGACCACCGCCATAGGGCCTGCCATCAACAGTGCTGTGCTTGTCGTCGGCATAAGCCCGAGGGTTGTGAAGCGTTAAATTAAGCACATTTTGCTTAATTGCTCGACTTATTACGCCCTCGTCTGTAATCGCGCTGAACATACCCGGAAAAATTGAAATAACGTGTAGATCCATTTTTCAGTCGGTAATAGTTATGCCAATAGACAAGCTCGTTCAACGTTCAAACAATCAGCGATTGTTTAAAATCACTAATCTTCTAACAAGAAGCTCGGATCCCAATCTACAAACATGGACCCCGCTTCTATATCAATTTCTAATACTGTCTCATCAGTATAAGGTATCAGCACATCGCCTTTACCTTCTTCGATGTTTTTACATACAAGCACATCGTTAGCACCCGTTTCAAGAATCGACTTCACCTGTGCGATTTCGCCAGATTCATTCTTAACTTTCAAACCAATCAGTTGCTGCCAATAAAACTCGCCCTTAGGCAATTTTGGCAAATCACTTTGTTTAACAAAGATCACTTGACCACTCATGGCCATGGCTTGATCTCGGTCAGTAACACCATCTAGTTGAGCAACGATACCTTGGCCTTGCTCTCGACAGCTCAACACCTTAATTGGTGTTGGGTCTGATTTAGAGCGAGGTGCCTGTAAATACCAGGTTTTATACTGGCTAATGTCGACGCGGTTGCGCGTGTAAGAATGGAGCTTGACCCATCCTTTAACACCCCATACGCCGACAAGTTTGCCGAGTTCTACGTACACCTTATTAGTTACTTCTATATAAGGTGGGTAAAACTATTCGGCTGCTGCTTCCGCGTCAGCGGCAGGAGCTTCTTCTTCAGCAGGCGCCGCTTCAGCTTCAGCCGCTTTCTTAGCTTCGGCTTCTGCTGCGTCTTGGGCTTTAACCGCATCAGCTTCAGCTTTGGCCGCCGCCGCTTGTTTGGCTTCAGTCGCTGCAACTAGTTTTGCTGTTTCAGCTTCTAGCGCTTCTGGGCCCTTCGCGAATTGCTTAAGCAAACTCGCAACACGATCAGAAGGCTGAGCGCCTTTGCTGATCCAATATTCAACGCGCTCCATGTCGATGCGCAAACGATCTTCACCACCTACAGCACGCGGGTTGAAAAAACCAACACGCTCGATGAAACGGCCGCGAGGTGCGCGACGTGAATCAGCGACCATAATGCCGTAGAAAGGACGTTTTTTTGCGCCGCCACGGGCTAAACGAATAGTTACCATAATATGTGTACTCTGTTTTTAATGTGTTCGCCAATCGCTATGCGATCAGCATTTGTTTAACTACTTAAAGACTCATTAAGGCTCATAGTACTGTGCCTTTGTTCGAGTTTTTCTAATCGCAAAGGGGTTCACCCTCACGAGGCGCGCGATTTTAGCCCGTAAGTAGTTCAATTGAAAGTTTTTTGGGGTAAATATGAAGAAAAACAGCGGGTTTTACAGTTTTCGACACAGATAGAGGCTCTGCACCATAAACATAGCTCATTTTCGGACAGCATAGCACGGCAACCTTCGTGCGGAGCAGGCTGGTAACTTAAGTCTAATGCTCAACAAACACACTATTTAACACGCTATAACTTGTGCTACGTAGCCAATGCCCATAAAATCCGCGCGCCAAGCCATAGTTCACAGTGAACTCAGTTAAAATTAACTCAACAACCCGGGCCTCCCATGTTTGAGAATTCAGCGTCACGACGCAGCAGTATAAAAAACGATGTTCTATCTGGTTTAACCGTTGCTCTAGCATTAGTGCCAGAGGCCGTGGCATTCGCGTTGATCGCCGGCGTTGAGCCATTGGTTGGATTATACGCCGCGTTCATGGTGGGGCTAATTACCGCGGTAGCGGGCGGCAGACCCGGCATGATTTCTGGCGCGACCGGCGCACTAGCAGTTGTTATGGTTGCACTAGTCGCGGATCACGGCGTGCAATACCTATTCGCCACCGTAGTGCTTATGGGCTTGCTTCAAATGGCTGCAGGCGCACTACGTATTGCGCGCTTTATTCGCTTGGTACCCCACCCCGTTATGCTGGGCTTTGTTAACGGCTTAGCGATTGTCATATTTCTCGCGCAACTCGGCCAATTTGGCGAACCAGGCCAAGCAGGCTGGGCAACAGGCACCTTCTTAGAGGGCAGCATTTTAGACGTAGCTTGGCTGGCTGCTGATCAGTTGACTATTATGCTAGGTTTGGTTGCGGTAACCATGGCAATCATTAAATTCTTGCCAATGCTAACGACCGCAATACCGTCATCGTTAGTAGCAATTGTCGTTGTTTCGCTCGCAGTATTCGGCATGCAGATCGACACAAAGGTAGTCGGGGATGTAGCCTCAATTGCCGGCGGCTTACCAAGTTTTAGCATTCCCTCAGTACCGTTCACCCTTGAAACACTCGGCATCATTTTGCCCTACGCGATTATTCTTGCAGCTATTGGCTTGATCGAATCTCTTCTAACCTTGCGTTTAATCGACGAAATCACAGAGACGCGTGGTAATGGTAATCGCGAGTGTTTTGGCCAAGGGCTGGCGAACACCGCGACGGGAATGTTCGGGGGCATGGGCGGTTGCGCCATGATTGGGCAAAGCATGATTAATGTAAACTCTGGCGGTCGCGGTCGCTTATCGGGCATAACAGGTGCACTAGCCTTATTGGTGTTCATTTTATTTGCTTCGTCGCTGATCGAACAAATTCCGATCGCTGCGCTAATCGGTGTGATGTTTATTGTGGTAATAGGCACATTTGAGTGGAGTAGCTTTCGCATTATTCGTCGCGTACCCAAGCAAGATGCGTTTGTGTTGATCACCGTTTCTGCGGTCACCGTATTCACCGACTTAGCAATCGCTGTAATCGTTGGTGTTATCATTTCAGCGCTGGTATTCGCATGGAATCATGCCAAACAAGTAACGGTTGAGAAACGCGAGAATCGTTATGGATCTCATTACTACACTGTGCACGGGCCTTTGTTTTTTGGTTCTACAGCTTCGTTTGCGGAAAACTTCACTCCGGCTGATGATAACGTTGATGTAATCATTGACTTCGCTGACTCTCGAGTGGCAGACCATTCGGGAATTGAAGCGATCGATGCCTTGGCAATGCGATACAAGAAGAACAATCGCACTTTGCATTTAATACACCTAAGCCCGGAGTGTAAAAAACTGCTTAAGAAAGCTGGGGATATGGTGGAAGTAAACGTAGTCGAAGATCCGAACTATTTCGTCGCAATTGAGAGTGCAGATTGGGATGCTGAAACCCCTTCTAAGGCATAGAAGAACTCATTCGATTGACATTATCCCCTAGCGCTACGATGTCAGCGCAATTATGATGAAAGAAAACCATCTCCAAAAGAGGGAAAGCCATGACCGCAAAAAAAGGGTTTATTTACGCGTTGATCGCTTATGTGATCTTCGTTTTCGTTCAATCATTATTTTTTAAATTCGCTGGCTCAGAAGAAACTGACATCATTTTTTCAACAATTGCCGCATGGATGAAAGAGATCGGCCTTGGCTTTATTGCACCGACTTTCGAGTCAATCGGCGGCTATGTAATCGGCGGCATTGAATTGATCGCCAGTATTTTGCTACTTATGGTCGCGACGCGCAGACTTGGTGCTGCGATAGGCTTTTGTGTTATCTCTGGTGCTATCTTCTTTCACTTGGCGACGCCTCTAGGCGTCAATCGAGTGGTTAACGCGGCAGGTGACACTGATGGGGGCGTCTTGTTTTTTATGGCTTGTGGAGTCTGGCTGAGCTGTTTGCTGATCTTTGTATTGAGTAAAAAGAAGCCTAGTTAAGTGTGATTTGCGAGGTCACGTGTCAATCAAGAGACCTCGCTCAGCCTACCCAAGCAACTCGCTCAAGCCAACTATGGTGCCAGCCTCATCACACTGATAACCTGATATCGCATCGACCTCCTCTTGAAAGCCAGTTGACTTGAGCATATCTATGAAGCTGAGCACTTCAGGGTCGTTTTGTGATTCCACTTTAATTGCCCATAAATAGGCGTCTTCAGTAATCGGTATAAAGTCTAGATCGAAACGTGCCGCCGCTGCTTGCATTCCAAAGGCCACATCGGCCATGCCAGTTGCCACTTGGGCAGCTACCGCTGTGTGCGTGTATTCATGTTGATCAAACGACTTTATTGAGTCGCGTGAAATGCCTTCCTGACTAAGTAACTCCTCTAGTAGTTCGCGCGTGCCTGAATAAGGCTGGCGATTAATAATTCTCACATCTTTATCCGCAAGGTCCTGTAAAGAGCGAATATGGTGCTTGTTTCCAGCCGGAACCATGAGCCCCTGTTCGCGCTTTATAAACCTAAAAATACGCACGTCCTTAGCATTAAGAAGAGTTTGGTAACGATACTGTTGCACGGCGATCTTATGGTGTAGCGGCACGGTAAACCCTGCAATCTTACAAGCCCCTGAATGGAGCGCCTTGAGAGCATCTTCAGAACCGTGGTAATGCAATTCGGTTTGATAGTCAGGCATATGTTTTGGAATCAAAGCTACGGCATAGCCATGACTTGCATAGATCTTCATTACCGCCACCTGATCAGACAACACTTTATGAACTTCAGCATTGAGTTCCATCGCCAAACTCTCCATCTGCGTGTGTAAGCGCGCATCGATTCGTTGATTGGCTTGCACCAAGACCTCACCAAGCGCAGTCAACTTCGCCCCCCTGCCGCGCTCTTTCACGGTCACTGGGCTTAAAAAGAAGTCTTCGGCTTCTTGAAGAATATTCCATGCATGTCGATACGATAAACCACAGTCCTGCGCGGCGGCTGTGAGTTTTTTGCGAGTTTGTATCGCCAATAACAAGGGCAATAATGCTACATGCAGTTTACGCCCGCTGATGTCGGCAAACCGCCAATTGGGCACAATACTTAAATTATTAATCTGCATTTAATTTCATATTTATGGGCTTAACATATCGTGATAATTTAACACTATAGCGGCATTTAATATGCATTAAATTTCATATTAAACTTATTTCAACGATAGATCAGGCCATAAATATGATTGCCAACACCAAACAGCAAGCGGTTTTAAATGCCATTGAGGAGAACAAAAATCTCGAAGGCCCTCTGCTACCGATTTTGCATCGTATTCAAAATGACCTCGGCCACATCCCAAGTGAACACGTAGGAGATATCGCCAATGCGTTGAACCTGTCAAGAGCGGAAGTCCATGGGGTGATTACCTTCTATCATTCATTTAAAAGTGAAGCACACGGCAAACACATTATTGAAGTATGTCGCGCCGAATCTTGCCAAGCGAAAGGTGGTCGAGCGATTGAAGCAGCCGTAAAGGCCAAACTGGGCATCGATTATGAGCAAACCACTAGTGACGGAGCGATCACTCTTGAGCCCGTTTATTGCCTCGGCAATTGTGCCTGCTCTCCAGCCATCAAGATCGACACCCAAATCTATGGTCGTGTGACAGAAGAAAGCCTTAGCGACTTAATCGATAGCATAAAGGCGGGGCAACACTAATGACAATTACAGTGTATGTACCGCAAGACTCTTCGGCAATCTCGGTTGGTGCTGATCAAGTTGCGGCCAAGCTCGCAAAGCTAGACGATGTCGAGATAGTTCGAAATGGCTCACGTGGGCTTTTCTGGCTAGAGCCAATGGTCGAAGTCGAAACTGATCTCGGTCGAGTCGCCTATGGACCGGTCGGGGTTGGCGATATTGACTCCTTAGTAGAGCAAGACTTACTCAAAGGAGAGCAGGAGCATCCTTTAAGTCTTGGGCTTACCGAAGAAATTCCGTTTTTAAAGAAGCAACAGCGCCTAACCTTTAAGCGTGCCGGCATCATCGACCCAACGGATTTAGTTTCTTATCAAACCCATGGCGGTTATGTCGGTCTTAAACGAGCCATTACGATGACCAGTCAAGAATGCGTTGACGAAGTCAAAGAATCTGGTCTGCGGGGTCGAGGAGGCGCGGCTTTCCCCACTGGCATAAAATGGCAAACCGTGCACGACGCACCAGGTAAAAAAAAATACATCGTGTGTAATGCGGATGAAGGCGATTCAGGCACCTATGCCGACCGCTTACAAATGGAAGCTGACCCATTTGGCTTAATCGAAGGTATGACCATTGCCGCAATTGCAGTAGGCGCCGATAAAGGCTACATCTATTTACGCGAAGAATATCCCCATGCGCATTTGCGTTTAAACGAAGCAATTGAAAAAGCACTCGCTGCTAACTTGCTTGGTGACAATATTTTAGGCTCTGGGCACAACTTCGATTTAGAGGTTCGCCTTGGCGCTAAGTCCTACATCTGCGGTGAAGAGACCGCCCTACTCGAAAGCCTAGAAGGCAAGCGAGGCGTGGTCCGCGCTAAACCGCCATTACCCGCACTTGAAGGACTATTTGGTAAACCAACCGTTGTTAACAACGTGTTGTCCCTATCAACCATCTCAATTATTTTCGAAGCTGGCGCCAAAGCTTACGCTGATTTCGGAATGGGTCGCTCGCGTGGCACCATGCCGTTTCAACTTGCTGGCAACCTAAATCAATGCGGCCTCGTTGAGTTAGCGTTCGGGGTTAGTTTAAATGAACTATTGAATGACTTTGGCGGCGGTTCAGCCAGCGACAAACCTCTTAGAGCCGTACAATGTGGTGGGCCGTTAGGCACTTACTTGCCTGAGTCGCAATGGGGCATTGAAATGGACTACGAAACGCTTGCTGGCACCGGTGGAGTATTGGGCCACGGCGGCATTGTCGCCTTCGACTCGAGTGTTGATATGTCAGCTCAAGCTCGTTTCTCAATGGAGTTTTGCGCGGAAGAGTCGTGTGGTAAATGCACTCCTTGCCGCATCGGTGCGACTCGAGGTGCCGAAACCATCGACAAGATACGTGCCAACCGAGACCGCCACGCCAACATCGCCTTGCTAGAGAGCTTATGCAAGACCATGGAAGGCGGCTCGCTGTGTGCCATGGGCGGCATGACCCCGTTTCCGGTAAAAAGCGCCTTAGAGCATTTTTCAGAAGATTTTTATAAGGAGCCTGTGTCGTCGTCTAACGCTGGCCAAACTACGTATCAATCAAGTGGTTCGACCACTGAAATTTCAATCGACAGCATAAAGAAAGCAGGTACGTCATCATGATTCGAGTTGAGCACCCTAATGACCCGTCGAAAGACTACGGTACGCCCTCACCTATTTCGCATAACGACATAGCCGACAAAGCCGATATAGATACCGTTACTGGCACAATAGATGGCGTTGAAGTTACTGTTTTTAAGGGCACGTCGGTGATGCGCGCTGCAGCGATAGCCGACATTAACATCCCAAAGCTTTGCGCAACCGATAGCGTCAAGGCGTTCGGTTCGTGCCGTTTATGTCTAGTGCAAATTGAAGGCCGTCGCGGCTCGCCAGCATCGTGCACTACACCGCTTGAAGAAGGCATGGTGATTACCACACAAAACACCGAGCTTGCTGATCTGCGACGAGGCGTGATGGAGCTGTACATCTCTGATCATCCGTTAGATTGCCTAACCTGCTCGGCTAATGGCGATTGCGAATTACAAGACATGGCCGGCGTCGTTGGCCTGCGTGAAGTGCGCTACGGTTACGAAGGCGAGAACCATTTAGACGAAGTTAAGGATGAATCAAACCCGTACTTCACCTTTGACCCAAGCAAATGCATTAGTTGTTCACGGTGCGTACGCGCTTGCGCCGAAACCCAAGGCACCTTTGCCTTAACTATTGAGAATCGTGGTTTCGCATCGAAGGTCAGCCCGAGCCAATCTGAAGACTTTATCGATTCCGAATGTGTAAGCTGTGGCGCCTGTGTGCAAGCATGCCCGACCGCTACCTTGAGCGAGAAATCAATCATTGAAGCCGGCCAGCCCGAACACTCCAAGGTAACGACCTGCGCGTATTGCGGTGTCGGCTGTGCGTTTAAAGCCGAAATGAAAGGCGAAGAAGTGGTTCGTATGACACCGTATAAAAATGGTGAAGCCAACCGTGGGCATTCTTGCGTAAAGGGACGCTTTGCATTTGGCTATGCTACACATAAAGAACGCATCACCACTCCAATGATTCGCAATAACATTGACGAACAATGGCAAGCGGTATCGTGGGATGAAGCATTCAATTTTGCAGCCGATAAGCTCAAAAGCGTTCAAGCCCAGTATGGTCGAAAATCAATTGGTGGAATTTCATCTTCGCGCTGCACCAACGAGGAAGTTTACCTAGTGCAAAAAATGGTGCGCGCAGGCTTTGGAAACAACAATGTTGATACCTGCGCTCGCGTCTGTCATTCGCCAACTGGTTATGGCTTAAAGCAAACGCTAGGCGAGTCTGCGGGCACACAAAATTTCGATTCAGTTGAAGACTGCGATGTCGCCATGGTGATGGGCGCCAATCCGACCGATGCCCACCCAGTTTTCGGCTCACGTTTAAAAAAGCGTTTACGTGAAGGCGCCAAACTCATCGTTGTCGACCCTCGTCGTATCGACTTAGTTAAAAGCCCACATGTTCAAGCCGAGCATCATTTGAAGCTTTTGCCGGGGACCAATGTGGCGTTCATCAACACCATGGCGCATGTGATCGTCATAGAGAACCTATATGACGCCGAATTCGTTGCCGAGCGATGTGAAAATGACGCCTTCAACGAATGGATGGAATTCATACGTGATGAAAAACATTCGCCTGAGAATAATGAGAAAGTGACGGGCATACCGGCCGACGAAGTTCGCGCAGCCGCTCGCTTATACGCCACTGGCGGCAATAGCGCCATCTACTACGGATTAGGTGTTACCGAGCACAGCCAAGGCTCAACAACCGTAATGGGCATTGCCAACCTAGCGATGCTGACTGGCAATATAGGTCGTCGTGGTGTTGGTGTTAACCCACTTCGTGGTCAAAACAATGTTCAAGGCTCTTGCGATATGGGCTCGTTTCCGCACGAATTACCAGGCTATCGTTCAGTTGCTGATGATGAAGTACGTGGCACCTTCGAGAGCGCTTGGGGCCTAAACTTGGATAACGAACCCGGCTTTCGCATTAACAATATGCTCGACGCCGCGGTCGCTGGTCAATACAAAGGCTTGTATGTTCAAGGCGAAGACATTGCTCAATCAGACCCGAATACACACCATGTTGAAGCCGCGCTAAAGAACCTTGACTGCTTGATCGTGCAAGACCTGTTCTTAAACGAGACTGCAAAATTCGCTACTGTTTTCTTGCCAGGTGCAAGCTTCTTAGAGAAGAACGGCACCTTTACCAATGCCGAGCGGCGTATCTCTCCAGTTCGTAAGGTTATGAAGCCACTAGCTGGCAAAGAAGATTGGGAAGTAACACAAGGCTTGTGTAACGCCATGGGCTTCGAAATGAATTACTCACACCCAAGCGAAATCATGCAAGAGATCGCGAGCTTAACGCCAACCTTTACTAATGTAACTTATGAAAGATTAGACAAGGAAGGTTCGATTCAATGGCCATGCAACGACGACGCGCCCGATGGCACTCCGACCATGCATCTTGACCAATTCGTGCGTGGTAAAGGCTTGTTTAAGGTTACTGAATATGTACCAACCGATGAAAAAGTAACTCGCAGGTTTCCGTTGTTATTAACCACCGGTCGTATCTTGTCGCAATATAATGTTGGCGCGCAAACCCGTAGGACCGAGAACAACACCTGGCACGATAAAGACTTGCTTGAGATTCACCCAAGCGACGCAACCGATCGAGGCATTGTCAATGGCGACCGAGTCAAGATCACCAGCCGATCTGGTGAAACCCACTTAACCGCTGTAATCACCGAGCGCGTGCAACCGAGTGTGGTTTACACCACTTTTCATCACCCAGAAAGCGGCGCCAATGTCATCACCACCGACAATTCAGACTGGGCCACAAATTGCCCTGAGTACAAGGTAACGGCGGTGCAAATCAGCAAAGTAATTCAGTCTAAGAAAAACTCTGATTGGCAAAACCAATTCGAGAGTTTTACTGAAAAACAACTAGAGCTTGCCGACATTGAAGCCGAAGAAACAAGCTAGCAATAACTCTATGAGTTCTAAGTCAAGCTCGACAAGCACGCTTAAAGGGCTCGAGAGGCGCGCCGTGTCACAACGTCACTCTGAACATTTACAGAGCGGCGCTGTCGACTTTATCGCGCAAGAGATACCCATTGCACTCGCCTACAATGGCGAAAGCCATGCGGTGATGATGGCCAGCCCAATCGACCTAAGAGATTTTGCCGTTGGCTTCAGTATTAGCGAACGAATTGTTGATCGCTCAACAGACATTAGGAGCATTGATATCCGCCAAGCGACTCAAGGCATCACCATTAATATTGCCATCAAGCCAGCCCTGATGGCTCGCCTAAAAGGCAAACGTCGACAAATGAGTGGCCGCTCAGGTTGCGGCGTTTGTGGGATTACGGACCTTGCCGCTGCTCTACCGAAAATTGAGCCCTTATCCGATTCTGTGGTGCCGAGTCACACAATAATTGATCAGGCCGTTGAAGCTTTAAAGAATAGCCAACCATTACAGCACCAGTGCGGCGCTGTGCATTGTGCTGGCTTGTTCACCGAGCATGGAGAGTTGACCGCATTACGAGAAGATGTCGGGCGGCACAATGCCTTAGATAAACTGATTGGTAATCAAATTAATGCCCTGCCAGAAAATTGTTTTGTAGTGATGTCTAGCCGCGCGAGTCATGAACTGGTTGCCAAAGTCGCGACCTGCGGGATTAGCTCCTTAGTGACGATATCAGCCGCGACCAGTTTAGCGATTGATTTGGCTAAAGAGGCTAACTTAAATTTAATTGGTTTTGTTCGGGATAAACGCCAGATTGTTTATGCGAATTCAGTTTGATGGCTTAGTAATCTAGATATCTACATTCATTCGCGCGCGGTGTCTCCGCGCAATTTTAGACTAAGAGCTTTTTGCTGAAATGATAGCCGTTGTTACTTATCAGTAAGTGGCTTGATTTAGTTTTGGCCCGTTTTCATTCCAAAATAAAGTGAGAAAACTAGCTTCTTCCAAAGGATCACGCTTACGATCGACATAAGCTAAGAAGAGCATTCCATGACTATTTCTTGGTTGCTTATCGGATGTAAAAACCTAAGCCTATAAGCATGTAAACAAAGACGAGTTGCAAGATTTTGAGTATCTGTTTCGCCTATCACTTTATTATATAAATCACATCCAATAATCGGATGGCCTATGAATTGGCTATGAACACGCAGTTGGTGAGTTCGGCCCGTTTTAGGCGTAAATAAAACCTCACTTACGTCATAAACTTTCTCTAAGCCGGGGAGTTGCAATTGATTTCTGGCGAGCACCTCGTAGTGGCTTTGAGCAGGTTTACCATGTTCTAAGCAAATTTTTTGGTAAGGAAACTCACCTCGCGCAATCGGCGCATCAATTGTCCCTTCATCATTCGCTAAGTGGCCAAACAATGTAGCGGTGTAGCTTTTAAGAATTGTTCTAAGCTGAAACTGTTTTGTTAAATGAGCATTCACTCTCTTACTCAATGCGATAACCATCAAACCAGACGTGCCAAAATCAAGCCGATGCACCATTTTGGCATGCGGGTAATCTTGCAGTACGCGCTCATAAACTGAGTCTTTGTTTAAGGGATTCTTTCCAGACAAACTCAATAGACCACTTGGCTTATTTATAATCAGTAGATGCTCATCTTCATAAATCACTTGAATTTGCTCGTGACATTGAGGAGCTATAAAGGTATCGGCAGTCATCTAGTCACTATATCAAATTGCGACAGAGTCAACCTGCTCCGATGTATCTCGAATTACAATTTACCTGCCGTTATCGAGTGACATTGGAGCGTAAACCCTGCCCTTCATTCTGCTAAGCAACACTGTTGTAAACCAAAACCTATTACCCAAAAAAAAGGCAATGCCCAAGCATTGCCTTTTTCTCAAACAGTTAGAATGTTGTACTAGAAATCGTAAGACACTCGTACACCAACGGTTCGTGGTCGAATCGGGTTAACCCTGAAAATTAAATCAGGAGCGCCAACGTCTAATTGACCGCGTTCGTCGCTTAAATTATCGACATATAGACTACCGTTCCAGTTACCCATTTTGGCACCGACACTCGCATTAACCTCAGTGTAACTATCGAGATCAAATCGAGCCGCTTGTACCAGGCTTGAAACGCGTTCATCGGTATACGTAGCAAGTACTTGAGCATAACCGGTAAAGCTGTCGTACTCACGCTCGTAACGCCCACCTAAGGTCCATTGTATTTCCGGTGCGAATGGTAAATCTGAACCCGCTGGAACAATGTTAGTAATGGTAGGCGGCAGCGAAACTAGTTCAGAGTCGATATAACTAAACGAACCGAATAAAGTCCAATTGTCGCTCGGCAACCAATTGGCATCGAGTTCCAAGCCTTTGATTTCTGCATCGCCAACGTTGTCGAAAAATGAAGAGTTATCGATTGAGAAGTCGAGCACTCCTTGTTGTAAATCAGTGAAGTCAGTGTAGTAAACCGCACCATTTAGGCGAACGGTGTTATCTGCGAACTGGGTTTTCCAACCTAACTCATAGCTGTCTGCGTTATCACTGTCGAAGAAAAATGGGATATTAACCGTGCCGCTTCCGCCACCGCCATTTCGGTTAAAACCACCAGACCTAAAGCCTTCAGAATAAGTTGCATACACCAAGGCTTGATCTGTGATGTCCCAGCTTACATTGAGCTTAAAGATTGTATCTGACAATTCGGTTGGCGTTTGACCGCGTAAGTTTTCATCTACGTTATTGCCAAATGGCCCAGGCACTCGAAAGTTAAAGCTTGATTGCCCACGCAAACCAATGTCGATGCTGTAGTTACGTGCGCCAAACTCGACCTTTACTGTGTCGGTAATGTCATACGACAAAGAGCCAAAGAACGAAATTTCTTCACGATCACTCAAGAAGTCATTAAAGAAAGTCACACCTGCTGGTCGAACCGTAGGGTCTGAGGCGAAGGCATCAGGGATTGGCAAATTCGGTTCAAAACCAACCAGTGCCGACGCTGGGTAAGTGAAATCGGTGCGCTCAATCGTTTCTTGATCGTCGATATAAACACCACCAACAAAACTCAAACGATTTGCCGGGTCAGTTGAAATACGTAATTCGTGGACTGTTCTCTCAGTATCAAAAAATGAATCGGTGAACAGCGTAGGATTACCACAGCTATCATAACCCGGTGCGCAAATATAATACGGAATGAACGGGCCATTGTTAGCGTAGCCAGTGTAGTCTGTTTGGCCCTCGAACGTACGCTCAGTATATGAGCCGTTATAAATAACGTCTAAACTACCGACTGAACCTTCAACGGTGAGCGACACTAAGTCAACGTCATCACGACCAAAGTCTCGGCTAAATGTTTGCGTGTTTAAATCATCACCTGGGCTAACATCGGGTTCAAATTCAAAAATACCTTCGGTATCAAGAGTCTGGCTAACGACTTGAAGTGTGGCACCCCAGTTTTCAGAGATTTCACCCTTCAGACTGGCTCTAACACCTTTGTATTCAGCATCGTTAAAATCATCTTCAACTAAGGCCGAATTTTCAGCCGTGACGCGGGTAGTTGGTACAGTACCGCCAAAACCCGGGTTGCTTAATGGGATTTGACGAGTTGCCGCAATGTTATCAATGTAGCCACCTTGATCAGAATTATAAACAGCGATTCGAGCGGCTAACTTGTCTTCCACTAGCGGGAAATTAACATAGCCTTCAACACTCAAGCTGCCTTCGCCACCTGAAGTGTCAGACGCATCAACGGTCACGCCAGCGGCAAATTCGTTGTATTCAGGTTTCTTGGTAATCAAGCGCAATGTACCAGCTTGAGAGCTTGCGCCAAACAACGTACCTTGAGGACCCTTCAGCACCTCAATACGCTGCAGATCAGTTGCATATAGATCAATATTACGGCCTGCATAAGAGATTGGCGTTTCATCTAAATAGGCCGCTACGCTGGGTTCAGAACCTAAGCTGGCAATGCGTACTGCGGTTCGCCCAGGTGATATCCCACGGATAAAGACCTCTTGCTTACCAGGCCCCTGGCCAGAGGCGTTTACGCCGGGAATCAACGAAACGTAGTCGTCGAAGCTATCAATTCGAAGTTCTTTTAACTTACTTTCACTAATTGCTTGCAGTGCAATCGCTACGTCTTGAGAACTCTCTGAACGACGCGTAGCGGTTACAACGATTTCTTCAATGGTGGCTCTTTCGGATTCTTGTGCGAACGCCGAGCCAGACATCATTATAGGGGCAACTAAACTCGCGGCTAAGGCCGATGCGGTAACTTCTCGCGCAATTCGAGTTTTACGAAACTTAAGGGGGGGTTGCATAAATCACTCTCTCTCTCTAGGTTGTTAGAGATGCAGCTTAGCATGGGCTCTATTACATCTTTATGAAGAGCCCTCTTGTGCCGCCTTCTGCTCTACAAGCCTCTTAAGTATCAAGGCCGCAATCGCGCCTAGCACCCCCATACCAGCAATTACAAGATAATAAATAGCGTAACCGGTTTTACCCGGATAGGCAGCAAGCAAAAAGTTGTTGAGTTTAGGCAGATAGACATCAGGCGCATACCCCACAAAGGAGATCAAACCTATCGCTAAACCCTTTACTGAATTAGATACTTTACAGCTTTCTAAAGTAGCCCAAAATATTCCACGTACGGCGTAAGTTAAAAACCCGATTACCAAAACAATGCCGAGCAACAAACCCACACCAACACCGACCGGAGCAACTGCCAATGCTGCGAGTGCTAGCGATGCGGCGAGCATTAGGCTGGCCAGCACCTTTTCAACGTTAAAAAAGTCTCCGACAAAACCTGCTGAAACAGCACCGATTGGACGCATCCAGAGTTTCGCTACAGTAATAGAACCAACCGCGACCGCCGTAAGACCCATTTCACTCTGCATGTAAACTGAAAATGAGTACGTAGCCCAAAATAATTGATACCCAGTCATGATGCAAAAAGCGCAAAGCCATATCTCAGGCTTAGAAAGAACATCAGATATTTGGTTTAAAAATCTAGCTACTGATCGATCTCTTTTTTCAGTAACTACTCGATCAATAGGGTCGTCCAGAATAAAAAATGCGATCGGTGCAAGAGCTAACATCATGCATACATACAACCAAATAACCTTCACCATAGCATCAGGTGTTCCTTCTCCGTCAGCGCCGGTAAAATAAGCAAAGATGCCGACTGCAATCGAAGCTAAAACTGCCTCAATCAAACCACGCCCGCCATCTAAGATCCCAAAGAAACGACCTTGCTCCTCAGGTTTTGCCAGTAAAGCTGTCGCTTTGATCAACGCGGCCCAAAACGTCAATCCAGCGGCAATACCCCAGCCTACAAAAATGAAAGTAATTTCTATTGCTGACGGAATGCTAGCAAACCAAACACCAAGTAAGCCCGCCATCAACAATGAAAACGACATCAATATTCTTGGGGAGATCCTGTCAGCAAGCCAACCACTAGGGATGTAGGTGATCACATAAATAATACCCAGCCAAAAGTAGTTATCGTTGATCTGAGCCGAGGTGATTCCGAATGTTTCAACAATACTGACCTCAAAGTTCTGTCTCAGATAAATCAACGGGTAGATATTACCCGCGATCAAAACAAGAACAGCGAGTTTTAAATATCGTTGTCCCAATGTCAGTTCATTTGCGTGAAGTTTTGATTGCATAGTGTGTCTAAACTAATTTTTGTTTTCAGGCCCTTATCGCCCCTGCCTAATGATCATGCTAACACTGAAGTGTTACGAGTAGCGAATTAGGCACGTAACACTTCAAACACATTCGCGCGGTAAACTCCGCTGAGACCAATAAACTAGGAACTTAACTAATGCACAAGCCCCTTTCCAAAATCACAACGCTAGCGCTATCGCTGGTGCTAATAGGTGCCTCGCAATTAGGCTTAGCACAAACAATAAGCAAGGCTGAAAAAGTGGGTATGTCTAGTGAACGACTCGAGCGATTAGACAGCCTAGGCGAGCGTTATATCGAAAATGGCAGCTATTCGGGTTTAGTAAGCCTAATTGCTCGCAAAGGTAAGATAGTGCACTTCAAGGCGCATGGGAACTATGGAGTTGATAACGCCAAACCGATGGAAACGGATACCTTGTTTCGAATTTACTCGATGACCAAACCCATTACTGCCGTCGCAGCTATGACCTTGTATGAACAAGGAAAGTTCCACATGAACGACCCTGTGAGCAAATACTTACCGCAGTTTGCCGATCAGAAAATTCTGATTGACGGCGAACTACTTACTCCTGAAGCTCCTATGTTGATGCGTCAACTTTTTATGCATACAGCAGGCTTAAGCTATGGGTTTGTTGCCGATAATCCCGTCGATGTGGCCTATCAAAAGGCACAGCTGTTTCAGAGCGCCAATCTAGACGACTTTATTGCCAAGGTCGCGAAACTGCCACTGAGGTACCAACCGGGTGAGCGCTACCACTATAGTGTAAGCATGGACGTTCTCGGCGCGGTAATCGAAAAACTAAGCGGCATGCCGCTCGATGAATATTACGCAAAAACAATCTTCGAGCCGTTGAAGATGAAAGATACCTTCTTCGAGATACCGCAAACCAAAATAGCTCGCTTTGCCAGCGACCAGTTTTGGGATGCGAAAAACAACAAAGTAATGGCGATGCCGGCCGACCAATCTCGCCCTTTTGACAAAGTGGGCTTGTTCATGGGCGGTGGCGGTTTAATTTCCAGCGCCTATGACTACTTTCGCTTTTCACAAATGGTTCTAAACGGTGGCGAGCTTGATGGCGTTCGAATACTTGGGCCCAAGACTGTCAAATTTATGGCTTCGAATCATATGACACCTAAGGTACGTGCAGTAGGTGAACATAACCTGCATGCGGGCCAAAGTATGGCGCTAGGCTATGGTGTCGTGACAAACCCGGCCTTAATGCCAGCCATGTCCTCCAAAGGCGAGATTTCCTGGGCTGGGCTTGCAGGCACAAAGTTCTGGATAGATCCAGAGGAAGAGTTAATTGGGATTGGCTTAGTTCAGCTCTATAACTCCCCATGGCCACTGCGCTTCGATTTAAAAGTTGGTGCATATCAAGCCATCGAGACACTTAACTAAGAAATTCCAAGTGATGAAATATGGATTAAACAGGTCTGATTAAAGACATGGGAAACGCAAGCTAAAACTACCCTTTAACCCACTTGAAATCTGACCATGGATACCAAAGTCACAATCATCGCTATTGTTGTTAGCGCCATCGCCAGCTCCGCACTAACCGCTGGAGTGTTGAATGTGGGCACGTTACCGCAGACGCCCTTGGGCGACTCAAGCGAGCTCGCGCGTGAGCTTGCACAATTGCGAGAGGATTTATCCATTGAAATACAAGCTCGTGAAGCAATACAGCGACAGCTGGTGATTCAAGCTTCAGGTGCGATACCATCTGCATCACAAACATCCATTGCGCTACAGCGTCGAGAAGCTGAGCTTCAAACGGCGCAAACAGCGATCGATAGCAATGCTGAGAATCGTCAAGCTGAACTCGAACGTATACGTGAACAACGACGTGCTGAACGACTTGCACGCCAGCAACCAGATTATCGTGCAAACCAACTTGTTGAGGCAGGCTTTGCGCGAGAAGAAGCCGCTCGAATAGTACAAATAGAATCGCAAGAGTCCTTGCGACAATTGCAGCAACAATATGAGCTGCGTCGCGCGCGTTCCGAGCAAAACAGCTCAAGTAACGCTAATCTAAACCCCATTAGAGCAGAGCTCGGCGATGAGAATTACGAGCGTTACCTTGAAGCAAATGGCTGGCCGACGGCCGCAAGAATTGGCTCTGTTATTGGCGGTTCACCCGGTGAAGATGCGGGCCTACGAGCTGGTGATCAAATCACCTCTTATGCAGGCCAACGTGTTTTCAATTTGAACGAGATTAATAATCTAACCGTTCAGGGCACCGTTGGTGAAAGCGTGTTGGTCGAGGTTGAGCGAGACGGTTCGTCAGTACAACTCACTATCCCTCGAGGGCCAATTGGTATTAGCAGCGCTGGCCGTGGACGTTTCAGGCGATAACGATAAAAAGCTCACGCGTGTTGCTTTTCGCTTATCCGCTCTGTCTATCTTCTGCCTTGCTTAAATCAAGGCCCTGAGGCTGTTTGTCGCAGCGGAAAAAATACACCGTATTAGTTGTGAATTCATCAACGGCGTATTGTCGCTCTTGCTTGAAACAAATATCACCATCCGATGAATTTGAACGCGCGTAGAGATCGCCCAAGCTATCGCGAAAGCTATCTGACCGTGTACGCCGACGAATATTTCTAGAGCGATTAAACGTGCGGGCAAATCGATCAATTTTTTTCGGAAACAAGTCAGCATACCGCGCGGCCTCTTGTTGGGCGAACAAGCGAACTGTTGCGTAATCAAAACGTATGGTGGGGCTAGTGTCGCCCTCTCCATCAGCTCCGTTCGAAGACTGACTTTTAGCGTTATCCTCTGCTTTTCTTGAGGGTTCGATGGCCTCGCTTACCAAACTGTCTTCACCACGCTCAATACTCGTTGAACCTAAAGATGGGTCAGCCAGCGTGTCGATCTTTGCTGGTAATGGCAATTGCTGATTAAGCCTCTGTTCAAATCGCTCTTCTTGCTCTAGTTGCTTCAGAAAAACCGTTAAGCTAGGTGGTCGTTCAAAGCCACTTAAGCGTAAGGTCGGCAAGTCAGGTAAAGCTAGAGCCAATATTAGGTGAGCGAGCGCGGCTAATAATAAGGCAGACTTGAGGTGGTCGCGCCGAAAGTCGTAGCGAAACTTTCTACGAATGCGTCGAGTATAAATTCGACTTAAACGAAACAATAAAGTAGGCAGGCCAGAGCGAGACATCAGCCTAGCTTAGCAGATAAAAGAAAAGACAATGTTGGGCGTTTTTGAGTCTCATCAATAGTGGGCGTACTTTATTGCGTTGCATAGTTTTTGCATATTGCTTTCATATTGCTTTCATATTTACTAGAGACCGATGCTAAGTAGCATTACTTACCCATTAAAGATGCTCCTTATTTCTGGCGCTCGTGTAGGTGTTAACACAGCTTTGTACATGACGAAAACGGTCGCCGCCTAAATGCACCCCACCGTACCAGCGAGTGACCACAATCAAATGATCAAACAATTGTTCACGTTCGAGCATTCTTAGAATAATCATGCCTGCGCCGCTCTCGCCATCGTCATTTTTGACTTGTGTTCCATCTGCGTAAATAACCGCCCAAGTATTGTGCGTGGCCTTGGCATACTTTTTCTTAGAACAAAGCTTTTGCAAAAAGGCTTTCACGTCGCTAGCTTGCTTTACGACTCCACCACTAACCGAATACTTCGACCCCCGATCAGTGAGCACATTATCGATCTGCAACACGCGATTTACTTAGGTCGGTTTGCCGCTAGTATCTCGCCTAAGCCGCCGTAAAAGCTACCCCCTAGGCGGGATAAGGGGTCGAGTTTTTTAGCGTCTAATTGCAGACGCCCATTGTCCTGTGGAACAACGATACCGTCATCAATAGTAACACTGCGGATCTCTCCATAAATTACTGCTTGGGGTGTGGCGCCAATTTCGTCGAAACGATACAAGGTGCACGCAATCGCGATGTCACAATCAGCAAGTCGCGGTAGTGCAAAACCCTCTATTGAAATGAGTTCTAATTCAGCAAGATCAACTTCTGAATCGCCATGTGCAAGTGTTGCTGCACTACTATTAACCTGTGCTAAATGTCGAGTGCTTGGGATATGCACCACAAAATCCTTGCGCTCGCGAATATTAAGACGAGTATCTTTCTCTTCCTCAGCATCCTTCTTGCCAGCCGAGATCATCAACAATGGAGGGTCACTGCAAATACCAGTGAAAAATGAGTAGGGGGCGAGATTATGGCTGCCGTCACCATTTGCCGTCAGAACCCAGGCAATCGGCCGTGGCACAATAGTCTGAACCATTGTCCCGTAACATTGTCCCGCTGTGAGATTTTCGAAATCAATAAACATAGTGTCTAACCGAGTTGGCTGATGATAAAGCAGAATTTTCGCGTTGTTAGAGGTAGGTTTCTTTAAAATGTCGACGACATAGAGAGACATAACGCTCATTGCCGCCAATCTCGACTTGTGAACCTTCTTTAAGCGCATTGCCCTGTTCGTCAACACGCACAACCATATTGGCTTTTGAGCCACAATGACAAATAGTTTTCAGCTCCTGGAGTTCATCAGCCCACGCGAGTAAAGCCTTGCTGCCCGGAAATAACTGTCCCTGAAAATCAGTACGAATACCGTAACAAAGTACCGGTATCCCAAGCTTGTCACATACATCGCTGAGTTGCCAAACTTGGGCTTCACTTAAAAACTGTGATTCATCGACTAAAACGCAATTAATCGCTTTTTCAGCATGACTGTTTTGAACATGTCTTAGCAGGTCATCATCAGCAGTAAATAAATCCGCCTCTTGAGACAAGCCAATACGTGAGCTCACTTTGCCCTTGCCAAAGCGATCATCAAATGCGGCCGTTAACAGCAGAGTATGCATGCCTCGCTCTCGGTAATTAAAGCTCGACTGCAATAATGTGGTCGACTTACCGGCGTTCATGGTTGAATAATAAAAATAAAGTTTGGCCATATTAACAATTCTAAAGCGAGCTCAGCTCAAAGCATGTTGCATCAGGGTTTTAAGAAACGTGTTTCGCACGCGCTCAGTATCAACCTGCATAGCCGCATGGACTAAAGGACGATTTTGCCAATGTGGCACGGCATATTCAATGCCGCTATTCGCTTTTCGATTTAACGCTAGTTGGCCAATCGCGATACCATCGGACACCACGCGCGCGCCGCCTGAAATAAACTCAAAAGCCCCCTCTTCAACCACACACACAACCGCGCTCGCGTCATGCATGGCGCATTGTCTCACAGGGTTTTCAACACCTGCTTGGTTTTGATCAGCCGTATAAAAATCAACATAAAAGCGGCTACTGTCCCAAATAAACTTGCCGGTTTGACCAGCACTGTCTCGCAGAGACGCCAAATGATCGTCGCGCAACATCACCTTAAGGGTAACATCCAGACCAATAATTTTTAGAGGCCAATCATGAGCGCACACGATGTCAGCCGCGTGCGGGTCACACAGAAAATTAGCTTCGGCCAGTGGAGAAACATTACCCGCTTGTTGAACAGTACCACCCATCACAATCAACTGCTTAAGCTTGCTTGGCAAGTTCGGGTCTTGGCCGACTGCTAATGCAATATTCGTTAGTGGCCCAACGGCGACAACGGTAATTTCTCCCGGTTGCTCATTAGCCATACGCACGATAAAGTCAGCGGCGTTTTCATCCGCTAATTCTATGGCCGGTTTAGCAAGGTTCAAGTTACCCAAACCGTCAACACCATGTACAAAATCGGGGGCTGGTAAACGTTGCTGAACAAGCGGTTTACTAGCACCTCTTACTACAGGAATATCAGGCCTAGCGAATATTTCTAGCAGCGTTAATGCATTTTGGCTTGTGGTGTCTATATCGGCATTGCCAAACACTGTACTAAGTCCAAGCAATTCGATCTCAGGATGTGCTATAGCAAAAGCGATTGCTTGAGCATCATCAATACCGGGGTCGGTATCAATAATAATTTTATGCATAAAAAGCTTAGCCTTCGAGTTGATCTGAAGTAGGGATTGACGGCATGGCACCTAGGCTCTCAACAGCAAGCGCAGCTGCTCGACACGCTCGATCTAGGGCTTCAAGGTCTTTTAATCCATCAACAATGCTGGCCATAAAGTAGCCGACAAAGGTATCTCCCGCGGCGGTGGTGTCAACTACCTTCGCCGTTGTAGCATCTATTTTAGTGACATCGCCATTATTGACGAATACTACGCCCTGGTCACCCAATGTAATTAGGATGCGTGTGTTCGGCATTTTTGCTGTCAGGGACTCGACTACATCGTCAAGCTTGTCTTTAGAAGCTAAAGCCTGAGCTTCGCCTAAATTCACTATCAGAGTATCTAGCTTCTCCAATGGAAGAGAGAGTATTTCGTCACTCATGGGTGCTGGGTTTAGTACCACTTTTAAGCCCTTTGAAATTGCTAACTCAAAGGCTAGAGCTATCGCATTAGTTTCATTTTGCAATAACAAATAGTCACCCGAATCATACTGTGCTATCGCCTTTTCTAATGTCGCACTCTCAAAGCCTATGTTTGCTCCGCCATGTAACAAGATCGAATTTTCACCATGTCTGTCAACTTGAATAATCGCGTGACCACTGGGCTCGGCGACAGTTTCGACAAGCGAAATGTCTACACCACTTGCTTCGAGGTAAGTCGATACCCATTGATCCGTCTCACAGAGTCGGCCAATATGTCTAACGTCTCCGCCCGCGCGAGCGATGGCAACCGACTGGTTGGCGCCCTTACCTCCGAGCACAGTAGATAAGCTGTCACTAGCCAAGGTCTCACCCGCTTGAACAAAATGATCAACTCGGTAAACATGATCAATATTGATCGATCCGAAATTCAAAATCCGTGGTTTCATAGTCTTACCTTGAAATTAGTTACTCAAACATTCTATGTTTTTAACAGACCTATCGCGCGCAAACGCTGCTCTAAATAGTCGCCAGCATTAATGTCCTCAAATTTCTTAGGATGATGTTGATCAACACATTGTTCTAAACAGTTGAGCGACACCTCTGGACTCGGATGAACAAAAAATGGAATAGAATAGCGGCTGCTTCTTGCAGCGTCACCTTTGGGGTTGACTACTCTATGTGTGGTAGACGGAAACTTTGCATTAGTCAGGCGCTGCAACATATCGCCAACATTACAGATTATAGTACCTTCAATCATATTAATTGGCACCCAATCTCCTTGGCGGCTTAGTACTTCCAGGCCATCTTGCTCAGAGCCAGCGAGCAAAGTGATAAGGTTGATATCTTCATGCGCCGCTGCACGAAGATTCGGCACGTCGGCATTTAGAATTGGTGGATAGTGCAAGACTCGTAACAAGGTTTCGCCAGCATATACGCGCGAGTCGAAATAATCTTCAGCCAAATCCAAAGACGCAGAAAAAATCGATAATACCCTAAGCGCTAGGCCTTCGAGTTTGGCATATAAGGTCTCAAAGGTTTCTCTAAATTCGGGGAGTTCAGCCGGCCAAATATTGGGCGACAAATGTTCTACTCCTTCTATCTGATGACCAATGTGATAAAACTCCTTAAGGTCAGAGTGTTTCGAATTCTTGGCTTTTTCAACCCCAAATGGAATATATCCACGTGAGCGATCTCTCTCAGCGCCCTCATACATAACCTTAGTTTGTGTAGGCAATGCAAAAAAAGCGGCAGAGGCAGACCACGCCGCCTGTATTAATTGGGGATCCAGCTCATGACCTGTGATTCCGGCAAAGCCCCACTCCTGATAAGCACTTCTAAACTCAGTTAAAAACTGTTCTCGATCTGAATCAAAACGGCGAATATCGAGGATTGGGATGCGGCTCATAAGGACTTAGTGGTGAGTTAATTTAGCTTATCTTAATGACATAATAACACCTTTCGCGTAAGTGGCGTTTGTCGACAAACTGGATTCAGTGCTTAGCTAGCTCACCTTACCATCCACATAGAACCATTTACCGTCGATACGCTGAAATCGTGACACCTCATGATGCGCTTGCTTTAAGCCACCTTCGTCCAGAAAATAAGCTCTGAACTCGACTACTCCATAGTCTCCCTTTTGCGAGTTTGATTCGATTGCCAAACCTTGCCAATTGATAGCGCGTTGTGATAACTCAGCGGGATCAAGTACCTGAGCAGTGCTCGATAGCCATGTGTCTTTTAAATAGTGACCAAAGCCACCAAGCGCAAAAGCGCTATAACGAGAGCGCATGAGTTTAACTGGGGTTGGCGCGTGTTTTTTGCCTTCAAGCAATGGCTGACAACACCGACTAAACGCCTTATTGCTCTGACAAATACATAGATTCATAGCGACTTCGAACTTTATATAAAATAGCGCGAGGCAATTTGATTAGCCGCAAGGCGGCCAGCTTCATTGCCTTGCTCAATAAGCTCGGCATACGCCATCAAAGGATGTACCAGCTTAGGCTGTTCGACACTCTTGGTGTCATGGTCATCGCCCCAAAATTTCGAATATACTCTCACGCTATTGTTCTGCCTCGTTTCCGAAGCCTCTTTACTCAAGCCCATTTGCCGAATAAATTGCCATTGCTGTTGGTCATTGATGTAAACCGAGACACCATCGACGCACAGTGGTAATTCATTTACGTAGCGCGACACAGCGGCTTGGCCGCCAATCTGAGCGTCGAAGTCGACGAACTCTGATGACTCTAACCATGCTAAATCAGGTGACGAATATTCCCCCAAATAAGTTCGTTTCGACAAAGTGGAATATTGCTCTACCCAACGACCGATCAATTGATGCCTAGCACGCCATTCGCGCTGTTTTACACTACTCGCACCAGAGGCATTACTTACAATCGTTTCTACAAAGAAACCTTGGTCTTTAAGTTCGCGTAATACTGAACCACAAACCCCCATCGCAACATTGGCGCACTGGGCCACGGTTCGATAGTTTTCATTAAGTAGCTTAGGCTTAGTAAGCAGGGCGTAGATCACCTGTAAATCAGTCGCACTGAAAGGCTTGGGGGGGGTTATCTGAGTCAATCCATCGGCGATCAATTGACCTTCGATAAAGACGAAATATGGCGATAAATTGATATATGCATTGCCGCTCGCATCGACATAATTAACTCCAAGGTCGCGTAGGGCCTTACCTAGTTTGGCGTCAATATAGTTAGTCATAATCATCGGCGGTCGCCCTTCTGCTGCCGATTTGAGTAGTTTTACAACAGACTCCAGCATGTTTCGGCTAAGCCCGTTTTTAACTTCGCATACAAGCTCAAGCTCGCTACCGCTTATGACAAAGCACATATCTGGCCAAAGTCCCGTGCCTAGAACTGTATTTTTGTCGGTCATCTCAAGGCGCAAGCCGCTTTTAGCATGTAATGCATCAACCGCCCGCGCAGCAATTCGCTCTTCAACTGAAATCTGGATACTCATCGGGCAATGATGTCGGTAATTGGGAGTAATGACTCAATCATGAACATTATTTTAGTCTCGAACTTAATAACTATATGAGCATCTATCGCAATAATTGAACTTTAAGTGATCGAAATAACACTAATATGATCAGTAATAAGCAATACTCTCCATTATAGATGGTTCAAAACTAGCCTAACTCAGACCATATACCAAAACCTTATGAAGAAAATTACTAAGCATAGAACGCTACAAAGCCTGTTTTTTGGAGTCGCAATGCTATTGTGTATAAGCGCATCTGCTAAACACCATCAAAACTGGCGATTAGATTCGCCAAATTCGAGCGTCAGCTTTATCAGTATTAAAAAGGGCAACATCGCTGAGACTCATACTTTCAGTGAATTTGAGGGCGTGATCAATAAAGGTACCGCTTCAGTTACGATAAAGACTAAAAGTATCGAATCGAACGTAGAGATTCGTAATAAGCGAATGCGCGAATTATTGTTTGAAACAGGTCTATTCCCAGACATTACAATCAAAGCTGATGTAGACACTACCCTCTCCAATCTAGAAATAGGCCAATCCGAAATAATTAGCGTCGCTGCAAATTTGAACATGCACGGCGTAAGCAAAGAACTGACCCTTGTGCTTCGGCTAAGCAAACTGAGCAAATCACGTTTCGTTGTGAGCAGTTCGCAACCCGTTTTAATTAGAGCCAAGGATTACAATATGCTCGACGGCATATTGAAGTTGTCGAGCCTAGTCAACAATCTAACTATTGCAGAAACCGTGCCGGTTAGTTTTTCGCTGGTTTTCGAATCTGAATAACGTTAGAACCTTCTTCTGATTCGATAATGCCCCTAAGCATGGGCGAGCTGCTAGCAGACCTACCTCAAGTTGGCACAGTGGAGTGGATAGGCCTACGCCCTCAGCGCCGTGCGCCGATTAAAGTGGTCGACAATGTCATTGCAGACCAACAGATTGGTTTAATTGGCGACCGTTATTCTGGTAGTAGTCGCAAACGACAAGTGAGCATAATTCAATATGAACACCTTGCCGTAATCGCAAGTTTACTCGGCGTCGAGAGATGCTCGCCTGAACTATTGCGCCGAAACATCAGCGTTAGTGGAATTAATCTTCTGGCCTTAAAGGGCAAAACCTTCGAAATAGGCGACGCAGTTTTAAAGTTTACTGGTTTGTGTCACCCATGCTCATTCATGCAAACCACCTTAGGCTCAGGCGGTTATAACGCTGTTAGAGGTCATGGTGGTATTACCGCCCAAGTTATTGAAGGCGGCAGAATTGGTTTGAATGATTCCGTTCGTGTACCGGACACGCTAGACTCAAGGTTTAGCTGATTAAAGAGACAATTATGAATATACGGCAAGTACTACCAATATCATACGTTTTGCTCGCGAGCGCTTTCGTTAATATTCCCGTCAGCATTGCGGCTCAAACGGGGAATGGGCAAGACTCATTCTTTGAGTCACTAAAAGCCTTATGTCAACAGACCTTTTCCGGCGCAATGACCTTTCCAACAGAGGGCCAAGATTCCTTCGCAGGAAAAGAGCTTATCGCTAGTTTTGAGAGCTGCAGCGACTCACAAATTAGAATACCATTCGCGGTGGGAGAAGACACCTCTCGCACCTGGCTGATCAATAAAACTGAATTCGGATTGCAATTAAAGCACGACCATCGTCATAAAGACGGCAGCGAACACGAAATCAATATGTATGGCGGAATGGCGATTAGTGGTGGTAGCTCGTCGAGCCAATCCTTTGCGGCCGACAAGCATACTGCAACGATTATTCCGGCCGCGAGCACCAATGTTTGGACTCTAACCCTTAGCGAAGACGCGCAAACACTTATCTATCATTTAGAACGCAACGCCGCGCCTAGGTTTACAGCAAAGTTATTCAGCAAGGCGGATTAACCATGGGTAGCCGCCTCTCTACATTAAGACCCTGTAAATTTGCCGAAGAAATTTCGCTTAGGTTTGCCTCGAACAGAATTACCTAACAAGTAAGAAATGAGTAAACAAGTTCCGCCTAAAGCAGCATGTGAATATGAGTCGCCATAGACAACATGACCAACTAGAGCCATCATCATATTGATGAAGTAGGCAGCATAAGCCATATCTCTCAAATCGTTGTATCGATGAGAAACCACGATCAATACCACCAATGCCTTCAAGTATGCTAGCGGATAAACCAAATATTCTGGATAACCGAGAGCGCTAAAATAGCTCGCAATCATCTCGTGCTTAGCGTGATAAGCCCATACTGAAAAGCCCAGCAAGAAAAGCAAGTAAGCCGTTGCTAGCCAATAAACAATGCTTTTAACTTTGCCCCCCATTTCTTTGCTCTAACGCGCTCTTACTTCCACTTTGCCCATGGGTCTGAATCATCCCCACTAGATTCACGTTTAGGCTTTGGTTTTGCTGGCGCTCGCTTTCTAGGGGACTTGCTTTCAACAAACCCAGTTTTCTTAGAGAATTTAGGCCCTGAAATAGGGTCGTCGAAAAACTCTTTATCGCCGAGTTTAATTTCGGCTGGCTTTTGCTCTTCAAGACCGTCAGGAAACGTGCGTTCGCGCGGAGGCAGCTCGTGTTGCTCATCGGTAGGGATCGGTAGCTGCTTAAATCGATAGAGATAAAACGCTTCTGTTTTTTCTCGCGCCCATTTTGTCTTCTTTAAAAACTTAGTGGCCGCGGCAAAACTCGGATGATTCTCCAAACACTTAAATTTAAGCTGCTCGGCGAGGACCTCCCAATGGTAGTGACGAAGAATTTCGGAGAACATGGCATCTAGGCCAACTCCATGTAGCGGATTATTACGATCTTGTTCTGACATAAGCGGTAGTTTCGAAAAAGCCCTTGGTCTAGTTGAAAAAAAGCTCTTAGTGTAGTTTTGAAAGAGCCCTTAGCGTGCTATCAAAAGAGGCGTACTGGATTGCCGCCACGGTATCGCTAATATTCGCCAGATACAAGGTAAAACTCGCTCAAACACACTTCTTTCACTAGTCAAATCAGAGTAGACTTCGCGCCGAAGTCATATTTACCCAATGCGAATTCATCGCAATTGCAAGCATGTTTATCAAATCCCTTATTCTTAAAGCGGTACGCAACGGCCTTGGCCTAATCATTGTCTTTTTTGACTGGGTTTCTAGACCAAAACCGTCACAGCGAAGCGAAGAAGAGCAAGCTCGGGCACAATCGGCGATGCAAGGTTTATCTTTGTATCAGTTCTTCGCGTGCCCATTTTGCACTAAAACTCGCCGAGCCATACATAAGCTAAATGTTAATGTTGAGGCGAGAGATATTAATAAATCACGAGAGTTTCGTGAACAATTAGAGCAAGGAGGCGGCCGCGTGAAAGTGCCGTGCTTGCGAATTGAAGAACAAGGAGAGGTGCGCTGGATGTATGAATCCAACGACATTATTTCTTATCTAGAAGATCGGCTTGCTTCTGCTTGAGACCATCCTATCTTTTAAGCCATTTTTTCAGCGGACCAAGCCACTCTATCAACGGATAGTAAAATGCTCCGTGCTCTTTACCAGTACTAATAGATATTTCTTCAAAGTTCGAGAGTTCGTCGCTGCGCGTTGCCAATGCCCCACATGAATCCACTAGCTCATCACTAGTTTCTCGAATGGAGAGAACATTACCGTAGAGGTTCACCGACTCATTTGTATTTATGTAGTCCCCGCATCCTGCAAGATTGCAAAATTCATCTTGCTCATTCTCAAGGAATCTGACACCAAAATTGATATGAATCCTACTCTAGGGACCGCGATAAAGGTAATATTTTCGGTCTTCCCTATCAAGCATGGCGTTCTTAATGCAAGGAAAATCATAGACGCCCAAGTGTGAGTGAACAGGCTTTAGATACCCTCCATCAAGTATAAAACTATGTGAATAGAACGCATACTTGGCGGCTGGATCTATATCGCTTAGAAAATCATCAGCTATACCTACAGCACTCCCAAAACAGCATATCAAAGGGAAAATAGTATGGCTCAGTTTATTATTTGTCTCATTACTTAGAATTCTAATTTTATAGACCCCAACGCTTCAATAATAAAATGACTAATGATAAATTCACAACACCTTGGATTTCAAAGCCTCGAAAACAAAGAGAAATCATACTTATGACTTCTATACTTATTCTGCTTACCCTTAGCCTTGATTGATCCGAGCCTCCAACCATTAATTACTAAAAAATCTTACTTGCTAGTTTTCAAAGCGATTGCCATCGGTCACCACATTTGCATCTTCGACCACGAGTTCGGTCCCGAAAAAATCATTGTTTCGAAACTCAACCTCCCCACCGGTACGCCTAATAGAAGTAGGCCAAAGACCGCTCTCGGTACTACTGAAACTCGAGTCTTTGAAAACAACTGAGTTCATAGCGTCTGCAGGCCCGGTATTCATATCAGCAAGCGAGATAGGAAACCTAGGGACTGATATTGTGGTGTTTTCAAAGACCAGATTCGTCATAGACACTCCAGCATTATTTTGAATGCCTCGAGCGAAAGAAGTCAGCGGATTCCTAATGACATTGCCGGAAAAGGTAAAGTTCTCTAAACGGCTAGTAGCCCCACCTAGTGAAATGCCTCGATCGGAGAATGACTCAATTAAGTTATCTTCTACAATCCCTCCCGCACCCACGATCGAAATACCTCTTGAGGCCCCATTTATCGTATTGTTACGAACTTCGAAATCCTTGGAGAATTCAATGTTCTGGCCATCGATCACTGCTACTCGGCTACCCGTGCTAATACCTACAAATACATTACTGTCCTGATCAGCAATGATTGTATTGCCGATAAACTTCGTACCTGTTCCATTATTTACAGACATAATATGATCCGAATGATTATCTTTAAAGGTCACATTTATCCCAGAATAGTCAATTACGCTGCCTGCCCCACTCTTAGTAAACGTATTTCCTTCGATTAATACATTTTCTACTTTTTCAAAATAGATTGGTGCTCCAGTATCAGGTTCATAACCAACGAATGGCTCGATATCTATCGCGAACCGAGGATCAACACCGGATGAGCTTATGATTGTATTTCCTCGTTCGCCTAAACCAGTTTCCGTGAAAACACAGTTAAGAACTTGCAGATTTTTTCCGTCCGTAATGCTCATACCATTGCGCCTTGATCTCGATATAGTCGAGTTTTTAATACGGACATTTTCGTTAAAAGGTTTACTCGGATCAGTTCTATGACCACCAACAGCTGCACCAAAAACAACTCCATCGCCAGTTGAGTCATAGGTATGAATACTATCGATTACTACATTTTTTGACCCACCTACAATCACCAAAGCAGGCCACTCGTGTGTATCCCTTTGTCTATTAAAAAAATCACTAATAGGAGAGTAATCGTGCTCGAACCTTTCTCCATATAAGTGCCCACCAGTGATTTGGACATTACTTTTTTCCATAACCATAATTAGCGCTCCCCACGGAAGGTGACTCGGCTGCATACGCAAGCGAGTGTCGTCGCTTAATTCGAAATGGAAATCTGATGGGAGTTGAATCGCCTTAAGGTGGTCGATTCGGGGGCGGCCACCCAACCAGTTCGTATCAAAGTAGGCGTCTATTTCGCTCATACTAAAAACCGTTGCACCAAGACTCTTAGAGACATCAATTGCTTTCTGCATGCGGGCCTTATTTCGACTCGAAGTCGCTAGATCGATTAGGCCTTCAACGATACCCCATTTGTTTTTATCGAATATGAATCGCTGATTCAACAATGAGACATTACCGAGAACGGTAAGTTTATAATTTAATAGACCACCATCAATCTTACTGCTCGCGCCAAATATTAATTGGCCATTTTTGATCGAGCCCCCTTGATCTTCAAGAACAACACTAGGTGGCAAAATAACTTCTGCCGCACCAAGGTCGTAATCGCATACAACAGACAATTTGTCCCCATGTTCCATAGATAATAGATCTTCAATATCACCAGTACAATTTTCCTCATCCAATAGAAGCGAAATGATTGGCGGTAAGACTTTCTCTACTGACTCACTGGAAGAGGCTGACGTAATTAATGTCCATCCCGTCAAATAGGAGATAACAGTGGGACTGACGCAAAAGGTGAAAATGAGAAATAAATATTTATTCATAAAATTGATGGGTTAAGGCGGAGCGATTAGTCTTTACCAATTAAAAATTACTGTAATAGTAAGAATGAGTAAGGTTTAAATATGATGGTACTAGGAAATGAATTGCTATGAAAATCGTTTCAAATCATGAGGGGCTATGCCAATGCGAAGCTTTACGTAAAAGCTCACCTTGAGTAATTGTTCTCATGTGGTTAGTAGGAAACGCTAAAGCAAAGGCTCGGTAGAATGCTGAGGTATAAATCGGTCGATAGAAGATCCAACTATAAAATGACACCGGTTACCACAATACCAGAGCTGTTGCTTATCTTCATTAGATTTTTAATTCTAGTCATAAAAGAGCTTGAGAACCCGTCAAACTTAAATAGATTCTTAGTGCTAGCAAGCTATAGTAATTCAATGCTGCTTAACTGGCGTTCGAATGTAGAACTAGGTCGAAACATGCTTGAAACACTACAGCCCCAAAAACAATAGTTATCGATATAAAACAATGACCGATTAATCTACATTAGATTTTCATAGTCCTATTTTTCTCAATAAAAGAAAGCTGAGGATAAATAACACTCACGCTATATTTTTTCTTAGTATCTTCCTCATTCTTAGTACATTCCTCAACTGATTCATCGGATTTTGGGAGGCAGCCGCCAGCATCTCATAAACACAGCAGCCTCAAAATAATTAACATCGGTTACCAATACCGACGACTTCTCAAACAGTATTTAGAAAGAAATTGCTTTCAAATAAAACAACCACTGAATCAAATAGATACAGAATCATTCCAATCAAACCTTTCGTAAAAGATTTTTGCCTCATGATTAAGTCTGTATTAATTCTATTCGAATCGGCACAGTGAAGCATTTGGATTGTCGTGCTGGACTCACTAGTTTCAGGATTGGAAAGAACATTGCTGTAAGAAGTTCACCGGCTCATTTCCTTTTTGCAATCCCCGCACCCAGTGGGGATTGCAAAATGCATCTTATTCATTCTCAAGTAGTTTGACATCCGAATTGAAATAAGGTTTCGTGGAGAGAAGCCCACAAAGGTAATATTTGTGGACTATCCGCGTTCTCCATCAAATAACTTCTCTGCAAACTCAATCGGATTGCTTTCTTGTGGTCTATGGTGCGCAATTAAGTGATAGCTCTCGTCACGTATAGCATCTTTTATACGGGGAAAATCATAGACGCCCCAGCGCGGATGAACAGGTCTCGGGTTTGTCCCCTCTACAATATATCCATGAGAATAGATGACATATTTTGCATTTGCGTCTATTTCGTCCGGAAACTCAGCGTATAGGTTTGCTGCATTCACATGGACGGGTAATAGGCTTAAAATAATAAGAATTCGTTTCATCTGAAATCAATGGGTAAATTGCAGTAAATTCACCGGTAGTTGAAGGTTTAGCATTACACCAATGACGTAAGATATGACTCTGCAAAGGCCTGTTTCACTAACTAGTCTTGTCTAGTTCTCAATTTAATTATCAACAAATTTAAGAATACTTGTATGTTTATTGGCGAAGTTTCAAATATTACCGGTGCATCCATCAAGGCGATCCGCTTTTACGAGAAAATTGGTTTACTCACGAACGTAAAAAGATACGGGAGATACCGAGTATACAACAAGGAACACCTCACTCTTATCCAACTCATACTCAAGGCTAAAACACTAGGGTTTAAATTAGCTGAAATGAAACTCTTTGTTGACGATAAAAAAAGTAGAAATGCATGGGATTGCATTATTGAAATGATCAACGTCAAGCTCGATCAAACCGATATCGAAATACGCAGACTGAAACAACAAAATAAAACGTTAGAAAGCTATAAGAAAGATATTAGCGACTGCATAACTCTCGACTCGGAATGTTCGATTGAGCATTTAGCGTTTGACTCTACCCTATGAGGGAGACTTTATAGTTGTGTCCTAATCACTTAGGAGTAATTATTATGTCTGCATTTATTTCGCGTTATGCGCTTTTTATCTCGATAGCCACAAGCATTTCAATATATCTTTTGTCTATTTTCTTTAACTGGACTTTAGAAATATCTGCCCTAATCTCTGCTGTATGCATTCTAATTTTCGCGCTCGTTTTAGAAGTATTTATTCCCTATAAAAACGAATGGAAGATTAATACTGGAGACTTAAAGAATGACCTTACGAGCGCTGTTGTGTTGCTCGGCATTGCAGAGCCATTGATAAAATTGGCGGCAACAACGGTTGTCATTTTTGCCTACTCGAGCCTGAACTTAGAGGCCAAGGCAGGCATACTTAGCAATGCACAGGTTCATTTAGGACTCGAAATAGTATTGGTAACGCTATTGATCGAGTTTGGTTTATATTGGTCACACCGATTACATCACATGCTGGCGCCCCTATGGCAATTGCATGCTATGCATCACAGCAGCAAGCGGCTTTATGCAATCAACAATTTCCGTTTCCACCCTCTAAACTACGGTTTAAACTTCAGCGCGGGTATGTTGCCGGCTATGTTGCTAGGGTTTTCTCCTGAAGCGCTATTCGCTTACATAGCTATTAGTCAACCCGTTCTGATGCTTCAACACGCGAATATAGACCTCAAAAGTGGATCGCTAAACTATATATTTAGCACAAACGAGCTACATCGTTGGCATCATTCAAGTGCTGAATCAGAAGCCAACTCGAATTACGGCACAAGCATCGTATTATGGGATCAAGTATTCGGAACTTATCGAGCGACAACAGATCGCGATAATGCACCAAAACACCTCGGGCTTTTTTCATCTAGTCGCGGCTATCCCGAAAATGGGAATTACTTTGAGCAGCTGATCGTGCCGTTCAAGCGCGGCTGTTGTTGATTTACCATAAAAAAGGAGAGCCTAGCTCTCCTTTTTCTGCCTTAGAAGTAGATAACTACCAAATTTTTACCCGATCCTCAGGTTTGATATACATCTTATCTTCAGGTTTGACGTCAAAGGCCTCGTAGAACTCAGGCATATTAGACACCGTGCCATTTGCCCTAAACTCGGAGGGCGAGTGCGGGTCGGTTTCAATTCTACGACGCAGTTCCTCATCACGATATTTTCGAGCCCACACCTGCGCCCAGCCAGCAAACACTCGTTGGTTGCCGGTAAGGCCATCGATGACAATATCTTCGCCGTTCTTCTTAGTTGCTTGATAAGCTTTATAAGCGATGGTTAAACCACTCAAATCGCCGATATTCTCACCTTGTGTGAATTCACCATTAACGGCTACGTCACCTAACACCTTAAAACCATTGTATTGCTCCACAAGCTTGTCGGCTCGCGCTTCGAACTCTTTACGATCATTGTCAGTCCACCAGTTGGTAAGCTTACCATCGCCGTCATACTGAGAGCCTGAATCGTCAAAGCCGTGGCCCATTTCGTGACCAATTACCGCACCGATCGCACCGTAGTTAACCGCGACATCAGCCTCTAAATTAAAAAATGGGGGTTGCAAAATAGCGGCAGGAAAAACGATCTCGTTCATCACCGGGTTGTAGTAAGCATTAACTGTTTGTGGAGTCATAAACCATTCGCCACGATCAATCGGTTGGCCGAGTTTATCGCGGTTACGCTTTCGCTCCGACAGTGTGACTCGCTTAATATTGCCAACTAGATCATCGGCCGAGATCTCTAAGGTTGAGTAATCGCGCCATTTTTCTGGGTAGCCAATTTTGGGGGTAAATTTAGCCAATTTGTCTAAAGCTTGTTTTTTCGTTTCTTCTCCCATCCAATCAAGCCCTCTAATGCCTTCGCCATAGGCGTCACGAAGGTTTTCCACTAACTTAGTCATTTCAGCCTTGGCCTCGGGCTTAAAGTGCTTAGCGACATAGAGTCTACCGATTACTTCTCCCAAAGAACCATTAATGGTACTCACCGCTCTCTTCCAGCGTGGCTCTTGTTCGCTTACACCGGACAGAACACCTCTGAAAAAATTGAAGTTTTCTTGATCAAGCGCATCATTCATATAGGGCGCTGCGTTGGTGATCGCGTGCCATTTGAAATAAGCTTTCCAATCTTCTAAGGGTACGTCTACCAGCATCTGATTGACGGCTTCTAAGAAATCAGGTTGGCCAACAATGACACTCTCGACCTCGCCCAACATAGAAACTTTTAACCAACGGTCCCAATCTAAATTCGATACAAGAGTTTTCACTTCATCAAAAGTTTTTTTGTTATAACGCGCAACCGGGTCACGTAAACGCTCTTTCGCCCATTGCTTAGTCGCTAGCTGGGTTTCGATGCGCATAACAGTCTCAGCCATCTTATCACCATCGCTGAGGCCAGACAGGTCAGCCATTTTCGCGATATGTATTAGATACTTGGCTCGAATTTCTTTGCTCTTCTCGTCATCTTTTAAGTAAGATTCACGGCTTGGTAATGCTAAGCCACTTTGACGCATTTGCGTAATATACGTGTCTGGTTGTTTATCATCAATCCAAACAAAAGTACTGAATGGCGCGGTACTCACAAGCTGAGCATAGGCAATGTACTCTGACAAATCAGAAGTATTTTGCATGGCATCAATCTTTGCGAACTCAGGCTGCAATGGCGCAACACCAAGTTCATTCAAACGCTCTTGATTCATAAAACTTTGATATAAGTCGCCGACCTTTTGCGCATCAGAGCCCGCCGGAGCATTACCTTGAGATGCCTCTTGGATAATCGCCCTGACGTCAACGCGTGCTTTTTCAGCTAGTTTTGTAAACGAGCCAAAGTTTGATTTATCCGCAGGTAGTTCGAACTCTTTGAGCCACTTGCCATTAATAGCTCGAAATAAATCGTCTTGAGGGCGAACAGACCTATCAAAGTTATTGACATCAATGCCCGATACCAAGGCTTGAGTAGGCGCCGCTTTTTGCTGGGCTTGTGTTGCTTTCGCAGCTTCGGTCTCGGCGGCGGGAGTAGAGGCTTGGTCGGCATTGCCACAAGCGCTAAGGACGGCCGCGCAAACTGCGCTCAGTATTAACTTCTTCAAAATATTCTCCTAACTATAATTTTTCGTGGAACCCAATTAACCACCCTAAAATCTATTGCTTTAGGGTCTACTTTTAATGTTAAAGCCACACCGTTCAAGGGGGCCAATGAGTGATAGATGCTCAATCAGCCTAAATGGTCGCACTTTTCACAAATTATTTGTACTGTAAAAACACAAGCCATACACTCTCAGACTACATGCTATAACAACATTCAATCACTATTGTGCAAAACAACATTTATGACCTTAGCTACCAACTAAGTGCCCTGCTTGCCGGCTTCGGCTTTACTAGCTCTTTGGTCTTGTTAGTTGCTTATCTCTTTTTTTTGAGCAATATGAGAAAAACAGCAGTATCTAAGCTTGCATGTTGTGCCGTTCTACTTGGCCTAGCCGGTTTACAATATTGCCATTTTCTCTACTTCGCTATTGACTATGAATTATTGAGTTCTCGGATTTATGCGAGCTTACTTGTGATACTTCCACCCTCATTTTTCTTCTTCGGTCGTGAGGTTTTGTTCTCTGATGTAAAATATCGTTGGCAAGACGCGCTTCACTCATTAATGCCCTTGGCAAGCCTATTTATCGATCTAAAATACATTCCCGGTTATGCCTTCATTTTTGGCACGGCCTACACCTTTTGGTTTGCACGCACCTTACTGAAATTAAAAGATCAACGAGCGCGCTACAAATTCGAATTTTTCTTTTTTGCAATGTTCGCAGTAATGGCCTTGATTGCCCTAATCCTAGGTCTCGCGCTCCCCTATCTCGACGCGAGTATATTCTTCCTTAGCTACTCAAACGCAATCTCTATTGCTTTGATGTTAGTGATCGCCGCATTACTTATTTTCCCAGAGCTACTTAACGACATTATGTTAATCACCGAACTCGCCTATGCGAAATCGAAATTAACAGGAGTGGACACGCCAACAAAGATAGCTGAGCTCAATGACCTAATGAATATCGATAAACAATATGAAAATGAGAATTTAAATCTCGCCACTGTTGCGGACGTTCTAGACCTATCAAGCCACCAATTATCGGAATTAATTAACACCCATCATCAGTGCAGCTTCCCTCAGTTTGTTCGTCAGCATCGCGTTGAAGCCGCTAAGAAATTACTTATCGCTGAAACCAATGCGTCAGTGCTATCAATCAGTATGATGACAGGTTTTAAGTCTCAGTCGAGTTTCTATACGGCGTTTAAAGAACTTACCGGCGAGTCTCCGGCTAGCTTTCGCAAACAGGAAAGTCAGTAAAAACCCCTCATCTATAATCTAGGAATTCTACAAGCATTTGAAATTCAAAAGAAAAATATTTTTCTATTCGTAGACTATAAACCAAGAAGCCCATATCTCTAAGGCACATTATTGTGTGTTCTCCAGCAATGAAATTGAGTACGAACACATGAATATCCAGCGCTATAACAACCCAAGAATAGATCACCCGAAACAAGTGAACGATGCCATGAATGGTGAAGTAAGCCTCGACTACGCTAAGGTAACGTGGCTTGGCACTATGCTTTTAGTAGGTACCATTGGCAGTGTCTTGACGATTAGCGTTGGCGCCGTGCTTCTATTTGTCGTGACAACTTCTATAACATTACTGTTTGGGCATTCATTAGGAATGCATCGGCGATTTATTCACCGCAGTTATCAATGCCCTAAACTATTAGAGTACTTCTTTGTACATTTGGGCACTTTGGTAGGCCTAGCTGGACCAATGGGCATGTTGAAAACTCACGATATGCGCGATTGGGCGCAACGCCAAAACCAATGTCACCCGTATTTCTCACACGATAGCCATTGGGCCAAAGATGCACTCTGGCAACTGTTCTACAGCATCAAATTACAAAACCCGCCCGCATTTGAAGCAGAGGCAGAAATTGCCAATGACCCTGTCTACCATTGGATGGAGAAAACCTGGATGTTACAACAATTACCATGGGCAATTACGTTCTTTGCGATTGGTGGAGTGGGCTGGGTTTGTTGGGGAATTGCGACGAGGGTTAGCGTTGGCGTTCTCGGACATTGGTTAATTGGTTACTTCGCACACAATGATTTTGACCATATCGACCATCACAACGATTGGCATGTCGAAGGCGCGGCCGTTCAAGGCCACAACATTCCATGGACAGCTTTATTAACGATGGGCGAGTGCTGGCACAATAATCATCATGCCTTTCCTGAGTCGGCTAATCTGGGTTTAGAGAATGGTCAACTGGACCCAGGATGGCTAACACTACTGGCTCTAGAGAAAATCGGCTTAGTCAGTGACATCGTTACACCAAGTAAGCTAGCGCCTCGCGCTGAACTTGTTAGGAGAAAGTAATGAATAATTACCTTAATAAAGATACTGCGCCTAAGGTTCTTGTACTCGGCGGCTATGGATTTATCGGCCGTCACATTGTCGAAGCTCTTGAAGCGCTAGGTGCAGACGTCTTAATCGGCACTCGTAAGCTGCCAACTAGAGCAAGCGAGAGACAGATCTCTCTTCATAGGTTAGTTCAAAACCCTGCAAACCTAGATAGTCTATTAAACAATGTAGACGTGGTGGTTAACGCGGTGGGAATATTACGACAACGTTGGCGGGAAAAGTATGACGATGTCCATCATCGCGCAATAGCTGAGCTCGCAAAAGCATGCAACGAAAATGATATTCGAATAATTCACGTTTCAGCATTAGGACTAAACAACCCGGTGCGCAGCCGGTTTCTAAAAAGCAAACTCGATGGTGAGCACGCCTTAGTGAATAGCAAGGCAGATTGGTTTTTGGTACGCCCGTCATTAGTCGACGGTGACGGAGGTTTTGGCGCTAGATGGTTTAAACGCGTGTCTAAATGGCCAGTGTATTTTGTACCACGTAACGCTCGAGGCTTGATAAGCCCAATTAAAGCGCACGACTTGGGGCTCGCAATCGCGAGAATTGCCTTATTGCCCATAGAGCCTCGCCCGGAAGCCAGTCGAATCTATCAACTTGGAGGCGAGCAAGTGCTTAGTTTGCCGGATTATCTAAACGACTTACGACACCGTGAAGCCGAAGGCCTAAAGACAAAACCTGCAAGGATAATTAACGTGCCTAGCTTGCTGGCAAGACTACTTAGCCATATGTGTGATGCACTTCATGTCACGCCGTTTTCGTTTGGGCATTACGAGTTATTGAAATTTGATAACATCGCATACCCGAATCGCTTGCTGGAGTTAATAACCAAGGCAAACTGCATTAACCAAAACGGCATCGAAAAAGTCAGGCTTGAGTGTTCGATAGCGCGAGAAAATGCCATGGTATAAGCGCACTATGGCTTCTCAGCGACACATTCCACTCGGGCCATACTAGTAATCGTAATCGCTTTGATCACGGCACATTGAAGGTCTATGCCGAGCAGACAAAGATCCGCCAGTACAATCCCAAGCAATTTGCTCGTTATCATCTAGATAGGCCTGAAACTCAATCGTTTTCGATTGCGCCAAAGCCATTTCTGAACCGACATAGCTAATCACGTATCCGCTGTCGCTCAGCTCCGCGATATTTCCAGAGTCCAACTCTTCGCCGTCTATGTCAATTTCACCCCAACTGCTAGGAAGTTGCTCATTACGATTATAGTAGTCAACAATTGCGGTTTGATGCACGCGCGTTTCCAAAATTGCTTGGTTGACCTTCGCGCGTATCGTGTAGTCATGATACGCCGGCAAGGCAATGGCAGCGAGAATGCCTATAACTGCTATACCACCAAATATCATTACCACAATCAAAACAACTAATGCACCTCCAGATTTTTCTGTTACGCCCGCGGGCTTACTCTCGTTATATTTATCGTCCCATTTTTTAAGGTCAGAACACCAGAACACAATGGCTTCAACAAAACTGACTATGCTTGGAATCAGGGTCCAGAAGGTCAACAAATATAAAACACCCCACCACTGCCCCATATAAAAACGATGCACACCGAAGGCACCAAATACCATGGCTAGGGCGCCCGCTACATTTTTATTTCGGTATTGGCGCGCACGTTGCGAAACGCCGCAGCTCATGCAAACGCCGGCAATTTTCGGTATCTCTTTCGAGCAAGCAATACACTTTGTCATTCCTTGAGTTGAGTCGGTGCCAATCGGAGAATTTGGCGCGGCGTATGGGCTTTGTTCTGAAGTTGTCATCTTAATCCCTTTGTTATATTTATTCGTCTTTGTTCGTACGAATGACAAATGTTCGAAGCAGGCCTAATACTATCGCGATATCTCCTCGAACCCCAGAGCTTTGAACTTCTATTATCTTCGCAATGCTCTGACAAAAAAGGAGCGACCATACTGATCACTCCTCTTTAGTTTAGTCTTTGTTTGAAGCTACTAGTTTAGTAGCGACTAAAAAACCACGGCCAAAAATTCCAAGTACGACGCTTCTTGGCGACGAATACGGCGGTTGTCATCGCGGGAACGGTGAACGTGCCGTTTTGATATTTCGACGCACGAGTATCAGCATCGATCGACCAACGTTGCACTGGGTGCAGGCGATACGAATGCGCGTCAAGGTCTTCGTGGCTAAACTCAATTTCTTGATTGGTTCCATTGAACAGCACAAGTTGTTCTTGCTTACGCCAGCCTTGATCATCTTTCAAATGCATCGCGATCAAACCAGACAATTGAGATGGGCCAGTATTCAAAAAGCTAACCGTATCGATGACGCCTTGCGCATCACGCTGACGATACAAACGCGAGCTATACCTAATTCTCAATAACTCACGAAAATATATGCTCGACTTTGCCATCAGCCATTGTGATGGATCCAGATCTGGGTTCGCTAACAACGGTGCCATGGTCGGCCATTGATCTTCGTTTTTCTCAGCAATTGGCAAGCCTTTGCCCCAGCCGGAATCTTCGAACGTAAAATCGATGGCGTTGAACCAATCGCCAGCATTAAAGCTATCCCTGTCCAACGACTTCGAACGAAGAAAGTCTTGGCCTGCATGAATGAATGGCACGCCTTGACCTAGCATCACCAAAGATGAGCTGAAGTTTTGCATCCGAGCACGCTCTTCGATTGTTGCCGAGTCAGGCGCCTTTAACTGAATGCCATCCAGTAAGGTTTCGTTATCATGTGCCGCGATGTACGCGATTTGCTCTTGTGGGTCGTCGGTGTAACCGGTTGGTAACCCAAAGTAGTCAATATCGTAAGCGGTTAGAACTTCGCCATCTTTGGTTTCAAAGGCGTAGTCCTTCAAGCCGCCCGCAAGACTACTTCTTGTGCGATCAGCAAGTTCAAGCAACATACTTTCTCGGTCATCACCAAACCCATTTGGATTGGTAAACAATCCATTACCAAAGCCTTGATCTCGATAGCCACCAAACGGGTTGCCACCGCGAATTGCATCACGGCCTCGATCATCGAAAGAACCAATGCCCGTGCCGGCCATGTTCAGCTGTGTGGCTTGCTCAAAGCGTGCATTGTCGACTACTTCACCGAAGTTCCATCCTTCGCCATAAAGATAAATGGCACTGCCATCAACGCCGTCTTTTTCCAATGTCAGGGCACTAAGCTGCTGCTGAACTTTCAACATGTTTTGCTTGGTGTGATGCCCCATAAGGTCAAAGCGAAAACCGTCGACCTTATAAGCTTTGGCCCAAACCAAAAGCGAATCGATCATCAACTTTTCCATCATACGGTTTTCTGACGCAGTATTGGCGCAACATGAACTCATCTCTAAACCGCCATCAGCGTTGTAACGGTGATAGTAGCTAGGCACAATCTTGTCTAATACAGAATTATTGAACTGACCAAATGATGAAGTATGGTTATAAACCACGTCCATGATTACGCGTAAACCATTATGATTTAAGCTTTGCACCATTTGACGGAACTCGCGAATACGCGTTACGCCTTCAGGATTAGTGCTATAGCTACCCTCGGGCACAGTATAGTGATACGGATCGTAACCCCAATTAAACCCGTCTTGATCTCGAATCTCGTTAACAGCCGCTTGTTGCAGTTCAGAATCAGCAGGCAACAAGCTAAGGTCTTGTTCAATCACAACTTGCTGTGACTTGTCTTCGTTAACCGTTGCGATATCAAATACAGGCAACAAATGAATGTGCGAAAGGCCCGATCGTGACAATCGCTTAAGATGTTTCATGCCATTTGATCGACGGTATGAAAACGCATTGAAGGTGCCACGATCTCGCTCAGCAACGGTCTGATCATTGATACTGAAGTCGCGCACATGCAACTCGTAAATACTGATGTCTTCGGGTGCAGGAACATAAGGCTTATATGTGCGGTCCCACGCTTTGGGTTTTAGGTCCGCATCATTTAGGTCCACAAACTGACTGTACTCACTATTGGTACTTAAGCTTAGAGAGTTAGGGTCGGTGACATCGTTGATTTCGACTTGACGAGTAATTGAAGTGTAGACCGTTACGCGATAGCGATAAAACTTACGATCCCAATCGCTTGATTCTTCAGCCGACCAAACCCCAGTAAGCGGGTCTTCAGTCATTGTTACTATCTGGCTTGGCTCCACCTGCTGCGGGGTATCAAACAACAATAGTTCTACGTTCTTAGCGGTTGGTGCCCAAACACTCGCTTGCACTGCCTCGTCACTGACGCGCGACCCTAGAAAACCATCAAAAGCGAATAGTGAATCTAAGGCGCCTGCAATTTGGATAGCGGTAGCGTCTTTAACTATACCGTTTATACCAACAACAGAAACAGCGATTTGGTTTTTTAATATCGAACGTTTTTGAGCATCGCTAAGCGCACTCAGACCAAGCGCAGTATAGCCACGTGTGAGCGGATACTTGTCTTCTAGCTCACTGCTTAGTGCACCGTTAATCGAAAGCTCAAATGTATCGCCGCCAATAACACCATCGCTGCTTAGAGCGAGTTCGGCTGTTCCACTGCTGTGTAAAAACACTCGGTCTCCAATCTCTATGTCTGCGTCCCACGCAATCGTATCAGCGCTGACCCATTGAGCTCTCGCAGATGCTAGGTCGCCATTCGGTTCGCCATCGGCTTTGATCGTTAAAATATTGCTTTGCGAATCAAAGCTGAAAAACATTTCTGTATCATCGGCAGGCACTGTAAATTGAATATTCGCGCCGTCACGAATACCTCCATCGCCGTAGTTTTCGTCCCAGCTTTCGTTGATGGTTACTTTACCTTGGTAATCTCCCGCTGGAATATTGCTGGTTTTAGCGGTGTAGATTCCATCACCGTCTACGTCTTGCAACCATGAGTTTAAACAATCAGGTTGCCAGGGGCCCGTGCACCCAAAATATTCTTGGAAACTGCCCGCCGCAATGGCGATACGAGAGCTCTGATTATCGGTCACCCAATTGCTTTGGTGATCATAGTAAAAGCTAACATCTGTATCATTGGCAATGCTCAGATTGAGGTTGGCGCCATCGCGGTTTCCATTAGCACCATAATTTTCATCCCAAGAATCGTTGAGCGCGGCTTTGTATTGGTAGTCGCCCGCAGGCAGAGGAAACGTCGCTTTCCAAACTTGGGCTGTGGTTAGAAACTCTAGATGAGTATTGGCACAAGCAGGTTGCCAGTTCGATGGACAACCTTGAGATTCTTGAATTGTGCCTGGAATAGTAACGGTAGTCGGCTCAGGAGTATCGGCCGACAATGCAGAGGTAGCGTTAAAGGTAAGCACTAGAGCTACGCTTGTTTTCGCAAGCAGGCTTGAAACGCGATAGGGCTTCGAGCGTAGGGGTTTGATGGTTTCCATCTTGATCCTCGATTGTAGGGTAACAAACAAATTATTATTTTTATTGCTTGTTTGAGGTGAACCTCTTATGAGTAAAAAAGCATTGGTAATCTGTGGGTAAAACAGCGCTACTAATCGCCTTAAAGAGAACCAGCCCACCTAAAAAAGCGAGACTATTGTCTACCAGTAAATTTAGAAAATAAATTGAATACGTATGCAGGCGTGGTCGTATCTCATTGAAATAAATAAACTATTTCAATGAGACTGAAGTGAGATATTTCTAAAGCCTTAGCTTAAGTCCTTGCTTTAAAAGCAAAAGCGGCGATTTAAAGAGCTTAGGTCACTGCGTTGCGTCGATGGTACTTTGGCTGATCGTGCAGTTTGTTTTCGATGATATTTTCCAAGATTTTTACCGCTCGATACACATCTTTAAAGCGACAATACAGCGGCGTAAACCCAAAACGAATGATATTAGGTTCTCTATAGTCAACGATGACCTTGTGCCCTATCAAAGCTTGGCTAATCGAAAAAGCCTGCTCGTGGCTCAGGGCAACCTGACTTGCTCTTTTCGATGTATCGAGTGGAGATTCCAACACGAAATCATTTAAACAATGGCTGTGTTCAAGCAGCTCAATAAACAACTCACTTAAGGCTAGGGACTTAGACCTCAACTCGGCCATAGTACAAAGTTCGAATACCTCTAGTGAGGCGTCGAGCGCGGCCATTGAAAGTATGTTCGGGGTGCCACATAAGAACTGATTCATTCCTTCGCCAGCTCGATAATCGTGCTCAAAGGCAAACGGCGAGCGGTGCCCCATCCAGCCGCTTAAAGGCTGTGACAAATTTGAATGATGTCGTTTTGACGCATAAACAAAAGCTGGAGCACCTGGGCCGCCGTTCAAATATTTATAACCGCAGCCTACTGCGAAGTCGACATTGCATCTATCCAGTTCAAGTTCTATGGCGCCCGCGCTATGCGCCAAATCCCAAAGAACCAAAATTCCTTTTTGTTGAGCTAGCGAGGTGAGTTTTAGCATGTCGTGAATCTCGCCACTTCGAAAGTTAACATGAGTGAGCATCAACACAGCCACCGATTCGTCTAAGCTTTGCTCTAATTCCTTAGACGCAACTGATTTTAGCTGACAATTTGCTTCACCCAACAATGCTGACAAGCCTTGAACCATATACAAATCGGTGGGGAAATTATCTTTTTGCGAGACCACAATTGCACGATCATTGTTTATCGACAGCGCACACGCCAATGCCTTGAAGAGGTTGATCGATGTCGAGTCACAAGCAATAACTTGCCCACGCTCTGAGCCTATTATGTCGGCGATTTTATCGCCAATCTTGCTTGGTAGGTCAATCCAATGATTGCTGTTCCAGCTGTGGATTAAATCATTACCCCACTCATTTTCAGTAACCTTTGCGATTCTATTTTTGCTTCGTTTTGTCAAAGCACCCAGCGAGTTACCGTCGAGATAGATTACATCTGGTGGCAATAGAAATTCATCTCGTAGATGCGCGAGTTGATCGTCATTATCTTGCTGACGTATTGATTCTATGTTGATCAAAAGTTTCGCTCCCTACTTAAGGAAATGCCTTTGCTAGGGCTTTGAGCAAGGCTTGATACGACTGAGTACCCGGGTGCACCATATCGAAATGGCCGCCCCCTTCGATGATATGTGAATCACCCTCTATATAGCCCGCATGCGCAGGGTCTACTATCGAATCAAGCGATCCGTGAATTAATATGGTCGACGGGTGTGGCGTTTTCATCGCGGGGTTTGCCGCGGCATAACGAGCTGGATACTCTGCCGACGTGCCACCCATAAACCGAGGCGTCGCGGTCTGACAGCTATTACTGCCAGCTGCATATTCAACAAGATCGGTAATCGCAGCAAGACCTATTACTGCGTCGAATTTATAAAGACCCTCACTGCCAGCCAGCAAGGCTAAGTGACCGCCGGCCGAGTGACCAGCAATCGCTACCCTTTCTAAATCGATCGAGTAGTCACTGAGTTTAGGTAAATAGGAGATTGCCGATTTAATATCGTTATAGCTGCCCGGCCAGGCGCCACCTTGATCGCCAGTGCGGCGATATTCGACCGACCAAACCGCATAGCCAGCGCGCGTTAACGCCGTGCTGAGCGCATGCGTGTGCTTGATATCAAACGAATTGAGCCAGCAGCCACCATGAACTAAAACCACCAAAGGGTGGCGTTTTACTGACTCTTCAAAATCAATAGATTTAGACAATTCATTTTTAGGCAACCAGAGCTCAGCAAACTGATGTTGATCTACTCCGTATGAAATTACCTGGTCAGGGCTTTCGACAGGTAAGTCCAGCACGTCCTTGTAGGCTACATTTGACTGCGTAGCCAGATAGCAGATATCACTAGAGCTCGCCTCAATCTTTTGTGCTGACGTTTGGGCGTACGACATTGCATTCAGTATTAGAACTGAATACATAAGCGTTGCCACACAAAATACTTTTTTCACCCTAGATACACTATTTTAAGTTACGCCATAAATGCACGAAACTCATAGCTACGCGCTTAGCGGTTTGCTCGCTGGTGGCACTGCCTTTATGGCCGCCTTCGATGTTTTCATAATAGTCAACTTGCTGACCAGAAGCCTTCATTCTAGCCGCCATTTTGCGAGCATGCCCAGGGTGAACCCGATCATCTCGGGTTGAAGTGAAAAAGAACGTCGGTGGATAGTTTTGACCTTTATTTAAGTTTTGGTATGGACTGTATTGTTTTATAAACTTCCAGTCATCGGTGTCGGGGTTACCGTACTCACCCATCCAGCTGGCACCTGCTAGTAATTTATTGTAGCGTTTCATATCCAATAAAGGCACACCGCAAATCACCGCACCGTAAAGGTCAGGTCGGCGTGTCATAGTAGCACCAACGAGCAAGCCTCCATTAGAGCGGCCTTCAATGCCAAGGTGTTTTGCGGAGGTTATTTTTCTGTCGAATAGGTCTTGAGCAATCGCTTCAAAATCTTCGTACGCCTTGTTACGGTTTTCCAACAAGGCCGCCGAGTGCCATGCGGGACCATATTCACCACCACCCCGAATATTTGCGACCACATAGACACCGCCACGCTCAAGCCATGCTTTACCGTAGGCACCATTAAGATCTTCATATGAACCTGAATACGACGGCGTTACCGAGACCCTGAAACCGCCATAAGCAAAAATATGCGTGGGGTTTTTGCCATCGAACTTAGTCTTTTCGTTCATCACCACAAAGTAAGGTACTTGTGTTCCATCTTTCGACTTAGCGAAGAATTGTTCGACTTTCAAACCTGTGGCATCAAAGGTCGCAGATTGCTGCTGAACCTTAGCTAAGCCAGTGGCGGCATTGTAAGCATATAAAGTTGGGGGCGTAATAAAACCCTCAAAACGCGCTAACACGTCACCAGTTTCGCTACTCACTGACACGACTGAGATTGTTCCCGAAGACGGTAATTTAACCAAGTCTGAATTCCATTCGCCGGCTTCTTGATAGTAACGGTATAGGCTGGATTTAACGTCTTCAAAGGCGCTTACGATCAAGCTGTCTTTGGCGACAACAACGCTATCAACAATAAATTTGGGGCTAGATTTAACCAACACGGTAACTGGACCCTTACCTTCCATAAGGGTATTTGGGTTAATCAGTAGCACCGATCCCGCTGTATAGTTTTCACCTTGATAAGACCAATCTTGCTTAAGCGAAACCAGATAATCACCAGCAAACATGTCTAAAATAATGGCTGTGTCAGGCAACTGCAATGGCGTCGGCTTACCCTCTACTAATTGATAATATTTACGAGTCCAAAAGCCAGGCGCATCGGTTAGCAAATCAAAGTCCTGATCTTGATGCTTAAAACGTTGTGCCCAAACCCGTACAGACTCTTTTGCAACCTCGAAGATCGGCTTTGCATCAGCGAGCTTTGAGCCACGTGTCCACTTTTTCAATTGGCGGGCATAGCCAGAATCAGTTTGTGAGCCTTCACCAAAATCAGTAGCGACATAGAGCGTGTCTTTGTCGACCCAGTTCACTTGCATCTTGGCGGTCGGCAAACGAAACCCGTTCTCAACGAAGCTAAGTGTTTCGGCATCAAATTCTCGCATTTCGTGAGCATCACCTCCGCCTGGGGACAAGTAAACTACGCAATGTTTGTTTTCTGGAGCGAGGCAAGACATTCCATGGAAAACCCATTTCTGTTTGTCGCGCTTCGCCATAGCATCAATATCGAGTACCGTTTGCCAAACAGGTTTGCCGGCTTTAAATAGATCAAACTTTGTTCGCTCATAAACGCCTCTTGGTTTTTCAGTGCTGCGCTGCAGTTGATAAACATAATCGCCAATAATATTTACCTCTGGTAGCTTGTCCTTGCTGTCGAGAGCGGCCAATACATCATTATAGATTTCTTGATAGAGAGGGTCTTTGCTTAACTTGTTAGCAGTCGTTTGGTTGGCATTCTCAACCCAAGACATTGCCTTTTCACCATCAATATTCTCAAGCCATAAATACTCGTCCTCGACCCTATTTTGTTCTTTCGCGCTAACACTGGTGAAACAAATACTCAGCGACATAAAAATACAGAATAGGCTTTGGCAATTAGTAGACATGAAAATACTCGATTAGATTTAGAGTTTTAACTAGATATTCTAATTTACAATGATGTTAGCTTAAACAGTTTAAACTACATTGGGCCGAGCAATGTAACATGCAAGCCAAGATCCGTTGTGATCAAGAACCCAGATATCTCAGGGGTTATTAGAGATGTGACATATCCTAAGGCCCACATTAACATTATTCAGGCAATCCTCCGACAATTGAAATCGCTATCAGTGTGAGCATGTTCGTTTGTAGATTAGTGCTGGTATGAATATCCATGCGTTCAGCAAGGCGTTTGCCAAACAACCAAGTGATAGGAAGAGCAATCACCACTATCGCGTCAATAGAGTTAGCGGTCTCTGGCCATGCAATGCGCAGCACTACACCCAAAAGTATGAAAACAAGCAGGTTTAACTCAAGCGAAGCGGCTTTTTCTTTGAGCAAATCAGACCTTAGTAATCCAACGTAAACAACAAGGCTCACTAATGCGGTGAACAGGCAAACCAGTATATCTTCAAGATCATGAACACCTAGATATAGATGGGAAAAGCAAATACCGCCAACCACAAAACTAGCGAAACACCACGCCCATAAACGTTTTAACTCATAAGCAAGATAAAACCAAAGACCCGCAGATACTTGTGCGTGCCCCGAAGGCATGCCAAATGAGGTTCCCACTTCGCTATCTAAGCGGAACATTGCATCGGGCCTTGGATTCTCCCAATAGTCCTTTATAAATGCGTTGATCAAGGTCGACATAAACAACAATCAGCATCAGGCATGTGGCCGCTGATTTATCCCAAAGCCAGCCTGATTATAATCAGGTTTGGATATCCAAGTGCAGTAAAGACTTGAAAGATAGGAGTAAGAGTTTCACTGCGTAGATCGACTACCCAGCTAATAACCTTAACTAAATTTGTCATAGCTCGGCTGATTATAGCTAAGCTATGACAATCTGCGAGCGCAAACTAAGCCCATCGCAAAGCTCTAAACTATTGCCGTTTTAGAAGACTTCGTTCGAGCCACTAAGAACAATACTCATTTTAATGTGCGTGCGGATACCATGCGCATCGATGGTTCGGCTCTTACCTAATTCATCAAATAGAAGCTCGAGGGTTTGTGTTACGAGCTTATACACCTTTCCCTGCTTAGCACTTAAACAATAAGTCAAAGGAACGCATTTGCTGATCTATTTACGATAAATACTTATCATAAAAAAAACGGTCTCGTGCTAACAAGATCGCTTTTGGTATTAAGCATAAGAGCGCTTAACTAGGCGTTCGCTGAAAATGAATAGGCTTTTAGAAATCAATATTTTCCACAAACTCTTCGTAACGCTTTTCAAGCTCATCTTCAGCAACATCGCCGCCATCAGTATCAGTTAAAGGAACTTCTACTTCCGTAAATTCTACATCACTGTTAGTCTCGTCTTCTGAGCTATTCGGCGCTGGAGCTTCTGATTTGCTGGCAATGTACTCGTCTAAGGTACGCGAAAAATGCGTACCACAGACCATTTTTGCCGCCTTTAGCTTTTGCTTAGAACACTCGCTTGATATATCGGCTGAACACCATGGCCCCGACCGTTTTGCTTGTACAATGAATCGAGGCCTTTCCACTTCTGCGCACCTTACTCGCACTTTGAGAAAAGACTTTCCGTCTATTTTTTGAACGATCTCTCGCGAAATCGAACGAACCTCGGCCGCGTTGGCCACACTTAGCTGAACCACACTATTGATGAGTATGGCAGCAATAATTATTAATTTGCTTTTCTTCATTTTATTATTCCTGGAATAGGTTTACTTCAACAATCTAGCTGGCGCTCAAACCATTGGCTCGAGCGCCGTTATTACTGACTAGAAGCCAAAAGTAAGTTCCAGGCCATAAGTGCGCGGCAAACCAAAAGTGCGAACAAACGATGCAGTGATATCTCGAATGTCTGACACGTTTGTTGTATAGCGCTCGTCACTTACATTGTTAACGAAAGCGGCAATACCCCATTTTTCTGATGCACTTGTATAGGCAACTCGTGTATTAATCAAGGTATAAGCTGACTGTCCAACGAGTGGGTTGTTTTCAGTACCGAAGAACAAGTCATCTTTATAAGCAAATGACGCTTGAGCATTGAAAGTACCGCCATTACTCAAACCTCTTTCATAGGCTAAGATGCCACTGATTGATGTCTCAGGGGTTTGCGCAATATTATTGCCACTAAAATCGAGGCCCGTATCACTCGCAACAAAGTTCTTGAGCTCACTATCAATAAACGCCGCACTCAAACTTGCTGTCAAACCATCTGTAATGACCGCAGATGCTTCGATTTCCAAACCTTTTGACTCCGCGTCACTGGCATTGTCAAGCACCAGCACTGGAATTGTGCCCTGGTTAATTTGGCTAAATACTTGTAAGTCGCTGAACTCATTTAAGAACAAGGCAGCATTAACTCGAACTCGTGAGTCTAAGAAGTCAGCCTTTACGCCAAGCTCAAATGCAGTTAAGAATTCAGGGTCAAACGGCTCTAGCTGACGACGCGAACCTTCTGGCGAAATACTAAGGAATCCGCCATTGAAACCACCACTCTTAAAGCCGCGTGAAACACTACCGTAAAACAAGGTTGTATAGTTAGGCTTATACTCAAGAGCCGCGCGATACGAGAACGCATCAGCACTGGTTTCAAGGTCACGAAAATCGTAGTTTACGATTGGGTCGCTACCAGGCTCTTCAAATTGTGCCAAAGCATCGAACTCACGAGTTTCGTCGGTATAACGTCCACCCAGTGTCAAAGCAAAATCTTCGTTTAACTGGAAATTAAATTGAGTATAAACAGCCGTAGTTTCTAAACGCTGCTGGTTAACCGAACGTGCGAAGAACGTCGGGGCACCAGTGGTTTCGCCAAGAATATCGGGCGCGCCGCCAGTGAACGCTCGCAGCGACCGGAACAAGTCAATTGTCTGATCTTGATCGATAGTCTCATTGAGGTAATACGCACCAGCAAGCCAATCAATTTTGTCAGTAGAGCCCGTCAAGCGGAACTCTTGTGAAAACGTGTCTGAAGAAACCCCAAAGTCGATAGCAAGCAAGCTATTTGGTGAGCCATCAGACTCTTCAGGTAAAGTGCGGTCAACCTGATCAAACGCGGTTACCGAAGTAAAGGTGTTCGCGCCAAAGTCGTAATCAAGTTGTACATAGGCACCTTTAGAATCTAAATCAACATTACCTACTTCGTTGTAATTTCCATCTAATTCATTGTCAGGAGAGCGGTATCCAAACCGATCAACACACTCATTCGCAGAAATACGTGCATCACTACATACTTCACCAGTTGTTGGGTCGAGCGTGCCAAGTGGGCTAAAGCTACTCGCTTGAGAGCTAACGTTGGCGCCGTGCAAGTTCACAAGCACTTTCAAGTTATCGTTTGGTTCGTATTGGAACAGAGCGCGATACGCGCCAGAATCGACACCATTTGTACTTGAACCATCCGCTAAGTTAGTACCAAAACCATCTGAATCTTCCTTAATTGCAGCGACACGAGCGCTCACTGTTTCTGATAATGCGCCTGATGCCGAAGCTTCTAGCGTTTGACGACCTTGATTACCTATGCGCCAGCGACCAGAATACTTACGCTCTTGGGTCGGTTTTTTAGTAATAAACTTAACGGCACCACCAGTTGTGTTACGACCATAAATTGTACCTTGCGGGCCTTTCAACACTTCTACGCGCTCAGCATCAAACAATTGGAACGGGCTGAGTGCCGGCGAACTTACGTAAACCTCGTCAGAGTAAATTCCAACCGGGCCAGCGTTGTTGGTGTTTAAGTCGTTAAGACCAGCGCCACGCAAAAACAAAATTAACTGGCTGCCTTCACCACTAGAGTTACCAATTTCAAGACCAGGTACAAATTGACCAAGCTCGCCCGACTGAGTGATACCCAGCGCGTTAAGTTGCTCGTCAGAAAATGCTGCAACACTAATTGGAATATCTTGCACGCTCTCAGAACGCTTTTGCGCAGTAACAATTAGCTCTTCTAATTCTAAATAGACCCCTGGCTCTGATTCTTGAGAAGTAAATTCAATTTGATCTTCAATTGTGTCAACCTGCTGAGCAAACATTGCTGGCGACATAAGAAAACTAGCAACTAGGCTAAGTGCCGGAAGCGATCGGCGAGTTTTGTTTATGTTTTTCATGTTGGAGTCCCCGTACATAATTTTCGTGGTTTCTTTCAGTGCGGCGGGATTCTATAGATATTTTTTAGTAATGTCTGTAAAAAAATGTAATCAAAAAATCAGTTTCAATACAAAAACCAAGCAATAACATCAATAACTTAGAGTGATATCAGGGTCACAAAAGCAGAAAAACAAAACAAGTCTCCCAGACTCTTGCATAAGACTGCACTTAATTCGATGAAAATGATATAAACACCAAAATTGACGGACAATCACGTCAACCGACCAGAGCGTATAAACGGAGATTAGCGCTTGAGGTTTTTAAAAATTTAACATTTCAAAGCCTAATTCCTTGGCATTTTTCGACAAAAGCTAGCCACGCATGTAGTCGATCATGATTTTCACTTGTGCTAAACGATCAGGCTGATCGGTCAATAAGGTATCTATAGAGCTCAGTTGAGCACCCTCTTTCTCAGCCCGATCAGTAAATAGCACACCGTTGAGATGATCAACTTCATGTTGAATCAAACCGGCGAGCTCTCCGCGACAACTTAGCTCTCGTTTTTCACCATCACTATCAAGATACTCTACATCGATCTCATACCAACGCTTAAGATTTACTCGTTGGTCATAGAGACTAAAGCACTCCTCTTCGAACATAAAAGTACGCTCAGAACTAGGTCGATATTCGGGGTTAATCATCGCCGTAAATACGCCGTCGATTCTCAGCAGGATCAAACGCACTAGACTGCCTACTTGAGGCGCCGACAATGCATTACCGTTTTCATCCGATATTGCTTTAATGCCATTGAGGATGTTTTGCATTCGCTGAATTAGCGCTTGTGTTTCGGAGCTGGCGATCCGCTCTGGGCTAAGAGCTATAGAAACTTCGCGTAAGATTGGGTCACCGACTTGACGTATTCTCATAATATAAATGAATGTATTTATTTTGCGCTGTTAAACAGTCTTCAAACTTAAGGGCCGTTAGCTAAAGGCTTTATCAATACCAATAACCAAACCACCTAGCGCCAAGGACCAAAGAAAACATGCTGAGGTATCGTAAGCGCTATAACGCGAGCGAGACATGCCACTCACGCCACTGAGTAAAGGCACAATGCTGCGAATAGGCGTTAAAAAGCGTCCTATAAAAATCGCTAATACCCCATACCTATTAACGGTGTTTCGAGTTCGCGCCAGTTTCGCATCATGTTTTTGAGCAAACTTACTTTGATCAAAACGTGGGCCAATCATACGGCCAATGTAAAAACCGCAATGGTCGCTTAATAAGGCGCCAAGGAAGGCAAGCAAAACCATTGACTGCAAACTGGTAATACCCTCTAAATAAAGTATTGAGCAGACTGAAAGCAAGACGGCGCCAGACAGAAACAAGCCGATACCGACAAAGGCTTCAAGGAACGCCAGCACAAAGACTAAAGGCAAAGCATAAGATTGATGTTGGTTAAGCCAATTTGAAATAAGTTGTTCGATGATGACTTCCGAGCCGAGCGCCGCGCCAATAGAGTTAGACCAATGTTATCAGCCTCAAAGTGAAGCCCGTATTACAGCTAAATACTAGCCTTCGGGCATCAATCGAGAGTGGCCTATAAGCCTAAAACCTCTCGACCCTGCTTATAAACGATATCGACAGGAATATTGGCCGCTCCTAGGCGGTCGAGATCGGCTTTTAATTGCGCGCTTACATTACCCTGCAAATCAACAAACTGGCTCACAGCGAGGTAATCCCCATTGCCCTGCATTACCAACAGCTCACGACTGAGGTCTTTAATTGCTTTTTCAAACTCAACCACATTAACTCGATAAGTGCCTAATGTTTCATCACGACTAAACGCACCCGCATCACTAAAATAGTTAAAGCGAATCATATTGGCCCGGCCATGCGCACTGCTTGCGCCGAATCGCACTGAGCGAAAGATACCCGCTAAAAATGTGACATAGTTATCCATCAGTTCGCCTTCACTGATCTCTCCCTTCTCACGCATCTCTTGAATCATATATAGACCTAAAATATCAGCCTTACCCTCTTCTAAGGCTGAAGCATGCTCCTTCAATGCTTGGCGAACAGTTGTGCTGCCATCAAGCGTATTTTTAATGCCTAAGCCATGCGCCACCTCATGAAACATAGTGTTTGCAAAAAAGGCATCAAAGGTAATGTATCTGCGCTGATCTTCGGCAATAAGCTCTCCTGCTATCGGCAGTAAGATCTTATCGAACTTAGCTCGCATTGCATTTTTAATTTGTAAGCGGCGCGTACCTTTAGCCAGCTGCACTTCTTCATCATTCGGTAAGTTGATCGCGATAGTCTTCGAACCAGAGTTGCAATCGCCTGCGCAATACGCCATATCATAAGCATTGAGATCGGCATCGCGGCCCGGCACTTCGGCTTTATACTGCGCATCAACTGGCAGTCCTTGTTGTAACTCAGGCATGTATTTAGCGAACTTTGACAGGCGACTACTCCACGCCTGATCTTTGATCAACACAAAGGTTTCAAACGCTGTTCGATAACCATAGAGTGCATCCTGATAACTTTCTATTGGGCCAATAACCACTTCAACGGGGTTGTTCTTCATGCTCATCCAAGCTAAGTCGGACGCTTGATAATCATCGTCGAGCATGGCTTGTGCCCTCAATTTTAAATACGCTGAGAATTCCGGATCTTCAGCCAAGTCTGATGCCTGGCCTAAAAGTTCAGCTATCCGTTTAATCTCGGCCGCATATTCTTGACTATATTTGACCAACATAAGATCGCCGTTCTCATCGCGCTTAACCAACGAATACAAACCGTCTTTGCCCTCTTGCTGCCAAGCCTCGAACTCATCCTTGCTCATATCTCTTGGGTAGTATTGAACCCCTTTAGGACGCTCGCCAAGCCCATCGATAAAAGGCTTATCTGAATCGAGTCGATCCCATGGGCCATAATTATACTCGGCAAAAAGCTTAACTTTTGGATCACTGATCGAGTCTAATAATGTACTGCGATCACCCCAAACTTGCTTCCAAAATAAGTCATCCGTAATTTTGCCGGCGTCGATCAATAAGCCGATCATTGTTTTTTGATTCTCGCTCAAGCCTTCAAGGTTTGGGTTGAGTTCAACCTCGGCATAGATGTCCAGGCGAGATGGTGTTGTCTGTTCAGTTTGCTGCAGTTTTTCGGCCCTTGCAGCCGGCTCCGCCACTTTCTGTAATTGGTCACGCTTGTCATCGTTAGCTTTTTGTTCGCCAGAGCTGCAAGCCACAAGCCCAGCTAGTAATACAGCCGCTGGGGCTAATAAAATATTTTTCATGGTAAATGGATCTCAAATTGTTATAGGCTCACTATAACAAAGCTTGAGCAAAAGCCTCGTATCTTTCAATTAGCATTGAATACTACGATCGAATCGCGATCACGAAATCAACATATAATTCAATAACCCATACTTACGATGAACAAAGAACAACCCTACTCAATTGGAGTTCCCGGAGAGCCATGGAACCAAGCACATAAGCGCGAATGGCTCAGTCAGCAAAGCATTAAACGTTCATACAAAAACGATGTGTTAGCGGTCCTAGATCGACTCCCCGAAGACTTTAAAGTAAGCCAATATGGCGCATTGAGCCATGATGCTAAGCGCTACCCTCTGTTTGCTGTCTCCTCTTCAAACTACAACTCAAGTAAGCCCAATGCGCTTGTTACCGGCGGCGTACACGGTTATGAAACCAGTGGCATACATGGTGCGCTTCGCTTTATAGAAAATCACCTGCAAGACTACTCGGCCGCCTTTAACATCACAGTGCTGCCTTGCATAAGTCCCTGGGGGTACGAAACCATCAATCGATGGAACCCCAGCGCCGTCGACCCTAATCGATCGTTTATTCCAAATAGCTCTGCCGAGGAGTCTGCAGCAGTGTTCGAACTATTGCATGGGCTTGATTTTGAGGTTCACATCGACCTGCACGAAACCACCGATACCGACAACACAGAATTTCGCCCAGCCCTCTCCGCGCGCGATAATGTTTACCATCCGTTTTGGGAAATACCTGATGGCTTCTACTTGGTGGGAGATAGCGAGAACCCCTGTGATGATTTTCAAGCCGCTATTATTAAAGCGGTGAGCGAGGTCACACATATCGCTCCGGCTGATCACAATGGGCGAATTATTGGCGAGCTCACGACCCAAACAGGCGTTATTAACTACGCAACAAAAGAGTTAGGATTATGCACAGGCTTTAGCGACGCGCGCTTTAACACTACCACCGAGGTCTACCCTGATAGCCCATTAGTTGATGATGAAAACTGTATTTCGGCTCAAGTAGCCGCAGTTTGTAGCGGCTTGGATTTTGTACAAGAATTCGACAAATGAGCGATCAGTGGGCCAATATCTGGCTGCTTAATTTTTAATCAATCATTCGAAATTGAGATCACCGCTGGGCTGCTCAAAGCTATTCACAAAGTTATCCACAGCTTTTGTGGAAAAGTTGAATAAGTCAAAAAACGCTGGAGAATAAGTGACAGATTTAGATGCCCTTCAAGCTCACTTCAATTTGCTCAGGTTTATCAAAGGTTTGCCAAAGTGATCTGGGCAAACCATCAAAAACCGACAGATAAAAATCATCTAAATCCTTATTACCGTTGATATTGCGAATATAAATTTTAGCGATCTGCTGTGGATAATCGTTGGCGATCTGCGCATAAACTTGCGCATCTTTCTCGCCACTGTCACCAAGCAATATGAAGCGTCGATTAGGGTAATGCTTGAGCACTGCTTCAATGGCTTGCGGCTTAGTCTTAGTCGCACTTTTAAATAGATTGAAAAAAGTTTGATCTTTAAAGCGCACCATCTTTAAAGAGAAGGTAGCATCCGGGAAGCCATGCTGCTGCATAAACGCTTGCAGAGGTTCGTATAGCTGCCACGGCGATGAAGACACATAGTGAAATCGTGCAGATTGCTTTCGCCACGCTTGATATAGCTCGGGCATCCCTTCAACTGGCTTAAAGTCATCAAAGAAGCTACTTTCAAATAACTTCTTATGATCGGTAACGTAGCTCAGCTTTACGGTATCATCGATATCTGAGATCACTGATACGCCCTCATCTTTTATCAGAAGGCTCTTACCCAAAAACCGCCTCTCATCAGTGGGGCGCATTACCAGCTCGAATTCAATATGCTTGATCGCTTCAGCATTAATCTCAGACTGAGGAATCGCGATCACCGATTTGAAGTGACCATTAGGCTCACTCTTGGGTAGTTTAAATCGGCGCCCCGCAAGCTTAATAATAATTCGCTTTCCACGCTCATTGTCGGCGGTGAGCAATTGAGTTCTGTACGAGAAATTCGATTGCGTGTCTGAATCGGCTTTCAAGCCATATTTACGCTCGAGTAACTCTGCAAACAACTTAGTCACTATCGGTCGATTTTCTAGTTCATAGACCCATCCATGAATCGGAATATTCCAGGTTTTTGAGTGTTCATCAAACCAGCTATGCGTTGTAAAAAAAACCACGTGTTCATCTGGCTGGATATTAGAAATTGACTTTGAACCCAGCACACCATGCTTAATACTTAAGGCGCTGCCAAGTAAACCGGCGATTGATGCAATGGCACGTGGATTCATAGTATCTCTCGGTTAATAGACTGAACGCGAAAAGTCTTTATTTGGGAGTCAACGCAACTTTGGCGAAGCTTATACCTGACCAACCGCTAAGCATAAAATTGCGGATATTTTGATGATCGGTTCCCTCAGGATGCTTTAGTACATCGTTTCTATAATATCCACCAAAGCAAGCTAAAGTTTGTTCTTCACTCAACTCATTTAATTGTGCGAAAGCGAAAATCTTGCATGAACCTTCATTCGTTCCCGCGAGATTATTCACCTTATTCGACCCAACCCCATTTTCAAAATCGGTCGCATGATAATGGTAGTGCGTTTCAATAAGCGCTATCACGTCACTAAACTCTATGCTTTGAGGTTCTAATTTCAATTGCTCTATAAAGATACTTGTTTGCGTAGCTGATGTCATAAGGGTTTCATTCTAGTTGTCTCTAGTTAATGGCTTAGCTTTTCTTTGTTGCTGGCTTAGTGTTAGACGAACTATTCGCGTCGGTTGCTTCTAGTTGGGTGACTACTTTTTGAGTTAGTTTAACTCGCCCCGACTTAACCAGCGCGTCACGTAACACGTATTCTATTTGCTGATTCAAGCTGCGCAAATCATCATCTGCCCAGCGCTGTACCGCCAACAATACGTCTTCATTAATTCTCAGCGGGTATGCTTTTTTTGCCATCGGTCTTCGTTAGCCTCGAGTTTAGCTTAGCAACTAATGTTAGATAGTATTATTTAATAAATAGTGCCAGTATTAACGACCGGTTGAGCTTGTTGCTCGCCACAAATAACTACTAATAAATTGCTAACCATACTTGCTTTACGTTCATCGTCGAGCTCAAAGTCGTGCTCTTCAGTTAAGCTTTTAAGCGCATCAGTCACCATTTCTACCGCGCCCTGCACAATGATTTTTCTCGCTGCAAGTACGGCACCAGCTTGTTGTTTACGCAACATAGCTTGTGCAATTTCAGTAGCATACGCCAAGTGCGAGATCCGCGCCTCGATCACTTCTACTCCAGCTTTATTCAGTCTTGCCTGGATTTCCTCCTTCATTTTCTCAGCGATTTCTAATGGGTCTGCACGCAGGGACAATTGCCCCTCTTCATTGGATTCGTATGGGTATTGATTGGCTAGGTTACGCAATGCTGATTCGCTCTGGATCGTGACAAAGCTCTCAAAGTCATCAACTTCGAAAAACGCTTCGGCCGAGTCTGCGACTCTCCATACCACTACCGCGGCGATCTCTATAGGACTGCCAGACGCATCGTTAACCTTCATCTTACTACTTTCGAAATTGCGAACCTTTAAAGAGATCGCGGTTTTCTTAAACAATATTGGAATGGTCCAACGAAGCCCAGCATTATGGTCGGTGCCCGCATAATTTCCAAACAACTGAAAAATTTTGCCCTCATTTGGTTCTACTTTATAAAAACCGCCCCAACTGATAAAAGACAACAATGCCAACAACGCCCACGAACCAAGCGCTACGAAACTTGGTTCAGTACCCGTCTGGACCGCAGTATGGATGGTTGAGAGAACCATTGCGATAGAGCCTACTTGCAATACAAGTAGCACTAAAAAGAAGCCGTAGCCGTTAAACGAAATGGATTTTTTTTGCTTGATCATTTGAATGCTCCCTAAAAATAAATTGATATCATTTAGATATCACTATGAAGTCATGGTAGCAATTTATTAAAGCCAAGGCAAATCCAGCTATGAGCTCGCACTCACAACAAACGAAAACTAAAGGGCATTGGCGGCATCTGTGCCGCCTGAGTAAACTGAGGCTATAAACTCAATCGCGATTACTACGCTGTTTCATCATTGGCGCGCCAACCATGCGGCCATTACGAGTATTGATATTGGGCTTTACTTTCGACACAGCTCGCTCACGAATGATAATAGCGATGCCCGAAATTACGGTAATCAATGAACCGACCACTACCCAAATATCAATAGACTCGTTAAAGAACACGTAGCCAAAGAGAATCGCCCAAACTATTTGACTGTATTGCATTGGCCCGATGTATGCGGCCGGTGCCAGTCTGAAACCAGTGAGCACGCAATATTGACCCAATAAGCCGAGCGCACCAACTAAAAACATCAATGCCAAATCGACAATTGGCATCGGCTGGTACACAAAGTAAAGCGCTGCGCCTGATACAAATATGGTTGCCAGCAAAGGGAACAGGATCATGGTTGCCATGTTTTCAGACGAACCAATCTTGCGTGAAATAACCGCAGTAGTTCCGCTACAAAACGCGGCTGCCAATGCTGAAAAGTGTCCCAGCTCAATGGTTTGCATTGACGGCCTTAGTACCACGATAACGCCAAATAGGCCGAAGGCAATCGCGATCCATCTGGCTAAGGCTATTTGCTCCCCTAGAAACCAAATTGCCAAAACCGAAATAATCAGCGGTGTACAAAAGAGAATCACATACGCTTCGACCATCGGTAAGGTCGAAAATGCATAAAACGCAAAACACAAAGCGCCAACATGAAGAATGGCTCGTGTAACTAGCAATACGGGGTTGGCCGGCGACATCGACTGCGGCTTGTTCTCAACGATTCGCGCAATCGAGAATGGCACGTAACTGAACAACATTGCAAAAAATACAATCTGAAAAACATGATAGCCCTGCAATGACTTCACAACCGCATCATGCGTCGAATAGATGGCAAAGCCAAACAGTGCAAACGCCAGCCCAGCAAAGTGCGAACTTTGCGAATCTGAATTCGTCATTTTAGAACTCTCGGATTCAGAACGAGCAGATTCAGTATCTGTTACATCTTGCTTTTGCTTGGGCATGGGGGCACTTGATGGATTGCATTAATTAACGAAACGATTAGGCTAAGCATTTTAGGCCGTTCTACGCTAAACACCAAGCCACAATCGGCAAAGATATAAAGGCAAAAACGGTACTATAGCCCAACAGGGTGGCAACAAATCTAGGCGCGATTCCAGCGTGTATAGCCATTAAACCCGGTGTCATCATACTTGGCATCGCCAACTCGAATACGGTGGCCGTACGAACGTCGCCGCTAATTCCCATGGTCATCAATACAGCCACGCCAAACAAAGGTGCCACTATCATTTTCAAGCCTATAGCAACACTCAAAGGCACGCGATGTTCGGGTAGTAGCTTAGGCTGAAACTGCACCCCCAATACAAACAACGCCATTGGCATTAAAGGCTCGCTCAAAAGACTTAGAAAAGGATTCGCTATTTGTAAAATGCTATCGATGGGTGCAAATAGTGCGATCAAAAGCGCGATGAAAGGAGGGAAAGTGACTACCCTCCTAATAATCATTCGTAGGCTCACAAGCTCGTCGTTCGACATTGTTGATGTTGGTGTATACACCGCGATGGTAATCAGACCAAAGGTACTTAAAATCAAAAAACCGCCTAATTGATCAAAGAAAATAGCATAGGCTAATACCGCGTCATCAAAGAATGCCAACACCATTGGGAAGCCCAAAAATGAGCTATTGCACATGGTCACCAACAATAACATCGCACCCTCGGTATTCCTCGGCCAACCTTGCCAGCGCGACAGAGCGAGTACCGCAAGAGAACCAACCAAAACCCACGCCCATGCGACGCCTGCCGGGACAACCATTTCGGCCGAGATATCAAGGCTAGGTACTTTCAATAATATTAGCGATGGCATAGCCAAATAAATTATAAAATTATTTAGCCACTTAACTAGAATAGTAGGCTCACTAATAAACTTACGGGCAATAAAGCCAAGTAAAAAGAAGCCAACAATGATAAATATAATCTGCACTGCGATGTCTGTAGTATGTAAGTTTGCATGCCGCCGTTGATTAAGCATCGCACAATTATCAGCAAACACAACCTAGAATAATTACCGTGCAGCTACCACTTGTTTACAGCCCCCATTACAGCTTTGAGTTTCCTGAGAAGCACCGTTTCCCGATGCAAAAGTTCAGGCATTTGCTTGACCACTTAAAGAAAGAAGGTATCGCCACTCAAAACAACGTGTTTAGACCTGGCCGCGCCAGAGTTGATTTGCTAGAGCTAGCACACTGCCCCAACTATTTATCTCGATTTATTAACGGCACACTCAGTGACAAAGAAGTGCGACGCATGGGGCTCCCATGGTCAGAAGGTTTAGTAAAACGCTCACTGATATCTCCCAATGGAACCTTCTTAACCGCCAACTTAGCTTTGCAGCACGGAATAGCTTGCCACTTAGCCGGCGGCACGCACCACGCGCATCACAATTTCGCCTCTGGCTATTGCGTACTAAACGATCTCGCGATCTCGGCACTCGGTGTTATCGCTCAAGGAAAAGCAAAACGCGTGCTTATTTTTGATTGTGATGTACATCAAGGCGATGGCACGGCCACAATACTAGCTAACACGCCACAAGTAACAACCTGCTCAATACACTGCGAGAAAAATTTTCCTCAACGCAAAGCGCAATCTGACATCGACATCAATGTCGCCAGTGGAATTGCTGACGATGAATATCTCTCGATTGTCGAAACCAGCTTACGAAAAGCGATCGACATTTCTAAACCCGATTTAGTCATCTACGATGCTGGTGTCGACGTTTTTGAACAAGACCCGCTAGGATTACTCAATATAAGCTTGGACGGCATTCGTGAACGCGAGCGACTCGTAATAGACAAGATTAAAGCTGAAGGAATACCCATAGCAACCGTTATTGGCGGTGGCTATGACAAAGATCAAATCGCTCTAGCTAAAAGGCATGCTCTGGTCGTTAAACAAGCTCACTTGGCATTTTCATCAATCTAAACGGCTTGTCACCTTACCTATAATTTTTGCTGTTAAAATAGACACTATTCAAGTAACTCAAGGAGAATTTCGTGGCCAAACTGACTCTCAACGGCAAAGCTATTTCATTGGATGTTGATCCGTCCATGCCTTTGCTTTATGCAATTCGCGATATCGCTGAACTCACCGGCACCAAATTTGGCTGCGGCCTCGGCTTGTGCGGCGCATGCACGATTCATCTAGATGGCAATGCAATTCGCTCATGTGTGACGCCCATTTCTGCGGCTGAAGGCAAATCGATTACAACAATCGAAGGCTTGGCGACCGAGCAAGCGCTGCACCCTCTGCAAGAAGCCTGGGTGGCTAATAATGTACCGCAGTGCGGCTACTGCCAAAGTGGGCAGATAATGAGCGCGGCGGCCCTACTGGAGAAAAACGGCAGCCCTAGCGATGCCGAGATTGAAACCGCAATGCAAGGCAATATTTGCCGTTGCGGAACCTACCCTCGAATTAAGAAGGCGATTAAAGAAGCGGCTGATAGCTTGGCAAAGGTGAAGTCATGAGCACGATTAAGACATTCAATCGCCGTCAGTTCATGGCACTAACAGGCCGAAGCGGTGGTACTTTAATGCTTGGCAGTGCACTCGGAGGTCTTGGCCTGAGCGGAGCCGCAAGCGCGAAAACTGTTGCAAATAAAACAACCGGCTTGGGCAGTGAACTCGGCGCATTCGTGAATATCAAGAGCGATCACACGATTGAAATTATTTGTCATCGCGCAGAAATGGGCCAAGGAATTCTTACCAGTGTTCCACAAATCATCGCTGAAGAGATGGGCGCTGATTGGAGTCAAGTACACGCAGTGCTCGGTAATGCCGACCCCAAGTACGGCGATCAAAATACCGGTGGCTCAGCCTCTATAAGAAATTACTTTGCTCACGTACGCCAAATGGGCGCAATCGCGCGCGACATGCTTGAACAATCCGCGGCAAATAAATGGGGCGTTGACAAAGCAAAGGTTAGTGCGGCGAACAGCAAAGTGTCGTATAAAAATGAATCATTATCGTTTGCTGAGCTGGCCGAAGATGCAGCCAAGTTAGCATTGCCCGATGTGGAGTCGCTAACCTTAAAAGACAAAACTGACTACACTTTAGTTGGTAAGGACGATGTTAAATTACAAGGTCTCGAGTCAATTGTTACTGGCACCGCCGGCTACGCCCAAGATGTTCAGCTGCCCGGCATGTTAATCGCGAGCATCGAGCGACCGCCCGTTGTTGGTGGCACAGTAAAGTCATTCGATTCAACAGAGACTAAAAAGGTTAAGGGCGTGGTCGATGTTATTCAGCTCAAAGACCGCAGCTTTCCTGTACATGTTAAGCCAGTCTCGGGCGTTGCGGTACTTGCCAATAACACCTGGGCTGCGCAAGAAGGCCGTAAGAAACTAAAAATTGAATGGAATCATGGCGCCAATCACAGTCACAATTCTGAAGACTACAAAAAGGAATTGATCAAAAAGGTTGCCAGTAAAGGTAAAGAGGGCCGAGTTGAGGGCGACGTTTATGCACACACCTTTAACCCGGATAAAACCTTAGAAGCGACCTACACGGTTCCTTATCATCATCACATGTCGATGGAAACTCCAGCAGCGACTGCTGTGATCGAGGGCGATAAGTGTCGTGTTTGGAGTGGCACTCAAGCACCTCAATGGGGCAAAGGATTGGTGCTTGAGGAACTTGGCTTGGATGCCGAAAAAGACTTCGATAAAGTTGAATTCAACACCACCTTGATGGGCGGTGCCTTTGGCCGCAAGAGTAAAAATGACTTCACGATTGAAGCGGTGGAGCTAGCTAAAGCCAGCGGCAAACCTGTGAAAGTTGTTTGGACTCGCGAAGACGATGTAAAGCACGGCTTTTATCATTCAATAGCGGCAAATTACATAAAGGCCGAACTCACCGATGAAAACCGCAGCGACAACTGGATTCAGCGTGTCGTTGCTCCCCCTATTGCCTGGATCTTCGACGATAAAACCACGCATCTTCAAGATGGCGATTTATCACTAGGCTTTGCAGACATACCTTTTGACATTAAAAACCTAAGTTGCGAAACGCCTGAAGTAACCACTCATGTTCGGACTGGCTGGCTGCGGTCGGTGGGCAACATAAATAACGCATTTGCGCTTGGTTCTTTTGTTGATGAACTGGCTGACAAAGCCGGTATAAGCACTCAACAAATGTGGCTTAACCTTCTCGGCAAAGACCGCACCTTCGACCCTAGAACCGAGGGTTTTGAAGCATACTCGCATTACGGTCAAGGCGACAATAAAGCTTACCACCTAGAGATTGCGCGCTTCAAAGGCGTGCTCAACGAGGTTGTTGCCAAGAGTGGCGCGGATAAAGCCTTGCCAGAGGGCCAAGGCTGGGGGATCAGCATTGCCGCGAGTTTTAATTCCTACGCAGCAGCAGCAACTAAGGTCAGCGTAATTGACGAGAAAGTTGAAGTTCTCGAGATGCATACCGCTATTGACTGTGGTTTGATAATCACTCCAGATCGAGTGCGTTCACAAATGGAAGGCGCAATGATTATGGGCCTTTCGATTGCGATGGAAAGCGAAATAACAATGAAAGACGGTGCGATCGTACAAAACAATTTTTATGATTACCCTGTTTCACGCATGCCTCAGGTGCCCGGTTTACATGTTCATTTAATAACATCTGAAGCGGCTCCAGGCGGTGTTGGTGAGCCCGGCTTACCCCCTATTTTACCGAGTATTACCAATGCGATTTTTCATGCGTCAGGTGTACGGGTGAGAGACCTTCCTGTGAAAAACGTGCTCAAGGCCTGATACGACGCATTTTTCATCGCGTTCAGCGGAGCCCGAATAGCTAAACTTATACGGGCTTTGTTATAAAAATGCCCTCGTTTTTGAAAGGCGGAAGAGATCATTGAGCCCAATTCTAGAGCGGGTTTAACCCAAGGCATCCTGTCATATTGTAAATTATTGTGTGATTCTCTAGATATCTCGATAAATTATGTCAGTATGGAAAACTAATGGATTGCGCGCTCGTTTTTAAAGCCAAGCAAGGGTTCGCGCGTTCGAATAAAACTCTACAGCTGAGCAAGAGCTTCAGTTATGACTTTATCTCGACATAGAAAAATTTTGCGAAAATCATTGCTGCTATTTAGTGCATTGATTTTCAGTTTAGTCGCTACCAAGGCTGCGTTTTCGCAGGTGCCCGCCACTATCGAGGTAGGTACGGCAAGCTTGCCGGCAACGAACACCCCAAGTGCAACTTCGCTATCGCCATTTACTCGCATTGAGTTTGATATTCCTTTTGCTGATGGCACAACGCCTAACGTATTCCCGATGACGCCAGAGTTCGGGGCTGGCGCAGATGACGATCCTTGTACTATTCGAATCCGCAACGTAAACGAAACAGGCTTTGACGCAGCCTGTCTGGAGCCTCGAAATGAAGATCGGGATGGGCCCGCAGTTAATTTTGATTATATTGCAATCCGCAATGGCATTTTAGATGTACCCATCGTCGGCAGCTCGGATACGGTCACATTTGAATCACGCTGTTCTGATGTTAGTAGTCAAGTATTTGGTCCCAACTGCGCTAATTGCACCATAACCGGCTCACAGAGCTTTACACCACAAACATTTATGAGCACGTTCGCTGCTGCACCCGCGTTGTTAACTCAGATATCATCAACGAGCAACACTATTTCGGGAGGAGCCGGTTTACCCATTGGAGAACCAGAATTTTTAGAAGCAACCGTTCGAACTAACAGCCTGTCAAGCGCTGGCTTTGATTGGACTCTCGGCCGTCTTGAAGCTGGCAATGGCAGTATTTCCAACAGCGAACAACTTTGCTATCTAGCAGTTGAACGAGAAGGCTGTCTTGAACTGGACTTCAGTGGTCTTGGTGGGCCTGCATCAGTCGATTTCGTGGCCGTTTTTGGCGACAACGTAGATGGACATGACAATGGCGCAACGTCTGGCGAAGGAGCAAGCTTTCCCGCTGGTTGCTTTAGTAGCACTCCTGTGACGCTTGGGGGCTCTCGCTCTAGGAGAGGCAATAACGGCGGCTTTTTACGCAAAGTGTCGGAAAACACGGCGGGAGTTATCTTTACCTATGACGAAGACAGAATCAGCGATACCGAGCGTTCGCATATCGATGAAGACGTCTCGGCGATTGCCTTTAGTTCAACATTCACGACGCCTGTCACTCTCAACAAAATCAAAGTTACTCAGATAGGACGCCGCACATCCTTTGCATGGGAAACAGCTTCAGAGATATTTCATCTCGGCTTTCATCTCTGGGGAGAAACTGATACCGGCTGGGAGCAACTCAACAAACGATTGATCGTTGGCACTGGTGTCGATTCCAATGAAACCCGTAAATACACTAAAACAATTCGTCTAAACCGTCGTTTAGCGAATCAAGTTAGTCGCTTTGGCATTTCGAGTATAGACAACAACGGCGATGAGCAGTTCTATGGCCCCTTTGAACTAAACGTTGATTATGGCTCAGGTGCTACTAATGAACCTGTTGATTGGTCTCTTACTCGTAAAGCTTTTGAGAGTAAGATGCTCAAGAAGGGCTTCGTTAAAGCCGGTCAGCGTTGGCGCCGAGTCTCATCCGGTAAGCAGCGTCGGATAGTTAATCGCCAGCTGGGTGCCAATCGGCAAGTGCTTAATCTTGAGTTCGACCAGATTGGAATTCATGCCGTTCCGGCAGCCTCTATATTGCAGCTCGCTCCACATTGGGAAGGCAAAGAGCTAGAACGCTTGGCATTGACTCTGAACGGTGATGCCGTAGCGCGCGATATCATCAGTACGGATGAGTGGCTCAGCTCGGGCGACACAATTATATTCAATGTTAAATCGGTTAGTGGAAGTGATGCTATTTACATCGCCAACTATAACTACCAGTTGAGGATTGATCGTAGCAAGGCGCGTAACGCAAACCGTTATGAGCCCCAAACCAGTGATATTGACGGTGGTGAGTTCTCAAATAGTGGCATGCAAGCTACAGTAGCCACTCAAGATAAAGTATATCGAAGCAGCATTGCGGCTGACACTCCTTGGGTAGACCAAACGCTATTGACCCGAGGTAATCGCGTAAACAAAGACTACTCAATCAACCTTGAAGAGCTCGATGATGCAAGGCCCGCACAACTAAGGGTTAAGCTTCACGGGGGCATCAATTTACCCGGCGACACTGATGATCACCATGTAGAGATCTTGGTCAATAATCAACTTGTAGATAACGCCGTGTTTGATGGTCTGACCCCCTACTCCAAACATATACAGCTCGCACCAGGCCTGCTCACCAACGGAGATAATACCGTAACCGTTAGTCTGGTTGGCGACACAGGTTTTTTTGCCGACCTTGTATTGGTGGACGATATCTCTCTATTGGCACCCATATTTTTGGGCAGCTCTGATTCCTATGACTTCATAAGCTCTGAATCAATTGACGGCTACGAGCTAGAAATCAGCAACGCAAGTGAAGCAAGAGTATATGCCTACACCTCAACTGGCCTACTCTCGCGCGTGAGCGCATCGGCGAATCTTGACAATACGCGGCTTTCATTTTCAAACCTCACTAACGCCCAGCAACTCCAAAGTGACCTTCGCTTTAGCATCGCTAAGCTACAAGACTTGCCTAGGCCAACGCTGATTGAAAGCGCCAATATTAAATCGTTGCATCAAACCGTAGTAAATACGGTCAGCAACGACAGCCTAATTGTTATCGCTCACCCTAACTTTATTGGTACGCGCTTGCACGAATATCTAGACTTCAAACGCCAACAGGGCTTAGCTGTTGAACTTATCGATTGGCTCGACTTGGTCGAAACCTACGGCTATGGAAACGCCCTACCACAAGCCCTAGATAACTTTTTGGCCCACGCCTACGTTAATGGTGTCGAAAAAACATCGAGTAACAATGTCTTACTTGTAGGTGGACATACCTATGATTATCTCGGCAACCTAAATAATGAAATCGTTAATTTTATTCCGAGCCATTATTCTAAGGTTTCAATCTTCAATTTCGCACCAAGCGATAATGCATTCGCCGATCTAAACGATGACAATTTACCGGAGTTGTCGATTGGCCGTTGGCCAGTAAGAACGGAGGCAGATTTAGATGTCATAATCTCTAAGAGCATTTCTTGGCACACTCGAAGGTTGGATACGCCGTACCAAAGCGCGTTGATGGTTTCTCAAACAGATGACTCAAGTGGTTTAAATTTCAGTAAACAGGTCGACATGCGTGTAAAGCTACCGCTAAGCAACATCGACGAATTCGACCAAATCGAGCACATATCCATGAACGAGCTCGCCGCAGCGGGTGTTGAAGAACCGATTAGGTTCACTAGAGAAACGCTTGAGACCCAGATTAATGACGGCTTAGACGTATTGAGTTTTGCAGGTCATGCTAGCTTTGGCTTTTGGGGTTTCAACGGAATAGTTGATACTAATTTCGTCAAGAGTTTGAACAATGCCGGCAAACCGATTGTGGTAATGCCATTAGCCTGCTACACCTCCAACTACGAAAACCCTAGCATCAATACTCTGGCTCACCAATGGTTATTTGCCGGAAAACAAGGCGCCGCGGCAATTCATGGGGCTTCAGTACTTGGCGAATATCGAGAGAACGCTATTTTTGCCGAGCGCTACCTGACACAGGTACAAAGCTCGAAAACAATCGGGGAAGCAATAATGAAGGCTAAAAACGAGATGGCCAGCGGTAACCAGATGCTGCACAACTGGGCGTATTTGGGTGACCCAAGCCTACCGCTCAGGTAAGAGTTCTCTGGTTCTATGGCGAAAATAGTCTGTTACTATTAAACTCATGAATAGAACACTAATTGCACTTCTGATTGTCGGTTTGCTCGGTTGGCTTATTAGCCTTCCGAGTGATCTTCCTCAAGCTTATTTAGATCAATATAAAGGCGCGCGCCTAACGCAAGAAGGCGTGTCGGTAGGTGGGGCTTGCGAAAGCGATAAATGCCTGGTGGTGTATGTAGCTCCATGGTGCCCGGCATGTAAATCATTAACACCGATGATCAATGATCTAAGTGCTGAACTTGATAAAGAAGGCATCAAGGCGAGCATCGTGATCGGTAAAGATTCAATGGATAACGTGCTGGATTACAGCAAGCGCTTTAATCAAAAAGTTCTAATCGATAGCAGCGGCCGCTACTTCAACGAAATTGGTGCCAAAGGTGTACCCTACTTTGCGGTAACCAATCAAAGCGGCAAACGGATCGAAGAAATGTCAGGCGGGTATCGAGAGGTCAGACATATGCGTGAGCAGCTGGGGATCTAGCCCAACTGCTCTTGCGTAAGCCTGCAAAAATTGGCTACTTACTTGCCAACCATTGATTAATCACATTTTCGAGTACTGAAAGTGGCAGCGCACCATTCTCAAGCACTTTATCGTGAAATTCTCGAACGTCGAAATTGTTACCTAGTTGCTTTTCAGCCTTTGCTCTAAGCTCTCTGATCTTGAGCTCGCCGGTTTTATACGCCAACGCCTGGCCCGGCCATGAAATATAGCGATCAACTTCAGACGTAATATTATTCATCGATAAACCAGAGTTGGCCGCCATATAATCAATCGCTTGCTGGCGTGTCCAACCTTTACTGTGCAAACCAGTATCTACAACTAAACGACAAGCGCGCCACATCTCATAGGACAGGCGTCCGAAGTTAGTGTAAGGAGTTTGATAAAAACCAACTTCCAAGCCTAAGCGCTCAGAATACAAACCCCATCCTTCAACAAACACCGTTTGGCCGCCGTATTTTCTAAAGTCAGGCAGGTCGAGTTCTTGTGCCAAGGCTAATTGTAAATGATGGCCGGGTACCGCTTCATGCAAAGACAAGGCTTCTAATTGATACAAGGGGCGAGTTTCAAGCAAACTCGTGTTCACCCAATAGAAACCTGCTCGTGTACCGTCGCCGGCTGGGCGGCTGTAGTATGCCGTAGTGGTCTTCTCGGCAATGTCTTTTGGTATCTCCTTTAAGCCGTAAGGCATGCGCGGCAATTTGCCGAAAAGCTTAGGCAGCTCGCCGTCCATTCTCTTAGAAATAGCTGCCACTACTTGCATGCGTTCTTCGGCAGTTTTCGGGTAGAAGTCAGGGTTGTCGCGCAAATAGATCAACCATTCCTCAAAACTTCCCTCAAACTTTGCTTGCTTAATAACCTCTAGCATTTCGGCTTTAATGCGAGCGACTTCTGACAAGCCAACTTTATGAATATCGTCGGCGCTATCATCGGTTGTGGTGTAAAAGGCAACCCGGTAATCGTAAAATTCTTTGCCGCCCGGCATATCGTCAACACCAACTTTGTTTCGGCATTTAGGAGCGTATTCGCGTACATAGAAATCCAGAAACGCCCGATAACTGGGTATCACTTCTTCTGTAATTAGGCGCCGAGCCTTTGATTTCATTTTAGTAAAATCAGCCTCGCTAACCACTGCTGGGCGTTTCTCAAAAGGTGAGAAGAAGGTACTTTGTTCAACGTCATCAACTATGTGCGTTTCAATCGACTGCTCGAAGCCCTGCATAGGCGCACAAGCTTGAACCCAACCGGCATTAAGACCCGCTCTAATTCGAGAAGTGGCGAGCTCAAGATACTCGGGCATTGCTGCCAATCGTTTCAAATAGCTTTGATAATCACTCTGTTTAAAAAACGGAAGCCGCCCAGGTAGTGCGGTTAAGGCGAGATGCGGCCCAGACCGATTATTCATAATTAGATACTTGCCACCATGCTTAGCAGCCTCGATTTGATTAGATAATTCAAGCGTCAACAAATCATGATTAAGCTGATTTGCAGCGCTCAAACTTTCAACAGAAATTTGCTCTAGCGTTTTAGCGAAACCTTTAGCTTGCTCTATCGACTTATCAAAGGCAGCTAAAGACGGGTTGCTCAATAAATGATCGTAATCTCGAACGCCCAAGCTTGTCGCAAACTCTGGGCTCTGCTTTAGCCGCGCAGCCCAATGTTGTTTCATTAAATTTTCAAACTCGATATCAGACTTGCTGGTGTTAGACCAAGCCGAGTTGGCTGTACTAAAAAGCACTAAAAGCAAAGTCAAACCAATCGAAGTATTGTTAGAGAGATTACGGAGAATTGTCATGGCCTTACCTTTATCAAATTAGTTGTGTGCCAAATAATACGTGATTCGGGATGCACTGTGTGTTGATTAAGTACTTAACGCGTGGCAAGCTTTGCCAAATCGCTTCACACGGAACGTTCTAACTTACTCACATGCTGTTCAAACTCTTCGATAGTATTCGCGCTACGCTCTTTCCAGAGCCACCAGCCCCCATTGAAATAAGCCCTGAGCAACGGCAAATCCTTAGCCAAAAGGTAAGCTTTTACACCAGCCTAAGCGAATCGGACAAACGAGTATTTGAGCTAGGGTGTATGGCATTTATTGCCGCTACCGAGATCGTAGGGCACGAACTCGAAGTGAGCGACGCAGATAAGCTCTTGGTTGCTTCTGGCTCGGTGATCTTAGCTTGGGGGTTTGAGCAATGGCATTACGTTAAAGTTGATACGGTTTACTTAGTACCGGCATCGTTCAATGACAATTCTGAATTTCGCCAACACGACTCAAACATAACAGGCCTAGTTGGTACCGCACATTTACGCGGCAAAATGATTCTGAGCCAGGCCGCATTGCACCAAGGCTTTAATAACGATCACGATAAACGCAATGTTGCAATCCATGAGTTCGCACATTTGATCGATATGGCCGACGGCGACATCGATGGTCTACCGAGGCAAATCAGTGAACACAGCTATAGCTTGCCCTGGCTCGAACTTATTGCGAGAAAAATCAAGGAAATCGACGAGCGTAAAAGCGACATTCGTCAGTACGGTGCCACTAACAATGCCGAATTTTTCTCGGTGGCAAGTGAATATTTTTTCGAGCGCCCCAAACGCCTAAAACAAAAGCACCCTGAGCTGTATTCTCATCTGCAACGTTTCTACAAACAAAATCGCGCTGAGGTACACAGTGCCGAACGCATACGCAAAAAAGCGCCTTGTCCATGCGGTAGCGGTAAACGCTACAAGCGTTGCTGTATGTTGACCGAAAGTTAGGTTTTACATTCAGGCCTGTTTCTGCAATTCAGTCAGAGCATTAACAAACACCTCTTTCGGCTGACCTCCCGAGATCAGGTATTTATTATTGAAGATAAACGCAGGCACCGAACTAATGCCCTGCTGCTGGCCAAGTTGTTGTTCTGCACGCACTTCAGACGTGTATTTATCGCTGTCTAAAACGGCTTGTGCTTGCTGACGATCAAGGCCAAGCTGTTCGACACAATCGAGCAATTGCTGATGATCGCTCGGGTTGCCTGCGTTTTTGAAATACAAATCAAACAACGCTAATTTAAGCTCGGTTTGCGAACCGTGATCCTTGGCCCAATGCAATAAGCGATGCGCATCGAAGGTGTTATACACACGGCCGTTTTCAGGAAAGTTAAATTCGTACGCAACTGATAAACCACGATCAATCAAGTTCTGACGATTTGCAGCACCTTGTGCCTCGGTCAAACCGTACTTTTGCTGAATATGCTCAACTCGGTCCTGACCCGCTGCTGGCATCGTCGGGTTTAACTCAAACGGTCGCCAATTAATGTTTACCGATGCTTCAATATCGAGTTCGCGTAAAGCGTCCTCTAAAGCGCGATAGCCGATAATGCACCAAGGGCATGAAACGTCAGAAACGATGTCGATAGTATGCATAGGGAAACCTTTAGAATTGAGAGATTGAGTATAGTTTGGGCTTTGATATAAGGTTAGATAATCTTATATCTTAAAACTTAAGCCACTCCGTTTTGAGCTAGCCATTGTTTAAGTTGCGACAGTGACATCGCGCCAGAAACTCGAGCCACCTCTTTACCCGCCCTGAATAAAATCAACGTTGGGATCGATCTAATATTCCAACGGCCTGCAACTTGTTGTTGGTCTTCAGTATTGAGCTTTGCAAAGCGTAACTTAGGCTCTAATTGTTGAGCAGCTTGTTCATAGATAGGCGCAAAGTTTCTGCATGGGCCGCACCAAGGCGCCCAGCAGTCGACTAAAACCGGCAATTCATTATGGTTCAAAAAGGTTGCCACGTTAGCGGCCGTTAGATCGGTCGCCTTACCTTGAAACAACGGTGTTTTGCATTTCGCGCACTTAGGTTTATCGCCTAGCCGATCAGTGGGAACTCGATTAGTTGATGCGCATTTCGCGCAAGAGATGTTCGTAGTAGACATATTTTGTTAGTAAAGCTGTGCTATTTGATAAGCCTAATCGAGTGCAACAAGTGCGCTCGTTATCTTAATCTCATTTTCTAGGGTTTTATGAACAGGGCAGCGATCAGCAATTTGTAGCATTCGCTCGCGCTGTTGTTCAGTCAGGTTCCCTTCTAAGGTGATGGCGCGATTGAAAACATCAACCTTGCCTTCGGTTTTTTCACAGTCAGCACAGTCACTGGCATGAACTCGATCATGATCAACTTTTACACTCACTTCGCTTAACTCAATATTTTTATGACGCGCGTACATATTCAGCGTCATCGCTGTACAGCTGGCCAAAGCTGAACCCAGAAAATCATAAGGAGACGGCCCTAAGTTCTTGCCCCCTACGTACTTTGGCTCATCGGCTAAAAGCTCGTGTCCATTGGCATTGATATTGCAGATAAACCCTTGATCTGTTTTCGCTTTCGCGAAAATACCCTGCTCAACATCGGCAACTTGAGTATCCAAGTCAAGATAACGCAGCGCCCAGCTTGCCAGCACTTCGGCGGCGTATTGAGAATCTTTTTTATCACTTAATAGATGGTCAGCCCCGTCTAGACTAACAAAACTCTTAGGGTGCATTGCTTGCGAAAATATTTTACCCGCTTCGTCAATCGACACCGTATCGTCTTGCGGCGAATGCATCACCATTAGCGCTTTGCGCAAACCACGATAATCAATTTGTTGATCTTTCACATCGTCAACAAAGCTCTGTTTAAAATTAAACTTGCGACCGGCTAAATCAATCGCGGCACTGCCCTCTTCATGCAAAGTCTGTAGATGCTCTGATAGCAAATGCAGTATGTGTTCGGGGTTTGATGGCGAACCAATACTCACCACAGCTTTAGCCGAGGGAATGTGTTCAGACGCCGCGAGGATGGCAGTGCCCCCCAACGAGTGACCAATGAGAAGCTGCGGCGCCTGAAAATTTCGCTCAAGAAAAACCGCAGCGTCAATTAGGTCAGCAATATTGGTCGAGAAATTACTGTCGCTAAAGTCTCCCTTACTACCACCTAATCCGGTGAAATCAAACCTTAAGGTAGCAATGCCTCGTTGAGCGAGGGTCTCCGATATCGCCACCGCCGCGTTGATGCTTTTAGTGCACGTAAAGCAATGCGCAAATACAGCAAAAGCCTTTGTATCACCAACGTTGGGAGTATGTAGGGCTGCCGATAATTCGATGTCAGCGCGGTTTTTAAACGTGATTCGTGTTTGCATATTCAAAGTTCAATTGATTGGTTTTGACGTCATTACAGACCCGCTAAGTAAGCCAATGCTTACCACCCAGCAAGATAGCAGACTATAGGTCACAAACATTAAATTTATTGTTTTACGATAATTAATGATTGTTTTATATTATTTTTCGAGTATTTTATGTTTAAGAATTAACCAAACTTTCAAACAATTACCACTTCGAGATATGGCATCAAATAAAACACTCATTAGATTTAACTCGGCAATGGCCATGCTATGTACCCTATTGATGATCGGTATTCCGATTGCAATGGCGTGGTTTTGGCTTAACTTCGACAGCAATATCGAATCACTCTCAATTTATGCTGAGGGTGCTTTGCAAGTTGAAACGATCGTCTCTTGGCAAATAATTACGGCAGGTACGTTCAGTCTTTTAGGTTCGCTCATCTTTGCCTACGGCCTGTATCAATTACGTAAACTATTTATCAACTTTACATCTCGCGAATACTTTACTCAGCCTAATCTAGAATGCATGTATCGGTTTAGCTTAGTCCTATTCATCACCGCTACATTGAAACTTTTTGATACCGCCGTAAAAAGCCTTGTATTAACCTGGAACAACCCTCCAGGCGAACGGGTGTTGTCTGTCACGCTTGGCTCAAATGAATTCTGGTCACTTTTTATTGCGGCAACATTTCTGGCAATTACTTGGAGTTTCAGAGAAGGCGTAATTTTGGCTAAAGAGAATGCCGAGTTTGTATGAGCATTGTTGTAAACCTTGATGCCATGCTGGCAATTCGTAAAAAGCGCTCTAAAGAGCTAGCTGAATATGTCGGCATCACAGAGCAGAATATTTCACTATTAAAGACGGGCCGTGTTAAAGGCATTCGGTTTAATACCCTAGAAAAAATATGTGAATTCTTAGAATGCCAACCGGGCGATATTTTGGAGTTTAATCATGATGAGTAAATCAATTATGAGCTGCGTAATGGTTCTGCTACTAAGCGCCTGCTCTACCAAGCAAACGTATGAAAACATTCAGGCTGACCGAGCGCGAGATTGCAATAAGATAGTGCACGACAGTGAACGAGCAGAGTGCTTACGCGGTTCAGACATGCTCTATAAAGACTATAAGCGTGAACGCGCGAAACTATTGAATACGACATCAAGGGATTAAACGACTCATGAATACTATAAAGTTTGTCACCACCCTTTGCTTCTGCATTCTCATCACAGCCTGTACCTCAGTACCGCTAAGCACAATGTGGAAACTAAGAAATTTCGACCCGCTGCAAACTGACCCTTCGCAGATGCGCATTGCTGTTATTACCGATAAAATCGTTCAGCTCAAAGACGATGCCGTGACCATAGAGCTTAGCTTCGCTTCGGAATTGCCAGAACATACCTTCAAAAACATTTCCAACGCGATTGTTAAAACAAACAGCACGGTTCAAGAGCTGGACTCGAAACTTACAGACAATCAACGAATTACTTTGTTTTACTTAGACAAAAAGACCGCAGACGAAATGCGGCTCGCGCAAAACAGAATTCGCATTATCAGACAAAACGATATCGAAGGCCAAGGAAGCTTCAGTGTTAGTGTGAACACTGGCTGCTTTGAAGGGCCCAAGCCCAAAGAATTAAAAGCTGATATTTACGCTCAATTAGATACGAACAATGGCTACATAAAAATGATATCGAATATCGACTTGTTAAATCAGATTGATCAAGGAGAGTTTTGGCACGAGTGCGTTGATGCTGCGGATTAAGCTTCTAAAGAGAGTGGCCCAATATAAATCTTATGCTTTCCAGTTAATGTAGGCGTTAGCACTTAATCTGGCGGCTAAGAAAATTTGGTTTCAATTGGGCGCCGCAGTCAGTTAAGTGTTCTTAACGAGCACTTTCATATTAGGCTCAACGAGTATTTGATCCAGCGTTCGTTTCTGATTAAACCTTAAAAAAGTTGCTTTTTGGGCTCACACAGCATCTTCTACTGGTTAATTCGATGACGACTAAAAACCGTTCTAAACCGCGATCCTATACAGATCAAGGTGGCCAAAATCGCCCAAACCATAAACAGGGTGAACAACGCGAATTTCAATACAGCAAAAGCTGAATATGGGTATGCTAGCCAATTCGCAAAACCATCTGGGTTGGCTAACATGATAAACGATACTAGGTTTTCGAAGGCGTCAGCAACCGCGGCAAGCGGCGCTAAAATGACCATTGCCCACGCTAATTTTTTCAGCCAAGGTTTGTTCGGCACGCTTTGATAGAGTGCAATACATACCAACGCGTGCGACATAAACACAGTCACCATAAACAGATAATCGACCAACTGAACATTGATATAACTTTCAAATGTTCCCTTCTCGAGCAACACCGCATAGTAGCTTTTAATGAGCTCTCCACTGAATACTGTTTGGCCAACCATATACGAAACAGGAAATTCAATAGCGTCATACAAGCGGTTCAACCATGCCATCGTTACTTGCTGAATCAGCATGGCGAACCCACCTGCTACCCACCACTTCCAAGTAGAAATCATTGGTATAATGTTATTTCTCAACGTCGACAATTTTCTCTTAATCATAATAATCACCATATTTATATTCCATGGAATATATATTTGCATTCCATGGAATACATTGTCAAGATATTTCTATGAATAATAAAAACGCGCTAATGGGTAGCAACCTGGTGAATCTGATAATTTGCTATCAGCATCTTGCTAACCACATAAACCGTAACGTCGAACCGTTACAGCTAAACATGACGCAGCTCTCGATACTTAATCATTTCTCATGGCAACCTGAAACGGCGCACACTATCGGTGAGCTCGCACAAGTCATGCAGATGAATCAACCCGCAATAACTAAGGCAGTAAAAGCAATGGTTGGAAATGGTTGGCTCCGAAAACAAACTGATTCCGAAGATGCTCGTGTAAGTCTAGTGTTCATAACTCCAGAAGGTCTTGCGCAGCTAGACAAAGCAAGAATGGTGAACGTGTCACTACTAGGCGCGACTTTCGGCAGCCTACCAGAACAGGAGTTGCTCGGTTTAAATACTCTACTTGAGAAACTCAAGGGCAATATCTTGGAATATTAATACGGGCATGAGTAAGAACATTTAGCGGTTTTTTGTTTTTTCCCAATGGCAAAAATACTCTGTTCTGGGTTATCAGATTCATATAGTTCCAACATCTATCCAACTTTGGTGAGTACCACAGGTTGGACGCTCTTTATCATAGACGAGGAGTATTTCTTCAGTTTGGACTTCCCAGACTTCAGTAGACACTTTTTAGCTTAGAAAAATAGTTTTCTTCAAACCTCACCGGAGATACTCCT